>NZ_BDBF01000032.1 GCF_001612845.1 Nocardia elegans NBRC 108235 | reverse complement strand
GGCGTGGCCCGCCGCGCGGACGAGCAGGGCCGCGGTGCCCCGGCCGGTGTGGTCGACGATCACGGAGCGGCCGCTGCCGGGGGCGGCGGCGAGCATCGATCGCAATTCGTCGGCGTGCACGGCCGGCAGATCGGCCTGCAGCGCAAGCAGATCGACGGCGCCGTGGCGCTCGCGCACGGCGACGGCGGCCGAGGCCAGTGCGGTGTTCAGGCCGTCGCTGTCCGCGAGCGGCCGTGCGGTATCGGCGGGCGCCGGTGTATCGGCGAGGGCCGGCGCGGACGGGTCCGGATGGACCGTCGCACCGAGCTCGCGCACGACTTTAGCCACGCGCTGGTCGGGTGTCACCACCGTGACCGAGCCCAGTCCGGCGGCCAGGGCGGCGGCGACCGTATCCGACAGCATGGCCAGCACCAGCCGCGAGCGTTCACCGGCCGGCAATCGGTCGGCGAGTCGGCTCTTGGCTCGGTCGAGGTGCTTGACCGCGATCACGGCGTGGACGGCATCCGGACGCATGCGTTCATGGTCGCACGTTCCGGGTGGTCGCAGGCTGCGAGCAGTGACCGATCGAACACGCGAACCCCCGAGTACCGGATACTCGCGCGGCGGCGAGTGGCATATTGAAACGATGACGAGGGCGGCAGTGATGGGTGCGGGATCCTGGGGTACCGCATTCGCGAAAGTGCTCAACGACGCGGGTACCGAGGTCACGATGTGGGCGCGACGGTCCGAGATCGCGAAGGCCGTGGCGACCGAACATCGCAATCCCGCCTACCTACCCGACGTGTGGCTCGACGGGATCGCGGCCACCGACGATTACCGGGTGGCCCTCGACGATGCCGACATCGTCGTGCTGGCGGTTCCGTCCCAGTCCTTGCGTCCCAATCTCGCGCACTGGCGCGCGGCGATCCGCTCCGATGCGACGCTGCTGAGTCTGGCCAAGGGCATCGAGACCGGAACCCTGATGCGGATGAGCGAGGTCGTCGCGGAGGTGACCGGCGCGGATCCCGGGCGCATCGCGGTGCTGTCGGGCCCGAACCTGGCCCGCGAGATCGCCGCCGAACAGCCGGCCGCCTCCGTGGTCGCCTGCTCCGACGCCGCACGTGCGGAGACGGTGCAGCATTCCTGCGCCACCGGCTATTTCCGGCCCTACACCAATACCGATGTGATCGGCTGCGAGATCGGCGGCGCGTGCAAGAACGTGATCGCATTGGCCTGCGGGATCGCCGCGGGCATGGGACTGGGCGACAACTCCGTCGCCAGTCTGATCACCCGCGGGCTCGCCGAGATCATTCGACTGGGTGTGGCCCTGGGTGCGAATCCGGTCACGTTCGCGGGTCTGGCCGGCGTCGGCGAT
This sequence comes from Nocardia elegans NBRC 108235, assembly GCF_001612845.1. Lineage (GTDB taxonomy): Bacteria > Actinomycetota > Actinomycetes > Mycobacteriales > Mycobacteriaceae > Nocardia > Nocardia nova. The sequence goes on along the minus strand of NZ_BDBF01000032.1, from coordinate 100,245 downwards.
CTGGTGGCAACCTGCACCTCGCCGCTGTCGCGCAACCGGTCCTTCGGCCATGTGCTGGGCGCAGGCGGGTCGATGCGGGCCGCGCAGGACGCGACGCACGGGCAGGTCGCGGAGGGTGTGAAGTCGTGCACCTCGATCCGCGCGCTGGCCGAGACCCACCATGTGGAGATGCCGCTGACCACCGCGGTGCACCAGGTCTGTCACGAGGGGCTCTCGGTTTCCGATGCCGTCGGGCAATTACTCGGTCGGCGGATCAAACCGGAATGAATGATTTCGGTCCGGCCGGGGTACGGTTCGGACTATGACAAACCGGATCAGGGTTGCGGTGGTGTTCGGTGGCCGCAGCAACGAGCACGCGGTGTCGTGCGTTTCGGCCGGCATGGTGCTGACCAACCTGGATCCCGAACGCTACGAGGCGGTGCCCATCGGCATCACCCGCGAGGGCGCCTGGGTGCTCAGCGGCGCCGATGCGCGCGCACTCGCCATTCGCGAACGCGCGCTGCCCACGGTCGACTCGGCCGGCACCGTGCTGACCCTGGCCGCCGACCCGAGCCGCTCGGGCGCCCTGGTCGCGCTCGACGGCGCCGAAGCGTTGCTCGGCGTGGTCGACGTGGTGTTTCCGGTGCTGCACGGGCCGTGGGGCGAGGACGGCACCCTGCAGGGGCTGCTGGAGCTGGCGGGGGTGCCCTACGTCGGCCCCGGCGTGCTGGCCAGCGCCACCGGCATGGACAAGGAGTTCACCAAGAAACTGCTTGCCGCGGAAGGACTTCCGGTCGGCACGCAGGTGGTGCTGCGCCCCGGCACCGACACCCTGAGCGAGGCCGACCGGGACCGGCTCGGCCTGCCGGTATTCGTCAAACCCGCGCGCGGGGGTTCCTCGATCGGCATCACCAAGGTCGAGGACTGGATCGATCTCGATTCGGCGATCGCCGCGGCTCGTCTGCACGATCCGAAGGTGATCGTGGAAGCCGCTATCGTCGGACGCGAAGTCGAGTGTGGCGTACTGGAATTCCCGGACGGCCGGGTGCAGGCCAGCGTGATCGCCGAGATCCGCATGCCGGGCGACGACGTTTCCGAGAGCGAAACCGCTTCCGGCACACCGCAATTCTACGATTTCGACACCAAATACCTCGACGACGTGTGCGAGTTCGATATTCCGGCCAAGCTGGACGACGATATGTCGCAACAGATCCGGGAGCTTTCGGTGCGGGCGTTCCGCGCGCTGGACTGTCAGGGGCTGGCTCGGGTCGACTTCTTCGTCACCGAATCCGGACCGGTGATCAACGAGATCAACACCTTGCCCGGATTCACCTCGATCTCGATGTATCCGCGCATGTGGGATGCCACCGGAATCGACAATCGCACCCTGATCACCACGCTGATCGAGACGGCATTGACCCGGGGCACCGGACTGCGCTGAGCGGCGGCCCGGCCCGCGTAATCTGGGTGGGGTGATGCTCGCGATGACTCTGCCCGGGTTGGCGCTGCTGATCATCGCGGTCGCCTTCGCCGAGGTGGGCTACCGGAAGATGACCGGCCGCGCCGCGCTGCCGTGGATGCGCGATTCCACCGGGCCGAGTGCGGCGGGTATCGGATTCGAGCAGTTCGACGCGTTGTTCGACGCGGGCAAACGGCACGAATTCGAGGAGCGGCAGACGGTTCTCATGCACCGGGAGAATCCGGGGGACGGGACTCCCGGTGAGACGGAGATAGATCTGAGCACCGGCCGGGCCCGCCTACCGCGCGCCTGATCCGCGTCACCGCCCGGCCCAGCCGATCTGTGCGGCAACGGCTTTCAGTTCGGAACAGGGTTCGGATCGAGCGGCTTCGCCGGCACGGTCTCGGCGATCGTGTTCGAAATCTCCTGCAGCGGAGAGGGGCCCGCCTTGGCGGGCATGGTCACGGCGATATAGGTGCCGCGGTCCACCGCGTACCAGGTGCCCGAGGTCACGCCGCTGGTCTGATCGCGCACCTCGAACCAGTTCACGCCGTTGACCACCTGCAGGGCGGACGCCTTGTCGAATTCCAGGGGCCGGTCCAGGCCGCAGCGCAGCACGATCGGATCGCCGCCGCCCGGCGACTGCCAGGCCGCGGTCGCGGGCGGAGCCGGTTGGGCGAGTTCGGATTTGGTGTAGTCGTCGCCGAGTGACTCCGGCAGTGCGGCCAGCAGGGCGGTGCAATCCTGGCTCGACGCGGCGGGCGCCGGTACCGAGCCCAGCGCCAGCGGCTCGCGACCGGCGGACTGTCGCGACATGGCCGCGATGACGAGGACGACGACGATCAGCGCCACCGGAAGTGCGACGGCGGTCGCGATCAGCGCCGGATGCAGCTGCGGGCCGGAGTCGTCGGAGGCCTGCTCGGCGGTGGATTCGGTGTCCGACGAGGCGTCGCGGTCGGAATCGCCGCGATCGGTGGATTCGGACTCGGCCGGCTGCGACTTCGACGACTCGGCCGCATCGGACTCGGGGGTCTCGGACGCGGTCGGCGCGGAATTCTCGGGCCGGTCGGTAGCGGGTTCCGAACCGGCCGCGGCCGGCAGGCCGGGCTCGGACTCCGGTCGGTCGGGCTGCGGGGTGTCCGCTGTCGGCCGGTCCGTCTCGCTACTCATCCGGGATTCGTCTCCACTCGTGCCGGGCGGGCGTCGCGCCCGGCTGATTGTCTGGAAATGCGTGTTCGAGGGTATCGAACGGCCGTCGGCGCGCTCCCGCGGCATCCGGGCGCTGCCGCGCCCGAGGGGAGGCCACAGCGGATCGGTGCGGCTGCCCGGGCACAGGGTAGCGTCGGAGTGTGGTGTCCCCGGTGACGTAACCGGGTGGGAAGAAGGAGATCGACATCACCGAGAGCGGCCCGCGCACCGTGCGCGACCTGGGCGAATTCGCATTGATCGAACGGATGAACGCCGGGCGTTCGTTCGGTGGTGGCGTCGAGTTGGGGCCCGGGGACGATGCGGCGGTGGTGGCGGCCCCGGCCGGGCGCTACGTGGTCAGTACCGACATGCTCGTACAAGATCGGCATTTCCGGCTGGACTGGTCGCGGCCGCAGGACATCGGGGCGAAGGCGATCGCGCAGAATGCCGCCGATGTCGTCGCGATGGGTGCCGCGCCCAGCGCGTTCGTGGTGGCGCTGGGCTGTCCCGCCGAGACGCCGGTGGCGTTCGTCGACGGGTTGGTCGACGGTATGTGGGCGGAGGCGCGGCGGGCCGGGGCCTCGATCGCCGGGGGCGATGTGGTGCGCAGCCCCCAGGTGGTGATCTCGGTGACCGCGTTCGGAGATCCGCGAGGCCGGACCGTGCTGCGCTCGGGGGCACGCGACGGCGATATCGTCGCGGTCGCCGGCCGGCTCGGCTGGTCGGCGGCGGGACTGGCGGCCCTGTCGGCCGGTGCTGCCGGCGCCGAGCGGTTCGCCGATGTGATTGCCGCCCATCGGGTTCCGCGACCGCCGTACTCCGCCGTGCTGGAGTTGCCGGATGCCATGGGGATCACCGCGATGACCGACGTCTCCGACGGACTGCTCGCCGATCTGTCCCATATCGCCGAATCCTCCGGTGTGGCGGTCGATGTCGACTCGGCGGCCGTGGCGGATCCGGCGCTGTCGCCGGTCGCCGCCGCGCTGCACGCCGATCCGCTCGGCTGGGTACTCACCGGCGGTGAGGACCATGCCTTCGCCGCCACCTTCGGAGCCGGTACCGCGATCCCGCCGGGCTGGCGGGCGATCGGCCGGGTGTGCACCGGCTCCGGCGTTTTCGTCGACGGAGCGCGGTGGCCGGGCCCGCTGGGCTGGGAGTCGTTCGGAGGGGGCGAACAGCATGCGGCCCGATGATGCGACGGCGGATGGGCGGCGTGACGACGCCGAGCCGCGGCGACTATCTTTTCCCGACATGGGCGCGAAACCACTGCCGCAGATCATCGATACGGGCTGGGCCGAGGCATTGGAACCGGTGGCCGACCGGATCACCGAGATGGGCGAGTTCCTGCGGGCGGAAAATGCCGCCGGACGCGGATACTTCCCCAAGGGAGAGAACGTCTTACGTGCCTTCACCCGCCCCTTCGACAAGGTGCGCGTGCTGATCGTCGGACAGGACCCGTATCCGACCCCCGGTCATGCGATGGGCCTGAGTTTCTCGGTGGCGCCGGATGTTTCGCCGGTACCGCGCAGCCTGGCGAACATCTTCTCCGAGTACTCGCGCGATCTCGGCCATCCGACCCCGTCGTGCGGTGACCTCTCGCCGTGGTCGGATCAGGGTGTGCTGCTGCTGAACCGAGTGCTGACGGTCTCGCCCGGCCAGCCCGCATCGCATCGGGGCAAGGGCTGGGAAGCGGTGACCGAGCAGGCAATTCGCGCGCTCGTGGCCCGCGAGCAGCCGCTGGTGGCGATTCTGTGGGGCCGCGACGCCTCGACGTTGAAGCCGATGCTCGGCGATGTCCCGATCATCGAATCCGCCCATCCCTCACCGCTGTCGGCCTCGCGCGGTTTCTTCGGATCGAGGCCTTTCTCCCGCACCAACGAATTGCTCGGTACATTGGGGGCCGCCCCGGTCGATTGGCGCTTGCCCTGACCGCGGCGTAACAGTTCGAGCGAAACAGGAGCAGATGCATGCAGATCACATCCGTGCGCGGTGCCGTAGTCGCCGTCGCCGCCGGTGCGGCGGTTCTCGGCGCACCCGCGATAGCGCAGGCCGCGGGCCTGCCGCTGGAGCCGGCCACCCCGCAGGAAGAGGTCACCACCACTCAGCACGCGGGACCGGTGCTGGCCCTGTGGGATCCGCAGACGGGTTCGTCGTCGCTGTCGTCCAACGTCAATGCGCGCGGTCTGTGCATCTTCCAGAGCATCAGCGCGCAGGGCGGACTCGACTGCTTCACCGGCGCCCAGTAATCGGGCGGCGGGCGATCATCCGGAGCTCGCTCGCCAGGGAGAACGGTTCGATTCGGCGGGCCTCGTCAGCGGCGAATCCGAACTTTCGATAGAAATTCCGGGCGCGTGGATTCTCCTCGAACACCCATAACGCGGTGTCGGTGTCGGGGAGGAGAATCGCACGCAGCAATTCCTGCGCGATGCCGGTGCCGTATCGGTCGGCCCGGACGTAGAGCGCATACAGTTCCCGATCGGCGACGCGCGGTTCGTCGCGAGGCGGGCCGGCGTGTGCGAATCCGAGGACGCGATCGCCGGGGGCGCGGGTGTCGTCGAGGGCCAGCACGATGGTGTGGGCCGTTCGGTCGGCCGCCGCGCTCTCGTCGATCGAAGCGATGAGCGCGGCCCACCGGGCGGCACGGCGGTCGACGTCGAAGGCGGCGAGCACGTGGTCGGGCACCAGGCCGCGATAGGCCTCCCGCCACGATTCGATATGGCAGATCGCCAGATCACGGGCGTATTCGGTGGACGCCGCCGCGATCCGCGGGCGGTGCGGGTTCACCATCGCGTCCTGCCGGGTGACGACATGACGGCGGGTGACCACATGACAACGCCCCGGTCACCCTGTGGGTGCGCCGGGGCGTCGAAGATGTCTACGCAGCTCAGCCGCGAACAACCTTTCCGGCCTTCAGGCAGGAGGTGCAGACGTTCATGCGGCGGGTGTTGCCGGGGGCAACCTGCGCACGAACGGTCTGGATGTTCGGGTTCCAGCGACGGTTGGTGCGCCGGTGCGAGTGCGAAACCGACTTACCGAAGCCGGGGCCCTTGGCGCAGACGTCGCAGACGGCAGCCATAGTCGCGAGCTCCTTCATGTCATGGGGGACCGCTGTCGGGGAGACAGCCTGTCCGGAAACTTTATCCTCAATGCCTACCAGCGCTACCGCCGGTCAACGCAACCGGGCAGCGGCCGCGTGAGGCAACCCTGCAAGAGTAGCGGCCGGTCGTATTCGATGTCCAATCGCCCCGGGGGCGCCGCGTGCGCCGATCCGCGGCCGCGGCGCCGGCACCGGCGGATCCCCGTCCTCACCGGGCTTCGCGTGTCGAGGCTGTCGGTGTGGACGACTACCCTGGCTGGCGGGTTCGACGGTGTGATCGCGGTGGCGGGAAGGACGGTGACGTGCGCGGGGTCCGGGAGAGGCTCGATGCGGCCGCACTGCGGCAGTGGGGCGCGCTGTGTGTGGAACACCTGCTCGCCCATCGCGAGGAGATCAACGCGCTGAACGTCTTTCCGGTGGCCGATTCCGACACCGGAACCAATCTACTCATCACCATGCGCGCCGCGCTCGCCGCGACGGAGATACCCGGCGACGCCGATCCGCCCGACGATGCCGCCGATCTGCTCGCTGCCACGGCCCGGGCCGCGACCGCCGCGGCGTGCGGAAATTCGGGCATCATCCTGTCGCAGGTCCTGCGGGGGCTGGCCGAATCGGCCGATCGCGACGGCCTCACCGCGGCCACGCTGCGTACCGCGTTGCGCCGGGCGGCGGTACTGGTCCGGGAATCGCTGAGCGAACCGGTCGAGGGCACCATGCTCACCGTGCTGGAGGCGGCGGCGGACCGCGCCGAGGACTGTGCGGAGGAGACGGTCGCCGCGGTGGCCGTGGCCGCCGCCGACGGCGCGGTGAAGGCGCTCGGCGAGACCCCGTCACAACTGGTGGTGCTGCGTGCGGCCGGTGTGGTCGATGCCGGGGCGCGCGGGCTGCTGGTCCTGCTGGACGCCCTCGTGGAGGTGTGTACCGGGAGCGCGCCGGCGCGTCCGGTCTACCGGGTGACCGATTCCGCCCCCGCGCGGCGGGCCGCCGGGCCGGTGCGACGCGATGCTCCCGGTGACGATTCCCCGACCGCGCGGGCGAACAACACTGCGGCGCAGCCGGATTCGCCGGTGCGCCCCGGGGAGATCCGGCCGGAGGCGCTCGCGGGCGACGGCTCCGTCGCGAGCCGCGGGGCACCGGCGGGTTTCGATCGCGCGCACATCACGAGTATGCGATCGCGAACGAACGATGCTGCGCTGCCGATGATCTCGCCGCAGAGCGAATCCGGCACGGAAGCCGTCCGGCACGCCGGGGCGGAGTCGGGCCGGCGAAATCGGGCGAGCGTGCCGCAGTACGAGGTCATGTACCGGATCGGCGAGACCGATCCGGCGCGCATCGACCGGTTGCGTCACGACCTTGCCACGCTGGGAGATTCGGTGGTCGTCGTCGGCGACGGCGAGGGCAGCTGGTCGGCGCACGTGCATTGCGCCGATGCCGGCGCCGCGGTGGAGGCGGGCCTCGCCGCCGGCGCCCTGGGCAATATCCGGATCGAGGGGTTGCTCGGCACGTCCGTTGCCGCGCAGGGACAGTCCGATCGAGGCATTCTCGCGATCGCCACCGGCGCCGGGGCGGTGCGTCTGTTCGAGGACTCCGGTGCCGTCGTGCTCACCGGTGCGGTGACCGCCGACCGGCTGCTGGCCGCCATCCGCGCGATGCCGCAGCGGGAGGTGCTGGTGCTGCCCAACGGGGCGCTGCCCGCGCCGGAGCTGGTGGCGCTCGGTATGGCCGCCCGGGACGGGTGGCGCGAGGTGATGATGCTGCCCAGCGGCTCCATGGTGCAGGGGCTGGCGGCCCTCGCCCTGCACGACAGCGGCAGCCTGGCCGTCGACGATGCGCTGACGATGTCGCAATCGGCGGCCAGTACCCGGTGGGGCGCGGTCCGCGTCGCCACCGAACGCGCGCTGACCATCGTCGGCACGTGCGAACAGGGCGACGGTCTCGGCCTGGTCGGCCACGACGTGGTCGTCATCGATCCGGACCTGCGCCGGGCCGCCCGCACCCTGCTCGATCGCATGCTCGGGCTGGGCGGGGAACTGGTGACGCTGCTGCTGGGCGCGCAGGCGCCCGCCGGATTGGCGGACGAACTCACCACACACATCACCACGGAATTTCCCGGCGTCGAAGTCGTCACCTACGACGGCGGACAGGCCGTGGACCTGGTCCAGATCGGGGTGGAGTAGATGGCGACACTGAGCGACCGGCTCGACCATGTGCTGGGGGTGAAGGCGGCCGAACCGCTGGCCGACGCCTTCGATATGCATATCGTCGAGGATCTGCTGCGCCACTATCCGCTGCGCTATGCCACCCAGGGGCAGCCGCTCACCGAGGAGGCCCCCGAGGAGGGCGCCCACATCACGGTGGTGGGCCGGGTGAGCAAGACCGAACTGCGGCCGATGCGGCAGCGCCGCGGCAAACTGCTCAAGGTGGAACTGGACACCGGCTCCGCGAAACCGGTGGAGATCACCTTCTTCAACGGCGACAAGGTGAGCTACCTCGTCAAACAGGGTGTCCGGGCCATGATGTCGGGCACCGTGCACTGGTGGCGGCCGGATCGCTGGAATCTGTCGCATCCGTCGTATCTGATCCTGCCCGAGACCGCCGAATCGGTGGACAGTCTCACCTCCGTGCGCGGCGGCGGCGCGCTGCGCGGTCTGGCGGAGAGCGCGAAAGGTGCCGGGGGAGTGGACATCTCGTTCTTCGAACGGGAATACATTCCGGTGTATCCGGCGACCGCCAAGGTGCAGAGCTGGGACATCCTGGCGTGTGTGCGGCAGGTGCTCGACCAACTCGATCCGATCGACGATCCGCTGCCGCGGGATCTTCGCGAAGACCACGAGCTGCTCCCCGTCTCGGATGCGCTGCGGCTGATCCACCTACCCGAACGGAAATCCGATATCGACCAGGCCCGGCAGCGGCTGCGCTTCGACGAGGCGCTGGCATTGCAGCTGGTACTGGCCCAACGCCGCCACGACGCGGCCGGGCGCACCGCGCGGGCGTGCCCGCCGCGTTCCGACGGCATCGCCGCCGAATTCGAACAACGCCTGCCGTTCGAACTGACGGCCGGCCAGAACAAGGTGATCGCCGAGATCTCCGGCGACCTGTCGCGCCCGCATCCCATGCACCGGCTGCTGCAGGGTGAGGTCGGTTCCGGTAAGACCATCGTCGCGCTGCACGCGATGCTGCAGGTGGTCGACGCCGGACTGCAGTGTGCGCTGCTGGCGCCGACGGAAGTCCTTGCCGCCCAGCACTATCGGTCGCTGCGGTCCATGCTCGGCGACCTCGGTGCGGCGGGCGAACTGGGCGCCGCCGACCGGGCCACCAAGGTGGTGCTGCTGACCGGTTCGATGTCGGCGACTGCGAAGAAGGCGGCACTGCTGGACGTGGTGACCGGGACGGCCGGCATCGTGATCGGCACACACGCGCTGATCCAGGACGCGGTCGAATTCTTCGACCTCGGCATGGTGATCGTCGACGAACAGCACCGCTTCGGCGTGGAGCAGCGAGATGCCTTGCGCGCCAAGGCGAAAGACGGCATCACCCCGCATCTACTGGTGATGACCGCGACGCCGATTCCGCGCACCATCGCGATGACCACCCTCGGCGATCTGGAAACCTCCACCCTGACCGAGCTACCGCGCGGGCGCTCACCGATCACCACCCGAGTAGTGCCCGCCCGGATGAAACCGGCGTGGGTCGAACGCGCCTGGGAACGGATCCGCGAGGAGGTGGCGGCGGGCCGGCAGGCGTATGTGGTGTGCTCCCGCATCGGCGACGAGGAGGACGACGGCGCAGCGAAGAAGGGCGCCAAGTCGAAAGGCAAGAGCCGGAAGCAAGCCGACGACGACACGGGCGAGGCGCCGACCACCCACGCCGCGATCGACGTGTTCGAGACGCTGCGCACCGGGCCGCTGGCCGACCTGCGGCTGGGCTTGTTGCACGGCCGGCTGCCGACCGACGACAAAGACCGCGTGATGCGCTCGTTCAACGACGGCGATATCGACGTGCTGGTCTGCACGACGGTCGTCGAGGTCGGCGTCGACGTGCCCAACGCGACCGTCATGGTCATCGTGGACGCCGATCGGTTCGGCGTCAGCCAGCTGCATCAGCTGCGCGGCCGGGTGGGCCGGGGTAAACATCCGGGGCTGTGCCTGCTCATCACCGAAACCTCGCCGATGGGCACGGCCATGGCGAGGCTGGAGGCGGTGGCCGGCACGCTGGACGGCTTCGAACTGTCGGTGCTCGATCTGCGACAGCGCCGGGAGGGCGATGTGCTGGGTTCCGCGCAGTCGGGTACCGCGCGCAGTTTGAAACTGCTCTCGCTGCTCGACGATCTCGACGTCATCACCACCGCCCAGGTGCTGGCGCGGGAGGTCGTGGACGCCGATCCGGGGCTGACCGACCATCCGGGCCTGGCGAATATGATGCATGCCGCCGTCGACTCCGAGCGGCTGGAATATCTGGCGAAATCCTGATCACCGGATCGCGGGCGGATACGGCAGATCGACGCTGGAATTCTCGGTGACCGCCAGCGGGCGACCGATCTGCGGGAATGCGCGCTGCGGACAGGCGGGCCGTTCGCACACCTTGCATCCGGCGCCGATCGGCACCGCGGCGGCCGGTTCGTCGAGTTGCAGGCCCTGCGAGTACACCAGCCGATCGGCGTATTCGATATCGCAGCCCAGCCCGACCGCGAATTCCTTGGTGGCGGTGCCGAAGCCGTGCGGACTGGGATAGGTCGTGCGCGCGATCCACAGATAGCGCCGGCCGTCCGGCATGGCCGCGACCTGCGTGAGGATCCGGCCGGGATGGGAGAACGCCTCGTGCACCACCCACAGCGGGCAACTGCCGCCCACCCGGGAAAAGTGAAACGCTGTGGCGGACTGGCGTTTCGAGATGTTGCCCGCTCGGTCGGTGCGGACGAAGAAGAACGGCACCCCGCGCTGTCCCTGCCGCTGCAGGGTGCTCAGCCGATGGCAGACCGTCTCGAAGCCGACCTCGAATCGCAGCGAGAGCAGGTCGATGTCGTAGGACAGTTCCTCGGCCGAGCGCAGGAACTTCCCGTACGGCAGCACCACCGCACCCGCGAAATAGTTGGCCAGCCCGACCCGGGCCAGGGCCCGCGATTCACCGACCAGCGACGGGGTGGCGTCGAGAACCTCGTCGAGCAGATCGCCGTGCAGCAGGAAGGCCAGTGTGGTGGCGATCTGGAATGCCCGCTGACCGGGGCGCAGCCGGCGCGCGAGGATGAGGGTGCGGGTCTCGGGGTCGAAGCGCCGTTTCGGGATGGCCGGGTCGGCGCCGTCGCCGCGGACCAGCACGGTGACACCGGCCCGCTCCTCGGCGACGCGCGCCAGTTGGCGATCGATCGATCCGATGGTCAGACCGCATTCGTCGAACAGCCGTTCGGCGGCCAGATCCAATTGGGGAATGTGATTGTGGTGGTCGTAGAAGAAATCGCGCACATCCTCGTAGGGCATCGGCACACCGGGCGTACCGGCCGGGGTGGCGACCTTCGACGACAACAGATCGAGCTGATCGGTGGTAGCGCGCAGACGGCGATGCATGGCGACGATGGTCTTGGCGACCTCCGGGAGCCGGGTGGCGAGATCCTCGACCTCCGCGGCGGGTGGGGCGGTACCGCCGGCCGCTTCCACGAGCACCTCGTGCAGGTCCGAGACCAGCCGCGCGTCGGAGTCGGCGGCGAAGAACTGCACATCCAGATCGAAGGTCGAATTGAGTTTCAGGAGAACGGGAATCGTCAGAGGCCGCTGGTCACGTTCGAGCTGATTGAGATAGCTGGGCGAAAGCTCCAACGACTTGGCCAGGGCGGCCTGGGTCATCCGTCGTTCTTCGCGCAACCGCCGTAACCGGGCACCCGCATACATCTTGCGCACGCCGCAGATGCTACCTTCACACCTTCGCAATCATTGCAATTTCGCTACTAGGCGCGTACAAAAATCTGCTGTTGCAAGGAGTTTTGATCAACTTCGATGATGCGTAGCGTGCGAAGTATGCGGCCGGATCCGGTAGACCCACGACAGTGGAAGTGCTGCTCGGAGGTGGTGAACTACCAGGTGGAAAAGGTTGCCGGAAAAGCTGCTGGGCCCCGAATTTTTACGGCGGGTCGTCCGGCCGACGACTCGCGTCCGGGCGAGTCGCCGACCGTGCGGCTGCAGCGCGTCACATGCAGCAGCGCGTCACATCCAACGGCGCATCACAGCATCAGCGCACCAGCGCGGCCGCCTCGACCATATTGCGCAGCGACGCCTCCACCTCGGCGCGGCCGCGGGTTTTGAGGCCGCAGTCCGGATTCACCCACAACCGTTCCGCCGGAACGGCTTTCATGGCCTCACGCAGTGAATTCTCGATTTCGGCCACACTCGGAACCCGCGGTGAGTGGATGTCGTAGACACCCGGCCCGATACCGAGCGCGTACCCGGCGGCGGTGAGATCGTCGAGGATCTCCATATGCGAGCGCGCCGCCTCCACCGACGTGACATCGGCGTCCAATGCCGCGATGGCGCCGATGATCTCGCCGAATTCGGAGTAGCACAGATGGGTGTGAATCTGGGTGTCGTCGCGAACCCCGGCGGTGGCCAGGCGGAACGCGCCCACCGCCCAGTCCAGGTACGGCTGCTGATCACCGCGGCGCAGCGGCAGCAGCTCGCGCAGCGCGGGCTCGTCGACCTGGACGATACGGATTCCGGCGGCCTCCAGGTCCACCGTCTCGTCGCGAATGGCCAGCGCCACCTGCCGCGCGGTCTCGGCCAGTGGCTGATCGTCGCGCACGAACGACCACGCCAGAATCGTGACCGGACCGGTGAGCATGCCCTTGACCGGCTTGCCGGTCAGCGATTGGGCGTAGGTGATCCACTCGACGGTCATCGGCGCGGTGCGAACGACATCGCCGTAGAGGATCGGCGGGCGCACGCAGCGGGTGCCGTAGGACTGCACCCAGCCGTGGTCGGTGGCGGCGAATCCGTCGAGTTGTTCGGCGAAGTACTGGACCATGTCGTTGCGCTCGGGTTCACCGTGCACGAGGACGTCGAGCCCCAGATTCTCCTGTAGCGCAATCACATCCGCGATCTCGGCGCGCATCCGCTCGCGATACTGCGCGTCGTCGATCGTGCCGGTGCGCAGCTCGGCGCGGGCGGTGCGGATCGCGGTGGTCTGCGGGTAGGAGCCGATCGTGGTCGTGGGCAGCAGCGGCAGGCGCAGCTGTGCGCGCTGCAGCTCGCGACGGCGCTGCGCCGGTGCCCGCTGCGCTCGATCGTCGCCGAGGCCGGCGAGCCGGGCTCGCACGGCCGCGTTGTGCAGGCGCGGATCGCGGCGGCGGCTTTCGATCGCGGCGCGCGATGCGGCGAGCTCCGCGGCGACCGCGTCGGTGCCGGCACCGACCGCGTGCGCCAATATCCGCACCTCGTCCATCTTCTCGGCGCCGAACGCCAGCCACGATCGCAACACCGGATCCAGGCCGGACTCCGCCGCCAGCGAATACGGCACATGCAGCAGCGAACTCGAGGTCGAGACCGCCAGCGCGCCGACCGAACCCCGCAGGGTCGCCAGCTCACTCAGCGCCGTTTCCAGGTCCGTGCGCCAGATGTTGCGGCCGTCCACCACTCCGGCGACCACCAGCTTGTCCGCCAGGGCGGGAACCGCCGCGACCTCGGAAGCGGTGGTGCCGGAACGGAAGTCCAGCGCCACGCCCTCGATGGGCGTGGCGGCCAGGGCGCTCAGTGCCGGGCCCGGGGAGCCGAAGTACGTGGCCACCAGGATGCTCGGCCGCCGGTCCCCGGCGCTCAATTCGGCGTAGGTGGTGCGCACGGTGACGAGCTCGGCCTCGGAGAGGTCACGCACTAGGGCCGGCTCGTCGATCTGGACCCAGGCGGCGCCCGCGTCGGCCAGCCGGTCCAGCAGCTCGCGGTAGAGCGGGATCAGCTCGGCCAGCCGGTCCATCGGCGCGCCGCCGTCGGCACCCTTGGACAGGGCCAGAAAGGTCACCGGCCCGATCACCACCGGACGTGCCGGGATGCCCAGCTCACGCGCCTCCCGCAGCTCGCCGAGCAGGGCCGACGGATCGAGGGCGAACCGGGTGTCCGGGCCGATTTCCGGCACCAGATAGTGGTAGTTGGTGTCGAACCACTTGGTCATCTCCAGCGGTTCGATGCCCTCGGCGCCGCGCGCGGCCGCGAAATAGCGGTCCAGCGGATCGCCGATGCCGGCGACCCGCGGCGGCAGCGCGCCGAGCATGACCGCGGTATCCAGCATCTGGTCGTAGAACGAGAAGGTGCCGACCGGTACCGCGTCGAGTCCGGCGGCCTGCGCCGCCGACCAGCCCTGCGCGCGAAGCTGCCGGGCGACGCGCTCGAGTTCGGCGGCGTCGATCCGTCCGGCCCAGTAGCTTTCGACAGCACGTTTGAGTTCGCGCCGCGGCCCGATGCGCGGCAGGCCCAGAACCGTTGCGGTGAAACGAGTATGCGTTGTGACAGTCACGGTGTTCTCCAAACTGGAAGCCACAGATCACCGCCGCACGACGGACGAAGCCCCGAAAAACACTGCCGCACCGGGGTATCCGGTGTGCCACGGGTCCGCCCGCCCGATCCACGAGGCGGTGACCGCCGGATACGGCGTATCCGGCACAACCGGCAGGTCTTCGGACTCACAGGCATCGGTCGTGCGGACCGGTCCGGAGAGGGCCCCGGATGTCGCCTACTGGCCGTCGCTTCCCGGAATGGATCCAGTGCTCATGACGGCGGTCGTTCCTGTTCACCGCTGCGGGACAGTCCCGGATTCTCACCGGGTTCCCTCTCGCCGGCCCGCGAGGACCGGTTTCGACGCTGCGCGCGACGCTCGGGGCTCCAACTCGTCGACGGCAGCGAACCAGCTGCGTTCCCGAGCGTAATCCACCGCGAGCGGCAGGGGAAACGCCGCCCGCCCGGCCGGATATGTTTCCGCTGGAAGAACACAACTTCGCAGACTCGCCGATCCGGTTTGTGAGGATGGCTGCGAAGCCGTATTCACTGCCCGGCCCCGCTCGCCGGGCAGGTACCTTTATCGAATGTTCTCCAAAGTGCTGGTCGCCAACCGCGGGGAAATCGCCATCCGTGCCTTCCGCGCCGCTTACGAACTCGGCATCGGCACCGTGGCGGTCTTTCCCTACGAAGATCGCAACTCGGTGCATCGCCTCAAGGCCGACGAGTCGTACCAGATCGGTGTCCCCGGACACCCGGTGCGCGCCTACCTCTCGATTCCCGAGATCATCAGCGCCGCCAAGTCCGCCGGCGCCGATGCGGTCTATCCCGGCTACGGTTTCCTGTCGGAGAATCCGGACCTCGCCGCGGCCTGCGCGGCCGAGGGCATCACCTTCATCGGCCCCTCGGCCGAGGTGCTCGAACTGACCGGTAACAAGGCGCGGGCCATCGCGGCGGCGAAGGCGGCCGGGCTCCCGGTGCTGAACTCCAGCGCGCCCTCGGCCGATGTCGAGGAGCTGCTGCGGGCATCGGAGGAGATGGACTTCCCGGTGTTCGTGAAGGCGGTCGCCGGCGGTGGCGGTCGCGGTATGCGCCGGGTGGCGGATCGGGTGCAACTGCGCGAGGCGATCGAGGCCGCCATGCGCGAGGCGGAATCGGCGTTCGGGGACGCGACGGTCTTCCTCGAGCAGGCGGTGATCAACCCGCGGCATATCGAGGTGCAGATCCTGGCCGATCAGCACGGCAACGTCATGCATCTGTTCGAGCGCGACTGTTCGCTGCAGCGGCGGCATCAGAAGGTGATCGAACTGGCGCCCGCGCCGAATCTGGAACCCGCACTGCGCGAACGTATTTGCGCCGACGCGGTGGCGTTCGCGCGCCAGATCGGCTACTCGTGCGCGGGCACCGTGGAGTTCCTGCTCGACGAGCGCGGCCATCACGTGTTCATCGAGATGAACCCGCGGATCCAGGTCGAGCACACGGTGACCGAGGAGATCACCGATGTGGATCTGGTGCAGTCGCAGTTGCGCATCGCGTCCGGGGAGTCGCTGGCGGATCTGGGGCTGAGTCAGGACAGCGTGTCGATTCACGGTGCCGCGCTGCAGTGCCGGATCACGACCGAGGATCCGGCCAACGGATTCCGTCCCGACACCGGCCGCATCACCGCCTACCGCTCGCCCGGCGGCGGTGGCATCCGGCTCGACGGCGGGGCGAATCTCGGCGCCGAGGTCGGCGCCCACTTCGACTCGATGCTGGTCAAGCTGACCTGTCGCGGCCGCGACTTCGGCGCGGCGGTGGCGCGGGCCCGGCGCGCGGTGGCGGAATTCCGCATCCGCGGCGTGGCCACCAACATCCCGTTCCTGCAGGCCGTGCTCGACGATCCGGATTTCCGCGCCGGACGCATCACCACCTCGTTCATCGACGAGCGGCCCGAGCTGCTGACCCAGCGCGGTTCGGCCGACCGCGGCACCCGCATCCTGCGCTATCTGGCCGACGTGACGGTGAACAAGCCGCACGGTGAGCGGCCGACGGCGGTATATCCGCACGACAAGCTGCCGGCGATCGATCTGAGTGCGCCGCCGCCGGACGGCACCCGCCAGCGTCTGCTCGAACTGGGACCCGAGGGTTTCGCGCGGTGGTTGCGGGAGCGCGACGCGGTCGGCGTCACCGACACCACGTTCCGCGACGCCCATCAGTCGCTGCTCGCGACGCGGGTGCGCACGCGCGGCCTGCTGACCGTCGCCGGGCACGTCGCGCGGATGACCCCGGAACTGCTCTCGGTCGAATGCTGGGGTGGCGCGACCTACGATGTGGCGTTGCGCTTCCTGTACGAGGACCCGTGGGAGCGGCTGGCCGCGCTGCGGGAGGCGATTCCGAACATCTGCCTGCAGATGTTGCTGCGCGGGCGCAACACCGTCGGGTACACGCCGTATCCGGAGCAGGTGACGCGGGCGTTCGTGCGAGAAGCGACCGGTACCGGTATTGATATCTTCCGGATCTTCGACGCACTGAACAATGTGGATCAGATGCGGCCGGCGATCGACGCGGTACGCGAGACCGGCACCGCGCTGGCCGAGGTCGCGATGTCCTATACCGGTGATCTGTCGAATCCGGACGAGAACCTCTACACCCTCGACTATTACCTGAAGCTCGCCGAGCAGATCGTCGAGGCCGGCGCGCACGTGATCGGCATCAAGGACATGGCCGGGCTGCTGCGGGCGCCGGCCGCGCACACGCTGGTGACCGCGCTGCGCAGCAACTTCGATCTGCCGGTGCACGTGCACACCCACGACACTCCGGGCGGGCAGCTCGCCACCTACCTGGCCGCTTGGCAGGCCGGCGCGGACGCCGTGGACGGGGCGAGTGCGCCGATGGCAGGCACCACGAGCCAGCCCGCGCTCTCGGCGATCGTCGCCGCGGCCGCGCATTCGCCCTACGACACGGGGCTGAACCTCGATGCCGTCTGCGACCTCGAGCCGTACTGGGAGGCGCTGCGAAAGGTGTACGCGCCCTTCGAATCAGGGTTGCCGGGACCGACGGGCCGGGTGTACCACCACGAGATCCCGGGAGGGCAGCTGTCGAATCTGCGGCAACAGGCCATCGCGCTCGGGCTGGGCGACCGGTTCGAAGAGGTCGAGGCGAAATACGCGGCCGCCGACCGGCTGCTGGGCCGGCTGGTGAAGGTCACCCCGTCCTCCAAGGTGGTCGGCGATCTGGCCCTGTCGCTGGTCGGATCGGGCGTGGACGTGGACGATTTCGCCACCGACCCCGCGCGCTACGACATCCCGGACTCTGTCATCGGTTTCCTGCGTGGTGAACTCGGCACCCCGGCGGGCGGCTGGCCCGAACCCTTCCGCAGCCGCGCCCTCGAAGGTCGCGGCCCGGCGAAGCCGGAAGTGCCGCTGACCGCGGAAGACGCCGCGGCACTGGACGGTTCGTCACAGCAGCGGCGAGAGACGTTGAACCGGTTGCTGTTTCCCGCTCCGACCGCGGAATTCCTGGCGCATCGGGAGAAGTACGGCGACACCACCGGATTGTCGGCGAACCAGTTCTTCTACGGTCTGCGCCACGGTGAGGAACACCGCGTCGAACTGGAGAAGGGCGTCACCCTGCTCATCGGCCTGGAGGCGATCTCGGAGCCGGACGAGCGCGGCATGCGCACGGTGATGTGCATTCTCAACGGACAGCTGCGTCCGGTACAGGTGCGCGACCGCTCGATCGCCAGCGAGGTTCCGGTGGCGGAGAAGGCCGACAAGAACAACGCCGGCCATATCGCCGCACCCTTCGCCGGTGTCGTCACCCTGACCGTCGGCGAGGGCGACACGGTCGCCGCCGGTGACACGGTCGGCACCATCGAGGCCATGAAGATGGAGGCCGCCATCACCGCACCCCGCGCGGGAGTCGTCGCCCGGGTGGCGATCGGCACGGTGCAGCAGGTGGAAGGTGGCGACCTGCTGGTGGAACTGCGCATGAACGAGACATCGGCCGAATGACGATGCCGGTCAGCCACATTCGTGCGCGGGGCGAGGGCCGGCCGTGATCGGTCACGGACCGGCTCGCGCATGCCGTATGCCGGTGGATCGGTCGACGTCGTCGTGCGGGCGGGGCCGACCTGCCCGCACGGCCCCGCGCCCTCGGCTTGCCGTGGCGGAGGAACCGCGGTGACCCGGATCGTCGCGGGCACGGCCGGTGGTCGGCGGCTGCGGGTTCCGCCCGCGGGGACCAGGCCGACCTCGGACCGGGTGCGGGAAGCGCTGTTCAACGCGCTTTCCGCGCGCATGGATTTCGACGGCATCCGGGTACTCGACCTCTATGCCGGGTCCGGGGCCCTCGGTCTGGAGGCGCTGTCGCGCGGTGCGTCCCATGCGCTGCTGATCGAATCCGATCGCAAGGCGGCCGCGGTGATTCGCGGAAATATCGCGGATCTCGAGGTCCCGGGCGCCGAATTGCGCCCGGGCACAGTCGCTTCCGTCCTCGCGACGGCACCCGCCGAACCGTACGACCTGGTGCTGTCCGACCCGCCCTACGCGGTCGCCGACGCCGCTGTCGAGGCCGACCTGCGGGCGTTGTCGGCCAACGGCTGGTTGCACGGGGACGCGCTGATCGTCGTCGAGCGGTCGGCGCGATCACCGGAAACGGCATGGCCCGCAGGTTATTCGGCGTTGAAGTCGCGCCGATACGGCGAAACTCGCGTCGATCTGGCGGAATACCACGGATAATCCCCGGCCCCCGGGCTCGGTCGACGGTCGTTCCGCCGGCAAGGCCTGCCGCCGCGGAGGCTCCCGCCGCCGCGGCGACCGACTCAGCCGCGGCGTTCGGCGATGCGCGCGAGCAGGCGTTTGTGCACGGCCGGCGGCAACATGCCGGTGACGTCGCCGCCGAAGGTCGCCACCTCCTTGACCAGGGAGCTGGACAGGAAGCTCAGCGCCGGGTTGGTGGCCAGGAAGTAGGTGTCGACGCCCGAGAGGTGCTTGTTCATCTGGGCCATCTGCATCTCGTACCCGAGATCGGTGGCATCGCGCAGCCCCTTGACCATGGCGGTGATGCCCTGTTCGCGAGCGAAATCGACCAGCAGCCCGTACCAGGATTCGATCCGTACGTTGGGCAGATCGGCGGTCGCCTCGCGCAACATCTCGATCCGCTCGTCGACGCTGAACATGCCCTGCTTGCTCTTGTTGATCATCACGGTCACGACGACCTCGTCGAACTGCGCGGCCGCGCGCGAGATGACGTCGATATGCCCGTTGGTCACCGGATCGAAGGACCCGGGGCACAGTGCTCCAGCCATGCAGCGACGCTAACAGGTCGGGGCGGGCCGAGCCGATCGTGGTCGTCACAGCGCACGCAGCCGCAGTGGCGTCGGCGCCGGGAGGGGCGCGGGGCGGATGTAACCGCGGGGGCGCTGCTCGCGGGCCCGGCTCAGCGCGGCGTGCACGCGTTCCGCGGTGCCTCCCGTACTCAAACCGCGCCAGGTGGTGCGGACCGGCTGAAATCCGTAGCGCCGCAACACCGCATCCGGCGGGCGGCGCGACGGGCCGCCATGGGCCCGCGCTCTGCTCGGCCGGTTTCCGTCGACCTCGAGCACCACCCCGGTTCGGCCGAGATACAGGTCGGCCGTCCCCAGCACTCTCCCGTCCTCGGCATGGATCACCCCACCCGCGGACGCCGGCGGGAAACCGAGCAGCCGCAGCAACACCCGGATCCGGGAGTGGTCGACTCCGGCGCTGCGCGGATCGAGGAAACCGATCACGTGCCGGGCGCCGTCGACGCCGCGCCGACCCCGGGCGCAGGCCAGTTCGCGTGCCAATGCCGGTGCGGTGATGCCGAATTCGCGAGCGAGGGCTTCGCCGACGACGACCGCCGATTCGAACGGAAGGGTGCGAGCCAGATCGATGACCGTGCGAGCGGGACTGGTGACCAGCAGCCCGTGCCGTTCGGCCACCACGGTGACGGGTGCGCAATGCACCTTCAGATTCGGTTTGATGCGCCCGCCGTGGCGTCGATTGCGTGTCACGTGCACACGGTCCAGCAGTGCCGGCGACATCGGCGCACCCAGCATGACCGCCGCCGATTGGTGGCTCACCACGGCATCGGCCGCCATCTCCGGCAGCAGTGCCGCCACCGCTAGCCGGTGCCGCGCCACGCCGTCCAATTCCGCGAGTAGCGAGGCCTCGGCGTACGCCCCGCGCCGCACCCGCCGCCAGCTCCCGATCGCACACCGCCGCCGGATCTCGTCGTCGCCGACCCCTGCCGAGACCGCGTCCCGGCGCCGGTGCAACCCGGCGACCCCGCCCTGCACCGTTGACCGGCTTGCGCAGCACAAGGTTTCGGCACGCGTGTTTCGGTGCGTCATTGCGGGTCCTGGTACGGCCGGGTGCGGCGCGGGTGGGGGAGAAGAGGACAGGGGACCGGTACCCGCGGGCGGGGGGAAGTGGCCGAGCGCAGACCCGCCCGCCAGATGGTGGGGCTTCCCGGACAGTGGTTCTCCGAACGGTGGTGCATTGCCGAACCTCCCACGATGAGAACTCGCAACGACGTTTGCTGAGTTAGGACGTGGGGTAAGCAGACTCGGTTCCTTGCGCAGATGACCAGGTTGCAGCCGCACCCCGTGCAGGAGTGCTCGGCGATCAGAACACCCGGAGCCGCGGCGCGATCGGAACACCGCGATCAGAACACTCAGAACACCCAGAGTCGCAGTGTGAGGAAGCGCAGCGCACCGACTCCGGCGGTGATGCCGATGACGGCGATCGCCTCGGCGACGTCGTCGAGTCCGGGCGCCGCGATGTCGAGCACCGCCAGCGCCCCCGAGGTGATGGCGAGTCCGGCCAGCGCCAGTCCACCGCCCTCGAGTTGGGCTGCGAGCCAGCCGACCCGGTCGGCGGCATGGAAGGTGAGGCGGCGGTGCAGTTCGTTGGCGAGTGCCGTGCTGACGATGGATCCGGTCAGGTTGGCCAGCTGCGGCCCGCCGCTGTAGCAGGCCAAGAAGAGTAGGAAGTAGCCGATATTGCTGAAACCGCCGACCAGCGCGAACCGGACGAGTTGCGACAGCCAGTGGTCCCCGCGCAGGTAGTCGGCGAAGCGCGAGGCGAGGCGGCGGACAACGAGCGGGGATCGCTGCGGTTCCGGCGTCTCGGCCGGCAGTTCGCTGCGCACGATGGATACGCCCGGATCGGGCTGTGGGTTCACCCACATACCCGGGGGTGCCGGATAAAGGACAACCATGGTCGTTCCGATCGCACAGTGCCGGGCGCCCGAGGGTGACGGGTTCCGGCTGGTCTACCGCTCGGTAGAAAAGATAGCACCAAGCGGAGAGATTTCCTCCACTTGATTTGTGTGGGATAGGAAACACCATCCGACACACCGAAGGTGATCTGGGCAGACACGCGGGATGCGGGCACACTGGGCCGAGAGCAGTAGTTCGGCACGAGAGTGGGGTCAGCAGGATGTATCGCGTATTCGAGGCACTCGACGAACTGGTCGCGATCGTCGAAGAGGCGCGGGGTATCCCGCCGACTCGCAATTGCATCGTGCCTCGCGGTGATGTGCTGGAACTGCTCGACGACGTGCGTGAGGCGCTGCCCGGCGAACTCGACGACGCCCAGGACGTGCTCGACCACCGCGACAAGATCGTCTCCGATGCCCGCAATACCGCCGACGCGACGGTGACCGGCGCGAACGACCAGGCCGAACAGACCGTCGCCGGCGCCCGCGAGGAGGCCGACCGGCTGCTGGCCGACGCCAAGGCCCACGCCGACCGGATGGTCGCCGAGGCCCGCGCGCACGCCGATCACCTGGTCGCGACCGCACAGGCCGAGGCCGACCGCATCGTGACCGACGGTAAGGCCGAGTACGAGGCGCTCACCGGCCGCGCCCGCACCGAATCGGAGCGGATGATCGCGGCGGGCCAGGCCTCCTACGACCGATCGGTGGCCGAGGGGCAGGCCGAACAGGAGCGCCTGGTCTCGCAGACCGAGGTGGTGCGGGCCGCGCACGCCGAATCCGCGCGCCTGATCGACGCCGCGCAGACCGAGGCCGACCGGCTGCGCGAGGAATGCGACCACTACGTCGATTCCCAGCTCGCCGATTTCGAGGAGACGCTGCACTCGACGCTGCGGACGGTGGGCCGTGGTCGCCAGCAATTGCGTTCGGGGACCGGCATTCCGGACTACGCCGCCGACTTCCGGCGCTGATCTGCCCGCGCTCGTTCCGGGATTTGGGGGGATCGGCGCAGTTCGCGTACTGTGGAGTGGTTGCCCAAACCCCCTCGAAACGTGAGTGAGTGTCCGATGTCCGCCCAGTCCGGTCCCAGTGCGCGTCGTCGTCAGACCGACGCGGATTTCGTGCTGGACACCCGCAGTCTGGGGCGCGCCCCGGGCTCGATCCGGCAGGTGCATCGGGTCGTCACCGCCCCCGGGAAGATCGGCTTGGACCTGATCGCGATCCCGGCCGGTGCCGAGATCGACCTCGATCTGACCCTGCAGGCGGTCTCGGAGGGCGTGCTGGTCACCGGTTCGGTGTCGGCGCCGATCGAGGGGGAGTGCTCGCGCTGCCTGGAGTCGTTCACCGACGATCTGGAACTCGAGATCACCGAATTGTTCGCCTACCCGGACAGCGCGACCGAGCAGACCACCGAGGAAGACGAGATCTACCGGCTCGTCGACGACATGATCGACATCGAGCCGGTGGTCACCGACGCCGTCGGTCTGGAATTGCCGCTGCAACCGCTATGCGAACCCGATTGCGCCGGGCTGTGCCCGGAATGCGGTGTCCGGATGGCGATTGCGGGTCCGGATCACACGCATGAGATACTGGACCCTCGCTGGGCGGGGCTTGCGAAATTCGCGAGCGAAACCCCCAGCTCCGGCGTCTCCGACGCCCTATCAGACGTAGACCGATCGCTTGCCGACCGCCATGGTTCGGCAAGTTCGACGACAGAGGAGAAGTAGTCGTGGCCGTTCCGAAGCGCCGGATGTCTCGTGCCAACACCCACTCGCGGCGCAGCCAGTGGAAGGCCACCGCGCCGACCCTGATCACCTGCCCGAACCGGGCGTGCGGTCAGAAGACCCTCCCGCACATCGCGTGCCCGAACTGCGGTACCTACAAGGGCCGCCAGGTCACCTCGGCCATCTGATCTGCCGATCGGGTAGCCGCGAAGTGACCGCCGGTAAGGACGAAGCGGACGCACCCGCAGCGGGCGATGCCGCTGACCACGCCAGCCTTCTGGAAGCGCTCGGCGTGGAGGTGCGCCCGGATCTGCTCCGGCTGGCGCTCACCCACCGTTCCTACGCCTACGAGAACGGTGGGCTGCCGACCAACGAACGCCTGGAGTTCCTGGGCGATTCGGTTCTCGGTCTGAGCATCACCGAGCGCCTGTACCTCGAGCATCCGGAGAAATCCGAGGGCGAGCTCGCCAAACTGCGCGCCAGTGTGGTGAACATGCATGCCCTGGCCGAGGTCGCGCGCGGCCTGGGTGAGGGCGGCCTCGGCCGTCATCTGCTGCTCGGTAAGGGCGAGGAACTCACCGGCGGCCGGGACAAGGCGAGCATTCTCGCCGATGGGATGGAGTCGCTGCTGGGTGCGGTCCATCTGCAACACGGCATCGAGGTCGCGCGCGGCGTCGTGCTGCGGCTGTTCGCCGAACTGCTCGAACGCGGTCCCCGGATGGGCGCCGGCCTGGACTGGAAGACCAGTCTGCAGGAGCTCACCGCGGAACGCGGCATCGGCGTGCCCAGCTACGAGATCACCTCGACCGGTCCCGACCACGACAAGGAATTCACCGCCACCGCGGTGATCGGCGGCCAGGCCTACGGGCAGGGCGTCGGCCGGTCGAAGAAGGAAGCCGAGCAGAAGGCCGCGGGCGCCGCGTGGCAGGCGCTCACCGCGGACGGTTCCGCCGAAGCCGGTGACTGATGCCCGAACTGCCCGAGGTCGAGGTGGTCCGGCGCGGACTCGAGGAGCACGTCGTCGGCCACGTCGTGGAATCGGTCCTGGTCAAACATCCGCGGTCGGTGCGCCGCCACGAACTCGGCGGTGACGATCTCGCCGGCCGGATGGCGGGCCTGCGGATCGAATCCGCCCGCCGCCGCGGCAAATTCCTCTGGCTGACCTTCGACGATCCCGATGCCGCACTCGTCGTCCACCTGGGGATGAGCGGCCAGATGCTCGTGCAGTCCACGCAGGCGCCGCTGGAGAAGCATGCGCATATCGTCGCCGGACTCGACAACGGCACCCAGCTGCGCTTCATCGATCAGCGCACCTTCGGTGGCTGGGCGCTGAACAGGCTCATCGCTCTCGACGGTGAGGAACTGCCGGAATCGGTCGCCCACATCGCGCGCGATCCGCTCGACCCCCGTTTCGACGCCGAGGCCGTGGTCGCGCGGATGCGGACCAAATCCTCCGAGATCAAGCGGGTGCTGCTGGATCAGACGGTGGTCTCGGGCATCGGCAACATCTACGCCGACGAGGCGTTGTGGCGAGCGCGCATCCACGGCGAACGTCCCGCCGCGGCGCTCACCCGGCCCGCGCTGCGGCGGCTGCTGAGCGAGGTACAGGCGGTGATGGGTGCGGCCCTCGACGCCGGCGGCACCTCCTTCGACGCGCTGTATGTCAACGTCAACGGCAATTCCGGATACTTCGAGCGGTCACTGGCCGCCTACGGCCGCGAGGACGAACCGTGCCGTCGCTGCGGCGCGCCGATCCGCCGCGAGAAGTTCATGAACCGCTCGTCGTACTCCTGTCCGCGCTGCCAGCCGAAGCCCCGGCGATAGCGGCGAGCACGCGCTAAATTTGCGGTGTGTCCGATAAAGCCACTTCGTACGAAGGGAGAGCGGATGCGCAAGCTGACCTACTTCGTGGCCTCGACCATCGACGGGTATATCGCCACCTCGGACGGATCGGTCGACTTCTTCCCGGTCGGCGGTGACCACGGCCCCGCCATCACCGCGCAGTATCCGGAGACGTTACCGACCAAGATCCGGGAATCGCTCGGGATCGACAGTCCGGGCGAAAGTTTCGACACCGTGATCATGGGACGCAAGACCCACGATTTCGGGGTGCGGACCGGCACCTCGAGCCCGTATTCCCATCTGCGGCAGTTCGTCGTGTCGACCACCCTGCCCGGCGATCCGGATCCGGACGTCGAGCTGATCTCCTCCGACCCGCTGGGGCGCGTACGGGGGCTCAAGCAGGAGAAGGGCTCGGGTATCTGGTTGTGCGGCGGCGGTGAACTGGCACAGGCGCTGCTGCCGGAGATCGACCAGATCTTCCTCAAGTTGTATCCGATCGTGCTGGGACACGGCCGGCCGCTCTTCGGTGCGGGACCGCGGCTGCCCGAGCCGGCGTTGTTCCGGGTGCTCACCGGCCGGGTGTTCGAGGACGGAGTGTCGTTCATCAAATACAGCCGGTTGCCCTAGTGGGCGGCCAGGTTCCGGATCCGGTGGCCGCGCTGCGCGAGATCGCGTTCTGGATGGAACGCGATCGCGCGCAGACCCATCGGGTCAAGGCCTACCGGCGGGCGGCCGATGTGGTGGCCGAGCTTTCGGACGCCGATTTCGAGCGTTACCGCGAATCCGGTGCCTGGCAGGAACTTTCGGGCATCGGCCCGAAGACCGCGGCGGTGATCGAACAGGCCTGCACGGGCGCCGTACCGCAGCGACTGGCCGAATTGCGTTCCGCCGCAAAGCTGATCGCACCCGCCGGTGGCGAGGTCCGCGCGTTGCTGCGGGGTGATCTGCACACCCACTCCGACTGGTCCGACGGCGGCAGCCCGATCGAGGAGATGATGCGCACCGCGCAGGCGCTGGGCCACGAATACTGTGCGCTGACAGATCATTCGCCGCGGTTGAAAGTCGCCAACGGACTCTCCGCGGAGCGGTTGCGCCGCCAGCTGGACGTGGTCGCCGAACTCAACGAGCGGCTCGCGCCGTTTCGCATCCTCACCGGTATCGAGGTCGACATCCTCGACGACGGCACCCTCGACCAGGAGGCCGAACTGCTCGCTCGCCTGGACGTCGTTGTGGCCAGCGTGCATTCGAACCTGCGCGCCGACTCGGCGACCATGACCAAGCGCATGGTGTACGCGGTGGCGAATCCGAACGTCGACATACTCGGCCACTGCACCGGGCGGTTGGTCGCCGGTAATCGCGGCATCCGGCCGGAATCGTCGTTCGACGCCGAACTCGTCTTCGAGGCCTGCCGCCGTTACGGGACGGCCGTGGAAATCAACAGTCGTCCCGAACGGCTCGATCCGCCGAGCCGGCTGCTGCGCCTTGCCGTGGAGATGGGCTGCTATTTCAGCATCGATACCGATGCGCACGCCCCCGGCCAGCTGGATTGGCAGGGCTACGGCTGTGAACGTGCCGCGGCGAACGAGGTCCCGGCCGATCGCATCATCAACAGCCTGCCACTGGATGAACTCCTGGAGTTCACCGCGCGGTGACTCCTCGCGGCGAACCGGGCCCGCTCAGAGGATCGCGAACGCGACGACCATGCCGATCGCCAGATGCGCGGCGCCCACCAGCAGCGACTGAATCTGGTAGCTGGACGATTTCAGCAGATCGCCGATGTGCAGGCCGACCAGCCATTCGAGCAGCCGGATGGAGACCACCTGCGCGATGATGCCCACCAGCCCGTAGATGCCGGTGGCGATCAGGCCCTCGACCAGCCGGCCGCCGGAGGAGTAGATCGCCAGCACCACGATCAACGCCATACTCACCATGCCCGCGGAGGCGATGACGACCGCGTTCGGATTACCGGCGGCGACCATCTTGCGCAGCGGTCCGGGTGTGGAACTGTCGATGGCCTGGAATCCGATCAGCATCAGGGCCAGACCCAGCACCGCGTACAGCGCGATCGCGCCGACGCCGTGCCCGACGGAGCTCCAATACCCTGATTCGAGCGCGAGGGTGGACGACACAGATTCCTCCGGTGATGTTGATCGAGTCGCTGAATGCTACTTGGTCGGAATGCGATGCGGAACGAAGGTGGCGCCGTCGTCGGTGATCAGGCCGGGGGATTCGCGGATGCCGAGACCGGCCGAGGTGTCGCCGACGATCCAGGCGCCCAGGACCGGCCGCAAGCCGTCGAAATCCGGTAGCGGATCGAGAAGTTGGTAGACGAACCCCTCCTCGCCGTACACGCCGCCGGTCGAGGTCTCCATCCCGGCGCCGACGATGGTCATATTGGCGCCCTCGCGGCCCAGCTTCGGTTTGCGGATGTACTCGGTGAGCTCGTGCGGATCGTCGAGATAGGCCGGCAGCAGATTCGGATGCCCGGGATACATCTCCCACAGCACCGCCAGCAGCGCCTTATTGGACAGCAGTGTCTTCCAGAGGGGTTCGACCCAGGCGGTCTCGGGGATGGAGTCCACCACGCGCTTGCCGAAATCGTCGTCGAGCGCCCACTCCCACGGATACAGCTTGAAGATCGAACCGATCGGCGCCTCGGCCAGATCGACGAAACGCTCCAGCTCGGTATCGAATCCGATCTCCTCGATCGGCAGCGCGATGGTGTAGAAACCGGCCTCGGCGGCGGTCTCCTGCATATACGCGGTGGTCACGTTGTCCTCGCCGGAGGCGTCGGCCGAGGACCAGGTGAAATGCAGCTGATTGGTGGGCAGCTGATCGAGCAGCTCGCCCCAACGCTCGACCAGACGCTCGTGCAGCGAATTCCACTGGTCGTCGTCGGGGTAGACGTCGGTGAGCCAGTGCCACTGCACGATGGCCGCTTCCAGCAGCGAGGTCGGCGTATCGGCGTTGTACTCCAGCAGTTTCGCCGGACCGCGGCCGTCGTAACGCAGATCGAAACGCCCGTAGACGTACGGGTCGCTGCGCTGCCACGACTTCTTGATCGGCTCCCAACTCCATTCGGGCAGGCCGAAATCGGCGAAGCGCTCGGTGAGCACGATCTGCTCGACCGCGTGCAGGCACATCGAGTGCAGCACCTCGACCTGGGCCTCGAGCGCGAGGATCTCGTCGAGATCGAATTCGTAGTGCACCGATTCGTCCCAGTACGGGCGCGATTGTCCGTTCGCGTCGCGGCCGGGCGAGCCGAATACCAGCCCTTGATCGGCGATGATCTTCTGCCAGCCGGTACGTTGCCGGTTGCGCATCCGACGCATCTAGGAGCCTCCACTGGTGGAACCGGATTTACTGCCGAGACCGCCTCGTACGACGGTCCCGCTCTTGGTGCTGACGGTGGCCTTCTTCGGCGCGACCGTGCTGCCGCCGACGGGCGCGCGCCCGACGGTGTTGTTGCCGCCGTAGTAGTAGCGGTACTGGTGGCCGTTGTAGAGGAAGATGCCGGGTCCGAGGCCGCCGCCGCCGTAATAGCCGCCGGTACTCGCGTAGGACTGGGCGCGCACACAGTCGTCGTCGGGTACGACCTGCTGTTGCCCGTTGTCGTCGGTGATGCAGTAGGCGGTCACGTTCGCGGGGCGGTGTGCGGCCTGGTAGGCGAGATATCCGGTGCCGACCACCGCGGCGATGCCGGCCACCGCCACGCCGCCGATGAGCAGCCGTTTGCGCTTGCGCCGCTTGGTTTCCGCGGCCTCCGCCGCGGCCCGCTCCGCCTCTTCGGCGCGTTTGCGGGCCTTGTCGCGCGCCCGCGCCTCGGCCACCGTCGGCGGGCGGGGCTGGGTGACGCCGGCCTCCTGCCGCTGCATACTCCCGCGCATGCGCCGGGGTCTGTCGGATTCGCCCGCGGCGCCGGGATTCTCACCCTCGGGATCGGCCGGCCCACCGGCGTCGGTGCCGAAAGCGTTGTCCGACAGCGGGTTCGGCGCACCGGGGGTGGCCAGGCCGGGAATCGTCGAGGCCGGGTCGGGGAAGCCGGGCAGGATGGGCGTGCCGGGGAGAGTCGGCGCGGTCCGCGGATTCGGGAGGGTGGGGTCCGGTTCGCCCAGGCGTCTCGTCGGTTCCGCCTCGGATGCGCCGGTTTCGCGCTCGCCGTCGGGCTGCGCGCCGAAACGCACCGTCGGATCCGAGGCGCCGATTCCCTTCGACTCGCCGGATTCCGTGCCACCATCGGTGTTGTCTTCCCCCGCGGACGGGGTGTCGCGGGGGTCGTGCGAATCCCGATCCCCGGGTCCGCCGCCCGGCTCATGTGTTGCCAACGATCGACTCCTGTATCCCCGCCGCTACCGTTCCTCGAAGCCTGTGATTCCGCCGAGGGCGGCGCCCCAGTTTTCCACAACCAGGTCGACTCGACCAGGCGTGTCACCCGACCGCAACAATGCCAGCAAACGCTCGCACGCCGGTCGCGGGCCCTCGGCGACCACGTGCACGCGCCCGTCCCGGGTGTTGCGGGCGTGGCCCACCAAACCGAGCTCCAGCGCCCGCGCTCGCGTCCACCAGCGGAACCCGACGCCCTGCACCAGGCCGTGCACCCAGGCGCTGAGCCGGACGGGGTCGGGGCTCACGAGTCGATCTTGTCGATCTGGAACGTCAGATTCACCGTGGTGCCCGCCTTCAGCGTCCGTCCCACCGTGCACACCTTGTCGATGGCGCGCTGCACGGTGACCAGCAGGCGCTGGCGCCCGGCCTCGTCGAGTTCGGACAGGTCCAGTTCGACGATCTCGTTCAGTTCCGGATACACCTCGTTCTCGCGGTCGGCGTCGCCGGAGACGCGGATCGTGGTGTCGTAGTTCTCGCCCAGCCGGTTGGACAGCGGGAAGTCCGAACTCATCCCGGTGCAGGCGGCCAGCGCGATCTTCAGCAGCTCGCCCGGGGTGAAGACGCCCTCGACGCCGTCGGAGCCGATGAGTACCTCGGCTCCGCGCGAGCTGCGCCCGGTGTAGCGGCGGGTGCCGGTCCGCTCCACCCACAATTCGGTCACCGGCTTCGGCGCCTTGGTCTGCGGGGCGGCCGCGACGGTCGCGGGCTGCGCAGCGGCGGCGGTGGGTGCGGCGGAGTTGGCGGTCTGTTCGGACATACCGTCGATCCTGCCATCGTGCCCGGCGTATCCGCACCGCACGCCGGTTCTCACCACGGCGTGGGGAGGCCGTTGTGTCCGATATCACCGGTTCTGCCGGGCGTGGCCGGGCTCGGGTCAGGCTTGGAATCGGTACCCCATACCGGCCTCGGTGAGCAGATGTTTCGGCTGGGAAGGGTCGTCTTCGAGCTTGCGCCGCAGCTGCGCCAGATACACCCGGAGATAGTGGGTTTCGGTCGCATACGTCGGGCCCCACACCTCGCGCAGCAGTTCCCGGCGGCCCACCAGCTTGCCCTGATTGCGCACCAGCATTTCCAGCACACCCCATTCGGTGGGCGTGAGGTGGACGTCGCGGCCGCCGCGGATGACCTTCTTCGCCGCGAGATCGACGGTGAACGAGGACGTTTCCACGATGGGCGCCGACTCCTCGGCCGTCGAGGCGGAACGCCGCACCGCCGCCCGCAGGCGGGCCAGCAGTTCGTCCATGCCGAACGGTTTGGTGACGTAGTCGTCGGCGCCGGTGTCGAGGGCCTGCACCTTGTCCGAGGAATCGGTGCGGGCGGACAGCACGATCACCGGCATCGAACTCCAGCCGCGAATTCCGGCCAGTACCTCGACCCCGTCGATATCGGGCAGGCCGAGATCCAGCACGACCACGTCGGGGTGTTTCTCCGCGGCCGCCCGCAGCGCCGCCGCGCCGGTGGCGGCGGTGATCACCTCGTAGCCGCGCACCGACAGATTGATCCGCAGCGCGCGCAGGATCTGCGGTTCGTCGTCGACGACCAGCACGCGGGTCGCGGCCGGCGGTCGTTCGGCCGATGTCACGACGCCTCCTGTGTCTTGCGGGACACCCGCACCCGGTCGGCGTCGCGAGCGGGCTGCGCAGTGTTGCTCACGACGCCTCCTGTGTCTTGCGGGACACCCGCACCCGGTCGGCGTCGCGAGCGGGTTGCGCATGGTCGCTCACGACGCCTCCTGTGTCTCTTCTGCCGGCAACTCGATCACCATGGTCAGCCCACCTCCCGGCGTCGGTTCGGCGTGTACGGTCCCACCCATCGCCTCGACGAATCCGCGGACCACCGACAGGCCCAGGCCCACACCGGTCGAATTGTCGCGGTCGCCCAATCGCTGGAACGGCTCGAACATCTGGTCCTCGAGTCCGGTAGGAACGCCCGGACCGTAGTCGACCACTGTGATGGATACCCGGCCGCCGTCGCGTTCGGCGCCAACCCGCACCGGTGTGTCGGGGACCGCCGTTCCGGCCGGCGCCGAGTAGCGCAGAGCGTTGTCGATCAGATTGGCCAGCACCCGTTCCAGCAGGCCGCTGTCGGCATAGACCGATACCTCGCCGACCTCGACCTTCACCCGGTCCATCGCCGCCTGCCGCACACCGCGGGTCCCCATCCCGACGCCGACGACCGCGCGGTTGACCACCTCCTCCAGGTAGACCTGTTTGAGGTTGGGTTCCACGGCGCCGGCCGCGAGCCGCGAGGAGTCGAGCAGATTGCCGACGAGCGCGGTGAGCTGATCGGTGGATTCCTCGATGGTTTCCAGCAATTCGGCGGTATCGGCGGGAGAGAACTGCACGTCCTCGCTGCGCAGACTCGATACCGCCGCCTTCGCCGCGGCCAGCGGCGTGCGCAGGTCGTGGCTGACCGCCGACAGCAGCGCGCGGCGCAGCCGGTCGGCCGCCATCACACCGGCGGCCGCCTGGGCCTGGTCGGCGAGTTCGCGCTGGCGCACCAGCCCGGCCGCCTGCCCGGCCACCGCGGCGAGCACCCGGCGGTCCCCGGGCGTCAGCGCGCGCCCGCTGAGCAGCAGCCAGTGCTCCTCGTCGCCGGCTCCGATCGCGGTATCGGCGGCGCCGGGGGTGCGCGCCGGATCGTGACCGACGCAGGCGATCACCTCGGCATCGCTGACGAAACTCACCGCCCGCTGACGGTAGATCTCGCGGGCGCGTTCGAGCAGATCGGGCAGGTCGGCGCCGTGCAGGATCGCGCCGGCGAACAGGGTCAGCAACTCGGCTTCGCGCGAGGCCGTGCGTGCCTCGCGGGTGCGATTCGCCGAGATGTCGACCAGCGCCGCGACCGCCACGGCGACCCCCGCCATCACGACGATGGTGAGGAAATTGTTGGGCTCGGCGATGGTGAGGCTGTGGCGTGGGGTGGTGAAGAACCAATTCAGCAGCAACCCGCCCAGCACCGCCGACAGCGCGGCCGGCGCGACACCGCCCAGCAACGCGACCGCGATCACGCCGATGAAGTACATCGCGCTCTCACCGGCCAGATCCAGTCGCGAATCCAGCCACAGATAGCAGACCAGGGTGATCAGGGTGGGCACGACCAGCGCGGCCAGCCACGACGCGGTCGGTCGCTGCCGCCGCAGCAGGGCAGACCAGCGCAGTCCCCGCTGCGCCTCCTCGTGGGTGACCATGTGGACGTCGATGGTTCCCGAGCGCTGCACCACGGTCGCGCCGATGCCCTGATCGAGAATCCGCGCCCACCGCGAGCGCCGGGAGGTGCCCACCACCAGCTGGGTGGCGTTGACCTGCCGGGCGAAATCCAGCAGGGCGCTCGGTACGTTCTCGCCGGTCACCGTGTGCAGGCTGGAACCGAGTCCGGCGGCGAGTTCACGCAACCGGTGCAGCCGTTGCGCCGACACCCCGGCCAGCCCGTCGCCGCGCACCACGTGCACGACGATCAGCTCGGCACTGGATTTGGTGGCGATGCGGCTCGCGCGCCGCACGATCGTCTCCGATTCCGGCCCGCCGGTCACCGCGACGACCACGCGTTCGCGCGCCTCCCAGGTCGCGGTGATCTTGTGGTCGGCGCGGTATTTGGCCAGCGCCGCGTCGACCTGATCGGCCAGCCACAACAGGGCCAGTTCGCGCAGCGCGGTGAGGTTGCCGGGCCGGAAGTAGTTGCGCAGCGCCGCGTCGACCTTGTCGGCGGTGTAGACGTTGCCGTGGGAAAGCCTGCGCCGCAATGCCTCCGGGGTGATGTCGACCAGTTCGACCTGGTCGGCGCCGCGTACCACCCAATCCGGGACGGTTTCGCGTTGCACCACGCCGGTGATCTGCTCGACGACGTCGTTGAGGCTGTCCAGATGCTGAACGTTGACCGTGGAGATGACGTCGATACCGGCGTCGAGCAGTTCGTGGACGTCCTGCCAGCGCTTCTCGTTCTTCGATCCCGGCACGTTCGTATGCGCGAGTTCGTCCACCAGGGCCACGGCCGGCGCCCGCCGCAGCACCGCGTCGAGATCCAGCTCGGGCAGGGTCGTGCCGCGGTAGGTGCGCATCGCCGGCGGTATCCGCTCGATGCCCTCGAGCAGTTCCGCGGTCTTGCTGCGGCCGTGAGTCTCCACCACCGCGGCGACCACGTCGCGGCCACGGCTTATCCGCCGATGCGCCTCGCCGAGCATCGCGTAGGTCTTTCCCACGCCGGGCGCGGCCCCGAGGTAGATGCGTAGTTGTCCGCGCTTCACAGGTCCATCATCGCGCGATTCGGACGACGTGGACGGCGCGAAACCCGGACGACCCGGGTGGTGCGCCCGCCGGCCACGCGCAGACCCAGCGCGCAGCTGACGAAGACGATGATCACCATCGCCGCGACCGCGAAATCCGGCACTGTCTTCTCCTCACGACCCCGATGATTGCCGATGTGCCGGTCGACTGGGCGAACCGGACAACACACTGTGCACCTGCGCGGGTGATCGTTCGCCGATCTTGACGCTTTCTTGACGGGGCCGGTGCTGACTTTGACGGCGCGTTCGCGGACGCTGGAGGGACGTAAGCACCTCGTCAAAGCCGTCGTCCGCGCCGCTAAGAAGCCGTCAAGGCCGTCGAAAACGGACCGTTCGAGACGCTTGACTCTCTGGCGGCGCATCCGCTCCGGATGCCGTCAACAGAGAGGTTTGCACTTATGTCTGTCGCGGTGTTCACCGTCGTGACCGTGGCGATCTTCGCCCTGCTCGGCCTGCTCCAACGGGGGGTGGAACGGCTGTGATCGAGAACATCGTCGGTCTGATCCTGGCGCTCGGCGTCGCCGTCTACATGATCGCGGCGCTGCTGTTCCCGGAAAGGTTCTAGGTGAGCACAACCACTGCCGGGGTCGTCTTCGTGGCGACCCTGATCATCGCGCTCGCGGCGGTCCACATCCCGCTCGGCGACTACATGTACCGGGTGTATTCGGGCACGAAACACTCGCGCGCCGAACGCCTCCTCTATCGCGCCATCGGGGTCCAGCCCGGAGTGGAGCAGACCTGGGGCGTCTACGCCCGCAGCGTGCTGGCCTTCTCCGCGGTGAGCGTCCTGGCGCTGTTCTTCCTGCAGCTGATTCAGGGCCACCTGCCGTTGCATCTGCACGAGCCCGGGACCGAGATGACCGCGGCGCTGGCGTGGAATACCGCGATCAGCTTCGTGACCAACACCAACTGGCAGAACTACGCCGGTGAGTCGACGCAGGGACATCTGGTCCAGATGGCGGGCCTGGCCGTGCAGAACTTCGTCTCGGCCGCGGTCGGGATGGCGGTCGCGGTCGCACTGGTGCGCGGGTTCGCTCGCCGCCACACCGGCGACCTCGGCAACTTCTGGGTCGACCTCGTGCGCGGCACCCTCCGGATCCTGCTGCCCATCGCGTTCGTGTTCGCGATCGTGCTGGTCGCCGGTGGTGCGATCCAGAACTTCCACCTGCACGATCAGGTCGCGCAGACGATCACCGGTGCGACGCAGACGATTCCGGGCGGGCCGGTCGCCTCGCAGGAAAGCATCAAGGAGCTGGGCACCAACGGTGGCGGCTTCTTCAACGTCAACTCCGCGCACCCGTTCGAAAATCCGACGGCCTGGACCAACTGGGTCGAGATCTTCCTGATCCTGCTGATCGCCTTCTCGCTGCCGCGGACCTTCGGCCGCATGGTGGGCAGCACCAAGCAGGGTTTCGCGATCGCGTCGGTGATGGGCGTGCTCGCGCTGATCAGCGTGACGCTGACCAACTTCCTGCAGCTGCGCCATCACGGCACCGTGCCGACGGCGGTCGGCTCGGCGCTCGAGGGCGTCGAAACACGGTTCGGCGTAGCGGATTCCGCGACCTTCGCCACGTCCACGACGCTGACCTCCACCGGTGCCGTCGACTCCGCCCACGATTCCTACACCAGCCTCGGCGGCATGATGACCATGGTGAACATGCAGCTGGGCGAGGTCGCGCCCGGCGGTGTCGGATCGGGTCTGTACGGGATGCTGATCCTGGCGGTGATCACCGTATTCGTCGCCGGGTTGATGGTCGGGCGCACACCGGAATATCTCGGCAAGAAGATCACCCCGCGCGAAATCAAGTTCGCCGCATCGTATTTCCTGGTCAGTCCGCTGATCGTGCTGGTGGGCACCGCGATCGCGATGGCGTTGCCGGGCGAGCGCGCGGCCATGGCGAATTCCGGTCCGCACGGTCTGTCGGAGGTGCTCTACGCCTTCACCTCGGCCGCCAACAACAACGGCTCGGCGTTCGCCGGGCTCAGCGGCAACACCGTCTGGTGGAATACCGCCCTCGGCCTGGCGATGGTGTTCGGCCGATTCGTTCCCATCATCCTGGTGCTCGCGCTGGCCGGATCGCTGGCCGGCCAGGGGCATACGCCCGAATCGATCGGCACATTGCCGACGCACCGGCCGCAGTTCGTCGGCATGGTCGCCGGCGTGACGCTGATCCTGGTCGCCCTGACCTTCCTGCCCATGCTGGCGCTCGGGCCGCTCGCCGAAGGAATCCACTGACATGACCGCTCCGACAACCGATTCCGTGGCCGCCGCGCGCGGTGCCGAACCTTCCTCGCGCCGGAAGTCCCGGGGCATGTTCGATCCGGCGCTGCTGGCGCGGTCGCTGCCCGAGGCCCTGCGCAAACTGGATCCGCGCACGCTGTGGCGCAATCCGGTGATGCTGATCGTGGAGATCGGCGCCCTGTGGTCCACGATCCTCGCCGTTGCCCATCCCACGCTCTTCGCGTGGGCGATCGTGATCTGGCTGTGGCTGACGGTGATCTTCGCCAACCTGGCCGAGGCCGTCGCCGAGGGCCGCGGTAAGGCGCAGGCCGATACGCTGCGAAAAGCCAAGACCGACACCGTCGCCCGGCGGTTGGTGAACTGGCAACCGGGCGCCGAGGCGCCGGTCGAGGAACGGGTCCCCGCACCCGAACTGCGGCGCGGCGACTATGTGGTGGTCGAGGCCGGGCAGGTGGTCCCGGGTGACGGCGACGTCGTCGAGGGCATCGCCTCGGTCGACGAATCGGCGATCACCGGGGAATCGGCGCCGGTGATCCGCGAATCCGGTGGCGACCGGTCCGCGGTCACCGGCGGCACCACCGTGCTCTCGGACCGGATCGTCGTCGAGATCACCCAGGAGCCGGGCGGCAGTTTCATCGACAAGATGATCGCGCTGGTCGAGGGCGCCAGCCGGCAGAAGACACCCAACGAGATCGCGCTGAACATCCTGCTGGCCGCGTTGACGATCATCTTCGTGTTCGCGGTCGTGACGTTGCAGCCGCCGGCGATCTTCTCCAAGGTGAACAATCCGGGGGTCGGCGACAGCGCGGCGCTGAACGCGCACGGCATCACCGGCATCGTCATGGTGTCGCTGCTGGTCTGCCTGATTCCCACGACGATCGGCGCATTGCTGTCGGCGATCGGCATCGCGGGCATGGACCGCCTCGTCCAGCGCAATGTGCTGGCGATGTCGGGTCGCGCGGTCGAGGCCGCCGGCGATGTGAACACGCTGCTGCTCGACAAGACCGGCACCATCACCCTCGGCAACCGGCAGGCGTCGAGCTTCGTCGCCATGCCGGGCGTCACCGAGGACGAGATGGCCGACGCCGCACAGCTTTCCAGCCTCGCCGACGAAACACCCGAGGGCCGCTCGATCGTGGTGTACGCGAAATCCGCGTACGGCAAACGCGAACGCACCCCTGGTGAGCTCGCGGGCGCGAACTGGGTGGAGTTCACCGCCCAGACCCGGATGTCGGGCGTGGATCTGCGGGACGGGCATCAGTTGCGCAAGGGCGCCGCGAGTGCGGTCACGGAATGGGTTCGGGTCCATGGTGGTTCGGTGCCGGAGGACGTCGGGCGGACTGTGGACGGCATCTCCGCCTCCGGCGGCACTCCGCTGGTGGTCGGCGAACTGCTCGACGGGAAAGCCCGGCTGCTGGGTGTGGTCCATCTGAAGGATGTGGTGAAACAGGGCATGCGGGAGCGCTTCGACGAGATGCGCCGCATGGGGATTCGCACCGTGATGATCACCGGCGACAACCCGCTGACCGCCAAGGCGATCGCGGACGAGGCCGGAGTCGACGACTTCCTGGCCGAGGCCACTCCCGAGGACAAGCTGGCGCTGATCAAGAGCGAACAGGCCGGCGGGCGCCTGGTCGCCATGACCGGCGACGGCACCAACGACGCTCCGGCGCTGGCGCAGGCCGATGTCGGCGTCGCGATGAACACCGGAACGTCGGCGGCCAAGGAAGCTGGCAACATGGTCGATCTGGATTCGGATCCGACCAAGTTGATCGAGATCGTCGAGATCGGCAAACAGTTGCTGATCACCCGGGGCGCGCTGACGACCTTCTCCATCGCCAACGACATCGCGAAGTACTTCGCGATCATTCCCGCGCTGTTCGTGGCGTTGTTCCCCGGCCTGGACGTGCTCAACGTGATGCGGTTGCACAGTCCGCAGTCGGCGATCCTGTCCGCGGTGATCTTCAACGCGATCGTCATCGTGGCGCTGATCCCACTGGCTCTGCGCGGCGTCGACTATCGCCCCTCGAGTGCGTCGAAACTGCTCAGCCGCAATCTCGCCATCTACGGGGCGGGCGGCATCGTCGCCCCGTTCATCGGCATCAAACTCATCGACCTTGTCGTCCGATTCCTGCCTGGGATGTCCTGATATGCCTTCGTTCTCGATGCGATACACCACCTGGTTCCGCCAGCATCTGGCCGCCGTGCGGGCACTGCTCGTGCTGACGGTGATCACCGGAATCGCCTATCCGCTGGCCGTTTTCGCGGTCGCGCAGTTGCCGGGCCTGCACAACCGGGCCGAGGGTTCGCTCGTCCACCGCGACGGGAAGCTGGTGGGCAGCAGCCTCATCGGTCAGGCCTTCACCGACGGCAGCGGGACGGCGCTGCCGCAGTACTTCCAGACCCGCCCGTCGAATTCCGCCCCGGCCGACGGCAGCCGCCCCGACGGCTACGACCCCACCAACACCGGCTTCGGCAACAAAGGTCCCGAGGACGTCGTCGACACCATGGCCGCCGACCCGTCGCAGACGAAGACCGGTTTGCTGACCACGGTCTGCACGCGCAGCAAACAGATCGGCGAGCGCGAGGGCGTCTCCGGGGCGCGACCGTTCTGCACACCCGGCGGGGTCGGTGCGGTGCTGGCGGTCTTCGGCCCCCGCGACAGCCACGGGCAGGTCACCGCCCCCACGAAGGTCGTCAGCGTGAACGAGGCGTGCCCGGCGACGCCGTTCCAGGACGCCTACCGCGGGGTCCGGGTGGACTGTGCCCAGCCCGGAACGGACTATTCGGCCGGGCTGATCGTCCCCGTCCGCGGTGACGCGCCGGCCGATACCCCGGTGCCCTCCGACGCGGTCACCGCGTCGGCGTCCGGACTGGATCCGCACATCTCACCGCGCTACGCGCAGATCCAGAGCGCGCGGGTGGCGGCCGCCCGGGGTATCACGGCCGAACAGGTCGCCGCTGTGGTGGCGGCACATACCGACGGTCGGGACCTGGGCTTCCTGGGAGAGCCCAGGGTCGACGTTCTCGGCCTGAATCTCGAGCTGGACCAGCGCTACCCGGTGCGGCGCTGAGGCTCGGTGCCCGCGAACACGACGTGCCGTGGCGATCGGTGCCGGTGCGATCAGGAGTGCAGCGCGCTGCCGGCCACCCACTGATCCCACGGCACGATCCAGTCGCCGTTGTTCCACGACGGCAGCGGCGGGCCGCTGGTGTTGCGGACCTCAACCACATCACCCGGAACCGCGAAGTTGTAGAACCAGCGAGCGTTGTCCAGGTTCAGGTTCAGACAGCCGTGCGAGGTGTCGGTATTGCCCTGCGCCCACACCGTGGAGTCGAGCTGGTGCAGGTAGATCCCGTCGCCACTGATCTGGGTGGCCCAGCCGATCGCCTCCTTGTAGCCCAGGCGCGAGTTGACCGGCAGGCCGTAGCTGGAGGAATCCATGATGACCGGATTGCCCTTGCCCATCACGGTGTAGATGCCCGCAGGGGTGTTGAAGTAGATCGTCTTGCCGCCGACCTGCTCGCTGCCGCCGCGGCCCATCGAGGTGGGCATGGTGCGGATCAGTTTGCCGTTCTCGAACACCTGCACTTCGTGGGTGTTGTCGTCGGCGATGGAGACGTGCGAGTCGCCGATGGTGAAGCTGGTCTTGGAGTCCTCCTGGCCGAACAGGCCGGGACCCAGCTGCGCGCCGAAGATGTTCGCCGCGACCGTGACCTTGGTGCCGGGCTGCCAGTACTGCTGCGGGCGCCAGTGCGCGTTCTTGTCGTCGAGCCAGTACCACGAACCCTGGACCTGCGGTTCGGTCGTGACCGAGAGCCGCTTCTCGGCCGCCGCGCGGTCACCGACCGCCTCGTCGAAGTGGGCGACGATGACCGTGCCCACACCGTAGGTTCCGCCCTCGGCCAGCGGCTGCCCGCCGGTGGTGGTCAGATACGCCTTGACCTGGTTGCTGGGAGTGAGCGTGGTGAACGACGACGTCATCGGACCGCTGGGTCCGGTGACGGTGATGCCCTTGGCGCTCATGGTGTAGTTGTGCCCGTAACCGAGCGGAACCTTCGGTTTCCACGCGGTCCGCTCCGGATTGAGCGTGCCGTCGACCTGTTTGCCTTCTTCGTTGGTCAACGTCACATCCGTGAGGATGCCGTCGGTTGCGCTCACCTCGATGGTGCCGAGCGGATCGACGTCGGCACTACCCGTGGCCGGGACCATCGCAATGGCCGGCGCGGCGGGCCCCGCGGTGCCCCGCGTCGGATTCGACGCGGGATCCGGGGATGACGAGCACGCGGCCATCAGCGTCGTCACCAGGGCGATAACCCCGAGCGCAACACTGAATCGGCAGCGGCGAGTGGACATGGTGTCTCCTGCGTTAGCCGTGCGCCTGGGCAAGCCCCCGCAGCGCACCAATCGCCTTACTGTCTCGGTACGTAGTTTACGGGGCTTTTTCAGGTGCTTGCACCTCGGTGGTGTTGCCCCGTGTTTACGCATCGTCGCGCCGGGTACTCCAGTTACTGTTGTGTGCCCAGTGGGCGCTCAGTGACCGATCGACCGGCGTGCCCGGCGTCGTGTGGTCCGCCACCGATGTCTGTGAGGGATGTGTGGTTATGAGAGAACGGTGCGAGACCACAGGCTGCGCGGCCGCTCGCACTGCTGAGGAACGGACGGGTCGGGGAACCACGCTCCGATGACGCGCAGCTGGACGAGGTGTGACGATGAGTGCAAATTTGATGATCGTAGAGGACGACGACCGGGTCCGCAGTGCGCTGCGGCTGGCCATGGAGGACGAGGGCTACGACGTCGCCGAGGCCGAGGAGGCCGAGGATGCGCTCGAACATCTGCGTGACAACGGCGCACCGGATGTGATGATCGTGGATCTGATGCTGGGGGAGATGGACGGATTCACCTGTATTCGTGAGATTCGTCGCGATCACGACGTGCCGATCATCGTGGTCAGCGCGCGTGACGACACTCACGACGTGGTGGCCGCCCTGGAGGCCGGCGCCGACGATTTCGTCACCAAGCCGTTCGAGATCAAGGAGATCACCGCCCGGATGCGGGCGCTGCGTCGCCGCGCCCAGCAAACCGTGGAGCCGCCGGCCCCGCAGGAGGTCGTGCTCGACGCCTATCCCGAAGCGCCGCTGGTACTTTCGGCCGACGGCGGCACCGTGCACCGCGGCGACGAGGAGTTGCACCTCACCCTCACCGAATTCCGGCTGCTGTGCGAACTGGCCGAGACTCCCGGGCGGGTGCTGTCGCGCAGCGTCCTGCTCGAAAGGGTCTGGGACCGTGGGTTCTTCGGTGACGAGCGGATCGTGGACGTGCACGTCCGGCGGCTGCGGACCAAGATCGAGCGCGACCCGTCGGAGCCGGCGATCGTGGTAACCGTGCGCGGGCTCGGCTACCGCCTCGATGTGCAGCGCTAGATTTCCGCGCCTGCCCCGCCGCCAGATTCTGCGCGGTCGCGTGATCGTCGCTTTCACCGTCACGGGCCTGGTCTCGGCATTGCTGGCGGTGCTGATCGCGAGGATCGATGGCGGATGGGGCACCGCACTGGCCTGCGCGCTCGGCGGCACCGTGATCGGCGCGATCTTCGGAATCTGGCTGTCGCACCGTTTGCTGGAACCGTTGCGCCAGGTCACCGGCACCGCGGCCAAGATCGCCTCCGGTGAGCTCGGCACCCGGTTGCCCGATACCGACGATCCCGATCTCGCCCCGACCGTGGACGCGTTCAACACCATGGTCGACTCGCTGCAGAACCGCATCGATCGCGAGCGCCGGCTGGTCGGTGACGTGAGCCACGAACTCCGCACCCCGCTGACCACGCTCACCACCAGCGTCGGAGTGATGTCGCGCTACGAGGATCAACTGCCGGAACGGTCGCGGCGGGCGCTGGAGCTGGTCCGCGCCGAACTCGACCATCTGCGCAGACTGCTCGACGATCTGCTGGCGCTGGCCCGGGCCGAGGCGCGGATGCACGGCGCCGACGCCGAACCGCTGTCGGTGCGCGAACTGCTCACTCACACCCTCGCGGAAATGCATTATTCACCGGAACTGCTGACCGTCGCCGACGACGGAATCGTGACCGGGCGAAAGCTCGAACTCGAGCGTGCCCTGGTGAATTTGCTCGAGAATGCGCAGCGGCACGGTGGCGGAGTGATCGCGGTGGGCGTCGCGCGCGCCGGTGACGAAATGGTGATCACGGTCGACGACGCCGGTCCGGGAGTCGCCCCACAGGATCGGCAACGCATCTTCGAAAGATTCGTGACCGTCCGCCGCGGGAAACGGTCGGGCACCGGCATCGGATTGGCTTTGGTGGCCGAAACGGTGGCCGCCCACGGCGGCCGCGTGAAATGTGACGACCGTCCCGGCGGCGGGGCGCGATTCATGGTGTGGTTGCCCACCGTGACGAAATTCACCGATCATACTTCTGTAACACAACCGTAAAGTAGTCGCACGATAGACCTCAACGTTCGCGGGCAATTCTGAAGAGGTGATGCAGACCCGAACGCGGAGTATGTCATTCAGTTCTCCGGCAACCGACGAGCGGAACGGCCGTCGGAACGTTTCGACCCAGACGCTGATTCGTCGGCCGCGGGTGGACGACGGAGCGCGGATGTGGCGAATCGCAGTGGATTCCCAAGTGCTCGACGCCAATTCGAGTTACGCGTATCTGCTCTGGAGTCGTGACTTCGCCTCGACCACCGTCGTGGCCGAAATCGACTCGGAGATAGCAGGATTCGTCACCGGATATCTGCGCCCGGAATCGCCGGACACACTGTTCATCTGGCAGGTAGCCGTCGATCACGCCTTCCGCGGCCGCGGAGTGGGCGTAGCAATGCTGGATCGGCTCGTCGAAGACGTTGCCGACCAAGGTGTTTCGAAGTTGGAGACAACCGTTTCGCCGGACAACGAAGCCTCGCTGGCAATGTTCGCGTCACTGGCCCGGCGCCGTGACGCGGAAATGACGCGGGAGACGTTGTTCGAGCCAGAAGATTTTCCGGACGGGCACGAATCGGAGGACCTGTACCGGATCGCGCCACTGCAGGGTGACGCAAAACGATAGGAAGGATCATCGATGACCACCGCTGAGATGACCGTTTTCGAATCGCTCGAATCGAATGTCCGTGGATATTGCCGTTCCTGGCCCACGCTGTTCGACACCGCCTCCGGCGCCTGGCTGCGCGACGGTAGCGGACGTGATTACCTCGATTTCTTCGCGGGCGCCGGAGCGCTCAACTACGGGCACAACAATCCCGTTCTCAAAGAAGCGTTGATCGATTACATCGCCCGTGACGGAATTACGCACGGGCTCGATATGTCGACCGTCGCGAAGCGTGAATTGCTGGAGACGATCAACAAGGTTCTGCTGGATCCGCGCGGCCTCGATTACAAGGTCCAGTTCCCCGGTCCCACCGGTGCGAACGCGGTGGAATCGGCGCTGAAACTGGCCCGTAAGGTGACCGGCCGCACGTCGATTCTGAATTTCACCAACGCATTCCACGGCATGACCCTCGGTGCGCTCTCGGTGACCGGTAACGCGACCAAGCGCGCGGGCGCCGGAGTACCGTTGAATCACGTGAATCCGATGCCCTACGACGGGTATCTGGACGGCACCGACGATCTGGCATGGATGGAGCGGGTCCTCGATGACAATTCCTCCGGTGTGGACAAGCCCGCGGCGGTGATCGTGGAAACCGTGCAGGGCGAGGGCGGCGTGAACGTCGCTCGGGCGCAGTGGCTTCGGCACCTGTCGGAGCTGTGCGCCGCGCGCGGAATTCTGCTCATCGTCGACGACGTGCAGATGGGCTGCGGCCGGACCGGTCCGTTCTTCTCCTTCGAGATCGCCGGCATCACCCCGGACATCGTCACGCTGTCGAAGTCGATCGGCGGCTACGGCCTGCCGCTGGCGCTGGTGCTGATGAAGCGCGAGCTGGACCAGTGGGCGCCCGGTGAGCACAACGGCACCTTCCGCGGCAACAACCCGGCGTTCGTGACCGCCCGCGTGGCGCTCGAGCACTACTGGACCGACGACCGTCTCGAGGCCTCCACCGCCGCCAAGGGCGAGAAGATCCGAAAGTCGTTCGAGGCGCTCTCGGAGAACTTCGAAGGTGTCTCGACCCGCGGACGCGGGCTGGTGCAGGGACTGGTGTTCGACGACGCCTCGGAGGCGGGCAAGGTCAGCAGCATCGCCTTCGAGAAGGGCCTGCTGGTGGAGACCTCCGGCGCCGAAGACCAGGTGGTCAAGCTGCTGCCGCCGCTGACCATTACCGACGACGAACTCGACCATGGCCTGGGCATCCTGGACCGGGCGGTCGACATGGCCCGAGGAGGCAACTGACCATGATCGTGCGTACCACTGCCGAGATCACCGGAACCGACCGCGACGTCGCGGCCGAGGACTGGCGCAGCAAGCGGATCGTTCTCGGCGGCGACGGGGTGGGTTTCTCCTTCCACGAGACGACGATTCAGCCGAACACCGTGCACGAGTTCCACTACCAGAACCACGTCGAAGCGGTGTGGCTGGTGGAGGGCGAGGGCACGCTCACGGATCTGACCAACGACGTCACCTACGACCTGGCGCCGGGAACGATGTACCTGCTCAACGGGCACGAGCGGCATCGGGTCGAGACCCGCACGCTGATGCGGATGCTGTGTGTGTTCAATCCGCCGGTCACGGGCAAGGAAGTTCACGACGAGAACGGTGTCTACCCGTTGGTGGCCGTAGGCGAGTAGTGATGTAGTGAGGAGGACGGCGCCGCGATGACGTTGGCGGAGAGTCGAATCGACCGCTATCGGACCAGAACGGCCGTAGCGGTACCGCCGGTGGAGCGCACCGACCCCACGGTGTGGGGCACGGTGACCTCGCCGGAGCTGCAGAATTTCGATGCCGATGGGTACGC
Source organism: Nocardia elegans NBRC 108235 (assembly GCF_001612845.1). Lineage (GTDB taxonomy): Bacteria > Actinomycetota > Actinomycetes > Mycobacteriales > Mycobacteriaceae > Nocardia > Nocardia nova. The sequence continues at coordinate 55,459 of NZ_BDBF01000032.1, read as the reverse complement.
GATCATCGACGAATTGCTGACCCCGATGCAGGTGGCCGATATCGCCGCCGACATCGATCGGCTGGCCGCCGATCCGGTGTTGCGTGCCGACGAGCGGGTGATCATCGAGAAGAAGTCGAACAGCGTTCGCTCGATCTTCGAGGTGCACAAGATCAGCGCCGTGGTAGCGGAGCTGGTGCGCGACGAGCGGATCGTCGGGATGGCTCGCCAGATTCTCGGTTCCGAGGTCTACATCCATCAGAGCCGGGTCAACTACATGCCCGGATTCGAGGGTGCCGGTTTCTACTGGCATTCGGATTTCGAGACCTGGCACGCCGAGGACGGGATGCCCGCACCGCGTGCGGTGAGCCTGTCGATCGCGCTGACCGACAACTACCCGTTCAACGGCAGCCTGATGCTGCTGCCGGGCTCGCACCGGCAGTTCATGCCGTGCCAGGGTGAGACTCCCGACGAGCACTACCGGGAATCGTTGCGCGAGCAGCAGATCGGTGTGCCCGCGCAGGAGGATCTGGCCCAACTGGCCGACAAGTACGGCATCGCGCAGTTCACCGGCGCACGCGGTTCGGCGCTGCTGTTCGATTCCAACATCATGCACGGCTCCTCGAACAACATCACGCCGTTCCCGCGCTCGAACGTCTTCCTGGTGTTCAACAGCGTGGAGAACACCCTCGAAGAACCGTATTCGGCCGGGCATCCGCGGCCGACCTACATCGCCTCGCGCGATTTCACCCCCGTGCGCTGAGCGGGGGTGACCCGATCACGTCGGGACCGATGATTGGCACGGGTTCGCTCCCGACGGTGGCGGGGCGAGCCCGGCATCCCCGGCGCGTTTTCGGCCGGAATCCGAATCGGATTCCGGCCGAAAACATGTCCGGGGCGCGGCGGTATAGGACCGCGCCCCGGCGATCGTGCGCGCCGCTCAGGCCCGCGTCAGCGCGGCGTAGCGGGCGATGTGCTGGTCCGCCGAACCCCATTCGGTGCGAATCGCGGTGAGCCGCTTGAAGAAATGCCCGATCGCGAGTTCCTCGGTCATGCCCATCGCGCCGTGCAGTTGCACCGCGTGCTGGCCGATGAAGCCGGCGGCGCGGGCGACGGTGGCCTTGGCCGCGGCGGCGGCCCGGGCACGGACCTTCGGTTCGGCGTCGAGTTTCAGCGTCACCAGATAGGTGGCGGCCACGGCCTGTTCCAGCTCCAGATGCATATCGACCATACGGTGTTGCAGCACCTGGAAACTGGCGATCGGCACGCCGAACTGGCGGCGCTGCTTGCTGTATTCGACGGTGTCGGCGAGTACCCGCCGCATGCCGCCCACGGCCTCGGCGCAGATGGCGGCGATCGCCTCGTCGATCGCGCGCTCGACCGACGCGTCGGCCGCGCCCTCGCCGCCCAGCAGCGCATCGGCGGGAACCCGGACGGCGTCGAGAACCAGATCGGCCGCACGGCGTTCGTCGATCGTGCGATACGGATGCTGCGTCAGACCGGCCGCATCGGCCGGCACCAGGAACAGCGACAGCCCCGCTGCGTCGGAGGTGCGTGCCGTCACCAGCAGGTGGGTCGCCAGCGGCGCAGTGGTCACCACCACCTTGGCGCCGTCGAGGACCCAGTCGTCGCCGTCGCGGCGGGCGGTCGTGGCGACGCGCGCGGGGTCGTAGCCGGAGTCGGCTTCCAGGGCGGCGAAGGCCGTGATCACGGAACCGTCGACGATGCCGCGCAACAGTTCCTCGGCCCGGGCGCCACCCGCGCGGCGCAGCAGTCCGCCGCCCAGGACGGCGGTGTCGACATAGGGTTCGACGACCAGGGCGCCGCCGAGCGCCTCGGCGATGATCATGGTCTCGATGGCGCCGCCGTCGAATCCGCCCACGCTCTCGGGCAGGGCGGCGCCCAGGATGCCGACCTCCTCGGCGAAGCCGCGCCAGATCTCGGGCTGGTGACCGGCGCCGACCCGTGCCGCGGCCCGGCTTTTCTCCAGATCGTAACGGGCGGCGAGAAATTCGGTGACCGTGTCACGGAGCAGTTGCTGTTCGGCAGTGAATTCGAAGTCCATCTCTCACAGTCCCAGGGTTGCCTTGGCGATGATGTTGCGCTGAATCTCGTTGCTGCCCGCGTAGATCGAGCCCGCGCGGTCGTTGAAGTACCGCAGCGGCGCGACGGCCTGCCACGGTTCGCCGCTGAGATATCCGTCGGCGGGAGCGACGAAGTCGGCGACCGGACCGCCCGGCATGGCCGCGTGCGGCTGATAGGCGCGCCCGCGCGGACCGGCGGCCTCGAGGGCCAGTTCGGTGAGCCGCTGGCTCAGTTCGGTGCCCAGGATCTTGATCGTGGAGGCGGCCGGACCCGGATCCTTACCCCGCGAAATCGCCGACATCGTGCGGTATTCCAGGATCTCCAGCACATCCGCGCGGATGCGCGCGTCGGCCAGTTTCGCCGCGAAGGCCGGTTCGTCGAGCAGACTGCCGCCGGCGAAGCCGGGCTGTCCGGCGGCGTGCTCGGCCAGCGATTCGGCCAGCACCTGCAGCGCGGGACCGTAGGCCGAACCGCCGCGCTCGAAGTTCAGCAGGTGTTTGGCGACCGTCCAGCCCTCGTCGATGCGGCCGATGACGTTGGTCTTCGACACCCGCACCTGATCGAAGAACACCTGGTTCTGGACCTGTTCGCCCGAGGTCATGACCAGCGGCCGGATCTCGATGCCGGGGGTGTCCATCGGGATCAGCACGAAGGTGATGCCCTGCTGTTTGCGTTCCAGTTTCGAGGTGCGGACCAGGGCGAAGATCCAGTTCGCCTCGGTGGCGTGCGTGGTCCAGATCTTGGAACCGGTGCACACCAGATCGTCGCCGTCGGACACCGCGGCCATGGTCAGCGAGGCCAGATCGGAACCGGCCTCCGGCTCGGAATAGCCCTGGCAGAAGAACACTTCGCCGGTGAGGATGCGCGGCAGGAAGTAGTCCTTCTGTTCGGGGGTGCCGAAGGCGATGATCGCGTGCGCGACCATCCGGATGCCCATGGGCGAGAGCGCGGGCGCGCCCGCGAGGGTGGATTCACGATCGAAGATGTAGTGCTGCGTCATGCTCCAGTCACAGCCGCCGTGGGCGACCGGCCAGGCCGGCGCGGCCCAGCCACGGGCGTGCAGGATGTGCTGCCACTGCATGCTGGCCTCGTGATCCGGGTACACGCTGGTGGCGAGCTGACCGGCGCGACGTAGTTCCGGGGTCAAATTCTCGTCCAGGAAGCGCCGCACCTCGTCGCGAAACGCCAGATCGGTGGGCGACCAGTCCAGATTCACGAAGAACTCCTTGTGCGATAAACGGGCCTCTACCTTCTCATTTACTCCGGGTCGAGCGCAAATGGCCGTTAACTTATTGCGATTGCGGGCGGTGTGCCGGGGCGGTGGCGGGCTGGTGGGCGACGGCGTGTCGGAACGCGAAACCCGTGCCGGGACTTGCGATCTTGCGCATGGTGTGAGGAAAGATGTGGGTCCATGTACGCATCTCGAGTACTTCGTCTGTTCGTGCGCGCCGTTCCGGCCGTGCTCGTCACGCTGATCGCCGCGGCCACCTTCGCGGTCGCCGGTGGCGTCGCCTCCGCTCAGCCGCTGCCGGGCGTGCCCGCGCTGCCCGGCGCCGTCACCCGCCTGGTGATCGCCCCCGGCCAGAACAGCACCGGCGGCAGCGGCACCGTGGCCGAGGGCAAGTTGGACAACTACTCCATCGCGTCCGCGCAGGGGCAGAAGCTGATCTTCGACGTCACCTCGAACAACGGCAACGCCCGGGTGACCGTCGGCCCGCTGGTCGGCCCGATGGCCGCCACCGAGGTCCCGCACGCCGAGATCGTCGCCGACGGCCTCGACTACCAGATCACCGTCACCTCCGCCGACGGTTCGCCCAGCGACTACACGCTGACCGTCACCGCCGCCTGATTCCGGTCCCGATTCGGCGGATGCCGGGCGAACACGTTCGCCCGGCATCCGTCCGGCAACGCGGCCCGACCGGGTAGCCTGACCGACTGTGCACCTGAAGAGTCTGACGCTGAAGGGATTCAAATCCTTCGCGTCCGCGACGACGCTGCGGCTCGAGCCCGGCATCACCTGTGTGGTGGGGCCGAACGGGTCCGGTAAATCGAACGTCGTCGACGCGCTGACCTGGGTGATGGGGGAGCAGGGCGCCAAGGCGCTGCGGGGCGGCAAGATGCAGGACGTCATCTTCGCCGGCACCGCCGGACGGGCGCCGCTGGGCCGTGCCGAAGTCACGCTGACCATCGACAATTCCGACGGCGCACTGCCCATCGACTACTCCGAGGTCTCGATCACCCGCCGGATGTTCCGCGACGGCGCCGGTGAATACGAGATCAACGGCAACTCCTGCCGGCTGATGGATGTCCAGGAACTGCTCTCGGACTCCGGCATCGGCCGGGAAATGCACGTCATCGTCGGCCAGGGCCAGCTGTCGGCGATTCTGGAATCGCGCCCCGAGGACCGCCGCGCCTTCATCGAAGAGGCCGCGGGCGTGCTCAAGCACCGCAAGCGCAAAGAGAAGGCGGTGCGCAAACTCGATGCGATGCAGGCCAATCTGGCCCGTCTGACCGACCTCACCACCGAACTGCGCCGTCAGCTCAAACCGCTGGGCCGCCAGGCCGAGGTGGCCCGGCGCGCGGCCACCGTCCAGGCCGAATTGCGCGATGCCCGGCTGCGACTGGCCGCCGACGATCTGGTGGCGCGCCGGCGTGAACTGGAAAGTCAGCAGAGCAAGGAAGCCTTCGCCCGCGAGCAGCAGATCAACGTGCAGGCGGAACTGGATGCCGCCAATGCGGCGCTGGCGCAGCAGGAATTCCAGCTCTCGCGGCTCACTCCCGGCGCCGAGGCGGCCGCGCAGACCTGGTTCCAGCTCTCGGCGCTGGTGGAACGGGTCAACGCGACCATCCGGATCGCCCGGGACCGAGCTCGCAACCTCACCATCGAACAGCCCACCGGCACCGGCCGCGATCCGGAACAGCTCGAGGCCGAGGCGGATCGGGTACAGGCCGAGGAGGCCGAACTGCTCGAGGCGGTCGAGGTGGCCACGGCGACCCTGGAGGCCGCTCGCGATCAGTTGCTCGATCGTGAACAGGCCGCCAAGGCCGCCGAACAGGCCCACCTGGCCGCGGTGCGCGCCATCGCCGATCGGCGTGAGGGCCTGGCTCGCCTCGCCGGTCAGGTGGATACGCTGCGCCACCGCGCCCAATCGGCCGACGGCGATATCGCCCGGCTGTCGGAGTCGCTGGCCGCCGCCCGGCAGCGCGGGGATGCCGCCGAGGCCGAATTCGAGGCCGTGCAAACCGAATTGAGCGAACTCGACGCCGGTGAGGAAGGGCTCGACGCCGCCTACGAACATGCTGCCCAGGCGCTGGAACTGGCCGATGCGCGGGTCACCGAACTGCGCGAACGCGACCGCGAGGCCGGGAAGAAGGTCGCCTCGCTGACCGCCCGCATCGAGGCGCTGACCATGGGCCTGGCCCGCAAGGACGGCGGTGCCTGGCTGCTGGACAACCGCGCCGACGGATTGCAGGGCCGGCTGTCGGCGATGGTGCGGGTGCACAGCGGATTCGAGGCCGCCGTGGCCGCCGCGCTCGGGCCGCTGGCCGACGCCATCGCCGCCGACGCGCACCCCACCGCACAGGCGGCGGTGCGGGCGCTGAAGCAGGCCGACGGTGGCCGCGCGGCCGTCGTCTACGGCGGTGCGGCGCAACCCGGTGGCGAGATCGGTGATCTGCCCGCGGGAGTGCGCCCGCTCGTCGAGGTGGTCGATTGTCCCGACCGGCTGCGGGGTGCGGTCGCGGCCCTCACCGCCGGCACCGTGGTCGTCGACGATCTGGCGCAGGCGGCCGAAGTTCTTTCCGCCCGGCCGGAATTGCGGGTGGTGACCCGCGACGGGGATCTGAGCGGTTCGGGCTGGGTGCTCGGCGGCTCGGACCGCGCGCCGAGCCAGATCGAGGTGCAGGCCGAGATCGATGCCGCCGCGGCCGAACTGGTGTCGTGGCAGCGCCAGGCCGAGGAGGTCGAGGCCGCGCTGTCGGGCGCGCTGGCCGAGCAGAGCGATCGCAAACAGGCCGTCGACCAGGCGTTGCTGGCCTTGCACGAATCCGATCAGGCATTGGTCGCGATCTACGACCGGCTGGGTCGCCTTGGTGCGACGGCGCGCAGCGCCCAGTCCGAATACGAGCGGCTGCTCACCCAGCGCGCCGAGGCCGAAACCGCGCGCGACCAGAATCTGACTGCCCTGGCCGAACTCGAGGGCCGGCTGCGTCATGCCGAATCCGAACAGTCCGATCTGGATTCCGACGCCGACGCCGGCACCGATACCGCTGGGCAGGAGCGTGAACAGGCCGCCGCGGCGTTGGCCGAGGCACGTGCCATGGAGGTGGAGGCCCGGCTGTCGGTGCGCACCGCCGAGGAGCGCGCGGAATCGGTACGGGGCAAAGCGGATTCGCTGCGGCGTGCGGCCCGCGCCGAACGGGAGACCCGCGCCCGGGCCGAACGCGCCCAGGCCGCCCGCCGCCGTGCCGCCGGGGTGGCGGCGGTGGTCGCCGAATCGGCCGAGCGAATCGCCGCGGAGCTGGAAACCGTGGTGGGCGAGGCGGCCGCGCGGCGCGACGAGCTGGTTCGCCGGCGCACCGAATGCGCCGGACAGGTGGATCAGATCAAGGAGCGGGTGCGGGCGCTGAGCACGCAACTGACGCAGCTGACCGACGCCGTGCATCGCGACGAGGTGGCGCGGGCCCAATCCGCGCTGCGCATCGAACAATTGGAGACCACCATCGCCGAGCAGTTCGGCATCGCGCTGGACGAACTCGTCGCCGAATACGGTCCGCATGTGCCGATGCCGCCGACCGCACTGGAGATGCAGGAGTACGAGCAGGCCCGCGAGCGCGGCGACCAGGTGAGCGCGCCGCAGGAAATGCCCTACGACCGCGCGACCCAGGAGCGCCGCGTCAAACGCGCCGAGAAGGATCTCGCCACCCTCGGCAAGGTGAATCCGCTGGCGCTGGAGGAGTTCGCGGCGCTGGAGGAGCGCTACAACTTCCTGTCGACCCAGCTCGAGGACGTCAAGAAGGCCCGCCAAGACCTGCTCGACGTGGTGGCCGAGGTCGACGCCCGCATCCTGCAGGTGTTCACCGAGGCCTACGAGGACGTGGAACGCGAATTCGTGCAGGTGTTCGGCCGCCTCTTCCCCGGCGGCGAGGGACGGCTGCTGCTGACCGACCCCAGCGACATGCTCACCACCGGCATCGAGGTGGAAGCCCGGCCGCCGGGCAAGAAGGTCAAGCGGCTCTCGCTGCTGTCCGGTGGCGAGAAATCCCTTGCCGCCGTGGCGTTTCTGGTGTCGATCTTCCGGGCCCGGCCTTCGCCGTTCTATGTGATGGACGAGGTCGAGGCGGCGCTGGACGACACCAACCTGCGCCGCCTCATCGGCCTGTTCGAACAGCTGCGGGAGAAGTCGCAGCTGATCGTCATCACCCACCAGAAGCCGACCATGGAAATCGCCGACGCGCTGTACGGGGTGAGCATGCGTGGCGACGGCATCACCCAGGTCATCTCGCAGCGGATGCGCGGGGAGAATTTGGTCGGCGCGACGACCTAGTCGCCCGCCGCGAACCGGGATTTCAGGACCGCGGCGCCGGTGCCGGCCAGCCACGTTTCCAGGCTCTGCAGGCCGGGGTGGATCGAGCGGATCTGCTCGATATCGGCATGCCAGCCGTGGCCTCGATGGGCCAGGCGCCAGGTGTTGCCGATCTGTTCACCCAGTGCGTCGGCTTCCGCCTCGGTGATTTCGCGATACCGCACCGGATATCCGGTCGCGCGGGAGATCAGTTCCGCGGCGGCAGTGGGGGCCACGGCGTCGCCGGCGAGTTCGAGTGTCCGGCCGGAGAATCGTCCGGGATCGGCGAAGGCCAGCGCGGCTACCGCGGCGATATCGTCCACCGCGATCATCTGGGCCGGCCGATCGGCCGGAAACAGGTGGACGTTCACGCCGTCGACGAAGCCGTCGAGCGGCATACCCTGCGCCAGGTAGTTCTCCATGAACCGGACCGGGCGCAGCACGGTGTAGCGCATGCCGCTGTCGGCCAGTGCCTGCTCGATCTGCCGTTTTCCGGAACTGCCCCAGGAGATCTCGTTGTCGAAGGAGGCCACGCCGGTGAACACGATGTGGTCGGTTCCGGCGTGCCGGGCGGCATCGATCAGGGCGGCGCCGCGGGTCGCCTCCAGGTCGACATCCCAGCCGTCGGGCCCGAAGGCCGCCGGTGGAACGAGGAAGACGCCGCGAGTTCCGGCCACCGCCGCGGCCAGGGTGGCCGGGGCGTCGAAGTCGCCGACGGCCACCTGCGCGCCCAATGCGGCGAGTTCGCGCGCTGCGGCGGCGGCCGGATCGCGGACCAGGATGCGGACCGGGACGTTGCGGGCGAGCAGCGCGCGGGCTGTCGCGCCGCCCTGTTTGCCGGTCGCGCCGGTGACGAGAACGAGGTTGTCGAGGACGGTCATGTCGGAAGAACCTTTCGATAGAATCGGGTCGGTCGACCCGTATTTGCACGATAGGAACAGCGTTGTCGTCTCCGCCATCCGCAGATGTGGGGTTTCGTTACGACCCGCGCGCCCCGGCGCCAGGAGTGCCGGGGACCCGAATCGACGCTCGCCGCAACCGCGCTCGCGTCCTCGCCGCCGCGCAACGAGCCTTCGCCGAATCCGGAACGTCGGTGTCGCTGGCCGAGATCGCCCGCCGCGCGGGAGTGGGAGCCGGGACCGTGCATCGCCACTTCCCGACCAAGACGGACCTGCTCGAGGCGGTGCTACAGCAACGGATCGATCGGCTCACCGCCCGGGCGCTGGCACTGCGCGACGATCCGGATCCCGCCGCGGCCTTCCTGGGATTCTGCGCCGAGGTCGTCACCCGCACTCCGGGGAACAAGGCGATGTGCGATCTGCTCGACGCCGACGACGGCTGGCCGCGGACGCTGTTGCTGGATGCGGGGGAGCGATTTCACCTGGCTCTCGGGCAGCTGCTGGAGGCGGCGCGGCGCTCGGGTGGGGTGCGTGCCGACCTGACTCTCGCCGACGTGCTGGCGATCTTCACCGGATGTGTTGCCATGCAACGCGTTTCGAACGCCCGCGACGAACTGTCCCGCCCCGCCGCCATGCTGCTGGCGGCGATGCGCACCGAATCGACCGTAACGAAACCGGAAAACTCTTCGCTCGGCCGTAACGAAACCGTGGTGGACGACGGGAATCGTGACGGTCGGAGTTGTCCGATCTGCGGGGCGGACGTGGCGCATGCGGAGACCGGACGTCCCGCCCGGTACTGCTCGTCCGCGTGCCGGCAGAAGGCCCACCGGCTGCGCCGGGCGGCGCGTGCGACGGGAAGAAATTCTCTAGCTGTCGAGTGATCCACGGCCTTGTGGATTCGTCCATCCCCGAAGGAGAACCGGCCCTTACGCCTCGCTGCCCGGAATGTCGTGTGCCGTGCGCCGGGTGAGCGACAGGGTGACGGTGCCCGCCGGCAGGTCCACGATCGGGTCGTCGCCGGCGAGACGGTCGTCGACCTTCGCGATCGCCACCCATTCCTTGCGCTCGTGAATGTGTCTGCGCGACGGGCCGAACAATTCATCGATCTCCGCGCCGCGCGGCCGCCCCGGCGTTGCGCGTACCCGCCCCCGCCACCATGTCACCCGATCGACGGTACCCGTCTGCGGGCATCCGGGCCGGCGCCGCGAATGTCGATTCGGTTCGGCGACACGGGTCACAATCCGTCGAGCACGATGGCGAGCACCCCGTCCGCCGCCGCCGGACAGGACTCCTGGGCGGGCGTAGACCTTCTCGACGGGAGTACCGTTCGCCGAACCTCTCGGTCGCCGGAAGCGCGACGCTCAGGCTCGATCGACGGGCCGGTGAGCGATCACAGCAGATCGCTGACGTCGTCGGGGACGTCGACGGCGTATTTTCGCAAGGTTTCCATCGGCACGACCTCGAGCGCGTTCTCGTGGGTCGCGGCCAGAACGACCGGCGCGGCCACCCCGTCCTCGTGGGCGTGCAGCCACCGCACCGCGACCACACACCAGCGGTCGCCGGGTTGCAGTCCGGGGAAGTTGTTCTCCGGACGTGGGGTGAGCAGATCGTTGCCGATCGATTTCTGATGCTCCAGGAACTCCTGGGTCACGACGGTGCAGACGGTGTGGCTACCCAGATCCTCGGGGCCGGTGCTGCAGCAGCCGTCCCGGTAGAAGCCGGTGAGAGGATCGGTGCCACACTCCTCCAGCGGTCCCCCAAGCACATTTCGATCGGTCACGAGCCGATCCTATTGTCTCTGTGTCGGATTCGCCGCGCCTTGGGCGGTTGGTATCGGGACGGTTGCCGGGGATGCGTGGCCGGACGCCTTATCGTCCGACGTCGTCGGCGTGTCGGGGGTGCGTGGAGAGTTGCGCGGAGAGTGACGAATCACCCGTACCGCCGCGGGCGCACCACCTGCCTGCCGCCACGCGGGGGCGTTCGCGGGTTCTGACAGGATGGGAGCCGTGACTGCGCAAGCCTGGATTCTGATCGCCGCGATCGTCGCCGTACTACTGGTGGCGTTCGTTGCCGGATTCGTCCTGTACAAGCGCCGCCGAGTGAGTATCACCCCGGCGGAGGAACAGGACAAGCAGCTGACCGACCGGTCGGGTGGCTACACCGCAGCCGGTGGCTTCAACTTCAGTCAGGGCGGTGCGGGCTCGGGCACGCTGACGCCACCGCGCCCCGAACCGGTCCCGATCGAACGCACCGACGACGAGGGTCAGCCGCACGTCGGCGACGACGCCGCCATCCCGCGCGACTCGGTGCGCCGGACCATCACCGACGTGCGGTTGCCGGAACCGGAGACCCTCGCCGACCGCCCGGCGGACGGGGCGAGCGCGACCGCGCCGACCGTCGAGCCGGAAACGACGGAAACGCCCGGCGACGGCGTGGCCGCGCCCGAATTACCGGCCGAGGCGGCTCCGGTGGAAGCCCCGGCCGAAACTCCCGTCGCGCCGCCGTCGACCAACGGTGCCGCCACGGTCACGCCGGCCCCCGTCGAGCCGCCCGAGACCGCTCCGGCGGATTCGGCCCCGACCGCACCCGCCCCGACCGCGCCGGCGCCCACCGCACCGACACCCACAGCACCGGTGCCCGAGCCCGCCGCGGTGGAGGAGATCGAACCCACCGCCGGCCGCCTCACCCGCCTGCGCGGGCGGCTGTCGCGGTCGCAGAACGCGGTCGGCAAGAGCCTGCTCGGTCTGCTCGGCGGTGGCGACCTCGACGAGGACTCGTGGGAAGAGATCGAGGACACCCTGGTCATGGCCGACCTCGGCACCTCGGTCACGACGACCGTGGTCGAGCGACTGCGCGAGGAGTTGGCCGCCCGCAGCGTGCGCACCTCCGAACAGGCCCGGCAGGTGCTGCGGGATGTGCTGATCGAGGCCCTGCGCCCGGACCTGGATCGTTCGATCCGGGCGCTGCCGCATGCCGACCACCCGTCGATTCTGCTGGTCGTCGGCGTGAACGGCACCGGTAAGACCACCACCACCGGCAAATTGGCGCGCGTGCTCGTCGCCGACGGCCGCCGCGTACTGCTCGGCGCCGCCGACACCTTCCGCGCCGCCGCCGCCGACCAGCTCCAGACCTGGGGCGAGCGCGTCGGCGCCGACACCGTGCGCGGCCGCGAGGGCGCGGATCCGGCATCGGTGGCCTTCGACGCGGTCAGCGCCGGTATCGAGGAGGGGGTCGACGCGGTCCTGGTCGACACCGCGGGCCGGTTGCACACCAAGACCGGTCTGATGGACGAGCTGGGCAAGGTCAAGCGCGTGGTGGAGAAGAAGGCCGCCGTCGACGAGGTCCTGCTCGTGCTCGACGCGACCGTCGGGCAGAACGGGCTCACCCAGGCCCGGGTCTTCGCGGAGGTCGTCGACATCACCGGCGTGGTGCTCACCAAACTCGACGGCACCGCCAAGGGCGGCATCGTCTTCCAGGTGCAGCACGAGCTCGGTGTGCCGGTGAAACTGGTCGGACTCGGCGAGGGCGCCGACGATCTGGCCCCCTTCGAACCGTCAGCATTCGTCGACGCCCTCCTCGGGTAGCGGCGAGAAGCAAAACGGCAGTTCCTCCTCATTTCGACACGGTCCTCACAGTGCGCCGACATGCGCTGTGTGCGCGCCGAAACCTGGTAGCAACACGGGAAGCTGATCCGTTCACGCATGCGAAACATCGCGGCGGCACGGATGAAACACCCGATCGCGACCCTTCTGTGCAGGCTCGTTTGCCGCAGTTCGGCCGGGCCCGAGATGAGGAGGAACAAGGTGGCGTATCCCTTGCTCGGTGTGCCCGACACCGGCGACACCGCGTGGATGCTGGCGAGCTCCGCGCTCGTTTTGTTGATGACCCCGGGACTGGCGTTCTTCTACGGCGGCATGGTCCGCTCGAAGAACGTGCTCAACATGATCATGATGAGCATCAGCGCGATGGGCATCGTCGGCGTGCTGTGGTCGCTCTACGGCTTTTCCGAGGCATTCGGTGACAACAAACTAGGCCTGATCGGCAACCCTGCCCAGTTCTTCGGGCTCAAGGGCCTGATCGGCACCAACGCCGTCAAGGCCAGCCCGGCCGACCCGTCGACCGGTGCGTCCGCGGTGGATCAGGTGAACATTCCGCTGGCCGGCACCATCCCGATGACGGTGTTCGTGGCCTTCCAGCTGATGTTCGCCATCATCACCGTGGCCCTGATCTCGGGTGCGGTCGCCGACCGCATGAAGTTCCGCGCGTGGGTGGTCTTCGCGATCGCGTGGTCGACCATCGTCTACTTCCCGGTCGCGCACTGGGTCTTCGACTTCGACGTCAAGGACGCCGCGGGCAACATCGTCCACCACGGCGGCTGGATCGCGAACAAGCTGCAGGCCATCGACTTCGCCGGTGGTACCGCGGTGCACATCAACGCCGGTGCCGCGGGCCTGGCGCTGTGCCTGGTGCTCGGCAAGCGCAAGGGCTGGCCGAAGACGCCGATGCGCCCGCACAACCTGCCCTTCGTCATGCTCGGCGCCGGTCTGCTGTGGTTCGGCTGGTTCGGCTTCAACGCCGGTTCCTCGGTGAGCTCCAACGGCCTGGCCGGTTCCACTTTCCTGACCACCACCTTCGCCACCTGCGCCGCGATGCTCGGCTGGCTGGTCGTGGAGAAGTTCCGCGACGGCAAGCCCACCAGCCTCGGCGCCGCCTCGGGCATCGTCGCGGGCCTGGTCGCGATCACCCCGTCCTGCTCGTCGGTGAACGTGCTGGGCGCGCTGGTGATCGGCGCGGTGGCCGGTGTGCTGTGCGCGCTGGCGGTCGGCCTGAAGTTCAAGCTCGGCTTCGACGACTCGCTCGACGTGGTCGGTGTGCACCTGGTCGGCGGTGTGGTCGGTACGCTGCTGATCGGTCTGTTCCTCGCCCCGGAATCGGGCGCGGCCTCCGGCGGCGCGAAGGGCTTGTTCTACGGCGGTGGTTTCGACCAGCTCGGCAAGCAGGCCGTCGGTGCCTTCACCGTGCTGGCGTTCTCCTTCGTCGTCTCGCTGATTCTGGGTCTGATCATCAAGTACACGATCGGCATTCGTGCTTCCGAGGAAGACGAGTTCAAGGGCATGGACGAGTCGGAGCACGCGGAGACGTCATACGATTTCGCTGCTGTGGGTGGCACGGCACGTACCGCCGTCAAGGAGGCATGACGCAATGAAACTGATCACTGCAATCGTCAAACCGTTCACACTCGAGGACGTCAAGTCCGGGCTCGAGCAGGCCGGTGTGCTGGGAATGACGGTCAGCGAAGTCCAGGGGTACGGCCGCCAGAAGGGGCACACCGAGGTCTACCGCGGCGCGGAGTACTCGGTCGATTTCGTGCCGAAGGTACGGGTCGAGGTCGTCGTGGACGACGCCTCGGTCGAGAAGGTCGTCGAGGTGATCGTCGAGGCCGCGCGCACCGGAAAGATCGGTGACGGCAAGGTCTGGGTGACCCCCGTCGAATCGGTGATCCGGGTCCGAACCGGTGAACGCGGTGCCGACGCACTATAGGAGATGAACGATTCGGGCAGCCCCGCTCCCTGGCACCGGCCGGGGACGGGGCTGCCCGCATGAACGGGTGGTGGTTGCGGGTATGAGTGCAGACGAATTGTCCCAGGGCGCCAAGGATCTGGTGGCCGCACGAGATCAACTGCTCGACGGTGGTGATGCCCGGCGGCCCAGGCTGAGCGCCGAGGCGCTGCGGCAGGCGCTGGTCGACCTGCACGAGCTGTGGTTGACCACGAAGGGCGCGGAGCTGGGCATCACCGCCGACAGCGGGCTGGCCGTGGTGGCGGTCGGCGGACTGGGACGGCGCGAGATGCTGCCGTATTCCGATCTGGATCTGATGCTGCTGCACGACGATGTGGACCCGGCGCGGGTCGCCGAGGTCGCCGACCGGCTCTGGTATCCGCTGTGGGACGCCCACATCAAGCTCGACCACAGCGTGCGGACCGTGCCGCAGGCGCTGCGGGTGGCCGCCGACGATCTCACCGCCGCGCTGGGCATGCTCGATGCCCGCCACATCGTCGGCGACGCGGAGTTGAGCAATCTGCTCATCGGTGGCGTGCGCCGCGAATGGCGGACCGGAATCCGTTCCCGCTTCGGCGAATTGGTGGAACAGACGCAGGCGCGGTGGAAGCGCAACGGTGAGATCGCGCATCGGGCCGAACCGGATCTCAAGAACGGGCGCGGCGGTTTGCGCGATATCCAGCTGCTCGACGCGCTGGCCATCGCCCAGCTGACCGACGCCATGCCCGGCCTGGGACCCGACGTTCCCGGCGGTGGTCTCGAGGCCGCCCATCGCCGGTTGCTCGACGTGCGTACCGAACTGCACCGGGTGGCCGGGCGTTCCCGTGATCAGCTGCGCGCCCAGGACGCCGACGAAATCGGCGCCGCCCTGCGCATCGGGGATCGATTCGATCTGGCGCGCACGCTCAGCGATGCGGCGCGCACGGTCGTCTACTCGGTCGACGTCGGTCTACGCACCGCGGCCAATGCGCTGCCACGCCGCGGTCTGGCCCGATTGCGGCGCCTGCCCGTTCGCCGCCCGCTCGACGAGGGCGTGGTCGAACATGCCGGTGAGGTGGTGCTGGCCCGCGACGCCCGGCCGCAGCGCGATCCCGGCCTGATCCTGCGGGTCGCCGCCGCCTCGGCGCGCACCGGCCTGCCGATGTCGGCGACCACCCTCAATCGCCTCTCCGAGGATGCCCCCGAACTGCGCGAGCCGTGGCCGCGCGAGGCGCTCAACGATCTGCTGGTGCTGCTCGGCGCCGGCCGCGGCACCATCGACGCGGTCGAGGCCCTGGACCGAACGGGCTTGTGGGGCAGGCTGTTTCCGGAATGGGGGGCAGTGCGCGATCTGCCGCCCCGCGATGCCGTGCACACCTGGACCGTCGACCGCCACCTGATCGAGACCGTCGCCTACGCCGGTGCGCTGAGCACCCGGGTCGCCAGGCCGGACCTGCTGCTGCTCGGAGCGTTGCTGCACGATATCGGCAAGGGCCGCACCGAGGATCACAGCGTGGTGGGTGCCGAACTGGCCGATCGGATCGGTCAGCGGCTGGGCCTGTGGCCCGACGATGTCCACAGCCTGGCGACGATCGTGCGGCATCATCTGCTGCTGCCGCAGACCGCGACCCGGCGCGACCTCGACGATCCGGCGACCGCCGACGGTGTGGTCGAGGCGCTGGGCGGTGACCGGCAGCTGCTGGATCTGCTGCACACCCTCGCCGAGGCCGATTCGCTGGCGACCGGTCCGGGCGTGTGGGGGGAGTGGAAGGCCTCCCTGATCGCGGAACTGGTGCGCCGCGGCCACGCCGCGATGGCGGGAGAGCCCGCACCACAACGGGTTTCGCCGACGCCGGCGGTGGTCGACGCGGCCGTGCTGGACAGGGCCGCGGCCGGTGGTGTGTACGTGGAACTGACTCCCGGCGACGGACGCTACATTCACCATGTGACGGTCGTCGCCCCCGATACTCCCGGCCTGCTCTCGGAGGCGGCCGGTGTGCTCGCCCTGCATTCCCTGCGGGTGCTGTCCGCGACGCTGGCGGCCTCGGGTGACACCGCGATCGACACCTTCGTGGTGACACCGACCTTCGGCAATCCGCCCGACGCCGGACTGCTGCGGCAGGAGCTGATCCGCGCGATCAACGGCGATCTGAAGCTGGCCTCCGTGCTCGCGGACAAGGAGCGCGACGCGGCGGCTCGAACCAGTCCGTACGCCCAGGCCGAGCCGAGGGTGATCTGGATCGAGGTCGACCGGCCCGGTGAGGTGGTGCTCGAACTGCGTGCCGAGGACCGCATCGGCCTGCTCAGCCGGTTGGCCGCGGCATTGGCCGCCCAGGGCGCGGATGTGCGGTGGGCGAAGGCCGACACGATGGGCTCGGTGGTGGTCGACTCGTTCGGCCTCGGTCTGGGCGAGGACGACACCCCGCAGCGTCGCCGTGCCATCGAGGCGGCACTGCTGGGGGTCGTCCCGCATCAGGAGCCGAAGAAACCGAGCGAAACGGACACCGCCACCGGTGCCGGTTAGGTTTACCGACCTTCGCCCGGTTATCGGGGCAACCTGGTCGTTTGGTCCGTAATGCGGTAACCAGATCGTTGCGGCAACCTCTGCTGGATGTGATGTCCGCCACTCTACGATCGGTGTAGATCGTGAAGTTGATCGTGATCGCAAGCTGTTCGAGCTGTTGCTGTACCTGTCCGGCGAGTTGGGTGCGTTGAGGGGAGCAGGTCGATGGCAAACGAAGTCGTGTCCTCATCCATGATCACCAGCGATTCGACCCACCACATCGCTCGCTGTGTCGGCGGCGACCACTGGGTGGTGTCCTGGCTTCCGGGCCGCACGCTGACCGGCGGGCAGGCAGTGGCGGCCATGAAGCTGGCCGGCGCGCTCGTCGACGGCGCACCCGGTGACGCCGACTGGGCGACCCTGGACGCCATGGCACTGCCACTGGGTCTGACCGGCCGCGAGGCCGTCTATCTGGTGGCCTACGAACAGCACGACTTCAGCCGGGCCCCGCGGCCGCGGCACAGCGCGCTGTCCTGACCACAGGGGCCGGTGACGAGCCCGCCGCCCGGCCGGCGGCGGGGCTTCGACTAGGGCGAATCCACCGATCGCGGAGTTGCCCGTACCCTGGTAACCCGAGTGACGTCCCTCGACGAGACCAGGAGCGCGATCGGTGTTCGAATCCCTTTCCGACCGGTTGACCGGTGCCCTGAAGGATCTGCGTGGCAAGGGGCGTCTGTCACCGGCCGATATCGACGCGACCGCGCGCGAGATCCGGCTCGCCCTGCTCGAGGCCGACGTGGCGCTGCCGGTCGTGCGGGAGTTCATCGCCCGCGTCAAGGAACGCGCCAAGGGCGCCGAGGTGTCGGCCGCGCTGAACCCCGCGCAGCAGGTCGTGAAGATCGTCAACGAGGAATTGATCGGCATCCTCGGTGGCGAGACCCGGCGCCTGCAGTTCGCGAAGAACCCGCCCACGGTCGTCATGCTCGCCGGTCTGCAGGGTGCCGGTAAGACCACACTCGCGGGCAAGCTCGCGAAATGGCTGAAGGGCCAAGGGCATACGCCTTTGCTGGTGGCCTGTGACCTGCAGCGGCCGGGTGCCGTCACCCAGCTGCAGGTGGTCGGCGAACGAGCCGGTGTGCCGGTGTTCGCCCCGCATCCGGGCACCTCGATCGGTGGCGGCGACAACGCCCTGGGCGTCACCGCCGCCGACCCGATCCGTGTCGCCGAGGCCGGTGTCGAGGAAGCGAAGCAGAAGCACTACGACATCGTCATCGTCGACACCGCGGGCCGCCTCGGTATCGACGAGGAGTTGATGCGCCAGGCCGCCGGCATCCGCGACGCGGTGCACCCGGACGAGACGCTGTTCGTCCTCGACGCCATGATCGGCCAGGACGCGGTCACCACGGCGGAGGCCTTCCGCGACGGTGTCGGTTTCACCGGTGTCGTGCTCACCAAGCTCGACGGCGACGCCCGCGGTGGCGCCGCGCTGTCGGTCCGCGAGGTCACCGGCGTCCCGATCCTGTTCGCCTCGACCGGTGAGAAGCTCGAGGACTTCGACGTCTTCCACCCCGACCGCATGTCGAGCCGCATTCTCGGCATGGGCGATCTGCTCACCCTGATCGAACAGGCCGAACAGGTCTACGACCAGCAGCAAGCCGAGGAGGCCGCCCGCAAGATCGGCTCCGGCGAGCTCACCCTCGAGGACTTCCTCGACCAGATGCTGGCCATCCGCAAGATGGGCCCGATCGGCAACCTGCTCGGCATGCTGCCGGGCGCCGGTCAGATGAAGGATGTGCTGGCCCAGGTCGACGACAAACAGCTCGACCGGGTGCAGGCCATCATCCGCGGTATGACCCCCGCCGAGCGGGCCAACCCCAAAATCATCAACGCCTCGCGCCGCCTGCGCATCGCCAACGGTTCCGGCGTCACCGTCTCCGATGTGAACCAGTTGGTGGACCGCTTCTTCGAAGCCCGCAAGATGATGGCCGCGATGGGTAGGCAGATGGGCCTGCCGGGGTCGCGGCGAAACGCCAAGGGCAAGAAGGGGAAGAAGGGCAAGAAGGGCGGACGCGGCCCGACTCCGCCGAAGGGCATGCGCGGAGGATTCCCGGGTATGCCGGGTATGCCAGGCGGAATGCCGGGGATGCCCGCCGCGGGGATGCCGGATCTGTCCAATATGCCCAAGGGGCTGGACGAACTGCCGCCGGGGCTGGAGGGGTTCGACCTGTCCAAACTGAAGTTCCCCAAGAACTGAGCCCTATCGACCCGCTCCACTCGCCGCGGCGTCACGCCGCGGCGAGCCGGATGTCATAGTGCGCGCCGGAGGAAGTCGCGGATGTATGCCGCTATCTCGTCGCCGTGTGTCTCCAGTGCGAAATGTCCGGCGTCGAGCAGATGCAGCTCGGCATTCGGTAGATCACGCAGGTAGGCCTCTGCCCCGGCGGCACCGAACACCTCGTCGTTACGACCCCAGGTGATCAGGGTCGGAGGCTGGTGGGTGCGGAAGTACTGCTGATAGGCGGGATACCGGTCCAGATTGAACTGGTAATCCCAGAACAACTGCAGTTGAATCGCGTCGTTGCCGGGCCGATCCAGCTTGGCCTGGTCGAGTTGCCAGGCTTCCGGAGCCAGCCGGTCCATCCGGTCGGCGGGTACGCCGTGGGTGTACTGCCATTGAGTCCACGTGGGCTCCAACAGTTCTCGGACCGCCGCTTCGTTGGCTGCCCGGTCCTTCGCATGGGCGAACAGGACATCCCAGAACGGGGTGAAGCCTTCGAGGTACGCGTTGCCGCTCTGCGAGATCAGCGCCGTCACCCGCTCCGGATTGCGGCTTGCGATCCGCAGCCCGACCGGTGCGCCGTAATCCTGGATGTAGAGCGAGAACCGCCGCACGCCCAGCTGATCGAGTAGCTCTTCGGTGACGTCGGCGAGCTGGTCGAAGCTGTAGTCGAATTCGTTCACGCCCGGCGCGGCCGAGTTGCCGAATCCGATGAAGTCCGGCGCTAAGAGGTGGAACTCGTCGGACAGCTCGGACATGAGGTGGCGGAACATGTGCGAGCTGGACGGGAAGCCGTGCAGCAGCACGAGGGTCGGACGGTCCGGATTTCCGGCTTCCCGATAGAACACCTCGAGTCCACGGGCCGTTGTCGTGTGCTGTCGGGTGGCGAAGGCAGACATGGTGATTCCTTTCGATCGGAAGATTTGTCACCGAGAGAACGATCGTTCTCAGCGAACTCGGGTAGCATATGAGAACGATGGTTCTCACGCAAGGGAGACGGTTGTGCAGGGTGAAGCGGATGCCGCGCGGGTCCTCGACGCGGCCGACCGACTGTTCAACGAACGCGGAATTCAGGGCGTCGGTATGGACGCGATCCGAGATGCTGCGGATGTGCCGCTGAAACGGCTCTATCGCGACTTTCCGTCGAAGTCCGATCTCGTGCACGCGGTCTTGACGCGGCGCGACAACGACGTGCGCACCGCGCTCGCGCGGTACGTCGACGACAACGCGAGCACTCCCCGGGAACGGGTGCTCGCGGTGTTCGACTTCCTGTACGAGTGGTTCAGCGGGCCCGATTTCCGCGGCTGCCTGTTCATCAATACGGTGGGGGAACTGGGCGGCACGTCCGACGAAGTCGGCCGGATCGCCGCCCGGCACAAGCGTGCCGTGCGTGACTATCTGGCTGATCTGGTGACCGACTGTGCGCTGCCCGAATCCGTGGCCGACCAGTTGCTGATCATCGCCAACGGCGCGATGGTCACGGCCGCGATGCACGACGACCCCGAGGTGGCGCGACAGGCGCGAGCCGTCGCCGACATCCTGCTGCGCGCGGCCCACCCCGTCGGCGAACAAGGCAACGACTATCGCCGACCGGCCTCGCCGCGGAAGTCCCGGTAGGTTGGGACCGGGCGGCGATCGGCTTCCGGCGATGTGGTGAGGAGCGATATGCGGATGCATCTGCGTGGGGTGGTCCTTCCCGGCGACGAGGTGCGCGACCTCTGGGTCCGCGACGGGGTGATCTCCTTCGAACCGGTGCGTGACGCCGAAACCGTGTGTGACACAGGGTGGATCGTGCCGGGGCTGGTCGACGCACACTGCCATGTCGGCATTCGCTACGGCGGCGGGCACGAGGATCGCGAGGGCGCGATCGCGCAGGCGGAGGTGGAACGCGATGCGGGTGCGCTGCTGCTGCGCGATGCCGGATCGCCCATCGACACCCGCTTCATCGACGATCATCACGAACTGCCGAAGATCATCCGGGCCGGCCGCCACATCGCCCGTCCCAAGCGGTATATCCGCGAACTGGGCATCGAACTGGACGACGAGCGCGATCTGCCCGATATCGTCGCCGAACAGGCTCGTTTCGGCGACGGCTGGGTCAAGATCGTCGGCGACTGGATCGATCGCTCCGCGGGTGACCTGCGGCCGCTGTGGAGCGACGCGATCCTGAAGGAGGCCATCGACGCCGCGCACCGGGAAGGCGCCCGCGTCACCGCGCACGTCTTCGGCGAAGACGCGCTGCCCGGCCTGATCAGCGCCGGAATCGACTGTCTCGAGCACGGCACCGGACTCACCGCCGACACCATCGAGATGATGGCCGAACACGGCACCGCGCTGGTGCCCACGCTGGTGAATATCGACACCTTCCCCGATATCGCCGACAGCGCGACCAAATTCCCGGTCTACGCCGCCCATATGCGCGATCTGCACCGCCGGGTCCGCGACACCGTCGCCGACGCCCACGCGGCGGGGGTGCCGATCTACACCGGCACCGACGCCGGCGGTTCGATCCGGCACGGCCGCATCGCCGACGAGATCGACGCGCTGGCCGGTGCCGGGCTGTCGCGGCACGAGGCGCTGGCCGCGGCCTCGTGGCGGGCCCGGGAGTGGCTCGGCCGACCGGGTATCGAGGCCGGCGCACCGGCCGATTTCGTCGTCTACCGCACCGATCCGCGGTCGAGTCGCGATGCGCTCGACGCCCCGGCCCACGTCGTCCTGCGCGGCCGGGTGTACCCGGGCCGGGATCCGGTCACCGGACACCGGTAGGGCAGTCGGGGCGACGAACTGCCTGGCAATGGCGCTGGTCACCGACCTGCGCGTGCTCGGGGAAACGGCCCGCTCGATTCGGGGCGATTTCTCCGGGCGCGGGCGCGTCTGGCACAATGAACGACCGTCCTCGTCGACGACCGCGACTCGCTCGCGATTCCGTATTCGAGGACAGTGTCAGCCCGTCTCCGGTTACGTACCGCGCGGCGGTCACACACTCAACGCAAAACCGGGTCCGCACCCCGTGCGGGCCGCTGAATTGCGCCGTGACCACTCAGGCTGCCCTCGGGCGGCCGCCATCGAAAGGCATTGATACAGCCATGGCTGTCAAGATCAAGCTGACCCGTCTGGGCAAGATCCGCAACCCCCAGTACCGCATCGTCGTCGCCGATGCGCGCACCCGCCGCGACGGCCGCGCCATCGAGAACGTCGGCAAGTACCACCCGAAGGAAGAGCCCTCGCTGATCGAGGTCGACTCCGAGCGCGTGCAGTACTGGCTGGGCGTCGGCGCGCAGCCGACCGAGCCGGTCAAGCGTCTGCTGGAGATCACCGGCGACTGGCAGAAGTTCAAGGGCCTGCCGGGCGCCGAGGGCACCCTGAAGGTCAAGGCCGCCAAGCCGAGCAAGCTGGACCTGTTCAACGCTGCCCTGGCCGCCGCCGACAGCGAGCCGGTCGCCGAGGCCGTCACCCCCAAGAAGAAGAAGTCCAAGGCCGCCGAGGGCGAGGGTGAGGCCGAGGCCGCGACCGAGGCTGCCGAGTAACGTGAGCGAGCGCAGCGAGCGAACCAACGGCACAGCTGCCACCGCAGTCATGCCGGAACCGAGCGCCAGCGAGGTGGAGGCATGAGTGCGGTCGTCGCCGATGCCGTCGAGCATCTGGTGCGCGGCATCGTCGCCAATCCGGACGACGTGCGCGTCGATCTGATCACCAGCCGGCGTGGACGCACCGTCGAGGTCCACGTCCACCCCGATGACCTGGGCAAGGTGATCGGCCGCGGCGGTCGTACCGCGACCGCGCTGCGCACCCTGGTCGCCGGCATCGGTGGCCGCGGTATCCGGGTCGACGTGGTCGATACCGATCAGTAGATGGAACTGGTAGTCGGGCGGGTCGCCAAATCGCACGGTGTGCGCGGCGAACTCGTGGTCGAGGTACGTACCGACGAACCCGAACTCCGCTTCGCTCCCGGCGCCCGCCTGCGTGGCCGGGCGCCGAGAAGCGAGGCGGTGGACATATTCACGGTGGAGTCGGCCCGAGAGCATTCGGGCCGGCTTCTCGTTCGTCTCGAGGGTATCGGCGACCGTAGCGCCGCGGATGCGTTGCGCGGCACTCTGTTTCTCGTCGATACCGCGGAACTCCCGCCGTCGGAGGATCCCGACGAGTTCTACGACCACGAACTCGAAGGTCTGAGCGTGCGGCTCGCGGACGGCACCGAGATCGGCACCGTGAACGAGGTCTTGCATTCGGCCGCGGGCGAACTGCTGTCGATCCGGGCCGGTGCGGGCGCCGGCGGGCGTGCCGGCCGGGAAATCCTGGTGCCCTTCGTGACCGCGATCGTGCCGACCGTGTCGATCGCCGAGGGCCTGATCGTGATCGACCCACCCGAAGGCCTGCTGGACGAGGAGTAGCGATGGGCACCGGAGCCGACGATCCCGCGCAGCGCTCGTCAGCTCTGCGCATCGACGTCGTCACCATCTTCCCCGAATATCTCGAGCCGCTGCGGACGGCGTTGCTGGGCAAGGCGATCGAGAAGGGCATCGTCGAGCTCGGCGTGCACAATCTGCGGCGCTGGACCCACGACGTGCATCAGTCGGTCGACGACGCTCCCTACGGCGGCGGGCCGGGCATGGTCATGAAACCCGTCGTCTGGGGTGACGCGCTCGACGAGGTGTGCCCGGACGAGGCGTTGCTCGTCGTGCCGACCCCGGCCGGAGTGCCGTTCACCCAGGAAACCGCCCAGCGCTGGTCCGCCGAATCGCATCTGGTCTTCGCCTGCGGCCGCTACGAGGGGATCGATCAGCGCGTCTTCGACGATGCCGCCCGCCGGGTCCGGGTGGAAGAGGTCAGCATCGGCGACTACGTCCTGATCGGCGGGGAAGCCGCCGTGCTGGTGATGGCCGAGGCGGTGGTGCGCCTGATCCCCGGCGTCCTGGGCAATCAGGCCTCCCACCAACAGGATTCGTTCTCCGACGGGCTGCTCGAAGGCCCCAGCTACACCCGGCCGGTGAACTGGCGCGGACTCGATGTGCCCGAGATTCTGCTGTCGGGCAATCACGCGCGCATCGACGCGTGGCGCCGTGAACAGTCACTGCGGCGCACCCGGGAGCGCCGCCCGGATCTGCTGCCGCCGGAGTAGCCGAAAACTCTGCGCGACAGGACTTCACCGGTCGAGGCGTCGCATTCGCCGTGTCGCCGCATCGCGTGCCGGACGTGGCCGACGCGCCCGTGACAGGGTGCGGATGTGTGGTCGCCGGGGTTGCCGAGTTCGCCGGCAGTCACGAGGCCGGCGAGGCTGTGGCCAGCCGGTTTTCGGCCATTTCCCTTCGCGGCGCGTCGGCACCGGGTGCGGCTGCGTGCGCACCGGGCGCTCCACCTGGTCCGCTGTCGGAGGCCGACGGTAGTGTCAGCCAGCGTGACGACAGCCTCCGAACCCGTCAGCACCGAAGCAACCACCGGCGCGGAAGCCGCCGCCCCTGGAAAGGTCCGCCTGGCCAGTGTCGGCAGGCGGATCGCCGAGGAGCTCTCGGTCCGTGACGAACAGGTCCGTGCCGCCGTAGAGCTGCTCGACGGCGGGTCGACCGTGCCGTTCATCGCCCGCTACCGCAAGGAGGTGACCGGCGGGCTCGACGACGCGCAGCTGCGGCAACTGGAGGAGCGGCTGCACTACCTGCGCGAACTCGACGAGCGCCGGAACTCGATCCTGGAATCCATTCGCGGACAGGGCAAGTTGGATGCCGCGCTGGAACAGCAGATCATGCTCGCGGAGACCAAGGCCCGCCTCGAGGACATCTACCTGCCCTACAAGCCGAAGCGGCGCACCAAGGCGCAGATCGCCCGCGAGGCCGGACACGAACCGGTCGCGGACGCCCTCATCGGCGACCCCACCACCGATCCGTCCGGCTACACCGCCGAACAACTCGACGGTGCCCGCGCGATTCTGGTCGAGCGATTCGCCGAAGACGCCGACCTCGTCGGTGAACTGCGCGAATTGATGTGGGAGCGCGGCCAGGTGACCTCGCGGGTCCGGACCGGCAAGGAAGAGGCCGGGGCCAAATTCGCCGACTACTTCGAGTTCAGCGAACCGTTCGCCAAACTGCCCTCGCACCGCATCCTGGCCCTGCTGCGCGGTGAGAAGGAAGACGTGCTGAGCCTGTCGCTCGAACCCGATACCGAGGAACCGGAGCCGGGGCAGCGCACCATCTACGAGGGCCGGATCGCGCACAAGTTCGGCATCGCCGACCAGGGGCGCCCGGCCGACTCCTGGTTGCTCGACACCGTGCGCTGGGCGTGGCGGACCAAACTGCAGGTCAGCCTCGGGATCGATATCCGGATGCGGTTGCGGCAGTCCGCCGAGAAAGACGCCGTCGACATCTTCGCCGCCAACCTGCGTGACCTGCTGCTCGCCGCACCCGCCGGCACCCGCACCACCATGGGCCTGGACCCGGGCTACCGCACCGGCGTGAAGGTGGCCGTGGTGGACGGCACCGGCAAGGTGGTGGCCACCGAGACGATCTATCCGCACAAACCGCAGGGCCAGACGGAGAAGTCGCTGGCGGTGCTCGGGGCGCTGGTGGCGCGGTTCGACGTGGAGCTCATCGCGATCGGCAACGGCACCGCTTCCCGGGAGACCGATGCCCTTGCCGCGGAATTGATTTCGCGGATCGGTGCGACGCCCGGTGCGCGGAAGCCGACCAAGATCGTGGTCTCGGAAGCGGGCGCCTCGGTGTATTCCGCCTCCGCGTACGCCTCGCAGGAACTGCCGGAACTGGACGTCTCGCTGCGCGGCGCGGTCTCGATCGCGCGCCGGCTGCAGGATCCGCTGGCCGAACTGGTGAAGATCGAGCCGAAGTCCATCGGCGTCGGCCAGTACCAGCACGACGTCTCCGAGACCCTGCTGGCCCGGTCGCTGGGCGCGGTGGTCGAGGACGCGGTGAACGCGGTCGGTGTCGACGTCAACACCGCCTCCGTGCCGCTGCTGTCCCGCGTCTCCGGCATCGCCTCCTCGGTCGCGGAATCGATTGTCGCGCATCGCGATCAGAACGGCCCGTTCCGCAGCCGCACCGCGCTGCTGGAGGTTCCGCGGCTGGGCCCCAAGGCATTCGAACAGTGCGCGGGCTTCCTGCGCATCCGCGGCGGCGACGACCCGCTGGACTCCTCGGCCGTGCACCCCGAGGCCTATCCGGTGGTGCGCCGGATCCTGGAGGCGACCGGACGCGATGTGCCCGGCCTGATCGGCAACACCTCGGCCCTGCGGGCACTGCGGCCGGGCGAATTCACCGACGAGAAATTCGGTGTGCCGACCGTCACCGACATCATCGCCGAACTCGAGAAGCCCGGCCGTGACCCGCGCCCGGAGTTCAAGACCGCCGAATTCGCCGCCGGCGTGGAAAAGGTCGCCGACCTCGAACCCGGCATGGTGCTCGAAGGTGTGGTGACGAACGTGGCCGCCTTCGGCGCCTTCGTCGATGTGGGTGTCCATCAGGACGGTCTCGTCCACGTCTCGGCCATGTCGCATTCGTTCGTCCGCGATCCCCGCGAGATCGTGAAATCCGGTGACGTGGTGAAGGTGAAGGTGCTGGAGGTCGACGTCGCCCGTCAGCGCATCGGCCTGAGCCTGCGTCTGGACGACGAGCCCGGCACGGGCAAAGCCGAGAAGGGCGGCGCGGGTCAGCGCGGCGGGCAGAACCGGGGTGGTCAGCCGCGCGGCGGCCAGGGCAATCAGGGCCGCGGCGGCCAGGATCGGGGAGGGCAGGATCGCGGCGGACAGAACCGTGGTGGCGGCCAGAACAAGGGACAGGGCCGAAATCAGCAGCGTCGCAGCGCGCCCGAACCGTCGGGCTCGATGGCGGATGCGCTGCGCCGCGCCGGTTTCGGGCGGTAAGCCTCGGCGGCCGCCGCATTCGGGTTTGCCCCGACCGCGGCGGCCGGGTACGGGACAATGGAGTCGCGGGGTCAGGTCTCGATGATCGGCCTCGCGGGGCATCACTATCCCGACCCCGGTTCCGAATGAGGGGACGACGGCTGTGCGGCGCTGGTTCGACGACGCGATCCTCGCGGAGGGACGCCTGCCGTTGCTGTGCTTCCTGCTCGGCTTCATCGTCGGATTCCTGCTGATCCGGCTCAGTGTGCGGATGATTCGCAAGCAGGTGCGCTGGTGGCCGGGCAACCTGCGCGCCGGCAACGTGCACATTCACCACATGGTGTTCGGGGTGGTGCTGGTTCTGGCGTCGGGACTGGGTTTGGTCGCGACCTACAACAGCGGGGTCGGCACGATCTCCGCGCTCGCCTCGACCTTCGGTGTCGGCGCGGCGCTGGTGCTCGACGAATTCGCGCTGATCTATTACCTGCGCGACGTGTACTGGGAGGAACAGGGACGCACCTCCGTCGATGCGGTGTTCGTCGCGGTCGCCGTCACCGGGTTGCTGTTGCTCGGCTTCCACCCGCTGTGGCTGCTCGACGTCAACGACATCCGGCACGACAACAGTGTCGCGGGACGCAGTTTCCTCGGCATCTTCGCGCTGGTGAATCTGGTGCTGGCCGCGATCGTCATCGCCAAGGGCAAGATCTGGACCGGATTGTTCGGCATGTTCTTCCTGCCGCTGCTGGTCGTGGGCGCACTGCGGCTGAGCCGGCCGGGTGCGCCGTGGGCGCGCTGGCGCTATGGCGAGCGCCGCCGCCTGATGTACCGGGCGGTGGTGCGCGAACGCCGGTACCGGCGGCCGGTGATCCGGGCCAAGATCTTCGTGCAGGATCTGGTCGCCGGCAAACCCGATGTCGCGCACGTCCGCAGTGCGGCCGAGGAAGAATTGGCGCGTACCGTGGTCCCCGCTCCGCCCGCCCACCTGCGGACCAGAGCGATGCGGGCCACCATGCACGACGGACCGGACCGCACCGGCCCTGCCGACGCGCCGCCACCGGCGGATACGCCGGGACCGGCCGACGCGGGCGACCTGACGGCGGCGCACCCTCAGCACACCGGACATTGACGCCGGGCAGGCGCGGACTCCGGGGGCGATTTTTCCCGCAGCGGTCTGATCTGGCACAATGCTCAGGTTGCTCTGGGCGCATTTCGACCCGGCGCACCGCCCAATATCCGGAGCACGAACCGGCCGAGCAGTTGCCGCCAGGTTCCTCTGTTCACGCGAACTTCCAAAAGGACGGAAATGAACACCCTCGACTTCGTCGACGAAAAGTCGCTGCGCACCGATATCCCGGACTTCCGCCCGGGTGACACGGTGAACGTGCACGTGAAGGTTATCGAAGGTAACAAGGAGCGCATCCAGGTCTTCAAGGGTGCGGTCATCCGCCGCCAGGGCGGCGGCATCCGCGAGACCTTCACCGTGCGCAAGGTGTCGTTCGGCGTGGGTGTCGAGCGCACCTTCCCGGTACACAGCCCCAACATCGACCACATCGATGTGGTGACCCGCGGTGACGTCCGCCGGGCCAAGCTGTACTACCTGCGCGATCTGCGCGGCAAGGCCGCCAAGATCAAGGAGAAGCGCTGAACATCAGGGCTCTGCCCGTTCACGCCCGCCCCCGGTCCTCGCGACCGGGGGTTTTCCTTTTACCGGCCGGGATATGCCCGCCTTCTCGGCACGCAGGGTGCGCCGGGGCGACGACGAACATGGCTGCGGGATAACCTGTTCGGCGTGGCAGACGAAAGCGAGTCGGTGGCGGTGCCCGGAGCCGATGACAAACGTGCCGGTGGCGAACGCAAAGACGAGTCCGCATCGCGCAGCCGGCGCGGCAGGCGCAAGCGGAAGCAGCGGCCCTTCTGGCAGGAACTGCCGATCCTGATCGTCATCGCCGCCGTGATCGCGGCGCTGGTGGTGAATTTCATCGGCCGGCCGTATGTGATCCCGTCACAGTCGATGGAACCGACGCTGCACGGCTGCACCGGCTGCACGGGCGACCGGATCTATGTCGAGAAGCTGAGCTACGACTTCGGTGATCCCAAGCCTGGCGACGTCGTGGTATTCGTCGGCCCGAGCGGTTCGTGGAACAAGTCCTACCACTCCAACCGCTCCAGCAATGTCGTCGTGCGCGGCGTGCAGAACTTCTTCTCGTTCTTCGGACTGGTGCCGCCGGATGAGAACGACTTGGTCAAGCGCGTGATCGCGACCGGCGGCCAGACCGTGCAGTGCTGCGATGCGCAGGGCCGGGTGATGGTCGACGGTAAACCGCTCGACGAGCCGTACGCGCACTACATCTACCCCTATCAGCCGGGGCTGGCCTATGCGACCAAGGTGGCCGGCGGGCTGTCGATCGACCCGCGCGGCCGCGAATTCGGCCCGGTGAAGGTGCCCGAAGGCAATCTGTGGGTGATGGGCGACAACCGCAACGAATCCGCGGACTCGCGCGCCCATGTCGACGACGAGTACTCCGGCACCGTGCCGATCGACGCAGTGCGCGGTAAGGCGGTGTTCAAAATCTGGCCGCCGAGCCGGATCGGCCCGGTCCGGTCACAGAATCCGCAGACGAACTGAGGCGCGCGGCGCGAGATAATCGAGTCACGGGATAGTCGAACGGTAGGTGCAGTGGCGGAGACATCGCGACGCACGACGCGCAACGGTAAGGGCGGCAAGATCATCCGGCCGGTGGTTCGCACAGGAGACTGGCCGCCGCGAGTGGTGATGCGGCGAGCCGGTGGCCTGCGCACGCTGGAAGCGGCGCTGATCCGCAGTGGTCTCGGTCCGGTCGCGGGTGTCGACGAGGCGGGCCGGGGGTGCTGCGCCGGTCCGCTCGTGGTCGCGGCCTGTCTGCTCGCGCCCAAGGCCTACGATTCCCTTGCGGGACTGGACGATTCGAAGAAGCTGACCGAAGCCGTGCGCGAGCAGCTGTATCCGGTGATCGTGCGCCGGGCGCTGGCCTGGAAGGTCGTGGTGATTCCCGCGTGGGAGATCGACGCGATCGGCATCCATGTCGCCAATATCGAGGGCATGCGCCGGGCGGTGGCGGGTCTGGAGGTGCGGCCCGGCTACGTACTCACCGACGGCTTCCGGGTGCCGGGTATCAGCGTCCCGTCGCTGCCGGTGATCGGTGGTGACGCGGCGGCGGCCTGTATCGCCGCGGCCAGCATCCTCGCCAAGGTGACGCGCGACCGCATCATGGTCGAGATGGACCGTGACCTGCCCGGATACGGCTTCGCTGCGCACAAGG
The DNA here is from genome assembly GCF_001612845.1 of Nocardia elegans NBRC 108235. Taxonomy (GTDB): domain Bacteria; phylum Actinomycetota; class Actinomycetes; order Mycobacteriales; family Mycobacteriaceae; genus Nocardia; species Nocardia nova. The sequence continues at coordinate 25,471 of NZ_BDBF01000032.1, read as the reverse complement.
GGTACAACACGCCCGAGCATCTGGCGGCGCTGGAGCGGCTCGGGCCCAGTGACGAACACCGCCGGTCGTGGCGCAACGTCCGGGGCACCGAGGCCGCGGAGACCGGGCGAGTGGCTGCCGACACCGCCCATGCGGGATGATGTGAGCACGCTACACGCGTTCGTGGCGATAGAGGAGGATATTCCACCCGATGAGCGAGCGGAGCGAGGCATGAGCGCCGAGGACCTCGAGAAGTACGAAACCGAGATGGAACTCTCGCTGTATCGCGAGTACAAGGACATCGTCGGTCAATTTTCGTACGTCGTCGAGACCGAACGCCGCTTCTATCTGGCCAATTCTGTCGAGTTGCGCCCGCAGAACGCCGACGGTGAGGTGTATTTCGAGGTGCGGATGTCGGATGCGTGGGTGTGGGATATGTATCGTCCCGCCCGCTTCGTCAAGCACGTCCGCGTGATCACGTTCAAGGACGTGAACATCGAGGAACTGGAGAAGCCGGACCTGCGCCTCCCCGAATAGCGCGCAGGTAGCGAGAGCGGGCCCGACCTGGAGAGATCGGTCGCCGGCCCGGCTGGTGATCCACAGCTCGGGGTTCATCCACAGGCTTTCTGTTTCCGCAGGTGAGACCGGCGGACCGTAGTTTCGCCGACGGCATGCTGAGCGGGTGGCACACAATCTGGCGCTCGGCGCCCACGGAGAAGAACTGGCCGCGCAGTTCCTGCAGGAGGCCGGGATACAGGTCGTCGAACGAAATTGGCGGTGTCGCTACGGCGAATTGGATCTCATCGCACGGGAAGCGGACACCACGGCCTTCGTCGAGGTCAAGACCCGTTCCGGGCTGGGGTTCGGCACACCGGCCGAGGCGGTGACCTTCGCCAAACAACAGCGTATTCGCCGGCTCGCGCTGCTGTGGCTGGCCGAACAGAGCGGACCGTGGCGGCGGGTCCGCTTCGATGTGGTGTCGGTCCTGCTGCTCCCCGGCCGGGACCCGCGGATAGAGCACGTCCGGGCGGCGTTCTGATGGCCCTGGGACGCGCTCATTCGGTGGCCGTGACCGGGGTGGACGGACAACTCGTCGAGATCGAGGCCGATATCGGGCAGGGATTGCCGTCGGTCCATCTGGTCGGGCGCCCGGACACCACCTTGCAGGAATCGCGGGACCGGGTCCGGGCCGCGGTCGCGAACTCGGGGGAGAAGTGGCCCGACGGCCGCGTCATTCTCGCCCTGTCGCCCGCCACGTTGCCGAAGGTCGGCAGCGTGTACGACCTGGCATTGGCCGCTGCCGTGCTGCACGCCGGTGATTCGGTACCGGGGTCGAAGCTCGCCGGTACGGTCCTACTCGGCGAACTGGCCCTCGACGGCCGGGTGCGGCGGGTGCGGGGCATTCTTCCCGCCGTACTGGCGGCGCGGACCGCCGGTCGCAGGACCGTCGTGGTGCCCGAGTCGGTGCTCGGTGAGGCCGGGCTGGTGGACGGGATCACCGTGCTCGGGGCGCCGACACTGCGCGCACTGATCGACTGGTTGCGTGGTGAGGGCGAACTGTCGGCGCCGGACGGTAGCTACACCGCGCCGCGGCGAAGTATCGGCGATCTCAACGAGGTGGTCGGACAGGACGAGGCCCGCTGGGCATTGGAGGTGGCCGCGGCCGGCGGCCACCATCTGTTGCTGACCGGCCCGCCCGGCATCGGCAAAACCATGTTGGCGCAACGGCTTCCGGGGCTGCTGCCGGCGTTGACGGAATCGGAGTCGCTGGAGGTCACCGCCATCCATTCGGTGGCCGGGACGCTGTCGGACGAACATCCGCTCATCACGACGGCACCGTTCGTGGCACCGCACCATTCGACCTCGGTATCGGCGATGGTCGGCGGTGGTTCCGGATCCGCACGGCCGGGTGCCGTCAGCCGGGCGCATCGCGGTGTCCTCTTCCTCGACGAATGTGCCGAAATCGGCGCCAAGGTGCTGGAGGCGTTGCGAACCCCGTTGGAGGAGGGTGAGGTTCGCATTGCCCGCCGCGACGGCGTGGCGCGATACCCGGCGCGATTCCAGCTCATTCTGGCGGCGAATCCGTGTCCGTGCGCTCCGGCCCGCGACGTCGACTGCATCTGTGCACCGCTGGCCCGCCGCAGGTATCTGGGCAAACTGTCCGGCCCGCTCATGGATCGCATCGACATCTGGGTCCAGATGCATGCGCACGCCGCCGGGACGTTCACGCCCTCCGACGCCGAATCCAGTGTGGTCGTGCGGGAACGGGTCGAGCTGGCGCGCCGGGCCGCGGCGCGGCGCTGGTCCGAGTACGGGTGGACCGCCAACGCCGAGGTACCGGGACATGTGCTGCGCCAGCGCTTCCGGCTGCCGGCCGATGCGGTGGCGCCGGTGGAGAGCGCGTTGCGCCAGGGCCGGATGTCCGCCCGGGGTGCGGACCGGGCGATCCGAGTCGCCTGGACCGTCTGCGACCTACGCGGGGGAGAAGTGCCGTCGGCGCAGGATGTGCTGCAGGCGTTGAACTTTCGGCAACGCGGCGTGTCCTGAAGCGTCGAGTGTGCCAGTCGGCGTCCATCGTATGGGCGTGGGCGTGGGCGTGGGCGTGGGCGTGGGCGTGGGCGTGGGCGTGGGCGTCAGCGTCAGCGCGGGTACGGATGACCGAATGCGCAGTTAGGGAGGGACTTGATGATCCGTAGATCGATGTGCCGCGTGGGGACAGTGGTCGCCCAGCGCGATCGGAGTCGGGAACGAGCGGAGAGCCACAGTGTATTTCGAAGGTCGGGCGACGACACGACCGCGACGGTGGCCTGTCCGGTTCCGCGGCACCACCCGCGACATGCGGGCCGCTTCCGCGGCGAGTCGGAGGTGTGGCGGTGACCGGTCACAGCGTCGACGGGGGCGGCGATGCGGGTGGTGGTGTCGCGTCGCTGGTCACCGTCGCCGCGGACGAACAGCGGCTGGCATGGGTCTATCTGTCCCGTGTGGTGGAGGGCCCGTGTCCGGCATTGTCGGCGCTCATCGCACGAGTCGGCGTGGTGGAGGCCGCACGTGCGGTGCGGGAATGCGATCTGCCCGCATCGCTGCGCGGTCCGACCGAACGCCGGCGCGACATCGACCGTGCCGAGCGCGATCTCGAGCTGATGGCGCGCATCGGCGGACGGGTGATCACGCCGGACGATCCGGAGTGGCCGCAGTGGCGCCTGCTGGGCCTGACGCAGCTCGATCCGGCGCGCGACGCCGACGCCGCGGTGCCGCTGGTGTTGTGGGCCCGCGGTCCGTTGTCGTTGCAGCAGTACACCGAACAGGCCATCGCCGTGGTCGGCGCTCGCTCCTCCTCGGGATACGGCGAACAGGTCACCGCCGAACTCGCGGGCGAACTGGCCGCGCACGGCTGGACGATCGTGTCCGGTGCCGCCTTCGGCATCGACGGGATGGCGCATCGCGCGGCGCTGGCCGTCGGCGGCAACACCATCGCCGTGCTGGCCTGCGGGATCGACCGGCCCTATCCCGCTCAGCACGAACGCCTCTTGGCCGAGATCGCCGAAACGGGTGTGGTGGTGAGCGAATATCCGCCCGGCGCAGCCGCTCACAAACACCGGTTCCTGGCCCGGAACCGTTTGATCGCCGCCCTGTCCGACGGGGTGCTGGTCGTCGAGGCGGGCATGCGCAGCGGTGCGCGCAATACCGCGAAATGGGCGCGGCGCCTTGGCCGTCCGGCCCTCGCGGTGCCGGGGCCGATCACCGCCGCGGCGTCGGTCGGCTGCCACCGGATGATCCGCGACCGCGAAGCGATTCTCGTCACTCGGGTCGACGAAATCCACGACGAGGTCGGACCGCTGCGACTGTCGCTGCCTGGGAGCAGCGAAGCCGGTGCCGATCTAGCCGGGGACCAGGCGGCCGTCTTCGCCGAACTGCCGGTGGCCGGTTCGCGCCTGCCGAAACAGATCGCCGACGAGAGCGGCCTCGCCATCCACGCGGTGCGCGCGGCACTGGTCGCCCTCGAGGTCGCCGGGCTGGTCGGGTCGGACAGTTCGGGATGGTTCCGCACCGTGCGAAAGGAGGCGTGAACGCGAATACGACGTGCATCCTCGGCAGTGATCTGCGGGTCCTTCCACACTGCTGTCGGCGCGGTGGCTTGCGCGCGGGCCGGGCGCCGGTGAACGTGGAGAAATGAACGGATTACCGGGCGATCTCGTGGATCTGCTCGAGCAGTACGAACGGCATCTGCTGCTGGGACGCAACCGGTCCGCGCACACGGTGCGGGCCTATCTCGGGGATGCGCGATCCCTGCTGGAGCATCTGTGTGCCCGGTCGCCCGATGCCGCGGTGGGAGAGATCGATCTGCCGCTGTTGCGATCGTGGCTGGCCGAACAATCGGCCGGGGGCGCCGCCCGGACCACGATGGCGCGCCGTGCCTCGGCGGCGCGGACGTTCACCGCCTGGCTGACCCACACCGGCCGCCTCGCGGCCGATCCCGGTCCGCGGCTGGGCTCGGCCCGTGCACACCGGGCGCTGCCCGCCGTGCTGGGCAGGGATCAGGCCGATGCGGCCATGAACGCCGCGGAATCCGGTGCGGCGCAGCGTGACCCGATGGCTCTGCGGGATCGGCTCGTCGTGGAGATGTTGTACGCCACCGGAATCCGGGTCAGCGAACTGTGCGGACTCGACATCGATGACGTGGACCGGGGCAGGAGGCTGGTCCGGGTATTGGGCAAGGGCAACAAGGAGCGCTCGGTGCCGTTCGGCCTGCCCGCCGACCGGGCGCTGGAGAATTGGCTGAACTTCGGGCGCCCGCACCTGGCCACCGCCGAATCGGGGCGAGCGCTGCTGCTCGGTCGGCGGGGGCGTCGACTGAACCAGCGTCAGGCCAGAACCGTTGTCCACGAAGTTGTTTCGGCCGTACCGGGAGCCCCGGACCTGGGTCCGCACGGCCTGCGCCACACCGCCGCAACCCATCTGCTGGAAGGCGGAGCCGACCTGCGTGTGGTCCAGGAACTACTCGGCCACGCCAGTATGGCGACCACCCAGCTCTACACCCACGTCTCGATCGAACGGCTGAAGCGGGTGCACGACCAAGCCCATCCTCGCGCCTGAGGGCGGAATTGCCGGCCGAGGCGGCGGCGCGGTGCGACCGTGGCCTCGCTGTAGGGCGGCCGTGGCCCCACCGGGGGTGGCCGTGTTCGGCTGAGCTGCCGGGCCGGAACACGTTGTCGTGCAGAGATATTTCCTCTGCGCGACCAGTGGCCGGTTTCGTGGGTGTCGTCGCGACGCGAGGGTGCCGGTCTGTGTCGGGCGCGTTATGTCTCACGCTCCGCCGAGACCGGCGAGCCGATCCGCGCCGCGGTGTCGCCCGCCGATGTGACGTCCTTATCGCCGATCCGAAAATCGCCGCGCATGCCCGCCGGGCTGATTACGGAAGTCGTCTACGGCCGGATGGCGTCGATGTAGCGGCCCGCGATGAAGTGCTGCACCGCACGAACCATGGGGCCGCCGAGTTTCGTGTACCAGGCGGCGGGACGCGAGAAGGCGGCCACCACGCCGTAGACCGTCTCGTCGGCGGGGTCGTATTCCACCGCGAAGAGTTCCTCGCCGATTTCCGGGTGGCCCGGCAGGGTGCCGTAGGCGAAGCCGCGGCGGGCAGGTTCGTCGACGACGTAGATCACCCGGCAGGGTGCCGTGATGCCGATACCGGCGATGCCCAGTCGCACCGTCAGAGCCGTTCCCGGTTCGGCGACCGGGGTATCGGCGTGTTCGAAAATGCCGGTGCCGCGCTGCATGCGATAGGCCAGGATCTGATCGCCGGCGGATTGGAACAGCGCCCGTCCGCTGCCGATGCGGCGGCGTAGCCGGAAGTGGTGATAGCCGGGCGGGAATTCCCCGGCGGTCGCTCCGACTTCCGGATAGGTGAACGGCTCGACGGCCGGGGAATTCGCCATAACACCATCCTTACTCCCAGCACAGTGCCGCGACAGGGCGCATCGAGGCGAGATCGTCCACTCGACATCATCGCCGATATACTTCGAGCTATCGGAGATAAGTCGTGCTACGCTTCCTTAGGTAACCCTAATATCGGAGGTATCGCACTGTGGCTCGTACTCGTACCAAGCTGTCCTTCGAGGTCAGGCGCACGCGACGCCTGACCGACCACATGATCCGGGTATATCTGGGCGGCCCGGGTTTCATCGGTTTCCAGCCCAACGGATTCACCGACGCCTACGTCAAACTGCTGTTCCCCGGTCCGGACGGCGAGACGATGCGCACCTACACCGTGAGCGCCGTCGACCCCGAGGCCGAGGAGATCGCGATCGATTTCGTCTACCACGGTGACGAGGGGGTCGCCGGGCCGTGGGCGGCCGCGGCTCGACCGGGCGACCGCATCGAACTCTTCGGGCCGGGCGGCGCGTATTCCCCCAAGCCGGAGGCGGATTGGCATCTGCTGGCCGGTGACGAGGCGGCTCTGCCCGCCATCGCCGCGGCGTGTGCCGCCCTGCCGTCCGACGCCCTCGGCCGGGTATTCGTCGAAATCGCCGGTCCCGCGGACGAATTGGATTTTCCGCGCCCCGCCGCGGTCGAACTCGCGTGGGTGCATCGTGGTGATCGCGCCCCCGGCGAAGCGCTGGCCGCCGCGGTCCGTGCCGAGCCCTGGCGCGAAGGCCGCGTGCACGTCTTCATTCACGGCGAGGCCGACAAGGTCATGCACGATCTGCGGCGCTACGTCCGCACCGAGCGCGGGGTGCCGGCCGATTGGGCCTCGATCTCCGGATACTGGCGGCGCGGGCGCACCGAGGAGGGCTTCCGGCAGTGGAAACGTGAACTGTCCGAACAGGAATCCGCCGCCGAGGCTGTTCGCTAGATCGGCGCGGGCCTCTGCCGGCCCTCGGCGGGCCTCCGAGGCCGCCGGCGGTCGCACCGGTTTCAGGCGCACGGGAGCGTGGCGGACCAGGCCGAGCGGGTCGAGATAATCACGGCCACGCCGCAGACCCCAATGCAGACAGACGCCGGGACAACCGGCATGTCCGGATTGCAGCGTCCCCAGCACCGCCCCGCGCTCGACCCGGCGACCGACCGGCACGCCCGCTCGCACCGGCTCGTAGGTCGTGCGCAGTCCGCCCGGATGGTCGACCGAGACGACCGGTTTGCCACCCACCTCACCCGCGAAGGCGACGATTCCGGCACCGGCGGCGAGTACCGGCTGCCCGTCGGCGCCGGCGAGATCCACTCCGCGGTGGCCCGGTAGCCAGTCGTGCGGCGGTTTGTCGAAGCCGCGCACGACCGCCGGTCGCGGCTGCAGCGGCCAGCCGAATCCGGCCGGGGGCGCGGCGGCCGCGCTCGCACCGCCGCAGCTCACGGCCATCATCACCACTCCCGGAAGAAATCTCGACAACCAGCGCATGCGTCCCACCCTCGCCGCAACCGACGGGCATGGAAAGATCGGTCTCGGCGTGTGTGGACAACTCGCAAGCATGTGAACAGGGCGCGTTCCCGGTGGGACGCCGCGGTGGTCGCTCGAGCCCGCCGGACTCGCCCGAGGAAGGTGCAGATCGATGGTCGCGTGTCGTGATTCCGCCGAATCGGTCACGGCCGTCCCGAGAACCTCTGCAGCGCATGTTGTTTCGTTCGGCAGACGGGTGATCGGCCCGTGCGTGACCGGCGGCCGCCCGGCCGCCGTCTCCTCCGTGGACCGCGTTCGCCGGTGGTCCGGATCATGAGCGCCGAGACGCCCGACTCCGCCCCGGCCACACCGCCGGACCCGCGCACCGCGGACTCGAACCCGCCCGGTGCGCCCGCCGCCGCATCGTCGGCGCCCTCCGGGCCCCGCTCCGCCCGCGCGGGCGCGAACACCGGCGGCGAACCGGCTGCGTCCGACGCGACGGAAGGCCCCGAACTCGACTATCGCTTCACCCTCGCCGGTGAACGCACCTTCCTGGCCTGGATCCGCACGGCCCTCGGCCTGCTCGCCGGTGGGGTCGCGGTGCACGAGTTGGTGCAGCCGTTCGGGCATCACGACATCCGATCGGCGCTCGCGATCAGCTGCATCGTGCTGGCGGCCGTGATCGCACTCGGCGCCCTCGGTCGCTGGCGGATGGTGGGGGCGGCGATGCGGGAGGGCCGTCCGCTCCCGCACACGGTGATGGTGCCGATTCTGGCGATCGGTATCGCCGTGATCGCCGTGCTGGCCGGCATCGGACTGCTGCTGTCATGACCTCGATCCCGCCGAAGCGCCCGCCCGCCGTGCCGGCCGATCGCGGTTTGCAGGCCGAGCGGACGGCGTTGTCGTGGTGGCGCACCGCCGTGGGGGCCATGGCCAACGCGCTGCTGTTCCTGCACGTGGCCTTGACCAGCGGCGACCGTGCGGCGCTCGTGCTCGCGCTGGTGGCGATCGGTGCGCTGGGGGTGGTGGCCACCGTCTGCGTGGCGCGCAGCCGGACCCTGCACACTCATGCGTGGGGAAGCTGGAGCGACGGACGGTTCGCGATGTCGACGACGAGCGTGGCGATCTGCGTGGTGGCGCTGGCTGCGCTCGTCGTGGCGTTGCTGGAGTCGATGCCCGGTTGGCAACTGTGAGCTGATCTGCGGATCGGCGGGTTGCCCGGCGTCCGCTGAGTCCGCCCGCGAAACCGGGCGCTGACCACCCCGTTTATGTTCTCACCTGCGCTGGTCGTAGACTGGCCACGCGGTTCGCTGTACGCGGATCGACTTCGCGCGTCCGATCACGGTGTCGTCGGCTGGTCCTCCCGAAAATTCTTCCGGAAGGTCCGGCGGCCACGGACGCCAGGGCAGAGACCGACCCTCGGTTTCTGCGTCAACCGGCACAGAAAGGCGGATACGCGGCTATGGCTGTCGTAACCATGAAGCAGCTGCTCGACAGCGGCGCACACTTCGGTCACCAGACCCGGCGGTGGAACCCGAAGATGAAGCGGTTCATCTTCACCGACCGCAACGGCATCTACATCATCGACCTGCAGCAGACGCTGACCTACATCGACAAGGCCTACGAGTTCGTCAAGGAGACCGTCGCCCACGGTGGCACCGTTCTCTTCGTCGGCACCAAGAAGCAGGCTCAGGAGTCGATCGCGGCCGAGGCGACTCGCGTCGGGATGCCCTACGTCAACCAGCGCTGGCTGGGTGGCATGCTCACCAACTTCTCCACCGTGCACAAGCGGCTGCAGCGCCTGAAGGAACTCGAGGCGATGGAGCAGACCGGTGGTTTCGAGGGCCGCACCAAGAAGGAAATCTTGATGCTGACCCGCGAGAAGAACAAGCTGGAGCGCACCCTCGGCGGTATCCGCGATATGGCCAAGGTGCCCTCGGCCATCTGGGTCGTCGACACCAACAAGGAGCACATCGCCGTCGGTGAGGCTCGCAAACTGAACATCCCGGTTATCGCGATCCTGGACACCAACTGCGACCCCGACCTGGTCGACTACCCGATTCCGGGTAACGACGACGCGATCCGCTCGGCCGCGCTGCTCACCAAGGTCGTCGCTTCCGCGGTCGCCGAGGGCGTGCAGGCCCGCGCCTCCCGCGCCTCGGGCGATGTGAAGCCCGAAGCCGGCGCCGGCGAGCCGCTCGCCGAGTGGGAGCAGGAACTGCTGGCGCAGGCGACCCCGGCCGCCGAGGGCGGCGAGGCTGCCGCCGAGGCTCCGGTCGAGACCGCCGCCGAGGCGGAGCTCAAGGAAGAACCGGCCACCAAGACCCCGGCCGACTTCTGATCCGGCGCGGTTCCCACCGCGATTGTCTGTTCACCTTGCCGGCCCTTCCTGTTCGGAAGCGGTCGGCATGGTGGTGCTAAGAGACCTGACAACTTTCGTAAATCTTCGAGGAGGCTCGCCACGATGGCGAACTACACCGCCCAGGATGTGAAGCGGCTCCGCGAGCTCACCGGCTCCGGAATGATGGACTGCAAGAAGGCCCTGGAGGAGACCGACGGCGACTTCGACAAGGCCGTCGAGGTTCTGCGGATCAAGGGCGCCAAGGATGTCGGCAAGCGCGCCGAGCGCGCCACGGCCGAGGGTCTGGTCGCCGCGCAGAACGGCGTGATGATCGAGCTCAACTCCGAGACCGACTTCGTCGCCAAGAACGACGAGTTCCAGAACACCGCCGGCGACATCGTCGACGCCGCCGCCAAGGTGCGCCCGGCCGATCTGGAGGCGCTCAAGGCCGTCGACGTCAACGGCAAGACCGCCGACCAGGTGGTGCAGGAGCTGGCCGCCAAGATCGGCGAGAAGCTCGAGCTGCGTCGCGTCGTATCCTTCGAGGGCCCGGTCGCGACCTACCTGCACAAGCGGTCCTCGGACCTGCCGCCGGCCGTCGGTGTGCTGGTCGAGTACCAGGGTGAGGGCGACGCGGCCGCTGAGGTCGCTCGCGCCGCCGCGATGCAGATCGCCGCGCTGAAGGCCAAGTACCTGACCCGCGAGGACGTCCCGGCCGAGGTCGTCGCCAAGGAGCGCGAGATCGCCGAGGCGACTGCCAAGGAAGAGGGCAAGCCGGAGGCCGCGCTGCCGAAGATCGTCGAGGGCCGGGTGAACGGCTTCTACAAGGACGTCGTCCTGCTGGAGCAGTCGTCGGTCACCGACAGCAAGAAGACCGTCAAGCAGCTGCTGGACGAGGCCGGTGTCACGGTCACCCGCTTCGCCCGCTTCGAGGTCGGTCAGGCCTGATACATCGCAAAGGCCCCCGGTGCGACGAATTCCGTTGCGCCGGGGGCCTTTCGGTATCGATCAGCCACCGGTGCCGCAGTGGCCCGTTCCCGGCATGATGCAGTCGCTGCTCCCGGTGATGGCCCAGTTCGCCAGGAACGGTATGACGGGGAGCAGGCTGATGATCGGCGTGCTGTTGTCCACGCTGCCGAACGCGGCCTCGGTGCTGCCGGTCGGGATCGGTCCGGTGAAACTGGTCGGCGTGGCGGAACCGGGGTTGTCCGGCGCCGCCGGGGCCTCCGGTGTCAGCGGAACGATCGCCGCCGTGGCGGGAGAGACGACGGCGAGAGGTGCGGCGCCGAGCAGCGCTGCGCCGCAGAGAAAGTGAACCGTCCGGCGAGTGATCTTCATGCGGCCGCACCTTATTTGAAACAACAACGTTTCGTAGTGGGATCCGGGGATTGCGGCGTATTCGAGGGTCGGCTCACCGGCGCGACCTCGCGTGGTGCAGGATGGACGCAGCGTGTTACCGTCCCGCGCGAACAATCGCGCCCGGGAGGGTAATTTCCCGTGCGTGCGCTCGCTCGACTGCCGAGGACTAGGAGACCGATGACGGACCCGGATACGGCGCCCGACCGCAAGGGCTATCGCCGAGTACTCCTCAAATTGGGTGGGGAGATGTTCGGCGGCGGCGAGGTCGGGCTCGACCCGGATGTGGTCCAGACCGTAGCCGAGCAGATCGCCGAGGTCGTCTCGACCGGCGTGCAGGTGGCGGTGGTCATCGGTGGCGGCAACTTCTTCCGCGGCGCCGAACTCGAGGAGCGCGGCATGGAGCGGGCCCGCTCCGATTACATGGGTATGCTCGGCACCGTGATGAACAGCCTTGCGCTGCAAGACTTTCTGCAGAAGCAGGGTGTCGACACCCGGGTGCAGACGGCCATCACCATGGGGCAGGTCGCGGAGCCGTATCTGCCCCTGCGGGCGAAGCGGCACCTCGAGAAGGGCCGCGTGGTGATCTTCGGGGCCGGTATGGGCATGCCGTACTTCTCCACCGACACCACCGCGGCGCAGCGCGCGCTCGAGATCGGCGCCGAGGTGGTGCTGATGGCCAAGGCCGTCGACGGCGTCTTCACCGCCGACCCCAAGGTCGAGGCGGAGGCGATCATGTTCTCCGAGATCACCCACAAGGAAGTCCTCGAGCGCGGACTCAAGGTGGCCGATGCGACCGCGTTCAGTTTGTGTATGGACAACCAGATGCCGATGCTGGTGTTCAATTTGTTGATCAAGGGCAATATCGCCCGCGCGGTGGCCGGTGAGAAAATCGGCACACTGGTTCGGTCCTGAACCCTGCGGGGATCGGTCCTCGCGAATTCCGGGCCCCGAAACGATGCTGTGGAGGAAACGGTCGTGATTGATGAAGCGCTCTTCGACGCCGAGGAGAAGATGGAAAAGGCTGTCTCGGTGGCGAAGGACGACCTCGGAGGTATTCGGACCGGCCGCGCCAACCCGGGCATGTTCAACCGGGTCGTGGTCGAGTACTACGGCTCGCCGACGCCGATCACCCAGATGGCCAGCATCACCGTGCCCGAACCGCGCATGGTCGTCATCAAGCCCTACGAGCAGGGGCAGTTGCAGACGATCGAAACCGCGATCCGCAATTCGGATCTGGGCGTGAATCCGACCAACGACGGCACGATCATTCGCGTGGTGATTCCGCAGCTGACCGAGGAGCGGCGGCGGGAATTGGTGAAGCAGGCGAAATCCAAGGGTGAGGACGCCAAGATCGCCATTCGCAATGTGCGGCGCAAGTCGATGGACGAGCTGAACCGCATCCAGAAGGACGGCGAGGCCGGTGAGGACGAGGTCGGTCGCGCCGAGAAGGAACTGGACAAGACCACCCAGAAGTACGTTGCCCAGATCGACGAGCTGGTCAAGCACAAGGAATCGGAACTGCTCGAGGTGTGAGACTCGGCCCGGCGCGACGATGCGGCACGGGCCCGGGGACGGAGTGGACGAATAAGTGAGCGACGGGACAATCGTGGCCGAAGACGCCGCAGCCGGCGAGACGATGCCGGTGAGCGACCCGGCCGGTGCAACACCGGCTCCCGACACGCCCTCGGCGCAGCCGAGCGGTAAGCCCTCACGCGCCGGTCGCAACTTACCGGCGGCGCTGGCGGTCGGTGTCGGCCTCGGCGCATCGCTGATCGCGATCCTGCTGTTCGTTCCGAAGGTTCTGATCGGAGTCATCGCGGTCGCGATGGCGATCGCCACCTGGGAGGTCGCCAAGCGGCTGCGCGAGGCCGATGTCCTGGTGCCGCGCGTGCCGCTGATCGTCGGCGGGCAGGCGATGATCTGGCTGGCCTGGCCCTACGGCCCCCAGGGCGTGGCGGGTGCGTTCGCGGCGACCGCGCTGGTGTGCATGGTCTGGCGGCTGTTCGACCACGGTCTGCAGGCCACGCCGCGAAACTTTCTGCGCGACACCGCGATCACGGTATTCGTGGTGTCCTGGATCCCGCTGCTGGCCTCGTTCGCGGTGTTGATGCTGCAACAGGACGACGGCAATCTCCGGGTGCTGACCTTCATGATCCTGGTGGTCTGCTCCGATGTCGGCGGTTACGTGGCCGGGGTGCTGTTCGGCCGCCATCCGATGGTGCCGGCCATCAGCCCGAAGAAGTCGTGGGAGGGTTTCGCCGGCTCGCTGGTGTTCTGCATCATCGGCGGGCTGCTCACGGTGACGCTGCTGCTGCAGGCCAATTCGATGATCGGCGTGCTGCTGGGCATCGCGGTCGTGCTCGTGGCGACCTGCGGGGATCTGATCGAATCGCAGATCAAGCGCGAGCTGGGCATCAAGGACATGGGCACGCTGCTGCCCGGACACGGCGGCATCATGGATCGCCTCGACTCGATGCTGCCCTCGGCGTTCGTCTCCTGGCTGGTGCTGACTGCCCTGCTCTGAGACCCTGCCGCTCCGGGTTCAGCGCCGCTTCGCCGCGCGCCGCAACTGCATGATCCGCCAGCCGCCGGCCAGCGCCATCACCAGCGCTCCGGCGATCACCGACAGCAGCAGCGTGACGCCGAGCGGCAGGTTGAACTGCCAGAAGAACAGGTGGATCCGCACCTGATCGAGGTTCTGCAGGATGAAGATCAACAGCAGAACCCCGATGACCGCCGCCGCCACCAGCGCCACCCAGGTGTAGCCCGCGCGGGTTTTCAGGGCTCGGTTGCGCCGGACGGGTGCGGTCGAGGGGGGAGTGTCGACGCGCGGGGGATCGGTGTGCGGGACCGGATCCGGTCCGTGGCTCGGTACTGCGTCGCTGGTCATATTTCGATCATTCCCGATCGCTATGGCGGATATGCGTATCTCCGGAATACCCGTTCGGCCGCGCCGTAACTGTGATCGGGTTATCGCTGCCCGCAGGCGGCGGGCCGGTACCGGCAATGCGACACTGGAAGGGTTATGACTACCTCCCTGCCGCTCGTTTTCGATGCCCCGCGCCGTGGAATGCCGCCGCGGCATCTCGCCGACCTCGATTCGGCCCAGCGGCGGCAGGCGGTGGAGGAGCTCGGACTGCCGAAGTTCCGGGCCGATCAGATCGCCCGGCAGTACTACGCGCGGTTGCAGGCCGACCCGCGGCAGATGACCGATCTGCCCGAGCCGATGCGCGAAAAGATCGCGGAGGCGCTGTTCCCACCACTGCTCAGCGAGGTGCGGCAGGTGGTGTGCGACGAGGGCACCACCCGCAAGACCCTGTGGCGCGCCGGTGACGGCACCCTGCTCGAGAGCGTGCTGATGCGCTATCCCGACCGCAACACGCTGTGCATCTCCAGTCAGGCCGGCTGCGGTATGGCCTGCCCGTTCTGCGCGACCGGCCAGGGCGGACTGAACCGCAACCTCTCGACCGCCGAGATCGTCGACCAGGTGCGCGCGGCCGCCGCGGCGTTGCGTGACGGCGAGGTGGCCGGTGGTGTCGGCCGGCTGTCGAACATCGTGTTCATGGGGATGGGTGAGCCGCTCGCCAACTACAAGCGCGTGGTGGCGGCGGTCCGGCGAATCACCTCGCCCGCCCCGGACGGCCTGGGTATTTCGCAGCGCAACGTGGTCGTGTCGACCGTCGGCCTGGCGCCCGCGATCCGCAAACTGGCCGACGAGGGCCTGTCGGTGACGCTGGCCGTCTCCCTGCACACACCGGACGACGAATTGCGAGATACGTTGGTGCCGGTCAATAATCGCTGGCCGGTCGCCGAAGTACTCGACGCCGCACGGTATTACGCCGACAAGACCGGCCGCCGGGTCTCGGTCGAATACGCCCTGATCCGCGATATCAACGACCAGCCGTGGCGCGCCGACATGCTGGGCTCGAAACTGCACAAGGCACTCGGCTCCCGCGTCCACGTCAACCTCATCCCGCTCAACCCGACCCCGGGCTCCCAATGGGACGCGTCGCCGAAACCCGTCGAGCGGGAATTCGTGCGGCGAGTGGAGGCACAGGGTGTGCCCTGCACGGTGCGCGATACCCGGGGGCAGGAGATCGCCGCGGCCTGCGGGCAATTGGCGGCCGAGGGTTAACTCGGTGCGCTGTCGGTCGAGCCGGTAGCGCCGCTTCCGGGTCGCAGGGCGAACACGCCGAGACCCGCGAGCACCATCGATGCCCCCACCACCCACAGCCCCGCGCGCTGGGTTCCCGTCAGGTCGGCCAGCCGGCCGGTGAGATACGGCGCCGCGAACCCGCTGACATTGCCGAGCGAATTGATCAGGGCGATCCCGCCGGCCGCGGCGGCGCCGGAGAGGAACGCGCTCGGAAGAGCCCAGAAGGTGGGCAGCGCGGCGAGCACACCGACGGCGCAGACGGTGACCGCGGACATCGCCGCGAACGGATTGTCCAGGTACAACGCGACCGGAATGGCGAGGCCGCCGATGATCGCGGGCAGGGCGACGTGCCGGCGGCGTTCGCCGGTGCGATCGCCGTGGCGGCCCCACCACACCATCGCGACCGCGCCGATCACATAGGGCACAGCGGTGATCAGGCCGCGCTGCACCACCGAATAGTGGGCCCCGTACTGCTGCTGGAATCCGGCCACGATGGTGGGCAGGAAGAAGCCGAGGGCGTAGAGCCCGTAGACGATGCCCGCGTAGATCGCGGCCAGTCCGAGTATGCGCGGATGGGTCAGAGATCGGCGCACCGTCCAGTGTTCGGTGCGTTGAACCGAGCGCTGCTCCTCCGCGAGTTCGGTTGCCAGCCAGCTCCTTTCCTCGGCCGACAACCAGCGGGCCTGCTCCGGCCGATCGGTGAGGTAGAACCAGGTTGCCACCGCCAGCAGCAAGGCCGGCAGGCCCTGCACGAGGAACATGAATCGCCAGCCGCTGAGCCCGAAGACGTTGTCCCCGTACTCGATGAGCAGGCTCGACAGTGTGGATCCCAGAGCGGTCGACAGCGGTACCGCGGTCATGAACAGGGCGACGATGCGGGCCCGGTAGCGCTGGGGAAACCAGAAGGTCAGATACAGCAGAATGCCCGGGAAGAATCCGGCCTCCGCCACGCCCAGCAGAAAGCGCAGCACGACGAGGACCGTCTCGTTGGGCACGAACGCCATCGCGGTGGCGACGATGCCCCAGGTGAGCATGATGCGGGCGATCCAGCGCCGCGCACCGAACCGGTGCAGTGCCAGATTGCTCGGCACTTCCAGCACGAGATAGCCGAGAAAGAAGATGCCCGAGGCGAATCCGAACGCGGTCTCCGACATGCCGAGGTCGGTCTTCATCCCACTGGGCCCGGCGAACCCCACGTTCACCCGATCCAGGTAATTGACGAAGTACAGCAGGCACAGAAACGGCACCAGCCGAATCGTCACCTTGCGTACGGTCGCGGTGGCGACGTCGGCAGGGGCGATCATCATCCGTACTCTGCGCATTCGCGGACGGCCAGTCACATCGGGTTCGGGGGCTCGCCGCTCAGCTCAGCAAAGCCCGTGCGTACCAATCCTTCTCGTCACGCACCCCGGGCAGGGCGAAGAAATAGCCGCCGCCGAAGGGCTGGACGTAGTCGGTGAGAGGTTCGTTGATCAGCCGGGTCTGGATGGCCTCGAACTGGCGGGCGACGTCCTGCTGGAAGCAGGTGAAGATGTGGCCCGAGGCCATGTTGCCGTTGCGCTCCACGCCGAGGTCGTAGTTGTAGGAACGGCGGACCAGCTGCTGGCGCGCGGTTTCCGGAGTGCGCGGATTGGCCAGCCGGATATGGGAATCCAGGGGGATGACGGAACCCTCGGGGTCGGCGGCGTAGTCGGGGGTGTCGAATTCCTGATTGCCGTCGAGCGGGGCGCCGGAGTCGCGGCGGCGTCCGAACATGTTCTCCTGCTCGTTGATCGAGACCCGGTCCCAGAATTCGACGAGCATGCGGATCAGCCGGACCACCTGGTAGGTGCCGCCGCGGGTCCACTCGGGTTCGCCGCCGCCGTCGGTCCAGATGAGCGATTCGGCGTCGGCGCCGGTCGGGTTGGCCGTTCCGTCTTTGAAGCCCAACAGGTTCCGGCCGGTGCCGGAGGGGCGCGGTGGGGAGTTGTAGCCGTCGATCTTCCAGCGCAGCTGCAGTGCGCCGCGGGTCTGGCGGGTGATGTCGCGCAGCGCGTGATGGACGGTGTCGGGGTGATGGGCGCACAGCTGGATCAGCAGGTCGCCGTGCATCCAGGCCGGATCCGGGGTGTCGTTGGGGAAGGTCCGCATCGGCGTGAGTTTGGCGGGTTTGGCCGCGGCCAGCCCGAAGCGGCCGTCGAACAGGCTCGCGCCCACACCGGTGGTGACGGTGAGCCCGTCGGCGATGACCTCCGGCCCGAGCACCGCGCTGTCGGAGGGAGGCTGGCCGAGCCCGAGGTCGGTCGGGGCGCCGCCGGCGGTGAGGAAGCGGGCGCGTGCGGTGAGGGTTTTCATCGCCTCCACCAGTTCCGCGCGGTTGGTGGTGGTGACGTCGAAGGCGGCGAAGCAGGCGGCATTCTGTTTCGCCGACGGGCCCGGGGTGAGGATGCCGGACTGGTGTTCACCGTGGAAGGGGTAGCTCGCCTCGGCCTTCGGGGTGCCCACGGTGGCGGCGTCGGCGTCCTTGCGGGCGCCCTCGGCGAGGATGCCCGCGGTCAGCGCGGTTCCGGCGGCACCGGCGGCGGCGCCGGAGAGGAAGCGGCGGCGGCTGACGTTCATCGTGAAGCCTTACTGGTCGGTCGGTGGTTCGGCATGTCAGTGGGAGATCGGCACTTCGAGCAATCGCGGCACCTTGGCGAGTTCCTCGAGGGCGGCGCCGAGGCGCGCGTTGACGGCTTGCCGGGCCGTCGGCGGGGTCCGGTCCGGCGACTGCCAGTGTCCGTGGTCCTGGGTGGCGAGCAGGGCGGCCTGCAAGTCGTCGAGGCGGGTGCGCAGGGTGGCGCGCAGTTGTGGCGCCCGCGGGTCGATCAGCGGGCCGAGCTGATCGAGGACCGCGCGAGTCACGTCGATGTCGGCGAGCGTCATCGGATACGCGGCGCCCGCGCCTTGGTCGTCGATGCCCGAAATGTGGTCGCGCAGGGCGTCTTCCAGGATTTCGTGCCCGCGCAGCGGGAGTTTCTTCGGATCGCCGGCGAGGTCGTCGCTGCCGAGATTCTTGCGGATGGTCGCGATATCGCCACCGAGCCGATCGACCACCGGCAGCAGCTGATCCGGCCGCTGGCCGTGCCACAGGCCGTATTCCAGCCGGTGCAGACCGGTGAATCCGGGATCGTTCACCCCACCCGGCAGGCCGTCGGGCAGACCCGAGACCGCGGTGCCGGCGTCACCGAAGCTGTTGTAGGAGGCGCCGACCCGTTCCCATTCCAGCTGGGCGTTCAGCCAATCCGCTTGTGCCGCAGCGATATTACCGCCGCGCAGATCGTTGCCGATCGCGGTGACGGCGCCGGAGAGCCGGGTCAGCACGCCTGCGGCATACGCCTGATAGGCGTCGTTGGGTCCGCGCAGATCGTCCTCGGTGACGCGTTTGACGGCCGGCGGGGTCTCGCCCGCCTCACCGCTGACCTGCACTGCCGCCGACGAGGTCACCGGTTTGCCGGACATCAGGCATTGCATGGTGTAGCTGCCGCTGCTCAAGGTCGCCGTCAGGTTGGCGGTCGTGGCCGGGCCGATCGTCTCGATCTCGCCGACGACTGCCCCGCCGGAGTTGACCAGGTTGATCTCCCCGGCCTTGGACGTCTTGTTCTGTACCTCGAATGTCTGCGTCCCGGCCCGCCCGGACTTCCATTCCGAGGCGCACGAACTGTCGGTGACCGACACCGCCTGCGCCTTACCGGAGCCGCTCGACGGCAGCAGCGCGATCGCCACCCCGGCGGCCACCGCGGGCACCACCACCAGCACCGCACCGACCAGCAACGGCCGCGGTCCGGCGATTCGCTCCCACCAGTCGGGCGTGTGCTCGGAGTCGGCTGGAGCCGATGCCGACGTTGCCGCTGCCGCCGGGAGAGGCGCCGCCGCTGTGGTTCGCGGACCCTGGCCGGTCGCCCCGGTGGCCGGTGTGGCGCCCCCGCCACTCGCCGCGGCGGTAGCCGTCACGGGCGCCGCGGCCGCCGGCTGCGCCGCCTTCGCCGGGGCCTTCGCGGGCGCCTGGCGTCCCGCCCGGATGAACAGCGGGATCACCACCGCCAGGTAGGCCACCCACGCCACGACCTGCAGCACGGTCATCCGCGGCGTCAGTTCGGTGATGCCGGTGATGATCGAGACCCACCAGGAGTTGGGGTCGATATGCGCCGACAGGTCGAACGCGACCCAGTGGCGGCCGGGCAGAATTCCGGCGTCCTGCAGATCGCCGAGACCGTAGGACAGCACGCCGGCGGCGATCACGATCAGCGCGAGCGCGGTGCGGTTGAAGAACACGCCGAGATTGAGTTTCACCGACTGCCGGTACAGCAGCCAGCACAGCACCACCGCGGCGGTGAAGCCGAGCGCGGCGCCGATCAGCGGCGCGACGGTGGTGCCGGAGGCCTTCACCGCGGTCCACACGAACAGCGTCGACTCCAGGCCTTCGCGCCCGACGGCCATGAAGGCCGTGATGGCCAGCGCTCCCGCGCCGATCGCGGTCGCGCGGGCGACCTCACCGCGAAGCTGGCCCGACAGCGACGCGGCCGTGCGCCGCATCCAGAAGACCATGGCCGTCACCAGGCCGACCGCGATCACACTCAGGGTGCCGCCGACGATTTCCTGGCCGGAGTTCGAGAGCACGCTCGTCGAATAGGTGAGCACCGCCGCGAAGCTGGCCGCCACCGATACCGCGCCGAGCAGACCGAGCCAGACCGGGGTCGAGGAGACCGGGCGCTGCGGGGTCGACGTTTTGCGCACGGCAGCCAGCAGGATCGTCACCACGAGTCCCGCCTCGAGGCCCTCCCGCAGGCAGATCAGTAGATTCGGTACAGCCTCGGCCCAGCTCACCGTCCAAAGGTAAGGCATACCTATACCGCAGGTCCAATCCTGCGTGCATGTAGCGAGTAACCGTTACCGCAGATGGGGTGGTATGCGAGTAATGTCCGGATTTGCTGAGGCTATCCCTCCGGCGCCTCCTCGGCCAGTGCCAGCGCCTCCTCGAGCAGCGCCTCCACGATCATCGATTCCGGCACCGTCCGCACCACCTCGCCGCGGACGAAGATCTGACCCTTGTGATTGCCCGCCGAAACCCCGATATCGGCTTCCCGCGACTCACCCGGACCGTTGACGATGCAACCCATCACCGCGACGCGCAGCGGTGCCGGGAAATCCCGGAAGGCCGCCTCGACCTTCTTCGTGAGCTCGAAGACGTCGACCTGGCAGCGGCCGCAGGTCGGGCAGGACACGATGTCGAGGGTGCGGGGGCGCAGCCCGAGCCCGGCCAGGATGTGGTGACCGACCTTGACCTCCTCGACCGGCGGCGCGGACAGCGAGACCCGGATCGTGTCGCCGATCCCCTCGGACAGCAGGATCCCGAACGCGGTGGCCGATTTCGCGGTGCCCTGCAGCGGCGGTCCCGCCTCGGTGACCCCGAGATGCAGCGGATAGTCGCAACGCTGGGCGAGCAGCCGGTAGGCCTGGATCATCGTCAGCGGATCGTTGTGTTTCACCGAGATCTTCAGATCGGCGAAACCGTGCTCCTCGAACAGCCTCGCCTCCCACAGCGCCGATTCGACCAGTGCGGAGGCCGTGGCGCGACCGCCGTGCCGGTCCAGGATGCGCCGATCGAGGGAACCGGCGTTGACGCCGATGCGGATCGGCACCCCCGCAGCACCCGCCGCGGCGGCGATCTCGCGGACCTTGTCGTCGAAGGTGCGGATATTGCCCGGATTCACCCGCACGCCGGCGCAACCGGCATCGATGGCGCCGAAGACGTAGCGCGGATTGAAGTGGATGTCGGCGATCACCGGGATGGCCGAGCGGCGGGCGATCGTCGGCAGTGCCGCGCAGTCGTCCTGGGTGGGCACCGCCACGCGGACGATATCGCAACCGGCAGCGGTCAATTCGGCGATCTGGCGCAGCGTCGCCTCGACATCGGCGGTGACGGTGGTGGTCATCGACTGCACCGAAATGGGCGCGCCGCCGCCCACCGGCACCGAGCCGACCTGGATGCGCCGGCTCTCCCGGCGCGGTCGCAATGTCGGAGTCGCGGGCTCGGACAGGAATACGGCGGTCATCGGATCCTCTCGGTCGCGGGTAACCATTCCGCGCAGGCCGCGGCGATGCCCTCGCCGGTCAGTCCGTACTCGGCCAGGATGCTGTCGCGGGAGGCGTGAGGGATGAATGCGGTGGGCAGGCCGAGCGCGCGAACGGGGGCGGCGTCGGGGTCGCGGGCGATCGCGTGGACCAGATGGGAGCCGATCCCGCCGGCGGCGATACCGTCTTCCACACAGACCGTGAGCCGATGTCGTGCCGCGATCGCCGGCAGCCCCGGATTGATCGGCCACACCCAGCGCGGGTCGATGACGGTGGCGCCGAAACCGCTGTCGGCCAGCAGTTCCGCCGCGCGCAGGCACGGCCCGGCCATCGGACCGACCGCCACCAGCAGAATATCGAGCGGACTGCGCGGCCCGCGGTACAGAATGTCCATCCCGTCCATCCGTGCCAGCGACGAAATATCCTCTCCGGCAGTGGCTTTCGGATAGCGCACGGTGGTGGGCCCGGCCGTGGCTACGGCCTCGCGCAAAAGTTCGCGGACCCGGCCGGGATCGCGTGGGCACCCGATCCGCATCCCCGGTACGCAGGTGAGCAGCGCCAGATCCCACATCCCGTGATGGCTGGGCCCGTCCGGCCCGGTGACGCCGGCGCGGTCCAAGGCCAGTGTGACCGGCAGTTCGTGCAGCGCGATATCGAGCAGCACCTGATCGATCGCGCGGTTGAGAAAGGTCGAGTACACCGCCACCACCGGATGCATACCGGCCACCGCCAAGCCCGCGGCGGAGGCCAGCAGGTGTTGTTCGGCGATCCCGGAATCGAACACCCGCTCCGGTGCGCTGCGGGAGAATTCGCCGAGTCCGGTGGGCAACCGCATCGCCGCGGTCATGGCGACCACCTCCGGATGGTCGCGGGCGATGGCGGCGAGTTCCGATTCGACGATATCGGTCCAGGTGGGGGCGGGCTGTTTGCGCGGCACACCGGTGACCGGATCGATCACCCCGCACGCGTGCATGCGGTCGGCCTCGTCCGCCTCGGCCGGGCCGAAGCCGCGGCCTTTCACCGTCACCGCGTGCACGACAACCGGTTTGGCCAGTTCGGCGGCCTTGTGCAGGGTCGTGCACAGTGCGCCGATATCGTGGCCGTCCACCGGGCCCAGATAGGTGAAACCCAAGGCGTCGAACAGATTTCCGGAGACGGTGTCGCCGTCGCGCAGTCCGGTGAGATGCCCGGCCAGCGCGCCGACGGTCGGATCGTAGGAGCGCCCGTTGTCGTTGAGAACCACGACAACCGGGCGCCCGCCCGCGCCCAGATTGTTCAGGCCTTCCCAGGCCACACCGCCGGTCAGCGCGCCGTCACCGATCACCGCCACCACCCGGCGCTCGTATTCGCCGCGCAGTTGGAAGGCCTTGGCGATGCCGTCGGCCCACGCCAGGCTGACCGAGGCGTGGGAATTCTCCACCCAGTCGTGCGGGGATTCGGTGCGGTTCGGATACCCCGCGATTCCACCGGCCTGCCGCAGCGTGTCGAAGGTGTGCGATCGCCCGGTGAGCAACTTGTGCGCATAACTCTGATGTCCGGTGTCGAAGACGAGAACGTCGGTGGGCGAACGGAAGACGCGATGCAGCGCGATGGTCAGCTCCACCGTCCCCAAACTGGCGCCGAGATGCCCGCCGGTTCCGGTGACGGTCTCGACGAGGCGATCGCGTAACCGCTGCGCCAGCGCGGGCAGTTCGTCGTCGGACAACGCGGCCAGCGCGTCGGGTCCGGTGAGGGCGGCGAGCGGATCCGGCCCGCGCGGCGAGGGTTTCATGCGTGGCTCACCTTCCGGTGTGGGAATTCGACCCCGTGTCGATTCGGCTCAGCTGACGGCGGCGCGGATCGTCTCCTTCAGCGAGCCCAGGGTCGCGACCACCGCGGTCGGCTCGTATCCGCAGTGCGCCATGCAATTCGAGCAGCGCGGATCGTTGCCGCGGCCGAAGGCGTTCCAGTCGGTGTCGTCGATCAATTCCCGATAGGTGGCGACATAGCCGTCGTCGAGCAGATAGCACGGCCGCTGCCATCCCTTGAGCGAATACGACGGGATCGCCCAGGCGGTGCAGTCGAAGTCGACCTTGCCCTCCAGGAAATCCAGGTACAGCGGGGAATGATTCAGCCGCCACTTCTTGCGGCGCCCGTCGGCGAAGGCCTTGGCGAACAACTGATGGGTCTGCTTCACCCCGAGCCAGTGCTCCTGATCGGGGGCCTTCTCGTAGGCGTAACCGGGCGCGATCTGCATGTGGTCGATCTCGAGCTCGTCGTTGAGATAGTCCAGGACGTCGATCACATCCTGTGGCGAATCCAGATCGAAGAAGGTGGTATTCGTCATCACCCGGAATCCGGCGGCCTTGGCCTCGCGGATCGCCGCTACGGCCTGATCGAAGACGCCGTCCTTGCAGACCGAGGCGTCGTGGCGTTCGCGCAGTCCGTCCAGATGCACCATCCACGCGAAATTGCGGTGCGGGGTGAACTTGTGCAGATGTTTGGGCAGCAGTACCGCATTCGTGCACAAAAAGACGATCTTGTTACGGTCGAGCAGTCGCCGCACGATCTCATCGATCTGCGGATGCATCAGCGGTTCGCCACCGGCGATCGAGACCATCGGGGCGCCGCATTCCTCGATCGCGCCGACCGCCTGTTCGACCGGCATGCGCTGTTTGAGCAGGGTATGCGGATGCTGAATCTTGCCGCAGCCCGCGCATTTCAGATTGCAGGCGAACAACGGCTCCAATTCGACCAGGATGGGGAACTTCTCGCGGCGCAACAGCTTCTGTTTTGCGAGATACGCTCCCAGACGTACGGATTGACGGAATGGCATGGCCATTCAGCTCACCTCCCGAGGCAGGTTGAATCGAACACTCTCTTCGGTCACGGAGGTGCGGCGGACCCGGAGGGCGCCGAGCCCGGACAGGGCCTCGACCAGGTCGTCCACCAGATACGGCGGTGCCGACGCACCGGCGGTGACGCCGATGCGGCGGGTGCCGGCCAGCCAGTCCAATTCGACCTCGCCGGCGTCCTCCACCAGATGTGCCGCCACACCCTCGGCCGCGGCGACCTCGGCCAGCCGCAGCGAATTGGAGGAGTTACGCGAACCCAGCACGAGCACCAGGTCCGATTCCCGGGCCACCGCCCGCACCGCCTCCTGGCGGTTGGTGGTGGCATAACAGATGTCGTCCTTGCGTGGCCCGCTCAATGCCGGAAACCGTTGCCGCAGAACATCGGCCGTGGCCTCGACCTCCGCGACGGCCAGGGTGGTCTGCGTGACGTAGGCGACCCGATCGGGATCCGGTGGCGACACCCGGGCGGCCGCTTCCGGATCGGCGACCACGATCACATTGCCGGGCGCCTCGCCGCGGGTGCCCACCACCTCCTCGTGGTCGGCGTGCCCGATCAGGAAGACGGTCTTGTCGGCGGCGGCGAAGGTGCGCACCTCCGCATGCACCTTCGACACCAGCGGACAGGTGCCGTCGACCACGCGCAGGCGGCGGCGTTCGGCCTGGCGGCGGACGTCCGGGGGCACGCCGTGCGCGGCGAACACGACCACCGCGCCTTCGGGCACATGGTCGAGCTCCTCGACGAAAACCGCTCCGCGCCCGGCCAACTCGCGCACCACATGGCTGTTGTGCACTATCTGACGCCGCACGTACACCGGCGCGCCGAAGCGGAGCAGAGCTTGCTCGACGATCTCGATCGCCCGCTCGACCCCGGCGCAGAACGAGCGCGGCCCGGCGAGCAGCATCTCGCGCTCGCCGGTTGCCGCCGACCATCGGTCCAGCGCCGGCGCCGCCGCCCGCAGCGAACGCAGTGCCCGTATTCCGCGCCACATCGTGCCCGGGCGCAGCAGCGGCGCGTCGGGGGTGTCGACGATCGCCCGGAGCGCGACGGCCTGCCCGTCGGGGGCATCGGCGACGAGGAACGCCGTTTCGGTGTCGACCGCGAGCGCACCGGACTCCGCCAGTTCGGCGCGCGCCCGGCCGGTGACGACACGCTCGGCGGAATACACCGGCCCGAGCCGTGCGGGCAGCCCCGAGCGCAGCAGTTCACCGTGCAGCAGTACCGCTGCGGGACTGGGCAATTCGGTACCGCTGCGCCGGATCTCGCTGGCTACCACGAGATCGCCGGGTCGCAGCTCCGTGGTCAGCGCACCCGCGACTCCCGCCACCGCGACCGGGCC
>NZ_BDBF01000031.1 GCF_001612845.1 Nocardia elegans NBRC 108235 | reverse complement strand
CGAGCAGGCAGCGCCGGCGGCGGCGCGCTCGGCTCGCGGCCCGGGTGACCACCTCGATGTGTGCGGTGCTGGCCCTCGTCATGACCGGCGTCGGCTGGAACTATCTGCGCGCCACCGACAACGGTTTCACCCAGGTGTCGGCGTTGGACGAGGATTCCACCGACATCGTCGATCCCGGCGGCCAGACCGGTGACGAGAACTTCCTCATCGTGGGCACCGACACCCGCGCCGGCGTGGACAGCCAGCTCGGCGCCGGCACCACCGACGATGCCGAGGGCGCCCGGTCCGACACCGTGATGCTGGTGCACATCCCGGCGAACCGCTCCCGCGTGGTGGCGGTCTCGTTCCCCCGCGACCTCGACGTCAGCCGTCCCGAATGCGAGGGCTGGGACAACGAGAAGGCCAAATACACCGACGCGAAATTCCCCTCCGCGATCGGCGACAAGCTCAACGCCACCTATGCCCTGGGTGGTCCGAAATGCCTGACCAAGGTGATTCAGCGACTGTCCGGCCTGAAGATCAGCCACTTCGTCGGCATCGACTTCAGCGGTTTCCAGTCGATGGTCGACACCATCGGCGGGGTCGAGGTGTGCACCAACCGCCCGCTGGTCGACGAGGAGCTCGGCACGGTGCTGCCGAATCCGGGCCGCCAGATCCTCAACGGCCCGACCGCGCTGGACTACGTCCGCGCTCGCCACGTGCAGGGTGAGGAGCGCAGCGACTACGACCGCATCCACCGCCAGCAGCTGTTCCTGTCCTCGCTGCTGCGCAGTGCCCTGTCGTCGAAGGTGCTCTTCGACATCGGCAAACTCAACGGCTTCATCGGCGCGTTCAGCAGCCATGCCTTCATGGACAACGTCAACACCAAGGATCTGCTGATGCTGGGCCGCTCACTGCAGAAGGTGAGCGCGGGCGCGATCACGTTCCTGACGGTGCCGACCGCGGGCACCACCTCCTACGGCAACGAGATCCCGCGGGAATCGGATATCAAGGCGATCTTCCAGGCGATCATCGACGACCAGCCGCTGCCGGGTGAGAAGAAGGCGCCGGAGCCGTCCAAACCCGCTCAGGCTCCGGCCCCGCCGCAGCTGACCGCCGTGGATCCGAGCACGGTGTCGGTGCAGGTCTCCAACGGTTCCGGACTGACCGGCGTGGCGAGTACGGCGGCGACGAAATTCGCGGCCGACGGCTTCCAGATCTACAACGTCGGCAACTATTCCGGCGGCACGATCGACACCACCACCGTCCGCTATTCGGCCGGTCACGAGGCCGAGGCCGCGACGGTCGCCTCGGCGTTGCCCGGCGCGAAGCTGGCCGTGGCCTCGGGTCTGGGCAGCATCGTGGAGGTGGCGCTCGGCGCGGACTTCGCCGGCACCGTCGGCACGCCGACCGCGTTCGGGTCGCCGGTTCCCGCCCCTGCCGGAGCCACCGATGCCGCCGCGACGCCGGTCACTCTCCCCTCCGACCTGGAACACGTCAACGCGGGCGACGACCTCTGCAAGTGAGCCGCGCTCACCTGCGGCGACATCGCCGATCGCACCGGCACCGACGATTCACCCACCGTTCGTGACTTGGTCAGAGCCGGGAACTAGTCTTTGGTTTCATGCGTGTCATCTACAACGAACAAATGGCCGAACTCGCCGATCTTCTGGGTGAGATGGCCGGACTGGCCGGCTCGGCCATGGAGCGGGCGACCCAGTCGCTGCTGCAGGCCGACATCGTGTTGGCCGAACAGGTGATCACCGAGTACGACCGGATCGCCGAGATGATCGCGCAGGCCGAGGAGAAGGCGTTCGCACTGCTGGCGCTGCAGGCGCCGGTGGCCGGTGACCTGCGGCAGGTGGTGAGCGCCATCCAGATCGTCTCCGATGTGAATCGGATGGGTGTGCTGGCGCTGCACGTGGCCAAGGTGGCCCGGCGCCGGCACCCGAACCACGCGCTCCCGGAATCGGTGAACGGCTACTTCGCCGAGATGGGCCGCATCGCGGTGAATATGGGCGCCGCCGCCAAGGAGGTCCTGGAGACGCGCGATCCGGAGCGGGCCGCGCAGCTCAACGAGGACGACGAGGCGATGGACGATCTGCATCGCCACCTGTTCTCGCTGCTGATGGACCGGGAATGGAAGTACGGCGTGGCCGCCGCCGTCGATGTCACGCTGCTGGGCCGCTACTACGAGCGCTTCGCCGACCACGCGGTCGAGATCGGCCGCCGGGTCGTCTTCCTCGTGACCGGCGTGCTGCCGCCCGACCCGGATGCCGAAACCGAGAAGATCTGAACCGGTTCCGCCTCTCCGGGTCTTTTGCGTGTCGTCGGGTGCGTGTGGGCTTCGGCATCGGGGCGGCGGTCGGGTGAGCGTCGCGTACTGGACGTCCCCGGTGAGTTACCCATGTACTCGCGAAATCAGTTGGCCCGTTGACATACTGTCCGGGCAGAGGCCGCTGCCCGTCCGGCACGCGGACGGGCGGCGAGCTGTTATGTGCCGCTGACGGTTTCGGCCTTCGCCGGGGTGTCCTCCGCGCGGAGGCCCACCGTCACCGGAACTTCCGCCGAGGTTCGGCCCAGCAGTAACGACGCGCCGCGCTCGGGCTTCCACGGCAACAGCACCGCGACGAGCACCGCGCAGACCAGCAGGGCCCCGACCGCCGCCCAGGATGCGGCCGTCGAGCCGGCCAGGGCGGCCACCTTCATGGCATGCACCAGATCGGCTTTCGCACCGGCGAAGAACGGGCTGATCGGCGCCTTGACGATTTCCAGCACGCTGATGGGGGTGTCGCGGGCCAGGCTCTTCTGCGTCGGATTCATGATCGCGTCCGGGATCGCGTCGATGCGGGCCCCGACTCGACCGGTGTAGACCGAGGTCATGATCGAGCCGAGAACGGCGACGCCGAGG
The DNA here is from genome assembly GCF_001612845.1 of Nocardia elegans NBRC 108235. Classification (GTDB taxonomy): domain Bacteria; phylum Actinomycetota; class Actinomycetes; order Mycobacteriales; family Mycobacteriaceae; genus Nocardia; species Nocardia nova. Next base: position 105,332 of record NZ_BDBF01000031.1, on the reverse strand, counting down.
GTGCCGCCCACCTCGCGGGTGGTGTCGTTGACCGCCGATCCGGCGCCCGCCTCCTCGATCGGCACGGCGCCCATGATGGATTCGGTGGCCGGTCCCTGCACGACGCCGAAGCCGACACCCATCAGGACCATCGAGACCAGAACCGTTCCCAGATAGGGCGTTTCGACGGTCACCCGGCCCGCGAAGAACATGCCGGCGGCCAGCAGGAGCAGGCCGCACACGACGGTGGCGGTGGTGCCGATGCGCTGCGCGGCCAGCGTCGCCACGGGCGCGCCGAAGCCCACCGCGGCCGCGAAAGGCAGTGAGTGGATGCCGAATTCGAGCGCGCTCAATTCCTTCACACCCTGGAAGTACTGGGTGATCAGGAACAGGAATCCGAAGGCGCAGAAGTAGGAGACGGTGATCGCCAGGGCCGGGATCGAGAAACGCCGGATCCGGAACAGCCGCATGTTCAGCACTGGTGATTCCACCCGCAACTCCCAGATCACATACAGCGCAAGCAGAATCAGCGAGAGCGCGTAGCCGCCGACGCTGCGCCCGGACAGCCAGCCGTGCTTCGGAGCCTCGATGATCGTCCACACCAGCGTCGTGACCGCCACCAGCGAGAGGCCGATACCGAGCACGTCGAGCCGGCCGCTGTGATCGGCCCGCGATTCCGGGACGACGACGAGCACTGCCGCGATCGTGATCGCGGCGATCGGCACATTGATCCAGAACACGGCGTGCCAACTGAAGTATTCGAGCAGCCAGCCGCCGGTCACCGGCCCGATCGCCACCGCGACACCGGCCATGGCGGTCCACAGCGCGATGGCCGCGGCCCGAGCGCGCGTCTCCGGGAACAGGTTGATGATCAGGGCCAGCGTCGCCGGGAACACCGCGGCGGCGAAGACGCCCATGCCGGCCCGCGCGGCGATCACCTGGCCGAGGCCCGAGGACATCGCACCGGCGGCCGACATGACGGCCACACCCGCCAGGCCGATGATCATCAGCCGGCGGCGGCCGTAGCGGTCACCGAGATGGCCGAGCGGCAACAGCAGCCCGGCGAAGGCCAAGGTGAACGCGTCCACGATCCACTGCAGCCCGCTCATCCGGGCCCGCAACTGCACCGCCATCGACGGCAGGGCCACATTGACCAGCGTGTTGTCCAGTACGACCAGCAGTTCGGCCAGACAGATCGCGACCAACGCGAAAATACGCATGCGCGTCGCGATCGGAATCCCCCGCTGGGCTACAGGTCTCGCCGTTGACACCGACATCCCGCCTCCTGACTATAACGATCGGTTTAGTTCAGGAGGAAGATAACTGTTACCACAAGTGTCAGACAACCGACTACGGTATGAGATGAGCGAGCACACATCCCGGCCGACTATGTGATACGCGCCATGCCCACCGCTGCATGCCATGAGAAAACCCCGTCCACCAGGGACGGGGTTTCGAAACGCGGAGGGACTCAGCCCGCGATCAGAAAGTTCGGAGAACCTATCCGAAGCGGCCGGAGATGTAGTCCTCGGTCGCCTTCTGGGTGGGGTTGGAGAAGATCCGCTCGGTCTCGTCGATTTCGATGAGCTTGCCGGGCTTGCCCTGGGCTTCCAGGTTGAAGAACGCCGTCTGGTCACTCACACGCGCGGCCTGCTGCATGTTGTGGGTGACGATGACGATCGTGTACTCCTTCTTCAGCTCGGAGATCAGGTCCTCGATCGCGAGCGTGGAGATGGGGTCCAGCGCCGAACACGGCTCGTCCATCAGCAGCACATCGGGCGAGACCGCGATCGCCCGGGCGATGCACAGACGCTGCTGCTGACCGCCGGACAGGCCACCACCGGGCTTGTCGAGGCGATCCTTCACCTCGTTCCACAGGTTGGCGCCACGCAGCGAGCGCTCGGCGACCTCGTCGAGCTCCTTGCGGTTGCGCACCCCTTGCAGCTTCAGCCCGGCCACCACATTGTCGCGAATCGACATGGTGGGGAACGGGTTCGGCCGCTGGAACACCATGCCGATGGTCCGCCGCACGCCGACCGGGTCGACCGCGGAGCCGTAGATGTCCTCACCGTCGAGCAGCACCGCGCCCTCGACGCGGGCGTTCGGAGTCACCTCGTGCATGCGGTTGAGCGAACGCAGCACCGTCGACTTACCGCAACCGGACGGGCCGATGAAAGCGGTGACGCTGCGCGGCAACACGGTCAGCGACACATCGGATACGGCGTGGAATTTGCCGTAATAGATGTTGAGATCTTTGACGTCGATCCGCTTGGCCATTGTCGTATTCCGTTCGCTTCTATCGATTCCGCGTGAGCAGTTTGTTGACCACGGCCGCGCCGATGTACAGCAGGGCGATGATCAGGATCAGCGTCAGCGACGCGCCCCACACTCGCATCCGGCCGGCCGCTTCCGGGTTGGCCAGTTCCTGGTAGATCATCAGCGGCAGCGACGCCATATTTCCGTTGAAGATGTTGGAGTTGATCGACTTCGAGTAGCCGACGAGGACCAGCACCGGCGCGGTCTCACCCATGACGCGGGCGACCGCCAGCAACATACCGCTGATCATGCCGGGCAGAGCGGTCGGCACGACGATCCGCAGGATCGTCTTCCATTTCGGGATGCCCAGTGCGTAGGAGGCCTCGCGTAATTCGTCGGGCACGAGTTTGAGCATTTCCTCGGTACTGCGCACCACCACCGGCAACATCAGGAGCACCAGTGCCAGCGACACCGCGAAGGCCGACTGCGGGAAACCGAAGGTGGCGATCCACAGCGCGAAGACGAACAGCGCGGCCACGATCGAGGGCACACCGGCGAGGATGTCGACCATGAAGGTGGTCGTCTTCGCCAGCCAGCCACGGCCGTATTCGACCAGATACACGGCGGCCATGATGCCCAGCGGCACCGCGATCACCGCGGCCACCGCGGATTGCACGATCGTCCCGTAGATCGCGTGGTACACACCGCCCGCGAACTGGTCGGGCAGCACGCCCTTCTGCGACTTGGACCACCAGCCACTGCTGACGATCGCGTGGAAACCCTTGCTCAGCACCAGGATCAGCACCCAGCACAGCGGGACCAGCGCGATGCCGAAGCACAGCCACATGACCGAGGTGGCGAGGTTGTTGCGGACCTTTCGGCCCATGCTCACGTGGCGGAACGTGGGCGCCTTGATCGGCTTGTCCAGTGTGGTGGTCATCACCCGTTCACCTTCCCGCCGGCGGCGATCCGAGCCAGGGCATTGACGACAAAGGTCAACGCGAACAGTACGAAGCCCGCCGCGATATAGGCGCCGGTCGGCAGCGCCTGGCTGAATTCCGAAGCCGCCGAGGCGATCTTGGAGGCGAAGGTGTAGCCACCGTCGAACAGCGACCAGTGGCCGGCCGAGGCGGCGGTGCGCAGCACGATCAGCACCGCGATGGTTTCACCCAGCGCGCGGCCGAGCCCCAGCATGGAACCGGCGATCACACCGCTGCGGCCGTACGGCAGCACGGTCATCCGCACCACCTCCCACTTGGTGGCACCCAGAGCCTGCGCGGCCTCGATGTGCGCGCGGGGAGTCAGGTGGAAGACCTCGCGGCTGACCGAGGTGATGATCGGCAGGATCATCACCGCGAGCACGACACCGGCGGTGAAGATCGTGCCACCGCCGCTGATGGAGACGTTGCCTTCCTTGAACAGGAAGAACCAGCCCAATTTGTCGTTGAGGAATTGTTCGAAGGGCGCCAGCTTCTGGGCCAGCACCAGGAAACCCCACAGACCGAACACGATCGAAGGCACCGCCGCGAGCAGATCGACCAGCATCGCGAACGGACGCGAGAGGACCTTCGGCGCGTACTGCGTCAGGAACAACGCGATACCGACGCCGAGCGGCACGGCGATCAGCAATGCCAGCAGCGAACTCAGCACCGTGACCATGAACAGGTCGCGAATGCCGAAGTGCATGTTGTCGGCATTGGTGACGTTGAACTCGGCACTGGTGAAGAAGTTCGCCTTGTTCGCCGCTACCGACGGCACCGCGCGAATCAGCAGAAACAGCGCGATGAGCGCGATCGCCGCGACGATCGTCGCCCCGGCGGCCGTGGCCAGGGAACGGAAAACGGTCTCCCCCCGGCGGCTGTGGCCGCCGGTGATGCGACCGGCCGGCTTGTTGCTCGACTCACTCGGCATGGAGGAAGTATCTCCCGGCGGGACTTCGGTGCCCGTCCGCGGGCCGGTCGAATCCGACTGGCCCGCGGCGGTGACTTCGTCGTGGACGGTCATCAGGGTTTCGCAATCAGGAGATGGCGTTGATCGCGGTGGTCAGCTTGGTCTTGAACGCATCCGGGATCGGCACGTAGCCGGAGTCCTCGAGTCCGTTCTGACCGTTGGTGATCGCCGAGGTCAGGAACGCCTTGACGGCTTTGCCGGTGTCGGCGTCGGCGTACTTCGAGCACACGATCTCGTAGGTGGCCAGCATGATCGGGTAGGCGCCCGGATCGGTCGGCTTGTAGAACGAGTTGGTGTCGATGATCAGGTCGTTGCCCTGACCGACGATCTTCGCGGCGGCGATGGCCTTACCGGCCGACTCGGTGTTGAGCGCCACCGGCTTCACGGCGGCATCGGTGATGATCTGCGCGGTGGACAGGTTCTGCGACCGCGCGAAGGACCACTCGTTGTACGTGATGGAGCCCTTGGTGCTCTTGATGGCGGCCGAGGTGCCCTCGTTGCCCTTCGCACCCTCGCCGACACCGCCGGCGAACGCCTTGCCCGCGCCCTTGCCCCACGCGCCGTTGGAGGCGGCGTCCAGGTAGCGCTGGAAGTTGTCGGTGGTGCCCGACTCGTCACTGCGGAAGATCACGTGGATCTCGTCCGACGGCAGGTTCACGCCCTGGTTCAGGCCCTTGATCGCCGGGTCGTCCCACTTGGTGATGGTGCCGTTGAAGATCTTCGCCGCCGTCGGGCCGTCGAGGGTCAGGTTGGTGACACCGTCGAGGTTGTAGGTGATGGCGATCGGACCGAAGACCGTCGGCAGGTTCCAAGCCGGTGCGCCACAACGATCGGCGGCCCTCTTCGGCTCGTCTTTCTTCGGGTCCAGAGCGGAGTCCGAACCACCGAAATCGGTCTGGCCGCCGACGAACTCGTTCACGCCGGCGCCGGAGCCGCTGGAGGTGTAGTCCAGCTTGGCGCCGTCGCAGTTCTGCTCGTAGGCGGCGATGAAGCGGTCCATCGCGTTCTTCTGAGCGGAGGATCCGCTGGCCTTGAGAGCCTTCTTTCCACCGCAGGCCACATCGACCTTGGTGGTGTTACCGGTCGCGGCCGAGTTGTCGTCGCTACCACAGGCAGTCAGTGTCAGAGTGCCGGCAGCCGCCAGCACACCGAGGAGAGCGCCGCTGCGCTTGAAATTCACCTGTTCCTCCGGGAAACGCTTCGTACACGCCCGATCCCTCAACGACCGGACGGGTCCTGTGGGTGGCCGTTCGCAGAGAACTTGCGCACCGAGCAGCGAATGCCGCCCACGATCAAAGTAGATTCGTCCGGTTGACAGTGGGACCTGGGCAAGTGAACGCAGAGTGAACAACCCGGCGCGATTGCGGTTCGAACCTGTGAGATTTGCCGCAGTGTTACTGCGAGGGTATCAACGCGCGGTGTAGGCGGCGTCGATATGGGCCGTTTCGAACCCGAGACGAGTGTAGGTGTGCACAGCCGCGGTGTTGTCGGCCTCGGTATAGAGGATCACCGCGCCGAGTCCCCGATCGCGCAGGTAGTGCAGGCCGGCGAGGGTCAGCACGCGTCCTAGTCCGCGGCCCTGCGCAGCCGGGTCGATGGCCACCACGTAGACCTCGCCGACCGCGTCCGAGGTCTCGTCCGGCTCGTGCACCTTGGTCCAGTGAAAACCCAGGATATGGCTGGGATCCGCGGGATCGGCGGCGATGAACAGGCCCTTCGGGTCGAACCAGGGCGCCGCCCGCCGGACCGCGATCTCGGCCTCGGTCCAGCCGCCCTGTTCGGGATGCCAGTGGAAGGCGGCGTTGTTGACCCGCAGGATCTCCGCGTCGTCGGCGGGCCCGGCATAGGTCCGCAGCACGATGTCGGCAGGTACCTCCAGCTCGGGTAGCTCTACGGTTGCCTGATCGCCCTCCGGGGCCTGTGTCAGGGGCCGCCGCATCTGCCACAACTCGCGTGCGATCGTCAGCCCGAGCCGGCCGGCGACCGCCCGCGCCGGCGCCAGATTGCCGTGCGCCCAGATCCGCGCACCCGGACCACCCGCTTGCAGGGCCGCCGCGACGAGCGTCGCGCCGATACCGCGCCCGCGCGCCCGCGGATCCACCACGGCCTCGGCCATCGCCGGGTGATCACCGTGTGCCGGAACGAGATTCGCGTACGCGACGAGTTCGCCGTCACGCTCGACGACCAGATGCCGCGTCCGGCCGGTCGCCGCATCGGCATCGGCATCGCCTTGCGCGGCCGACGCGGATGCGGTCACCGAGAGCACCGCCTGTTCGGAAATCGGCGCGACCGCGTCGGCGGCACCCGCGCGTTCCACCAGCTCCACGATCTGCGCCGCGGTCGCTGGGGCCAATTCGGTGGTCCAGTCCGGCACCTGCACGCTCACACCCATCCCTCGCTCATTCGTTCACGTCCGCCGACAACCGGCACTTGCGGCAATCGGCCCCTCCCAGAACCTGCTCGGCTACCGCCCTGATTCCCGCCCGCGGCGGCCGGCTGTCTCAGCGGCCGGTTTCGTTTCGGCGCAACCGTTTTCGCGGGCCGATCGTTCGTGCCGCGGCCAACCACACCGGCATCCCGCTCGTCCATCGCATCCCGGCCCGCTCAGGCCCGTCACCGACCTCAGGACGGGCTGCCGTTGACCTGCGTCAGCTGCGAGTCGTCGGCGCCGTCGTCGCCCTCGTCCGGGAGGCCGGCCGCCGGCTCGCCGCCCTTGTTGTTGGCCGAGCGCGCCGGGCGAACCGCCTTGTAACCGACGTTTCGGACGGTGCCGATCAGGGATTCGTACTCGCTGCCGAGTTTGGCTCGCAACCGCCGAACATGGACGTCGACCGTGCGAGTGCCGCCGAAGAAGTCGTAACCCCAGACCTCCTGCAGCAACTGAGCGCGGGTGAAGACCCGGCCGGCGTGCTGGGCGAGATATTTCAGCAGCTCGAATTCCTTGTAGGTCAGATCGAGCGGGCGGCCGCGCAACCGCGCGGTGTAGGTGCCCTCGTCGATGACCAGTTCGCCGAGCGTGATCTTGCCGGTGTTCTCCGGGCTGGCCGCGCCGCCGTTGCGGGCGACCAGCAGGCGCAGCCGGGCATCGAGTTCGGCCGGGCCGGTTCCCGGCAGCAGGATGTCGTCCAGTCCCCAATCGGCATTGACCGCGACCAGACCGCCCTCGGTCAGCACCGCCACCACCGGCACCGAGGAGCCGGTGCTGCCGAGCAGTCTGCACAGTCCGCGCGCGGCGGCCAGATCGGTGCGGGCATCGACCAGAGCCACATCCGCGGTACCCGCCTCGAGCAGCGATGCCACCTCGGTGGGCGCGGGCCGCACATTGTGCGGGAGCAGCGCCAGGGACGGCAGCACAGCTTCCGGGTTCGGATCGGAGGTCAGCAGGAGCAGCTCCACCGGCTCTCCTCCCAATCTGGCATGTCCGCGGGCAACCTCGACGTCAATCGCGAATCCATGCGCGTCGGCACAGGTAATTCGTGCCTACATTAGCGCGTGCGGGGCGCCGATCATGTATTGCGCACTCCGCCGCACCCGCGCGGAGACCAGCGGTGATGGCCGCCGCCGCGCCCACGCCCGCGCGCCCGCGTAGTCCGGGCAGATATCTTCGTACCGGGTAGCCTCTCCTCGAGACGCCCACGCCTCGTACCCCTCCGCGCGCGACCGCAGTGTTCCGCGCGCGCACGGACGGCCTGAACTCGGAGCTTGTGGATGAGAAAACTGATCGTCGGGCTGCTGCTGGTGGTCGCGATCGCCGTAGTGGTCGATTTCACTGCGGCGGCCTACTCGGAGTACCGGGTATCGCGGTCGCTGCGCGCCGGCGGTGAACTCAGCGCCGACCCCGAAGTGACCATTCACGGCTTCCCGTTCCTGGCCCAGACCGCACGCGGCGACTACCGCAACCTCGAGATCCGGGCGCGCGCCAACCGCCCCGACATTCCCGGCGAGATCCTGGTCGAAGCCACCCTGAACGGTGTCCATCTGTCGATGCACGATCTGGTGGACAACGACATGCGCTCGGTGATGGTCGACCAGGTGGCAGGCCGGATGCGGATCGAACCGGTCGAGCTGGGGCGGCTGTTCAACATTCCGGACCTCGAGGTGGTCACCCGCCCGGCCGACAAATCCGACGGCACCGGTGGTTCCGGCGGCTCGGGCATGACCACCCAGGGCGCCCTGGTCCTCACCGGCACCATCCAGCTCGGCCCGGAGACCCGCAGTACCGACCGGGTGAGCGTGAAGGCCGATCTGTTCCTCGACGGAGATCAGATCAAACTGGTCGCCACCGACCTCTATCACGGCGGCGTCGACACCACCGCGCCCACCACCACCGCCGCGGAACTGGGTCCCGACCTGGACAAGGCCGCGGTACTGGCCCGCTTCACCCGCACCATCGACACCAAGGATCTGCCGTTCGGGGTGCCCCCGAAGAAGGTGCAGGCCATCGGCGGCAATATCGTGGTGGAGGGGGAAGGGGAGAATATTCGCATTGATATGGACAGGTTTGCCCGACCATGATTGAACTCACGATTCTGGCCGTCGTCCTGCTGGCCGGGGTGGCCGCGGGTATCGCCCTGCGCTACCGCGAGGGCCGCGTCCGGACGGCCAAGACCACCGAGATCGCGGGTTCGCGCACCGAACTGCTCAGCGCCGTCGGTGTCACCGAGGCGGTGCCGACCGTCCTGCACTTCTCCGCCGAATGGTGCGGTCCGTGCGCAGCGGTCCGGCGGGTGGTGGCCGGGGTCGTCGCCGATCTGGCCGATACCGTGCAGCCGCCCCGCGACGTCGAGGTCGATATCGACGCCGAGGCCGACCTGGCGCGCGAGCTCAATGTCCTGTCGCTGCCGACCACGTTCGTCTTCGACGCCCACGGGCGCGAGCGGTTCCGGATCTCCGGTGTGCCCAAGGCCACCGACCTGCGTAGCGCACTGGCTCCGCTGACGGTTCCCGAAGCGGCCTGAACTTCCTGCTCACACGGGCTTTTCGGCCGTTGCTCGAACCGCCTCCCGCGCCGTCTGTGCGCCCGGCGCCCGCCCGAGTTTCGTACCCCGGGTCCAATTCCCTCCCGAAACCGGGTAAGCTGCTTGGCGTGCAAACCCGCCGAGAGCTGATGCTCACCCGACGCCGCACAGTCGATCTGTGCCGCCTCGGCGGTTGTTGCTGCCTGTGCATGTAGCCGGTCGGCCTTTCGTATCCCCTGCCGCCGACCGGTTTCTCCACCGCGTGTGAGATCTCGTCGATCCCCCGGTGATCCGACCTATCTGACGGATAACCCGCAACCGGATAAGCCAGATAAGCCTTCTTCAGCGCAGGAGTTCCCGTGCCTCAGAACACCAACTCACCCACCGGTCAGGTGGACGTCCGCGGACCGCGGTTCGCGGCGTGGATCACCACCGGTGTCCTCGTGCTGGTCCTGATCGTCTCCGCCTTCTCGACCGCCGCCGCCGCGGTGCTGATCGCCCTGCAAGCGATCGTGTTCGCCCTCGGCGCGCTGTACGGTCCGCGGCGCAGCCCCTACGGCTGGGTCTTCGCCACCTTCGTCGCGCCCCGCATCGGCCCGGCGACCGAAACCGAGCCGGTGCCGCCGCTGCGGTTCGCACAGCTGGTCGGTTTCGTCTTCGCGATCGTCGGTTTCATCGGCTTCGCGGCCGGGGCCGGCGTGGTGGGCGCGATCTTCACCGCCTTCGCACTGTTCGCGGCGTTCCTCAACGCGGCGTTCGGAATCTGCTTGGGCTGCAAGATCTATCCGCTGACCCAGCGGCTCGGCGCGCGCACCCCGGTCACGACGAGCAACTCGGCGAACTGACCGCCCCCACGAACCACAACTCATCTCTCCACATACCCCGGCAAGTCACATCGAAAGGAACAACATGGCTCGCTCCGATGTCCTGGTCTCCGCAGACTGGGTCGAAGAGAACCTCAACACCCCCGGCGTCGTGATCGTCGAGGTCGACGAGGACACCTCCGCCTACGACACGGGCCACATCGAGGGTGCCGTCAAGATCGACTGGAAGAAGGATCTGCAGGATCCGGTTCGGCGTGACTTCGTCAACCGGGAGCAGTTCTCGGATCTGCTGTCGGCCCGCGGTATCGGCAACGACGACACCGTCGTTCTCTACGGTGGCAACAACAACTGGTTCGCGGCCTACGCGTACTGGTACTTCAAGCTCTACGGCCACCAGAACGTGAAGCTGCTCGACGGCGGCCGCAAGAAGTGGGAGCTCGACGCCCGCCCGCTGTCGACCGATGCGGTGACCCGTCCGGCGACCACCTACAAGGCCTCCGAGCAGGACCTGTCGATCCGCGCCTTCCGCGACGACGCCATCCAGGCCATCGGCGTCAAGAACCTCGTCGACGTGCGTTCGCCCGACGAGTTCTCCGGCAAGATTCTCGCTCCCGCGCACCTGCCGCAGGAGCAGAGCCAGCGTCCCGGCCACATCCCCGGCGCCATCAACGTGCCGTGGAGCAAGGCCGCGAACGAGGACGGCACTTTCAAGTCCGACGAGGAACTGGCTTCCATCTACAAGGAAGCGGGCCTCGACGGCGAGAAGGAGACCATCGCCTACTGCCGCATCGGTGAGCGCTCGTCGCACACCTGGTTCGTGCTGCAGGAGCTGCTGGGCCACAAGAACGTCAAGAACTACGACGGGAGCTGGACCGAATACGGCTCCCTCGTCGGTGCACCGATCGAGTTGGGAGCGTAAATAGATATGTGTGCAGCACCTACCCAGGGTCAGGCCCTTCCGGCCAACGTCGACACCGAGAAGGAGACCGTCCTCACCGGACGCGTCCTCGATGCGGACGGTAACCCGGTAGGCGGCGCCTTCGTCCGCCTGCTGGACTCGAGCGACGAGTTCACCGCCGAGGTCGTGGCCTCCGGCACCGGTGATTTCCGCTTCTTCGCCGCGCCCGGCACCTGGACCATCCGGGCCCTGTCGTCGGCCGGCAACGGATCGGCCAAGGTCAGCCCCGAAGGGGCGGGCGTCCACAACATCGACGTGAGCGTCGCCAAGTAATACCGACGCCGAGCGTCGACGGCACGCGCCGAAAACTGCGCTCATCGCACGCGAACGGCCCCGGGATTCGTTTTCCCGGGGCCGTTTTCGTCTTCGCCGAGCGGGTCGTTAAACTCCGATATGTGGTCTTAACCTTCGAGATTCTGCTGGTCATCTGCTCCGTGCTGATCGCCTGGTTCGGGCTGTACGTCCTCTACCGGCTCTTCACCGAGTCGTGACCGATTCGGCGAGCGAGAACGTCGAAAACGCAGCGACCAACGGTCACGCCTCACAGGCGCATGCCGAGGGGCGCGAGAGCGATGACGCGGCTCGCCGCAGTGGCGACGAGGCGGTAGCCGAGGCTGCCGAGCGCGCCAAATCCACCGGCGGCCGCAACATTCCGCAGCTGCCGGGTCTGCCGCTGCCCGAGGACACCGCGAATCTGCGGCTGGGTCCCGATCTGAGTGCCTCCATGCTCGCGCTGCTGCCGCTGGTGGGCGTCTGGCGCGGTGAGGGCGAGGGCAACGATCCCGAGCGCGGCGGCGACTACCACTTCGGCCAGCAGATCATCGTCTCCCACGACGGTGGCGACTATCTGTCCTGGGATTCTCGTTCCTGGGTCATCGACGCCGAAGGCAACTATTCCGGCCCCGATCTGCGCGAGAGCGGCTTCTGGCGGGTCGGCATCGACGGCGACGACGAGGTCATCGAACTCCTGCTGACCCACAGTTCCGGCATCGTCGAACTCTTCTACGGCCAGGCCCTCACCCAGTCGTCCTGGGAACTGGCCACCGACGTCGTGATCCGCAGCCAGTCCGGCGCGGTGGTCGGCGGCGCCAAACGCCTCTACGGCATCGTCGAAGGCGGCGACCTCGGCTACGTCGAGGAACGTGTGGAAGCCGACGGCGCCCTGAAACCCCGCCTCTCCGCCCGCCTCCAGCGCTACATCGGCTGAGCCGAGCCCGGGCAACGTCGGCCCTGATCTCAGGCGGAAAGAGCACGGCCCCCGAGCCTTACCGCGGAGATCTGATCTCTCGCGGTCCCGGTCGGACAAACCGGGGGCTCGGGGGCCGGGTGACTGCCTTGGATTAGTTCAGCGCTCGCGCGGGGACCGAATCCACTGCAGCGGGCCGCGGTACGGGGACCGCGGCTGTGGCGCTCAACCGGCAGCCACCTCACGCGTCCTCTGAATATCCATTCTTCGAACCACCTCCTTTCCCGTGTACAGACGAAACTACCGGCCGCGGCCGAGGAGCTGCAACGGATTTTTCGCAGAGCCGAATTCCGGTGCCGACCTGGGTTTTCGCCGGATCAGACGGCGACGCGGCGAGTGATCGATATCTCGCCGCCGGGTGCGACCGTGACCACGGTGTCGGCGCGGTGATCGGCGGGCAGCTGGTGGGTCACGGTGACCACCGTGCGGTCCGGGTCGACGAGACCGCTGGTTTCGTCGAGCAGCGCGCGCAGCAGTTCGGCGCCCGCCGCCGCCTCCATATGTTCGGTGGGTTCGTCCAGGAGCAGGGTGTCGGCGGGGGCGACGAGAGCGCGCGCCAGCAGCAGACGCCGGCGTTGCCCGCCCGAGAGTGCGGCCGCGCCGCCGACCAGATCCGTTTCCAGCCCCTCCGGCAGAGTATCGAGCCACGGCCCGGAACCGACCGCGCGCAGGGCGCTTTCGGCCTCCGCATCGGTCACGTCGCCGCGGGCCACCCGGAGGTTCTCCACGACCGAGGTGCCGAATACGTGGGCGTCCTCGGCGAAGAAGGTGCGGCCGGGGCGCGGGGTGCCGAACAGTCCGGCCCAGCTCATCAGCAGCGTGGTCTTACCCGCCCCGCTCGGGCCCACCACCGCGATCCGGCGGCCCGGCGGAAGGTCGGGCAACGCGTGAATCAGGCGGGCACGCAGGTCGCCGCTGTCGGCCGGCACGACACGGTTGTCCGGATCGCCGGCCAGCGACGGCGGCTCGACCGGGTCGAGGGCACGGATGCGGCGCAGGGCGGCGCGACCCTTGGTGAGGGCCTGCGCCGCCGCGGGCAGCACCCCCACGGCCTCGAACGCCGACAACGGCAGCAGCACCAGGATCGCGAAGGCCATCGGGCTGATCCCACCGGCCGGTGCGGGCTGCAACGGCTCGGCCGGCGCGCCGAAGCCGTTGCCGTACAACATGATTCCGATCAGCAGGGCGCCCAGAACGCTGGCACCGATCGACAGCGGAGTCGCCGCGGCCGCCCACGCGCTGCGCGAGGCCGCCCGGTCCTCGGCACGCACCGCGCGCTCGGCGGCCGTCGCGGCGGCCGTCATCGCCGTGTCGAGCCGACCGGCGACCCGCAGTTCGGGAGCGTGATCGAGCACCGTCACGGCCGCGGCCCGGAATTCGGCACGATCGGATTGCACCGCCAGTTCGGCATCGCGCGCCGCGCGCGCGGACAGCCAGGGCGCGAACCCCCCGGAGACCAGCAGAGCCACGACCAGAATCACCCCGGCAGGCACGGAAATGGTGGCGAGCAGGGCTACGGCGGCGAGGGAGAGCAGGATCGCGACCGCGATGGGGACGACCGCGCGCACGATCACGGCGCCCAGGTCATCGATATCCGCGCCGATCCGGGTGAGCAGATCGCCCCGGCGCAGCAGCGCGGTCTCCCGCTCGGCGCCGCTGCCCGAGTCCGACCGACCGACTTCCGGCCGACGCAGGCCGGTAGACCGACGCTGTTCGGCTCGACCGGCGTCGCGCGGGCCGGCGAATCCCGACCGTGACGACTCGGGTGACGAACCGGCACCGCCGAGAGCGTTGCCGGCGCCGCGTTCCACCGAACCGGTGACGTCGCCCTCGGTCCGGCCGACGCGTCGCAGGGACCGGATATCGGTGCGCGCCAATGCCGTATACACCGCCGTGCGGGCGGTCGTCATGGCGCGCAGCGCGACGTCGTGGGTCGCCAACCGCTCGATATAGCGGAACAGTCCGCGCGAGATGCCCAGCGCCCGGACGGCGACCACCGCGACGCTCAGGTCCAGCACCGGCGGCATCTGCCATGCCCGTGCGATCAACCACGCCGCCAGCGCAGCCAACCCCAGCCCACTGCCGAGCGCGACGGTCCCCCAGCAGATCGATACGACCACGCGCCACGGCGAGATCTCCGAAACTCGCCGCAGCTCACGCAGTTCGGCCCACAGGGATTTCACGGCGTCCACCCCCTGGTCATCGCCCGGCCGACTGCGATCGGCACTACAGGCGTGCCCGATGCGCGCGCATCGCCACGCCGCACCTCGTCCGCCCCCTCCACCTCCGCAGGGGCGGCGGGCTCCAACCCATCCGATTCGAGGCCGGCCGACTCTCGTTGCGCGGCATGATCTTCCGCCGGTTCCGAGTCCGGCCGCGCGTGTACTTCGATGATGTGATCGGCGATGGCGAGCACGGTGGGGCGATGCGCCACCACGACGACCGTCGCGCCCGCGCGGGCCCGTTCGGTCAGGGCGGCGAGAACCGTCGCCTCACTGTGTTCGTCGAGATGGGCGGTGGGTTCGTCGAAGAGCAGAATCGGGCGGTCGGCGGCCAGGACGCGAACCAATGCCAGGCGTTGGCGCTGGCCGAGGGACAGACCGAGGCCGCCGGGACCCACCACGGTGTCCCACCCGTCCGGAAGTTCGTTGAGTACTGTGTCGAAACCCGTTGCCGAACAAGCATTGTCGACGACCACGGCACGGCGGGCCCTATCACCGCGCCCGCCGTCACCAGCTTGCGCACCGAAGAGTTCGAGGTTCTCTCGCAAGGTGCCGGGCAGCAACACCGGACGCTGCGGCAACCAGGCGATATGCGACCACCACCCGTCCGGGTCGAGTTCGCCGACCGGACGCCCACCCGCCAGAACCGCACCCCGCTCCGGCGCCATCAGACCCAATATCACTTGCAGGGCAGTCGATTTCCCGCTTCCGTTGGGTCCGATGAGGGCGGTCACCGCTCCCGGTCGCAGCACACCCGACAATCCGGCGGGTGCGTACCCGTCCCGCGCGCGCACCCACACGTCACGCAGCTCGATGTCCGCGGTCCCTGGTTCGACCGTGGCCGGGACTCGCGCCGCGGGCGGCTCGCCGGATCGCCGGGCACTGCGGACATCTGCTCGCCGAGGTTCGGTGGGCGCGTTGGCCTCCACCGAGACATCCCGCGCACCGGTGACGCCCGCGGACAGGTCCCGCTCCGTCCGGTCCGGCTCCAATATCGCGAAAGCCCGTTCGGCAGCGGCCATTCCGTCCTGCGCCGCATGGAATCTCTCCCCCACCGCACGCAGCGGCAGATAGACCTCCGGGGCGAGGATCAGGCCCAGCAGACCGGCGTACAGGCCCATATGCCCGAAGACCAGCCGCATGCCGATCGACACGGCGACCAGTGCCACGCACAGGGTTGCCAGCATCTCCAGCACCATCGACGACAGGAACGCCATCCGCAGGGTCGCCATGGTCCGCTTGTGCAGCGCCTCGCCGAGCTCGCGCACCCGATGCCGCATGGTCGGCGCATCGTCCTCGGCCGCACCGGTTTCCCGGCCGAGCGCCCGCAGCGTCGGCATGCCGGCGAACAGGTCGAGCATCTGATCCGACAGCCGGGTGGTGGCGGCCAGGGCGTCGGCGGCACGGCCCTGGGTCATCAGCCCGATCAGGATCATGAAGATCGGGATCAGCGGCAGCGTCACCAGGATGATGATCGCCGCGGTGAGATCGTGCACCGCGATCACGGCCAGCACGACGGGCGGTACCAGAACCGCGAGCAGCAACGCGGGCAGATATCCGGTGAGATAGGCGCGCAATCCGCCCAGTCCGTCGCCGACCACCACCGCCAGTTCGGTTCGCCGCCGATCCAGCTCCCGCGGCGGCAGGGCGGCTCCCGCGGCCAGGACGGAATTCTCCAACTCCGCGACCACCTGTGCGCCGGCTCGATGCGCCAGCCGCGACTGCCACCAGCTCGCCACCGTCCGCACCGCGATCGCCGCCGCCAGAATCGCCAGCTCGGCGGTCCACGCGCCGATTGTGCGCTGCCCGGGATCGGTGATCACGCCCGCCGCGATCCGGGCCAGCATCAGCGCCGCGACCACGATGCCCGCCGTGATCACCAGCGACAGTCCCACGCTGATGATCAGATATCGGCGGGCCGAACGGGCGTGGCGCCACAGCCGGGGATCGACGGGACGGGCCATCGTGGGCCTACCGCGCGCCGCTGCGCATCGACAAGCCGATGGGCGCCGGGATCTGCTCGACGGTGATGCGCTTGCGGAAGACCCAGTACGTCCAGCCCTGGTAGATCAGCACGACCGGAGTCAGCACCACCGCGACCCAGCTCATCACCACCAGCGTGTAATGCGTGGAGGAGGCGCTGACGGTGGGATGCCCGTCGACCATCCGGCCGTCGACGGTCAGCCCGTAGGCGGCGTCGATGGTGGACGGCAGCACGTACGGGAACAGCGCACCGAACAGCAGCACGATCGCGGCGACGACGGTGACGGCGGTGCCGGTGAACGCCCAGCCGTCGCGATGCCGCAGCACCGCACCACCGGCGAGCAGCAGGCCGAAGACCGCAAGGCCCAACGGAATCCAGGTCCAGCCATGGCCGTGGGCGAGTTGGGTCCACAGCGCGAACGCGGCTGCGACCACGGTGGCCGGCAACCAGATCACGCGGGCGATCCGCTCGGCGCTGTCACGAATGTCGCCGCCGGTCTTCAAGGCGATGAACACCGCACCGTGCAGGATGAACAACAGCAGCAGCGTCAGGGCGCCGAGCAGCCCGTAGGGGTTGATCAGACCGAGCAGACCGCCCTCGATCCGCCGCTGCGCGTTGAGCTGCGTTCCGTGCACGATATTCGCGAAGGCCAGTCCCCAGGCCAGCGCGGGCACCCAGGAACCGAAGACGATCGCGGCGTCGCACCATTTGTACCAGCGCGGATCGTGGATCTTGCCGCGCCATTCGATCGCCACCGCGCGCACGATCAACGCCACCAGGATCAGCAGCAGTGCCAGGTAGAACCCGGAGAACAGGCTGGCATACCACTCCGGGAAGGCCGCGAACATCGCACCGCCCGCGGTGATCAGCCACACCTCGTTGCCGTCCCAGACCGGCCCGATCGTGTTGAGTACGGCGCGCTTTCGCGTTTCGTCGCCGCGGCCGATGATCGGCATCAGTATCCCGACGCCGAAATCGAAGCCCTCGAGCACGAAGTAGCCGGTGAACAGGACACCGATCAGCAAGAACCAGAATTCGGGCAGACTCATCCTCGGCTCCTCAGTACGCGAACGAAAGCTTCTCGACCGCAGACGTTTCCGTCTCCGCGGGTGGCTGTTCGGGCCCCTCGATCACATAGCGCCGCATCAGGAAGAACCACACGACCGCCAGTGCGCCGTACACGAGCGTGAAGACGATCAGTGAGGCCAGCACGGTGCCTGCGGTATGCCCGGAGACGGCCTGCTGCACGGTCATCCGGATGGCCGGGTTCCCGGTCGGATTCGGTGCGACCACCCAGGGCTGGCGGCCCATCTCGGTGAAGACCCAGCCCGCGCTGTTGGCCAGGAACGGCGTCGGAATGCAGATCAGGCTCAGCCACTTGAACCAGGGCTGATCCGGGATCCGTCCGCGCCGGGTCATCCAGAAGCCCAGCAGCGCGATGGCCGCCGAACCCACTGCCCAGCCGATCATGGCGCGGAAGGTCCAGTAGGTGACGAACAGATTCGGCCGATAGTCACCCGGGCCGAATTTTTCGTTGTAGCTCGCCTGAAGGTCCTTGACACCCTGCAGCGTCACGCCGCTGAACCTGCCTTCGGCGAGGTACGGCAGCACGCCGGGCACCTCGAGCACGCGGGTGATGCTGTCACAGTTGTTGTGGGTGCCGACGGTGAGTATCGAGAAGTCGGGGTCGGTTTCGGTGTGGCACAACGATTCCGCCGACGCCATCTTCATCGGCTGCTGTTTGAACATCAGCTTGCCCTGGATGTCGCCGGTGAATACCAGTGCGATGCCGGCGATCACGATCACCCACATCCCGGCGCGGGCGGCGGGCCGCCACATAGCGCGCGCCTCTTCCAGCAGCTCCGGATGGCCCGAGCGGGCGTTGCGGACCATCCACCAGCCGCCGATACCGGCCACGAAGGTGCCGGCGGTGAGGAACGCACCCGCCACGACGTGTGGGAAGGCCGCCAGCGCGGTGTTGTTGGTCAGCAGTGCGCCGATGCTCTCCAGTTCGGCGCGGCCGGATTCGGGGTTGTAGCGGGCGCCGACCGGATGCTGCATGAACGAGTTGGCGGCGATGATGAAGAAGGCCGAGGCGTTCACGCCGATCGCGACCAGCCAGATGGTGGCCAGGTGCACCAGTTTGGGCAGCCGCGACCAGCCGAAGATCCACAGGCCCAGGAAGGTCGATTCCAGGAAGAACGCGGCCAGGCCCTCCATGGCCAGCGGGGCGCCGAATACGTCCCCGACGAAGCGGGAGTATTCGCTCCAGTTCATGCCGAACTGGAACTCCTGCACGATGCCGGTGGCGACACCGAGCGCGAAGTTGATCATGAACAATTTGCCGAAAAACTTCGTCAGCCGGTACCAGTGATCCTTACCCGTGATCACCCATGCGGTCTGCATCCCGGCGACCATGGGCGCGAGGCCGATGGTGAGCGGTACGAAGATGAAGTGATAGACGGTCGTGATCCCGAACTGCCAACGTGAGACGTCGACGACATCCATCCGGCGGCCTCCTGTGTCATGCGGGACATCCACACGTACTACGACATGTCGTAGTAGAGCCTACGCCGCTACAGCCGTGGAGCAACGAGTCCTACGTCACGACATTCCAACAATTATTGCTGCGCGGTAACGGGTTCCGCTTTCGACGCTCCGACGACGCGGTCGAATCAGGTCCAGTCGGCGATATTCCAGGCTCGTTCGATCCCGCGATTCACCAGATCCGTGATTTCTTCGGCACAGTCCGGTGCCGACATCCGCAGCCCGTCCAGTGTCGCCACCCGCGCGGCCAGCGTGATGCTCGACAGTAGCCAAACACTGTCGGCGGTAACGAGATCCGCCGTGAACAGCGACTTGTAGCTGCAGTCCCAGCCGGCCTTGCCCGCCTCGGCGAACAAGGCGCGCTGGGTGATGCCGGGCAGGACCCCGTCGCGCGCGGGCGGGGTGAGCAACTGCTTGTCGCGCTGGATCACGACCGTCGAGCGCGGCCCCTCCAGCACGCGGTGCTCGGTGCTGGTGAAGATCACGTCGTCGGCGTTCTGGCGGGCCGCGAACCGCAGCGCCGCCATATTCGTCGCGTAGGAGAGCGTCTTGGCACCCAGCAGGAGCCACGGGGCGGTGGTCGCGAGTTCGGTCGAGATGCCCCGAGTGAGAGTGATCACCGAGATGCCTTCGGCGCGAGCCTTACTCACCCGCTCGGCGACCGGGCTCACGAACACGTAGCCAGTGAGATCCGGTGCCGGGCCGGACAGTTCGCCCGAACCGACGCGCTTGGACTCGGCGCCGTCGCGGCCCCGCGTCACGATCATGCGCAGCACGCCCTCGCGGTCGGAGCCCCATTCCTTGACCGCGGACTCCACGGCGGTGCGCCACTGGGCGACATCCGGGTCGGGCAGGTCCAGCGCCTGGGCCGAGCGGCGTAGCCGAGCCAGATGTAATTCCAGTGCACTCGCTTTACCGTCCCGCACCAGCACCGTCTCGAAGACGCCGTCGCCGCGCAACGTGCCGATATCGTCCGCGTAGAGCAACGGCTCGTCCGGATTCCGGACGGTACCGTCGAGTGTCACCAGAACTCGATCCACCATGCGTGGCAGCCTAGGCGAATCGAGCGCTCCAGGCGTGGGTACGCAATCGTCGGGCAACGCCCGGGCGAGCCCCGCGCCCACAGGCATATCCACGGCATACTCACCGCATACCTGCGGCAACCCGTGGC
Source organism: Nocardia elegans NBRC 108235 (assembly GCF_001612845.1). GTDB lineage: Bacteria > Actinomycetota > Actinomycetes > Mycobacteriales > Mycobacteriaceae > Nocardia > Nocardia nova. The sequence continues at coordinate 85,237 of NZ_BDBF01000031.1, read as the reverse complement.
GCGGCGCGGGTCGGCGCGACCGCCTATTGTGGAAAACGTGTCCGTGGTTGCCGCCCCCAGTCCACTGCTCGGTCTCCCAGGGGCCGTGCCCGGCCCGCCCGAAAGTCCCGATGCCGCGGTCGCCTGGCATTACGGCGATCCCTTCGGGGAACAGCGTGCCGCGGCCCAGCGCGTGGCCCTCGTGGACCGTTCGCACCGTTTCGTGGCGAGGATCACCGGCGCCGAACGGCTGAGCTGGCTGCACACGATTTCCAGCCAGCACGTAGCCGAGCTGAGCGACGGACGGTCCGCCGAGAACCTGGATCTGGACCTCAACGGCCGCGTCCAGCACCACTTCGTGCTCACCGAACTCGACGGCACGGTGTGGATCGACACCGAAGGCGATCGTGGCCCCGCACTGCTCGACTTCCTGCAGAAGATGGTCTTCTGGGCCGACGCGAAACCCGAGGCCGCACCGGACCACGCGGTCCTGAGCCTGCTCGGGCCACGGGTGCGCGAGCTGACCGAGACGCTGGGCGTCGCCGCGCTGCCGGAGGTGTACGGCGCGGTCGCCCTGCCCGGCGGCGGATTCCTGCGCCGCATGCCCTGGCCCACCGAGGATTCCTACGACCTGGTCGTGCCGCGCGACCGGCTGAGCGAACTGTGGTCGGCGCTGACCGCGGCCGGCGCCGAACCGGCCGGGCTGTGGGCATTCGAGGCGCTGCGGGTGGCGGCGTTGCGCCCGCGCATCGGCCTCGACACCGACGATCGGACCATTCCGCACGAGGCCCACTGGATCGGCGGCCCGGACGAATTCGGCGCGGTCCACCTGAACAAGGGCTGCTATCGCGGACAGGAAACCGTCGCCCGCGTCCACAATCTCGGTAAACCGCCGCGGCATCTGGTGCTGCTGCATCTGGACGGCTCCGCCGATGCCCGGCCCGCGGCCGGCGACGCGGTGACCGCCGGTGGCCGCGCGGTCGGCCGCCTCGGCACGGTGATCGACCATTACGAACTCGGGCCGATCGCACTCGCGCTGGTCAAACGCGCCATCCCCGCCGACACCCGGCTGGAGGCCGGTCCGATGGCCGCCGCCATCGATCCGGATTCGATCCCGTCCGATGACGAGCCGCAGGCCGGCCGGCTCGCCGTGGACAAGTTGCGCGGCCGGTGAGCGCGCCCGCAGCGCCCCGGGAAATCGGCGCGATCGGCCACGTACTCGCGGTCTGTGTACTCCATGCCGAACTCGAGGTGCCCGCGAAGGTCAGCCGGGTCGGCCGGACCGCGATCGACAAACGCCCGGTCGCCGACCGGGTGGCGGTCCGGGCGCTGGGACTGGCCGGTGACCGCGTCTGCGATACGAAACATCACGGCGGCGTCCATCAGGCCGTCTACGCCTACGCCGACGAGGACGCGCGGCAGTGGGGCGAGCACCTGGGCCGCACGCTTGCGCCCGGCTGGTTCGGCGAGAATCTGCGGGTTTCCGGGCTGCCCGTCAGCGATGCCGTGATCGGTGAACGCTGGCGCGTCGGCGACACGCTGCTCGAGGTCAGCGCACCGCGCGTGCCCTGCGCGACCTTCGGGCACTGGTCCGGTGAGAAGCAGTGGGTCAAGCGCTTCACGCTGCAGGCCGATACCGGCGCCTATCTGCGAGTGCTGACCGAGGGCACGATCGGCGCGGGCGACCGCGTGTACGTGGACCACATCCCCGAGCACGGCATCACCGTGCGCGACCTGTTCACCGGCCACGATCCGGCACGGCTGGAACATCTGCTGGCCGCCGAACCGACGATCTCCGAAGACGTGCGCATGCAGATCGCCCGGCATGCGCGGCGGGCCGCTAACCGGACGCGCAACACCGAACTCCACGAGGAGATTCGCGCCGCGGTAGTGCCGGACAGGGCAGCGGGCACGGATGCATCGAACGCGACGCTGCCGGACCTCGCGGCAACCGGCGCGGCGCAGCCGGTACCGGCCGCGACGGCGTGCGGAACCGCCGAACGAGGAGATCGGCCGTGAGCGTAGAGCTGGTGGAAGTGGTCCGCTCCGGATTCCGCGAATGCGTGCACCGCGGGTCGGTGGTGATCATCGAACCCGACGGGGAACCATCGCTGGCCCGGGGCGAGGTGCATCTGCCGATCTTCCCGCGGTCGACCAATAAGCCCATGCAGGCGATCACCTTGCTGCGCAACGGTTTCGAGCCGGTCGACGAGGCCGAACTCGCCATCGCCACCGCCTCGCATTTCGGCGAACCCGACCATCTGGCGCTGGTGCGGCGGTTGCTGGACCGCTTCGGCTTCGACGAGAACAGTCTGGGATGCCCGCCGGATCTGCCGATGGGCGAACAAGCCCGCGCCGAGGCCCTGGCCGGGCGCGACCGGCACTCGGCCCCTCGCAAGATCTACATGAACTGCTCGGGCAAACATGCCGCGATGCTGGCGACCTGTGTGATCAACGGCTGGCCGACCACCGGATATCTCGACCCCTCCCATCCGCTGCAGCAGGCGGTCACGGCGACGATCGCCGAGATCACCGGCGAACCCGAGACCGACCTCGGCATCGACGGCTGCGGCCTGCCGATCGTCCCGGTCTCGCTGATCAATCTCGCCCGCGCCTACGCCGGCCTCGCCACCGCGGCTCCCGGATCGCCGGAACGCCGGGTCGCGGATGCGATTCGCCACCACCCGCGAGTGATTTCGGGCACGGACGCCCCCGATCTCGAAACCATGCGGGCGACCCCAGGACTGGTCTGCAAGATCGGGGCGGACGGTGTGCACGCGGGCGCGCTGCCGGACGGCCGTGCCTTCGCCTACAAGATCGATGACGGTCACGACCGGGCCCGGATGCCGCTGACGCAGGCGATTCTCCAGCGTATGGGGGTCGAGTGGACCGAGGCCCACGCCGCGCTCGCCGGGCCGCCGGTCCTGGGCGGCGGGGCCCGGGTCGGCATCATCCGGGCAATCCCGGGGGCGGTGTAGAAGCTCACCATTTCGGCGAACCCCCGCTCGACGGCCCCGCGAACGGTGGATGTTCCGGAGTCTTCACCGACTCCTGGAAGCGCGACCGCCTGACACACGCTAAAGTGTCTGTCAGGAAGATTATTAATTCGAACGGGGCCGCCAACCACCCCAGGCCGCCCCGCAGTGACGCGAGGGGGTCAGCCATGGGCCGTGGCCGGGCTAAGGCAAAGCAGACCAAGGTTGCACGCGAGCTGAAGTACAGCTCGCCGTCGACCGACTTCGCGAGCCTTCAGCGCGAGCTGTCGGGGCACTCCCCCCGGCGGAGCGGTGTGCTGTCCGAAGAGCACGATTCGGACGAATCGCTCAAGCGCTGGGAGGAAGATGAGGACTACGACGACTGGCGCCGCTGACTCGGATCGACGTATGCAGGGGGAGGCCTGAGGGGCCTCCCCCTTCGCACGTCGGCAGCGTTTCGGCCGATAGATCGACCGATCCCCACCTCGATGAGGGCTCGTAGTACGGGTTGCCGCCGCAGGTATCACCGATACCCAGGGCGGCATTACCCGAGTTCGGATTGCTCCGATTTCCACCGTCGCGCACGGTAGACGCTTCGCCGTCCGAGCGCCCCGGAGTGGTGCCGTGGGCAACCCGTGAGCGCGTCGCGAGCGACCCCCGACACGACGCCTCCCGAGACGACAACGCCTCCTCGCCCGAACTGGTGCGAGGAGGCGTCGATGTGTCCGCTCAGAACCTCGGATGTTCCCCGACCAGCGCCACGCGCGCGGCATCGACATCCTTGGCCTTCTTGACCGATCCCAAGGTCCAGCATTCGATATGCCGCGCGGTCAGCACCGCGAGCGCACGATCGGCATCCTCGGGGGCGACGACGGCGACCATGCCGACGCCCATGTTGAAGGTCTTCTCCATCTCGGCCCGCTCGACCCGGCCGCGCTGCGCGATCAGTTTGAAGATCGGCGCGGGATTCCAGGTGCCACGGTCGATTTCGGCGACCAGCCCGGCCGGCAGCACGCGAGCCAGATTGTTCGCCAGACCGCCGCCGGTGACGTGGGCGAAGGTGCGCACATCGGTCTCCGCGATCAGCGCCAGACAATCCTTGGCATAGATCTTGGTAGGTTCCAGCAACTCTTCGCCCAGGGTGCGGCCGAATTCCTCGACGTGCCCGGTGAGCGCCATCCGATCGATGTCGAGCAGCACCCGGCGCGCCAGGCTGTAGCCGTTGGAATGCAGGCCCGAGGAGCCCATCGCGATGACGACGTCGCCGGGCCGGACCCGATCCGGGCCCAGCACCTCGTCCGCTTCCACGACGCCGACGCCGGTCGCGGAGATATCGTAGTCGTCGGCGCCCATCATGCCCGGATGCTCGGCTGTCTCGCCGCCCAGCAGCGCACATCCGGCCTGGATGCAGCCCTCGGCGATACCGGAGACGATCTGCGCGACCCGTTCCGGAACCACCTTGCCGACAGCGATGTAGTCCTGCAGGAACAGCGGTTCCGCGCCGCAGACGACCAGATCGTCGACGACCATGGCGACCAGGTCCAGGCCGACCGTGTCGTGCTTGTCCAGCGCCTGCGCGACCGCGATCTTGGTGCCCACACCGTCGGTGGAGGCGGCCAGCAGCGGTTCCCGGTAGCCACCCTTGAGCGCGAACAATCCGGCGAAACCGCCCAGACCGCCCTGCACCTCGGGCCGGCTGGCCTTCTTGGCCAGCGGCGCGAACAACTCGACTGCGCGGTCGCCGGCCTCGATGTCGACACCGGCGGCGGCGTAGGACGCGCCTCCGGATTGGGCCTCGTCGGCGCCGGTGTCGTTCACACCGGCACCACTCGGGGTCTGCTCAGTCATTGTTCGGGAAAGCTCCAAACCGAATCGGCGGACAGATGCCTGATCACGCTACCGGAGCCGGATAACGAGACTGCACCGGTATTGGGCTGCACGTACGGATTCGAGGCTACCGTCACATCCGCCATTGACATACATACGGTATGTAGGTAACTCTGGAACACATCACACCCACTCCGGAAGGCATGTCATGGGAATCAGCACCAGCCTCGGCCCGATTCGACACGTCACCGTGCCGGGCGGCCGCATCCGCTATCACGACACCGGTTCCGGGTCACCGGTCGTCTTCGTCCACGGCCTGCTCGTCAACGCCGACCTGTGGCGCAAGGTGGTACCGGACGTCGCCGCCGCCGGGCATCGCTGCCTCACCCCGGACTGGCCGTTCGGCTCGCATTCGGAGCCGATGCCGGCCGCCGACCTCACCCCGACAGGCGCGGCCGATCTGATCGCCGCGTTCCTGCGGGAACTCGACCTCACCGACGTCACCCTGGTGGCCAACGACACCGGCGGTGCGATCACGCAGATCATGCTGTCGCGCGATCGCAGTCGGGTCGGGCGCGTGGTGTTCACCAACTGCGACGCCTACGAGAAGTTCTTCCCGCAACCGTTCACTCCGCTGCCGCGGCTCTCGCGCGTACCCGGCCTGCTCACCGCGATTCTGCAGAGCCTGCGCTTCCGGCCGGCGCAGCGGCTGCCCCTCGCCTACGGGTTGGTCACCAAACAGCCGCTGCCGCATGAGATCGCGGATTCCTATCTGCTGCCGAGCCGCAATTCCGCGGCCATTCGCGCCGATCTGCGCCGGTTCCTGCGCGATATCCACAAGCGCCACACCCTCGCGGCCGCGCGCACTTTCCGCGAGTGGGATCTGCCGGTGCTGCTGGCCTGGGCACCCGAGGACAAGGTGTTCCGCCTCGATTTCGCGCAGCGGCTGGCACACGATCTGCCCCATGCCACGCTGCGCACGATCGAGGATTCACTCACCTTCATCTCGGAGGACCAGCCCGAGTTGCTCAGCCGGTTGATCGTGGAGTTCACTCGGCTGCATGCCACGCCGTAGCCAGGAGGACAGATCACGCGCGACGCGGGCGAGTCTCGAGTCGGTCGGGCGGCGGCTGTTCGCCGAACGCGGATATTCCGCGGTGTCGGCGGAGGAGATCGTCGCCGCGGCCGGTGTCACCCGCGGCGCGCTGCATCATCACTACGGCGACAAGCGCGGCCTGTTCATCGCGGTCCTGGAACAGCTCGAGGCGGACAACACCGAGGAGATCCGGCATGCGATCGACACCCTGCCCGACCCGACCGATCTGCTGGCCGCGATGGCGACCGGCCTGCACACCTTCCTCATGATCAGCCGCCGCCCGGAAACGGTCCGGATCGCCATGTCGGACGGCCCTGCGGTACTCGGCTGGCAGGGCTGGCGTGAGATGGAAGCGCGCCACGGGCTCGGGCTGATCACCAATCAGCTGGAACTGGCCGTCGAGTCCGGCCTCGCGCCCGCGGTTCCGGTTCGGACCCTGGCCCAATTGATTCTGGCCGCGATCACCGAGGCGGGCATGATCGTCGCGCACGCCGACGATCCGGATGCGGCCGGCGCCGAGGCCGAGCAGTGCATTCTGATGATGCTCGGCGGATTGCTCACACCGCCCAGCACGTCACCGAGCCTTTAGGCTCTCGAACCTGCTCGGCACCGAATGTGCGTGCACTCCAAGTCGACTCGACCTTCGATCAAACATGCCGGGCCGCCACGACGAACGGCCCGGCCACGACGTCACGAGTGACGCTCAGGGGCGGCTCAGCGCGCTCGCGTTGGCATTCTCGCCCAGGAGTTCCGATTCCGGCTTACCCGAGAGAATTCCTTCGAGGACGTTCTTGCCGACGGCAGCCTCATCGGGCAGCGGGATCGGGTACTTGCCGTCGAAGCAGGCACAGCACAGGCGGGTGCGCGGCTGCTCGGTGGCCGCGATCATGCCCTCGAGCGAGATATAGCCCAGGCTGTCGGCGCCGATGGAACGCCGCACGCTTTCGACCATCGCCGCTTCCGAATCCTGTGACCCCTCGGCCATTTCCGGCCCGGCGCCGTTGGCGATCAACTCGGCCGGCGAGGCGAAGTCGATGCCGTAGAAGCACGGCCACTTCACCGGCGGGGAGGCGATGCGCACGTGGATCTCCAGCGCCCCGGCCTCGCGCAGCATCCGGATCAGCGCGCGCTGGGTGTTGCCGCGCACGATCGAGTCGTCGACCACGATCAACCGCTTCCCGCGAATCACCTCGCGCAGCGGGTTGAGCTTGAGCCGGATACCGAGCTGGCGGATGGTCTGGCTGGGCTGGATGAAGGTGCGGCCCACGTAGGCGTTCTTCATCAGGCCCTGGCCGTACGGCACGCCGGAGCCCTGCGCGTAGCCGACGGCGGCAGGCGTTCCGGACTCTGGGACCGGAATCACCAGATCGGCCTCGACGGGATGTTCGGCGGCCAGCCGGCGACCGATGTCGACCCGGGTGGCGTGCACCGAGCGACCGGCGATCGTCGAATCCGGCCGAGCCAAATAGACGTATTCGAAGACACAGCCCTTGGGTTCGGGGTTGGCGAACCGCAGCGAACGAACTCCGTCGGCGTCGATCGCCAGCAGTTCGCCGGGTTCGATCTCCCGGACGAACGAGGCGCCCACGATGTCGAGCGCGGCGGTCTCGCTGGCAACCACCCAGCCGCGGTCGAGGCGGCCCAGGCACAGCGGCCGCACACCCTGCGGATCCCGCGCCGCGTAGAGGGTGTGCTCGTCCATGAAGGTCAGGCAGAAGGCGCCGCGCAGCGTGGGCAGCAACTCCATGGCCGCCTGCTCGATGCTCTTGTCGGCCGCGGCATGGGCCAGCAGCGCGGTCATCACATCCGAATCCGAGGTGGCGGTGATCGCACTGCCGGGTAGGCGGCCGTTGATCAGGCCCAATTCCCGGGCCCGCGTCGCCAACTCGGCGGTATTGACCAGATTTCCGTTGTGTCCCAACGCAAGTCCGGTGCCGACGGCCGTGGTGCGGAAGATCGGCTGAGCGTTCTCCCAGATGGTGGAACCGGTGGTGGAGTACCGGCAGTGCCCGATGGCGATATGCCCCGGCATCGCCGCCAGCGTCTGTTCGTCGAAGACCTGCGAGACGAGGCCCAGATCCTTGAACACCAGTACCTGCGAGCCGTCCGCGACCGCGATACCGGCGGCCTCCTGGCCGCGGTGCTGCAGTGCGTACAAACCGTAGTACGTGAGCTTGGCCACATCCTCGCCCGGAGCCCAGACGCCGAAGACGCCACACTCCTCGCGGGGTTCGTTCTCAGGCTCGTCGACAGCGGAGGAGTTTCGGCCTGCGGCGGTCTTCGGGATCGACAGATCGGCGTGGGTCACCGTTTGCTCCCTGTTAGTCGGGCGGGGGGCACTCATCATTCTACGGGTCATCCGCGCGAAACCCACGTCCGGATCCTCCGGGTGGCGAGCTGTTTGCTGCTACGGTTCGTCCGTGGCGAGTACCGACACCGCACTACAAAGTCGAAATCTACGGCGGCTTATTCCGTTTCGATGGATGTTCCCTGTGGCGGTCGTCTCAGTGGTGGCCGCGTTGTTGGGCCTGCTGTATCTCGATTATGTCGTCGACCCCCAGCGGAATCTGCACGACTTCCCGATCGCCCTGGTCAACCAGGATGTGGGTGAGACGCTCGGCGCGCCCGGCCAGCAGAAACACGTGAACTTCGGCGATCAGGTCGCCGACGGGCTGCGTGCCGCCGTGCCCGCCGACCAGATCGATCTGCGCGTACTGGGGCTGCCGGAAGCCCAGCAGCAGATGCAGAACGGCCAGGTCTACGGCACGGTCGTCATCCCGAGCGATTTCAGTAAGCGACTCGGGATCCTGGGTGTGGGCAGTGTCATACCGGGCGATATCGAGCGGCCGATCATCACCTTGCTGACCAATCCGCGGTCGGGCACCTACGCCACGCAGATCGTGGTGCGTTTCGGGGATCAGGCGCTGCCACAGATCAACGAGAAGGTGGGACAGCAGCTCACCGAGCAGGTGCGGACTCAGCTCACCCCGGCGCCGGGTGGCCCGCCGGCCCCCGAACTGTCCGGTGCGACCCGCCTCACCCTCGCGCAACCGCTGCAGATCCTGGTGCAGGAGTTCCATCCCCTGCCCGGCGGTTCCGGCCAGGGGCTGACGGCGTTCTTCTACGCGCTGTTGTTGCTGATGGCGGGCATGCTCGGCGCGATGATCGTGCACACCATGATCGACTCGGCCCTCGGCTTCGTGCCGACCGAATACGGGCCGTGGTACGTGCACTATCCCGCCACACCCGTTTCCAGACTTCGCACGCTCCTGATCAAATGGGCGGTCATGGCGGTGGCCGCCGTGGTGGTCTCCGCGATCCTGCTCGGCATCGGCGCGGCATTGGGAATGCCGCTGGACAATCCGCTGGGGCTGTACCTCTACGGGGTGCTCGCGATCATCGCGGTCGGCTTCACCGGTATCTCCATCCTCGCCGCGATCGGCTCAGCCGGACTGCTGGTGAACATGATCCTGTTCATCGTGCTGGGCCTGCCGTCCTCGGGAGGCACGGTCCCGATCGAGGCGACACCGAAGTACCTCGGCTGGCTGGCCACCTTCGAACCGATGCACCAGGTGTTCCTGGCGGTGCGTTCACTGCTGTATTTCGACGGCAACGGCGCGGCCGGTTTCACCCGCGGTTTCTGGATGACCGTGCTCGGCCTCACGATCGGTGTGGTGCTCGGAGTGGTCGTGACGCGCTTCTACGACCGAAAAGGGTTGGAGCGCAAGCCGATCAACCGTACCCAACCCGCTCCGGCCTAGGTCACAGCGCTCGCCCCGGACTGGGTCACAGCGCGACCAGCGGCAGCCAGCGGGCCAACTCCCCCGCCCGGATTCCGGAGGCGCTCAACGCCCCCGAATCCACCGCGGCGTCGAAATCCAGCAGTCCGGTCGCGAGCAGCAACCACGTCCGCGGGTCGGTCTCCACCACATTCGGCGGCGTCCCCCGGGTGTGCCGCGGCCCCTCGATACATTGCACCGCCACGAAGGGCGGCACCCGCACCTCCACCGAGGCGCCCGGCGCCGCGGCGGCCAGACTCCGTGCGGTCCCCCGCACGGCCGCCGCGAGCTCGGACCGTGCCGGCTGGGCCGCCGACTCGTCGCGCAGCCACGCGCCGAGCGCCGCCACCGAATCACGCACCTGAGCAGGGTCCACAGCCGAACGTCGCGCCATTCCACCGAGCGTAGCGAGCCGAACGGACTCAGCGGTGCGATACACCCCGGCCGATGCGCCGATCGCGCAGCGCCACCGCTACTCGCGGTGCCAGCGCGCCACCGGCATTCAGGGCGAGGTGAACGAGCGCCGGTGCCGTCGCACTGCCCGTGCGGCGACGCAGCCAGGAGAAGAGCAGCCCGCCCGCGGCGGTGACGGCGACAGTGGCTGGGATGCTGTCACCCGCGGACCGCGCCGGATGAATGTGCCACAGACCGAAAACCACTGCGCCGCACGGTGTCCGCCCGTGACCCGCGTCGTCGAAGAGCCGGTCCAGCGTCCCCCGGAAAATCAGCTCCTCGCTGTAGACGGTGCCCACCGGAATGTGGATGCCGACCCATTCGGCCGAACTCACCTCCGGCTCACGCTCGGCGAACTCCGCCATTCGATTCCGGATCCCCGGTACGGCGAGCCCGACACCGTAAGCAGTGCCGACCGCGCCGAATGCCGCTGCGCCCCAAACCCACCCACGCCGAGAGAGCCACTCCGGCCGGCCGCCGAATACCGCGGCATACCCGGTCGCGAACGCGGCGTTGGCGACCGTGCGACCCCGTATGCCCGACCCCAGCCTCGGCAGCACGAGATTGCTCCACATCAGGGCGATGCACGACGCCGATAAGGTGCGCACCACGCTTCGGTTGTTCACCGATCCGCACCTCGCGAGTGCGCGTTCCGGCCATAGCGCGAGGTTGTCGTTGCTGTGCTCATTTCACCGCGCGTTCGAACGCTTCCGACAGTTCCAGCTGCGTCCGAATGTTCTCCTGCAGTTGCGGATTCCAGTCCGGAGGCGGCAGTACCGCGGCCCAGCCGTCGAGTACCAGGGTGCCGTAGTTGTGGCCGTGCCCGTCGCTGACCCCTTGGGCATTGGTCAGGTCGGCGGCGACCTGCCAGAAGGTGACCAGCGGCCACCAGCGCATCTGCGTGGACACGTCGGAGCCACGCGGCTCGGAGAGCCAATCCGGTTGGGAGAAGATCAGATCCGGTGACCACCAGACGATGGGATCGGAGGGATGCTGCAGGTAAGCGATGCGCGGACGCCGCCATTCCGGCGACGGTTTCGTCAGATCCGCTGCGGTGGAGGCGAATCGGACCACGAGGCCGTCGGCGTAGATCGGTTCCACCTCGCGAGTGCCGGGGTCGCGGCGCTCGACGAACTGTTTCCACAGCCGATTGGAATTCGGCGGGCCCACCCAGAGCGCGCCGTCGACCTTGGCGCGCAGATCGGCCAGACCGTCGAAGGCCGCCTCCGAGCCCTGCGAACCCAGGCTTTCCCCGTACACCAGCAGCTTCGGCCGCGACTGCGCCGGCCGCGCCGACCAGGCGGCGTAGACCGCGTCGAACATCTTCTTCCCCGCCACCGCGACCTTCTGCCGGTCCGCGAGGAACGACAACACACTCGGCAGATACGAGTACTGCGAGGCGAGGATCGCGGTGTCGCCGCCGTACATGTATTCGAGCGCGCCCGCGGTCGTCGAATTCACCCATCCGGTTCCGGTGGTGGTGACGATCACCAGCACCTTGCGGTCGAAGGCGTGCGTGCGTTCGAGTTCGGCGACAGCCAACTGTTCCTGGGTCTGTCCCTCGGCCGCCGATCCGAGACCGACGTAGACCCGAACCGGTTCGCGCGCGGGCTTTCCCGTCACCGCGCCGATGCGGAAGGCATCGGGTCCGTGCGAGACGAACCACCGCCCCTCCGAACCGAGCGTGCCCCATTTGGCGAGTGATGCGGGGCTGCCGGAGCGCTCGGGTTCGGTCGGCTGCACCGCGTACGGCGTCATCTTGTCGTTGCGCACGCTGAACGCCGAGTTGGCGACGGTGAAGAAGGCCTCCGACAGCACACCGTTGAACAGCAGCACCGCCACCACGGCCAGCACGATCGCGCCGACGCTCGGGGCCAGTTGCGGCGGCACCCGCACCCAGCGGCTGAGCAGACGGGCGAAGAACCGCACGATCCACCGGACCGTCCGGTAGATCGCCACCACCAGCGCGGCCACCGCGACGCTGAGCCCACCGGTGCGCAGATAGGCGGCGCGCGTGGTGCCTTCCATATCCATCAGGCCGTAGATCTGCCGTTGCCAGTCGGCGGAGAGGACGAGCATGTAGATCGCGGTGAGCAGACAGATCGTCAGGATCGTCACCTTCACCGCATAGCGAATCCGCAGCGACGGTGCGCGAAAACGCAAGCGCGGCCGGATCAGTCTGCGAAAGCCCCACTCCAGCAGACAGCCCACGCCGTAACCGATGGCGGCGTTCAGACCACTGATCAGACCTTGAAACAACCAGTCGCGCGGCAGCAGTGAGGGCGTCACCGACCAGGCGAAAAACACTGTCGCGGTGACCAGGCCGACGTAGTTGAGGGCGATGATGTCGTCCTCGAGCCGGCGCAGCAGCCGCAGGCCTCGCCGATAGACCACAACGCCGCGCGTACGCAGCGTTGTGAGAGTCTCGGCGGTATCGAGCACCCGTCAAGTATGGCGGTCGGCGTGCCGAAATCGGGGACCTCGCCACGTGAGGCAAACAACGCCTACAACGGGAATTACCCGGGGTACTCGAGTAGTTCTACGCACGTTCCGCGCGGCCAGGGACCGCAGACTCGACGGTATGAGCACTCCCACCCAGCAGACGAGCAGCCCCGCCTTCCTGGCCCAGGCCGCGATCGCCTTCGGCGTCCGTTTCGTCGCCGCTACCGCGGGCATCGTCTCTGCCGCTGGATATCTGGCAGCGCGGATTCCTGTTGATGACAACGCTGTTCATGGTCTCGAGCGCCTTCACCCTTGCCAAGGTGATCCGCGACCGGTTCGAGTCCACGCGCGTCCATCAGCGCATCGACGAGGCCCGCGTGGAAAAGCTGATGGCCGAACACGATCCGTTCCGGGTGTGAGCGGACCGCAGCGCTGGCAGCGTCTGATGGCACCCTGCGCGGCTCCCTCCGTGGTTACGCGCACTGCCGCCTCCGGTCGCGTCGCTGCGGGTGCGGCCGCGGTCCGCCTCGGCTCACTCCGCGGTGGCGCCGAACAGCGCGGGCAGCGTGCCCTCGTGGGCGGTGCGCAGTTCGTCCATCGTGATCGAGAACTGGCCCTGCACCTCGACCGAGTCCGAGCCCTGATCCACCACGCCGATGCGCACCCACGGCAGTTCGCGCGCGGTGCACATCTTGGTGAAACGCGTCTCCTCCGACCGCGGGACCGCGACCAGGACGCGTCCGGCCGATTCCGAGAACAGCGTGACGAACGGGTCGTCCCCCTCGGGCAGCAGGATGCGCACACCGGTTTCACCGGCCAGCGCTCCTTCGACCACCGCCTGGGCCAGGCCGCCCTCGCTGAGATCGTGTGCGGCGCTGATCATTCCGTCGCGCGACCCGGCGGTCAGCACTTCGGCGAGCAACTGCTCGCGGGCGAAGTCCACCCGCGGCGGCACACCGCCCAGGTGATCGTGCTCGACCTGCGACCAGATGGATCCGTCGAATTCGTCACGGGTCTCGCCGAGCAGGATCAGCGTCTCTCCGGGCTCGGTGCCGAATCCGGTCGGGATGCGCCGGTGCACATCGTCGATGACGCCGAGCACGCCGACCACCGGGGTCGGCAGGATCGCCGTCTGCCCGGTCTGGTTGTAGAAGCTGACGTTGCCGCCGGTGACCGGAATGCCCAGGGCCACACAGCCGTCCGCGAGGCCGCGCACGGCCTGCTGGAACTGCCACATCACGCCCGGGTCCTCGGGGGAACCGAAGTTGAGGCAGTTGGTGACGGCCTTGGGCGTCGCGCCGGTGCTGGCGACGTTGCGGTAGGCCTCGGCCAGCGCCAGCTGCGCGCCGGTGTAGGGGTCGAGTTTGGTGTAGCGGCCCGAGGCGTCGGTGGCCAGGGCGATGCCGCGGCCGGACTCCTCGTCGATGCGAATCACGCCCGCGTCGGCATGTTCGGCCAGCACCGTGTTGCCGCGCACGTACCGGTCGTACTGCTCGACGATCCACTTGCGGCTGCACAGCTGCGGGCTGGAGATCATCTTCAGCAGCGTGGCCCGCAGCTCGTCGCCGGACGTCGGCCGGGCCAGCCCGGCGGTGGTGTCGGCGACCAGCGCGTCCTGCTCCTCGGGACGCTGCACGGGCCGCTCGTAGACGGGGCCTTCGTGCGCGACGGTGCGCGGCGGCACGTCCACCACGGTTTCGCCGTGCCACTTCACCACCAGGCGGTCGCCGTCGGTGACCTCACCGATCACGGTGGCCAGCACATCCCACTTGTGGCAGACGGCCATGAACGCCTCGACGTTGTCGGGCGTCACCACCGCGCACATGCGTTCCTGCGATTCGCTCGAAAGCACTTCCGCCGGTGTCATATTCGCCGCGCGCAGCGGCACCTTGTCCAGGTCGATGCGCATCCCGCCGTCGCCGGCCGCCGCCAATTCCGATGTCGCACAGGACAGTCCGGCGCCGCCGAGGTCCTGGATGCCGACCACCAGTCCGGCGTGGTACAGCTCGAGACAGCACTCGATGAGCACCTTCTCGGCGAACGGGTCGCCCACCTGCACGCTGGGCAGTTTCTTACGGCCGGAACCGGATTCGTCACCCGAGAAGGTGTCCGAGGCCAGCACCGACACACCGCCGATACCGTCCAGACCGGTCCGCGCGCCGAACAGCACGATCTTGTTGCCGGTTCCGGAGGCGAAGGCCAGGTGCAGATCCTCCACCCGCATCACGCCCGCGCACAGCGCGTTCACCAGCGGATTGCCCTGATAGGAGGCGTCGAAGACGGTTTCGCCGCCGACGTTGGGCAGGCCGAGGGAGTTGCCGTAGCCGCCGACACCGCGCACCACGCCGTCGACCACTCGACGGGTGTCGGGATGGTCGGCCGCACCGAAGCGCAACTGGTCCATCACCGCGATCGGCCGTGCGCCCATCGCCATGATGTCGCGCACGATGCCGCCGACACCGGTGGCCGCGCCCTGGTACGGCTCGACGTAGGAGGGGTGGTTGTGGCTTTCCACCTTGAAGGTGACCGCCCAGCCGTCACCGATGTCCACCACGCCCGCGTTCTCGCCGATACCGGCCAGCATGGATGCGCGCATCTCCTCGGTGGTGGTCTGGCCGAAGTAGCGCAGGTGCACCTTCGAGGATTTGTAGGAGCAGTGTTCGCTCCACATCACCGAGTACATCGCCAGCTCGGCATCGGTGGGGCGGCGGCCCAGAATGTCGCGGATGCGCGCGTATTCGTCGTCCTTGAGACCCAGCTCCTTGTACGGCTGCGGGGTATCCGGGGTGGCTGCGGCGGCGCTGACGGTGTCGACGTGGACAGTCACGGTGGGCTACCTAGGTCCTTTCGGCCGGGCAAACGTGCAGCTACGAGCTCCGACGCTGGAGTGAGAGACGGAATGCACGCGGATGGGGAATCCAGGCCAGTCTAATGGGCCGTCCGGAGGAGGCAGCGGAGTGTTACCGCGGAGGGCGGCCCATTGGACTGCAAACGACATTGCCTAATGGGTGGCAAACCCAGGCCGACCAGGCAGCACCTGTTCACCGGTACGCTGAGCCGGTGAACGATCGATCCAGGGTCGCAGATCCGGACGAACTGCCCGCGACCACGTCGTCCGCGCGGTCCACCGGGGGGCTGACGACTCGGCAGCGACGGCTACTCCTGATCGCGATCGCCCTGTTCGTCGTCTCGGCGATCGTCTCCTGGGCCGCCCACATCTGGACCGGCTACATCGATCTCCAGGTCTACCGCAACGGCGCCCGCACATGGCTCGACGGCGGCGACCTGTACGGGCCGATGCCCAAGGTCTACGGCATCGGGCTGCCGTTCACCTATCCGCCGCTGGCCGCACTGTTCTTCGCGCCGCTCGCGCTGATGCCGCTCGCCGTCGCCCAATGGCTGGTGCTGCTCACCTCGATGGCGAGTCTCGCGGTCACGTTGTGGCTGGTGCTGGTCCGGATCCGGCCGGAGATGGACCGGTCCACCCGGGTGATCCTGCTGATCGGGGCGCTCGCCGTGCTCGGCCTGTCCGAGCCGGTGCGCCAGACCTACAACTTCGGCCAGATCAATCTGATCCTGATGGCGGCCGTCGCGCTGGACGCACTGGTTCGCAAACCGTTCTGGCCGCGCGGCATGCTGATCGGAATCACGGTGGCGGTGAAGCTGATTCCGGCCGGCTACCTGCTCTACTTCCTGCTGCGCCGGGACTGGCGCGCGTGCCTCACCCTCATCGGCTCGGCGATCGGCGCGATCGCGCTGGCATACCTGCTGTTCCCGCACGATTCCACCGAATACTGGTTCCACACGCTGATCGATACCGGTCGCATCGGGCCGCCGCAGTACGCGGGCAATCAGTCGCTCAAGGGGTTCGCCTTCCGCCTGGGCGTATCCGACGGCGCCGCGACGGCTATCTGGATCGGACTGTCACTCATCGCGATCGGACTCGCCGCCCTGTGGATGAAACGGCTGCTCGACGCCGGCCACCAGGTGTCCGCGCTGCTGGTGAACTCGGCGGCGGTCCTGCTGGTCTCGCCGGTCTCGTGGTCGCACCACTGGGTGTGGGTCGCCCCCGCCCTGCTGGTCGCGGGCGACCTCATCGCCAGGATGCCGGCCGCGGACGCCCCGGATACGCCGGGACGCGCGGCTCGGCGGCGGCGGATGTGGATCGCGATCACCGCCGTGATCACCGTGCTGTTCATGGTCGGACCACAGTGGGTGCTGCCACACAACGCCGACCGCGAACTCCGCTGGGCGTGGTGGCAGCAGATCATCGGCAGCAGCTATGTGCTGGTGACCTTCGCCGCTCTGGTGATCGCGGCGATCGCCTACCGCCCGAGTGGTGTGAGGAACGCCGCGAGCGCCGCCGAATAGGAGGCCACGTCCGCGGCGCCCATCAGTTCGCGCGCCGAATGCATCGCCAGCTGTGGTGCGCCCACGTCGACGGTCGGCATGCCGGTGCGCGCCGCGGTCATCGGGCCGATGGTGGAACCGCAGGGCAGATCCGCGCGATGCACGTACCGCTGCAGTGGCACCCCGGCCTGCGCACAGGCCAGGGCGAAGGCTCCGGCACCGACCGCATCGGTGGCGTAACGCAGATTCTGATTGACCTTCAGCACCGGGCCGCCGCCGACCTCGATGCGATGCGAGGGCTCGTGCCGGTCCGGATAGTTGGGGTGGGTGGCATGGGCCATATCACCGGAGGCGCAGATCGAACCGGCCAGCGCCGCAAGGTAATCCGCGCGGCCACCACCGCGGGCGAGCACGATTCGCTCCAGGATCGCGGGCAGCAGATCCGATTGGGCGCCGCGGTCGGATTGGCTGCCGACCTCCTCGTGATCGAACATCGCCAGCACCGGGGTGATGCCGCCGTCCCGGTCCGCGGCGGCCAGGAACGCCTGCAATCCGGCATAGCAGGTGGCCTGGTTGTCCAGCCGCGGCGCACTCACCAGATCCTGGTCGCGGCCGACCACCCGGCTCGGTTCCAGGTCGTGGGTCATCAGTTCCCACCCGAGCACGTCGTCGGCGCGGACGCCGGCCTGTTCGGCGACGTAGGCGATGAACGAGCGCGGCCGCTCCCCCAATCCCCAGATGCCGTTGACGTGGCGTTGCGGATCCAGCGTCACCCCGCGCCGATCCTCGGACAGGTGGATGGCCAGTTGCGGCACCCGGACCAGCGGATCGTCGATGCGGACCAGCCGCTGGCCCAGTGCGTCGCCCTCGCGCACGGTGAGCCGGCCCGAGATGCCGAGATCACGGTCCAGCCAGGAATTGAGCCAAGCGCCGCCGTAGGGTTCCAGGCCGATCAACTGCCAGCCCGCGACGGCCAGATCGGGATGCTGTTTGACACGCAGATTCGGGCTGTCGGTGTGCGCGCCGACCACCCGGAACGCACCCGCCGGATCGGTGGTCGTCGCGGCCCAGGCGACCAGCGATCCGCCGCGGATCACGAAGTAGCGGCCCACTCCCCGGTTCGTCTCCGCCGCCTCGGTCCACGGCCGGGCCTCGGGCAGTTCGGTGAATCCGTGGGCCGTCAATTCGGCTTCCACCGTGCGGCATACGTGAAACGGGGACGGCGAGGCATCGACGAAGGCGCACAGCCCGGAGGCCGTCGCGGTGGTGGAGACCGGCATACCGGCGATCCTATCGGCTGCCGGAATTGCCGGATTATCGCCGAGTCGGAGGCCGCGTTCCGAACCGGATCAATCCGACTGGGTTTCGACCATCAACTCGAGCAGTCGCAGCAATTCCGCGTGATTTCGCGCGCCGATTCGTTTACGCAATTCCTCTTCCGCGAGCGACTCCTGCTCGCGCACCGAATCCACCAGATCCTTGCCGCGATGGGTCAAACCGATGAGAATGCGGCGGCGGTCGTCCTCGGCCGCAATTCGAAAGATCAGGCCGCGCTCGGCCAGGGCGTCGGCGTGGCGGGTGGCCGACGAGGGCGGTAGCTGGGCACGAACCGCAAGCTCGCTCATGGTGATGCCGGAGCGGTCGGACAGATTCGACAGCATGGCCCACTGGTCGGCGGTCAGCTGCCTGGCACACAGTGCCGCGTCGAGGTGGCGGAGCCAACCGCGTTCCGCAGCTCGCAGCGCCCCGTGCAGCGTGGCGACGCCACTTACAATGGTCGACATATTTTCCGCCCCATCATTTCGCTCGGATACGAAGAAGGGTACCGAATGTTCTCCTTCGGCGAGAGCCCGGACGAAGTGGTCGAGGTCCTGAATATCGTCCCCCTGCAGGGCCCCGTCGGAATTGTCGCGCCGTCCTGTGAAGCGGCGATTTCCTTGGCTGCGAAAGAAATCAACAGCGGCACAGGAATTCTGGGCCGGCAGGTCCGGGTGACGACCATCGACGGCGGCCGCAGTCCGGCCGAGGTGGCCGACGAGGTCTCGGCGCTGCTGGCCACCGGAATGGTCGATGCCATCACCGGCTGGCACATCTCGGCGGTCCGCCAGGCGGTTGCCCGGGTCACGGGCGGGCGGGTTCCGTATCTGTTCGCCAACGTCTACGAGGAGCTGCCGAACGAACCGGCCGAGGTGGTGATGATCGGCGAGGCGCCCAGCGGCCACATCCTGCCGGCCATGCGGTGGTTGTCCCGGGAATTCGGCACCCGCCGCTGGGCGATCATCGGCAACGACTACATCTGGCCGGTCGCCACCGGCCGCGACGTCCGTGCCGCGTACCGCGACGCCGTCCGCTACGAGCGCTATGTGCCGCTGGGGACCCGGGACTTCGGCTCGATCCTCACCGATCCGTGCCTGGACCTGGTCGACGGCATCGTGATGTTGCTGGTCGGGATGGACGCGGTCCGGTTCAACCAGCAGTTCACCGCGATGGGCCGGGCCGAGAGGCAACTGCGGGTCAGCCCGGTCGTCGACGAACAACTCCTGCTCGCCGCCGGCCCCGGCGCCAACACCGACCTCTATGTCGCCTCCAGTCTGTTCCCCGATGTGAACGCCGATCCCGACCGGCAGGCCCGCTATCACCGCATGCACGGCCGCTTCGCGCCGAAGCTCACCTATTTCGGCAACACCGCCTACGAGGCGCTGCATACGCTGCGGGCGATGGCCCACGCGGTCGGCTCCCTCGAGGTGCCGCGGATGCGGGCCGCGCTCGAGGACGGCGTGGTGCTGGAGACGCCGTCGGGAGCGCGGATGTACCGCGACAACCACGTGGTCCGCCCGCCCAGCCTGATCGCCCGCGCAGAGGGCGTGGACCTGCGGATACTGGACACCTTGTACTGACGCCGCTGTACCGGCACCTCGCGCGGCTCAGTCGAGCCCTAGACTCTTGTGTGTGACCTCGGCCGAATCATTGGCTGGCGCAACGGTTTCCGGGCCCGGTGCGGCGAGCAACGGCCGCTCCGGGCCGAGACCTTTGTCGACGGCGGCGGCCCGGACCGCGTTCACGACGAACAGCAGGGCCGCCCGGCGTGCCGTATTGGTGCGGTAAGCCAGTGAGACGGTTCGGGTAAGCCCCTCGCCGAGCCCGACGATATCCACGCCCGGCGGCCGCAGCGCCAGCCCCAGATCCGAGACCAGCGTGACGCCCAGGCCGGCCGCGACCAGCGCCATCGCGGTCGACTGCTCCTCCACTTCGTGGTCGATGCGTGGTTCGACCCCGCCGGACTGGAAGGCCAGGCGGACCGCGTGACCGAAATGGGAGCGAGCGGGCGCGAGGATCCACGGATGTTCCGCCAGATCGGCCAGCGTCACCGCCGGCGCCGGCACCGCTCCGGCCGGCACCGCCGCGTAGAGCCGCTCGACCGCGATCACGGCACGTTCCAGACCGCGGTCCCAGGTCATCGGGTAATTCGAGTAGTCGAGGACGAACGACAGGTCGAGGGTCCCGTCGCGAACAGCGGCAGCCGTCGCCTCCGGTGCGAGTTCCCTGGTCCGCACCAGAATGCCCGGATGGGCGCGGGCGAGCGCGGTGAGCGCATCGGGCAGCAGCCCCGAGGCGACCGAGGCCCACACTCCGGCGGTGAGTGTCGCCGACACCGACTCCCCGGACTCCTCGAGCGCCTGGGTGGCCCGCTCCACCGAGGCGAGGATCTCCTCGGCGTGCTCGGCGAGCAGAACTCCGCGATCGGTGAGTTGCAGCCGGCGCCCGCGCCGCTCGAACAGCCGCAGCCCCACGTCGCGCTCCAATTGAGCCAGCTGTTGCGACACCGCCGAGGCGGTGTAGTGCAGCGCACCCGCGGCCGCGGTGATCGTGCCGCGCCGATGCAGCTCGCGCAGCATGCGCAGGCGAGGCAGCGACAGGTCCATGGCATCGAGCGTAAGCGCTGCGCGGAAACCGTACGCGCGGCCGGCAACGCTGTGCAGAAACACTGAACACGGCCGTGAACGAACCGTAAATAGACGTGTGACCGGGCAGGACGCAGGCTGGTGACAGCGAATCACCAGCCGGGACGACGAGGTCCGGACGCCGATCGTCATGCGACTCGTCGTTCCCCCGCGGATGGTGGTCGGCCATCCGAACGCGAAGGAGGTAGTTCGCCGTGACGACGATCCACAACCCGGCCGAGGACACCGCACCGACCGTCCCGCCGGTGCCCGCGACCGTCCCGGTCACCCCCGCGATCCGCCGCCCCGAGCCGTATATGCGGCTGCAGTGGACCGATTCGGATACCGGCGCCGTCGGCTATCTCGTCGTCCACACGCTGCGCGGCGGCCTGGCCACCGGCGGCACCCGCATGCGGGCCGGCTGCACGCTGAGCGAGGTGGAGGATCTGGCGCGCGGAATGGCCGCCAAGACCGCGACCTTCGACCTGCCGATCGGCGGCGCGAAGGGCGGCATCGACTTCGATCCGAAGGATCCGCGTGCCATCGAGGTGCTGGAGCGATTCTGCGAGGCCATGCGCCCGTGGATCGACGCGCACTGGGTGACCGCGGAGGACCTGGGCGTCCCGCAACATCTGATCGACGAGGTCTTCGAGAAGCTGGGTCTGGGGCAGAGTTATCACGCCGCGATCCGCCGCGCCGCGGATCCGGCCGCCACCCTGGAACGGGTCCGCAACGGACTGAACGCGGCGGTCGAGGGCGGTTTCCTGCTGGGCGATGTGATCGGCGGCTACGGCGTCGCGCACGCGTGCCTCGCCACGGCCGTCTCGTGGGGCCGGATGCCGGCCGAGACGACGGTCGCGATTCAGGGAGTCGGCACCATGGGCGGCGCGGCGGCCTACTACCTACACGAGGCGGGCATGCGCGTGACCACGGTGGCCGATGCCGCCGGTGCCCTGTACCGGGCGGGCGGACTCGATATCCCGGCTTTGCTGGAATTGCGCGACGACTACGGCGAGATCGACCGCTCCCGGTTGCCGGCGGATGTCGAGCAACTGCCGCGCACCGCGGTGCTGTCCGCCGATGTCGACATCCTGGTGCCGGCGGCCATTTCGTACGCGATCACGCCGGACAATTCCTTCGACGTGCGCGCCCGCGTCGTCGTCGAGGCGGCCAACGCCGCCACCACACCGGAGGCGGAGGCCATGCTCGCCGCCCGCGGTGTTCCGGTGCTGCCGGACTTCGTCGCCAACGCCGGTGCGGTCGCCTGGGCGTGGTGGCTGCTGCTCGGGGAGGTCGACGACGTGCCGGACAACTCCTTCGATCGCCTGCGCACCACCATGCACGCCAAGGTCGCGCGGTTGCTGTCCGCCTGGACCGACCACGGCATCACACCGCGTGACACCGGCCGACGCTGGGCCGACGACCCGGCGCCGATCACCGCCGCGGTCGTGATCCCCTGAGCGACAGGCCGATCAGGCGGTGGTGAGGGGCGATCAGGCGGTGGTGACGAGGCTGTCGAGGACCGACAGGAAGATCCCCAGCCCGTCGTCACTCGGCCCGGTCAGCGGTTCGGTGGCGTGTTCGGGGTGCGGCATGAGACCGACGACGCGGCCGTTCGGGGAGGCGATGCCGGCGATATCGCGCTGCGAACCGTTGGGGTTGCCGCCCACGTAGCGGAAGACCACCCGGCCCTCACCCTCGAGTTCATCGAGCACGGCCTGTGAGGCCTGGTAGCGGCCCTCGGCGTTCTTCACCGGGACCAGGATCTGCGCACCCGCTTCGTAGCGCGAGGACCACGCGGTCGCGGTGGACTCCACCCGCAGCCACTGATCGCGGCAGACGAAGTGCAGGCCCTCGTTGCGGGTCAGCGCACCCGGCAGCAGTCCGGCCTCGCACAGCACCTGGAAGCCGTTGCAGATGCCCAGCACCGGCAGACCCTTACCGGCGGCCTCGACGACCTTGCCCATCACGGGCGCGAACCGGGCGATGGCACCGGCGCGCAGATAGTCGCCGTAGGAGAATCCACCCGGCACCACAACCGCGTCGACACCCTTGAGGTCCGCGTCGGCGTGCCACAGGCTCACCGCTTCGGCGCCGGCCAGCCGGACCGCGCGCGCCGCGTCGACGTCGTCGAGCGTGCCGGGGAAGGTGATGACACCGATTCGCGCAGAGCTGGTCACGGCAGCCGCACCACTTTCCAGTCCTCGATGACCGTGTTGGCGAGCAGGGCCTCGGCGATCTTCTCGAGCTCCGCATCGCTGACGCTGTCGTCGATGTCGAGTTCGAACCGCTTGCCCTGCCGCACATCCGACACACCCGGGAAACCCAGGCGTCCGAGCGCGCCGGCGATGGCCTGACCCTGCGGATCCAGGATCTCGGCCTTCGGCATCACCTCGACCACAACTCGTGCCACGCGTTGCTCCTCAAGCTGGTGGGGGGATTACCACAACAGCTTAATCGGGGCTGCTCGCGGGCGCCCCGCCGGGCCGCGGCACCTGCGAGAGACGTCACAGCGCCTGTCGGCCGGCCTCCGCGTGGCCCCTCCGTGGTTACGCAGGCTGTCGCCTCCGGGTCCCCGCTGCGGCCGGAGGCGATAGCGTGAACTCATGCGCATCGCCCACTTCGGTCATTCCTGCGTCCTCGTCGAATTGAACGGCGCGAAGATCCTGTTCGATCCGGGCACTTTCTCGCACGGATTCGAAGGCATCACGGGGCTCGACGCGATCGCGATCACCCATCAGCACCCCGACCACATCGATCCGAACCGGATCGAGGCCCTGGTCGACGCGAATCCGAGCGCCCGCCTGCTCAGCGATCCGCAGACCGCACAGCAGCGCGGTGAACCGTGGCAGGCCGTGCACGCGGGCAATATCGTCACCATCGGCGATCTGCAGATCACCGGTGGCGGCGGCAAGCACGCGGTGATCCATCCGGAGCTGCCGGTCGTCGACAACACCGTCTTCCAGCTCGGCAGCGCCGACGATCCGGCGCAGTTCGTCCACCCGGGCGATTCGCTGTGGGTGCCGCCGGTATCGGTCGGGGTGCTGGCGGTGCCCGCGGTCGCGCCGTGGATGAAGATCAGCGAAGCGGTGGACTATCTGCGCGCCGTGGCGCCGCGCACCGCCGTCCCGATCCACTACGGCATCATCGCGCCGGAGGCGCAGGGCATCTACTTCGGCCGCCTGTCCGAAATGCGCCCGGCCGATACCGAATTCGCGCTCATCGAGCCGGAGGACAACAAGACCTTCTAGCGGGCGCGCACCGCGAAGCCACGCCCCTTACGAGGAGCGCGCTCCTCACCGCGAATACGAGGACAGGAACAACGCCTCCGCCAGCGCCACGTGCTCGATCTCGCTGGGGTCGACACTTTCGTTCGGGGCGTGGATCAGGCATTTCGGCTCCTCGACGCCGAGCAGCATGATCTCGGCGTCGGGATAGGTTTCGGCGAAGACGTTGCACAGCGGAATCGAGCCGCCCTGCCCCTGCATGGTGGCGGTGCGTCCGTACGCGGCGGCGAAGGCGTCCTCCATCGCCAGCCGCGCCGGGCCGCCGGTACCGGATCGGAACGGCGTCCCGGTGCCCTCCGTCTCGACCCGGACGCGCGCACCCCATGGCGTATGCGATTCGATATGTGCGGTAAGGGCTTTCAGGGCCGGAGCCGGATCGACCCCGGGCGGGATCCGCAGATTCAACCGGGCCCGCGCGCTGGGCTGGACGGCCGCCGCCGACCCCACCACCGGCGGGACATCGATGCCCAGCACGGTCAACGCCGGCCGAGCCCAGAGCATGTCCGAGATGGTGCCGCTGCCCAGCACCTGCACGCCGTCGAGGATGCCGGCATCGACCCGGAACTGCTCGACCGGATATTGCGCGCCGTCCCAGACCTGATCGGCCGGCAACCCGGCGACCGTCGTGTTCCCGTGTTCGTCCCGCAGCGTCGCGAGCAGCCGGATCAGCGCGGCGACGGCATCCGGGGCCGCCCCGCCGAACATACCGGAATGCAGTGGGCCGGAAAGGGTTTCGACCGTGACGAGCACATTCACGTTTCCGCGCAGGGTCTGGGTGAAGGTCGGCAGGCCCGCCGCGAAGTTGCCGCAGTCACCGATCAGCAGCGCGTCGGCGCGCAGCAGGTCCGCGTGCTGCGGAACGAACTCCTCCAGACCGCCGGTGCCCTGTTCCTCCGAGCCCTCGCAGACCAGCGTGATGCCGACCGGATAACCCTTGTCTCCCAGACTTTTCCGCAGTGCCCGCAGAGCGGTCAGATGGACGACGATATTGCCCTTGCAGTCGGCCGCGCCGCGCCCGTACCACCGGCCGTCGCGTTCGGTGAGCTCCCACACCGGAGTCTCCCAGGCCGCCTCGTCCACCGGCGGCTGCACGTCGTAATGGCTGTACAGCAGCACCGTGGGGGCTCCCGCCGGAGCCGGGTACCGGGCCACGACCGCCTCGCTGCCGTCGGGCGTCTCGTGCAGGCCGACGTCGGTGAGACCGAGGTCGGCGAAGGCGTCGGCGACCCATCGCGCCGCCCGATGACATTCTTCGGGCGGAAACTGCCGCGCGTCGGCCACGGACCGATACGAAACCAACTGGGCCAGATCGGCTTTCGCCCGCGGCATCAGCGCCCGCACCTGTTCGCGCAGGGCCGCGGTCCGAGAATCGTCGGTCATTCACCCAACCTAACCCTCTTTCCGGGACCGGCCGCGTCGGCGTCGGGCGCGGCGCGGGACGGAATTCGCCCGATTTCTCCCTGCGGTTCATAGCCGGTGCGCACCCGCAGCGGGCATGATGAAGGAGAGCTCGACCGCGATCCGACCACCGGAGAGGACGAGATGTCTGCATCATCGGAATCCGACGACCTGTTCGCGATGCCCGATCTGGATCGCGGCGCACCCAAGAACCACTTCCCACATCGCGAGATGCCGGCCCCGGAGGCCTATCAGATCGTGCACGACGAGCTGATGCTCGACGGCGTGTCGCGGATGAATCTGGCCACCTTCTGCACCACCTGGATCGACGATCACGCTCGCCGGCTGATGGCGCAGAGCCTGGCGAAGAACATCGTCGACAAGGACGAGTATCCGCAGACCGCCGAGCTCGAGCGCCGGTGCGTGCGCATGGTCGCGGACCTGTGGCACTGTCCCGATCCCGGCTCGACGCGCGGCACCTCCACCATCGGGTCCAGTGAGGCGGCGATGCTCGGCGGGCTGGCCGCGAAGACGCGCTGGCGCAAGAACGGCGGCCAGGGCGTCCCCAATTTCGTCTGCGGCCCGGTGCAGGTGTGCTGGGAGAAGTTCGCGCGCTATTTCGACGTCGAGATCCGGCAGGTGCCGCTGCGCGGGGACCGCTATACGCTCGAGCCGGACGACATTGCCGCACATTGCGATTCGAATACGATCATGGTCGTCGCGACGATGGGGCAGACCTTCACCGGACTGTTCGAGGACGTCGCCGCGATGAGCGCGGCCCTCGACGACCTGCAGGCCGGCACCGGCCTGGACATCCCCCTGCACGTCGACGCCGCCAGCGGCGGATTCCTCGCCCCGTTCACGGCGCCGGACCTGGTCTGGGACTTCCGGCTCGAGCGGGTGAAGTCGATCAACGCCTCCGGGCACAAAACCGGCCTGGCTCCGCTGGGCGCCGGCTGGGCGCTCTGGCGCACGGCCGCCGACCTCCCGGACGAGCTGGTGTTCAACGTCGACTACCTCGGCGGCAGTATGGCCACCTTCAACCTGAATTTCTCCCGCCCCGGCGGTCAGGCCATCACCCAGTACTACGACTTCATCCGGCTCGGCCGCACGGGCTATACCCGGCTGCAATCGGCCATCTACCGGGTCGCCGAACATCTGGCCCATGGCCTCACCGAGACCGGATTGTTCGAGATGATCCACGACGGCACGCCCACGCGGGGAATCAGCGCGGTGTCGTGGCGGCTGCGCGAAGATCCCGGCTTCAATCTGTACGACCTGTCCGAACGCCTGCGCTCGCGCGGCTGGCTGATCGCCGCCTATCCGCTACCGGCCGACCGGCAGGACGAGACGATCATGCGGGCGGTCGTCCGGCACGGCTTCACCCACGATATGGCCGATCTGCTGCTGGCCGATATCGACCGCTGCGTCGATCAGCTGAAGAAGCATCCGCTGTCCACCTCGCTGACCCGCAAGGAGGCGGGCGGCTTCACCCACGACGCCACGGCCGCGGTATCGGACCGGACTATCGTCACCGAGGTGCGGGACATGCTGCGCGCGGCCGGGGAGGACCCGGCGCAGATTCGCTGACGTCGAGCGAGCTCATGCCGCATGCGGCATGGCGTACGGTTCCCACCGGTAGACGTCCGGAACCGCCTCGTGGAACAGCGCCAGATCGACCGCGTCGAGCATGGCCTGATGGGGACCGGGCCGGGAGAGCTGCGCCGCCGAGACGGCGAGTCGCAGCGTTCCCCCGCGTCGCGCGATGCGGGCCGCGCTCATGATCAGTGCGTGGCACCACCACGGTTCGGCCCGGAAACCCTCACCGACGCCGTGCACCCAGCAGCGCTGTGCCGTGTCCCGTTCCAGGTCGTGGATGGCGGTCAATCCCAGCGCCAGGCGGAAGCCGACCTCGGGCAGGGCGGCGACGGCGCCCTCGGAGGCCGTCCAGCGCGGGGCGGCGAACAGCCGGGTGCGCAGGCCGATCTGTTCCATCACGCGGTCCGCGGCGGTGAGGCGCAGGCGCGCCTCGTGCTTGGGCAGCGCGGCGAATTCGGCGCGGCGGCGTTTGGTCGCGGCCTGGTCGTAGCCGTGCAGGACGATCGCGTCACCCGCGGCGCGGCGGTCCCGCAGCCACTGCTGGGTGCGCGGATCCTCGGTGAGCCGGTATTTCCCCTTCAACCGCGGCGCCACCAGCAGCGACAGCCGTACCCCGCGGCCGTCCATCTCCGCGGCGAAGGCGCGCGCCTGTTCCAGTGTGGTGTCGCGAATACCCGACACCGAGACGATCAGCTGCCCGAACCCCCGGTCGTTGCCGCTCATGCCTCCACTGTGCGCGCGGCAGGTGTCGGCCCCGTGCAGCCGAAGTGACGCCCCGACGAATTCCCGGAGCGACCACCCGGCCGCACGGTCCGGCAACCGTCAGCCGACCTCGCCGAGCCCGACCCGATCGAGCACCCAGGCGTATTCGAAGGCGACTTCCTTCCACTTCTCGTAGCGGCCGCTGACGCCACCGTGCCCGGCGCTCATCTCGGTCTTCAGCAGGAGCTGGGAGTCACCGGTCTTCGTGGCCCGCAGCGCGGCCACCCACTTCGCGGGCTCGACGTAGAGCACGCGGGTGTCGTTGAGGCTGGTGATCGCCAAGATCGCCGGATAGTCCACGGCCGCCACGTTCTCGTACGGCGAATAGGACTTCATATAGGCGTAGACCTCCGGATCCTCCAGCGGATTACCCCACTCGTCCCATTCGATGACCGTCAGCGGCAGCGACGGGTCCAGTATCGAGGTCAGCGGATCCACGAACGGCACATTGGCGAGGATGCCCGCGAAAAGGTCGGGCGCCAGATTGGCCACCGCACCCATCAGCAGCCCGCCCGCACTGCCACCGTCGGCCACCAGCACCTGCGGTGTGGTGACGCCGGTATCGACGAGATGCCTTGCGCAGGAGACGAAGTCGGTGAAGGTGTTCTTCTTGGTGAGCGTCTTGCCGTTCTCGTACCACAGCCGCCCCATCTCGCCACCGCCGCGCACATGGGCGACCGCGAACACCATGCCGCGGTCGAGCAACGACAGCCGCGACACCGAGAAACCCGGATCGATACTGGCCTCGTAGGAGCCGTACCCGTAGAGCAGCAACGGCTTCGGGCCCGCACCCTCGCTGTCGCGGCGGCGCACCACCGAGATCGGAATCCGGGTGCCGTCGGCCGCGGTCGCCCAATCCCGGTGCTGCACATAGTCGTCCGGGTCGTAGCCGCCGAGCACCTGCTGCTGTTTGCGCAGCGTCAGTTCCCCGGTGGCGGGCACGTAGTCGAAGACCTGCATCGGGGTGATGAACGAGGTCACGCCCAGCCGCAGCGTCGGCTGCGCCCACTCCGGATTGGAGCCCACGCCGGCGGAGAACAGTTCCAGGCCGAATTCCAATTCGCGCAGCTCGCCGTAACCGTCGGAAGTCAACGGCCACACCGCGACTCGCGGCAGGGCCTCGCGCCGATACGAGAGGACGAGATGGTCGCGGAAGCAGTCGACGTCCTCGAGCCGCACATCGTCGCGATGGCCGATCAGCATGGTCATCGCGGCCGGATCGTCCACCGGCGCCTCGGTGAGCACGAAATTCTCGGCCTTCACACCGTCGACCACGTCGTTGTGCAGGATCAGCAGCCGGTCCTGCCCGCCGATCACCGCGTGTTCGGCCGAATACTCCACACCCTCGCGGCGCGGCAGCAGCACCCGGAATTCGCCCTCGGGATCGTCGGATTCGAGGATCCAGCCCTCGGTGGTGATCTTCGACCCGACCCAGATCATCAGGTACTTCTCGGAGCGGGTGGCGCCGATGCTGACCCAATAGCGCTCGTCGGGCTCGTGGAACACCTTGACGTCGTCGGACTGCGCGGTGCCGAGGCGGTGGCGCCACACGGTGTCGGGCCGCCAGGATTCGTCGACGGTCTGATAGAACACGTGGGTTCCGTCCAGCGACCAGGTCGCTCCCGGCGCGGTGCCCGGAATTTCGTCGCCGAGCAGCTCGCCGCTGCGTAAATCCTTGAACCGCAGCACATATCGCTCGTCACCGACGGTATCGGTGGAGTACGCCAGCAGCGTGCCGTCGTGACTGATCGAATAGGCGCCGAGGGCGAAGAAATCGTGCCCCTCGGCCAGCACGTTGCTGTCGAGCAGAATCTCCTCACCGGGAATCTCGATATCGACGTCGAGTTGCGGCGGGGTCCAGTCGTCGACATCGGTGATCGGGCAGCGGCAGTGCACGCCGTACTGCTTGCCTTCGAAACTGCGCGAGTAGTACCAGTACTCGCCCAGCCGCGCCGGGACCGACATATCGGTCTCCTGGGTGCGCGATTTGATCTCGTCGAAGATGCGCGCGCGCAGCGGGGCCAAGTGGGCGGTCTGTGCGTCGGTATAGGCGTTCTCGGCCTCGAGATGGGCGATGACCTCGGGATCGTCCTTGTCCCGCAGCCATTCGTAGGGATCGACGAAGGTGTCACCGTGATGGACGCGTTCGGCCGGGACCTGTTTGGCCACCGGCGGGGTCACCGCCGCGGCGGCGTCGCCGGCGTTCTGGATGGTTCCGGTACCACTGTCGAGAGCCATGGTGACCACCGTAATCGCGGCAAGCCGGTCCGGGCGCGCACCCCCACACCCGCCGACACGAACGCATCGGCGAGGACGGGAGTGCGAGCTCGGCCCGCATTACCCCAGGCCGGTGGTCCGCGGTGCGGGCCGGCGCAGGTCACGCCCGTTGCCGCGGGCCGAACGACGAGATTCCATCAGGAAGAACAGTGCGGCTTTGCGGCGCGGGCATTGGTCGGTGGGACAGCTGCTGTGACTGTGCAGGATGTTGTGCGCCTGCTCGACGGTGAGGTGCCGGGGCACCACCGCGCAACTGTCGAAGACGGGTGCCATGCGGTGCTCCATCCTTGTCGTCCCTTCAGTGCGGCAGGGCACGCCCTCTCGGTCTCTTGACCAGTCGACGCCCTCCAACTGCCACAGTGAGTGGGGTTTCCGATCAGGTTGCGGCGTAAACCAGCGGTGTTGCCGGGACGAGTAGACGAATGCCACATTTCGCAGGTCGGCATATCGGTGTGATCCCGGCCATGCCGGTACGCGCGGATTCGGAAACGACGCCGGTGCGGCGGCTTCCGACCGCCTACTCTCGGGGACGGCAGCGCCCGCGCCGATCCCGCGGGCGATCACATCGATGCAGGAGCACAGGTTGGAAGCGAAGAATCGCGAGATCGAACCCGGGGCGGTCTGGCAGCGCAGCGGCGACGGGGAGGGTGGTGTCGAGGTGGCCTTCCTGGCCAGCGGCAATATCGGGCTGCGTGATGCCAAGAATCCGGACGGGCCGGCGCTGATCTTCACTCCCGGCGAATGGCGGGCGTTCGTCGCCGGCGCGAAGGACGGCGAATTCAACCGGCCGGGCGCGCAACCGCACTGAACGCAGTGCACCGGATCTCCGGGGCCTCGCCCGGTCGCGCGGGGGCGTCCCGCGCCGATCGGACGTCGGGCCCCGGCGATCAGGCCCCGATCGCCGCGCCGATTGTCGGCCAGGACGCGTGCATATAGTCCTGCCAATACGACCAGGAATGCGTCCCCACCGGACTGTGATCGACCCGGGCCGGAATTCGCATGCCGCGCAGCCGCTGCTCGAAGGCGGTGACGCAGACGTCCACGCCGGCTTCGATCGGACCGCCCAGGACGATGTTCTCCGGCAGCTGCGGTTTGATCTCGGTCTCGTGTGGACCCGGGATACCGGTGCCGGTGGACAGGTAGAGGGTCTTGCCGCGCAGCCGATTCGCCAGCAGCGCCGGATCGTGGGCGCCCCATTCCGGACTTCCGGGCGCACCCCACATATCGAACGGATTGCCGCCGCGGTTGGCGATCGAGAACATGATCGCCCCTTGCGCGATACCCAGGTCCGGGCACGCACTGTAGCCCGCCACCGCCTCGTACAGCTCCGGATGGCGAACGGCCAGGACGAACGCAGCGATGCCGCCCATCGACAGGCCACCGATCGCGTTCACGCCGTTGCCGGAGAACGTGGCATCGATGATGGGCGGAAGTTCGCGCGTCAGGAAGGTTTCCCACTGGTAGCGGCCGAAGTGCGGATCGTCGCGCTGCCAGTCGGTGTAGTAACTCGCCTGCCCGCCGATCGGCAGCACCACGTTGACGTTCTTACCGTGGAAGAAGGGTTCGGCATCGGTGGCATTGGTCCAGGTGCTCTGCTGCACACCGGGATCGAGCCCGTCGAGCAGATAGTAGGAGGGCCGTGAACCCCCACCGGCCGGATGCAGCACCTGAACCTGGATGGTGCGTCCCATGGCTGGGGAGTCGATGAACAGCGCCGTCCGGGTCGGACTCATATCGTTTTCCCCGACCACCCGCGCCGCCGATGCGCGTGGCTGTGGGCCCATCCAGGGACCGAAGACGCCCAGTCCGACTGCCAGCACAACTGCAGCAACGCATGAACGTCGCATGTCCCCACCTCCGTCAACCCACCACAACTGCTACTTAAAGTAACGCATACCGTGGCGCAGCGCGGAGCTTTCGACCTCCTGGCGTTTCCTCAGCAAACCACCCGGTCCGCAGCAGGACTCAGGTGAGCCACCACTTTCCGTCCTGTCCGCTCGCGGGATTCGGTTGTGCCCGCCCGGCCGCGCCCCGGATCGACGCGGCCAGATAGTCCAGGTCCGCACGCGGCGGGGTCGTCGCGCGATTGCGCAGACCGAAGCCGTCACCGGGCGTGCGCGGAATGACGTGCAGATGGACGTGGAAGACCTCCTGCCCGGCCGTAACACCGTCTGCCAGAAAGAGATTCACCCCGTCACAGCGCACCTCGGACTGCCGCAGCGCGGCCGCCAGACGCTGCGCGACCTGAAAGAGCTTGCCGCCGATCGCCGGATCGAGTTCGGCCAGGCTGCGCGCCGGAATCTTCGGAATCACCAGCAGATGACCGGGTGTCATGGGACGGATGTCCATGAAGGCGAGAACGTCGTCGTCCTCGTAGACCTTGGACGAGGGCGCCCGCCCGGCGACGATATCGGCGAAGATCGTATAGGGGTCCATATCCGGCAACCCTAGTCGCCGGTTTCGCCTGCGCCGCCGCACCATTCGCACGGCGCCGAGCACGCGCGAGACCACCACGCGAACGGCGGCGCCGGGCGGTTGCGGTGCCGCGACCATCGGTCCGCGGCGGTTACAGAATCGGCGAGGGGGTGTAGCGGGCGGCCTCGGGATTCGCGTCGATCAGCTTCTGCACCTGCGCCACCACATCGCTCACCTGCGCCTCGGCGGCGCCGATGAACGCCGTCCGATCGGCCAGGGCGGCCTCGAGTCCGGCCCGGTCCAGCGGCATCCGGTCGTCGGCCGCGAGGCGGTCCAGCAGATCCGGTTCGCGCCCCTGCTCCCGCATGGCCAGCGCCACGGCGACCGCGTGCTCCTTGATGACCTCGTGCGCACTCTCGCGCCCGACCCCCGCCCGCACGGCCGCCATCAGAATGCGCGTGGTGGCCAGGAAAGGCAGGTAGCGGTTGAGCTCACGCTCGATCACGGCCGGGTAGGCGCCGAATTCGCCGAGGACGGTCAGGAAGGTTTCCATCATGCCGTCGATGGCGAAGAACGCGTCGGGCAGCGCGACCCGGCGCACCACGGAACAGAACACATCGCCCTCGTTCCACTGCGCGCCCGCCAGTTCGGCCGCCATCGAGCCGTAACCGCGCAGCACCACCTGCAGACCGTTGACGCGCTCGCAGGAGCGGGTGTTCATCTTGTGCGGCATCGCCGAACTGCCGACCTGCCCGGGCTGGAAACCCTCGGTGACCAGTTCGTGCCCCGCCATCAGCCGCACCGTGTGCGCGAACGACGAAGGGCCCGCGCCCAATTGGACCAGCGCGGAGATCACGTCGTGGTCCAGGGAGCGGGGGTAGACCTGGCCGACACTGGTCAGCACGGTCGCGAAGCCCAGATGCCCGGCGACCTTCTGCTCCAGCTGGGCGAGTTTGGCGGCGTCGCCGTCGAACAGATCGAGCATGTCCTGCGCGGTGCCCATCGGGCCCTTGATCCCGCGCAGCGGATACCGGTCGATCAGCTCGCGCACCCGGTGCAGGGCGATCAGCACCTCGTCGGCCGCACCCGCGAACCGCTTGCCCAGGGTGGTCGCCTGTGCCGCCACGTTGTGCGAGCGTCCGGCCATCACCAGCGACTGGTACTCGGCGGCCCGCTCCGCCAGCCGCGCGGCGACCGCGACACCGTGTTCGTAGACGTGTTCCAGCGAGAGCCGGATCTGCAACTGCTCCACGTTCTCGGTCAGATCCCGGCTGGTCATGCCCTTGTGGATCTGCTCGTGCCCGGCGAGGGCGTTGAACTCCTCGATGCGCGCCTTCACATCGTGGCGGGTGATCCGCTCGCGTTCGGCGATCGAGGCCAGGTCGACCTCGCCCAGCACCCGCTCGTAATCCTCGAGCACGTCGGGGGTGACCGCCTCGGTACCGGCGGCGCCGAGTTCGGTCTGGGCCCGCAGCACCTCGAGCCACAGCCGGCGCTCCAGCACGATCTTGTTCTCGGGCGACCACAACTGCACCAGCTGCGGGCTCGCGTACCGGGTGGCGAGGACGTTCGGGACAAGACTCACGAACAGTCAGTCTAATGTTCGATGCCTGCTCGGTTGCTGGGGCATGGCCGCGGGCAGGTGCGGCGCCGCGGCCGGTGGCACGGTCTGCGGCGCCATCAGCGGTTGCGGCACCGGCGGAGCGATCACATCGATCAATTCCAGCAGCGCGCCGCGGGCGGTCCGGCGCGGTTGCGGATCGGATTCGGCCAGCGCGGCGACCACCGCACCGTCGACCACCGCCACCAGCCGGCGCAACTGATCGGTGCGCACCATCCGATCGGATCGGCGCAGCACATCGGCCAATAGGTCCTCGAGCTGGGCGCGTAACCGCAGCTGCACCTCGCGTAGTTCCGGATGCCGGGCCGAGGCCACCGACCGCTCGTAGCGGGCGATCAGCCGCCCGCGGGCGAATTCGTCGGGGCCGTCGGTGCCTACCATCAGATCCACGATCAGGTCGACGGTCGCCTCGGCGCCGCGTTTGCGGTGGGTGACCTCGCCGATCCGGCGGCGCATCGACTCGAGTTCGGCGTTGCCGCTGAACTCGACCGCGCGCGCGATCAGGTCCTCGAGGGATTCGAAATAGTAGGTCGTGGATGCCAGGGGCAGGTCCGCGCGCGTCGCCACCGAACGGTGGCGCACGGCATCGAAGCCGCCTTCGAGTAGCAACTCCGCGGCAGCCGCAACCAACGCTTGGCGACGCCTTTCGCCTTTCGGGGTCGTCGCGGTGATCACCGTGTCATCGTGCCAGTCATCATCGGTTCATCCGTGCCAAATCGGTGCGATCTGTGCAAATCTGTGCGTCTGTGCAATCCCGGCCGAATCGTTGCTGTGCAATCGACCATGGGACCGCGCAAATTTCCGGGATCCGATCCGAGCGGACAGCCGGGATCGGTTCGAAATAGCAAGGGTTGAAATCACAACCCGAATCATTTGTACCGCATCCACGCGCTCCGGTGGGCCGGTACGGAAAGTCTGTGCGTCAGCTCAGATATCGGCCGAGTCGCACCAGGGCCTCCTCGATATCCGCGGTGGCGCCGGCGAAGGAGAATCGGACCGTGCGGTGTCCGTTACGGGTGTCGAAATCGATCCCGGGCGCGAGGGCGACACCCGTGTGCGCCAACAGATCCGCGCACCAGCGCGTCGAATCCTGGCTCAGATGACCGATATCGGCGTACGCGTAGAAGGCGCCGTCGGCAGGCGCCAGATCGCTGATGCCGAGAGCGGGCAGCCCCTCGAGCAGTAACGACCGGTTGCGGGCATAGCGGCGGACGTGTCCGTCGAGTTCGGATTTGGCCTCCGGGCCGAACGCGTGCGCCGCCGCGAATTGGGAGATGGCCGGCGGGCAGACGGTCATATTGGACGCCAGCCGCTGCAGCGCCGGGCGCAGCCGCGCGGGTGCCAGCATCCAGCCCAGCCGCCAGCCCGTCATCGAGAAATACTTCGACACCGAACCGATCACCACCGACTCGCGCGAGGTCTCCCACGCCGAGCTCACCGGTTCGGTATCGCCGTCGACGCCCGAATAGGCGATGCCGTGATAGATCTCGTCGGAGATCAGCAGCGTGCCGTGCTCGTCGCACCAGCGGGCCAGGGCCGCCAGCTCGTCCGGGGCGATCATGGTGCCGGTCGGGTTCGCCGGGCTGGCCACGATCAGGCCGGCGGGCGGTTCGGGCAACTCCTCCAGCATCGCCACCGTCGGCTGGAACCGGGTCCGGGGGCCGCAGTCGAGTTCGATCACCCGGCAGCCCAGTGCCGTGAGGGTGTTGCGGTAGGCCGGGTAACCCGGGCGAGCGACCACGACGGTGTCGCCGATATCGAATGCGGCCAGGAAGATCAGCGTGAACGCGCCGGAGGAGCCGGTCGTGATCACTACGTCGTCGGACTCGACCTCGACGCCGTAGGTGTCGCGGTGATGGGCCGCGATGGCCGAGCGCAATTCGGGGATGCCGAAAGTCTCGGTGTAGCCGAGCAATTCGGCGTCGAGGGCCACCTGGGTGGCGCGGCGCACCGGCACCGGGGCGGGCGTGGAGGGCTGGCCCGCCGCCAGGACCAGCACGTCGCCGTGGGTGCGGGCGCGTTCGGCCGCGGCCTTCCAGACGTCCATGACGTAGAAGGTCGGAACGGTGGACCGCCGGGATTCACTGCGCACCAGACGACGGTAGAACACCGCCTCGGCAGGCCGGCGCGCAGTCCGTTCCCGGGCACCGGACGCCTGAGACGTTGCTGTGCGCCGCCGCGCCTGCCTGCGTGTCCGGGCGGGCCCCTGTTATCGTCGGCAGAATGCCTGACCAGGCACGCCGCGCGAAGTCGTACCAGGGGGGCTGGACCGTGATCCGCCCCGACTGGCGAACGACGCTGCGCCGCGACCGTCCCTCGATCGCGCATCGCCTCCGTTCCTCGGCCCGCCGATCGCGTGAATTCGGGCAGGTCGCGGCGGTCGAATGGCGCACGCGGGTGGGGCGCTGGTGGCAGCTGATGCGGGATCGACACTGGCGCGAGGAATTCGAGACCCTGTGGCCGCGGCTGCGCGGCTGGGTCGGCGAGCATCGGGTGCTGGTGATCGGCATGGTCGTGGTCGGACTGTTCGCCGCCGCCGACACCGTGGCGCCGCAACCGGTCGACTCGACGCCGAAACCCGGTGCGGCACAGCGGATCGCGGTGGCCTATCCGCTACAGGTGCAGGCCGAACCCGAAACCAGCAAGCGCTATCTGACCGCCATCGACAACGGCGAGCGCATGCGCGAGGCGCAGGTGGTCGCCGCGGCGTCGCGGGCCACCCTGGAACGCGCGAAGGCCGAAGCCGCCGCGGCGGTCGCCGGGACGCCGCAACCCTGGCTGTCCGGGCCGGCCACCACGATTCCCGGCGGCATCCTCCCGGGCGGAATCGCCCCGGGCATAGGCGGTTTCGCCCTGCCCGCGCGCGGCATGTTCACCTCCGGTTACGGGGGCCGGTGGGGCACCTTCCACTACGGGATCGATATCGCGGCGCCCATCGGTTCGCCCATCTACGCCGTCGCCGACGGCACCGTCATCGACGCCGGACCGGCGCAGGGCTTCGGACTGTGGGTGCGCATCCGCCACGACGACGGCACCATCTCGGTGTACGGCCACATGTACGACTTCTCGGTGTCGGTCGGCGAGCGGGTGCGCGCCGGTCAGCAGATCGCCCGCATCGGCAACCGCGGCGATTCCACCGGCCCGCACCTGCACTTCGAGATCCTCATCGGCGGACAGCACGTGGACCCGCAGCCGTGGCTGGCCGTGCACGGCATTCAGGTCGGCTGAACCCCGCGGGGTCGCTTCGGCCTCCGTGCGCCTCGAAACCGATGGGGCCGAAGTCGTCGATTCGGCTACACGCGGGTGGGGAGCGAGATGCGATCCTCGACGGCGGCGAGACCGATATCGGTGCGGAAGTGGCTGCCGGGCAGTTTGATTCCCGCGATGCGTGCGTAGGCATTCGTACGAGCCTCGGTCAGATCCCCGCCTGTGGCAACGACATTCAGCACACGCCCGCCGGCCGACAGCAGTGCGCCGTCCGCGCGCAGCGCCGTACCGGCGTGCAGCACTTCGGCATTCGCGCTTCCCCCCGAGGCCGGGGCGCTCTCCGCGCCGGAGATGACGTCACCGGTCCGGGGGCGGCCCGGATAGTTCTCCGCGGCCAGCACCACCGTGATCGCCGCGCCGTCCTTCCAGACCGGCGGCTGCGCCTGCGCCAGCGTGCCGGTCGCGGTGGCGTGCAGCAGGGCGCCGAGCGGACTGTCGAGCAGCGCGAGCACGGCCTGGGTCTCGGGATCGCCGAAGCGGCAATTGAATTCGACGACCGCGGGCCCGGCCTGGCCGATCGCCAGGCCCGCGTAGAGCAGGCCGGAGAACGGGACACCACGCCGAACCATTTCGGCGGCAACGGGTTTGACCACATCGTCGACGATTTCGGTGACGGTCTCCGGCGGCAGCCACGGCAGCGGGGTGTAGGCGCCCATGCCGCCGGTGTTGGGGCCGGTGTCGCCGTCGCCCACGCGCTTGTGATCCTGCGCGGGCAGCAGCGGCACCACGGTCTCGCCGTCGACCAGGCAGAACAGGGAGACCTCGGGACCGTCGAGGAACGATTCCAGCAGCACCGGATGGCCCTGCTCGAGCAGCTCGGCCCCGTGGTCGCGGGCCGCGGACCGATCGGCGGTGACCACCACACCCTTACCCGCGGCCAGCCCGTCGTCCTTGACGACCCAGGTCGGCCCGAAGCGATCCAGTGCGGCGTCGAGTTCGCCCGGATGATCGACGACCTCGCTGTGCGCGGTGCGCACCCCGGCCGCGGCCATCACGTCCTTCGCGAACGCCTTCGATCCCTCGATCCGCGCGGCGGCGGCCGACGGTCCGAAGCAGGCGATCCCCGCCGCCCGGACCGCGTCGGCGATGCCGAGCACGAGCGGCACCTCGGGACCGATCACCACCAGATCGGCGGCGAAATCCCGGGCAAGGCCCACGACGGCCTCCGCGCTGGCCGGATCGACCGCCCGCACCTCGGCAACCTGGCCGATCCCCGGATTGCCGGGCGCGGCCGCGATCGCGGTGACCCCGGGATCCCGACGCAGGGCTTCCACCAGGGCGTGTTCACGGGCTCCGGATCCGATGACGAGTACGCGCACGCGTGACAGCTTAGGGGACGCAGGTGAACAGCAGATGCGGGTACCGGGAGGACAGCCCGCCGCCCCGGCCACCGCCTCCCGACCGGGCGGGGCAGTATGAAACCCATGCCATCTGTATTCAGCGCGATCATTGCCGGACAGCTGCCGGGGCGGTTCGTGTGGGAGGACGAGGAATTCGTCGCCTTCCTGACCATCGCTCCGGTCACCCAGGGTCATACGCTCGTGGTTCCTCGCAAGGAGATCGACCAGTGGCAGGATCTGGATCCCGCCACGTTCGCGCGGATCAACGAGGTCGCTCAGAAGATCGGCCAGGCGGTGCGCATGGCGTGGGACGCGCCGCGCGCGGGCCTGCTGATCGCCGGGCTGGAGGTGCCGCACCTGCACGTGCACGTCTTCCCGGCGTTCGAGCTGGGCGATTTCAACATCTCGGGCGCGGACACCGATCCGAGCCCGGAATCGCTGGACGAGGCGCAGGACAAGATCAAGCAGGCGCTGCGCGAGCTCGGCTACGGCGCGAACGTCCCGGCCTGACGCACCGAGCCTTGATCACTCCTGCGAACGGGGCAGGCGCACCGCGAAGGTGGTGCCCTGTCCCACCGCGCTGTGCACCGAGACCGTGCCGCCGTGCGCGGCCACCAGCGCCTGCACGATCGACAGCCCCAGTCCGGTGCCACCGCTGTCGCGGCTGCGTGAGGTGTCGGTGCGGTAGAAGCGTTCGAAGATGCGCTCGGCGTCCTCGGTGGGCAGGCCCGGCCCGGTATCGGCGACCTCGATGACCACCTCGTCCGGAGCGGGTGTCAGCGCGACGGTGACCGCCGCGTCGGGCGGGGTGTGGATCAGCGCGTTGTTGACCAGATTGCCCAGCACCTGACGCAACCGCGCTTCGTCGCCACGCACCTCCAATGTCCCCGTCCCCGGGCGTATTTCGAGGTCGATGGGCCGGCGCGGCTCCTCGGGCCGCTGCGCCGCGTCGACGGCGCGGGCACTGTGCACCGCATCGCTGGCCAGTGCCAGCAGATCCACCGGCCGGCGTTCCACCGGGCGCTGCGCGTCGAGGCGAGCCAGCATCAGCAGGTCCTCCACCAGCAGGCTCATCCGCTTGGACTCGCGTTCGATCCGGTCCATGAACAGGGCCGGATCCGCCAGCGCCCCTTGCCGATACAACTCCGCGAAGCCCTTGATCGTGGTCAGCGGGGTCCGCAGTTCATGGCTGGCATCGGCGACGAACCGCCGCATCCGGGCCTCCGAACGCCGCGCGGATTCCTCGGATGCCTCGGTGGCGGCGAAGGCGCTCTGGATCTGGGACAGCATGCCGTTGAGCGATTGCGAGAGCCGATCGACCTCGGTGTTGGTGCCCTGCACCGGAACTCGCCGATGCAGATCCCCGCTCGCGATGGCCGCGGCGGTCTTCTCCACCTCACCGAGCGGGCGCAGGCTCCGGCGAATCACGAACTGCGCCACCACCGCGAGCACGGCGAGCACGATGAGGCCCACAACGATCTGCAGTCCGATGAGCCTGTCCGTGATGTTCTCAGTTTCCGTCAGCCGAATGGCTACCCAGCTGGAACCATTGGGAGTAACGACCCGCGTGGCACGCCAATGCTCACTGGGGTCTCCCACCGAGCCGATGGTGCGGGGGCGCCTTCCGAGGTCGGCAGGAAAGTCGGGCGCCGACGGACCGGACGGCAGTAACAGACGCGTTTTGCCGTTCGGATCTTCGATCCGAACGTAAAAGAGCGCTGGCGGGCGCTCTCGGCCGGCAGGGCCCGGCAGACGCTGTGGTGGCGGCATGTCCGGCGCGGCCCAATCGCGAGAGGCACCGAAAAGTTGACGGTCCACGTTGCTTATCAACACGTTCCGCATAGCGGAGGTGACTGCGACTCCCGAGACGAGCAAACCCAGCCCGGTGAGAGACACCAGCGCGAACACGAGCGTCACCCGCAGTGGGACAGCAGACAGGCGCCGAGAGATTCGATACCTGCCTCGACGAGGCGCCGACGCGGCACGGTCGGAACTCGGTTCTGCGCCGTTCTCGTCGCCGTGTTCGGTATCGCTCATATCGTTGGACTCGGCAGGCTTCTCCTCCTCCGACTCGGCGATAGTCACGAGTTCAGCACGGGCGGTCGCCGACGCGGTGGAACCCGCCGGCTTCCGCACCGAGCGCGGATCGCTCATTTCGCCGACGACCGGCTGCGGCTGGGCGCGCGCATCACGTAGCCGACACCGCGCAGGGTGTGGATCAGCCGGTCGGGACCGGTGTCGACCTTCTTGCGCAGGTAGGAGACATAGGTTTCCACCACGCCCACCTCGCCGCCGAAGTCGTAGCGCCAGACGTGATCGAGGATGCGCGGCTTGCTCAGCACCGTTCCGGCATTGACCATGAAGTATCGGAGCAGGGTGAACTCCGTCGGCGAGAGCGCGACCGGTTCCCCGGCCTTCCACACCTCGTGCGTGTCGTCGTCGAGTTCGATGTCCTCGAAGCGGATACGCGAGGATTTCGCCTCCTCCACCACGTGACCGGAGCGGCGCAGAATCACCCGCAGCCGCGCCACCACCTCCTCGAGCGAGAAAGGTTTGGTGACGTAGTCGTCGGCGCCGAGGGTGAGGCCGGTGATCTTGTCCTCGACCTCGTCCCGCGCGGTGAGGAACAGGACCGGGGCATCGATGCCGTCGGCGCGCAGCCGGCGCAGCAGGCCGAAGCCGTCCATACCAGGCATCATGACGTCGACGATGAGGGCGTCGGGCCGGAACTGCTTGGCCCGGTCCAGCCCTTCGGCGCCGTTGGCGGCCGTGGCCACCTCGAACCCCTGATAGCGCAAGCTCACCGACAGCAGTTCGACGATCATCGGTTCGTCGTCGACCACCAGCACCCGAGCCTCGGGGGTCCGATCGCCAGCCACTCCATTCATGCTGGATATCGTCTCTCCTACAGCCCGGAATGCGCTGAACGTTGTCTGGGAGT
Organism: Nocardia elegans NBRC 108235; assembly: GCF_001612845.1. GTDB lineage: Bacteria > Actinomycetota > Actinomycetes > Mycobacteriales > Mycobacteriaceae > Nocardia > Nocardia nova. Next base: position 43,488 of record NZ_BDBF01000031.1, on the reverse strand, counting down.
TTCCTGCGAGCCGGCTGCGGGCGATGCGTTAACCCCATGCACGTCGAGGCTCGCTCCGTCCGAGCGAGCCTCGACGACCTAACGTTCGTCGATCAGTTCTGATAGTAGAAATACCACCCAGGTCCCTCGGGCTGGTCGGTCTTGTACGTACAGGTGTAGGCCACCCCCGGAACACCGCCGTTCATCGAGTGATTGGCATCTTCCGCATTCCTGCATACAGACCCATCGTTCGGATCTGTACCGTTTGGCCCCCACCATGGACTCACGGCCGAAGCAGTAGCAGCGGCAGAGATAGAGATCGCCGAGAACATCAATGCTGTAACGATTGCTTTACCGAACATGGAAACTCCCCCTCCATTGCATTCTCCGGCAGCCTATCGATCTTGCTACGGTTCGTCAATGACCGGGTAGGTCGAAAATCCTGGCTTTCGCTTGCGCGACAACATCTTCCGACGATCGAGAAGCCGAGGGAGAACTACCGCGAAAAGATCCGTAACAGTGCGCAGACACGCCGATCCGGGCGGCGCCTCCCGGATCGGCGTGTCGACAGGGTTGTGCTCTTATGCGGCGGCCTTCAGATCGGCGCCGAGCGTCTTCGCGTCACCCTTGATCGTCTTCAGGGTGTCGGCGGCGGAGCTGCCGTCCAGGCTGTCCTTGGTCTTGGCCTGCGTCAGTTCCTGACGGAACTTGTGAACTCCTCCTTCACCTTGGCGGGCACGGTGGCCTCGTTGTGGGTGAGGGTGTCGATGTCCTTGTCGAGCGACTTCTCGAGGTCCTCCGGCTTGTCGGTGTCCTGAATCTTGGTGAGGACCTTCTGGATCGCGTCCACGGAGGGCGCGGCCGGCTGGTCGTCACCGTCGTCCTCCTTGTGCTTGTCGGCGCCGAACGCCGACCCGGTGGACAGCTTGGGAGCCGACGCTAGGGGGACGGCTCGGAGCGGCGCAATGGCCCGAAATGGAAACCGCCAGGTCGGCATGCGAGGTTTAGCGACCGTTTTGCTGACGACTTTTCGCCCGTTCATCGCGGGGTGGCAGGCGCTCAACTTTCATCACGGTGGCGCGGATCGGAGCACACTGCGCCCGAAAAGAGCAGAATGGACGCCGGAAAGGTCGTCATGGCAGCGATACGGGGCCTGCTCGACGTGGTGCTGGGCATCCTGACGGCCGTGCGGGGCACGGTGGTCGGATTGTTGGCGCTCGTCGTCTGGATCCTCGGCGCCGTGTTGTGCGTGACGATCCTGTTGATTCCGCTGGGAATCCCCGTCATCAGACTCGGCAGCCGCCTGTTCGGGCTGGCCCGGCAGCTGATGCATCTCCCCTGACGCAAAAAGGGCTCCGACCTGCTTTCGCAGGCCGGAGCCCGAGTGGAGCCCCCTGTCAGGATTGAACTGACGACCTTCGCTTTACAAGAGCGGTGCTCTACCACTGAGCTAAGGAGGCGGGTGAAGCGGTGCCATCATAACCGGGGCGCGGGCCGTCCGGAAAAATCGTTCACCACCGTAGGAGGGAGCGGCGGATCGCAGCGGCTGCGTGTGCCCCTCAGGGCAGCACGCAGCCGCCGATCACCGTCGCTCCGCGCAGTTTCGTCCGGCGCGGAATCAGGACTGGGCGCCCTGGCGAGCCGCGTCGTCGGCCGCCATCGCGTCACGCAGGCTCTTGGGCCGCATATCCGTCCAGTTCTTCTCCACGTATTCGACGCAGGCAGCGCGGCTGTCCTCGCCGAACACCACTCGCCACCCGGCCGGGACCTCGGCGAAAGCAGGCCACAGGGAATGCTGCTCCTCGTCGTTGACCAGAACGAAGAAGCGGCCGTCCTCGTCGTCGAAGGGGTTGGTGCTCATTTCACCTCACTGGATGCTGGCGCTGTGTACGGGAACGCGCTGGATACGGAACTCGCGGGGCGCGGGCACGAGCCGAAACCGACCTGAGCCGACCGACCAGAGCCGTAGCCCCCGAGCGATGTGTCGACACTAGCAAGACCGACGTTACGCGTTGGTGGTTACCTCGAGCCCGCGAAGAAATCGAGCAGGATCTTATTGACCGCCTCGGGACGTTCCAGATACCCGTAATGCCCGGCGTCGGGGATCTCCTGGTATCGGGCGTCGGGAATGGCTTCGGCCAGCTCACGGGTCAGATACGCGGGAATCATCCGGTCGTCGGCGAATCCGATGGACAGGCACGGCACCTTGATCGCGCGATAGGCCTGCAGCCGATCGAAATCGTGGTCCATCCGGCGCTGCGCCCGGATTCCCGGGGATGCCGGTCCGCCGGTGAATTCGAACAGATCCAGCCAATCGCGCGCGGAATTCGGATCGGCCATCGTGGCGGGCGAAAGATTCATCACCGCGGTCAGGGCGGCCTCGTATTTGGCGGGCAGTCGCACGCCGGAGGCGTCGAGTTCGTGTTCGCCGAGCGAGAGCGTCTTCTGGAATTGGTCGAGCCGCGCGTGTCCGGCCATGAATACGGCTTTGCGCACGAGGTCGGGGCGCGCCAGGGCCAATTCCTGCGCGACCCGCGCACCCATCGAGGTGCCGGCGACCAGGACCGGGCCCTCGTCGAGAAATTCGATCAGCGCCGCGGTGTCGGCGACCAATTCGTCGATGGTCATCCCGTCGGGCGCCTCGTAGGACGGAGCGATGCCGCGATTGTCGAACGTGCACACTCGGTAGCCGGCCGCGACCAGCGCCGGAACCTGGTGCAGCTCCCACACCCGGCCGGGGCTCCCGGTGCCCATGATCAGCACGACCAGCGGGGCAGCCCCCTTGGTGTCGGTGCCTTTGGCCTTGTCTCCCTTCACCTGGTAGTTCAGCGAGATTCCATTCACCGTGGCCAACGGCATAGTGCTGCGACCCTTTCCACTCGATTCGTGCGGTGCTCGATACACGCAGTGGGCGAAATTCGCCTCCCTACCAACGTTATAGGTTCCCGAGGCTCCAGCGTTTCGCCGGTGTGACTGGTCTCGCCCCGCGCTGTTGCGGTTCGGCAGCGGTCGGTACCGAGTCGACGGGCCCTTGTGCGGCGACCGATACCATTGACAGCGCACGGCGCCGACACCACGACGGTCGAACCCCACCGCCGTGCCACGACCCCGAGCCGAGAGGACACGATGATGGCCGCGAAGAGCGCCAACGACATCGCGGACGACGACCTGGAACCGCTCGCCGACGAGACCGCACGGCAGGCACAGCGCGTCGTGGCCGCCTACGCCAACGATGCCGACGAATGCCGGATGCTGCTGTCGATGCTCGGAATCGGTCCCAGCGCGCGCAGCGAATAGGACGAGCCCGCGCAACGCAATGCGCAGCGCTCATTACAACTGAAATCCCACGCCTAGTTCCGCCATTTCGGCGACCGGAGGATCCAGCAGTGGACCAGATGCGCGACATACGCAGCGATCGATCTCGAGACGCTTCGCCGGAAACCGAATCCGCACCAGCGGACCGTCCCGGCGGCGCCGGGTCCGGTTTCGTCGTGGTCGCCAACCGGCTCCCGGTCGACCTGGAACGTCTCCCGAACGGGACCAAGCGGTGGAAGCGCAGTCCGGGCGGCCTGGTCACGGCCCTGGAGCCGGTGCTGCGCAACAACAACGGCGCCTGGGTGGGCTGGGCCGGCGTTCCCGATGTGGATGTCGATCCGATCATCGAGGACGGCCTGGAGTTGTATCCGGTGCCGTTGACCGCCGAGGAGGTCGCCGCCTACTACGAGGGATTCTCCAACGGCACGCTGTGGCCGCTCTATCACGACGTGATCGTGCGGCCGGAGTACCACCGCGACTGGTGGACCGCCTACGTGGACGTGAACCGGCGCTTCGCCGAGTACACCGCGAAGGTGGCCGCCGAGGGCGCGACGGTGTGGGTACAGGACTACCAGCTGCAGTTGGTGCCGAAGATGCTGCGCATGCTGCGGCCCGATCTGACTATCGGGTTCTTCCTGCACATCCCGTTCCCGCCGGTCGAGCTGTTCATGCAGCTGCCGTGGCGCACCGAGATCGTGGAGGGTCTGCTCGGCGCCGACCTGATCGGCTTCCACCTGCCCGGCGGCGCACAGAACTTCCTGTACCTGGCGAGAAGGCTTGCCGGACAACCCACCTCGCGCGGCACGGTCGGTGTGCGGTCGAAACTCGGTGTGGTGCAGGTCGGTTTCCGCACGGTGCGGGTCGGCGCCTTCCCGATCTCGATCGCCTCCGCCGAACTCGACGAGCTGTCGCGAAGACGCTCGGTGCGGGAGCGCGCCGCTCAGATCCGCAGGGAGCTTGGCAACCCCAAGCACATCCTGCTCGGTGTGGACCGCCTGGACTACACCAAGGGCATCGATATCCGCCTGGCGGCGCTGCAGGAACTCCTGCACGAGGGCCGCCTGGACCCGGCCGAGACGGTGATGGTGCAGCTGGCCACGCCGAGTCGTGAACGGGTGGAGAGCTACATCCAGATGCGCGGCGACATCGAACGTCAGGTGGGCCGCATCAACGGCGAATTCTCCCGCGTCGGTTACCCTTTCGTGCACTATCTGCACCGGCCGATCCCCCGCGACGAACTGGTCGCCTTCTTCGTCGCCGCCGACGTCATGCTGGTGACCCCGCTGCGCGACGGGATGAATCTGGTCGCCAAGGAGTACGTGGCCTCGCACAGCGGTCTCAACGGCGCCCTCGTGCTCAGCGAATTCACCGGCGCCGCAGCGGAATTGCGTCAGGCCTACCTGTGTAATCCGCACGATCTGGACAGCGTCGAGAACGCGATCATGTCCGCGATCGAGGACGATCCCGAAACCAAGCGGCGCCGCATGCGTTCGCTGCGCCGCCAGGTACTCGCCCACGACGTGGACCGCTGGGCGCGCTCGTTCCTCGACGCACTGGCCCAGGATCGGGTGGCCGGCAGCGCCCTGCTCACCGATGCGGATGTGGATCCGGGCGGCGCCGAGCGCTAGGCCCGCGGCGAACGCTCCCCGGCGGGGCCGGGCGAACGCTCCGGCGACTGCACAGCGACCCGAGGCGGGTACACCCTTCGAACCGACCGTCCGGCAGCCGGAGAGCGCCGCCCACACCGAATCTCGGTCCTGGCCTCCGCCGGGGCAGGCGGTCGCCGCATATCCGCCACCCCGGATTCCGCCGCACCCGCCGGATCACCACACGGTCGGTCCGTGCGGCACAGGCGCGCTTCACCGGCGGGAGATCTGCGCCGCGACCGGAGCCGGTATCGACCACCGATCCCGCCTCGGAATCGCTGTGCCGTCGACGGTAGGGACGAACCCTTAACGGGGATAACGGGATTCGCTTAACGCGGGATCAGATCGGGGTGATGGCGTCGACCAGCCAGTGGCCGCCGTCCTTGTCCAGAGCCACGCGGACCCGGCTCGGCGTCACCGTGCCCTGCGGGGAGTCCTTGCTGGTGGTCACCTGGTTCAGGTACAGCAGGACCACCGCGTGCGAGCGCTCCGCGGACACCACACCGGCCGCCGTGGTGGTGGCCTGCACGGTGAGCTGCTTCTCCTTGGCGCCGGGTGCGATCGCCTGCTGGATCAGCTTCAGGTAGTCCTTGCGGAACGACGAGGTGAGGTTGTCGGCCGATTTCGGCAACTCGGCGTCGACGGTCTTGAAGTCGTAGGTGAATACCGACTCCACCGCGTGCCGGGCCGCGGGCACCGAGTCGGTGCGGGCCTGCTCGACCTGTTTGTCGGACCAGTACTTGTAGCCGGTGACCGAGGCCATCGCGACGGCGGCCACGAACAGCACCGCCGCACCGATGAACAGGATGGGACGCAGCTTGCCGGAACCTTGTCTGCTCATGCCACGAACTCCACTTGCGAGGCGGTGATACCACCGTTGTCGTCGCGGTCGACCGTGACCCGGAAGCGGTAGTAGCGCTCCTGCGGATCCTTGGCACCGGCGTTGGTCAGGGTCTGCTTGGCCGCGACCAGCACCTTCGCGGTGTGGTCGTCCTGGCTTTCGACCGCGGTCTCGATGATCTCGCCGCTGGCCTTCACCTTGGCCTGCTGCACGACCTGCGCGTAGGCGTCCTTGCGCTCGGAGTACTCCTGCTTGAGCTGTCCCGAGGCGACCGAGAGCACCCGGTCGATGTCCTGCTTCGCGGTGTCGTCCTTGATGTTGGTCAGATTGAGGATGGCCTGCTTGGCGGTCTGCACATATTCCGCGCGCTGGTCGGCCTGGGCGCTGACCTGGTGCTGGTGGTAGGCGAAGAAGCCGCCCGAGCCGACCAGCAGGATCAACGACAGCACCGCCACCACCGCGGCCGCCCAGCCCAGCGGTCCGAGTGAGCGCTTCGGCGGCTCGGAGGTGTCCGCCGCTGCCGTGTCCTCCGGGGAGTCGGTGAGCCGCACGGTCGTGTCGTCGTCGGCCGCCGTCGAAAGCTCGACGGTGGTCTCGGACTTATCGTCGGCGCCGGATACTGCCTTCGATGCCGCCTCGGAGGAGGACTCGGTCGCCCTCGCCGGCGATGTGGTCGACGATTGCACCGTCTCCTCGGCAGCGCCCGCGGCGCCGAGCTTCACCGTCGCTTCGTCGGAGGGCGCGCTCTCGGTCCGCTCGACCGCTATCGCGTCGGTCGGCGCTCCGGCCTGCCGGCTGGCCCGGCGCCGGACGCGACCGGTGGGTGTGGAATTCGATTCGCTCATTTCTGTTGCTCCTCGAGCATCGCCTGCCAACTGGACGGTACAGTGCCCGATCCGTCGGGGCCCACATCCCCCTGTCGGTAGGTCCGGCCGTCGGGTCCGGTGAAGGTGTGGTTCTTCAGGTCGTAGGTGCGCAGTGCCGCCGCCGGTTGGCTCTGCGCGGCAGGAGCGTCGCCGGGGTTGGCCGCCGGCTCACCGGACGGGGTGACCGGGTGCGGATCGCCGAAGGGCGGGTTGTCGCCCTCGGGCACATAACCCTGCGGGTCGTGGCAGAGCTCCGGACTCGGAGCCCGCTTACCCGGCACGTCCGCACACGGCGTGTTGCGGATACCGCGCACCGCTTCCTTGGCGTTCTGCGCCACCTTGCAGTAGAGATTCGGCGGCGTGTCCGGGGTGTCCTTCAGGGCCGGCGAGCGGCGCTGATCCTGCGGCAGGAAGCCGGTGGTGCAGCCGGGCGGGTCGTTGAGCCCGAGCATGAAGTCGACCATGGCGCCGTATTGCGTGGGCCCGCGGATGGATGTCAGCAGCGCCGCCACCAGCTGCGGGTAGATCACCAGGATCTGTTCCACACCGGCGTGGTAGGTCACCCCGACCTGGCCGACGCTGGTCAGATTCGACAGCAGCAGCGGCAGCGTCGGCCGCAGATCCTGGAAGGTCTGCGACACCTTCTGCGCGGCCGCGGGGGTGCGGTCGAGCAACTGCCCCAGCGAGGGGTCGTGCTGGCGCAACTGATCGGTGACGGTCGCCAAATCCTTTGTCCACGAACGAATCGCGGCGTCGGACTGGTTCTGGGTGTCGAGCAGCGGGCCGATCTTGTCGAGCAGATCCTTGGTCTCGTTCGTGTTCTTCTTCGCCTCCTGCACCAGCAGCGAGGCGGAGTCGATGAACTTCTGCAGATCCGGGCCCGCGCCGTTGAACGCGGTGAAGGCATCGTCGATGACCTGGCGCAGTTTGGTGTCGGCGACACTGCTGAGCAGCCGGTCGGCCTGGTCGAGCATATCGCCGACGTCCTGCGGAAGTCTGGTGCGCTGCACCGGGATCACCGAACCGTCGTGCAGATTCCCGCCGTGCGGATTCTCGGCCGGGACCAGATCCACGTACTGTTCGCCGATCGCCGACACGCTCTTCACATAGGCATCGACATCACCGGGAATCTTGAAGTCGCTGTTGATCGACAGCTTGGCATCGACCCCCTCGGGGGTGAGCTTCACATCCTCGACCTTGCCGACATTGGTACCGCGGTAGGCGACGTTCGCGGTCGGGTACAGCCCGCCGGTGGCCTCCAGTTTCACGGTCACGCCGTAGCGGCCGATGCCGAACATGGCCGGCAGGTGGACGTAGACGCCCGCCATCACGACCAGGCCGATCACGGTCAGGATCGAGAAGATCACCAACTGCGTCCGGACGAATTTGCTGAGTTTCATCGACCCGCACCCCCTTGTTGCGGTGCGGGCACCGTCAGCCCGGGTATGGCGGGCAGATTCGGAATCGGCGGCAGGCCGGGAAGACTCGGCGTCGGCGCCGCCGTGTTCGGCGCGGGCGGTGGCGGCGGCTGCATCGGCCCGGTGATCGGGTCACCCTTGCCCATCGCGGTATCGGGTGCGATCGTGCCGAGCGCGCCCTCGACCCCGCCGAAGCGTCCGCCCAGCGGCGTACCGGTGAGGAAGTTCGAATCCAGCCGCGCGCCGGTGAGATCGACGGTCATCAGCAGGTTGAGGTAGTCGCCCTTGAGCGCCTTGTTCAAGTTCCGCATGGGGAACGGGAAGGTGAGCAGGATCTGCAGGGCGTCGGCCAGTTTCGTTCCGGTGCTGGCCAGCGATTCCAGGGCCGGATGGAGATTGGCCAGATCCGCCTTCAGGTTGTCACCGCTCTCGGCGATCACCCGGCTCACCACATCACTGAGATCACCCAGTGCGGTAATCGTTTTGGTGATGTTCTCGCGGCGGTCGGCCAGTACGGTGAGGGCCGGATGCAGCTGCGTGACGGCCCGGGTCACCTGTTCCTTCTGGTTGTTCAGCTGTCCGGCGAAACGGTCCAGCCCACCCATCGCGTCGATGATGTCCTTGGTCTGACCGTCCAGGGTGCTGGTCAGCTGCGCCAGCTGCGGCAGCAGATCGCGGATGGCATCCGACCGCCCGGAGAAGGTCTTGTTCAGCTCGTGGGTGATGGTCTCGAGCTGGGAGATACCGCCACCGTTGAGCACCACCGACAGCGACGACAGCGTCTGCTCGGTGGTGGGATAGACACTCGCGCGCGACAGCGGGATCACATCGCCGGGCTTCAATTGGCCTTCCGGCGCAACGTCTTTCGGCGCCGACAGCTCGACGTGGTTACTGCCGAGCAGGCTGGTCTGCCCGATCGCGGCCACCGTGTTGGCGGGCAGGTGCACACCCTTCTCGAGGCTCACCGTGACCAGCGCGTGCCAATCCTCGACCTGGATGTTCTTCACCGTGCCGACCGTGACGTCGTCCACCTGCACCGGCGAATTGCGGGTCAGCGTGGTGACATTCGGCATCTGGATCTTGATCTGCCAGGCGCCCTCACCCGTTCCGGCCGCACCGGGCATCGGCAGGGTGTTCAGACCGTCCCACTCGCATCCGGTGGCGCCCAACAGGATCACCAGACCGACGGCGGCGCCGGCGAGTCGCATCCGTCCGCGTCGCATCATCGTCCTCCTCCCGGAATCGCCAGGCCGGCAAGACCGCTGGGCACCTCGGCCGGAGCCTCGCCGGGCGCCGGATACTCGACGCGGTCGGCCAGGCTCGGGGGCGAGAAGGTCAGCTGGCTCGGGAAGGCCTGCTGTCCGGACGCCGGATTCACCAGCAGCGGTGGGTAATTCATCATCAGTGAGCTGATCACCGGCGCCACCTGTTGTTTACACAGGTCGGCGGTCCGCTGCGAACCGTTGTCCTCGAGCGCCTCGACGGCGCCACACAGGAACGCGAACGGATTGCGGAAGTTCGGCAGCACCACGGCGCCGGTCAGCGTGCCCTGCGCGGGCTTGTAGATCTGATAGAAGTTCGACAGCGCGACCGGGCCGGAGTGCAGGACCTGCTCGAGCTGCGGACGCTTGTCGGCCAGGATCTGGGTAACCTGCGCCAGATTCTGCACACTCTCGGTGAGCTGGCCGCCGCGTTCGTCCAGGAAGCGTTTGACGTCGGCCACCGCCGAATCGAGATTGTCCAATCCGGCGCCGAGGTCGTCGGAGACGCCCGACAGCACCGAGGACACCGAGGCCAGCCGCCCGCCGAACTGCACGATCTGATCGTTGCTCTTGGAGAGCACGTCGACGAACTGCTGGAGGTTGCGGACGGTGCCGAACAGGTCGGTGCGACCGTCGGACAACGTATTCAGCGTGCTCGACAACTCGTGAAGCGTGTCCCGCAGCGCCTGGGCGTTCCCGTTTGCGAGATTGTCGGACGCGGTGTTGACGAACCGGCCGAACGAGCCCTGCTGATCCTCACCGATCGGCCCCAGGGCCTTGGACAGTTTGGTCAGCTCGGCCTTGATGTCGTCCCATTCCACCGGCACGGCGGTGTGCTCGATCGGAATCACGCCGTCGTCGTGCATCTTCGGGCCGCCGGTGTAGACCGGCGCCAACTGCACGAAGCGTGCCGAGACCAGATTCGGCGAGACCGTGACGGCCTTGGCATCGGCGGGGATGTCGACGCCGCGGTCGACCGTCATCGTCACCTTGGTCTTGTCCCGGCCCGGCTCGATCGAATCGATCCTGCCGACCTTGACGCCCAGCACCCGCACGTCGTCACCGGCGTACAGCCCGGTGGTGGACGGGAAATAGGCGGTGATGTGTGTCTTGCCGATATTGCTCACCGCGCCGTAGACGATCCAGCCCGCCAGCGCCACCACCAGGACGGCGGCCACGACGCGGACCCATTTCGGCACCTTCGTGATCGTGCGAATCGCGTTCATCGCGGCGGCTCCTGGATCGCGGGCCCGATCGAGGGCGGCGGGGTGGTCAGGTACTTCCAGAACGATTCCGGTACATGCTGAGGCCAGACCAGCGCGTCCACCAGCGGCTGCAACGTCATACTCGTGGCGTTGGAGACGTAGGCCTGGAAGTACGGGCCGCTGCCGACCTGTTCGCCGAGCGCCGCCTCGAACGGACCGAGGGCGTCCAGGGCCTGGTTCAGGTTGTCCTTGTTCCGCTCGAGCAGTTGCAGCACCGAATTCAGCTTGTCCAGGGTGGGTTTCAGGCTCTGCTCGTTGTCGTTGACGAAGCCGGTCAGCTGCTGCGCGAGCCCGTTGACGTAGACGATCAACTGGCTCAGAGCGGTGCGCCGGGCGTCCAACTCGCCGAGCAGGTTGTTGCCGTCCAGCAGCAGGGCGTTGATCTGGTTCGACCGATCCGAGAGCACCTTGGTGACGTTCTGCGCGTGCGAGAGCAGTTCGGTCAGCGCCTTGTCGCGGGCGTTCAGGCTGCGCGAGAGCTGGGTGATGCCGTCCAGGGCGGAACGCATCGGCGCGGGGGTGTCGGCGAAGGCGTCCGACAGGGCGTCCAGAGTCTTGTTGACCTGGTCGGTGTCCAGCCCCTTCACGGTATTGCTCAGATCGCCCAGGGCGTCGTTGAGCGAATACGGAGAAGTGGTGCGCTCCAAGGGAATCGGCTGATCGCTGCGCAACGCACCGGACCCCTGCGGATCGACCTCCAGGGATTTGCGCCCGAGCACGGTGTTGGTCTTGATCGCGGCGGTCGTCTTCTTCCCCAGGACGATGGATTCGTCGAGCCTGAACCGGACCTTCACCTTGGGACCGTCGAGGCTGACATCCTCGACCTGACCGGTGCGGACACCGGCGACCTGAACCTGATCACCGGTCACCAGACCGCCGGCATCGGCGAAATACGCGGTGAATTCGGCGCCGCTGCGAATGAACGGAAGCCGGTCGAATTGCAGGGCGGACAACGCGATCGCGACCGCCAGGACGACGCCGACGACGCCGTGTTTGATGAGCGGGGAGGTCTGGTTCACTTCGTCGAACACCTTCCGGTCGTCTGCAGACCGGGCAGATTCACATGCATCGGCTTACCGTCCGGGCCGTCCACGAGGAAATTCGTTCCGCACACGTACATGTTCAGGAACGAGCCGTACGAACCGAGCCGCACCAGCTCCTTGTAGGTCGTGGGCAGGTTCTGCAGGACCCACTCGACATCGTCGGACTTCTGGTCGAGATTGTCCGAGAGCCGGCCCAGCTGGTCGAAGGTCGCCTTGAGGTCCGGGCGCGCCTGCTTCAGCAGATCGGTGAGATCTCCGGTAGCGCCGGCCAGTCGCGGCAGCGCCGCGCCGATCGGATCCCGGTCCGCGGCCAGGCCACTCACCAGACGCTGCAATTCGGTCAGCGTGGTGTCGAATTCCTTGTTGTGATCGTCGATGGTGGCCAGCACCGTCTTCAAATTCTCGATCACGCTGCCGATGAGGGCGTCGCGGTCGGCCAGGGTTTTGGCGAACGAGCCGGAGCTGTTCAGCAGTGCGACCAGGGTGCCGCCCTGCCCCTGGAAGACCTGCAGCAGCGCCTCGGTCAGGGAGTTGACCTGCTGCGGGTCCAGGCCGCGCAGCAGCGGCTTGAAACCACCCAGCAGCATGTCCAGGTCCAGCGCCGGCTTGGTCTTGTCCAGACCGATGGTGCCACCGGAGTGCAGCACCTGCGCGGTGCCCGGGGCGTCCATCAGTTCCAGATACCGGTCACCCACCAGATTCTCGTAGCGCACCGCGGCATGGGTGCTGACATAGAGCTTGTACTGCCGGTCGACGTCGAAATCGACATGGGCCAGATGGTCCTTGCCGACCTTGACGCTTTTCACCGATCCGACCGGCACACCCGCGATGCGCACCTTGGACCCGGGCAGCATGCCCGAGGAACTCGTGAACACCGCGTGGTAGCCGTTCTCCCGGGCGAAGCGCATCTGCGAGAAGATGACGACCAACAGGGCCAGCACCAGAACCATCACGAGCGTGAAGATTCCGAGTTTGACGCCGGTGGCGTGCGGTTTGATGCTCACGGATTACCCACCCCCGGCAGCCCCGCGAACAGCAGTTGGAAGACTCGGGGCCCGTTCAGATGGGTGGACAGTTCCGGCGTGTACACCCGTCCCTCAGTGGTGTCGGTGACCAGATAGTTTGCGTGGCTACCGGGTTTACGGTCGAGGATGCCCTCGCAGTGCGGGCCACCGGTCGCATTCACCTTCGGCAGATCCTTCGGATAGGTGTAGGGCGTGCCGCCCGGCATGAAACTGGCGTTCAACGTCACCCACGGTCCGGTGCCGCCGAAGATCTCGTTGGCTCGTGGAATCGCGCCCGCGACACCTTCGACCAGGCAGTACAGCGCCGGGTTGTATTCGTTGAGCAGTTCGGCCGTCGGGCGCAGCAGATCCAGTGCGGTCGACAGGCCGTTCTCGTTCTCCTTCAGCACCGCGCCCGTGGTGTCGGCCAGGCCGATCAGATTCAGCAACACCGCGTCGAGGCTGTCCTGGTGGTCGACGATGGTCTTGCTCGTCACGGCCGCATTGTCAGTGGTGCGCAACAGGTTCGGCGCGGTGTCGGCGTACAGATTGGTGACTCCCACCGACGTCTGCAGATCGCGTTGCAGATCGGGCAGGCTCGGATTGATGTCGCGCAGATATTCGTCACTGTCGACCAGCAGCTGACCGAGTTTGTCGCCGCGGCCCTGCAATGCCGTGCCGAGCGCGGTCAGCGTCGCATTCAATTTCTCCGGCGCGATCTTGCCGAGCACATCGGTCAAATGCTGGAACAGCGTATTGAATTCGACGGTCACCGACTGCGCGGTCAGCGTGGCGCCGGCCTGCAGATGCTGCGCGGACGGAACCTCCGGCTCCACGAAGTTCACGTATTTGGCGCCGAAGACGGTGGTGGACCGAATATCCACGGTCGCGTTCGCCGGCACCATCTTCAGCTGATCGGGTTCGATCGCCAGGGTCAGCCGAGCTTGGTCGCCGGTATACGCGATATCGGAGACGTGGCCGATCTGCACACCGCGGATCTTGACCTTCGCGTCCTTGTCCATCACCAGGCCGGCCCGCGGGGCGTCGAGATAGACCGGTTTCGACGTGCTGAATCCGCCCACGAACATCGTCAAAGCGACGGCGACGATCGCGGCCAGAAACAGAATCAGCGCCACCCCCGAAAGCTTGACACCCCATCCGGCGCCGAAAAACTTGCCGGCGCCTTCCTTTTCGACGAGTCTATTTGCCGCCATACCGCCTACCCGGAGAGATGGAAGTTGCCGGAGGTGCCGTAGATCGCCAGCGACATCAGCAGGGTCACCGACACCACTGCCACCAGCGAGGCGCGCACCGCGTTACCGACCGCGATTCCGACACCGACCGGTCCACCGGTCGCGTTGTAGCCGTAATAGGTGTGAATCATCATGACCGCCAAGGCCATGAGGATCGCCTGTACGAACGACCACAGAATGTCACTGGGAATCAGGAATGTTGAGAAGTAGTGGTCGTACACACCGGCCGACTGGCCGTAGATGACGACCGTGGCGAAGCGGCTCGCGACGAACGACGCGATGACCGCGAGCGCGTAGAGCGGAACGATCGCGATCATGCCCGCCAGCACCCGGGTGCCCACCAAAAAGGGCATCGGCCGGATCGCCATGGATTCCAGGGCGTCGATCTCCTCGGCCACCCGCATGGCGCCCAGCTGGGCCGTCGCGCCGGCGCCGATGGTCGCCGCGAGCCCGATGCCCGAGATCACCGGTGCCGCGATGCGCACATTGAGGAATGCGGCGAAGAATCCGGTCAGCGCCTCGACACCGATATTGCCCAGCGAGCTGTAGCCCTGCACCGCGATGGTGCCGCCGGTGAACAGGGTGAGGAAGCCGACGATCACCACCGTGCCGCCGATCACCGCCAAAGCGCCTGTGCCCATGCTGATTTCGGCGATCAGGCGTATGGTTTCGGTGCGGTAGTGCGAGAACGCCTTCGGCACCGAGGCCAGTGACTTCGCGTAGAACTGGGCGTGATGCCCGATTCCGTCCATCGAACTCGAAACCCGCCGCACACGTCGAACAGTACGGGGGAAGCGGGACTGGATTACGAACGCCATCGGATCACCGCACCGTGAACTTGATGCCGACGGCGGTGACCACGACGTTCACCACGAACAGAGCCATGAAGGAGAAAACCACCGTCTGGTTGACCGCGTCACCCACACTCTTGGGACCGCCCTTGACGTTGAGACCGAGATAGCAGGCCATCAGACCGGCGATCAGACCGAACAGCGCGGCCTTGACCTCCGAGATCACCAGCTCCGGCGTATGGGTGAGCAGGGTGAGCCCGTTGACGAAGGCGCCGGGGTTGACTCCCTGCAGAAGCACCGAGAACAGGAAGCCGCCGGCGATGCCGATCGTCGAGACCAGGCCGTTGAGCAGCGCCGCGACGAACATCGAGGCGAGTACGCGGGGCACCACCAGGCGATGGATCGGATCGATACCGAGCACCTTCATGGCGTCGATTTCTTCCCGGATCGTGCGCGCACCCAGGTCCGCGCAGATCGCGGTGGCACCGGCGCCGGCGACGATCAGCACCGTCACGATCGGACCGACCTGGGTGACCGTTCCGAATGCGGCGCCCGCGCCCGAGAGATCGGCCGCGCCGATTTCGCGCAGCAGAATGTTCAGCGTAAAGCTCACCAGAACCGTGAACGGGATCGCGACCAGGATGGTCGGGATGATCGACACCCGTGCGACGAACCACGACTGGTCGACGAATTCCCGTCGCTGAAATGGCGGACGTATCAAGGCCCGCGCCACAGCGGCCACGAGTTCGAAGAACCCGCCGACCGCACGCAACGGCACGGCAAGAACCTCGTTCATTCCGCGATTCCTCCTTGCCGACCCGTACGCGCAACGCTGCGCAAGCGAGCCTCCACACCTCTTCCGCTCCGAAGATTAGAACACGTTCACATCGAATCGGAAGAGAATTTGACATTTTTGACCTGCTCTTTTCATCCGAGCTTCATCTCGGAAGCTAGAACAGGTTCATACGGTGTACAGAACGCCTTTGTGAGGCACCCCACAACCTTCGACCCCCATGTCTACCAAGTGCGAGACCGCCGATCAACCGGAGTTGGTCGGATGACCTGTACCTGATAATCAGCCGAGATCGTGCAGCGAACTCGCAGAAAACGTACGCCCGGCGGCGCGCTCGGCGAAGTAGGTTCCGAGTGTGTCGGCCAGCGCGTCCGCACTCCATTCCGCGCCGGCGGCATCGAAGCGGGCCTCGACTTCGGGCGCGGCCATCAGCGCGACCATCGGGCCGTATACGACGAACACCTGACCGTTGATCGCATCGGCGCCGGGAGAGGCCAGGTAGGCGACCAGCCGGGCGACGTGATCCGGCGACAGCGGGTCCACATCCCCTTCGGGAGCGGCGGAGAAGACCGATTCCGTCATGGCGGTCCGGGCCCGCGGGCAGATGGCGTTGGCACGCACGCCGTATCGCGACAAACCGCGCGAGGCGGACAGCGTCAGCGCGGTGATTCCGGCTTTCGCGGCCGCGTAATTCGGCTGCCCTTCCGGACCCAGCAAACCGGCTTCCGACGATGTGTTGATCAGGCGCCCGTAAATTGGAGCACCGGATTCCTTCGATTTACCGCGCCAGTAGGCGGCGGCATTCCGCGACAACAGGAAATGGCCGCGCAGATGGACCGCGAGGACCGCGTCCCAGTCCTCGTCGGAGAGATTGAAAAGCATGCGGTCACGAACGATTCCCGCATTGTTCACGACGATGTCCACACCGCCGAAGGTCTCGTCCGCGGTGCGAATCAGGGCATCGGCGGTGGCGCGCTCGGCCACACTGCCACCCACGAATTCCGCTTTCGCGCCCAGCGCGCGGATATCGGCGAGGGTGGCGGCCACCGCATCGTTTTCGGCCAGATCGTTGACCACCACCGAGGCGCCGGCCCCGGCCAGCGCCAGCGCTTCGGCCCGTCCGAGGCCCGCGCCGGCTCCGGTCACGATCGCTACCTTGCCGGACAGATCCGTCCCCGACTGATTCGACGATTCACTCACGCCGTGACTCTAGAACGTGTTCCAGTTATCGGCAAGCATCCATTTCACTGCAACCGCAGGGCAGCCTTGGGGCATTGCGCGACGGCGGTCTCGACATCGGAGAGCCGGTCCTCGGGCACGTCGGCGGTGAGGATGTGCAGCTGATCCTCATCGTCGAGTTCGAAGACGTCGGGGGCGATTCCGACGCAAATGCCGTTGGCCTCGCACTGGTCGAAATCCACACTGACCTTCATTGATAACTCCTTCACCACCAGGTAGTGCCGAGCCTACAAGCCCGGCCGGGCCGCTGCGGCCGAAGCGGCCGGATTCGGTTTCCATACTGGAACATGTTTCAGTAGATATGCAATGATCGACGTCAGGGCAGATCGGCCCCGGCGCTGATCGTCACAGGGGCGATGTCGTCACATCCGCCATCACCATCACCGAGTACGAGGTAACCGCCATGCGGATTGCTTATACCGAGCAACAGGAGCAGCTGCGCGCCGAGCTCCGCGAATATTTCGCCAAGCTGATCACGCCGGAGCGCCGCGAGGCCTTGTCGTCGCAGACCGGTGAGTACGGGCACGGTAACGTCTACCGCGAGGTCGTTCAGCAGATGGGCCACGACGGCTGGCTCACCCTCGGCTGGCCCAAGGAGTACGGCGGCCAGGATCGCTCGACGATGGATCAGCTGATCTTCACCGACGAGGCGGCCGTCGCGGGCGCGCCGGTGCCGTTCCTGACCATCAACTCGGTTGCGCCGACGATCATGCACTACGGCACCGAGGAGCAGAAGAAGTTCTTCCTGCCCAAGATCTCCGCAGGCGAATTGCACTTCTCCATCGGATATTCCGAGCCCGGCGCGGGCACCGACCTGGCGTCGCTGCGCACCACCGCGGTCCGCGACGGTGACGACTGGGTGATCAACGGCCAGAAGATGTGGACCAGCCTCATCCAGTACGCCGACTACATCTGGCTGGCCGCCCGCACCGACCCGACCGCCAAGAAGCACAAGGGCATCAGCATGTTCATCGTGCCCACCTCGGCCGAGGGCTTCTCCTGGACACCAGTGCACACGATGGCCGGGCCCGACACCAGCGCCACCTACTACCAGGACGTGCGGGTGCCGCATTCGGCGATGGTCGGCCCCGAGAACGGCGGCTGGGCGCTGGTCACCAACCAGCTCAACCACGAGCGGGTGGCGCTGACCTCGGCGGCGCCGCTGGCGCTGGCGGTCGCGCAGACCACCGAGTGGGCGCGCGACACCAAGGATTCCACCGGTGCGCGGGTGATCGACAACGAGTGGGTGCGGCTGAACCTCGCGCGCGTGCACGCCAAGGTGGAATTCCTGAAGCTGCTGAACTGGGAGATCGCCTCGGGCGCCGATGCCGGCGGAGACGCCGCGCCGCGGCCGTGGGATGCCTCCACCTGCAAGGTGCTCGGCACCGAATTGGCCACCGAGGCCTACCGACTGCTGATGGAGATCCTCGGCCCGCAGGCCTATCTGCGGCAGGACTCCCCCGGCGCGCAGCTGCGCGGACGGCTCGAGCGGATGCATCGCGCCTGCCTGATCCTGACCTTCGGCGGCGGCACCAACGAGGTGCAGCGCGACATCATCGCGATGACCGCCCTGAAACAGCCCGCTGCCGCCCGCTGAGCCGCAGACCGGTCGGAACATCGGAAACGCCGAAGAACTAGGAACAACGATGGATTTCACACTTACCGAGGGGCAGCAGGATCTCGCGCGGTTGACCGGCGAGGTCTGCACCAAACTGGTCACCGCCGACCGGCTACGGGAACTGGACAAGGCCGAGGTCCGCTTCGACGAGCAGCTCTGGCGGTCGCTGGCCGAGACCGGAGTGCTCGCGGCGGCTCTGCCGGAATCGGTGGGCGGCAGCGGCCTGGGCGCGCTGGAGCAGACCGCGATTCTGCGGGAGATCGGCAAATCCGCCGCCCCCGTCCCCTATCTGTGGTCGGTCGTCCTCGGCGCCGGCGCCCTGGCCCGGTGGGGTGACGAGGCGCAGCGCGAACTGGCGGCGAAAGCCGGTGCGGGCGAGACGATTCTGACCGTCGCGCTGTCGGAGGAACGCAACTGGGAGCCGGCGAAGCCCACCACGACCGCGACCGAGGACGGCGGCTGGAAGCTGGTCGGCGCCAAGACGGTTGTTCCCTTCGCCGCGCAGGCCGGGCGGATCCTGGTGCCTGCCACGGTCTCCGGCAAGGCGGCGGTATTCCTGGTCGACCCCGCGGACGCGCGCATCACGCCGCAGCAGGTGGTCGACCGCAGCCCGCAGGCCGAGATCGAATTCGATTCCACCCCAGCCGAATTGATCGGCACCGTGGACGGCGGCGCGGAAATCCTCGCGTGGCTACTGAACCACGGCTGGCTCGGTCTGGCCGCGCAGCAGCTGGGCACCTTGGAGCGCGCGGTCGAACTCGTCGCCGAATACGGCCGTGAGCGTGAGCAGTTCAATCGCAAGATCGGCAGCTTCCAGGCGGTCGCGCAGCGGCTGGCCGACGGCTACATCGATCTGCAGGGGCTGCGGCTGGCGGTCACCCAGGCCGCGTGGCGGGTCGACGAGGGGCTGCCGGCGGACGCGGAGATCCACACCGCCAAGTTCTGGGCCGCCGAGGCCGGTCACCGCATCGCCCACACCGCCGTGCACGTGCACGGTGGCGTCGGCATCGACCGCGACCACATCGTGCAGTGCTACTTCACCGCCGCCAAACACAACGAATTCGCGCTCGGCGGCGCCACCGACCACCTGCGTGCGCTGGGCACCCTCCTGGCCGAGGCCCACTAACGCAGGCGCTCGCCCGGGCCGATCCGCCGCTCCACCGGTTCGGCCCGGGCGAGAATCTCTCCGACGGTCTCCTCGATCGTGAGATCCGTTGTGTCCAGCCACAATCCGACGTGTGGCGTCTCCCCGTGCAGGACGGTGTCGAGCTGTTCCACGGTGAAGACCCCGTAGGCCTTCTTGTCCCGTCCGGCCTCACGCCGAGCCACCGCGGCCGGACGCGGAGTCAGCACGACCACGTACAGCGGGTCGGTGCGGATCTGCTCGATCATCCACGGCAGCAGTTCACCCAGGACGACGTCCTGGACCACCGCCGTGAATCCCGCGGCGGCGTATTCGTCGGCCGTCGCGGCCGCCAGGCGGTGGCGTAACCGCAACTGCCGCATGGCTTCTCCGCTCGGTTCGCCGGACATCTCGGCGCGGCCGCCGACCACGAAGCGGCGGAACACGTCACCGCGAACGTGGGCGGAACGGGGCAGTCGTTCGGCGAGGGCCTGCGCGACCGTCGACTTTCCGGCCGCTTGGATGCCGGTGATGAGATAGACGGCACTCGTCATGGCCGGACGGTATCGCGCAGGACACTCGACCGCGAGCGATTTTCCCGGTCGATGCGGCATCAGTGCAGCTCAGAGCGGGTACGCCGAGGCGTCCGATGAGTTTGCCGCGCCCACCGCGTCTCTACAGACGACACGTACCGATGCCGCGAGAGGACCGAGCATGGCCAGCAAGATGATCTTCATCAATCTCCCCGTCGAGGATCTGGAGCGGTCCACATCGTTCTACGAGGCGCTGGGCTGGAAGGTGAATCCGGATTTCACCGACGAGAACGCCGCGTGCGTGGTGGTCGACGACAACATCTGCGTGATGCTGCTGGTCCGGCAGTACTTCGACACCTTCACCAACCGACCGATCGCCGACACCCGGGCGGCCACCGGTTCCATCTACGCGCTGTCGCTGGGCAGTCGAGCGGAGGTCGAGTCGCTGATCGCGGCCGCGGTGGGCGCCGGGGCCACGGAGGAGGTCAGCGAGGACAAGCGCGCCCAGGAGGAGGCGGTAGGCATGTTCAGCCGCGCCTTCGTCGACCCCGACGGTCACCACTGGGAGGGTTTCTGGATGGATTATCCCGGCAGCAACTGACCGGGCGTCACGCCGTTTGCGCGTCCAGGAAGTTGATGATCTTGGCGTGGAAGCCGGCCGGATCCTCGCCCGGAGCGCCGTGGCCGGCGTCGATCTCGGCGTAGCGGGCATCGGGTATCGCCGCGAGCAGCCGCTGTTGCTGCGCCGCCGGAACCACCCGGTCGTGCGCACTGGCGAGGATCAGCGTCGGCGCGGTGATGCGGCCGAGCAGATCGGTGAGATCCACGGTGCGATCCGCCTCGGTCTGGCGGGCGGCACCGCGCGCGATCACCTTCGCCAGCTGTTCGACCAGAGTCGCGTTCTCCTCCGCGCTCGTTCGCTCCCAGTAGCGCGGACCGAATGCCATCAGCGGCAGCATGTGCGCGAAGAGGCTGGTGCCGTAGGCGGCGTCGGCGCGCAGCACCTGGATCCAGTAACGGAATTCGGCATCCATCCGAGCGTCGGTGCGAACCCAGCCCGCATGCATCAGCAGGGAACGAACCCGGTCGGGTGCGGTCGCGGCGACGTGCGCGGCCACCACCGCGCCCAGGGAATGCCCGACCAGGTGGAACCGGTCCAGCCCGGCGTGATCGGCGACGGCGCGCACCTCGGCGGCCAGATCGGCGACGGTGAGCGGGCCGCCGTGGTCGACGGTGTCGCCCGAACCGGAATAGTCCAGTGCCACAACGGTATAGCGGTCGGCGAGATCGGCGGTCAGCGGCGTCCACTGGTCGCGTGCGGCCGCCGTGCCGTGGACCAGCACGACCGCGGGACCCGTTCCGGTCATGTGGTAGGCGACCTCGGCGGTACCCCCGGTGATTGCGGCGGTTGCGAATATCATCGAATTTCCTTGTGCCGTAGGTGTTTCGGTCATCAGGCCGCGGCCTGCAGAGTGAAGTCGGCGATCGCCGCGCGCAGCGCGGCCGTGAACTCGGCCGCTCGTTCCTGTTGCGGCATATGGCCCGCGCCGTCGATCACGCCGACTCGCGCGCCCGGCGTGAGGGCCGCGCACATCCGCGCCACCGCCACCGGAATTTCGGCGTCCAGCTCGCCGTGCAGGTAGTGGATCGGCGTACGCAGGTGCGGCAGTCGCGGGCGGGGATCGTAGGTTGCGAAGAGGTGGAACAGTTCGTCGATGTACACACCCGAATCGAGGATCTGTCGTACGGTCCAGTCCACCAGCGCCGGCGAGGTTCCCGGGGCATACCAGTTCGGCACCCACCGCGCGACGAATTCGGCTCGGTGATCCCGCATTTCGCCGATGATCTCGGCCAGCGGCATGCCCTGCCCGGGCCAGTAGGCCGGACCGTCTACCGCGACCACACCGCCGAGCAGATCCGGATGAGCCAGCGCCAGTTCGGTCGCGAAGGTCGCGCCGACCGAGGATCCGACGACGATGGGGCGATGCAACCCGAGCTGCCGGATGAGCTCGACGAGGTCGGCGATCACACCGGTCAGGTTGTTGCCGGCGACGGGCCGGTCCGATCGCCCGCAGCCGCGCCAATCGACGGTGACCACCCGGAACTCGGTGACCAGCGCCGCCTGCTGAGCGCCCCAGACCCGGCCGCTGGTACCCCAGCCGTGCAGGAACAACAGCGGCTTCCCGGTTCCCTGATCCTCGTAGTACAGCTGGACGTCGTCGACGGTGAGATACGGCATGGTCATCACTCCCGGTGCGGTTTCCGATGTGCTGTGACCAGGAAATCGCGTTCGGCCGCGCCGAAAAACGGCCGAATCGCGCTGGCACTGTTCACCGAAACTGATTAATCTCGCGCCGTGGAGCTCCGCCAATTGCAGTACTTCCTGACCGTGGCTGAGGAACTGCACTTCGGCCGCGCGGCCGAGCGGCTGCACATCGTGCAGTCGGCCGTGAGCCAGCAGATCACCCGCCTGGAGCGGGAATTGGGCGTCGCGCTGTTCGAGCGGACCACCCGCACCGTGCGCCTCACCGAGGGCGGGCGGCGACTGCTTCCGCACGCCGAACAGGTACTCGCCGCGGTGGCGCAGGCCCGTGCCGCCATCGACGACCTGCGCACCGAACGCACCGGCACGATCCGGCTGGGCACCAGCACCGGTCTGGGCACCCGCCTGGAGAGCATTCTCGTCGCCTTCGCCCACCGCGCCGCGCACGCCCACCTCGAACTGGTCAACGCCGAGACCGCGGATCGGATGAAGTGGGTGCGCTCGGGTGAACTGGATGCGGCGATCGTGCGCGGTGCGCGCGAGGAATCCGGGCTCGAACTGCTGCCGCTGTGGTCGGACCGCCTCGTGGCCGCGATTCCCGCTCGCCACGACCTCGCGGTATTGCGGGAGATCGATCTCGCGCGTTTCGCGGAGCTGCCACTGCGGCTGGTCGGCCGCACGCGCAATCCCGCCCTGTACGACCTGGTCACCGACTCGTGCCGGCAGGCCGGCTTCGCACCGGTCTTCGGACCGGAGTTCACCACCGAACAGGACACGCTGGCCGCGATCGGCTTCGGCGCGCCGAGCTGGACCGTGTACTACGCGGCCCAGGCGGCGCACTTGTCGTTCCCGGGCGTGGTCTGGCGTCCGCTGCGCAACCCGGAGCCGAGGATGCCGAGCTATCTCGCGGTGCGGCCCGATCCGCCGCGCGCCGAGTTGCGGGCACTCATCGAGGCTTGCCACACCGTGCCCGATTGACCGCCTGATCGTCGCACGACGACGACCGAATCCTCTCCGCCCCAGCATCTTTCGTCAGGGCCATCGCAGGATCCGCCGTCGCGCCAGCTCGAGCCGCTCGAGCCACCGAGCTATTCGCCTGCCACAGGTGCCCCTCGGTCATCGGCGAACACTTCGCAACGGCAGCGCGGCACGATGCGGGTATTCTTCTGTGGCGCAACCACTTCCGCCTCTCGTATGCTTGAACCCCGAGAGGTGGGGGGACAGGGTGAAACGTTCGCTGATGTTCGTCATGGCGGCCGTCGCGGCGCTCTCGAGCTACGACTACGCACGCTCCCCCGGCCACATCGGCATGGCGGTGGCCGCCGGAGTCGTCATCACGATCTGGCTGACCGCCAAGGCGATCGACTAGTACCTCGAAGGCGCGCAGACGTTTTCGTGTCCCGCGCACGCGGAGTGGCCCCCGACCGGGTCGAGGGCCACTCCGTCCGCAGCGCGGTCACACATCGGCCGGCACGCGCTCGCGCCGAGCCGACCGGAATGTCGCCCAGGCGAGCGCCGCCGCCAGCACCGCGATCCCCGCCGCGGCACCGAATGCGGCCGAGAACCCGTCGGTGAGCGCATCGGCGTCATCGATGCGGTCGGCTCCGGCGGCCGCGGCGATCGCGGTGACCACCGCCAGCCCCAGCGCCGATCCGATCTGATAGCCGGTGTTCACCAGCCCGGACGCCAGGCCGCCCTGCTCCGGCCGCGCCGCGGAGATGGCGGTCTGCAGCGACGGGACGAACGCCAGCGACATGCCGGATGCGGCCAGCAGCGATCCGGGCAGCACGTCGATCCAGAAGGTGCCGTCGGCTCGGATGAAGGTCAGCCAGACCAGCCCGGCCCCCAGGACCAGCAGTCCGGTGACGATCATGGCGCGAGCCCCGAAGCGCGCGAACAACTTCGGTGACACCGCGATCATGCCGACCATGATCAGGGCGGTCATCGGCAGCAGCGCAGCGCCCGACGGGAACGCCGAATAGCCGAGAACCTGCTGCAGATACAGGTTCAGGAAGAACCACATCGGCACCCAGGCCGCACCCAGCAGCACCTGAGCCAGGTTGGCCGCACCGAGATTCGGCGCACGGAAGATCGACAGCGGCATCAGCGGTTCGCTGCGACGGGCCTGCAGGCCCAGGAACGCCGCCAACAGGGCGACCGCGAGCGCCAGGACGGCCCAGGTCGATCCGGACCCCCACCCGACCTCGGGAGCGCGGACGACCGCGAAGACGGCCGCACCCGAGCCCAGCGTCGCGGTGAGGGCGCCGAGCACGTCGACCGAACCGCCGGCCGCGGCTGCCCCGCCGGGGACCAGCACCGCGGCCGCGACGACGGCCAGCGCGGCGATCGGAATGTTGATGTAGAAGACCCACGGCCACGAGGCGTACTCGGTGATGAGGCCGCCGAGGAATACGCCGGCGGTACCGCCCGCCGGGGCGGCGGCGCCGTAGAACGCGAATGCGGTGGTCAGCTCCTTGGGATTCGACCCGAACACCATCATCAGCAGCGTCAACGCCGAGGGCGCGATCAATGCGGCGCCGGCTCCCTGGACACCCCGGCCGATCAGCTCGAGCGCGGGCGAGCCGGCGAGCCCGGCGACCAGCGAGCCGGCGCCGAGCACCACCCAGCCGGCCTGGAAGATGCGGCGGGCGCCCCAGATATCGGACAGCCGCCCGCCGAGCAGCAGCAATCCGCCGAAGACGATGACGTACGCGTTGAAGACCCAGGACAGGCCCTCCTGCGAAAAGCCAAGGGAATCCTGCATTTTCGGCAGGGCCACCCCGATGATCGAGGTGTCCATGATGACCATGAACTGAGCCAGCGCGATCAGAGCCAATGCGAACCAGCGCCGCGACGGCGGCGCGGATACCCGAGTGGACATAGAAATCCTCACTCCTCGGTTGCGGGCGCATCCGCTGCGCCCGTTGAATTTCCGACCCGTTCTGTATACCCCCATAGGGTATTCGTGCGATACGGAACGCGCCTGTGATTCAGGCCATACCCCCATAGGGTATCTCGCAGAAGCGGGAGGTCCGCAGGCACGAAAAGGAAGGGCCCGCCGGTCTTTCGACCGGCGGGCCCGTGCACGATCCACGAGGGATCAGTCGCGCAACTCCGGCGGTAATCCGAACAGCGGGAACAACCGGTCGGTGTCGAGGAAGAAGTTCAGTCCGCTGATCGCGGAACCCTCGAATTCCAGCACCGTGATCGACCAGGGCGAGAAGACCCCGGGTTCCTCGGTCGGTTTGTACTGACCGAAGGCCGGAAGTCCGTTGGCGCCCTCGAGGGGAACGAGCCGCGAACCCCGGCAGGCCGAGGGGCCCGGCGAGAGCATGAACCGAGCGACGTTCTCCGGACCGGAGACCCACAGCTCGATGGGCGGCATCGACAGCGCCACATCCTCTTTCAGCAGCGAGGTGAGCGCGTCCATGTCGTAGGCCTCGAAGGCGCGCACGAAACCGTCGACGAGCTTGCGCTGACTGTCGTCGGATTCGTCGTAGCCCCCCGACTCCGAGGGCTGCACCTTCGACATCGTCGCGCGGGCCCGCTGCAGCGCGCTGTTCACCGAGGCCGGCGACATCATCAACATCTCGGCCGTCTCGTTGGCCGAGAACCGCAGCACCTCCCGCATGATGAGGATCGCCCGCTGGGTGGCCGGCAGATGCTGGCAGGCTGCCACGAACGCCAGCCGCAGCGAATCCTTGGTGCTGGCGTGCTCGGCCGGGTCGGCGCCGAAGGCCAGGGCGTTCGGAATCGGTTCGACCCAGACGTAATCGGGCTGCGGCGGCGGTAGCGGACTGTCCGGGCTCGACGGTCCGGACAGGTCCATCGGCCGGGCCCTGCGCTGGGGGCCGTCGAGCATGTCCAGGCAGATGTTCGTGGTGATCTTGTATAGCCACGACCGCAGGCTGGACCGCCCCTCGAACGAGTCGTAGGCCTTCCAGGCCCGAGTGAAAGTCTCCTGAACCGCGTCCTCTGCCTCGAACGAGGAACCCAACATCCGATAGGCGTAAGCACACAGCTCCCGCCGGTAACTCTCGAATTGCTGCAGCACGTCGTCGACCGTGCCGGCGGAAGCTTGTTCGCTCATGCGGATCACTGTGGCACAGGCCACCGACAGAAAACACCCCGGAAGTAGGGGCATGGACACGAACGCCGTGCCCAGCAGGCCGCGGCCACGCAATGGCACTCGACGGACCGCCGGTGCGCAGAACTCACCGCGTTTCGGCGACACGATATCGCCGCGCCCGGCGGTGCCGTGCCGGGCGCGGCGATATCGATTGCCGGTTATTTACTTCGGCGAGCTATCTATTTCTGCGGGGCGATCGCTGTGTGCCTATTTCGACGCAGCCTGGGATTCCTCGTCGGCCGGCCGCGACCGGGCGTGTTCGTTGGCCCAGCGATAGTCGGGCTTACCGGCCGGCGAACGCTTGATCTCGTCCACGAACCACAGGCTGCGCGGCAGCTTGTAGGAGGAGATCTCCTTGGTCAGCACCGGACGCAATTCCTCGAGCGTCGGACGGTCGGCGCCGCGACACTGCACGACCGCGGCCACCCGCTGTCCCCAGCGCTCGTCCGGCACACCGATCACCAGCGCGTCGAAGATCTCCGGATGGCACTTGAGCGCGCCCTCGACCTCTTCGGGGTAGATCTTCTCGCCGCCGCTGTTGATGCTGACCGAACCGCGGCCCAGCATCGTGACGGTGCCGTCCTCCTCGACCCGGGCGAAGTCGCCGGGGATGGAGTAGCGAACGCCGTTGAACTCCTTGAACGTCGCGGCGGTCTTCACCGGGTCGTTGTAGTAGCCCAGCGGGATGTTGCCGGTCCGAGCCAGCACGCCCACCTGACCGGAGCCGGGCGCGACGGGGTTGCCCTCTTCGTCGATGACCGCGGTGGAGGCGTCGATCTTGACCCGGGGACCACCGGTGTGGGTGGCACCCTTGGCCGCCACCGACAGCCCGCCGAAACCGGTCTCCGAGGAGCCGATGGAATCGGTGATGACCGTATTCGGCAGCAGCTCGATGAACTCGTCCTTCAGCGCCGGGGAGAACAGCGCCGCACTGCTGGCCATCGCCCACAGATTCGAATGCTGGTACGGCTCACCGGTTTCCGGATGGCCTTCCTTGAGCGCGTCCAGCATCGGCCGCGCCATGGCGTCACCGGTGATGAAGATGAGGTTCACGCCGTGGCGGTCGATCGCCTGCCACACGGTGTGGGCGCCGAACTCCGGCAGCATGATCGTCTTGCCACCGTCGAACAGGCCGTGGAAGGTCGCCGACTGCGAACCGCCGTGGATCATCGGCGGGATCGGGTAGCGCACCATCTGGCCGCCGGCGGCGCCGGCCTTGGCCTGCTGCCACTCGTCCTCGATCGCTTCGCCGGTGACGAAGTTGATGCCACCGCCGAGCACCCGCCACCAGTCCTCGTGGCGCCACATGACGCCCTTGGGCATGCCGGTGGTGCCGCCGGTGTAGATCATGAAGATGTCGTCGTTGGAGCGGTCGCCGAAGTCGCGCTCACCGTACGAAGCCGCCAGCGCCGCTTCGTATTCCACCGAATCCGCGGGCAGCGGCACCTCGGCTTCGGTACCGTCGTTCACGGCGATGACCGTCTTCAACTTCGGCGTGTTCGGCCGCACGGCCGACACCTTGTCGCTGTAGCGACGTTCGTGAATCAGCGCGACCATATCGGAATTGTCGAAAATGTATTGCAACTCGTTCTCGACGTACCGGAAGTTCACGTTGATCATTACTGCCCGCGCCTTGAAGATCGCGACCATGGCCTCCACGGCCTCGATCGTGTTGCGCGAGTAGATGCCGACCTTGTCACCCGGCTGCACACCCTGTTCTTGCAGGTAGTGCGCCAATCGGTTGGCCCGATCCTCCAGCTCGGCATAGGTCACCGAGCGGACGTCGTCGGCCAGCGCGACACGGTCCGGCACGAGGTCGATGGTGTGTTCGACAAGGTCCGCTATGTTGTAGCTCACAGGACCAAAATAGAACGTGTTCTTACGCCTGACAAGACTTGATTTACACAGTTTACTAATTCGGCCGAATCGGCAGTGGGTTTCGCCGAAACGCGTATTCTGCAACGCCGACGAGCCCGCCGGTCACAACCGGGCGGGCTCGAGGGCGCCGCGACCGAGGACGCCCCACACAGGGCAGGACGGAAAGGGCGTCCGGACTCGATCGGCGAGACTGCGGCTACGCGGGCACGTAATGCTCGCGCAGCTTGCGCTTGTACAACTTGCCGTTCGGATCGCGCGGCAGTTCGGGCAGGTAGTCGATGCTCTTGGGCAGCTTGTACTTCGCCAGGCGAGCCGCGGCGAACTCCATCAGCTCCCGGGTCAGCTCGTCGTCGGCCGCGACTCCTTCGGCCGGCTGCACGACGGCCTTCACCTCCTGACCCCAATCCGGATGCGGGATACCGAAGACCGCGACATCGGCGACCTTGGGGTGGGTGATCAACTCACCCTCGATCTCGGCCGGATAGATGTTCACACCCCCGGACAGGATCAGATCCGAACGCCGGTCGTGCAGGAACAGATAGCCGTCGGCATCCATGTGCCCGATGTCGCCGACGGTAAACAGATCGCCCACCCGCGCGTCCTCGGTCTTCGACTTGTCCTTGTGATACTCGAAGTTGGAGCCGCCCATCTTCATGTACACCTGGCCGACCTCGCCGGGCGCGACCTCGTTGCCCTGCTCGTCGAGCACCTTCACCACCGCGTACGGCCAGGCCTTGCCGACCGAACCCGGCTTGCGCAACCACTCCTCGCCCGAGATCGACGTGCCGCCACCCTCGGTGGCCGCGTAGTACTCGGTGACGACCGGGCCCCACCACTCCAGCATCCTGCGCTTGGTCTCCTGAGGGCACGGTGCGGCGCCGTGGATCATGCACCGCAGCGAGGAGACGTCGTAGCGCGCCCGCACCTCCTCCGGGAGCGCGAGCAGGCGGTGGAACTGAGTGGGGACCATATGGCTGTGCGTCACCCGATGGGTGTCGATCAGCCGCAGCATCTCCTCCGGATCCCACTTGTCCATCAGAACCACCTTGTGCCCCAGCTGAATCGAGATGGAGGCGAAGTTCAGCACGGCGGTGTGATAGAGCGGCGAACCGCAGATGTGCACGTGGTCATCGAAGGGCTGGATGCCGAAGAGTCCGAAGAAGCCGGTCGCCTGCGGGCCCACCACATCCGGATCGGCGCCGGTCAGCGGGCGGCGAACACCCTTGGGGCGGCCGGTGGTTCCCGAGGTGTAGAGCATCGGCGCACCGGTGGTCCGGACGTCGGGGCGTCCGGACTCGCCCGCGCCGAGCTCGGCCAGGGGCTGGAAACCGGCGATGTCGCCGACCGAATAGCGCGCGCTCGCAGGCACATTCGCCTCGTCGGCGGCGATGGTCGCGGCTTCGGCGAAACGCTCGTCGGCGATGAACACCTTCGCCTCGCTGTCACCGAGGATGTAGGCGATCTCCGGACCGGTCAGATGCCAGTTCACCGCCACGATGTACAGCCCGGCCTGATAGGCCGCGAAGTACACGCCGAGCGCATCGGTGGTGTTGTGCACCATCGACACCAGCACATCGCCGGGCTGTAACCCCTTGGTCTGCAAGCCTCTTGCGATGCGGTCGGCCTGGTCGGACAACTCCCGGTAGCTGACCTCCCGCCCCGACGGATCGACGACCGCGATCCGATCGGGGTCGGTGGCAGCGATATTCCACAGTCCCAGCTTCTGCGCCGGCTCCATCGAAGTCACTCCTCGAATCTAGAACGTGTTCTACATCTGAACAAGGGGGGCGAGGCGGTCCAGCTGCGCCACGTCGCGAACCGTCACCAGGAGCATTCCGACACCCGCCGCCTCCCAGACCTTCAGCTGGGAGCGCACATGGTCCTCGTCGCCGATGATGGCGGTGTCGAGGATCAGCTGGTCCGGGATCACGGCGGCGGCCTCGTCCTTGCGGCCGGAGCGGAACAGCCTGGTGATCTCGTCGACCTCGGCGCCGTAACCCATCCGGCGGTAGACCTGGGCGTGGAAGTTCAGCTCCTCGGCGCCCATGCCGCCGATGTAGAGCGCCATCACCGGCTTGATCCGATCGATCTCGGCGCGGGCGTCGTCGGTGATGATCACCTGGCAGCTCGCCGCGATCTCGAAGTCCTCCCGAGAACGCCGGGCACCCGGACGGGCAAACCCCTCGTCGAGCCATTCGTCGTACATTCCGGCGAGTCGCGGGGTGTAGTAGATCGCCAGCCAGCCGTCGGCGATCTCGGCCGTGAGAGCCACGTTCTTGGGCCCCTCGGCGCCGAGCCAGATCGGCAGATCCGCACGTAGCGGGTGGGTTATCGGCTTGAGTGGTTTACCCAGGCCGGTCGAGCCCGGCCCGTCGTAGGGCAGCCGGTACTGCGCGCCCTGACTCACCACCGGCGCCTCCCGGGCCAGCACCTGGCGGATGATCCCGACGTACTCGCGGGTGCGCTGCAACGGTTTGGCGAAGGGCTGGCCGTACCAGCCCTCCACCACCTGCGGGCCGGAGACGCCCAGCCCCAGGATGTGGCGGCCACCGCTGAGGTGATCGAGGGTCAGCGCGGCCATCGCGGTCGCGGTGGGGGTGCGAGCGGACAGCTGCACCACCGACGTCCCGAGCCGGACCCGGTGGGTGGACGAACCCCACCAGGCCAGTGGCGTGAAGGCATCCGAACCCCAGGACTCGGCGGCGAACACCGCATCGAATCCGGCCTCCTCGGCGGCCACCACCAACTCCCCGGCATTGGGCGGCGGCCCCGCACCCCAATATCCGAGCTGCAATCCGAACCGCATCGTCGACTCCTTCCGCCCAGCCCGTTTCACCGAGCCCGTTGCCGGACACCTTTCCAGGTAGCCCTTGCCACCAGAATAAGAACCTGTTCTACTCGATATCGTGACCAATGGGAACACCATGACCGGCGTAATCGCGAAAGGCAGCGGTCCGGAAGCGGAACCCGCACCCGAGGTACTCAGCGCCGAACTACGAATGAAGTTCGACTACACCCGATCGGTCGGACCGACCATCGGCCGGTTCCTGACCGGGCTGCGCGAGGGCCGGATCGTCGGCGTCCGCGGCAGCGACGGCCGGGTGATCGTGCCGCCGGCGGAATTCGATCCGGTGACCGCGCAGCGGCTGACCGACTTCGTCGACGTCTCCGATGTCGGCACGGTGCAGAGCTGGAGCTGGGTCGCCGATCCGCTGCCCGGCCAGCCGTTCGACCGCCCCTTCGCCTGGGCGCTGGTGAAATTCGACGGCGCCGATACCGCGATGCTGCACGCTCTCGACGTGTCGTCTCCCGACGAGGTGCACAGCGGATTGCGCGTGCGGGTGCGCTGGGCCGCCGAGCGCAGTGGCAGCATCCACGACATCGCCTGTGTCGAACCGGGCGAGACCTCCTCGGCCCCAGCCGGTTCCACCTCGGCGGATGCCGATGCGGCCGAGCCGGTCACCGGCATCGTCACCCCCATCGACCTGCGGTACAAGCACACCGCCTCGCCCACCGAGACGCGGTATCTGAAGGCGCTGGCCGAGGGTCGCCTGATCGGCGGTCGCGCCGACGCCGAGAGCAAGGTGTACTTCCCGCCCCGCGGTGCCGACCCGATCGACGGCCGTCCGACCGACGAGATGGTCGACCTGCCCGACACCGGCACCATCACCACGTTCTGCATCGTGAACGTGCCGTTCATGGGACAGAAGATCAAGCCGCCGTACGTCACCGCGTACGTACTGCTCGACGGCGCCGATATTCCGGTGCTGCACCGGGTGCTGGGCTGTGATCCCAGCGAAGTCCGCATGGGTATGCGCGTGAAGGCGGTGTGGAAGCCGCGCGAGGAGTGGGGTTACACGCTGGAGAACGTGGACCACTTCGAGCCCAACGGCGAGCCGGACGCGGACTACGACAGCTACCGGCACCACCTCTAGGAGCGAAACACCTTGAGCGACAACGCAACAGATATCGCGGTGGTGGGCTTCGCCCACGCCCCGCATGTCCGTGAAACCTACGGCACCACCAACGGTGTCGAAATGCTGGTCCCGTGCTTCCGGCAGCTGTACGACAAGCTCGGCATCGGCGTGTCCGATATCGACTTCTGGTGCTCGGGTTCCTCCGATTACCTAGCCGGACGGGCCTTCTCGTTCATCTCCGCGATCGACTCGATCGGCGCCGTGCCGCCGATCAACGAATCGCACGTCGAAATGGACGCCGCCTGGGCGCTGTACGAGGCGTGGGTGAAGCTGCGCTCCGGACAGGCCGAGACCGCCCTGGTCTACGGCTTCGGCAAGCCTTCGGCCGGCACGCTGCGGCAGGTGCTGACGATGCAGATGGATCCGTACCTGGTGGCCCCGCTGTGGCCGGATGCGGTCTCGGTGGCCGGACTGCAGGCCCGGGCCGGACTCGACGCCGGGAACTGGACCGAACGCGATATGGCCGCGGTCTCGGCCGCCGACGACGCCGAGATCGAGAAGCGGCTCGCCGCACCGTATGTCGCGAATCCGCTGCGCGAGCACGACATCGCGCCGATCACCGACGGCGCCGCCGCGATCGTGCTGGCCCGCGGCGACAAGGCCCGCGAGCTGTGCGAGCGGCCGGCATGGCTGACCGGCATGGCGCATCGCATCGACACCCCGATGATCGGCGCCCGCGATCTGACCACCTCCCCCTCCACCGCGGCCGCGGCCAAGGCGGTGCTCGGCGGGGACGCGAGCGGATTCGATGTCGCCGAACTGCATGCGACCTACAGCCACGAACAGCTGATCCTGAAGCAGGCCATCGGGCTGAGCGAGTCCACCCGCATCAACCCCTCGGGTGGTGCGCTGGCGGGCAACCCGATGTTCGCCGCAGGTCTGGAACGAATCGGCTACGCGGCCAACGAAATCATGAACGGCACCGCCGAGCGAGCCCTCGCACACGCCACCAGTGGTCCGGCGTTGCAGCAGAACTTGGTGGCGATCCTGGAGGCAGGACGATGACGCAGCAAGCCGCCGTACTCGGCACGGGACAAACCCATCACGTGACGAAACGGACCGATGTCTCGATGGCCGGTATGTGCCGCGAGGCAATCGATCGCGCACTCGAAGATGCCGATCTGACGATGGCCGACATCGACGCGGTGATCGTCGGTAAGGCGCCGGATCTGTTCGAGGGCTCGATGATGCCCGAGCTGTTCATGGCGGACGCCCTGGGCGCCACCGGAAAACCGCTGCTGCGCGTGCACACGGCGGGTTCGGTCGGCGGTTCGACCGGCGTCGTGGCCGCCAACCACGTGCAGGCCGGTGTGTACCGCCGGGTGCTGGCGATCTGCTGGGAGAAGCAGTCCGAATCCAATGCCATGTGGGCGCTGTCGAATCCGGTGCCGTTCACGATGCCGGTCGGCGCCGGTGCGGGCGGATACTTCGCGCCGCACGTGCGCGCGTACATCCGCCGGGCCAACGCTCCCCTGCACATCGGCGCGATGGTCGCGGTGAAGGATCGCCGCAACGGCGCGAAGAATCCGTTCGCACACCTGCGCCAGCCCGATATCACCATGGAATCGGTACTCGCGTCCCAAATGCTCTGGGATCCGGTGCGTTTCGACGAGACGTGCCCGTCCTCCGACGGCGCGTGCGCGATCGTGATCGGCGACGAGGAGTCGGCGAAGGCTGCCGAGGCGTCGGGTAAGAAGGTCGCGTGGGTGCACGGCACGGCCATGCGCACCGAACCGCTGGCCTACTCGGGCCGCGACCAGGTCAATCCGCAGGCCGGACGGGACGCCGCGGCCGCACTGTGGAAGCAGGCCGGGATCACCAATCCGCTCGAGGAGATCGATGCGGCCGAGATCTACGTCCCGTTCTCCTGGTTCGAGCCGATGTGGCTGGAGAACCTGGGCTTCACCCCCGAGGGCGAGGGCTGGAAGCTGGTCGACGCGCGCGAGACCGAGATCGGCGGGAAGCTGCCGGTCAACCCCTCGGGCGGCGTGTTGAGTTCCAATCCGATCGGCGCGTCCGGCATGATCCGCTTCGCCGAGGCGGCCAAGCAGGTAATGGGCCGGGCCGGCGATTACCAAGTCGAGGGTGCTCGAAAAGCCTTCGGCCATGCCTATGGTGGCGGATCACAGTACTTCTCGATGTGGGTAGTGGGCTCGGAACCACGGTGACGCGCAATTCCGCCGGCATTTCCGGGTGACCGGATTGCCGGCGGAAAGCACATTTGCAATTCCATCAGCAAATTCGCCGATACCGCCGAGCCGGGAGTTCGACATGACCGCTACCACCACCACCGAACATCCGGCACGCCTCGCCGGACGGGCCTCACAGGCCGCGGTCCGCGCCCGGGACAAGGGCGCGTGGCTGGCACTGTTCGCCACCGACGGCATCGTGGAGGATCCGATCGGCCCCTCGGTCTTCGACCCCGAGGGCGTGGGCCACCGCGGCCACGAAGCCATCGCGGCGTTCTGGGACAAGGCCATCGCCCCCACCGAATCCATCGACTTCCTCTTCGGGGACTCCTTCGCCTGCGGCAGCGAGGTGGCCTTCACCGGGCTGATCCGCACGCAGCTGGGCGGACACGTCATCGACGCCGAGGGCGTCTTCACCTACAAGGTCGACGACGCCGGGAAGATCGTGGCACTGCGCGCGTTCTGGGAAACCGATCGCGCGATGGGAACCATGCGCAAGCAGTGAGGCAGCGCGGCACGAAACGAGGGCCGCACGAACAACAGGGCGGGCACCCATCGGGTGCCCGCCCTGTCCGTGTTTCAGGGTGCGAATCAGGCCTTGGTCTTGTAGTCGACCTGGAATTCCTTGATGCCGTTGAGCCAGCCCGAGGTCAGACGCTTGGGGTCGCCGAGCTTGGTGATATCGGGCAGGTGGTCGGCGATGGCATTGAAGATCAGGTCGATCTCCAGGCGGGCCAGGTTGGCGCCGATGCAGAAGTGAGCGCCGGTACCACCGAAGGACAGGTGCGGATTCGGATCGCGAGTGATGTCGAAGGTGTACGGGTTCTCGAACACCTCCTCGTCGAAATTGGCCGAGCGGTACATCAGCAGGACACGCTGGCCCTTCTTGATCTGCACCCCGGACAGTTCGGTGTCGACCAGCGCGGTCCGCTGGAACGAGCTCACCGGCGTGGCCCAGCGGATGATCTCGTCGGCGGCGGTGGCCGGCCGCTCGCGCTTGTAGAGCTCCCACTGCTCCGGGTTCTCCAGGAACGCGATCATGCCGTGGGTGATGGCGTTGCGGGTGGTCTCGTTTCCGGCGACCGCCAGCAGGATGACGAAGAAGCCGAACTCCTCCGAGGTCAGCGCCTCACCGTCGATATCGGCATTGACCAGAGCGGTGACGATGTCGTTGGCCGGTTCCGCCTTGCGGGCCTCCGCCATCTGCCAGGCGTAGCCGAGGATCTCCATCGACGAGGCGGCCGGGTCGGCATCGCTGTCCGGATCGTCGTAGCCGGTCATCTCGTTGGACCACTGGAAGACCTTCATCCGGTCTTCCTGCGGGACGCCGATCAGTTCGGCGATCGCCTGCAGCGGCAGCTCACAGGCCACCTGGGTGACGAAGTCGCCGGCGCCGCTGGCCGCGGCCGCGTCGACGATCGATTTGGCGCGGGCGGACAGCTCCGCGCGCAGGCCGTTGATCGCGCGCGGGGTGAACCCCTTGGAAATCAGCTTGCGCAGTTTGGTGTGTTCGGGCGCATCCTTGTTGATCAGGATGTGGCGCTGCAGCTCGATGGCCTCGCGCGGGATGTCGTCGTTGAAGCGGGGAATCGCGGTGTTCTCGTAGGTGGAGAAATCGTCGCGCCGCGAGACCTCCTTGACATCAGCGTGCTTGGACACGACCCAGAAGCCGTCGTCGTGGAACCCTCCGACCTCCGGAGACTGCGGGTTCCACCAGATCGGCGCGGCCCGGCGCAGCTCCGCGAACTCTTCGACGGGAATGCCGCGGGCCCACATATCGGGATCTGTGGCGTCGAACCCCTCGGGGAGGTTCGGAGCTACATGGGTGTCAACCACCAGTTGTCTCCTTCGACTAACTGAAACACGTTCTACCTTCATTGCAGCATAGGTGGTATCAGTAGTAAAGAAGCCATAGTCCGCCCTCAGTACATCCACAGAACTTGTTCCAGTTTCTGTGCTGATACGGATCCTGTTCGAAAGGTTGAAGTTATGGGCACCCCCGTCATCGTCGAGGCCGCGCGCACCCCGATCGGCAAACGCAACGGCTGGCTGGCCGGCCTGCACGCCGCCGAGGTGCTCGGCGCCGCGCAGCGCGGCGTCCTCGAGCGCGCACAGCTCGATCCGGCATTGGTCGAACAGGTCATCGGCGGCTGCGTCATGCAGGTCGGCGAGCAGGGCAACAACGTCACCCGCACCGCGTGGCTGCACGCCGGACTCCCCTGGCAGGTGGGCGCGACCACGGTCGACTGCCAGTGCGGGTCCGCCCAGCAGGCCAACCACCTGATCGCCGGGCAGATCGCCCAGGGCGCGATCGACATCGGCGTCGCCTGCGGCGTCGAATCCATGAGCCACGTCCCGCTGGGCGCGAACGTGGGTGAGAACGCCGGGCCCCGCCGCCCGGCGAGCTGGGACATCGATATGCCCAACCAGTTCGAGGCGGCCGAGCGAATCGCCAAGCGGCGCGGCATCACCCGCGACGATATCGACGAATTCGGCGTGCGCTCACAGCGTTTGGCCGCGCAGGCCTGGGCGGAGGGGCGCTTCGATCGCGAGGTGCTGACCATCGCCGGCGCGCCGCAGGTCGACAAGGAGGGCACCCTCACCGGCGAGACGCTCGACGTCAACCGCGACCAGGGACTGCGCGAGACCACCCGGGAGAGCCTGGCGAAGCTGAAGCCGGTGCTGGAGGGCGGAATTCACACCGCCGGTACCTCGTCGCAGATCTCCGACGGTGCCGCCGCGGTGCTGCTCATGGACGAACAGGCCGCCGCGCGTGCCGGACTGAAGCCGCGGGCGCGCATCGTCACCCAGTGCCTCGTCGGCGCCGAGCCGGAGTTCCACCTGGACGGCCCGGTGCAGGCGACGACGCGGCTGCTGGAGAAGTCGGGCATGAGCATCGCCGATATCGACCTCTTCGAAATCAACGAGGCCTTCGCCTCGGTCCCGCTGTCGTGGGCGTCGGTGCACAAGCCGGATATGGACCGGGTCAACGTGAACGGCGGCGCGATCGCGATCGGACATCCGGTCGGCAGCACCGGCTCGCGGTTGATCACCACCGCCCTGCACGAGCTGGAACGCTCCGACAAGTCGATCGCAATGGTCCTCATGTGCGCCGGTGGCGCACTTGCGACCGGAACAATCATCGAGCGGTTGTAATACCGAACAGATTTCATCCGTAGTTGAACGTTCATCCTCACAGGTCCGAGACGTGTCGTACGCCACACAAACTGCGATACAGACAAAAGGATGAGATGTCAGCTATCTTCCGGTTATCAATGGCCCGTTGAACGAGACTCGTTCGACGGGCCAGAACCGGAGCGTACTGCCCCTCGACCAGTGAGGGTGCGGTGCCCCGCAAACGCGCCGACGCTGAACAGTTCCCGGACGGCCGACCTGGAAGCTTCAAGGAAATCCTGAATCAGGCGTAGGTTTTCAGTTACTCAGCCGCTAATATCAATGATACGTATCCGAGATAACGACTGTTAGTACAGCGAAGGGAATTGGGCGGCTCACAATGGCTGATTTCGCGGCGCGGCTGAACAAGCTGTTCGAAACCGTGCATCCCCCGGGGCGTAAGCCGCACACCAATGCCGAGGTGGCGGCAGCGCTCACCGCCTCCGGGCATCCGATCTCGAAACCGTATCTCTCGCAGTTGCGGTCGGGTCAGCGGACGAACCCCTCAGATGAGACGGTTGCCGCACTGGCAAAGTTCTTCAAGGTCAAACCGGACTACTTCTTCAACGACATCTATGCCGCCAAGATCGACCATGATCTGGAGTTGCTGTCCCAGCTGCAGGGCTATGGACTGCGTCGGCTGTCGAGCAGGGCGTTCGATCTCTCCGAAGAGTCGCAGAACCTCCTGACCTCGATGGCCGAAAAGCTCCGGGCGAGTGAAGGTCTGCCCGAGGTTCCACCGGACGGCACGGAATAGCAAGTCGGACAAGGCAACACAGTGCGGCACTCGGAACCGCACTGTGTTGTCTTGTGACATGGTTGTCTTGTGACATGCGACCGAAGCGGTGACGCTTCGGTCTGCGCTGTGCGATCGGACCGCCCGCCCAATCCGTCGCCGCGCCGACAGCACCGTTCGCGCCCGGTATCGGCGCCGGCATTACCCCTTCGCGCCGGATAAGGCTCAATCTGCCTGCGCGATCGCAGATTTCCGTTCTGTAGCGGTGTGCTCGAAAGCGCGAGCGATCGCCTGCACCCAGCCGCGCGGGCTCAGCCCCTCCGGCGGTGCGATCCACCGGGCATCGACGATCTCGTCACAGAGCGGATCGCGGGCCCAGCGGGCCACGCGTTGCGCGCGTTCGGTGACCGAACGCGCGGGCACCCCCGCCGCCGCCAGCTCCATACCGCCGCCAGTCTGCAGATATAGTGCGTCCATGATCTGAGCGACCTGGTCGGACGCCTTGAGCTCGGTGACCGACACAGTCTGCTCGTGCGCCACCACCTCGGGAAAACGTTTGATCATGGTCCGGTGCAGGGCTCGGATCTGTCGCAGCAGCAGCCGCGCCCGCATCCACCGCTCGATCACGATCCATACCGCGCCGCCCGCGATGAGCAGACTCGCGAGCTGCCAACCTGGCCAGAACCACCCCGGCTCGCCGGGAGGCACCGGTTGTGCACCGACCGTCAGCCGCCGGATCGATAGTGCGGCAAGCACTCCCGTAGCCATGGTGCCCGTGGTGTAGAGCGCGATGCCGCGCCCCAACGCCGTCCAGTCCAGATTGCGCAGACCCGTCACCGCGATGAAGGCACATCCGAGCAGCGTCATGGCCCAGCCGAACAGGATCGACCAAACGATGGTGGCGGCGATGAGGAGCGCGCCGAAACCATATACCGCCCAGGCGATTTGACGCAGATTTCGACGCGAGACCACGGGCCAGGCGGCGACCGCCACCACCGAGGTGGCCACCGCGAACAACAGCCAGGTCGCCGCCACCAGCCGGTCGGCCAGAGCCTGACCGTTGATTCCTTGCGGCCGTGATTGGTCCACCGCGACCGCGGTTTCCGGAACGCCGAGCGTGGCCGCGGCGCCCACCGCCGCGACCGCGATCACGATCGCCATCCGGGCCGTGGTCGGGGGCTTCACCAGGACGCGGCCGATACGGGAACCGGCCGCCATCCACACCAGCAGGGCCGTCAACGAGAAGATCATCACCAACCCTTCCCTTTCGTCGGATGACCGGCATGCACCGTCATCCGAGTGCCTCGTCGAATCGGAGCACCGAGACGCCGGAACCACGGTTGTCGAATACGCGTAGGCGGGTCGTCAACATGCCGGCGAAGGTTTCGGCCTCCCACTCGTACTGCTGGTTCCGACCGTCGTCGACGATCTGCTGATGCGCGCGCTGGGACAGCATGTAGGCGATCAGATCGTCGCCGGCCTCGAGCATGACCTCGGCGGTCGGTTCACCGGGATGGTCGAAGACCACATGTCCCAGTTCGTGAGCGAGGGTGTGGTCGCGACTGGGCAGGGCGGCGGCCAGCACGATCACATCCCTGTCCGGGTAGCTCCGGCGCTGACCGCACACACCCGGCCCCAGCTGGGCATTGGTGATTTCGATCGGACGGCCGCGTTCGGCGGAGATCGCGAGGACCACCTCCTCCAGGGTGGTGGCGTCGAAATCGGCGGCGACCGCGCACACGGCGTCGACGGCGACGGCGACGCGGCGATACGAGCGGCCTGTCTGAATAGTCCGGCTCTCGATCATTCCGCGCCCCCTCAGGCCCTCGGTCCGAAGAATTCCGCGCGTGCGGCGTCGAGGCGTGCCTGCGCCGCCGAGGCACTGCGAAAGCTCATCGCACCGGAGCCGACTGCGGCGAGCGCCATGGCGATCACACTGCCGGCGACCGCTGGCATCTCGACCTCCGGCGGTTTGCCAATGGCCACGATCTGGTCGCCGGCGGGATTCGGCTGGGCCGGCGCGGGCGCCGGAGCCGCGGCCGACGCCGACGGCGCGGGGGTCGGTGCGATCGGGACCGCAGCCGGCACGGGTGGGGTGGCGACGTCGACCGGAGGCAGGGGATCGGCGGGGACCCGCGGCAACGTCGGGAGTACCAGCGTCGGTCGCGCGGGAACCGTGCGCCGCCGAACACGGTGCGGCAATGAAAGAATCAGCAG
Source organism: Nocardia elegans NBRC 108235 (assembly GCF_001612845.1). Classification (GTDB taxonomy): domain Bacteria; phylum Actinomycetota; class Actinomycetes; order Mycobacteriales; family Mycobacteriaceae; genus Nocardia; species Nocardia nova. The sequence continues at coordinate 2,936 of NZ_BDBF01000031.1, read as the reverse complement.
CGGCGACCTCGCGGCAGCGGCCCTGATCGCGGCCGGTCCGGTGACCGGTGGCCCGGGGTCGATCACAATAGCCGATTCGGAAGCCGTTGCGGCAGGGCCCGTTCCGGTCAGCAAGGCCAGGAGGGAACCAGGGGCCGCCGGTCCTGACAACCCTGCGGGAGCCGGCGCCGAAGAGGTCGTAGCGCGTCCCGGGGCGTCGAGATTGCCGTGGTTCTGGTTATCGTCTAACGGAGTAGGCCCCGCCGCACCCGGTGCGGCCGTGCCCGGTTGCTGCCGCGCTTCGGCACCGGGACCGGTCGGCCGGGAATCTGCGGAGCCCTGCTCCGTTGCGGCGTTCGGCTGAGATGCGGGCGGATGAAATGGTTGGGCGTGACCTGGATTCGGCTGACCTGGATTCGGCTGACCCGGATTCGGCTGACCTGGATGGGGCTGACCCGGATTCGGCTGACCCGGATTCGGCCGAGCCGGATTGGGGTGAGCTGGGTGAGCGGCGGCTACCTGGGGGCCGAGAACCGCACAACTACAGAACATTCCGGCGACCGCAACAACGCGCGCTACCCGCCCCATGGTCATGCGCTCGCCTTCCCTCGAGTTCTCAGCGCAGATCTCTACCCGGTCGCTACAACCCATCGCCCGGACCTCGCGATGCGGCACATCCTAACTTCAGACAGTTCGCTCGCGCAGCGAGATCGGTTGAGCCCGAATGCTCGTCGCGCCACGGCACGCGGAATCGTCGACCGTGCGGATCGCGGCGGCGGGAAGGACGCCGCGCGACCCGGCAGGCGTGTCATTGCCGCGATAAGGCCGTACACCGGCTCGGGATCGGTTGCCTTGCGATCAACTCACGCACCACAGGCGCCAATTCGGATGGCTGCCAGCGCGCGCCGCCGTCCTCTGCGACACCGTGGCGCCAGCGTGCCGACCATGCCGACGAGCATCGAATTGACTCGCACCTTCGGCGCCCACTCGATCGCCAGCGTTACGCGACTGCCGGTCTCGGCTCGGAAGGTTTCCGTTCTGTCGCGGTGCGCTCGAAGGCTCGGGCGATCGCCTGCACCCAGCCGCGCGGGCTCAATCCCTCCGGCGGTGCGATCCAGCGGGCGTCGACGATCTCGTCACCGAGCGGATTGCGGGCCCAGCGGGCGACCCGCTCGGCACGTTCGGTGACCGAACGCGCGGGTACCCCGGCCGCCGCCAGTTCCATACCGCCGCCGGTCTGCAGATACAGCGCGTCCATGATCTGCGCGACCTGATCGGAAGCCTTGAGCTGAGTGGCCGATACCGTCTGCTCGTGCGCCACCACCTCGGGGAAGCGCTTGATCATGGTGCGATGCAGGGTCCGAATCTGGCGCAGCAGCAGGCGCGCCCGCACCCAGAGCTCGATCACGATCCACACCGCACCGACCGCGATCAGCAGACTCGCGAGCTGCCAGGTCGGCCAGAACCAGCCCGGATCGCCGGGGCGCGCGGGTTGTTCGCCGATCGCCAGGCGCCGAATCGACAGCGCGGCAAGGACTCCCGCCACCACCGTGCCGGCGGTGTAGAGCGCGATACCGCGGCCCAGCGCCGTCCAGTCCAGATTGCGCAGGCCGGTCACGGCGACGAAGACGCAGCCGAGCAAGGTCATGACCCAGCCGAACAGAATCGACCACCCGATGGTGGCCGCGATGACGAGCGCGCCGAAACCGTAGACCAGCCAGGCGATTTGACGAAGATTTCGGCGCGAGACCACCGGCCAGGCGGCGGCCGCGACCACCGACGTCGCCACCGCGAACAGCAGCCAGGTCGCCGCCACCAGCCGGTCGGCCAGGGCCTGGCCGTTGATCCCGTGCGGCAGTGCGTGATCCACCGCGACCCCGATCTCCGGGATGCCGAGGGTGGCCGCGGCGGCCACCGCCGCGACCGCGATCACGATCGCCACCCGGGCCGTGGTCGCGGGCTTCACCAGGACACGACCGATGCGGGCGCCGGCCGCCATCCACACCAACAGCGCAGTCAACCAGAACGTCATGTTTCTACCCCGTGCCTGTCGTCGGATGTCCGAGGGGCCCTCCGTGGTTACGCACGCTGCCGCCTCCGGGCCCCTCGGTCATCCGAGTCTTCTGCGGACGACCGAAGGGCCCTCCGTGGTTACGCACGCTGCCGCCTCCGGTCCCCTCGGTCATCCGAGAGCCTCGTCGAATCGGAGCACCGAGACACCGGCGCCGCGGTTGTTGAAGACGCGCAGGCGGGTCATCAGCATGCCGGCGAAGGTCTCGGCCTCCCACTCGTACTGTTCGTCCTGCCCATCGTCGACGATCCGCTGATGCGCGCGCTGGGACAGCATGTAGGCGATCAGATCGTCGCTGGCCTCGAGCGTCACCTCGGCGGCCGGTTCACCCGGGTGGTCGAAGACCACGTGGCCCAGTTCGTGCGCGAGGGTGTGGTCGCGGCTGGGCAGGGCGGCGGCCAGCACGATCACGTCCTTGTCCGGATAGCTGCGGCGCTGACCGCACACACCCGGTCCGAGCTGGGCGTCGGCGATTTCGATCAGGCGGCCGCGTTCGGCGGAGATCGCGAGGACCACCTCCTCCAACGTGGTGGCGTCGAAATCGGCGGCGACCGCGCACACCGCGTCGACGGCGGCGGCGACGCGGCGGTAGGAGCGGCCCGTCCGAATCCGGCTCTCGGTCATCTCGCGCCCCCTCAGGCCCTCGGTCCGAAGAATTCCGCGCGTGCGGCGTCGACGCGCGCCTGCGCGGCGGAGGCGCTCTGGAAACTCACCGCGCCGGAGCCGGCCGCGGCCAGCGCCATGGCGATCACGCCGCCGAGCACAGCCAGCGTCTTGACCTCGGGCAGGCCGCTACTGGCCGCGGTAGGACGCACGGCTGGATTCGACTGGGCCAGTGCGGGCGCCGGAGCCGCTGGGGCAGGAGCCGGTGGTGCGGGTGGTGCCG
>NZ_BDBF01000030.1 GCF_001612845.1 Nocardia elegans NBRC 108235 | reverse complement strand
GACCGCCCGCGCGGTCTCGCCGCCGGGCGCCAGTAGCACCGCCACCGCCCCGATCCGCGAGAGTGCCGCGACCGAGGCCAGCGCGCTCGGGCGGGTTTCCATCAGCACCCCGACTCGGGTGCCGGGGCGTACGCCCGCCGAGATCAGCCCGCGCACCACGTTGTCGATGCGGGCGCCGACCGCGGCGTGGGTGTGCACCCGGTCGTCGAAGAGGAACAGCTCGCGCATCGGCGCGCTGCGCTGTTGTTCGGCGAGCAGGCGGCCCAGCGAGATCCGGGTGTGCGGCTGGATCATGCCGAGCCGGGTCAGCCGGGGCAGCGCACGGGCGGCCTCCCCCGTCAGCTCCTTGGATCCGCGCAGCGCGTTTCCGGCCAGGCTGCCGAACGCCGCGCCGATTCCGGCGCCGGCCTCGGCCAGGGTGGCCGCCGTGTGCACGACCCGGGTGGCCGCGGTGGTCTGGCGGTCGGCGGCGACGTGCTCGTGCATGGGCGCGATCTGTTCGGGCAGGTCGGCGTTCCCGCCCAGCCAGTTCACCCAGTCGCGCACCAGCGGCCAGGTCTGGTTGGTGGCGGTACTGCCCGCCACCAGGCCGAAATGCCCGGCCACCAGCGTGGCCTCGTAGACCTCGGCATTGGGCGCCGCACGCACGATGCCGCGCACCGCGGCCGGCTGGCCGATATCGTCGACCTCGCCGACGAAGGCGAGGATGGGGCATTTGACTTCGGCCAGCGAGATCGGCTGATCGCGAATGACGAAGCCACCGGACATCATTCGGTTGTGCGCGACGAACTGTTTGAGCAGATCGGCCGCCGCCGGTCCGGAATAGCCCACCCAGCCGTCATGTTCGAGGAAGCGGCGCTGACGTTCCTTGGGCAGCAACGCCTCTCGGTCGTGCAGCTGGCGCAGGAAGTCGATACGAGCCTTGGCCGTCTTCACCGGATCGAGCAACTGGAAACCGACGCGCACCATGGCATCGGTGATCGGCAACCGGGTGAGGACGTGGTCGGCGACGAAATCGGCCACCTCCGACACCAGCCCGTAGGGCAGTCCGAACGGCAGTCCCGCGACGATGTCGACCGGGCTGCCGAAGGTGACGATGCTCTGTACGCCCTTGCCGTAGCGGAAGGCGGTGGCCTGGTAGGCGAACATGCCGCCCTGCGAGTACCCCATCAGGTGCACGCCGCGGCCGGTCAGTTCGTTGACCGTGTCGATCGCGCTCGACAGGGCGAGGACGTGGTCGGCCAGATCGCGCTGCCAGCCACCTTCCTCCGTGGCGGGCGAGCCGAAATCCAGTACCCAGCAATCGATTCCGGCGCGATGCAGGATACCGACAGCGCCGCCCTCGGCGTTGACGTCGTAGATGTCGGCGTTGACCATCAGCGGCGGCACCAGCAGCGCGACGGGCCGGTCGGCGGACGGGTCGTCCGGGAAGTAGTGGCGCAGCCGGTACATCCGCTTGCGCTCGGTGACCTCGAAGGGCGAGGACTCCACATCGTGGGCGAGGCCGCCGAAACGGATGACCTCGAGACCGTTCTGCGCGGTCGCCATCAACCGTCGCGCCGGTCCCGTCAGGGTTCTCGTATCGAATTTCACAACCACTCCCAGCCCTTGCGCCCTGCGCTCACACCTTCACGCCCCCTGCGTGCGGGTCGAGCCTGCCACATCGACAGCCTACTGCGGGCCTGGTGTGATCGGTCCCATCCGCGATCACAGGTTGCGCACGGACGGGGTGCGGATGCGGCAGGCGGCGCCACGTTTTCGCGAATACGGTCCCGCATCGCCGACCGTGCCCCGGCCGGTAGGCGACCTGGCCGCGATGCTGCCCGAAGGCCTCTCCTGCGGAGGGGAATTCACCGCGCCGGCGATTTCGGCCATCGCCCGGGCCGATCGCCGCGCGGGCTTCCCCAGCGATTTCGGCCCCGGCGACCGGCCGGCGGAGGCCCGGGCCGGCTGCGGCGGCACCGGCGTCGCCGATCGCATATCGCGAGGGCAGGTTCCTTCACCTGGTGACAGCCGCCGATAAGGTGGGACCGTGACCGGCACCCACATCACCTCCACCGACAGCACGGTCGACCGCGAGTCCCTGCCCGTCGAACTGGTCGACGAGCAGGGCCGCGCGACCGGAATCTGCCCGGTGTCCGATGCCCACACCGCGCCCGGTCGGCTGCACCGCGCATTCTCGGTGCTGCTGTTCGGGCCGGACGGCCGGGTGCTGCTCCAGCAGCGGGCCGCGGTCAAGACCCGGTTCCCGCTGCGCTGGTCCAACACCTGCTGCGGACATCCGGCGCCGGGCCAGTCCCTCGCCGAGGCCGCCGCGGTCCGGCTGGGCGAGGAACTGCGGGTGAGCGCGGAACTGCGCGAGGTCGGCGTCTATCGCTATCGGGCCGACGATCCGGCGACCGGGCGGGTCGAGGACGAGTGGGATCATGTGCTGATCGGCGAGTTCTCCGGCGTGCCGGACCATCCCGACCCGGCCGAGGTGGCCGCGGTGCGCTGGGCGGAGCCCGATCGACTGGAGGCCGATATCGCCTCCGCCCCAGCGGATTTCACGCCCTGGTTGCACGGAGTGCTCGCCGCGGCGCGCGCCGGCCGCTGAGGCCGCTCAGAGATCCAGCAGCCAGTCGTTGGGGGCGAACAGTTCGAAGTGGACCCGTTCGTCGGACACACCGGCCGCCTTCAGCTGGGCCCGTGCCGCCTGCAGGAAACCGGTGCCGCCGCACAGATAGATGTCGGCGTCCCCGGGCAGGTCGATGCCGGCCAGCGACAGCAGGCCCGCGTGCGCACCGGCGGTGGGCTCCTCGTACCAGACGTGCAGCTCGGCATCCGGTAGACCGGCGACCAGATCGGCCTGGGTGCCGCGCAGCGGGTGCGTGGACGCGGCGCGGTCGGCGTGCAGCGCCAGCACGCGGCGCGGCGACCCGGCGGCCGCGAGATATTCCAGGATTCCGACCATCGGGGTGACGCCGATACCGGCCGAGATGAGCACCAGCGGCGTCCGCGCGGCGGTGTCGATGGTCAGATCGCCGAACGGCAGCGTGATCTGCAGCCGGTCGCCCACCTCGACGTCGGTGTGCAGCCACGACGACACCTCACCCTCGGGGCGGTCGCCGGCGGCGGTGACACGGCGCACCGCGAAGGCCAGCAGGCCCGCGCCGGGAGCGTTGACAAGGCTGTACTGGCGCAACTGCCGGGCGCCGTCGGGCAGATCTGCGCCGACCGAAACATATTGTCCCGGAACGAAGTCGGGAAGCGGCGCGGCCGCGTCGGCGGATTCCACGACGAAGGTGACGGTCTCGGCGGGGTCCTCGACGCGCTGCACCACCCGGACCTCACGGAAGACCGCGCCCGGTTCGACACCGGCGCCCGAGTACAGCTCGTTCTCGAATCCCATCAGGGTGTCGGCCATCAGCCAGTAGACCCGGTCCCAGGCGGCCGCGACCTCGGCGGTCACCGCCTCGCCCAGCACGTGCACGATCGCCGCGAACAGATGCTCGTGCACGATCGGATACTGGTCGGGGACCACCCCGAGCGAGGCGTGCTTGTGCCCGATACGAGCCAGCAGCTGGCGCGGATGCGGCAGGTTCGGATCGACGAGGTGGGTGGCGAACGTGGCGATCGAGGCGGCCAGCGCGCGCTGCTGCTCGCCCTGGGCCTGGTTGCCGCGATTGAAGACGTTGCGCAGCAGATCGGGGTGTGCCGCGAAGAGACGCCGATAGAACTCGGCGGTGATGTCGTCGATCCGCGCCCCGATCACCGGCAGGGTCGCCCGCACGATCTCGGCGTGATGCGGTTCCAGTTCGGCGATGGTGTCCAGTGCCGATGTCGACGCGGTCGTCATGGTGAAACTCCTCTTCGAGCAATAATTCCGGTGCATCACCGGGCGAATTCCACAGTAACCATCTCGGGCGCCTCGAATCCATTTCCGAGCCCGTGTGTTCAATTACGGTCCCGGGTGCGGATTATGTTGTCCGCGCCACATTTTCGTTCGAATACGGAGAAATGTGCTGTGACACCGAAGATGTTGGCGCACAGTGTATTACGAAGGGAAAATAACGTCAGGACACGGCGGGAATATCGGCTGCGAAACCGCCGAACGGCAATTTCGGCGAGGCCGACAGATGCAGTAATTGCTGGGTGCGCTGATCGACCAGATCGCTGAGGGTATAACGGTCGAGTTCTCGATAGAACGACTCCTGCGCCTCCGCCAGGATCCGCCGCAGGCGACACGCCCCGGCCATCGGGCAGGGGTGCTCGCCCACACAGTCGACGACCTCGGCCGCTCCCTCGAGGCCGCGCACGATCTGCCCGACGGTGGCGGTGCGACCGGCGTCGGTGAGGAAGATGCCACCGGCGCGGCCGCGCTGCGAGGCCACCAGGCCCAGTTCGGAGAGTTTGGTGACGGCCTTGGCGACGTAGTGCTCGGAGGCGTTGACCTGCCGGGCGATCAGCTTCGCGGTAACCCGCTCCTCGACGCCGCTGCTCACCGCGAGCCGCATCATCGCCCGCAGCCCCAGATCGGTGAAACGCGACAACTGCATTCCCCCAGGTTACTTAATTCCGCCTTTCAAAAGCGCATTCAGCGGTGTGGGTTCAATTACCCCGCATCGTGCGGATTTTGCGGGCCGGCTCACACCCGCCACCGCGCGCCCGGCTGGGAGGATTCACCGCAGGTGTCTGGCAGCATGGCCGCATGGAGCTGATCGGATTCGATCGCATCAGCGCGGCCCGGGAGATGCTGGCGCCCGTCATCCGCCGCACCCCGGTGATCGCCTCGCGGGTGCTGTCCGAGCGGACCGGCGCCGATGTGCGGCTCAAATGCGAGAATTTGCAGCGGACGGGGTCGTTCAAGCCACGCGGCGCGTACTTCCGGATCGCGAATCTCGCCCCGGCAGAACGCACCCACGGGGTGGTAGCCGCGAGCGCCGGCAATCATGCACAGGGAGTCGCTTGGGCCGCAACGACTTTGGGCATCGCCTCGACGGTGTTCATGCCGGTGGGAGCGCCTCTGCCCAAACTCGTCGCCACCCGCGCCTACGGCGCCACCGTTCATCAGGTGGGCGAGACGGTCGACGAGGCGCTGCTCGCGGCCCAGGAATTCGCCGATCGCAGTGGGGCGACGCTGATCCATCCCTTCGACCATCCGGATATCGTCGCGGGCCAGGCGAGCGTCGGATCGGAACTGCTGGAACAGTTTCCGGAAGTCGGGACCGTACTGGTGCCGACCGGGGGTGGCGGACTGCTCGCGGGGGTCGCCGCGGCCCTGCACCCGGTCGCACCGCAGGTGCGGGTGATCGGGGTGCAGGCGGCGCTGGCGGCAGCCTGGCCCGATTCGCTGCGTTCCGGGGAACCCGTTGCCCTGCAGCGTATGTCGACCATCGCCGACGGCATCGCCGTCGGGCGACCCGGTGAGGTGCCGTTCGCCCATGTCATCGCCCATCAGCCGACGATCGTCACCGTGGGCGAGGACGCGCTCTCGGCGGCCGTGCTGCTGTGCCTGGAACGGGCGAAACTCGTCGTGGAACCGGCGGGCGCGGCGGCGGTCGCGGCGCTGCTGAGCCTGCCCGCCGAGGAACTGCGCCTGCGCGGACCGGTCTGCGCGATCATCTCCGGCGGCAACGTGGATCCGATCCTGCTGACTCGCATCATCGGCCACGGGCTCAGCACCGGCGGGCGCTACCTCGCCGTGCGGATCACCATTTCGGATCGGCCGGGCAGTCTGAGCCGGTTACTCGATGCCGTCGCCGGCACCGGCGCGAATGTGCTCGACGTGGTGCATTCGCGTACCCCCGCCGCTCTGGCCATCGACGAGGTGGAGGTGCAGCTGACCCTCGAGACCCGCGGCCCCGCCCATCGCGACGATGTTCTCGACGCGCTCGAGCGGGCGGAATACGCTGTGCGCGTTCAGGACTGAGCGCGCGTCAGTGCGCGCCGCCCAGCTCCAGCGCCAGCACCCCGGCGATCAGCAGCGCGATGCCGCCGATCTGCACCGCGGACAGCGGCTCGTCGAGAAACAACACGCCGATCGTGGCGACCAGCGCCACCCCGATCGCCGACCACACCCCGTAGGCGACACCGACCGACATCCCCCGCTTCAGCGCCTGCGACAGGAAGATGAACGCCGCCACGTAGCCGACCACCACGACGAGGGAGGGCACCAGCTTGGTGAACCCCTCGGACAGCTTCAGCGACACCGTCGCCGAGACCTCGGTCACGATGGCCAATCCGAGAAAGACGAACATCATGCGCGCACGATATCGGGCGCGGTGACCGAAGCGCGGACAACCACCCGCTCAGCCGCTCAGCTCAGCCAGGTTCGGGCTTCGGCGGCGGTGCCGCGGACCTCACCCAGCTGTTCGGCGACCCGCACCCCGGCGGTGCCACCGCGGGAGTTGCGGGAGGCGATGGACCCCTGCACCGTGAGCACCTCGCGTACCTGCGGCGTCAACGCCGGATCCACGGCGGCGAACTCGGCATCGGTGAGCTCGTCCAGGCCGACGCCCCGGGCCTCGGCGGCGCGCACGCACGCACCGGCCGCCTCGTGCGCCACGCGGAACGGAACGCCTTGGCGCACCAGCCATTCCGCGATATCGGTGGCCAGGGTGTACCCGGCGGGCGCCAGTTCGGCCATCCGCTCGGTATGGAAGGTCAGGGTGGACACGAGACCGGCGATGGCGGGCAGCAGAAGTTCCAGCTGCGCCACCGAATCGAACAGCGGCTCCTTGTCCTCCTGCAGGTCCCGGTTGTAGGCCAGCGGTTGCGCCTTGAGAGTGGCGAGCAGGCCGGTGAGGTTGCCGATCAGGCGCCCGGCCTTACCACGGGTCAGCTCCGACACGTCGGGATTCTTCTTCTGCGGCATGATCGACGATCCGGTGGACCAGGCATCGGCGAGGGTGATGTAGCCGAATTCCGGTGTGCTCCAGATGATGATCTCCTCCGCCATGCGTGACAGATCGACCGCGATCATCGCGAGGACGAAGGCGGCCTCGGCGGCGAAGTCGCGCGCGGAGGTCGCATCGATCGAATTGGCCGCAGCCGCATCGAAATCCAGGTCGGCGGCGATGGCCTCGGGATCGAGCCCCAGCGACGATCCGGCCAGCGCGCCCGAACCGTACGGGGAAATCGCCGCGCGCTTGTCGAAATCGCGGAGCCGGTCGACGTCGCGCAGCAGCGGGTGCGCATGGGCGAGCAGCTGGTGAGCCAGCAACACCGGCTGGGCCGCCTGCAGGTGGGTCTTGCCGGGCATCACCGCATCCGGATGCGCGGCGGCCTGCTCGACCAGGGCGTCGACGACCTCGAGCACGCCGAAGGCGATGCGGCGCACCGCATCACGCAGCCACATGCGGAACAGGGTGGCCACCTGATCGTTGCGGGAGCGCCCCGCGCGCAACCGGCCGCCGAGTTCGGCGCCGACCCGATCGATCAGACCACGCTCGAGCGCGCCGTGCACATCCTCATCGGATTCGGCCGGAGTGAAGGCGCCGGAGGCGACATCGGCCGCGAGCCGGTCGAGTCCGTCCAGCATGCCCGCCAGATCGGCCTCCGACAGCAGTCCGGCCTTGTGCAGCACACGAGCGTGGGCCTTGGACGCGCGAATGTCGTAGGGCGCCAGCGCCCAGTCGAAATGGGTCGATTTGCTCAGCGCCGCCATGGCCGCGGCGGGGCCGGAGGCGAAACGCCCACCCCACAGCGCGCCCTCGTTGGTGGCTTGGCTCATCGGTTCTCGTCTCCTCGTGTGGCGGTCATCAGAATGTGGCGGTTCAGTTCGGCGCGAGCGGCCTCGGGCTGCTCGCGGCCGTGGTCGGACAGGACGGCGACCGGATCGCCGGCCGTCACGGCCCAGCCGTGCGCGGTGAACCAGTCGCGCGGGTCGGTACGGCCCTCCCACGGGTACCAGAGTTCTTCGAGGTTCAGCGTGATCCCGGCCTCGGCGAGCAGTCGCTTGCGACGCTCCCGCATCGCTTGCAGTGCGGGCGAATCCTCGCGTCGCCCGCGCCCGATGTTCAGGGCGATCCGGCTGCCGGGCGCGCTGAGCGCCGCGATATCGCCGAACAGCCGGTCCTGTGCCTCGCCGGGCAGGTAGCGCAGCAATCCCTCCGCCAGCCAGGCGGTCGGTGCGGTGGGATCGAAACCGTTGTCCCACAGCTCCTTCGGCCAATCCTGGCGCAGATCCACGCCGATCGCGCGCCGGTCGACGGCGGGCTGCTCATCGGCGAGAACGGAGTTCTTGAACTCCAGCACCTTCGGCTGGTCGATCTCGAAAACCACAGTGCCGGAGGGCCATTCGAGCCGATACGCACGGGCATCGAGTCCGCTCGCGAGGATCACGACCTGCCGGATGCCGGCGGCCGAGGCGGCAGCGAAGTACTCGTCGAAGTAGACCGTGCGAGCGATGAGCATCGCGGCCAGCGAGCTGTAGGCAGGCTCGCCCTCGCCGGCGGGATCCGCACCGGCCGATGTCGCCGCGACCTGAGCGCGCATGATGTGGCTCCAGCCCGAACCGGCGGCCTCGACCAGACGCGCGGCGTAGGGATCACGGAACAGCGCATCGGGGCGCCTGGTCTCGGCCGCCCGCATCGCGGCCACACCGATGGCGGTAGCGCCGACGCTTTCGGTGATATCCCAGCTGTCGTCGTCACTGCGCACGGACATCTCCTCCCGTTCGGGCTGCGTCGCCTTCTACACGATGCGCACCCTGCGGTCGTGCGGTCTCACCCGGTGGCAGGCTACTCCGCGCCTGGCGCGGCGCCGGACTCCGCATCACGGACGGACACGCTCGGCGGGGAGTGGGTGCAGCCGGATCACGGCGACTGCCCGCCGGAGGCGATCCGGCATCGCGGCGACGATTGCCAACCGCAACGCATTCGGCGTGCCACCACGAGTCTTCGCGGTCCGCCGGCCGGTGCTGTACGTCAGCGCCGCCGACCGGATACTCATGAACCTCTGGCGCCCGAGCGTCGCCATCGCGAGAGCTGCGACCCCACGGGGCGAGGCAGCGCACCTCCGGCTCGACACACGCGCCGACATGGACACCCTGCTCGGCGGCTCGGCCATCGACCGAACGATGACCGAGCGCTCGCGGCAAAGACCGGCTACCACTGCTCCCGACCGGCCGCACGGCTCGGCCGATCGTGCGGCTGAGCCCGCCGGCTTCCTACTTCTTGGACAGGTCCCGGCGCGCGGCGACCTTGGAGGACAGGCCGTGGATCTGGACGAAGCCCTTGGCCAGCGACTGGTCGAAGCTGTCGCCCTCGTCGTAGGTGGCCAGGTTGAAGTCGTAGAGCGACTCCTCGCTGCGGCGGCCGTTGACGACGACATTGCCGCCGTGCAGCACCATGCGCACCTCACCGGAGACGTGCTGCTGGGTGTCGCGCACGAAGGCGTCCAGGGCCCGCTTGAGCGGGGAGAACCACAGGCCGTCGTAGACCAGCTCGCCCCAGCGCTGCTCGACCTGGCGCTTGTAGCGGCCGAGTTCGCGCTCGACGGTGACGGCCTCGAGCTCCTGGTGCGCGGTGATCAGCGCGATGGCGCCCGGCGCCTCGTAGATCTCGCGGCTCTTGATGCCGACGAGGCGGTCCTCGACCATGTCCAGCCGGCCCACGCCCTGGCGACCCGCGCGCTTGTTGAGTTCGGTGATGGCCTCGAGCACGCTGACCGGGCGGCCGTCGATCGCGATCGGCACACCCTTGTCGAAGGTGACGATCAGTTCGTCGGGCGCCTCGAAGTTGACGGTCGGGTCGACGGTGTAGTCGTAGACGTCCTTGGTCGGCGCGTTCCACAGATCCTCGAGGAAGCCGGTCTCCACGGCGCGGCCCCAGAGGTTCTGGTCGATCGAGAACGGCGACTTCTTGCTGACGGTGATCGGCAGCGCGTTCTCCTCGGCGAAGGCGATGGCCTTCTCCCGGGTCCACGCGTAGTCGCGCACGGGGGCGATGACGTTCAGATCGGGCGCGAGCGCGCCGATGCCGACCTCGAAGCGAACCTGGTCGTTGCCCTTACCGGTGCAGCCGTGCGCGACGGTGGTCGCGCCGTGGTACTCGGCCGCCTCGACCAGGTGCTTGACGATCAGCGGGCGGCTGATCGCGGACACCAGCGGGTAGCGGCCCATGTAGAGGGCGTTGGCCTGCACGGTCGGCAGGCAGTACTCGTCGGCGAATTCGTCGCGGGCGTCGACCACGATGGCCTCGACCGCGCCGCAGTCCAGTGCGCGCTGGCGCACCACGTTCATGTCCTCGCCGCCCTGACCCAGATCGATCGCGACGGCGACCACCTCGGCCCCGGTCTCCTTGCCGATCCAGCTGATGGCAACGGAGGTGTCCAACCCGCCGGAATAGGCGAGTACGACGCGATCGGCCATATCTGATGCTCCTCAGGTTCGTGCGTATGCGTAGGGGGTGCGCGATGTCACCGGTGCGATGTGCCGCCGCTACCCGCCCTCGGACGGCTCACATCAACTGCAAATGATTATGCATGATGATGCAATCCCATTCATAACCGGGGGTGGGCATACCACCGCCCGAGCACCCCGGCGCCCCCACCGGCCCGGCCGACGGATCGGACAACTACGGACATTCACCCCGAAACCTCTGGGCGTCAATGAGATTGCCGAAACCGGGTATCACCGATATGTCACCCTGATAGCGAACGGCCTCAGATGCCCTGGGAAAGGCGGACCCATGCTCTCCACGTTTGCGGGTTATTTCGGCACGATCGGCTCCGATGTGCTGGCGATCGGCCAGTCGGTGATCACTCTCATCTCCGACCTGATCGGCGCGGGCGGCGCGGGCACGCCGGGCGGCGGCTTCGGCGGGAGCTACCCGCCCGGACAGTATCCCCTGGCCTGAGCTACAGGACGTGAGTTGCGGGCTCGCGTTCCGCGAGGTGCGAGCCCGGCACTCATCCGAAGCTGACCCGGTCGAGCCAGAAGTCGAACAGTCCCCGGTCGCCCAGAACCTCGATCGCGGCGTCCTCGACCGCCCGACGACGGTAGATCACCAGCAGGAGTTCGGTGAGCGGCCCGCGAACCGCGACCGCGGCGCGCTCGTGGGCCCGCCGCCAGCCGATGGTGTCGCCGGTGAGATCGACGATCCATTCGGCATGAAGGTCCTCGGGCGTGTCGGTGGCATGGAAGTGCAGGGTGCGGCCGGGGCCGAGCAGTTCCCGCGATTCGGGTTTGTAGTCGAACATGACCGGCAGCGAGGCCAGTTCCAGCCATTCATCGATGGCGTCCGCGGCCACGTCCGGTGCGGCGTGATAGTCGGCGCCCAGGGCGAGCGTGGCGTCGGCCCGATGGATCAGCGTTTCGTGGGTGAAGCGGCGGGCGTAGAAGTCCGTGGTCGGCACGACCGGCACCGGAGTCCAGAGCTCGAGGCCGGGCCCGGCCCGGCGGAGTTCGGCGGACAGATCCGCGGCGCCCTCGGCGAGCCAGCCGCGGAGTTCTTCGGGGTCCTCGTCCAGATATCCGGACAGATCCCGGAACGCGAAGTCGTCCTCCGGCAACGGTTCTCGCACCCGCCCGGCGACCGCCGCCCGCGCCCACCGCTGCGCGCCGCCGAGGTGACGCCCCAACTGCCCCACGGTCCAGCCCGGGCAGCTCGGTACCAGAACCGCGGTGTCGGCGTGCGCGAGCGCGGCACGCAGCAACTCGGTCTGGGCCACGATCTCATCGCAATACCGCTCGAAGGTCAGCGCCATGCGCACACCCTAGGAACAGGCACCGACATGTTCGCGGACTCCGCGCATCAGGCCCCACCGAGAACGCCGGTGACGATAGGACGAATCCGCTCGTAGTCGGGATCGGCGGGACCCGGTTGCCGTTCGGGCCACTCGTCCGGCGCTTCCTCGATGCCGAACAGGACCGCCGTGAAGCGCGAATGGATTGCGAGAGAGAAGATTTCGTCCACCGCGGCGAGCGCCTCGGATTCGGGCAGCTGCCACTTCGCCGCTACGAATGCGGCGAGATTGCGCCGTGTGGTCGCGAAGATGGCGTCGTAGAAATCGGCGGCGGCCGCCGGTACCCGCTCCGCCTCGGCGATCACCAGCCGGCAGGTGCGCACCGATTGGACCCACACCACAGACCAGAGGAATCCGACGCAGTATCCGGTCACCGCGTCCAGTCGGTCGTCACCGTAGTCCTCGGGAGTCCCCAGCCGGTTCAGATGCAGGCCGCGCACGAAGTCGACGACGGCGAGGAACAGCGCGTCCTTGTTCTCGAAATGCGCGTACAGGGTTCGCTTCGAGGTTTCGGCGCGCGCGGCCAGCACATCCATCGACGTCCGCTCGAACCCCACCTCGAGAAAGACGTCCTTGGCCGTCCACAGGATGTGTTCGCGCAGTCGATCACCACGCCTCGCCATGCGGTCTTCCCTTCCGTCAAAGTAAACGGTACGGTGTAGTTTACTTACGTCGCACTCGCTCAGGAGTAGTTCATGATCGTCGTAACCACACCTACAGGCAGTATCGGACACCAGGTCCTCGATCTCGTCGCCGACAGCGACCAGCCGATCCGGGTGATCGCCCGCGATCCGGCGCGTCTGGCCCCGCACATCCGCGAGCGGGTCGAGGTGGTTCAGGGATCGACCTCCGATCGCGGTGTCGTCGCCGCCGCGGTGAAGGGCGCCGACACCGTGTTCTGGCTGGTTCCCCCGAATCCGTCGGCGCCCAGCGTGCCCGGGCACCTCCTGGAATTCGTGACGCCGCTGTGCGAGGCGCTCGACAGCATCGGCCGGATCGTCGCCGTGTCGAGCCTCGGTCGCGCCAACGGCCGTAAGGCGGGCCAGATCTCGGCGATTTTCGCGATGGACGCGCTGATCGAGAGCAGCGGGGTGCACTACCGGTCGCTGTGCCCGCCCGGATTCATGGACAATATGCTGCGGCAGGTCGATCCGATCCGGAACCTCGGCACCTTCTTCGGCACCGTGTCCGGCGATCGCCGGTTGCCCGCCTGTGCCACACGGGATATCGCGGCCGTCGCGGCCCGGCTGCTGCTCGACGATTCCTGGACCGGACAGGACAGCGTGGAGATCCGCGGTCCGGAAGATCTGTCGCACAACGATATGGCGCGCATCATGTCCGAGGTACTCGGCCGCCCGATCGGCTATCAGCAGGTCTCGGCCGCCGACTACACGGCATCGCTGACGGCGCACGGGATGAGCGCGGCCTGGGCGCAGGGGCTGGCGGATATGTCGGCCGCCGTCGACGACGGCCTCTACGACACGCCTCGCACACCGGAATCTTACTCCCCCACCGGTTTCCGGCAGTGGTGCGAGGAGGTGCTCGCTCCGGCGGTCGCCGGCTGATTCGCCCGATTCGACGGTCGGGTCCGGGATGTCGCCCGCCCTATCGGCGGCCGCCGTTCCGGATCCCCAAACCCTTTGATCGGCAACGCCTTCCGGTCGGCACGGAATCCGTGCACGAGCGCTTGATTTCGAATACCATCCGATCGAGACGATCCCGTGCCGACAGGAATGTGATGAACGCGTCCGACAGCAGTGCGGCCTCCGATGCCGAGGCGCCCAGCAGTGCCCGCATCTACGACTACGCACTGGGCGGCAAGGACAACTACGAAGTCGACCGCCGCGCCCTCGAGAAGGTCATGGAAGGCTTCCCGACAGTACGGATCGCGGCCCGGCACAACCGGCAGTTCATGCACCGCGCGGTCGACGCCCTCGCCGATGCCGGGGTGAAACAGTTCCTCGACATCGGCACGGGCATCCCGACCGAACCCAATCTGCATCAAGTGGCGCAGGAGCGGGCACCGGAGGCCCGCGTGGTGTACGTCGACAACGACCCGGTGGTGCTGGCGCACGCACGCGCCCTGCTCGCGGGATCGCCCGAGGGCCGCACCGCCTACATTCAGGCCGACCTCACCGATCCCGAGGCGATCCTGGCCGCACCGGAATTGCGCGAGACCCTCGATCTGGCCAGTCCGGTGGCGTTGAGCCTGGTCGCGGTGCTGCATTTCCTGTCCGCCGAACAGAATCCGGTCGGCATCCTGAAGACCCTGCTCGACAACCTCGCGCCCGGCTCGTTCGTCGTCGCGTCACACATCACCGCCGATCTGGATCCGGAAGGGATGGACCGGGCGCTCGAGATGTATCGCCGCAGCGCCGTGTACGCGCAGGCCCGCACCCGCGACGAATTCGCCGCCTTCTTCGACGGCCTCGAACTGCTGGACCCGGGCGTCGTCGCGGTCAACCGCTGGCGTCCCGGCATCGAACCCCCGTCCTGGCTCGACGCGCAGGTCAACTGCTGGGGCGCGGTCGCCCGCAAGCCGTAGCGTTCGACGCTCAGCCGCGCCAGTCCGGGTCGCGGCCGAGGAGGGCGACGATACGGTCCAGTGGCGGGCGTGATTCGTCCTCGGCCAGCCGGGGCCGGTAGGCGCCGCCGGGGCCGGTGAGCGGGCTGCCGGGCGCGGTGATCGACCGGGCGATCGGCAATGCCACCGCCGCCAATCGCTGCGGGACGGGACAGGGACGGTGCAACGCCCGCGCGAGGTCCCAGCGGTGAGTGAGCATGTCCACCAGGTGGATACCCAGTACTCGCTCGGTGGCGAGCGGACCGGACCGCGGCAGTTCCACGACGTCACCGGAGCGCTCGATCGCCGCGATCCACCGGGCCGTGACGTGCGCGAACGCGGCGCGCGGATCGTCCGCGAATTCGGCCGAGGTGCCGAGCACGGAGGCGTTGACCGCCTCGTGCCGCTCGTTCATATGCGTGATCAGGTCGGCGACATTCCATCCCGCGCACGGCGTCGGCGCGGTGAGATCCGCGTCCTCGAGTGTGACCACATCGTGGCCGATCAGGGCCAGAGCCATCGCGTCCAGTCGCAGAAGTTCACTCATCACAACACCTTTCATTATTTAGCGTACGAGCGTTCGCCAAATGACTATAGCGAACGATCGGACGCTATGCTGAACGGATGTCACCTCGCCGTTCCGCCGTCGACGCATCTCGCACGCGAGAGCGCATCGTCTCCGTCGCCGTCGAGCAGGCCTCGCTGAGGGGCCTGGAGGGTGTGACGATCGGATCGCTCGCCGAGAGCCTGGAGATGAGCAAGGCCGGCGTCGTCGGCCCCTTCGGCTCGCGGGAACAGCTGCAACTCGCCGCCCTGGAACAAGCCGGAAAGATCTTCCGCGAGGCGGTGATCGCACCACTGGAGGAATTGCCGCCGGGCACCGAACGGCTGGGCCGTCTGATCGACAACTGGATCGCCTATCTGGCCGAATGCCCTTTTCCCGGAGGCTGTTTCGTCACCGCGGCCTCGACCGAACTCGATGGCCGGCCGGGAGTGCTCCGCGATCGGCTCCGCGCGTACGTGGACGGCGCTCGCGCAGCGCTGGCATCCGAAATCGTTGCCTGCCGAGCAGAATCGGACGGCCCCCATCGCCCGGTGGACGAACTGGTCACCACTGTCATCGGAATCACGATGGCGGTCAACCAGGAGATTCAACTGCTGGACGATCCCCGCGCCGCCGATCGCGGGCGGTCGGCGCTTCGAGCCGCCTTGGGGCTGGCGCCGTGAGGCACACGTTCTAGGCGGGTCGATCTCCGATTCGGCCGTCTACGCCAAATGTTCGATCTTCGCGGCCAGTTCGGCACCCGTCATGGGTTCGCGGGCGATGACCGCGATGGTGTCGTCACCGGCGATGGTGCCGACCACTTCGGGCAGTGCCGCGCGGTCGAGTGCGCTGGCCAGGAAGTGCGCCGCACCCGGCGGCGTGCGCAGGACAGCGAGGTTACCGCTGTGGTCGGTGGAGACCAGCAGGTCGCCGAGCAGTTTGGAGAGCCGGGACGTGCCGCCGGTGACGCCGCGCACAGGGCTGCCGTCCTCGGGGACGACGTAGATACCGGCGCCACCGTCGGCGGCGCGCAGTTTCACCGCGCCGAGTTCGTCCAGATCACGCGACAGGGTGGCCTGGGTGGTTTCGATGCCCTCGTCGGCGAGCAGGGCCGCCAACTCGGTCTGGCTGCGAACCGCGTTGGCGGACAACAGTTCCACGATGCGCTGCTGGCGTCCGGCGCGGGTGCGCGCGATGGCCGGGCCGGTGCGCGGACCCTCCGATCCGGCGCCCGACCCGTTCGTTCTCGCAGTGCTCACGCCGCACCACCCGATCGTCGCTCCAGCAACCACACCAGCAGCGCCTTCTGCGCGTGCAGCCGGTTCTCGGCCTCGTCCCACACGACGCTGTGCGGGCCGTCGAGCACCTCGTCGGTGATCTCCTCGCCCCGGTGCGCCGGAAGGCAATGCAGCACAACCACATCCGAGGCGGCATGGGCGAGCAGTTCGGCGTTCAGCTGGAACGGGCGGAACGGGCCGACCCGGTCGAGGCCGTCGTTCTCCTGCCCCATCGAGGTCCAGGTGTCGGTGACCAGGGCGTCGGCGCCGGTGGCCGCCGAGACAGGATCCTCGGTCAGGGTGATCGTGGCGCCGGTTTCGGCGGCCCGTTTGCGGGCGGCCTCGAGCACCCAGTCGTACGGCTGGAACCCCTCGGGCGCGGCGATGGTGATATCCAGTCCGGCGGTGACGCCGCCCAGCAGCAGCGAATGCGCCATATTGTTCGCGCCGTCGCCGAAGTAGGTGAGTTTGCGCCCGGCGAGTTCGCCCTTGCGTTCCCGCAACGTCAGCAGATCGGCCAGCACCTGGCACGGATGGAATTCGTTGGACAGCGCGTTCACCACCGGAACCGTTGCCGCCGAGGCCATCTCGTCGAGCCGGTGCTGTTCGAAGGTGCGCCAGACGACCGCGTCGACGTAGCGCGACAGCACCCGTCCGGTATCGGCGAGGGTTTCCTCGCGGCCCAGCTGGGTGTCGCGGCCGTCGACCACCACCGCGTGCCCACCGAGTTGCGCGATGCCCATCTCGAAGGAGAACCGGGTACGGGTGGAGTTCTTCTCGAAGATCACACCCACCCCGCGCGGCCCCTCCAGCGGCCGACGGGAAATCGGCGCGGCCTTCAATTCCGCTGCCAGCGCTAAGATTTCGGCCTGTTCGGCGGGCGTGACGTCGTCGTCACGCAGGAAATGCCGCACCATGGTCACTCACTCTCCTGGGAAGCCGCGTCGAGGATGCCGGGCAGGTCGGCGAGGAAGCCCTGCGCCTGTGCCTCGGTCAGGATCAGCGGCGGGGCCAACCGGATCACATTCGGCTTCGGCGGGTTGATCAGATAGCCGGCGGCACGCGCGGCCGCCTCGACCTTCGCCGAAACGTCCTCGGTCAGTTGGATTCCGATCAGCAGCCCCGCGCCGCGCACATGGTCGACCAGCGGATGGCCGAGTTCCTCGATGCCGTCGATCAGCGTCTTGCCGACCGATTCGACGTGCGCGGCCAGCCCCTGCTCGTCGATGGTCCGCAGCACCGCCAGCGCCGCCGCGGCGCTGACCGGGTTACCGCCGAAGGTGGTGCCGTGCAGTCCGGGGGTGAGCAGTTCCGCCGCCGGGCCCTGCGCCAGCACCGCGCCGATGGGCAGGCCACCACCGAGCCCCTTGGCCAGCGTGATCACATCGGGCACGATGCCCGCGGCCTGATGCGCGAAAAACGGTCCGGTGCGGCAGATTCCGGTCTGCACCTCGTCGAGGATCAGCAGCGCGCCGTGCTCGGAGGTGATCCGGCGGGCCTCGGCCAGATAGTCCAGCGGCGGCACCACCACACCGCTCTCCCCCATGATCGGCTCGAGAAAGACCGCGGCGGTATCGGAATCCACCGCGGCGGCCAGCGCGGCGGCGTCACCGTACGGCACGTGCACGACACCGGGCGGCATCGGTTCGAACGGCGCCCGCTTCGACGGCTGCCCGGTGAGCGCCAGCGCGCCCATGGTGCGGCCGTGGAAGGCCTCGTCACAGGCGACGATCTTGTGCCGTCCGGTGAGGCGCGCGATCTTGAACGCCGCCTCGTTGGCCTCGGTGCCCGAATTGCAGAAGAACGCCCGGCCGTGTCCGTCACCGAAATGCGCGAGCAGCTTCTCGGCCAGTTCCAGAACCGGTTCGCTCACATACAGATTCGAGACGTGGCCGAGGGTGCCGAGCTGCTGGGTGACAGCCTCCACGATCGCCGGATGGGCGTGGCCCAGGCTGTTGACCGCGATACCGCCCAGGAAGTCGACGTAGCGGTTGCCCTCGGCGTCGTAGACGACCGCGCCCGAGCCGCGCACCAGCGCCACCTTAGGGGTGCCGTAGTTGTTCATCAGCGCGGACGACCACCGCTGCTGCAATTGCTCTGTGCTCATGACGTTGTCGCTCATGACGTTGTCGTTCCTGCCGTCTCGGGTGGGGTCACCATCGTTCCGATACCTTCCCCGGTGAACAGTTCCAGCAGTACCGCATGCGGTACCCGGCCGTCGATCACATGTGCGGTCGGGACACCGGCCTGCACCGCGCGCAGGCAGGCCTCCATCTTCGGCACCATGCCCGCGTCCAGGCTCGGCAGCAGGGCGGCCAAGGCGTCAGTGTCGATATGGGTGGTCAGCGACGAGCGGTCGGGCCAATTCGTGTACAGGCCTTCGACATCGGTGAGTACCACCAGCTTCTCCGCGCCGATGCCCTGGGCCAGCGCGGCGGCGGCGGTGTCGGCGTTGATGTTGTGCACCACGCCGTCGGCATCGGGCGCGATGGTCGAGACCACCGGAATGCGCCCGGCGCGAACGAGATCCAGCACCGCGTCCGGATTGACCGCGGTGACGTCGCCGACCAGGCCGATATCGGTCTGCTCGCCGTCGACGGTGACGGTGCGGCGAGTGGCGGTGAACAGCCGCGCGTCCTCACCGGAGATGCCCACCGCGTACGGGCCGTGCGCGTTGATCAGCCCGACCAGTTCCCGGCCGACCTGACCGAACAGCACCATCCGCACCACATCCATCACCTCGGGGGTGGTGACGCGGAAGCCGCCGCGGAATTCGCCCTGCAGCCCCAGCTTCTTCAGCATGGCGCTGATCTGCGGGCCACCGCCGTGCACCACCACCGGGTGCACGCCGACGGTGCGCAGGAACGCCATATCGGCGGCGAAGGCGTGTTTGAGGGTGTCGTCGACCATGGCGTTGCCGCCGTATTTGACGACCACGATCTTGTCGCGGAACTTTTGCAGCCACGGCAGCGCGCCGGCCAGCACGTGCGCCTTGTCCAGCGCCGACAGGTCCTGGGTGGTCACCGGAACCTCCGGTGTCGCTTCGGTGGTCATGAGCTGTAGGCCGAATTCTCTTCGACGTAGCCGTGCGAGAGGTCGGTGGTGCGCACGGTCGCGGTGCCCTCGCCGAGCCCCAGTTCCACCAGCACCGCGATATCGGGCCCGGACAGGTCCACCTCACGTGCGCCGGGAGCGCCGGTTCCGTTGACGCACACCGGATTTCCGTTGAACGACACGGTGACCCGATCGGGATCGAGTTCGATGGGGGCGATGCCCACCGCGGCCAGCACCCGGCCCCAGTTCGGATCGGAACCGAAGAACGCGGTCTTGACCAGCGAGTCGCGGGCGACCGCGCGAGCGGCGATCAGCGCCTCGTCCTCGCTCACCGCGCCGGTGACGGTGATCTCGACGCGCTTGGTGACGCCTTCGGCGTCGGCCATCAGCTGCGCGGCGAGGTCGTCGCAGACCGCCAGCACCGCGGCGTCGAGTTCCTCCTGGCTCGGGGTGACGCCGCTGGCGCCGTTGGCCAGCAGCAATACGGTGTCGTTGGTCGAGCAGGAGCCGTCGACGTCGAGCCGGTCGAAGGTCAGCCGGGTGGCATTGCGCAGCGCCGCATCCAGCTGCTGCGGGGTGGCGGCGGCGTCGGTGGTGACCACGACCAGCATGGTGGCCAGGGACGGGGCGAGCATGCCCGCGCCCTTGGCCATCGCGCCGACATTCCATTTGTCGGCGTGATGGAACGCGGCCTGCTTGGGCACGGTGTCGGTGGTCATGATGGCGTGCGCCGCGTCGGTGCCGCCGGACAGGCCGCCCGCCATCTCGTGCACGATCTCGGTCACGCCGGGCAGCAGTTTGTCCATCGGCAGCCGGTCACCGATCAAACCCGTTGAGCAGACCGCGATTTCGCCCGCGCCGGTTTCGGTTCCCCAGTTGCTCAACGCTTTCGCCAGTTCCTCGGCGGTGGCGTGGGTGTCCTGGAATCCGCCCGGGCCGGTGCAGGCGTTGGCGCCGCCGGAATTGAGGATCACCGCGCGCAGGCGCCCGCTGGTGAGCACCTGCTGCGACCACAGCACCGGCGCGGCCTTCACCTTGTTGCGGGTGAACACACCCGCCGCGGCATAGTCGGGCCCCTCGTTGAAAACCAGTGCCAGATCGAGCTTTCCGTTGGCCTTGATGCCGGCTGCGATGCCGGCGGCCCGGTATCCGAGCGGTGCGGTCACACCCTGGGTGCGGACCAGTTTGCCGCCGGCGATATCGGTGTCGGTCACGGTGCCACTCCTACGGTGGAAAGTCCGGCGGTCTCGTCGAGACCGAGAGCGAGATTCATCGATTGCACCGCAGCGCCCGCGGTGCCCTTGGTCAGATTGTCGATGGCGCCGATCACCACCAGCGTGCGGGCGGCGGTGTCGACGGCGACCTGCAGGGTGATGGCGTTGGAGCCGACCACCGAACCGGTCTGCGGCAGTACGCCTTCGGGCAGCAGGTGGATGAACGGTTCGTCGCCGTATGCCTTGTCGTACACCGCGCGGGCGGCGGCCAGGTCGGCCACCGCGCCCGCGGCGTCGGGGCGCAGGCGCGCGGTGCAGGTGGCCAGGATGCCGCGCGGCATCGGGGCCAGCACCGGCGTGAAAGAGACTGTGACATCGCCGATGTCGGCGCCCGTCGCCGCGGCCGCGGCCTTCAGGTTCTGCGCGATCTCGGGGGTGTGCCGGTGCGCGCCGGCGATGTTGTAGGCGCGGACCGAGCCCATCACCTCCGAACCCAGCAGCCCCACGTCGAGTTTGCGGCCCGCGCCCGAGGTGCCGCTCACCGCGACCACGGTCACATCCGGTTCGACGATGCCCGCCCCGACCGCCGGCGCCAACGCCAGACTCGACACCGTCGGATAGCAGCCCGGCACCGCGATCCGGGTGGCCCCGCGCAGCTGTTCCCGGGCGCCGGGCAACTCCGGCAGACCGTAGGGCCAGCTTCCGGCATGCGGGGATCCGTAATAGGTCTCCCAGTCCTGCGGGTCGGTGAGCCGGAAATCGGCCCCACAGTCGATGATCACCGTGGACTCCGGCAGCTGCTGCGCGATGGCGGCGGACTGCCCGTGCGGCAGCCCGAGGAACACCACGTCGTGCCCGGCCAGCACCTCCGCCGTGGTCGCCTCGAGGACGCGATCGGCCAGCGGCAGCAGATGCGGCTGCAGCTGCGCCAGCTTGGTCCCGGCATTGGATCCTGCGGTCAGCGCCCCGATCTCGAGGCGCCCGGCTCGGTACTCCGGATGCCCCAGCAGCACACGCAGGACCTCACCGCCCGCGTATCCGCTCGCACCAGCTACCGCGACCCGCACCACGGGCCCACTCGAGGTATCCGCCATGTGATGATTATGCACGATCATGCAAGCTCATTCACGGGCGGGTTGCGGATCCGTGGGCACAGGTTCGCTCCGGTCGGTGAATACCCAGTTCAGCAACGATATGTGACAACCGGCCCTTCCCGCCGTAACAGCCGGTTCGCGACGCTGAGATCATGAACCGCCGCACCCACGCGGATCCGTTGCTCGCGGCCGAGGCCGCCGCGGCATCGGGTGCGCCCGCGCTACGAATGACCGGAGTCGGTAAGACCTACGGTTCCGGTGCGGGCCAGGTCGTCGCGCTGCGCGATGTGGATCTGAAGATCCGGCCGGGCGAGTTCGTGGTCCTGCTGGGTCCGTCGGGGTCGGGTAAGACCACATTGCTGAACCTGGTGGGCGGGATCGAGGAGCCCTCGGGTGGTGTCGTCGAAGTGGCGGGCATGGATATCGGCGCGCTGAACGACAAGCAGCGCACCGCGTTCCGGCGGGACCGCGTCGGATTCGTCTTCCAATTCTTCAATCTGGTCCCGACCCTGACCGCGCTGGAGAACGTGGAAATCCTGGCGGAGCTGACGGGGCCGGATGCCGCCGCCCGCAGTCGCGCCGCGCTGAACCTAGTCGGTGTCGCAGATGTCGCCGACCGATTTCCGGGACAGCTGTCGGGTGGACAGCAGCAGCGAGTGGCCATCGCGCGGGCGATCGTGAAGGAACCGCCGCTGCTGCTGTGCGATGAACCCACCGGCAGCCTCGACCTCACCACCGGCCGACAGGTGCTGGCCGTATTGCGCGGTCTCGCGCGGGAGGGCCATCACACCGTCCTGATCGTGACGCACAACTCCGAAATCGCCCGGATGGCCGACCGCGTGGTGTGGCTCCAGTCGGGTGAGATCAGCCGTTCGGAGTGGGTGGACCATCCGGTCGAGGCATCGGAGTTGCAGTGGTAGGCCGGACGCTGCTGCGCAAGCTGCGCCGGGATCTATGGCGGCAGCGCTGGCAGTTCCTGGCCGTCGCCACGGTCCTGGCCATCGGCGTCGCGGCGTTCGTCGCGGCCGCGAGCGCCTACCGCAATCTCGATCAATCCTTCTCCCGTGCCTACAGTGCGCAACGACTGCCGGACGCGGTCGTCTCCGGCCCGGGCGCCGGACAATCCGTTGCGGCATTCGAGGCGCTACCGGGCGCGCCGGTGGCCGAGGTCAGGCATCAGAGCGAGGTCGGCATTCGCATCGGGGGGCGAACCTTCCTCGGCCGCGCGATCGGTATCCCGGACGGGACACAGCCCGAGGTCTCCCGGCTCTCGATGCGGTCGGGGACATTGCCGTCGGCGGGCCGGCTCGTGGTCGAACAGCACCTCGCCGATCACTACGACCTGCACCCCGGCGACAGCGTCGAAATTCTGAATCCCGGCGGCTGGCAAGCGATTCCGGTGGCGGGTTCGGCGTTGTCGACGGAGTACTTCTGGCCCGCCCGCTCCACGCAGGAGATCATGACCACCCCCGAGCATTTCGGCGTCGTGTTCCTTCCCGACCGCGATCTGGTCCGGAATCTGCCCGATCCGGTGGAACAGGTCGCGTTGTACGCGACCGACCGTGCTGCGGCGGGTGATCTGGTCAGTGCGGCCGAACACTACACGCGAGCACACGGACTACAGCTTGTCCCGCGCGATCAGCAGCCGTCGTATCGAGCGTTGCAGGACGACGTCGAGGCATTCGGGACCTTCGCAAATCTGTTGCCGTGGTTGTTCCTGGCCGCGGCGGTGCTCGGTACCTACGTGCTGCTGTCCCGCGTGGTGGCAGCGCAGCGGGCAGTCATCGGAACCCTCGCTGCCAACGGCTTCTCCCCGGGGTTACTGCGCCGGCATTACCTCGGATACGGCGTGGCGTGCGCGGTGCTCGGCATCGTTCCCGGCCTGGCCGGGGGCTATCTACTCGGCGGCTGGATCACCACCCGCTATACCCAGGCTCTCGGACTGCCCTTGCATGTGACCGCATGGCATCCGGGCATCCTGTTCGTCGCTTCCGCCGCGACCCTGGCCGCGGCGACCGTTGCCGCGTGGGCGCCCGCGCGGGCCGCAGCGCGAATGTCGCCCGCCGAGGCCATGCGAGTCGCGCCGCCGTCCCGGCGCGGAGGACGCAGCGTCCTCGAACGCCTCTTTCCACCGCTCGAACGCGCGCCGGCACGCTGGCGGATGATGCTGCGGGCCGTACTGCGGAACCGTCGCCGCGCGGTGTTGACCATCGTCGGTGTGGCCGTCTCGGTGAGCCTGGTGATGGTGTTCGCCGGGTTGCGCGACACCGTCGCGACACTCATCGACCGGCAGTACGGCCGGATCATGCTGCAGGACGCCGAGATCGCGACCGCCCCCGGCGCTACCGATTCGGTGCTGACCCGCGTCCGGCAGGACCCCGACGTCGCCGCGGCCGAGCCGATGGGCCGCTACGACGTGGCGCTCTCGGCCGGGGATCGTCACTACGACACCCTCGTGATCAGCTTGCCGCCCGCGACGCAGATGCACCGGTTCATCGCAGAGTCCGGTTCGAACCAGTTGTCCAGCAAGGGTTTACTGCTCGGCTCGGGGCTGCACGACACCCTGGGCGTCTCGGTCGGGGACACGGTCGATGTCGCCGATACCGCTACCGGGCAACACCTATCGGCACCGGTCGCCGGATTCGTCGACGAGCCGCTGTCCCCGGTCGTCTACGTTTCGGCCGACTACCTGCGGCAGGCTATCGGTCCCGTACCGGATACGGGCGTGCTGGTGAAGCTGCGGCCCGGCGTGACCGATGAGCGCGCCGTCTCCGATCGGCTCACCGCGATCCCCGGTGCGGTCGCGTACCTTTCCACGGCCACCGTGGCCTCGGCCATGCGGCAGGCGTTCGCGATGTACAACACGCTGGTGGGAATCATGCTGATTTTCGCCGCCGCCATGGCCGCGGCGCTGCTTTTCAACGCGATGTCGGCCAACATCGGTGAGCGACTGGGAGAACTCGGCGCCCTGCGGGCGGCGGGCATGGGTACCGGAATGTTGTCGCGCCTGATCGCCGCCGAGAATCTCGTCCTCGTCGTGGTCGGCATTCCGCTCGGCATCGGATGTGGCATCCTGCTCGCCCGTAGACTGCTGGCCACCTACGAAAATCAGGGCGCCCGCCTCGAATTGGCGATGAGTTCGCCGACACCGATGCTTGTCGCGTTCGCCATTCTGGCCGCCGCGATCGCCGTCCAACTTCCCGCACTACGCCGCGTCCGCGACCTCGACATCGCCCGCATCGTCCGCGAGCGCTCACTCTGACGAGGGCACTCCGCCGGCGTGGCGGACTGTCTGAGCATCACCGGAGTCATCGGCTGTCCCCGCTGCCGCAGGATCGCATCCGTTGTCGCGGAAGCCGACGACGAAGGTCGCCGAGGCGATGGGACCGAAGACCCTGCCCGAACGATCGGCCTCGACGCACAGTTGGCCTATGGCATCCGATCAGACCGAGCACACGGTACTCATCGTCTACGCCTCCGCAGCGGGTTCGACCGCCCAGATCGGCGAGTTCATGGCGCGGCGGATGCGGGACGCGGGATTACACGTCCGGGTGGAGCCGGTGGATCGGGCACCGGATCCCGGCTGCTTCGAGGCGGTCGTGCTGGGCAGCGCGATCCACAACGGAGGCTTCCTCCCCGGGTTCGCCGACTACATCGAGCGCTATGCGCAGACGTTGAAACAACGCCCGAACTGGTTGTTCAGCGTCGGCATGGGGCCGGCCCTGCGTGGCCCGGTGGGAGCGTTCTTCAAACGCCTCACGCCGCCCGTCGTCACCGAATGCCGGACTTCGGCCGCCAGCAAGGGATATCGCGGTTTCGCCGGTGTCGTCGTCCGGCCCCCTGAGCTGCGCAACCGGCTGCTGATCCGCCTGTTCGGTTGCCCGTACGGCGATCTACGCGATTGGGCCGCGATCACGGCGTGGGCCGACGAGATCGTCTCGTGGATCGATGATGCCCTGCCCGCCACTCGACTACCGGCGACCCGCGATCCGGCGGACACCACGATCGGCGAAGGCAATTCGGGCCCGGCCTGAGCCGCCTCGGATCCCGTCGGCGCACGGCCCCTGCGGATTGCTGAATGTGTTGTGCTACAGAACTATTCGAGATCCACGAACTGAGCCACGCCGCCGATCAGACGACGGCGACGATGATCGCGCTGCCGATGACGGCCATAGCGAGGTGAGGTAGGCACCCGGTGATCATCGCGGTGCTCGGCTGGATGTGGCGATCTTCGCGGGCAATCACGGCGTTCCGGACTTCGGGCGGGGTGTTCGGAAAATGGGTTGGCGCCGGAAATCGGAGTTGTTAACCTTCTGCGGTCCGACCTGATCACGCGAGGGGGTGAGTCCCATTTTCACGGCATTCCTTGGGCGCTCCCCGTTCTCACGATCGGACGATTGACGCACGTCGTCATCGGGAGCGCTCGTCCGAGCGATCCCGAAAGGGGACGACAATGCACTCTTCCGAACTCATGGTGACGCGCATCGCGGACCGCCAGTGGCATGCGCTGGCCGGCGACCGGGTGGTCGGTTGTGGCGAGGCATCGCCGCGGCCCGATGGGCGACTTTTTCTCAGCATCGACTCCTGGCAGGCCGACGCCTTCGATCGGCTCGCCGCCGCCATGCTGGCCGACCTGCCCACACCGCTCTACACGGTGGTCGACGAGGCCGACCTCGAACTGACCGCGCACTGGCGCCGGGCGGGTCTCGCGATCCGGCGGCGCGAATGGGAATACCGGGTTCCCACCGATCCGGCGATCACGGGACTCGATTCGGCATCGCCGCCGGGTATCGAGATCCTGAATTTCGGTGCGGCCGAGGCGTATTCACTGCGCGAACTGGACCGCGCCGTACGCGCCGAAGTCGAGGCCGCCGCCGGTTGGCAGACCATGCCGGCCGAGGTGATATCCCCGCCGATCGATCCCGCGAACTACGTGGTGGCGGCCCAGGCCGGCCGCTATGCGGGGCTGTGCCGCGTGACGCAACCGACGCGGCTACCGCGCATCGGCCTGATCGCGGTTCGCGCCGACGCGCACCGGCGCGGCATCGCGCGAGCTCTGCTGGGGCGGGCGCTGGGCTCACTGCATCGTGCCGGAAAGGCTTGGGCCTCGGCCGAAATCGACGAATCCAACGCGGCGGCGACCGCCCTGTTCGAAGGCATCGGCGCCGAGCGGTCGAACAGCGCCCTGGAGTTGGTGTGGCGATGAAGAAAGGAGCGATCGAAGTTCAGGGGCACGTCGTGGAATGCCTGCGCAACGCGACTTTCACGGTGGAACTGCCCAACGGGCACAAAGTCCTCGCCCACCTGTCCGGCAAGGTCCGGATGAACTACATCAAGATCCTGCCGGACGACCGGGTCTTGGTGGAGCTGAGTCCCTACGACCTGACCAGGGGCCGAATCCTGTTCCGTTATCGGAGTTAGTACTCCAGGGGCCTGGACTGCTCATCCACGACCGAACTAGCGGGTATCGGCCATCTCGTAGGATTGTTGCTGCAACAACAGTTATTGTTGTTGCAGCAACAATTAGGGAGGCAGCCATGATGTACTCGTTCACCGAAGAAGCCGTGGTAACGGGCGAGATCGACCGCATCTGGGCGGTGGCCACGGACGTGGCCCGCTGGGCCGAATGGGATCCGCACGAGGAGAAGGCGCGTATCGACGGGCCGTTCGAAGCGGGAACCACGGGGTGGGTGAAGCCCAAAGGAGCACCAGCGGGACCGTTCACGATCGTCGCGGTGGAACCCGGACGGTCGTGGACCAGCGAGGCGGGCCTGCCGTTCGGCAAGTTGCGGGGTCGGCGCACCTACGAGCCACTCGGCGACGGCACCGTGCGGGTATCGGAGAACGTGGAAGTCCACGGGCCGATGGGACCGCTGTTCAAGCTCATCTGGGAAAAGGGTATGCGCGCCGATATGCCGCGCACCTTCGCGGCCCTCGCGGCGGAGGCGGCACGGCGTGGCTGAGCGATCGGCACAGGCCGTACCGCGGGGTCCGCTCATGTCCCCTGGGTTCTGGTTGCATCACGCCGCCCTCGAGTGGCGAGCAACATTGGAACGGAACCTGCGCCCGCTCGGACTGACGCCGACTCAATTCAACCTGCTGGCCTCCACCGGATGGTTGGCCCGCCACGGCGCCCTGCCCACTCAACAGCAGGCGGCGGATATGGCGGGCGCCGACCGGATGATGGCGTCCCGGGTGATCCGTGTCCTGGAGGAGCGCGGCATGCTCCGGCGCCACCCCGACCGCGCCGACGCCCGCGCCTTCCGGCTCGAACTCACCGCTGCGGGAAGGGATTTGACGTCCGCAGCGGTCAGGGTCGCCGTAGACACCGACGAACAGATCTTCGGCGCCCATGGCGATCAGCTGCGCGAACACCTCCGGCCGATCGCCGCCCACCGGGTGCCGGCAGAACGGCCGACCGAGTGACACGGCAGCGAGCAACCTGATCCAGCAGCGGCCGAACGGATTCCACTTGTTACGCGGAACCTTCTCCGCAGCCGAACTATTCGCGCAAACCTCCGCGACAATGCGCGAAAACGGGCTGTTGCAGTATGTGCCGAAGGCTCGATAGTGACGTCACATCAGGTGACCAAACGACCTTCCTCGGGACGCGATATTGCCTCTGCCGCCCAGCTGGACCTGTGACCCAAGTCATGGCGGAAACCCGCTCGCATTCTGCAACAGCCCGAAAACCGCGGACTTCGCCGAAGTTTGCACGATTAATGCAGCGTCGCGTTGCGGCAGCGAAATTTGGCCTACCTCGCGCCCACTGCCGGGTTCAGCCGATCAGTGCGCGCGGTGGTCAGCCCATCTCCTCCCCCGAATCCACAGCGCCGCTTCACTGTTGAGTTGGACGCGGTTCCGAAGGCGGCGTGCCACTCGGGCCCGCGTGGACGGTGGGAGCGGAGGATGAGTCCGGGCCGCCGGGCTGTTCCGGTGCGGATGCGTAACCCAGCTGTGGACCAGTCGGGGCCGGCGCGGCGGGTTGATGGGCGTGGGCCGGCGGCGTGCCGGCAGCGGCGTGCGGACCAGCGACCGGGCGGGCAACGGCGGCGTTCGGCTCTCCCTGAGCGCCCGACGGGACTCCCGGATAACCCGGCACTCCCGGATAAGCCGGTGTGGGGGCAGCCGGAGAGCCGGGAGCAGCCGCGCCCGGATACGACGGCCAGCCATGAGGCGCGGGGGGAGAAGATTCAGCGGCCGGGTAGACCACGGGAGCCGAATAGTTCGGCGCGACAGCGGGAGCCGGATAGCCGGTCGGGACGCCGGGGTAGACCGCCGCCCCCGGGTAAGACGCAGCACCGGGGTAACCGGGGATCGCAGACGGAGGAACGGGGGTCGCCGAGGAGCCCGATGGTGCCGCGATCAGGGCCCCCACCGCGACCAGGATTGCGATGGCGGCGGGTATCGCGAGCCAGTTGCCACTGGCTGACACCCGAACGTAGGAGTCGACGCAGAGAATCACGATGCTACGGGCGATCGAGACGAACAGCGCGCCACCGCCCAGCGCGGCAACGATACGAATCCGAATGGATCCTGCCCCGGTAACCGAGAGCATGATGCCGCCGACCAATGCGGCAAGTGAGCACGCCCAGAACGGGATCAGAGCGGATTTGAAGCCGTACTCGAAGGCGGGATAGTCACGGCCCGGGCCGACGATTGCCCATACCGATTGCGCGGCCGTGAGAATCGCCGCCACCGCCAACGCGATGCCCGCCACGATGTCCACGGCCGTGCGCCTCCTCCGCGGCCTGATCCCCGGGAATGGCTGAGCGCCAGGGTAATTCGGTGGCGCACCCCAGCCCGGGGGTTGCGGTGCGGGATATCCGGGCTGATACGGGTTCGCCATCGGTCGGGACTCCTTGTCGGCATCGCTTGTGGCTCAGCCTAAGCGAGTGCCGGGGTCCGCGCGGGTTCACCGGCATACGCGCCGGTTCCGTCAGGGCGACGGTCGCAGCCGCGGATCGCCGACGTGGCTGCCGCCGACCCACACCCGGCGGGCCGGCGACCGGTCAGTTCGAGCTCACCCGAACCGGGGACCGACAACTCCGCGCCCACCTACCGGACCGGCTATGGGTGCCCCGTCTGGTCGCGGGCTTGGGCGTCCCCGTCGACGCGCCTATCACCGTCGACCAGGTCGCTGCCGCATCGGCGCTACATCGACCCCGTGCACACCATCGGCTGGACCACGAAATTGTTGCCGGGGTTCGCATCCGGCGTCGCGCTCGTCACCGTGGCGGTGATCAGTTCCAGCGTGCGCGCGGTGCCGACCGTGTAGTTGGCGATTTCTCCCGGTGCCAGAGTGGGTTTGATGATGGATCCGGACGGGCCGAACGGCGTCCAGTAGTTCACCGCCACATTCTCCGCGGTCGCGGCGCCGATATTGCGGACGATCACCTGCAACGGCGGCGGGAAGCCCGGCAACGCCCCGCCACAGTAGGTGTACACCTCCACATCGGCACCGGCCGGTTCGGCTTGCGCCGCAACGCCGAAACCCACCGCGGTCGTGGCCGCCATCGCCACCCCGGCGGCCAGCACGCCGATACGCCCGATCTTCATAGGAACCTCCCGCTCGACGAACTCTCGTACGGAATATCGAGACCTCGGCAAACCTGTTATGCCCCGAAAAAGGTGGGCGCCGGGCACGCGAGCCTTCGTGCGCTCTCGAGCGGTTCACAAGTTTGGCGATAACTCACGAATCGTCGTTCACTTTCCGCTATCGTCGCGCTCGTCGGGACGGTGTCTCGGCGGGGCCGGTGTCGCGGCGGCGAGGCAGGTCCCTCTCGACCGGCGGTCGCGTCAGAGCCGTCGGCGGTGTTGTGGAGGAGCAGGATGTACCCCGGTGCGCATGTCGATCGATTCCCTGATAAACCGGCGGTCGTGCTGGCCGGGAGCGGTAGCACGCTGACCTACCGCGAGCTCGAGGACAACTCGGTTCGCCTCGCGCGGCATCTGTACGAGGCGGGCCTGCGCAAGGGCGATCACATCGCGCTGCTGTCCGGCAATACGCTCGAGGTGTACGAGGTCTACTGGGCGGCGTTGCGATCCGGTCTTTACATCACGGCGGTCAACCGGCATCTGTCCGCGGACGAGATCAGCTATATCGTCAACGATTGCGGCGCGCGGGCGCTCATCGTGTCCGCGGAACTGGCGCAGGTGGCCCAGCGGGTGGTCGAGCAGACTCCCGCGGTCGGGATCCGGCTCGCCTTCGGCGGGGATGTCCCCGGCTACGAATCGTATGAAAAGGCTGTGGCCGCAGCGTCTCCCGAACCGCTGCCGGATCAGCCACGCGGCGCCGACATGCTGTATTCGTCGGGCACCACCGGCCGCCCGAAGGGCATCAAGCATCCGCTGCCGGATCGGCAGGTCGGCGATCCGCCGGGTGACACCTATACCGCCGTCTTCGGCCCGCTCTACGGATTCGACACCGACACCGTCTACCTGTCCCCGGCTCCGCTGTATCACGCCGCGCCGTTGCGATTCGGCGGCGTGGTTCATGCCCTCGGCGGAACCGTGGTGGTGATGGAACGCTTCGACACCGAACAGGCGCTCGCCGCGATCGAACGCTATCGCGTCACCCACAGCCAGTGGGTGCCGACGATGTTCGTGCGCATGCTGAAACTGGACGAGAGCGTGCGTACTCGCTACGACGTCTCGAGTATGCGAGTCGCCGTGCACGCCGCCGCGCCGTGCCCGGTGGAGGTGAAGCAGGCGATGATCGACTGGTGGGGGCCGGTGCTGTACGAGTACTACGCCTCCACCGAGGGCAACGGCGCCACCTTCATCGACAGCGAGCAGTGGTTGCGCAAACCCGGCTCGGTCGGGCCGGCGGGCCTGGGCGCCGTTCGCATCTGCGACGACGACGGCCACGAGTTGCCCGCCGGCGAGATCGGCACCATCTATTTCGAGCGCGAGGAAGTCCCGTTCGACTACCACAACGATCCCGAGAAGACCGCGAAGGCAATCCATCCCGAGCATCCGACCTGGACGACCACCGGCGATATCGGCTATATCGACGCCGACGGATTCCTGTTCCTGACCGACCGCAAAGCGTTCATGATCATCTCCGGAGGGGTGAACATCTATCCGCAAGAAATCGAGGACGCCCTGGCCCTGCATCCGGACGTCCTCGATGTGGCGGTGATCGGGGTCCCCGACGAGGAGATGGGCGAATCGGTGAAGGCGGTCGTCCAGCCCGCACCCGGCGTCGAGCCGGGACCCGAACTGGCACAACGACTTCGCGATTTCCTGCGCGAGCGCATCGCCCACTACAAGGTGCCGCGCAGCGTCGATTTCGCCCACGAATTGCCCCGTACGCCTACGGGAAAGCTGGTCAAGGGCAAGCTGCGCGAGCAGTACGTGTGAGGTTCGCCGGCGGCCACGGCAACCACGAATCTCGCTGACGCACGGCGTGTTTCAGCGCGGAACGTTGCGCAGGTTCGATCGGGCCATGTCGATCATGCGGCCCACGCCGCCGGTCAGCACGATCTTGCTGGCCGCGAGCGCGAAGCCACGTACCTGCGCGGCGGTGATGTGCGGCGGGAGGGAGAGGGCGTTGGGGTCGGTGACGAGGTCGACCAGGGCGGGGCCCGGATGTTCCAGCGCTTCGGCGATGGCGTTCCGGATCGCGAACGGATCGGTGACCCGCGCGGCGTGGATGCCGGCAGCGCGGGCGACTGCGGCGAAATCGACCGGGGCGTGGTCGGTTTCGAAATTCGGCAGGCCGTCCACCAGCATTTCCAGCCGCACCATACCCAGCGACGAATTGTTGAAGACGATGATCGTCACCGGCAGCCGATGCAGCGCCACGGTGAGCAGCTCACCCATCAGCATGCCCAGACCTCCGTCGCCGGACATCGAGATCACCTGCCGGTCCGGATAGGCGAACTGCGCGCCGATGGCATGCGGCAGGGCGTTGGCCATGGTTCCGTGCAGGAACGACCCGATCACCCGGCGGCGGCCGTTCGGGGTCAGATAGCGAGCCGCCCACACATTGCACATGCCGGTGTCGACGGTGAAGATCGCGTCGTCGGAGGCGAGTTCGTCGAGAATGTCGGCGGCGTATTCGGGGTGAATCGGCTTGTGGTCGGCGACATTTCGGGTGTAGGCGTCGACGACCTGCTCGAGCAGCCGGCAGTGCTCGCCGAGCATGCGGTCCAGGAATTCCCGGTCGGATTTCTGCGCCAGGAGGGGAAGGGCCGCGCGCAGGGTTTCGCGAACGTCGCCGTGCACGGCCAGCCGCAGTGGCGTGCGCCGGCCGAGGCGAGCGGCCTCGTGGTCGATCTGCACGGTATTGGTTCCCGGCAGGAATTCGTCGTAGGGGAAATCGGTGCCCAGCAGCAGGACCAGATCGGCCTCGTGCATGGCCTTGTAGCAGGCGCCGTAACCGAGCAGACCGCTCATCCCCACGTCGTAGGGATTGTCGAACTGGATCCATTCCTTACCGCGCAGGCTGTGCCCGACGGGTGCGTGCAGCGTCTCGGCGAGTTGCATCACCTCTTCGTGCGCGTCGCGAACGCCCGCACCGCAGAACAGGGTGACGGTGGGTGCCGCGTTCAGGGCGTCGGCGAGCGCCCGCACCTGTTCGGCGACGGGCATGACGCGGCCGAGTTCGGAGACGAGGCTCGTTTCGCCGGTCGGATGCGCGGTGTCCAACTGGGCGACATCGCCCGGGAGCACCACCACCGACACCTCGTTGCGCGCCAGCGCATGCTGGATCGCGATCCGCAGCATGCGCGGCATCTGCTCGGGCCGGCTGATCATTTCGCAGTATCCGCTGCATTCGACGAAGAGGCGTTCCGGATGCGTTTCCTGGAAGAACTGCGTGCCGATCTGATCGGAGGGGATGTGGGAGGCCAGTGCCAATACCGGCGCCCCGGTGCGGTGCGCGTCGTAGAGGCCCTGGACGAGGTGGGTGTTGCCCGGGCCGCAGCTTCCCGCGCACACGGCCAGACGGCCGGTCAACTGCGCCTCCGCCGCCGCGGCGAAGGCGCCGGCCTCCTCGTTGCGCACGTGCACCCATTCGATCTGCGGGGTACGGCGCACGGCGTCGACGATCGGATTGAGGCTGTCGCCCACCACGCCGTAGATCCGCCGCACTCCGGCCTGTACGAGAACGTGCACGAATTGGTCGGCCACATTCGTTTTCGCCATGCGCACTCCTCCACCGCTGTGATCGGCGGCGGCGTATTCGCCTTCGCCCGGAGCCGAAGCTCCCTTCCGGATGAACAGATCGCGATCGCCACGAATACTACCGGGCGGGGTGGAGCGGAAATGGCGTCGCACGGCCAAGGTGCGCCGACCGTTGGCGAAATTGCCCCCTGAATATTCACAGCGCATTCCGGTCGGCCGGCCGAGCCGTCGTCCGGCACGATCTTGCGGCCGCAAAGGCGTTGGCGGACAGTAGATATCGGCCACACGGCATACGGCGCCACCCACTTGCCGATACGACCGACGACGCATACACGACATCGAGCAACCACCACCGTGATCTCGATGTGATCGGCGATCGGAGGTCCGTACATCCATGCACTCCTGAGGCTTTCGGTAATGGCATGCCCGATAGCCGGGGCCGGAGACCGCCGCATCGCGGAAAACGATCGGAATTCGGCGGTTGGTTCTTCCCGGCTACCGAGGCTGATGTCAGTACACTCGAAACGTCCCGCATCCGGAATGGGCAAGTGCCCGAATGTTTTTCACGGATCCCGGACATTCACTACGGGGACAGAACTTCGAACGCCACCACAGGGTGGCTTCCAGAAACAGGCTCGATCGTCAGGGAGGCTAAAGATATGTCCGTCACCGGCAGCACCCTCGCCCGCCGCGCCCTGGGGCGCGAACTGCGCCGCCTCCGCGAGGCCAAAGGACTGAAGCAGGCCGCCGCCGCCCGCGCCGCCGAAACCTCACCCCAGTCCATCGGCCGCATCGAGGAGGGGCTCTCGACGAGAACCACTGGGCTGCAGGTGAATGCGCTGTGCGACTTCTACGAGGCGTCGGACGAGGAGCGCCGGACACTGCTGGGATTGGTATCCGAGGTGCGGGCATCGCGGGAGCGCGGAGGCGGGTGGTGGAGGGCGTATGCGGACGCCAAGATCCCCAGCGGGTTCGACCACTACCTCGCCCTGGAAGAGGCCACCAGTCGTTTGACGGCATGGAAAACCGAGATCGTGCCCGGGTTGTTGCAGACAGCTGCATATCGGCGCGCACTGGCCTGGTCGGAGATTCCCGAACTGGCCCCCGAAGCAGTCGAAGGGCGTCTGGAAGTGACTGCTCACCGGCAAAAGCGCCTCGAAGACCCCACCTTCATGCTGGATGTTCTACTGTCCGAAGCCGCTGTGCGTGACCAAGTCGGTGGCCGAAAGGTGTTGGCAGAGCAGTTGATTCACCTAGCGAAGATGTGCGAAAGGCCGAACGTCTCCATACGGATCGTCCCGTTCGACGCTCGGCGCCACACCGGGCCGGCTGGCCGGGTCGTTCATTCTCCTCGAATTCCCCGACCTGCCGCAGTCGAAATTGTCGGAACCGCCGGTGGTGTACATCGAAGCGTATGCAGGCGATCTGTACTTGGAGCGGCCCGAGGAAGTCACCCGCTATCGCGCTGCGTTGAGCGCGATTCAGCAGGTAGCGTTGGACGAACACGACAGCAGGAACATGATCCTGGCACTAGCTGAGGAGTTCGCGTGAGCATTGATCTATCCGGCGCCCAGTGGTTCAAGTCCAGCCGCAGTTCGTCAGGCAAGGAATGCGTCGAGGTAGCCCACCTTTCCGAAGGCATGGTCGGCGTCCGCGACTCCAAGAACCCCACCGGCCCCGCCCTCGTCTTCGCCCCCGCCGAATGGGATGCGTTCACCGCCCGCCTCGAGGGCGGCGGCTTCGACCTGACCTAACCTTCTGTGCCACAAGGGCGTTCGAGCACGTCGCTCGAACGCCCTTGTCATACAGCCATCTTCACAAATCCGAGCGGAACATCCGTTCGATCTGGGAACTGGACCTTGGCCGCGTGAAGTACAGCATGAATACCGTTACTATACTTTAGGTGTCGGAAAGTATAGTAACGTCTCGCTTACGGTACTTTGCTGTCTCAACTGACCGGTGCTGCACGATGATTCACCACTTACCGCTTGCGTATGACCCGCCCGTGCGGTCCGCTCAGGAGGTACGAGCGTCGTGGTTCTCACGGTGGGCCAACACCTCGTCCATATGGTCCTGCGCCCAGGATCTGAGGCCGCGCGTCAGGTGGTGGAGTGAGAGGCCGAGTTCGGTGAGCTCGTAGGTGACCGTGACCGGAACAGTCGGCGTCACTGTGCGGGCGAGCAAGCCATCACGTTCGAGAGCCCGCAGGGTTTGGGTCAGCATCTTCTGGCTGACTCCGACCAGCAGGCGCGATAGTTCGGAGTAGCGCATCGCCTTCGCGGCAGCCGCGACACCGGGCCGATCGGATGGGTCGCCCGCATCCCCGCTCAATGCGCACAAGATCAGCACGACCCATTTGTCGGAGATTCGATCGAGGAGTTGACGACTGGGGCATGCCGCCAGGAATGCGTTGTACTCCGCGCTGCTTCGAGCCCCCTCGAATACCTTCGCTGTCACCGGTCTCGCCTTTCGCCCTCGGAGAGTTACGCACTTTCAAGTGCCTACTTCCCGAAAGGAAGTAGCTCTCCAACAATGGTGCCAGGAGGTCGGAGACTCCCGATCGGAGACGAAAGGCACCACGTGAGCACACCCCTACTTCCCGGCGGTACCCGAATGCTCGGCGACGCGACTGTCACCCGGTTCGGCTACGGCGCCATGCAGCTCGCCGGCCCCGGGGTCATGGGGCCGCCCGCCGACCGCGACAGCGCGCTGGCCGTGCTACGCGAGGCAGTCGATGCCGGTATCACCCATATCGACACCAGCGCCGCATATGGGCCCGACGTGACGAACGAGTTGATCCGTGAGGCGCTGCACCCCTACCCGGACACGGTGTACATCGCCACGAAGGTCGGGGCGCGCCGCGACGCGCAGGGCGGCTGGCCTACGGCCCGGCGTCCCGAAGACCTGCGCGAACAGGTGCACCGGAACCTTCGGTCGCTCGGGGTCGAGACCCTCGATCTGGTCAACCTGCGCATGGGCGATGCCGCAGGCACCCGGCCCGGCTCGCTCGCAGACGCATTGGAGACGCTCGCCGACCTCCAGCAGGATGGTCTGATACGCCATCTCGGAGTCAGCAACGTCACCGCGGATCAAGTCGCCGAGGCGCGGAGCATCGCGTCGATCGTGTGCGTGCAGAACATGTACAACCTCGCCCATCGCCACGACGACGACCTCATCGACCGGCTCGCCGTCGACGACATCGCCTACGTGCCGTACTTCCCGCTCGGTGGCTTCACGCCGCTACAGTCGGAGACACTCTCCCAGGTCGCGAGCCGAGTGGGTGCCGCGCCGCTGCCGGTGGCGCTGGCGTGGCTGTTGCGGAGGGCACCGAACATTCTGCTCATCCCCGGTACGTCATCCGCGACTCACCTGCGCGAAAACATCGCGGGGGCCGGGCTTTCACTGTCGGATGAGGACGTCGCCGCGCTGGACGGAATCGGCCGCTGACCATGCCGCAGAGGAGCCGCTCACCCTGTGGCCGCTCATACCTCGTGGCTGGGTCGGCGCCGGCCCGGATCCTCCACGATCACTTCCGGCTCCGCCGGCCTTCCCGGCCACGGGCGCTCGGCGACCACCGGGAACTGGCCGGTGTGGTCGTGGCGAATCGCCGCTATTCGCAACACTTTCCGGCGCGTCAGGAACCATCCCCCGACGAGGACGGGGCCCATCACACAGACCGTCGCCACGACCGCCCAGCGTTGGATCGGGTCGCTGCTGCAGGCCATCAGTGCCACCACGGCCACCAGGAAGACGAGGGTGGCGATACCGGTGTAGGGCGCGCCGATCATGCGGTACGCGGGGCGATGGGAGATGCCGTCCCACCAGCGTCGCCACAGGCGCAGCTGGCAGAGCAGCACCACCATCCACGAGACGATCGTGCCGAGAGCCGAGACGTTCAGGACGATTTCGAAGGCCTTGTCCGGTACCACGGCGTCGAGCCCCACGCCGATCAGCGCGATCACGCCGGTGGCCAGGATGCCGATGTAGGGCACGCCGGTGCGGGACATGCGGCCGGCCACGGCGGGGGCGCTGCCGTTCGCCGACATCGAGCGCAGGATGCGGCCGGTGGAATACAGGCCGGCGTTGAGACTGGAGAACGCGGCGGTGAGCACGATCAGATTCATCATCGACCCGGCAGCGGGGACGCCGATGCGGGCGAAGAAGGTGACGAACGGGCTCTCGCCGTCACGAAAGGCGGTGTAGGGCAGCAACAGTCCGAGCAGGACGAGTGAGCCGACATAGAACACCCCGATGCGGGCGATGACCGAATTGATGGCGCGCGGCATCACCTCGTGCGGATTCTCGGTCTCCCCCGCCGCGATACCGACCAACTCCACTGCCGCATAGGCGAATACGACGCCCGTGGTGACCGTGACGAGCGGCAGCACACCGGTCGGGAACAGTCCGCCGTGATGAGCGATCACGCCGACCCCCGTGGCTTCGCCCCGGATGGCGAACCGGCCGGCGAGAAAGACCGAGCCCACGATCAGAAATCCGATGAGGGCGACGACTTTCACCAGCGCCACCCAGAATTCGAGCTCTCCGAACCATCGCACCGAGATCAAATTCGTGCCGACGACCGCGACCAGCGCCACCAGTGCGATCACCCACTGCGGCACCACCGAGAACGCACCCCAATATCGGACATATGTCGCGATCGCGGTGATGTCGACGATGCCGGTCATACACCAGTGAAAGAAATACATCCAGCCGACGGCAAATGCGAGTTTCTCGCCATAAAATTCGCGCGCGTAGGATACGAACGATCCCGACGACGGCCGATACAGCACCAACTCCCCCAGCGCCCGCAGCACGAAGAAGACGAAGACACCGCAGACCGCGTAGACCAGAAAGAGCCCCGGACCTGCGTCGGCGAGACGTCCGCCGGCACCGAGGAACAGTCCGGTGCCGATCACTCCACCGATCGCGATCATCTGCAACTGACGGTTACGTAACGACTTTCGGTAACCGTCCTGCTCCGTATGCAACGCCGCGGCCAGAGCCGATAATTCGACGGGTCGGTGGTCTGTGCTCATGACCGGACCTTCCGGTGGACAACATTGAATCTTCAAACAACGTAGCGTCGGACATCGGTACGTTCACTGGTGGGAATATTCATATACCGCGCGGTCGGTTCTCAGAAAATGGCCACGGTGCCCCCAATGTCGAAAATTCAAACGTGCATAATCGAATTCGACGAGGGGGCAATTCGATGTCGCCGAATCGTTGCCGGTCGGCTCCGGCGACCGCGATAGCGGCACCCGGCCATACCCCGCAGGGAATTGCCGGCACTCGCACCGCGGCCCACGCTGGTCTCGTGAACGACATTCGATACGGCCTGCTCCTCCCCGGCGGCGTCGCGCAGTTGGAACGCGGCGGCGCGGCCCGCAGCCTGGCCGAGCTGGCGGTGACAGCCGAAGGAATGGGATTCGATTCGGTGTGGCTGGGCGATTCGCTGAGCCGGGCTCGGATCGAACCCCTGACGGTCCTGGCGGCCGCGGCGACGGTGACCGAACGGATCACCCTCGGGACGGCCGCGCTGATGCCGGCCTACCGGCACCCGGTACAGGCCGCCGCCACCCTCGCATCGCTGGACCAGCTCGCCTCGGGCCGGCTGATCCTCGGCGTCGGCGCGGGATTCCCGGAACTCAGCCGCGCCGAATTCGACCTCGTCGGCGTGGATTACCGAACCCGCTTCTCCCAACTCGACGACACCGTCGACCTGTGGCGGCGGCTGTGGTCCGGCAACACCGACCCCTTCCACGGCAAGGTTCTCCACTACGACTGGTTGCCGGACGTCCCGCAGCCGCATCGGCCGGGCGGACCGCCCATCTGGGCCACCGGCATCACGCCCGCCGCGCTCGCCCGGACCGGACGGCGCTACGACGGCTGGCTCCCCTACCCACCGGATGTGGCCGCCTACGCCGACGGCCTGGCCACCGTCCGGTCTGCCGCGTCCGCCGCCGGCCGCGCCGAAACATCCATCACTCCGGCACTTTTCGCGACCGTCTACCTCAGCGACGACGCGCAGGACGGCCGGGCGGCACTGGACCGCTACGCGCAGGCGACCTACCGGATGCCGGTGGAGACGGTCGAAACGATCCAGGTCCTGCTGACCGGCACCGCCGAACACGTTGCGGCGCAACTGCATCGGTACATCGACGCGGGCGCCGAACACATCCTCCTGCGCATCGCCGCCCTCGACCCGACCGAGTTCACCGGGCAATTGGCCCAGATCGAGTCCCTGCTACAACCCATGACGACTTCGCACTGATGTGCCGCACATCACTTTTCCGCACTGTCACATCGATCGCGTGAGCGGCATCTTGTGTTCGTTCCCGACAACGATCACGACAGCAAGGACGACGTCATGGAATCCCGCTTCACCCTCACCGACAGTGCGCTCGGCGCCAAGTTCGCCAAGCGATTCGGCAACACCAGCATGGTCATCCTCCAGTCGACGCTGCCCAAGGCCACCCAGGACCTGATGATGCTGCGCGTCAGCCAGATCAACGGCTGCGGCTGGTGCACCGACGTGCACAGCAAGGACCTCGCCGCCGCCGGAGAGCCCGCGGTGCGCATCAACCTGGTCGCCGCGTGGCGCGAGGCGTCGGTGTTCAGCGAGGCCGAGCGGGCCGCGCTGGCGCTGGCCGAGGAGGGCACCCGGCTCGCCGACGCCCATCAGGGAGTTTCGGACGAGACCTGGGCGCAGGTGCGCAAGCATTACGACGACGACCAGATCGCCGCACTGGTCGGCCTGGTCGCTCAGATCAACGCGGCCAACCGGCTCGGCGTGATCGTGCGCCAGCAGGGCGGCTCGTACGAGCCCGGCATGTTCGCCGATATCGACGGCTGATCAGCGAGCTCGGCCCGGCCCGGGGGTAGTCGCCCCGGGCCGGGCCGTCGCCGCGGTTCGTGTGTGCCCGTCTACTGCGTGGCCTCGGCCAGGATCGCCAGCACCGGCTCCGAGGTGTAGAAGGGTTCGAGGCGTTCGCGAATCAGCTTGGCCAGCACGCCGTTTCGCTTCGCCGCCTCGACCACCGCGGGGCCGTAGCGCAGGATCTCGGTGCGGATGTCGTCGGCGGCCAGGCCCAGTTCGGGCAGCAGCGCGCCGAGGGTGTGGTCGCCGTATTTGGTGAAGAACACGTCGACGCACTCGTCGAGGAGCACACCCACGTACTCCTTGTCGCGGGTGGTGACGACGATCCGGTGTACCAGCAGGGCGAGTTCGCGCAGGTCGGCCTGGGTCAGGTAATCGCGCAGGCCGCTCACCGGCTCACCGGCGTGCAGATCCCAGAACTCCATCGCCGCGCCGTGCACCGGTGCGTCGCGCAGCATCTCCCGGATCGCGTTGTTGGTGCGCTTGAGGGCGAACATCGCGCCCTTACCGGCCATATCGCCGATGAAGGTGCCGCTGCTGGCCTTCTCGGCGGCCTTGCGGGCGGACTTGGCCGCGTTGGTGCCGAACGACACCAGCGATCCGACGCCCGGAACCTTGCTGGCCATCTGCCGGTTCGACTCCATGAAATCGTCGATCAGCTTGTCGACGAATTTGGACGCCGCCGTCGCGACCAGGGGGCTTTCGGTCAGCCGCTCCAGCAGGCGCTCCTGGGCCTGGTGCATGCCGAAGATCTTCTCCAGCAACGCTTCCACGGGTTCGCGGTCCACGACGTCGCCGAGGGTGTAGTCGTTGTTCTCGGCGATGTTGTCGTAGATGGCGTCGGCGAACACGGCCACCGAATCCTGCAGCACCGGGCTGCCGCCCATGCGATTCACCACGGTGCGCACCGTCTGCCGCGCCTCGTCGACGGAGACCACATCGCGGAAGACGATGGTGTCGGCGACCGCCAGCACATCGTCCACATCGCGAGCGACGACCTCGGCGAACCGATCTCCCGTCACCTCCGCGAGCAGGTAGTCCACTTGCGCGTCGAGCAGTTTCGCGGCGATGTCCTGTGCTGCGGTCATCGGTTCCCCTTCAGCTGTCCGGACCGCCGGACCAGCCGGAATCACACGTCGTCGCGCAGCGACTTCCGGATCTCGTCCAGGCGTTCCCGCGCGGCTTTCTCCCGCGCCTGCCATTGTTCGTCGGCGCTGCGGCCCGCCGGTGTCTGCCGGTCGAGTTCGCCCAACCCCTGGGCGGTGCCGTAGCGCTGCTCGAC
The DNA here is from genome assembly GCF_001612845.1 of Nocardia elegans NBRC 108235. Lineage (GTDB taxonomy): Bacteria > Actinomycetota > Actinomycetes > Mycobacteriales > Mycobacteriaceae > Nocardia > Nocardia nova. Next base: position 69,772 of record NZ_BDBF01000030.1, on the reverse strand, counting down.
CTTATCGCGAACTGACTCGAAAGTAGGGACTCCGGATTCGGAGTATCCGCCGGGCACCCCGAAGCCCTCCGGCGGCAGCGGCACGCCCGAGCCCACCGCGACCTGCCCGAATCCGCCCGAGATCGGCGGCGGCACGGCGGCGGCCGCACCGGGGGTGTCCGAACTCACATCGACCTCCGGTTCGGCATGAGTGGGTCGGGCCGCCAGTTCGGCCGCGGTCAGATGCAACTTCTCCAGACCCGGCCGGCCCGTGGTCGCGGTGACCACGACCTCGAGCAGATCCTCATCCTGCATCGCGGCGAGCAGGGCCGCCATATCACCGGTTTCGGACATGCACCCAGGCTACGCATCGCGGCCGCGGTCCGGCCGGTTTCACTCGCCGGTCACCGACTCCACGCCCGCGAGAACGTCGCGAACCCACGCCGATACGGTTCCCGACCACCCGGGAATCGAGACCAGGGTGTTGTGACCGGCGTTGGGGTAGATCAGCAGCCGCTTGGGGTCGGCGGCCGCCGCGTGCAGCGTCCGGCCCATCTCGACCGGGAGCAGTTCGTCGGCGTCGCCGTGCATGACGAACGTCGGCACACGCAGGGTGCGGAGTCGCTGCAGCGTCGGAAACGCGTTCGGCACCAAGGCTTTCGGAATGAAGGGGTAGACCGCGCGGGCCGCGTCGCGCAGGCCGGTGAAGGTGGACATCAGGATCATCGCGGCGGGCGGATATTCGGTCGCCAGTTCGGTGACGACCGCGCCGCCGAGCGATTTACCGAGGTAGACAACCCGTTTCGGTTCCACGCCGGACTGTTCCAGTAGCGCCCGGCGGGCGGCGCGGGCGTCCAGATACAGCCCGCGTTCACTCGGCCGGCCCGGGCTGCGACCGTAACCGCGATAGTCGAAGGTCAGCACGTTCAAGCCGGCCGCGGCCAGCAATGCCAGGATCGGCGAGCGATCACCGATATTGCCGCCGTTGCCGTGGGCGTACAGCACGTGGGCGATCGGCTTCTCGGCGGCAACGAACCAGGCATTGATCCGGGCTCCGTCGGCCGCGGTGAGCCAGAGGTCCTCGTGGTCGAAGCCGAACTGCTCGGGCGTCATCGTGATCCGACGTTCGGGATGGAACGTCAGCGCGTTGAGCACGCCCTCGGCCGGATGTCGCATATCCCCTTCTTACCCCCTCTCACCCGCGCAGGACGGCTCCGACCGCGTCGGCCGCCGCCGCGACCGCGGAATCACGGGCCGCGCTCGCCTCGTCCTCGGTGAGGGTGCGGTCGCTCGCGCGGAAGCGCAGGGCGTAGGTGAGGGATTTGCGGCCCTCGCCCGCCTGGGCGCCCTCATAGACGTCGAACAGCGCGATGTCCTCGAGCAACTCGCCCGCACCGGTGCGCAGCGCCGATTCGACCTGGGCCGCGCCCACGGTCTTCTCGACACTCACCGACACGTCCTGCAGGACCGCCGGGAAGGCGGAAACCACGGGGGCGGGACGGGATTCGCGCAGCGGCAGCGCATCCAGATCCAGTTCCAGCGCACAGGTGCGCGGCGGCAGACCGCTGCGCTCCAGCACGGCCGGATGCAGTTCACCGGCATGGCCCACGACCGTGCCGTCGACCAGCAGTTCCGCGCAGCGACCCGGATGGAACGGCAGGTAGGCGGCGGCGCGGCGCTCGATGGTGACGCCGGCGGCATCGGCCACGGCGTCGGCGAGCGCGAATGCGTCGGCGGCCTCGGCGACCCGGCCGGGCCCCCACGGGCCACGCGGCTCGCGCCGGCCGGTCAGGACCGCGGCAACGTGCACCGGCTGGGTGGGCAGCGACTCGATCAGCTCGCGAATCTGCTCGTCGGTGGGCCGGCGGTCGACCGGCAGTTCGGCCACCCCACGGGTGTTCGGACCGGGCAGGACGACCTGGGCGATGCCGTAGATCGACAGATCGCGCTCACCCCGCGAGATATTGCGGGCGGCGACCTCGAGCAGCGCGGGCAACAGGGTCGTCGCGAGTTCCGCCTTCTCCACGTCGAGCGGATTCAGCACGCGCATCGTGTCGCGGCGCGGATCGTCGGCGTCCAGACCCCAGGTGTCGAAGACCCCGGCGGTCATGAAGATCGGCGCGGGCACCTCCACACATCCGGAAAAGGCGAGCGCACGGCTCACGGCGCGGCGACGGCGCTGCACGGCGGTGAGGCCGCGCCCGGCCGGAGCGGTCGGCAGCACCGACGGAATCTGCTCCAGGCCCTCGAGCCGCAGCACCTCCTCCACCAGATCGGCGGGCTGGACGAGGTCGGGCCGCCAGCTCGGCGGGGTCACCACCAGCTGACCGTGGCCGGTCTCGCTGACGCTCACCTCGACCGCGCAGCCGATCTGCGCGAGCCGGCGCGCCGAGGTGCCGGTGGGATAGACCACGCCCGCGGTGCGGTCGGCCAGATCGATATCCATCCGGATCGGTTCGACGGCAGGCACCGGGAGCCGCACGTCGGTCAGCGCGGGTTCGACTGTGCCACCGGCGATTTCGGCCAGCAGCGTGGCGGCGCGGTCGAGCGCTGCGACGTTGATCTCGGGATCGACGACGCGCTCGTAGCGTTTGCCCGCCTCCGAGACCAGCTTGTGCCGGCGCGCGGTGCGGTAGACCGCCAGCGGATTCCAGGTCGCCGCCTCCAGCAGGATGTCGGTGGTGGCGTCGCCGACCTCGGTGCTCGCGCCACCCATGATGCCGGCCAGCGAGATCACGCCCGAATCGTCGGTGATGACGACATCTTCGGCGTCGAGCACGCGCTCGACCTCGTCGAGGGTGCGCAGCGTCTCGCCGGTGTGCGCGCGCCGGATGACCAGCGGCCCGGTCACTTTCGCGGCGTCGAAGGCGTGCAACGGCTGGCCCAGTTCGAGCATGACGTAGTTGGTGACATCCACCGCCGGCGAGATCGGCCGCACACCCGCCAGCAACAGCCGGCGCTGCAACCACCACGGGCTCACCGCGTTCGGGTCGACGCCGGTGACCTTGCGCACCGCGAAGCGGGTGCAGCCGGATTCCGGTTCGACGGTCACCGAATACGCGTCGGCCTCGTCGTCGGGCAGCGTGCGCACCGCGGGATCGGCGTAGTCGAGATCGAAACCGCAGGCGAGTTCGCGCGCCAGGCCACGTACCGAGAAGCAGTAGCCACGGTCCGGGGTGATGTTGAGTTCGATCACCGTATCGTCGAGGCCGAGCAGTTCGTTGGCGTCGGCGCCCGGTTCGGCGGTGCCCGGCTCCAGCACCAGAATGCCCGAATGATCCTTGCCGATACCGAGTTCGGCGACCGAGCAGATCATGCCGTTGGAGACGTGGCCGTAGGTCTTGCGCGAGCTGATGGCGAATCCGCCCGGCAGCACGCCGCCCGGCAGCACCACCACGACGAGGTCACCGACCGCGAAATTGCGCGCGCCGCAGACGATCTCCTGCAGTTCCGGCTTGCCGATATCGACCTTGCAGAAGCGGATCGGCTTCTTGAACTCGGTCAGCTCGGTGATCTCGGCGACCCGGCCGACCACCAGCGGGTGCTCGATGTCTCCGGTGACCGGCGCGAGGGTGTCGAGTTCCTCGACCTCGAGGCCCACGCGGACGAAACCGGCGTCGAGTTCCTCGGGGGTCAGCGACCAGCCGGGGGTGGTCCGCTGCAGGGTTTCCGTCAGCCAGGACTGCGCTACTCGCACGTGACGTTTCGCTTCCTCGTATGAAGGTTCTCGGGTGGTGGATTGGGGGCCGGGCTCAGGCGCGGATGCCGAACGGCAGCGTGAAGCGCACATCGCCCTCGACGATGTCGCGCATATCCGGAATGCCGTTGCGGAACTGCAGGGTGCGTTCGAGTCCCATACCGAAGGCGAATCCGCTGTAGACCTCGGGATCGATACCGCTGGCGATCAGCACCTTCGGGTTGACCATGCCGCAGCCGCCCCATTCGACCCAGCCGGCGCCGCCCTTCTTGTCCGGGAACCACACATCGACCTCGGCGGAGGGCTCGGTGAACGGGAAGTAGTTGGGCCGCATGCGAGTTCGCGTCTCGGGACCGAACAGCGCCCGCGCGAACGCGTCCAGGGTGCCGCGCAGATGCGCCATGGTCAGTCCCTTGTCCACGGCCAGACCCTCGACCTGGGAGAAGACCGGGGTGTGGGTGGCGTCGAGTTCGTCGGTGCGGAAGGTGCGGCCGGGGCAGACCACGTAGATCGGCAGCTCGCGCGACAGCATCGAGCGCACCTGGACCGGGGAGGTGTGGGTGCGCAGGACCTGGCGGGACCCTTCCGGCGCTACGTGGAAGGTGTCCTGCATGGTGCGGGCCGGGTGGTCGGGCAGGAAATTCAGCGCGTCGAAGTTGAAGTGCTCGGTCTCGACCTCGGGTCCTTCGGCGACCTCCCAGCCCATGCCGACGAAGACGTCCTCGATCTGCTCCGAGATCACCGTGATGGGATGACGCGCGCCGATCGCACCGCGCCGGGCCGGCAGCGTCACGTCGATCGCCTCGGCGACCAGGACGGCGGCGTCGCGTTCGGCGAGCAGCTGGGCGCGGCGGGCCTCGAAAGCGTCCGAGACCCGGCCGCGGGCCACGTTCACGCGCTTACCGGCGTCGGCCTTGTCCTGCTTGGGCAGCCCGCCCATCGCCCGCTGAGCCAGGGCGATCGGCGATTTGCCGCCCATATGCTCGGTCTTGGCGGTGGCGAGCGCATCCAGGTCGGCCGCGGCCGCGAACGCCTTCTCCGCGGCGGCGGCAGCAGCGGAGAGAGCCTCTTCGCTGAGCGCCTCCGCCGGCGTCGCTGACTGCTCGGCTGCATCCTTCTCGTCGGCCACGATGGTTCGTCTCTCCCCTGGGCTGGTCGGGTCCGTGCGGTTGCCTGCATACGCACATCGGGCATCGGCACATGCGATACACGACTATGCGATGCCAACTATTGTCGCTGGTCGAATCGTAGGCGATGTCGGCAGGCCGCCTCACACGGATATTTCCGGCGTTCGGACGTTCCGCGGCATCGGCCCGAACACCGGCAATCGGTACATCGGAGGCGCCGATAGGGAAAGGCGCGTCGCCCGAGATCCGGGCGACGCGCCTGGGCAGGCCGTCCTGCGAGCCGATATATGGGGTACGCATTCCGCGGCGTCCGGCCCGGCCTCGCCGATCGATGCGGACCGGACCTACTGCTCACCGACGGCGCGCCCGGCCCGATGTCATGCGTCGGCCGATACGGTCACAGCGTCGCGGTCCGAGTCCCGCGCGCTGGCCGGCGCCTCGATCGCGACGAGGTGCCGGGGCAACCGCAGCAGGACGATCACCGCCCCGGCCGCCACGATCACCGCGCCGGTCCACACGGCCGGGACCAGCCCGTCGACGAATCCCTGCGGACTCGCATACGACCCGTGCGAGGCGAAGATCGAGGCCAGAATCGCCACACCGATCGCGACGCCCACTTCGCGCACGGTGTTGTTCGTTCCCGAGGCCATGGCCCGATCCTCGGCGGCGGCACTCGCCATCACGACGGTCGCGCTGGGCGCGAAGGTCAAGCCCATGCCCACGCCGCCGAGCACCATGGCGCCGATGAACGAGCCGTAGCCGGCGTCGACCGTGCTCACCGTCGCCATCCAGGCCAGGGCCGCGGCGAGCATCGCCTGCCCGGCCACCAGCAGGGTGCGGGCACCGATCCGGCCGACGACGAGGCCCGCCAGGGGCGCCACGACCATCGGCGCGGCGGTCCAGGGAAGCGTGCGCAGACCGGATTCGAAGGGGCTGTAGCCGCGCACGACCTGGAAGTACTGCGAGATCAGGAAGATCGCGCCGAAAACGCCGACCGCGAAGGTGAAGCTGGTGATGTTGCTGACCCGGAAGGCACGCGACCGGAACAGTCGCAGCGGCAGCATCGGGGCCGGGGTTCGCATTTCCCAGGCGATGAAGGCGGCCAGCAGCGCGGCCCCGCCGAGCAGTCCGCTCAGCACCGGCGCGGAGGTCCAGCCGTCGTCGGCGCCGTGCACGACCGCCCACACGATCGCCAGCACCCCGCCCGCCGACAAGACCAGCCCGAGCGGATCGAAACGTCGTGCGCCGCCGAAGGATTCACCGAGCACCCGGGCCGCGAAGGGCAGCACCGCGATGCCGATCGGCACGTTCAGCCAGAAGATCCACTGCCAGCTCAGGCCGCCGACGACAGCGCCGCCGACCACCGGCCCCACCGCGATGCCCAGTCCGGAGATGCCGCCCCAGATGCCGATCGCGGCACTGCGCATCTTCTCCGGCACCGCGTCGGACAGCAGCGTCAGCGACAGCGGCATGACCGCCGCGCCGCCGAATCCCTGGATCGCGCGGGCGGCGACCAGCATCCACGGCTCGGTGGCCAGGGCGCAGGCCGCCGACGCGGCGGTGAACAGCGCGATGCCGGCGAGGAATATCCGGCGCCGGCCGAAGCGGTCGCCGAGCGCGGAGGCCGTGAGCAGCAGCGACGCGAAGGACAAGGTGTAGGCGTTGACGAACCATTGCAGGTCGCTCAGCGAGGCGTTCAGTTCGGTGCGGATCACCGGCAGCGCGTTGGTGACGACCAGGTTGTCCAGGGCGACCATGAACATCGGGATGCCGACGGCGGCCAGGACCGCGCCCAGCGGTCGGCGGAGGGAGCCGGCCGTGCCGGCACGGGGGGTGGTTTCGAGGGTGGAGGTCATCGCAGATCCTTTGTTGTTATCGACTGATAACTTGATGTCGAAAGAGTATGCATCCACTGATAACATGTCAACAGGTAGCGATGCCGGGCTCGATTCCCGCCCGCACCGCGCTACCGTGACCGTCGGACGATCACGAGGAGGACCATGGCGGACTCGACCCGCACGCGGCTGACCGCAGCCGAGCGCAGCGAGCAGGTACTGGCCGCTGCGGTCACCGCATTCGCCGAAACCGGTTACGCCGCAACGAAAACCGATGAGATCGCCCGGCTCGCCGGCGTGTCGCAGCCCTATGTGATCCGGCTGTTCGGCACCAAGGAACGCTTGTTCGTCGCCGCGGTCAATCGGTCCTGCGCGCGGATCGAAGAGGTTTTCCGCGCCGCGCGCGCCGACGCGCCGGCGAACGCGACCCCACAGGAAGCACTGAAGGCGCTCGGCAAGGGCTACGAGGCCTTCCTCGCCGAACGGGAACTGCCGCTCCTGCTGCTGCACGGCTTCTCCGCCAGCGCCGATCCCGCGATCGGCGACCACGTCCGCGAGCGGTTCGGGCGCATCTACGACCTGGTCCGCGAACTCACCGGCGCCGACGCCGACGATGCCCGCCAGTTCATGGCCACCGGCATGCTCATCACCGTGATGACCGCCATGCAGGTGATCGGACCCGATGCGGTGCCGACCCGCTGGGCCGAGGAAATCAACGCCTGCTTCGAGGACGACTGACCAGCCGTTTCGCCCGCCGCGCCCGGATGTGATCGAACACACCGGGCGTTCGGCCTTTGCGCAGCGTTCTCACGGGATTATAGTTACTTTCGTTAATCAACTTGTTTGATATCCCCCGAACACTTGTGATGCGGCGACATCGGCTACCGGCCGACCGCCGCATCGACGCTTCCGGAAAGAGAACGATGGCAATCACCTCTGCGAACGACGCCGCGCGCAGATCCCCGGAATCGGGTGAGACGGCGGCGATGACGCACCGGCAGATCATGGAGGCCCTGTCCGGTCTGCTGCTGGGCATGTTCGTCGCGATCATCTCCTCGACGATCGTGACCAATGCGCTGCCGAAGATCATCGGCACGCTGGGCGGCGGACAGTCCGCCTACACCTGGGTCGTCACCGCCTCCCTGCTCGCGATGACGGCCACCACCCCGCTGTGGGGCAAACTCGCCGACCTGTTCAGCAAGAAGGCACTCGTCCAGATCGCTCTGCTGATCTATGTGGCCGGCTCGGTGGTCGCGGGTCTGTCGCAGAACCCGGGCATGCTGATCGCCTGCCGCGCGGTGCAGGGCATCGGCGCCGGCGGTCTGTCCGCGCTGGCCCAGATCGTGATGGCCGCGATGATCTCCCCGCGCGAACGCGGCCGCTACAGCGGCTATCTGGGCGCGGTGTTCGCGGTGGCGACCGTCGGCGGCCCGCTGCTCGGCGGTGTCATCACCGACACCAGCTGGCTGGGCTGGCGCTGGTGCTTCTACGTCGGTGTGCCGTTCGCGGTGGTCGCGCTGATCGTGCTGCAGCGCACGCTGCGTCTGCCCGTCACGCGGCGCGAGGTGAAGGTCGACTGGCTGGGCGCCTTCCTGGTCACGGCGGCGGTGTGCCTGCTGCTGGTGTGGGTCACCTTCGCCGGCGACAAGTACGCGTGGGCCTCCTGGCAGACCCTGACGATGGTGCTCGGCGCCGTCGTGCTGGCTCTGCTGTTCGTCTTCGCCGAACTGCGGGCGGCCGAACCGATCGTGCCGATGCACCTGTTCGCCAACCGCACCATCAGCCTCGCCTCGGCCGCCTCGCTGTTCATCGGTGTCGCGATGTTCGCGGGAACCGTGTTCTTCAGCCAGTACTTCCAGCTGGCGCGCGGCGAATCCCCCACGATGTCCGGCATCATGACCATCCCGATGATCGGCGGCCTGTTCATCTCCTCCACGGTGTCGGGCCAGATCATCACCCGCACCGGCCGGTGGAAGGCATGGCTGGTCACCGGCGGCTTGCTGGTGGCCGCCGGCCTGGGCCTGCTCGGCACCATCCGCTACGACACCAACTACTGGCTGGTCGCGATCTACATGGCGATGATGGGCCTGGGCATCGGTATGACGATGCAGAACCTGGTGCTGTGCACCCAGAACCAGGTGGCGCCGCACGAACTGGGCGCGGCCAGCTCATTGGTGACGTTCTTCCGCAGCCTCGGCGGTGCGATCGGTGTCTCGGCGCTCGGCGCGGTGATGGCCGAGCGGGTGAAGGACTACATCAGCGATGGTCTGAGCCACCTGAACCCGGCCGCGGCGCAGGCCATGGGCGGCGGCAGCCGGATTCCGAACATCTCCGCGCTGCCCGGTCCGGTCCGCACGGTCGTCGAGGACGGCTACGGTCACGCCATCGCCGACGTGTTCCTCATCGCGGCGCCCATCGCGCTTGTCGCCTTCCTGCTGACGCTGTTCATCAAGGAGGTCGCGCTGCGGACCACCGGCGCGCTGGCACAGGCCGCCGAGTCGGGGCCGGAACCGGTGCTCTCGGCCAAGGTCATGGCCGAGGACGCCTCGGGCCTGGTCCCGGAGGAGTTCGTGAGCACCGGGATCATGGTCCACGGCCGCGTCCTGGCCGGTGACGGCACGCCGGTGACGCGCACCGCGCTCACCCTGATCTCCCCCACCGGCCGCCAGATCGGCCGTGCCATCGCCCGCGACGACGGGCACTACGCACTCGACGCCCCGGAACCCGGTTCCTATGTGCTGATCGCCTCGGCCGACGGATTCCAGCCGCAGGCCACGCCGATCACGGTGGGCACGCGGCCGCTGGAACATCATGTGCGGCTCAGCGGTATGAGCGGATTGGCCGGCACCGTGCGGGCGGCCGACGACGGCACGCCGGTGGCCGATGCGCTGGTGATCGTCACCGACAGCCGCGGCGATGTGCTGGCGGCGGGCGCGTCCGGGCCCGAGGGCGACTACGCGCTGACCGAACTGGTTCCCGGACCGGTGACCGTCGCGGTGAACGCCGCCACGTTCCAGCCGGTGGCGTTGCCGGCGGAGGTCGCCGGCCAGGGCATCACCCAGCTCGACGTGGTGCTGTCGCGCGGCGCGCAGCTGCGCGGTGTCGTGCACGGTGCGCACGGTCCGCTGCGCGATGCCCGGGTGACCCTCGTCGACGCGGCGGGTGCGGTGATCGACAGCACCACCACCGACGCCGACGGCAGTTATCTGTTCGCCAATCTCGCGGTCGGCGACTACACGGTGGTGGCATCCGGCTACCCGGAAACCACCTCCACGCTGACCCTGGCCGCGGGCACCGGCGGCAACCACGTGATCGAGCTGGCGCACCCGCGCGACTGATCGACGTGAACGTGGGCGCCGGATTCGGAAGTCCGGCGCCCACAGCCATATTCGGGGCACGAAGTCAGCGGTGGCGGACCCGGGCGTCGGCGTAGAGGCAGATCGCCGCGGCGGCGGCGAGATTGAGGCTTTCCGCGCGGCCGTGGATGGGGATGCGGACGCGGTGGTCGGCGCGAGCGGCGACGGCAGGGTCCAGGCCGTGCGCCTCGTTGCCGAAAAGCCATGCGGTGCCGCCGGATTCGCCAGCGGTGCGGAGCAGGTCGTCGGCGTCGTCGAGATCGACTTCACCGCGCGCGGTGGTCGCGAGCACGGTGATGCCGTTGTCGCGCAGCGCGTTCAACACGGCGTCGATATCGCGGTCGCGCGCGATCGGCACGTGGAACAGGCTGCCCGCGCACGCGCGCACACATTTGCCGTTGTGCGGATCGACCGAATCACCGGCCAGCACCACACCATCGGCGCCGACCGCGTCGGCCACGCGAATCAGGGTGCCGGCATTGCCGGGGTCGGCGATCTCGACCGGGACGGCGAGCAGGTGGGCGCCCGAGGCGAGTCCCGGCACGGCACCTGCCGGCGCTGGCGCATCCTCATGCCGCGGCGAAACGACTTGCGACAGTGGCACATCCACGAGCCGGCAGACCGCGACCAAGCCGGGCGGTGTGACCGTCTCACCCAGATGTTCGGCGGCCCGCTCGCTCACCAGCGTCGCGCGGACCCCCAGCGCGGCGGCCGTGGCCACCAGTTCGTGTTCGCGTTCGGCGGCGCGATTCGAGTAGAACAGCTCCTCGACCCGCTCGGTATCCAGCGCCGCGGCCACGGAATTGGCGCCCTCGGCCAGGAAGAGGCCGGTCTTGCGGCGGGATGCCGATCGGTGCAGCTTGACAGCGGAAACGACCCGCGGATTGCGTTCCGACAGTTCCGGATTCGTCCGGTCGTCGGAGCCGCGCTGCGCGGGTCGTTTCGACGTGTTGGTCAACTGGTCGCAGCTCAGGCGGCCGGGGCGTTGACATCCTCCGGCAGGGCGGCCTTGGCCACCGCCACCAGGCCGGCGAACGCCTCGGCGTCGGAGACGGCGAGCTCGGCGAGGATCTTGCGGTCGACCTCGACACCCGCGGCCTTCAGGCCCTGGATGAAGCGGTTGTAGGTGATGTCGTTGAGCCGAGCCGCGGCGTTGATGCGCGCGATCCACAGCTTGCGGAAGTCACCCTTGCGAGCCCGGCGGTCCCGGTAGGCGTAGGTGAGCGAGTGCAGCTGCTGTTCCTTGGCCTTGCGGTACAGCCGCGAGCGCTGCCCACGGTAGCCCTTGGAGGCCTCGAGCACGGAACGGCGCTTCTTCTGAGCGTTGACGGCCCTTTTGACGCGTGCCACTGGTCAGTCCTTGTTCGATCGAGGGGCGCGGCGGCGCCCACAGGTTGGGAGAGGGAACGGTGCGCGAGTGCGCTCAGATACCGAGCAGCTTCTTCACGCGACGGACGTCAGCGGGCGCGACGACCTCCGTGCCGTCCAGACGACGAGTCCGGCGGCTGGACTTGTGCTCGAGCAGGTGGCGACGGTTCGCCTGCTGGCGCAGCAGCTTGCCGCGACCGGACACCTTGAATCGCTTCGAGGTGCCGCTGTGGCTCTTCATCTTCGGCATGGATTCCTCAATCTTGTCTCGTTCCGGCGGCATCGCGTCGTGCGATACCGCCGGTGCTGTATCGGTTTACTGCGGGCTGGCCGCTTCGGCTTCCGGCGCGGGCGCCGAACCGGCCGCAGCGTCGCCCCCAGCGGGCGCGGAACTACCGGGCGCCGCACCACGCTGCGCGGTCTGCTGCGCGGCGGTCTGCGCCTTGACCCGGGTCTTCGCACCCTTGTGAGGTGCGAGGACCATCGTCATGTTCCGGCCGTCCTGCTTGGCGGAGGTCTCCACGAAGCCGAGGTCGGCGACGTCGGAGGCCAGCCGCTGCAGCAGCCGGAAACCGAGTTCGGGACGCGACTGCTCGCGACCACGGAACATGATGGTGACCTTGACCTTCGACCCGGCCTCGAGGAACCGCATCACGTGTCCCCGTTTGGTCGCGTAGTCGTGGTCATCGATCTTCGGACGGAGCTTCTGCTCCTTGATCACGGTCTGCTGCTGGTTCTTGCGGGACTCGCGCGCCTTCTGCGCGGTCTCGTACTTGAACTTGCCGTAGTCCATGATCTTGCAGACCGGTGGACGCGCGTCCGGTGCGACCTCGACGAGGTCGAGGTCAGCCTCTTGGGCGACGCGTAGTGCATCTTCAACACGCACGATCCCCACCTGCTCACCCCCCGGTCCGATGAGTCGGACCTCGGGCACGCGGATGCGATCGTTGATGCGGGTCTCAGTGCTGATGGGGCCTCCTAGGTCAAGCGGTGTCATCCAACGACCGCGAGCAACAACTGCAACCCCATACCCAACACGAAAGCCCCGCCGCGGTATTTCACCGCTACGGGGCCCGAATGTCGACCGGTCGCCGCGGGCGTCCATCGACAGGACTGCCACCTCGACCTCGCCACGGACGGATCCGAGCGAGAAACCCGCCGCATACGGCGGGTGACCGGACCATCGAACCTGGCACGCAGGCCGGCCGATGGTGGGAGTCGGGCTCCACTTACAGCCCCGAGCCGGTGCGCTGGATCGGTTCCAGCACGGGACCGGGGCGGTCGTCGCCGACCACTTTAACACCGGAGGCGCCTCTACTCCCAATCGGCCGCCCCCGCAACCCGGCGACGCGAACCCGATGACATGCTACGGATATGAGCGAGCATGCCGGCGACCCGTCGGCCCTGAGTGAGTCCGCGGATCCGGAAACGGTGCGGGAGCTGGCCGATATCCCCGCCGTCGAGGTGATCAGCCGGGCCGCGGTGATGCTGATGAGCTCGGCCGCCGAGAAGCTGGGCCTCGCCGACGAGGACCCCGATTCCAGCCCGCGTCGCGATCTGGACGAGGCCCGGCGCGTGATCACGGCCCTCGCCGGGCTGGTGACGGCGTCGGTCGAATATCTGGGCCCGCACGCCGGACCCATCCGCGAGGGTCTGCAGTCGCTGCAGCGCGCGTTCCGGGAGTCGTCGGCGCATCCGGATGCGCCGGGCGCGGGACCGGGCGAGAAGTACACCGGGCCGGTGTACTGAGCTCGGGCGTGGGCCGGGCCGATCACCGCACGGCGATCCCCGACAGCAGGGTGGCGACGACGGCGTCGACCGGGGGCGGCGCGAACGGACGCGGCGTTCCCGAGAGCAACGACGAGAGCACCGCGTCGTGGCAGATGCCGACCAGGACGGCGGCGGCCGCGTCGACATCCGCGTCGGCCGCCAGTCGGCCCAGATCGCGTTCGGCGCGCAGATAGACCACCAAATCCTCGCGCCAGATTCGTTGCCGGCCTTCGGTTTCGGCGAATCTGGCGAGGACCGCGGGCTGGGTGATCAGGCCCGCGAACACCGGCAATACCGCCTGATGCAGCGCCAGCCCCTGACGCAGGCACACCGCCAGATTCTCCGCGAGATCGCCGCTACCGGCGGCGGGCAGCGGCGGGAAGCTCCGATCCACCGATTCCACGTGGGCCCGCAGCGCCGCGGCGAGCAACTCCTCCTTGTCGGCGAAATGGTTGTAGAGCACCCCGTCGGACACCCCGGCCGCCCGCGCGATGGCACGCACGGTGAGCCCGGCGCTGCCCTGTTCGGCGAACAGCTTCTCGGCCGTGGCGATCAGATGGGCGCGCAGATCGCGATCGTCGCGGTCGTGCAGCGCCGCCGCCCGTCGGGGTGACATGGAACCTACGGTAGTGCGACGGTGGCGGTGACGAGCCGGGAGGCCGCGCGCAACCGGATCGGACCGTCGCCGGCGAACGGTGCGAGAGCGGCGGCGACGGCGGTCCGCACCTCGGTATCGGTGGCGAAGTCGTTGCGCAGCCGGTGATATCGCACGGGCCCCCAGCCCACGACGAATTCGGTGGCATCGTCGACATCCGCGCCCCAGACGCTGTCGGTGACGACGAGTTCGTTCGCGACATCGGCGAACCCCGCCGCGCCGAGCAGGTCGGCGGTGGCCTCGGGATCGGCGAAAGCGTTGAAGCCGTGCCCCACCTCGAATCCGGGCAAATGTGTTGCCGCCGCGGCGAATACGGCACTGACGTCGGAATCCGACATCGCCGGGACGGCGATCGCGAGCCGCCCGCCCGTCCCCAGCGCGCGGGCGATATTGGTGAACGCCGCCACCGGGTCGGCGAAGAACATGATGCCGAACCGGCTCACCGCCACATCGAAGGATCCGGGCGCGAACTCGAACACCTGCGCATCGCCTTGATGAAACGAAACATTGTGCACGCCTTCGGCTTCGGCGAGCGAGCGCGCCCGCGCTAGCATCGGCCCGGAGAGGTCGACTCCGGTCGCCGAGGCCGCCCGCCGGGCCGCCTCGCGCGTCAATTGACCGTTACCGCAGCCGATATCGAGGACCCGATCCCCTGCGGCGATACCGGCCGCCGCCAGCAACGGCTCGTTGATCCCCGAGTTCACCGCGTCGTAGCGGTCGGCGTTCCCGGCCCAGTGTTCACCCTCGTACCCGTTCCACGCCTCCGATTGGGCGGTGTTGACGATCGCGGCCATGGGAATCTCCTTCGAGTCATTATGAACGTCTGTTCATGAACGTGTGTTCATAGTGATGGACGCGCCACCCTGTGGTCAAGGTGCAGGCGAATTCCGGCCCTACCGCGAACGTCGCTACGACGGCGGCGCCGTTGTCGAACTCAGTCCTCGCGCACCGTGATTCGGCGCAGCGCGGCTTCGGTCTCGGCGGCGAGCACACCCACCAGTTCGGTGGCCGAAGCGATCGAGGTGATCCGGTCGACGGCCTGACCCGCCCAGACCGGAACGGCGGTGAGGTCGTTACGGGCGGCGGCTTCGCGGTACTCACGCAGGGCGGCTTCGTCGGTGCGCAGTTCCTCGTCGCGGCCGCGCCAGTGGTCGAGGAAGGTGTTGCGCAGGGTGCGGGCCGGATATTTCTCCGGCCACGGTGCGCCGCGTGCGATGTCGAGCGTCCAGTTCACCTCGGTATCGGCGCCGGCGGCGTCCACCAGAGCCTTGCCCAGTTCGGCGGGCACGAGAGCCTCGTGGGTCGCCTGGAAGCGGGTGCCCACCATCGCCCCGGCCGCGCCGAGCGCCAGCGCGGCCGCGATCGCACGGCCGTCGGCGATGCCACCGGCGGCGAGGACCGGCACCGCGCCGGCCAGATCGATGATCGTCGGCACGAACGACAGCGTCCCGATGCCCTGGGCCGCACAGTGACCACCGGCGTCGCTGCCCTGCGCCACCAGCACATCCGCGCCCGCGTCCAGCGCCCGCCGCGCCTCGTCGGCATCGGTGACCTGCACAATCAACACCGCACCCGCGTCCCGGACGGCGGCCGCGAGCGGCATCGGGTCACCGAAGGACAGCATCACCGCGGCTGGATCGAACGACAGCGCGTGGTCGAGCACGGCTCGGTCGATCGCCCAGCTCAGGAAGCCGACTCCCCATGGCGCGGTGGTGTTCTCGCGCACCAGTCGCAGTTCGCGTTCGACCCATTCCCGGTCGCCGCGACCACCACCGACGAGCCCCAGACCGCCCCCCTCGGAGACCGCGGCGGCCAGAGCCCCGCCCGCTTCGCCACCCATGGGCGCGGACACGATCGGGTGGCGGACGGAGAGGATGTCGGTGAATGCGGTCGGGATCGCCATGCCCCGATCGTCGCAGGTGTGCGCGGCAGACCTGACGGCGGCGTGCGGACCGGCCGGTCGTTGTCGTGCTCGAGCACTGGCCGCTTTTCGCGGTGACTTACCCCAACGCGGGCATTTTCGCCCTCGCCGCGCGGTAGCCGGCTTCTATGATTCGCCGGATGTCTTCATGGGTACGTTCCAGCGGAAGACGTGACGAATACCGGGGTGCAGCATGACCGCCAGAAGAGATCTGGACCACGAACTCGGCGGGCCGATCGCCGCCACGGATCTACTGACCGATCACGAGTGCGCGGACCTGTTGTTGCTGTTCACGCAGGCACGTCGTGAGGAGGCGCAGGCGCTGTCGCAGTCGGTGGACGCGATGATCAGCGCCCTGCCGCGGCCGCTGCGCGCGCCGGCGAAGAAGATCATGTTCGGGAACCTGCTGGACTGATGACGGATCCGGTAACCCGCGCCCAGCTCATCCTGCTCGCCCGCACGTTGCACGTTCCACCGGAACGACTCGCTCATCTGGAGCGCCTCGGCGCCCGGAATCTGCACGAACTGCAGCAGCGGATGGCCGCGATCGTCTTCGATCAGCATGCCGAAACCTTCAAGCGGATCAGCAGATTGGTGCCGATCATTCCGCTCGGCATCTCGATGCCGCTGGTACAGAAGCTGGTGCCGCCGGCGCTGACCGGGCGCGCGGCCGGCGCGGTGGGCGTCGATCACCCGAAGAAGGCCGCCGAAACCGTCGCACTGCTCGGCATCGGCTACGCGGCCGACTGTGCGCCGTATCTGGACCCGCGCACGGTCGGTGAACTGGCCGATATCGCGCCGCCGGAACCGATCATGCAGATCGTCAACGAGGTGCTGCGCCGGCGCGACTACATCACCGCGGGGCCGTTCCTCGGCTACGCGTCACCCCGACTGATCGAAGCCGTGGAGCGCGGCGTTCCCGACGACGAAGGCCTGATCTTCTCGGCGTCGTTCGCCTTCTCCACCAGCGCCCTGACCTCCGTGCTGCGCCAGTTGCTGAACGGCCCGGCGCGCCGGATGCCACGCATGATCCAGACCGTCCTGCACGGGTCACCGGAGTTGCGGCTGGCGGCGTTGTCGATCTTCGCGCGCTGCGATACCGATGTCGTCGCCGACGTGGGAGATATCGTGCTGG
The DNA here is from genome assembly GCF_001612845.1 of Nocardia elegans NBRC 108235. Classification (GTDB taxonomy): domain Bacteria; phylum Actinomycetota; class Actinomycetes; order Mycobacteriales; family Mycobacteriaceae; genus Nocardia; species Nocardia nova. Next base: position 52,929 of record NZ_BDBF01000030.1, on the reverse strand, counting down.
GCGTCGGGACGCCCGCTCTCCTGGGCAATCTGGTGACGACCGCGATCCACGGCCGGGCGGTGCGCCATATGGCCGTATTCGTCGACACCTTGCGCCCTCCCGCCCTGGCGGCGATGGCGAAACTGCCGATCTTCACCGATACCGCGGTGGCCGCCGCCCTGCTGCAGGGCCTGGAGGGTTGCTCCGATCCGGCGCCCTGGCGCGGGTTGTTCGCCCTGCTCGCACAGCTCGATCCCGCGATGCGGCCGGCGCTGGCCGATATGCTCGCCCAGCAGTCCGACGCCACCATCGCGGCGCTGCCCTCGCATGCCACCGAGGCCGATCTGTGGCCCGTCCTGCTGGAAATCATTGCGGCGGGCGATCATTCGGTCCAGGCGCGGATCGGCAGCCGCTGGGCGATGCTGCCGCCGGAACGCCGCGCGGGCGTGCAATGGCATCTGGACGAACGCAGCGAGGACCCGCGGCTGACCACGGTGGCCGGCGCGGTGGCTGCCAGTTCGGTCTCGGTGGAGGAGGTCTTCTTCCGGCGCCGGCAGCTAGGCCGCCGCCGCGGCGCCGACAGCTGGGATGCGGTCTGAACGAGCCCGGGCCCATTCGGCGCCGCAGATACCCATCGACGTCGTTGAGAGACGACAACATTCGCCTAGCTGATCGCGGACCCGGCGCGGTGGCACAAATACCACCCGTGCAGCGTCGACCGAGGCGCGGCGGACCCGCTGGAAACCCAGCGGGTCCGCCGCGCGATGCTCAGCCGACGGCAGCCGTCTTGCGACGCCCGGCGGGCTTCGCAGCCGCCGACTTGGTGGCCGTCGCCTTCTTGGTCTTCGTCGTCTTCGCCGGTGCGGCGGGCTTGTCGAGGACCTCGCGCAGGAACTGGCCGGTGTAGCTGTCGTCAACGGCCGCGACGTCTTCCGGGGTGCCCTGCGCTATCACGGTGCCACCGCCGGAGCCGCCCTCGGGACCCATGTCGATCACCCAGTCGGAGGTCTTGATGACGTCGAGGTTGTGCTCGATGACGATGACGGTGTTGCCCTTGTCGACCAATCCGTTGATCACCGCGAGCAGTTTGCGAATGTCCTCGAAGTGCAGGCCGGTGGTCGGCTCGTCGAGGATGTAGACCGTGCGCCCGGTCGAGCGCTTCTGCAGTTCGGCGGCCAGCTTCACGCGCTGCGCCTCACCACCGGACAGCGTCGGGGCACTCTGCCCCAGCCGCACATACCCCAGGCCGACATCGACCAGGGTCTTGAGGTATCGGTGGATCGAGGTGACCGGCTCGAAGAATTCGGCCGCCTCCTCGATCGACATGTCGAGCACCTCGGCGATGGTCTTGCCCTTGTAGTGCACCTCGAGGGTTTCCCGGTTGTACCGGGCGCCGTGGCACACCTCGCAGGGCACGTACACATCCGGCAGGAAGTTCATCTCGATCTTCAACGTGCCGTCACCGGAACAGGCCTCGCACCGGCCGCCCTTGACGTTGAAGGAGAACCGGCCCGGCTGATAGCCGCGCACCTTGGCCTCGGTGGTGGCCGCGAACAGGGTGCGGATCTTGTCGAAGACGCCGGTGTAGGTGGCCGGGTTCGAGCGCGGGGTGCGCCCGATCGGGGACTGGTCGACCTGCACCAGCTTGTCGAGGTGGTCGAGGCCGTTGATCCGGGTGTGCCGGCCGGGCACCTGCCGCGCGCCGTTGAGCTTGTTCGCCAGCACGGTCGCCAGGATGTCGTTGACCAAGGTCGACTTGCCGGAACCGGAGACGCCCGTGACCGAGGTCAGCACGCCGAGCGGGAAGGCCACATCGATGCCGCGCAGATTGTGCTCACTCGCGCCGACCACGGTGAGCTGCTTCTTCTTCGATACCGGCCGGCGTACCAGCGGCACCTCGATCACTTCGCGGCCCGAAAGATAGGCGCCGGTCAGCGAATTCGGATCCTCGAGCAGACCCGGGTACGGGCCGCTGTACACGACCTGTCCGCCGTGCTCACCGGCCAGTGGCCCGATGTCGACCACCCAATCCGAGGAGTGGATGGTGTCCTCGTCGTGTTCGACCACGATCAGCGTATTGCCGAGATTCCGCAGCCGCGTGAGGGTTTCGATCAGGCGCCGGTTGTCGCGCTGATGCAGGCCGATGGACGGCTCGTCGAGCACGTACAGCACGCCGACCAGTCCCGAACCGATCTGGGTCGCCAGCCGGATGCGCTGCGCCTCACCGCCGGACAACGTCGCCGCCGCCCGCGACAGCGTCAGATATTCCAAGCCCACGTCGAGCAGGAAGCCCAGCCGGGCCTGAATCTCCTTGAGTACCTGACCGGCGATCGCGGCCTCCCGCTCCCCCAACTCGAGCGAGTTCAGGAACCGCGAGCAGTCGCGAATCGAGAGATCACACACCTCGGCGATGGAACGGCGTCCGCCTTCGGCGTTGAGGGTGACGGCCAGGATCTCCGGGCGCAGCCGCGCACCGCTGCAGACCGGGCACGGCACATCGCGCATGTACCCGTCGTAGTGCTCCTTCATCTGCTCGGACTCGGTGCTCTCCAACCGCCGCTGCAGGAACGGCATCACGCCCTCGAAGTCGGCGTAGTAGGACCGCTTGCGGCCGTAGCGGTTGGTGTAGGACACGTGCACCTGATCGGAGCTGCCCTCGAGCACCGCCTTACGGGCCTTGAGCGGCAACGTATTCCACGGCGCGTCCATCGAGAAGCCGATCGCCTCGGACAGTCCGGACAGCAGCCGGTTGAAGTATTCGGCGGTCTGCCCGCGCGACCACGGGGCGATCGCGCCGTCGTTGAGGCTCAGTTCCGGGTCCGGCACCACCAGATCCGGATCGACCTCCTTGCGAATGCCGAGACCGGTGCAGTCCGGGCAGGCGCCGTACGGCGAGTTGAAGGAGAACGAACGAGGTTCCAGATCCTCGATATCCAGCGGATGACCGTTCGGGCAGGCCAGTTTCTCCGAGAACCGCCGCTCGCGGTCGTGGGCGTGTTCGTCGCGGTCGACGAAGTCCAGGACCACGATGCCGTCGGCCAGCCGCAGCGCCGTCTCGATCGAATCCGTCAGCCGCTGTTTGGAAGTCGGCTTGACGGCAAGCCGGTCGATCACGACCTCGATGTCGTGCTTCTCCTGCTTCTTCAGCTTCGGCGGCTCGGTGAGCGGATACACCACACCGTCGACCCGCACCCGGGAGTAACCCTGGGTGTTGAGCTGGTCGAACAGGTCCACGAATTCGCCCTTGCGGGTCCGCACCACCGGGGCCAGCACCTGGAAGCGGGTGCCGGGCTCCATCTCCAGCACCTGATCCACGATCTGCTGCGGGGTCTGCTTGGCGATCAGCTCGCCGCAGACCGGGCAGTGCGGGGTTCCGGCGCGGGCGTACAGCAGGCGCAGATAGTCGTAGACCTCGGTGATGGTGCCGACGGTCGAGCGCGGATTGCGGTTGGTCGACTTCTGGTCGATCGACACCGCCGGAGAGAGTCCCTCGATGAAATCCACATCGGGCTTGTCCATCTGCCCCAGGAACTGGCGGGCGTACGCCGACAGCGATTCGACGTAGCGTCGCTGGCCCTCGGCGAAGATGGTGTCGAAGGCGAGGCTGGATTTACCGGACCCGGACAGTCCGGTGAACACGATGAGGCTGTCGCGTGGCAGGTCGAGGTCCACTCCCTTCAGGTTGTGCTCCCGAGCTCCGCGCACGGTCAACAGATCCGCCACCGGCTGTCCCTTCTCCATCGAAATTCGGCGTCCAGAATCTCCCCAGACGCCATGCTAAGCACACCCACCGACAAGTTCGGCGACACGACCGCGAGCGGCCCCGGCTCTCACGCCGGGCCGAGCACCACCACGGAGTTGTGCCCGCCCATTCCGAGCGAGGTCTTCACCGTGAATCCGCCGTCGAACGGGGTGGGTCCGTCCAGCAGGCGAGGATGCGCCTCGGCCACGATCGGCGGCGCCACCACGACGCCGCGCTCGTACCCCAGCGCCGTCGCCGCGATCTCGACGCCGGCCGCCGCACCCATGCAATGTCCGGTCAGCGGCTTGATCGAATAGACCTGCGGGCGGTCGTCGAAGATCCGCGCCAGCACGGCCCGTTCGGCCACATCGCACTGCCGGGTTCCCGGTCCGTGGGCGTTGTAGTAGCTCACGTCCCCGGGGCGCACCCCGGCCCGGTCGAGGGCCTGGCGCGTACAGTCCAGTATCCGCTCCAGACCGGGGTCGACGGACACGACGTGATAAGCGTCATTGGTCATCGCCCCGCCCAGCATCGCGCAGTACGGCCGCTCCACCTGCCGGGAGACCACGAACGCCACCGACGCCTCGCCGAAGCTGAATCCCCGGCTGCCCTCCTGGAACGGCCGGCACGCCTCCAGCGGATCGGCGTCGATCACGGCTGCACCCATCTGCACGAAGTGGTGGACCATGTCGGGGCTCGCCGACAGGTCGGTGGTCACGCAGATCACGTCGTCGGCGAAACCCTGATCCAGCCACATCTGCGCGGTGATCAGCGCGACGTTGGCCGAACTGCAGGCCGCCGAGACATTCATCGAGGGACCGTGGAAGCCGAATTCCTGCATCAGCAGCGAGATCGGAGTCGATGGCAGCAGCCGCAGATAGTCGCGGGAGCGGCGGCTGCCGCCGTCGGCGAGATAGAAGTCCTCCCAGTCCCGGACGTCGCCGAGCACGATCGCGTGGATCACCCCGACCGTGCGGCCCGGACGCCAGCCACGTTCGGTCGCATCGGCGATCGCCTCGCGCGCGGCCTCCTGAACCGCCCGGGCGTAGCGGCTCGGGCTCAGCGACTCGTCGCCGCCGTCGGGTACCAGGGCGATCCAGGCGTATTCGTCGCGGTCGGCGCCGTAGCCGGGATAGAGCCCGGCGGCCGCCTTACCGGTGTGCAGACCGCGCCACAGCGTCTCCCTGCCCCAGCCGTAACCGCTGACGACGCCGATACCTGCGATCGGCATACGATCTTGATATTCTCGAGTTGACATCGGGGTTGTGTTAGGCATTCGCGCTCCTACACCCGGCCTGGGCAACTGCCTCCGGCGTAACACCCGGTCCGGCCCCCCGACCGGACCGAACCCGAACCCGACAGCGTACCCTCCGCCGATACCGCGGGAACGGGCACCTGTCATGATCACTCACAGGCCCGATAAGAACCTGAACTGTGACCGAACCAATACCGTCCGCGCTGTGATCCGCGGTACGTCACCATCAGAATGATCCCGTGCGCCAATTGACCTGAACAGACCATGATCAGGGGGTTACATGTGGTTGAGGCAGGTGAGAACCGGCCCGAGGCCGTGATGGACGCCGAACTGCTCGCCCAGCGGTACCGCACCCTGGTCGAGCACAGTCCCGATGGCGTCGTCGTGCACGAGGACGGCATCGTCGTGTACGCCAATCCGGCGATCGTGCGGCTGCTGGCCGCCCCCGGAATGGACGAGGTGGTCGGACATCCGGTCATCCAGTTCGTGGCGCATCGCGACGTGCCCGCGATGCTCGAGCGCATCGACCGGCTGCACCAGACCGGCGACGCGTCCGAGACAGCGGAAATGACCCTGATCCGCAGCGACGGCCAGGCGGTCGACGTCGAGACGGTCTCGGTGCTCACCGTCTGGCAGAACCGGCTCGCCTATCAGGTGGTGATCCACGACCTCACCGCTCAGCGCCGCGCCGAGGCCGCGCAGCGCCGGGCCGAACACCATTTCACGGCCGTGGTGTCGCAACTCGAGGAGGGTGTGGTCGTCATCGACCGCGAGGGCCGGATCGAATCGATCAACCCGGCGGCGCTGCGCATCTTCGGGCAGGAAGGCGACAATCTGGTCGGCCGCCGCATCGATTCGCTGCCGTTGGCGCTGCTCGACGCGAACGCCCAGCCGCTGGCCCCGAGCCATCACCCGGTGGCACGCACCCTCGCCACGGGAGAAACCATCTCCCGCTACGTGTTCGGCGTGGACCGCCCGGACGGGCAGCGGCGCTGGCTGTCGGGTTCGAGCCGGTTGCTCAACCCGGGCGCAGCCGACTCGCCTGCCGTCTCCTCGTTCAACGACGTCACCGAATTCCGTGCCAGCCGAAGGCAATTGGAATATCAGGCGACCCACGATCCGCTCACCGGACTGGCCAACCGATCGCTGGTGCTCTCGCGGCTGGCGACCGCGCTGGGCGTCGACGAACAGTCGCCGGTGTCGAACGTATTGTTCATCGACCTCGACGGATTCAAGGCCATCAACGACACCCTGGGCCACGCGATCGGCGATACCGTGCTGCAGATCGTGGCCCAGCGACTGCAGCGCGGCCTGCGCACCGACGATGTGGTCGGCCGGATCGGCGGCGACGAATTCCTGGTACTGCTGTCCGGCCGCACCCAGCCGGACGACCTGGACGGCCTGATCGCCCGGCTGCGCCAGACCATGGCCGAGCCGATCATCGCCCGCGGCCACCGCATCCACATCGAGGCATCGATCGGCGTCACCGCGCTGCGCCCGGGTGATCCGCGTACTCCCGAAGCGGTGCTGCACGACGCGGATCTGGCGATGTACCGTGCCAAACCGGCGACCTCCGAGAGCAACGCCCTGGGACGGCGGCCGAACAACACTCACGCCTCCTGAAAGATCCGCGATGATCCTCGAACACGCGCTGCTGCCCGTCCGGCCCGATCGCACGGCCGAGTTGAGGCGGCGTTCGACGCCCCGGTAGTGCAACATTTCACTACCGTCACGACGCGTTCACCTGCGACTACGGCGAGTCCGGCGAACCCGAACTAGACTCGACGATTCCGTTCTCTTCGCGCGCGGCCCGCTCGGCCCCTGTGGTGACAAGGAGTTCCGTTTTGCCCGACCGCCTCACCGAGGATCGCCCCGCCACCGCTCGCGCTGCCGAACTGGAGCGGGAGCAGAGCTATCTCACCCTGCTGTATCAGCGGCTCGACGGTATGCGGGAGTACGCGCAGCGCCGGTTGAAGACGGTGCTGCTCGAGACCGGCGGCACCCCGCAGGCTCGCAGCGAACGCGAATCGTTCACCCAGCTCTACTCCGAGGACCTCGCCAAATACGACGCCGCCGAGAACGGGCTGTGCTTCGGCCGGATCGATCTGGCCGCGGAGAACACCGGCGACGAGGGCGCCGAGGGCGAGTACCGCTACATCGGCCGCCTCGGCATCCTCGACGAGGACGACGACTACAACACCCTGCTGCTGGACTGGCGGGCCCCGCTGGCGCGCCCGTTCTACCTCGCCACCACCGCCGCCCCCGACGGCGTGACCCGGCGCCGGCACATCCGCTCACGCAACCGCAACGTGACCGGTATCAGCGACGAATACCTCGATCTGGACATGGCACGGCGGGCCGGCGCGATCGACTCCGACGACGGCGGCGTCGGCAGTGAGAGCGCCCTGCTCACCGCGTTGAACGCGGCGCGCACCGGCCACATGACCGATATCGTCGAGACGATTCAGAGCGAGCAGGACGCCATCATCCGCTCCGAACACCGCAGCGTGCTGGTGGTCCAGGGCGGTCCGGGTACCGGGAAGACCGCGGTCGCGTTGCATCGTGCGGCGTATCTGCTCTACACCTACCGCCAGCAGCTCGACAAGGCCGGCGTACTGATCATCGGCCCCAATTCCACCTTCCTCGACTACATCGGCCAGGTGCTGCCGTCGCTGGGCGAGACCGGCGTGCTGCTGTCCACGATCGGCAATCTGTATCCGGGAGTCGAAGCGACACTGGAGGATTCGCTGCGCGCGGGCGAACTCAAGGGTTCGCTCGACATGATCGATGTGCTGAAGAAGGCGGTGCGCGACCGGCAGGAGGTGCCGCGCGACCCGGTCCGCCTCGACTTCGACGGGTACGAGCTGACGCTGGATCGCAAGATCGCCACCCGTGCGCGCGGCCGGGCACGCTCCTCGCGCCGCCCGCACAACCTCGCCCGCCCGATCTTCGCCGCCTCGGTGGTCGACGCGCTGACCGACCAGCTGGCACAGATCATCGGCAAGGACCAGTTCGCCGACACCGTCGACGAGGCGGATGCCGCCGCGGGCCGGCGGCCGTCGAGTTCCGGGCGCAATCTGCTGAGCCAGGCCGACCTCACCGAGATTCGCGACGAGATGCGTGCCGACGCCGGCATTCAGCGCGCGATCGCGCAGTTGTGGCCGATCCTGACCCCGCAGCAGGTGCTCGCCGACCTGTGGGCCGAGCCGGAGCGGCTGGCGCATGCCGCGGACCGGCTCAGCGCCGAGGACCGCAAGGAGCTGTTCCGCGCGCTCGACCCGCAGCACGGGCCCGCTTTCGCGGCGGCGGACGCGCCGCTGCTCGACGAACTGGCGGAATTGCTGGGCATCGACGACGCGGAGGAGCGAGAACGCTCGCGGCGGCGGTGGCGCGCGCAGCTGGCCGAGGCGCAGGAGGCGCTCGACATCCTGACCGGTTCGGCGCCGCAGGATCTCGAAGACGATCTGGATCCGGAAATCCTCATGGCCTACGACTTGATCGACGCCGGACAGCTCGCCGAACGCCAGCATGTGCGCAACCGCCAGACGACCGCCGAGCGGGCTGCCGGCGATCGCAGCTGGACCTACGGACACGTGATCATCGACGAGGCGCAGGAACTGTCGGAGATGGCGTGGCGAATGGTGATGCGGCGCATCCCGAATCGCTGGGTGACGGTGGTCGGCGATGTCGCGCAGACCGGAGATCCGGCGGGCGCCTCGTCCTGGCAGCGCATGCTGGAACCCTATGTCGCACAGCGCTGGAAACTCACCGAGCTGACGGTCAACTATCGCACGCCCGCCGAGATCATGGCGGTGGCCGCCGATGTGCTGGCCGCGATCGACCCGGAGGCGACCATTCCCCGCTCCGTCCGGGAATCCGGCTATCCGCCGCGGGCCGTGCAGGTCGCGGCCGGCGGCTCGCTGGCCGCGGTCACCGAACTCGTCGACGCCGAGGCCGACAAGCCCGGAATCACCGCCGTGCTCGCCCCGCATGCGACGGTGAGCGAATTCGCCTCGCTGGCGGGCGATTCCGTGCAGGTGCTGACGGTGGCGGAGGTGAAGGGCCTGGAGTTCGACGCGGTCGTGCTGGTGGAGCCGCAGGCCATCCTGGACGAGTCGCCGCGCGGGCTCAACGATCTCTACGTGGCACTCACCCGTGCCACACAGCGATTATCGGTGGTCCACACCGGCACACTGCCCGAGGTCCTCGGCGCATTGCGCTGAGGCCCCGGGCGGCGGGTCGGGCGAACGTCAGCGGACGGTGTGCACGATCAGGACGTCGCTGCGCGACTTGCGCGCGACGTCGGAGGGCACCGAGCCGAGCAGGCGCCCGGCCAGGGTGTTGAGGCCGCGGTTACCGACCACCAGCAGATCGGCCTCCACCTCCTTGACCAGATTCAGCAGCGATTCGACGGGTTCGCCCACGACGGCGCGCTCCACGATGTTGGTCGCACCGGCGGCGACGGCCTTGTCCCGAGCGACCCGCAGGATCTCGTTGGTGGGGGCCGAGCCGCGCACCTGGTAGGCCTCGTCCTTGAGGACATCGGCCGCAGCGGCCACATCGCGGTCGTCGGTCGGGTAGTACGCGCATGCGACGTACAGGGTGGCGCCCGCGTCGCCGGCCAGCGCGGCAGCCTTCTCGACAGCGACATACGACGAATCCGAGCCATCGGTACCGACGACAATGGACCGGTAGGCGGTCATCTTTCCTCCAAACGTACAAGTGGGCGGATGCCTGCGCGCAATTCCGGAGCAGAAACCCGCGCGGGCAACTGCGCTAGACCATAACCGTTATCGCGCCGGAATCATCGACAATCGCAATACATCACATCGGTGCGCCTCGCGATCCCCACGCCACATTAGCCGCCCGGATGGCCGCACGACCCGTCCCACCAGCGCGGATCCCGACCGCGGACGCCTCTCGCTGCGATCGTCGTCGCAGTTACGAACCCGCTTGTGGCCCTGGGATTTTCGTCACAGAAGCGGTATTCCCCAATTGCGCCGACCGCGTTTGCCCGGGTGCACAACGACACCCGGGCGCGATGGTGAGAACTCACAATTCCCGGCGGCGGAACCGATTCCGGCGCTTACCGGATATGCGAGGCAATTAACGGAATGCCGAATGCGGCCGTTCCGCGATCATCCGAGGTGGAATAGCGGTCCGGTGATTGTGGCGCCGAGATCGTCGACATGAGCGAAGAAGGCGAACAGCATGAGCGCCGCACCGGCCAATGCCAGATCCTTGTTGAAATGAATCATCTCGCCCTGTTTGGCCTGAGCATCGGATTCCTTCCAGAAGGGATGCATGAGGAATGCGGTCGGCAACAGGAATACGAACAGCAGCAGTGAACCCAGATCGGCCCACACCCCGAGCAGCACGCTCGAGGCTCCGAGCAGCAGCACCACCCCCGAACCCAGCACCGCCTCCTTCGCCATCGGAACACCCTTGCTGCGGGCGTAACCGGTCATCGCATCGGCCTGGGTCAGATGCCCGATCGCCGAACTCGCGAACAATATGACGAACAGAATGCGCCCGATCAGCACCAGAACACTCATCGCCAACTCCTCTGTCGGGCCGGCAGCACCGCCGCCGGGCTGTAGTACAGCATTCAACTACTTATGTGTTCGGTTATTCCCGAAACCGGTTCGGCCGAAACGAATCAGCGATCCGGCGCCGAGTCCCGCGGTGAGGCGTGGTGTGACAGTAGCGATGCGCGCGCGTATTCCAGCGGCGCCATTCCGATCTCGTTCGAGAATTCGCGACTGAAATGGGCTTGATCGAAATAGCCGAGTTCCAGGGCCAGGGTCGCCAGATCGTCGGTGCGGCCCTGCGCCAGCAGTTGTGCACCGTCCTGAAGCCGGTAGCGGCGCAGCACCCACTTCGGTCCCGCTCCGACGTAGCGGCGGAAGAGGCGTTGCAGGGTGCGGATCGGGATGTCGAAACGGGCGGTGACCTGGTCGACGCGGGTCAGGTCCGGATCGGCTTCCATCGCGGCGATGATGCGCAGCACCAGGAGATAGTTGTCGTCGGGCGTGCGGCGGCGGGCGGCGCGGGCGAAGTAGGCGTCGACGATGTCGCGGCGTTCGTCGGCGCTGTCGGCCGCCAGCACGCGTTCGGTCAGGCCCGCGGCCTCCGGCAGCACCTCGGTCAGTTCGATCGCGGTATCGCGCAGGGCGCCCACATCGATCCCGGTGAAGGCGCCGAAGCCGCCGGGACGGAACTTCGCGGCGAAGGTCTCACCCTCCCCCACCAGTTCGCGGACGAATTTGCCGGTGGTCACACCGGTCACGAACCCGCCGGTGCGGGTGGCGGACCGCTCGAAGCTGACATTGACCGAGGGAAACGGCAGCACCTGCGCCTGATAGGGCGGCCGGCCGCGCAGATCCCAGGAGACCGACCAATACCATTCGACGAATTCGGCGGTGTGCGGACCGGCCGGCAAGCGGATCAGCCGGCGGTGGCGCTCCTGTTCCCGGGGATGCAGGATGCCCTTGGTCACTTCCGGCGGGGGTACCGGAACCGGTTGCAGCGCAGCGCTTTTCGCGCGTGCATCACCGGCCGGCACGGCGCGTCTCCCGCCGCGGACGAGACTGTCGCTTTCTTCCAAGATCTTCTCCCCGCGATGGCCGAGAGTTGTCTCTATGAGCAACGACGTCAATCCCATTCCCGAGGGTTATCACTCCATCAACTGTTTCCTGGCCGTACCCGACGGCAACAAGGCCATCGAGTTCTACTCCGCGGTCTTCGGCGCGAAGGTGCTCAGCCGCAACGACCTTCCCGACGGGCAACCGGCGCACGCCGAACTGGCGATCGGCGATTCCACCATCCAGATGGGTATGCCCATCCCCGATCACGGGGTGCGCGCACCCGAAGCGGGCTGGGTGCACACCAGCATCGTGCACTACTGCCCCGATGTCGACGCGGTCGTCGCCCGCGCCGCCGAACACGGCGCAGCCCGGGTCGAGGAGCCGCAGACGTTCGTCACCGGCGACCGCTACGGGCTGGTGATGGATCCGTTCGGACATCGCTGGGTGGTCATGACCCGGGTCGAGGACGTCTCGCGCGAGGAGGGCGAGCGCCGGGTCAACGAGTGGATGGCCACGCAGAGCTGAAGCGGGACGCGCGGGTGCCCCGGTCCGGCCGGGGCACCGCCGCATCCGCGGGAAAGATGCTGTGCGGGAACTCATTTCAGCCCGGCAGCGTCCATACCCCGCAACTCCTTCTTCAGGTCGGCGATCTCGTCGCGCAATCGCCCGGCCAGCTCGAACTGCAACTCTCGGGCGGCGTTCATCATCTGATCGGTCAGCTGGGCCACCAGATCCGCCAGTTCCGCGCGCGGCATATTCGCGATATCGCGGCCCTCGTACACGCCGGCGCTCACCGCGCGGCCGGGTTCACCCTGGGCACGGCGTCCGCGGCTGGCATTGCGTCCGGATCCGCCGACCTCGACCTCGGTCTCGTCGGCCTCGCGGTAGACCTGATCGAGGATATCGGCGATCTTCTTGCGCAGCGGTTTCGGATCGATGCCGTTGGCTTCGTTGTAGGCGATCTGCTTGGCCCGCCGGCGTTCGGTCTCGTCGATGGCCTGGCGCATCGAATCGGTCACCTTGTCGGCGTACATGTGCACCTCGCCGGAGACGTTGCGCGCGGCGCGCCCGATCGTCTGGATGAGGCTGGTAGCACTGCGCAGGAAGCCTTCCTTGTCGGCGTCCAGAATCGCGACCAGCGACACCTCCGGCAGGTCGAGGCCCTCACGCAGCAGGTTGATGCCGACCAGCACGTCGTACTCACCCAGCCGCAGCTGCCGCAGCAGTTCGACGCGGCGCAACGTGTCGATCTCCGAATGCAGGTAGCGCACCCGAACACCCATGCCCAGCAGATAGTCGGTGAGATCCTCGGCCATCTTCTTGGTCAGGGTGGTGACCAGTACGCGTTCGTCGCGTTCGGTGCGGGTGCGGATCTCGTGCACCAGATCGTCGATCTGGCCCTTGGTCGGCTTGACCACCACCTGCGGGTCGACCAGACCGGTCGGGCGAATCACCTGCTCGACGAATTCACCGCCGGTACTGCCCAGCTCGTACGGGCCGGGCGTGGCCGACATGTACACGGTCTGACCGATCCGGTCGGCGAACTCCTCCCAGGTGAGCGGGCGGTTGTCGACCGCCGAGGGCAGCCGGAAGCCGTATTCGACGAGGTTGCGCTTGCGCGACATATCGCCTTCGTACATGCCGCCGATCTGCGGGACGGTCACGTGCGACTCGTCGATGATCAGCAGGAAGTCCTCGGGGAAGTAGTCGAGCAGCGTCGCCGGCGCCGACCCCGCCGGGCGGCCATCGATGTGCCGCGAGTAGTTCTCGATACCGGAGCAGAACCCGACCTGCCGAATCATCTCCAGGTCGTATTGGGTGCGCATGCGCAGCCGCTGTGCCTCGAGCAGTTTGCCCTGCCGCTCCAGATCCGCCAGCCGCTGTTCGAGTTCGGTCTCGATATCGGCGACCGCGCGCTCCATCCGGTCCGGCCCGGCCACGTAGTGGGTGGCCGGGAAGATACGCAAGGTGTCGACCTGACGCACCACATCGCCGGTGAGCGGATGCAGGTAGTACAGCGCCTCGATCTCGTCGCCGAAGAATTCGATCCGGACCGCGAGCTCCTCGTAGGAGGGAATGATCTCGACGGTGTCGCCGCGCACCCGGAACGACCCGCGGGTGAAGGCCATGTCGTTGCGCGTGTACTGGACATCGACCAGCAGGCGCAGCAGCCGGTCGCGTTCGACCTCGGTACCGACCTCGAGCTGCACCGAGCGGTCCAGATAGGACTGCGGCGTACCCAGACCGTAGATACACGAGACCGAGGCGACCACCACGACATCGCGCCGCGAGAGCAAGCTCGAGGTCGCCGAATGGCGCAGCCGCTCCACGTCGTCGTTGATCGAGGAGTCCTTCTCGATATAGGTATCGGTCTGCGCGATATAGGCCTCGGGTTGGTAGTAGTCGTAGTAGGAGACGAAGTACTCCACCGCGTTGTGCGGCAGCATCTCGCGCAGTTCGTTGGCCAGCTGGGCCGCCAGGGTCTTGTTCGGCGCCATGACCAGGGTCGGGCGCTGCACCCGCTCGATCAGCCAGGCCGCGGTGGCCGACTTGCCGGTGCCGGTGGCGCCGAGCAGCACCACGTCCTTCTCGCCGCCACGCAACCGCCGCTCCAGCTCGGCGATCGCGGCGGGCTGGTCACCGGCGGGCTGATGCTCGCTGACGACCTCGAATCGCCCGTCGGAGCGCTCGATCGCCCCGATCGGCCGGAATTCCGAATGCGCCAGCGGCTGCCCGCCGGGTGCGTCCGAATCCGCGGGGATCTCCGTTGCGAAAGCCATGGTCACCAGGGTAAGCCGCGGCACCGACAAGTTCCGGCGCCATGACCGCGGGCACACGCACACACCCGATGATCATTTTTCAGCCACGACTACGTATCGGCGGCAGCAGGCCCACCGGCGCACGGCCCTGGCACCGCCCGGACGGCGCGACCAGCCCGGCGTGCGCAACGACCGCCCGGGGCAACCGCGCGGCAAAATCAGCGGTACTCCGGCCGACCCGGCCCGCGCTACCGGTAGCTCAATTCTCCGCCGACGCTTTCAGACATTTCGAACAATTCGAGATAGGCCACCACGTCTCGGCCACTGCGGGCCGAAAACATTATCCCGCACAATAATTCGACAATTCCCCCAACGCCCGGCCGCACCCCCGCCCACCGGCACCTCCGAGACCCCGCCGCCGACCATTGCGGCCGGTCTGGCCGGAGGTTTGCCGGGACCTCGGGAGCACTGCCCCGGCAACCTCGCGCGCAGCATTGGATCAACCGACCAGATGCCCGAAATGTCCGGTAGCACAAGCCGCCTCGATGATCACGGCACGGCCGAATCAGCCGAATTCCGTGTCGTTTTCACCCCGCCGGAGGGGGTTGCCCGGGTGTACGCTGATCCGGTCGGAAGTCGAGAAGGGCAAGTGTTATGGCCGGTTTCCTCGCTGAACGTGTCACCCGGACTCTGCGCACTGCCGCGCCCAATGGAGTCAGCCCAATGCCGTCGAATCGCAACATTCCGGGCCGAAAAGCACCGATTCCGGTGCCACCATCGGGTACGGCACACAGACCGCACGTCGAATATTTCGATATCGCCGATCTCACCAGAACCGATTCCCGCGGTTTCGTCCATTCGGTCGACAGTTATCACGCCGAGCCGTGGGGGCTGTATCTGGTCCGGGCCGCCGATACCCCGCCCTACCGCTACACCGAGACCTGGCTGCTGCCCAGGCAGTCGATCCGCGTCACCATGCATCACGTCAACGCGGCGCACGATCGCGATCCGATCTATCACATCTATATCGGCAACTTCGCCAAGATCGAGCCGAAGCGCTGGCGGGCCGAGTACCACTACATCGACATCGTCGCCCGAAACGGCCACGTCTGCGAACTGCACGGGGTCGACGAACTGTTCGCCGCGCACGCGGCCGGCCACGTAACGGCCGAGACGGCTCAGCGCGTGTTCGAACAGGCCACCGCGGTCGTCGACGGTATCGCCTCGCACGATCACAACTTCGAACGCTGGCTCACCACCCAGGGCATCACCCTGCACTGGCTGTAGCCGCGTCCCGCCCGCTCGCGCCGATGATCATCCGGATCGCGGCGCGAGCGGGCGTTTCGCGGGCCCGCGGCGGTAGATTCGGGGCATGACGCAGGGGCATGTGGTCGATCTGCATCGGCCGAAAGTCGAATACTTCGACCTCGCCGGGTCCACCAACACCGATCCGAAGGGCTTCGTGCGGCCGGTCGAGACGTATCGGACCGAACCGTGGGGGCTCTACATGGCCCGCACCGCCGATCATCCGGAATTCCACTACCTCGAATCCTGGCTGCTGCCGGAGCTGTCGCTACGCGCCACCATCTTCCACTTCCGCCCCACCCACCGGCGTGACCAGGACTTCTACCTCGATATCGGCGATTTCGAAGCGGCGGGGCCGCAAATGTGGAAGTCGGTCGACCACTACCTCGACATCGTGGTCCGTACCGGTCGAGAGGCGATTCTGCTCGACGTCGACGAGCTCCTGGCCGCCCACGCCGCCGGATATCTGACCGCGTCGCAGGCGCAACAGGCGATCGAGGCCGCCACCCGGGCGATCGACGGAATCGCCTCGCACGGTTACGATTTCGAGTCCTGGCTGCGCTCGCGAGGTATCGAGATCGGCTGGCGGTGACGGTACGGGCCGAGCTACGCGACCTCGAGAACAAGGAGAGCCATGGGTGAGTCGTCTTCGCTGCGCCGGGTCGGGAACTCGGGGCTCGCGGTATCGGTCGTCGGACTGGGCACCAACAATTTCGGGATGAAGCTCGATCTCGAGCAGAGCAGGGCGGTGCTGCACGCCGCGCTCGACCACGGCATCAACCTGATCGATACCGCCGACTCCTACGGGGAATCGGAGCGGCGAATCGGCGAGATCCTGCAGGGCGCACGCGACGACGTCGTCATCGCGACCAAGTTCGGCAGCGACGTGCGCCGCCTCGGCGGGGACAACGGCGAGGACTGGGGCGCGCGTGGCTCGCGCCGCTACATTCGCCGGGCGGTCGAGCAGTCGCTGCGCCGGCTGCGCACGGACTGGATCGATCTCTACCAGCTTCATCGCCCCGATCCGGCGACGCCGATCGAGGAGACGCTGTCGGCGCTGGACGATCTCGTCCACGAGGGCAAGATCCGGTACCTGGGCCATTCGAACTTCACCGGCTGGCAGACCGCGGACGCCGAGTGGACCGCACGCACGCGCAATCTCGAGCGATTCATCAGCGCGCAGAACGAGTACAGCCTGCTGCGGCGTGGGATCGAGGCCGATCTGGTGCCGGCGCTCGAGCACTACGGGATCGGGCTGCTCCCCTACTTCCCCTTGGCGAGCGGTCTGCTCACCGGTAAGTACAAGCGCGGCGTGCCCGCGCCCGAAGGCAGCAGGATCCAGGCGTGGGGCCGGGAATCCGCACTCACGGACGCGGCTTTCGACATCCTGGAACAGCTGGAGGACTTCGCCGCGCAGCGTTCGATCACCCTGCTCGACGTCGCCATCGGCGGTCTCGCCGCGCAGCCCGCGGTGAGTTCGGTGATCGCCGGCGCCACCTCACCCGAACAGGTCGAGGCCAATGTCCGGGCCGGGCAGTGGCAGCCCACCGCCCAGGACCTCGCGGAGATCGACCGGATCACCTCCGTATCGCGCTGACCGCGGGTATGGGCGCCCCGCCGAAAAGCGCTCGGCCGGTGCGTCCGATCGCGGTGGTGCCCGTATCAGGCGCGGGGAACTCGCTCGTAGATCTTGTCGAACCAGGGTTCCTTCACCGACAGGTAGGCCTCGATGGCCTCGTCGCCCACCTTGCCCGCCGCCTCCGCCTCCCCGCGGCGCTTGATCTCCGAATACTCGGTACGGGCGTCGGCGTCGGCGCGCAGCCAGTCGCGGAAGTCCAAGGCGAAGCGCTGCCCCGGCGAACCGTCCACGCGCACATGGATATTCGCGAGCCGCCCGGGGTCGGCGTTGCCGTGCAGACGTTTCGCCCACAGTTCGGCATCGGTGCCCGCGGGATCCTGCGGCGTCGGTTTGGGGTTGTCGCCGGTGACCGAGTCGACCAGAGGAAAACCGGCGAGCGCCAACCGGTCTCGCAGTGCGTCGGCCGTCGCGAGGTCGGCGACCGTGATCTGGATGTCGATCACATCCTTGGCCACCAGCCCGGGCACTGCCGTGGAACCGATGTGATCGATCCGGCGCGCATCACCACCGCAGGCCAGCCACAGCCGGCCGATCAACCGCTGCGCCTGCGCCGGCCACTGCGGATCCGGCTCGACCAGCCGCACCGCCCCGGTCGAGCGCGCCGGGGTCCGGGTGCGCAGATTGTGTTCGAACGGCAGCAGGCGCTGCTCCCACAGCGCCCGCACCTGCGGCGCCAGCGCCTCGGCGTCGGAGTTGTTGTCCAGCAGGACATCCGCGGCCGCCCGCCGCTGGTCGTCACTGGCCTGTGCCTTGATCCGCGCCAGCGCGTCCGCGCGGCTCACGCCGCGGAACTGCTCGAGCCGGTGCACGCGCGTCTGTTCGTCGGCCATCACCACCACGACGAGATTCATCATCGCGCCGAGATTGTTCTCGACCAGGAGCGGAACATCCTGCACCACAATCGCGTCCGCCGGCGCGGCGGCGATCAGCTCGGTCGTGCGCCGGCCGACCAGCGGATGGGTGATCGAGTTCAGCGTCGTGCGCGACTGCTCGTCGGCGAAGGCGACCGCCGCGAGCGCGGGGCGGTTCAAACTGCCGTCCTCGGCCAGGATTTCCGGGCCGAACGCCGCGACGAGTGCGGCGAGGCCCTCGGTGCCTGGTTCGACGACCTCGCGGGCGATGGCGTCGCTGTCGACCAGAACAGCCCCGTATTCCACCAGCAGCCGCGCCACCGTCGACTTACCCGCTCCCATGCCTCCGGTGAGACCGATACGCAACATTTCCCCAGTCTCGCATCCCACCACCGCGCCCCGCGCCCGCACCCCGGCCGCGGGGCGATCGGGCTGATTACCCACTGCGTGAATCCTTTTCACCTCAACCGCGCGGTATTACTCATTCCGTGACGCCGGTGATATCAATTCGCAACTTTTTCCGCCCGATACCGACCTGGGGTCGGCAACTTTCCGACACGCCGGGCTCGAAGTCACGCAAAATCCGCAACCCCGCACTTTTGTTCCGCTACTGTTTCGCCGCGGGCGATCCAGGCCATCCGAGCTAGCGAAGGAAGATCATTGGGCACCACAAACATCCAGTCGGGTCGCCACCGGCTGGGTATGGCAGGCACCGTGCACTGCATTCGGATTCCCGCCGTTGCGGCAGCACTGGCCGAACACCGCCGTTCGTGGTTGACCGCCCTACTCAGCCCGGCACGGCACAGCTTCGCGGCCATGCGCAGCCGGGGCGGGATCACCCGCTGGATTCCCGCCACGGCGAGCTGACCAGTACAACGAACGTTCGGCGGCCCACCGCGCATTCGGTGGGCCGCCCGTTTTTCACACCAGGCCGCTCGGGGCCCGGCGCGAGCCCGGTTCCTGGCTCGGCATCGCATTCGGCGGCACCGGATAGGGAATTCCCTTATCCTCGGTACCGAGCGCGATATTCGGCCCACATTGCGCGAGTGCGGCATCCGATTTCGGTTTCGGATCGCTAATTCGCGGCGGCACGGAATCGGGCGTCGAACCGAAATCGAATGCCGAGGTCATATCGCCGGTGACGCTGCGCCGCCAGGCGGTCACATTCGGCACCTCCACGCCGAAACGGCGTTCCAGCAAACGCAATTGCGAGGTGTGGTCGAAGGTCTGCGAAGCGACCAGCCCGCCGCGTGAATACGGGGAGATGACGAAGCACGGGACGCGATAACCCAATCCGATCGGGCCGGCGATACCCTTGGCCGCCGGTACCCGGCCGAGATCCACCATCAGGTACTCCCCCGGTGTGCCGGGCGGCGGGGTCGGCGGGGTGACGTGATCGAAGAAGCCGCCGTTCTCGTCGTAGCTCACGATGAGCGCGGTCTTCTCCCACACCTTCGGATTGGAAGTGAGGATGTCGAGCACCTGCATGATGCCCACCGCGCCCAACGCGGGTGGCAGCGCGGGATGTTCGCAGTTGAACAGCTGCGGGATCACCCACGACACCGAGGGAAGCCGGTCGGCGGCCACGTCCGCGGCGAAGTCCTGCGGATACACCGGGGCCTTGCCGCGTTTGGCGAGTTCGGAATTCGGGTCCGCGGCCTGTGTGAAGCAACCCATCATGCCGTCGAGGATCACCGACGAGATCGGTCCGACATCGCGATTGTTGTAGATCTTCCAGTCGACGCCGGCCTCCGAGAGGTTCTCCGGATAGGTGCGCCAGCTATAGGCGTTCTGCGGGATCAGCGTCGGCGTCTCCACCAGCGGCCCGCCGGCCAGACCGTCGGGGTCGATGGTGGCGGAGATCCAGTACAGCCGGTTCGGGTCGGTCGGGCCGAGCATCGAGCAGTGGTAGTGGTCGCAGAGGGTGAACGCATCGGCCAGCTCGTGGTGAACCGGAATATCGGCGCGGGTGTAATACCCCATGGCCGCCGGACCGTTGGCAGCGCCGACGCTGGCCACCGACATCGGCATCCAGCGGTCGTTGCGGCCGCCGTTCCACGCCTCGTGCATTCCGGCCCAGGAATGATCGGGATCGTTGATGCACTCACCGTCGAGGGTAGCGCCGCGGGTGGTGTCGAGCCGGAACGGGACGATGAACCCGTCGGCGGTTGGCCCGACGCCGGGTGCGTAGCCGTACTGCTTCCACGCCGACGAGGCGTCGTCGAAACCCCTTACACCGGACAGGGTTCCGAAGTAGTGGTCGAACGAGCGGTTCTCCTGCATGAGCAGGACGAAGTGCTCGATATCGCCGAGCCCGCCCATCCCCGCCGGGTCGGCCGCGTGCGCGCGCTCGATGATCGGATTCGCCCAGGCGGCCAGGGCCCCCACTCCGCCGGCCGCCATGGCCTTCGCCAGAAAATCACGCCTGTTGATGCCGTCGAACAGACCCATGCCGGTGCCGAGACCTTCCGCGTCGGTGAAATGAACAGTGCCGGTTGACAGGACAGTGCCGGCCGACAAGACCATGCCGGCTGACGGAGGACAGTGGCAGATCCTCGCCGAGAATAATGGACCGGCGGCATCGACGCGGTGACGACGGGCTGAACGAGTAGCCCGGAGATGGGCGAAGGCCCCGGTCCGATGGACCGGGGCCTTCGCTTCAGCTCAGCGAATTACGCGTTGCCGGACAGCTTCTCACGCAGCGCGGCGAGCTGCGCGTCGCTGGCCAGCGAACCGCCGGCCGGCTCCGAGGAGCTGGAGGACGAGCTCTGCGCGCCGCTCTCGGAGGAGTAGTTACCGGAGGCACCACCGTTGGCGGCCTCGGCGGCGGCGTCGGCCGCCATCTTCTCCATCTGAGCGGTGTGCATCTTGTGGCGACGCTCGGCCTCGGCGTAGCGGCCTTCCCACTCTTCCCGCTGCTTGTCGAAGCCCTCGAGCCATTCGTTGGTCTCGGGGTCGAAGCCCTCGGGGAAGATGTAGTTGCCCTGCTCGTCGTAGCTGTCGGCCATGCCGTACTTCGACGGGTCGAACTCGGCGTGGTAGTCCTCGTTCGCCTGCTTCAGCGACAGCGAGATCCGGCGACGCTCCAGGTCGATGTCGATGACCTTGACCATCGCGTCGTCGCCCACGGCGACAACCTGGTCCGGCACCTCGACGTGGCGCTCGGCCAGCTCGGAGATGTGCACCAGGCCCTCGATGCCCTCTTCGACGCGCACGAACGCACCGAACGGAACCAGCTTGGTGACCTTGCCGGGCACGATCTGGCCGATGGCGTGGGTGCGGGCGAACTGACGCCACGGGTCTTCCTGGGTGGCCTTGAGCGACAGCGAAACCCGCTCGCGGTCCAGGTCGACGTCGAGAACCTCGACGGTGACCTCCATGCCGACCTCGACAACCTCGGACGGGTGGTCGATGTGCTTCCAGGACAGCTCCGAGACGTGCACCAGACCGTCGACGCCGCCGAGATCGACGAACGCACCGAAGTTGACGATCGAGGACACGACGCCCTTGCGGACCTGGCCCTTCTGCAGCTGGTGCAGGAACTCGCTGCGAACCTCCGACTGGGTCTGCTCCAGCCAGGCGCGGCGGGACAGGACCACGTTGTTGCGGTTCTTGTCCAGCTCGATGATCTTGGCCTCGATCTCCTTGCCGACGTACGGCTGCAGATCGCGAACGCGGCGCATCTCGACCAGGGACGCCGGGAGGAAGCCACGCAGGCCGATGTCCAGGATCAGACCACCCTTGACGACCTCGATGACGGTGCCCTTGACGGCCTCGTCCTTCTCCTTGAGCTCCTCGATGGTGCCCCACGCCCGCTCGTACTGAGCCCGCTTCTTCGACAGGATCAGGCGGCCTTCCTTGTCCTCCTTGGTGAGAACGAGGGCCTCGACCTCATCGCCCACGGAAACGACCTCGGCCGGGTCGACATCGTGCTTGATGGACAGTTCGCGGGAAGGGATGACGCCTTCGGTCTTGTAACCGATGTCGAGCAGAACCTCGTCGCGGTCGACCTTGACGATCGTGCCTTCGACGATATCTCCGTCGTTGAAGTACTTGATCGTCTTGTCGATGGCGGCGAGGAAGTCCTCGGCGGAGCCGATGTCGTTGACGGCTACCTGCGGCGAGGTGACGGTGGTGGGCATATGTTGGGTTGCTCCGGACGGATTGTGGTCGGTAGTGGACATTGGAACTCTCGGTTTTGCTGTGAAGTCACAGCGGTGGAACTACGTTGACGGCCATGCACAGCACATCGCTGCGACACAGCACAACGCTGTACTCACTGCAGAAACTCACAGCACCGGCTGCGAAATCACAGCCCGCGGGCGACTTCCGAAATCCGTAACCCCTGCGCCCGGTACCGAGCGCTACAGTACCGACAGCGGCTACGCAAATGCCGAAGACACTCGCGGGAAACAGCGTACGCGACGTGAGTTACGCCAAGCAAACACGGGCCCCCGCCCGCACCATGATCATACGTCCGGCATCGAACACCGTTCCCGCACAGTGTGGTACCCGTCACGGCCGAGACGTAAGCACCCCGGTCGCGCGCCCGGGCCGGCCGGATCGGAGAAGGCGTCCGCGGGGGCGCGGACCGGGCCGTGCCATACGCTGCGAACCATGTCCGACGACCCGCATCCGGCCCTCCTCGACGACGAGCGCCACGCCCAGGCCAATGCCCTGCTCGGCACCGCGCGGGTGACCCGCGCGACCGTCGGGTCGGCGGTCAGCGAGCGCGCCAACCGGCGCTGGTGGGATGCCGATGCCGCGCAGTACCACGAGACGCACGCCGATTTCCTGGGCGTCGACTCCGAGGCCGGAGAATTCGTCTGGTGCCCGGAGGGGTTGCACGAGGGCGACTGGCATCTGCTGGGCGAGGTCGCCGGGCGGCGAGTACTGGAGATCGGATGCGGATCGGCGCCGTGTTCGCGCTGGCTGGCCGCCCAGGGCGCGCATCCGGTCGGACTGGATCTGTCGCGGGCGATGCTCGACCGCGGACTCGCGGCCATGGCGCGCGGCGGACCGCGGGTGCCGCTGGTGCAGGCCGGTGCCGAGGCGCTGCCGTTCGCGGACGAATCGTTCGATCTGGCCTGTTCGGCGTTCGGCGCGGTCCCGTTCGTCGCCGATGCCGCCCGGGTGATGCGGGAGGTGGCCCGGGTGCTGCGGCCGGGCGGGCGCTGGGTGTTCTCGGTCAATCACCCGATGCGGTGGATCTTCCCCGACGATCCGGGCCCGGACGGACTGCGCGCCACGATCCCCTACTTCGACCGCACGCCCTACGTCGAGGTCGACGCCGACGACGAACCGATCTACGTCGAACATCACCGCACGATCGGCGATCGGGTCCGCGACATCGTCGGCGCGGGCCTGATCCTGCTCGACATCGTCGAACCCGAATGGCCGGAGTGGCTCGAGCGCGAATGGGGTCAGTGGAGCCCGTTGCGCGGTGAGATCTTCCCCGGCACAGCCATTTTCGTTACCGAGAAGCCGCCGCGGCATTAGCCCGCGCGGCCCGCGGCAGCGGCGGCGCCGCCGTCGCCTTGCCGTCGGACACCGAGTTCTGCGCGGGAATGGGCGTGGTCTTGCCCGGATCGGGTTTGGCCACCGGCGCGGCGGGCGCGGCGGCGGGCTCCGCCTTACCGGTGGGCGGTGTCTTACCGATAGGCGGTGTCTTACCGGTGGGCGCTGCCTTACCGCTCGACGCCTCCGCGCCGGCCGGACCCGCGAACGGCGGCAGGGCCGCGAACCGCGGGTCGATACGCGCGGTCCGGCTGACGTGGGTGATCCAGCGCCGCGCGCGGGTCAGCGGATGGTCCGGGAACTGCGGATCCCAGCGCGCGTCGTCGGCGATGTTGTAGGGCAGCTTGCCCTTGACCTCGGGCGCGTACGGATGCGGCGGGAACATGTTCGCGAAGCCGACCTTCGGCACGACCGCGGCCTCCCGCACGCCGGAGCGGCCGGTTTCGGGACACATGATCTTCACGATCGCGCTGCATCCGGCCTTGGGCACGACGATTCCGGCGGTGAAGCCCAGTCCGGACGCCTGATCGGCCAGCGGGAACTTCTCCAGGCGCAGCAGGGCCGGCTGGGAATCCACGGTGATGGCATGTGCCTCGATCAGGCAGCCGAACTCGGCCTGCAGTTCGGTGAGGCGGCGGCGCAACGTGTCGATGTCGGACAGCGGGGCGGGTAAGTCCGGTACCAGATCGATATAGCTCAGCGTGATGATGTCACGGGTGGCCGGATTCCCCCACGTGGTCTGGTCAAGCTGCTGCAGTCCCCCGGTTTCGAACACGATTGGCACGCAACCAAGCTACCCATCTGTGACCTTTTCGCACTTCCTGGGGCGTTTTGTGTTCAAGGCGTGACCACCTGGTAATAAATATCGGACGAAACGGGTGTCAGGTTTGTTTTCATTCAGGGGTCTCCCCGGACCGCCGCGGGGAGCGCCCCACCTGATCGAGCGCCATCCGCAGAGCGAACTCGATCTGAGCGTTGATGCTGCGCAGGTCGTCGGCCGCCCACTTGGCTATCGCCTCGTGGACGGCCGGATCGAGCCGGACGAGCACCTTCTTGGGCTCGCGCTTGGCCATCAGGAGTAGAGCGTTCCGGTGTTGACGACGGGCTGGGCGGATCGATCACCGCACAGCACCACCAGCAGATTCGACACCATCGAGGCCCGCCGTTCCTCGTCCAGGTCGACCATCCCCTCCTCGGTCAGCCGCTGCAGCGCCATGCCCACCATGCCGACCGCGCCCTCGACGATGCGGCTGCGCGCGGCCACCACCTGCGCGGCCTGCTGGCGGACCAACATCGACTGGGCGATCTCCGGCGCATACGCCAGGTGCGTGATCCGCGCTTCGAGAATCTCGATACCCGCGAGCGCGGTACGTTCGCGCAGTTCGGTGGTCAGTTCCTCGGCGACCTCGGCGCCGTTGCGCAGGCTGGTCGGGGCCGGGTCGTCTGCCCCGGAGAGGGCCGGCGTCATCGCCACGGCCGCGGGCACGACGTCGGGGGCCGCGTCGTAGGGGTGCACCGTGGCCAGGTGCCGGACGGCGGCCTCGGACTGGGTCTGCACGTACTCCTCGTAGTCGTCGACGGCGAAGGCGGATTTGAAGCTGTCCACGACCCGGTAGACCACCACGGCCGCGATCTCCACCGGATTGCCGTCGAAATCGTTGACCTTCAACTTCTGCGTCTCGAAATTACGGACCCGCAACGAGATTCGCCGTTTGGTGGTCAGCGGGAGGGCCCAGAAGAAACCGGCGTCGGCGACCGATCCGACGTAGCGGCCGAAAAACTGCAGCACCTTGGCCTCGTTCGGGCCGACCGTGGTGAGCCCGGTCAGCAGGATCACCGCGACCGCGAGGATCACGTATCCCGCGGCCGCGCCGATCGCCGCACCGGCGCCCCCGCCCGAACCGGCGGCGCTGGAGGCGGCGACCCCGCCGATCAGTCCGGCGGTACCGACCACCAGCAGCACCAACAGCATCAAGAACCCGTTCAGCCGGAAGGCCGGACGCAGCGACATGACATCCTCCCAATATTGAAGTGATATCACGACGATAGCGCAGAGATATCTCAGACGCCAGAGGTCCGGTCGGCGGACTCCGCTCAGGCGGGCCGGATGTTGCGGTTGAAGCGGAAGAGGTTGGCCGGGTCGTACTCGGACTTCAGCGCCTGCAACCGCGCATAGGTCCGCGCCGAGTAACCGGCCCGGGTCTGGTTCTCATCGGCCCACTCCCCGGCGCCGTAGAGGAAGTTCAGGTTGTGGCCGATCGTCCACGGCGCCAACGTCTTCGCGACCAGATCGTGGTAGCCCCGCGGATCCGGGCCGTCCGAGTTCGGCATCGTGATGACGCGCGCGTTGTATTCGGCCTCCCGGTGATCCATCGCGATCCCCGCCGGACCCGGGCGGCGCAGCGCTCCCCCGAGATGCCGGAAGCCCGCCACCGCCGCGACCGGCGCCTCGAGGCCGGTGGCATCGAGAAGCGCCGAGGCCGCGTCCGCGGTCAGATCCGACAGCAGTGCGTTGGTCGCGGTATAGGCGTGCGGGAAATTCGGATCGCGGTAGATGCCGTGGGTGTCGATGTAGGGCATCGTTCGCAGGTCGTCGGCGATCCGGGCGCCCACCTCGCGCAGTGGCCGGACCAGCCGCTCACCGTCGGCGGCCGACCCGGTGAAGGCGATGTTGACGGTGGCCAGATAGCGCCCGCGCAGCGGCTCCGGAATCGCCGCGACATCGGGCATCGTCATCATGGTGATCGCCGAGGTCATCTCCTCGGGGACCTCGGCGGTCCACTGCCGCCACGCCTCGAGGGCGGGTTCCACCAGCGGGGTGTCGAAGGTGAGCTGTCCGCCGTAGACCTCGGTGATCGGGAACAGTTCGATTTCCATGCCGGTGACCACACCGAAGTTGCCGCCGGAACCCAGTGCGGCGCCGAACAATTCGTCGCCGGGGGTGAGGCGGCGCAACCGGCCGTCTGCCGTCACCAGTTCCAGGACACGGACCCGGTCGGCGGCGTAGCCGAAGGTGCGCGCCAGAATGCCGAGCCCGCCGCCCAGGTGATAACCGATCACGCCGACCGAGGGCGAGGAACCGTTCAGCGGCGCCAGACCGTGCGCGACCGCCGCGGCGATCAGCGCCTCAGCCTGCACGCCGGCGGCCACCCAGGCAGTGCGGGCGCCCGGATCGACGCGCACCTGGGTCATCCGGCGCGTACTGATCAGCACGCCGCCGGCGGCCGGCACCGAAAGCCCGTGCCCGGTCGCCTGCACGGCGACGGGCAGCCGGTGCCGGGCGGCGAATTCCACCGCCGCGCGCACATCCTCGGCGTGGAGCGCACCGACGACCAGATCGGGCCGGTGCGTATAGGCGGTCTGGAAGCCGGAGACCTCGGCGTCGTAGCCGTCGTCACCCGGGCGGAAGACCGGGCCGGTGACGGTGGGCAGTTCGGCGGGGAAGTTCGAGTTCGTCATGTCCGGAACTCTGCCGCCGGGCGTATGAGAAGTAAAACAGATAGTTCTTCTCGTTACTAGAATGAACTGTTATGGAACTGCGGCAGTTGCGCTACTTCGTCACCGTCGCCGAGGAGGCCAACTTCACCCGGGCGGCCCAGCGGCTGCATCTGGCCCAGCCCGGTCTCTCGGCGCAGATCCGGCAGCTGGAACGGGAATTGGGTCAGCCGCTGCTCGACCGGTCGGGACGCACCGTGACACTGACCGCCGCCGGCGCCGCCGTGCTGCCGCACGCGCGGGCGGCATTGGCGGCGGCACAACAGGTTTCCTTCACCGTCGACGAGTTCACCGGACTGTTGCGAGGGCAGGTTCGCATCGGCCTGATCTCCGGGGCGGCGACCGAGGAGTTCGACGTCGCAACGGTCCTGTCGGCCTTCCACCGCGATCATCCGCAGGTCGGCATCACCCTCACCGAGGACACCACCGACCGCATGCTCGCCGCGCTCACCCACGGCGAACTCGACATCGCCCTGGTCGGGCTGACCGGCGAGACACTCGACGAACGCCTCGCCGCCGACGTCGTCTTCGAGACGCGCCTGGCCGCTGCCGTAGCGCGCGACGATCACGCGTTCGGCTCCCGGATCGCACTGGACGAGTTGCGCGAGCACTCCCTGATCTGTCTGCCACGAGGCACCGGAATCCGCGGCGTGCTCGAACGTTGCTGTGCCGCTGCCGGATTCACTCCGATGATCGAGTTCGAGGCCGCCGCGCCGCCGCTGCTCGTTCAACTGGCCGCCGGAGGACTGGGTATCGCCGTGGTACCGGCCCTCGGTGCCGCCCACGCCGAGGCCGCGGGAGTCCGGATGATCGAGATCACCGACCCCGAGATGTACGGACAGCTCGCCCTGGTCTGGCGGTCGGATCGGCCGGCGGCACCGGCCGCGAAGGTATTGCTCGGGCAGTTGCGGATCGCGCTGGGCCCCCGGAGGACAGCGCACCGATGAACGCCCACGCAAGACCCTGCTATCGACTGCCGACCACCAGGCGGCACGCCTCGATGTAGCCGCGAACCAGCGGCCGCGACTCGCCGCACCGCCACGCGAGCGCGAGCTCGCCCGGGCCGATTCCCCGCACTTCCCGGGCGACCACGCCCTCGTGCGCGACCAGCGGGACGTTGCCCGCCGCGAGCAGGACCACCCCGTCGCCGTTCAGCAGCGCCTCGTAGGTCTTGGACTTCACCACTGGGGACAGACAAAGATTTATCTCGTACCCCGAACTACCGAGGAGAGTTTCCGTGAGCACAGGCAAGGTCTGGCTGATCACCGGCGCGAGTAGCGGTTTCGGCCGCGCGATCGCCCAGAACGCGATCGACGCCGGCGATATCGTCGTCGCGGTCGCCCGCCGCACCGCCGCGCTGGACGATCTGGTCGCCGCCCACCCCGATCGCATCGAGGCCGTCGCCCTCGACGTCACCGACACCGCCCGCGTCGACGCGGTCGTCACCGATGTGATCGCCCGGTACGGCCGCATCGACGTGCTGGTCAACAATGCCGGACGCACCCAGGTCGGCGCGGTGGAGGAAACCACCGACCGGGAGTTGCGGGACCTGTTCGACCTGCACGTCTTCGGTCCCGCCGCGCTCACCCGCGCCGTCCTGCCGCAGATGCGCGCCCAGGGCAGCGGGGCGATCGTCATGATGAGCAGTGTGGGCGGCCAGATGTCGTTCGCCGGCTTCTCCGCCTACAGCGCAACCAAATTCGCGCTGGAGGGGTTGTCGGAGGCGCTGGCCGACGAGGTGGCGCCGTTCGGCATCCGGGTGCTCGTCGTGGAGCCGGGCGCCTTCCGTACCGGCCTGTTCGGTTCCGGCGCAGCCTATTTCAGTGCCGAATCCGATGTCTACGCCGACACCGCGGGCAAGACCCGCCGCATGATCGAGGGCGGCGACGGCACCCAGCCCGGCGACCCGGTCAAGGCCGCGGCCGCCATCCGCGCCGCACTCGAGGCCGAGCGCACCCCGCTGCGGCTGCCGCTGGGCAGCGATTCGGTCGACACCCTGCTCGGTCACCTCGACTCCGTGCGTGCCGAGATCGGCGAATGGGAAAAGGTCTCGCGCGCAACGGCGTTCGACGAGAACTGAGCCTCGATCGCTTCTACAGGATGCGGGACAGGAAGGCCTGGGTTCGCTCGTGTTGCGGATTCGCCAGCACCTCGCGCGGATCTCCGGCCTCCACCACCACTCCCCCGTCCATGAACACCAGCTGGTCGGCGACCTCGCGGGCGAAACCCATTTCGTGCGTGACGACCACCATCGTCATGCCTGATTGCGCCAATTCGCGCATGACCGTGAGGACTTCGCCGACCAGCTCGGGATCCAGGGCCGAGGTGGGCTCGTCGAACAGCATCAGTTTCGGATCCATCGCCAGGGCGCGGGCGATCGCGACCCGCTGCTGCTGGCCGCCCGACAACTGCGCCGGATAGGCATCGGCCTTGTCCGCCAAGCCGACTCGATCGAGCAGTTCCCGCGCCCGGGCGACCGCCTTGGAGCGGGAGAGCTTCTTCACATGGATCGGCGCCTCGATGACATTCGCCAGCGCGGTGCGATGGGGAAACAGATTGAAGTGCTGGAACACCATGCCGACGTCGCGACGCTGGCGAGCCGACTCCCGCGGACGCAGTTCGTAGAGTTTGCCCCCGCGCTCGCGATAGCCGACCAGATCGCCGTCGACGTAGAGGCGCCCGGCGTTCACCCGTTCCAGATGGTTGATGCACCGCAGAAAGGTCGATTTGCCGGATCCGGACGGGCCGATCAGGCACATCACCTGCCCGCGCGCGACCTCGAGCGACACTCCCTGCAACACCTGCAGCGCACCGAAGTTCTTGCACACCCGCTCGGCCCGGATCATCGGAACATCGGCCGAGGCCGCCACGGCGCTGCTCATTTGCCGACCTCCGTCGTCTGCTGGGTGGTGGCCAGTGCGCGCAGCTGCCGGCCGGTCAACTGCCGCGTCACCCCGCGCGAGTAGTACCGCTCGAGATAGAACTGGCCGACCATCAGCACACTGGTGATCGCCAGATACCAGGTCGCACTGACCAGCAGCAGCGGGATCGGCTGGAAGTTGATGCCGTAGATATCGCGGGCGCGGCCGTACAGATCGGTGGTCAGCGGGATCGCGGTGACCAGTGAGGTGGTCTTCAACATGGAGATCAGCTCGTTGCCGGTGGGCGGGATGATCACCCGCATCGCCTGCGGCAACACCGTGCGCCGCATGGTCTGTCCCCACGACATGCCGAGCGCCACCGACGCCTCGCGCTGCCCCTCACCCACCGAATTGACTCCGGCACGCACGATCTCGGCCATGTAGGCGGCCTCGTTCAGGCCCAGGCCGATCATGGCGAAGATGAAAGGCTGCGACCAGTCCTGCACATCCCACTGCACGAAACTGGGCCCGCCGAACGGGATTCCGAGCTGAATCGATTTGTACAGCGCCGGGAACAGGCCCCAGAAGACGAGCTGGATGTATACCGGGGTGCCGCGGAAGATCCACAGGTACACCCACGACACCGACCGCAGCACCGGATTCGGCGACAGCCGCATCACCGCGAGGATCACGCCGAGAACCACGCCGATCGCCATCGCCAGCACGGTCAGTTCGAGGGTGACCACCGCACCCTCGGAAATCCGCCGATCGAACAGGTATTTCCAGTAGGTGTCCCAGCGATAGGCCGGGTTGGTGGCGGCGCCGTAGACGAACAGCCCGAGCAGGATCAGCAGCACCGCCGCGGCGATCCAGCGTCCGGGCCGCCGCAGCGGTACGGCCTCGATCGGCTCCGGCATGGACGCCTCGGGCGGCCCGGCCTGCGAGGCGGCGGGGGGTTGCGCGGACATGTGCACTCAGCCTTTCGCACCGTTGATGACCGAGGTGGTGATCGCACCGGCCTCCACGCCCCAGTTCTCGGCGATGGTGTGATAGACGCCGGAATCGATCAGATGCTGCAGCGCCGCTTGCAGGACGGGGGCCAGCGGCGAACCCTTCGGTACCGGCCAGCCGTAGGGTTCGGCCTCGAAGACCGGGCCCGCGGCCTCGATGGTGTCGGGATTGCGCTTGATCGCATACGCGGTGACCGGGGAATCGGCAGACATGGCGTCGACCTGGCCGAGGACCAGGGCGGTGGCCGCCGCACTCTGTTCGTCGTAGGACATCTTGTGGATCTCGGGCTTGCCGGCATCGGCGCAAGCCTTCGATTTCGCGGGGATCTCGTCGATGTCCTCCGTCGTGGTGCGCTGCACCGCGACCTTCTTGCCGCAGGCGTTGTTCGGATCGATCGGACGGCCCTTGCGCTGTGCCCATTGAATGCCGGCGGAGAAGTAGTCGACGAAGTCGACGGTCTTCTCCCGCGTCAGGTTGTCGGTGAACGACGACATTCCCACGTCGACGGTGCCGGCCTCGATCGCGGGGATGATCTTCTCGAAGTCGGCTTCCTGGTAGTCGGCGCGCACACCGAGCACAGCGGCGACCGCATCCATCAGATCGACGTCGAATCCGATGATCTGACCGGTGTGCGGATCGCGGTACTCGTTGGGCTGGTACGGAACGTTCACACCGACCACGAGCCGTCCCGCCCGCGCGATCTTCGGCGGCAGCTGCGCGGCGATCGACTCGACCTTCGTCACCGGCACCTTGGGCACCTTGGGCGATTCGTCCTCGGTGTTGTCCGCACATCCCGCCGCCAGCACCGCCGCACCGACGATCACGCACGCGGCTCGCAGGATGTACCCGCGGGCGCCGAGTCGAACTGACACGCGGCCCTCCGTATTCGCGCGACCCGCCACCGTGAGCGGGTCGCCGTGTAGCAATGCAGCCATTCGAAAATCTAGGCGATCGGCACGAGATGCGCCGGTCGGTTACCGAAGGTTAATGCGCGCCACGACCGGCGGCAGGGGTACACGCCGATTCACCTGCGATGCACGCGAGCCCGGACCTGCTCGGTGAATTCACTGGTCGAGGCCAGTCCGCCGAGGTCGGCGGTGGCGATACCGGCTGCCAGGGTCGCCGCCACCGCACGCTCGATCCGGTCGGCGGCGCCCAGCAGCGCCGGATCGCCGTCGCGGGTGCCCAGCCAGCGCAACAGCATCGCGGCCGACAGTTGCAGTGCGCCCGGATTCGCCCGGTTGCGCCCCGCCAGCGTCGGAGCCGCGCCGTGCACCGCCTGAGCCATCGCCTTGTCGTCCGAGCAGTTCAGCGAGGCCGCCAGGCCCAGCGACCCGGCGAGTTCCCCCGCGAGGTCGGAGAGGATGTCGCCGAACAGGTTCTCGGTCACCAGCACGTCGTAGTCACCGGGCGCGCGGACCAGATGGGCCGCGGCGGCGTCGACGTGTTCGTCGTCGACCTCGATTCCGGAATATCCCGCGGCCACCTCCGCGCAGACCTCGCGGAACAGTCCCATCGTCATCGGCAGCACATTCGCCTTGTGCACGATCGTCAACCGGCCGCGCCGCGCTGCCGCGAGCATGCAGGCCTGATGCGCGATGCGTTCGCAGGCGGCCCGGGTGATCACGGCCACGGCCATCGCCACATCGGCGGTGGGCCGGAATTCGCCCGAACCGGCGAACATGTTGCGGTCGGCGTAAAAGCCCTCGCTGTTCTCGCGCACGATCACCAGATCGATGTCCTTCGCCGCCGCCCGCACGCCCGGAAAGGCCCGGGCCGGGCGGATATTCGCGTACAGGCCGAAGCGTATGCGGATCGCCCCGCCCGGCGGGGCCCCGATCCGGTGATGCGGGGCGTAGGAGGCGTTGTCGTGCGGACCGAGGATCCAGGCATCGAGATCGGCGAGGGCGGACAGCGTGGTCTCCGGCAGCGGTTCCCCGCATTCGGCGATGGCCGCATGCCCGATCGGCAGCTCGACCCATTCCGGCGTCGCCGCACCGGCCGCGGTGAGAGCCTCGTCCACCACGGCCCGGGTCGCCCGCACCACCTCCGGCCCGATGCCGTCGCCCTCGATCAGCCCGAGCCGCACCGCCCGCCGCGCATCCACCGCGCTCACTCCTCTGCTCGCACCACCCCGTCCCGGCCGGTCCGTGGCCCGGCGCACCGGGTCACCCTATTGGGTGCCGGATCGCCGAGCCGACCGCGGGCCCGGCCTGCCCGGCAACTCGGGTAATCGGCGCACCGGGCCCGGCCCGCGCGCGTAAGTTGGCCTGAACCATGGTGCAGTCGGTGGAACTGGTACTCGACGAGGCGGCGGAGGCCGAGGTCCGCCGGCAGTGGGGTGCGCTGGCCACGGCCGGAATGCACAGTCCCACACCGGAACACCGGCCGCACATCACCGTCGCGGTCGCCCGCGAGATCTGGCCCCGGATGGACAAGACGCTGGCCGCCCTGCCGTTCCGGCCGCTCCCGATCCGGCTGGG
Organism: Nocardia elegans NBRC 108235; assembly: GCF_001612845.1. Taxonomy (GTDB): domain Bacteria; phylum Actinomycetota; class Actinomycetes; order Mycobacteriales; family Mycobacteriaceae; genus Nocardia; species Nocardia nova. The sequence goes on along the minus strand of NZ_BDBF01000030.1, from coordinate 19,445 downwards.
CGGGCTGCTGATATTCGGCGCCCGCCATCCGATTCTGGTACGGCTGGTGGTGCCCACCGAGGACCTGCTGACGATGCAACGGCGCATCGCGGCGGTCATCGACGCGTGCCCCGGCGTTCCGGCGAACATGTGCCCGGACGCGTGGACCCCGCACGTCACGCTGGCACGGCGGCTGAAACCGGAGCACTGGCCCGCGGCGATCGACGCGGTGGCCGCCGAGCGGGATTTTGCGGCTACCGTGGTGGGTATTCGGCGGTGGGACGGTGATCGGCGGATCGAGTGGCCGATCGCCCCAGGGGGTGGGGTCCACGGTTGAGCCGCGGACGCCGGCCGCGCGGAAGATGTGCACAGCGTCCCGCGTTGCACCGCATACAACGAGACGAGAGGAACCCATGGCCACCCAGACCCTGACCGCGCAGAACTTCGACGAGATTGTGACCGGAAACGACGTCGTCCTGGTCGATTTCTGGGCCGATTGGTGCGGGCCCTGCAAGGCGTTCGCGCCCACCTTCGAGGCATCCTCGGAACAGCATCCCGATGTCGTCCACGGCAAGGTCGACACCGAGGCCGAGCAGAGCCTCGCCGCCGCCGCCAACATCCGCTCCATCCCCACGATCATGGCCTTCCGCGAGGGCGTCCTGGTCTTCGCGCAGCCCGGCGCACTGCCGCCGGCCGCGCTGGAAGATCTGGTCTCCCAGGTGAAGGCGCTCGATATGGAAGAGGTGCGCAAGCAGCTCGCCGAACAGCAGCAGGGCTGACCCGCACGAACCGGTGCCGCATCCCGATTCTTCACGAAAGGGGATGCGGCACAGTGGTTTTCGCGTGTCGGCTCGGTTGCCGAACCGGCTCAGTTCCCGAGTTTGTTGATGCCGGCGATCATGGCCCGAACGGTCGACTCCGGCCCGTCCCCGGCGAGCGCGGCGCCCCAGCCTCGGCGGCCGTTGCATTCGCACTGCACGAAGGTGGCGGTGCCGGCGCCGGTACGCCGCTGGTGGAACTGCAGAATCTCCACCGGGTAGCCCTCGTCGTAGAGCGCCGAGGTCAGCGCGGCGACCGGGCTCCCCGCGGACACCACGGTCCGCGCATGTCCGGCCAGTTCGATGGTCGCGGTGTAGGTCGCCCGCTGTTCGGCCCGCGCCCAGTCGCTGAGCTTGACCGGGCCGGTGTGCGCGCAGTAGCGGTCGTAGAACTCCGCGGGAGTCAGGTCGGCGGATTCGGCGCGCAGCCCCTTGGGCGCGGCCGCGATGAAGGCATGTGTATCGATAGTGATCGTCATTGGACTAGGTCTTCCCGAAGCTTTGTCGTTGGTCGGATGACAGAGGGGACCAGCGCAAACACTTGTAACGGCCGCAGCGAGGGGGCCGGTCCGAATCAGCTCCCGCTACGGCGAGGTACTACGAGAAGTCGCGCCGCAGCCACCATCGCGGTAAGCGGAAGGAGCACCACGCGGTCGCGGTCGGCGACGTTGCGCGCGGCGCTGTGGCTTGCGGCGGGATTCGGCACGGCTTCGAGAATATGGACTCACCGCGTCGATGGCAACAATATTGCGGCGGAACCAACGAGTAACTTCGTCACATTTTCGAGTGAACGGCATGCCAACGGACAGTGCCGGGGTGAACGCCGCATTCGCGCAGGCCACAGCGGGTCCACAGGATGTGGCCCCGGACACGGTCGGCGTGTCGTCACCGGGGTTGCCCGGGTTTGTCCCACCGCAACAGATAGCGCCAGAACACCAGCCGCCGCACGCGCGCGCCCGGCAGGAGGTCGCCCGCCCGGCGCGCGACCTCGCGCGTGGTCAGTGGCGGATCGAGCACGACCGGCATCACCGCATGCGTGGGTTCGTGCGCGTACCAGGCGCCGCGTCCCGTGGCACGCAGCGTCGCGAACGTCGCGCCGAAGAGGCGATGGCCGAGCACGCCCGCGATCTCCGCGGGCAGTTCACGCAGCGGATCTGCCCGCGGCAGCGCGATCACCGCGAGCACCCCGCCCGGCCGCAGCGTGTGCGCGAGCCGCGGCAGCACCCGTTCCAGGGGCAGGTGATGGAGCGTGGTGAGCGACACGACGGCGTCGTAGGCGGCTTCCGGCAGCGGGTACTCGAGAATGTCGGCTCGGGTGCATTCGACGTTGCCCGGGACGACACCGCGGGCCGCCTCGATCATCTCCGGCGAGCGGTCCACCGCGTCGACCCGGTCGGCGCGCCGCGCCATCTCAACCGCCAAAGCGCCTGCCCCGCAACCGACTTCGAGGATCCGCTCACAGCGCTGCGGCAGCTGCCGCAGCAGCGTCCGGTGGTAGAAGGCGTTGTGATCCCAGTCCACTGCACCCATCGCGCCACCCTACGTTGCGACCGGTCGATCGCGCACCGACCGCCGGGGTGCGATTTCGCGCACTGTGCGCGGCACATCCCCGTCTGTGGCGCCATACGCCGCGCGAGACCGGGCCGGCCGGCGCCTTCGGCGGCCCGTCAGTGGGCGGCCGAGTCCCAGCTCCGGCCGACGCCGACGGAGACCTCGAGCGGTACCGACAGGTCGATGGCGCTCGACATCTGTTCTCGGGCAAGCGATTCCAGCGCCTCCCGCTCACCGGACGCGACCTCGAAGACGAGTTCGTCGTGGATCTGCAGCAGCATGCGCGAACGTAGCCCGGCCTCGGCGATGGCGGCCTGGGTGTTGATCATCGCGACCTTGATGATGTCGGCGGCGGTGCCCTGGATGGGCGCGTTGAGCGCCATCCGCTCGGCGGCCTCGCGGCGCTGTCGGTTGCTGGAATCCAGATCGGGCAGGTAGCGGCGGCGGCCGAACAGCGTCTCGGTGTAGCCCACCTTGCGCGCCTGATCCACGGCGTCGCGCAGGTAGTCGCGAATCGCGCCGAAGCGGGAGAAGTAGACCTCCATCTGCGCCTTCGCCTCTTCGGCGCTGATCCGCAGCTGCTGCGAGAGTCCGTAGGCGGACAGACCGTAGGCCAGACCGTAGGACATCGCCTTGATGCGGCGGCGCATCTCCGGGTGCACGTCGGCGATCGGGATGTCGAACGCCTTGGACGCGACGAAACTGTGCAGGTCCTCGCCGGAATTGAACGCCTCGATCAGCCCGGCGTCCTTGGACAGGTGCGCCATGATCCGCATCTCGATCTGGCTGTAGTCCGCCGTCATCAGCGACTCGTAGCCGGGGCCGACGACGAAGGTGTCGCGGATGCGCCGGCCGGTGTCGGTGCGGATCGGGATGTTCTGCAGATTCGGCTCGGTCGAGGACAACCGGCCGGTGGCGGCGATGGTCTGGTTGAACGTGGTGTGGATGCGGCCGTCGTCGGCCACCGACTTCAGCAGCCCGTCCACGGTGACCTTGAGGCGGGTGGCGTCGCGGTGCGCGAGCAGATGTTCGAGGAAGGGATGCTGGGTCTTCTCGAACAGCGACTCGAGCGCGTCGGCATCGGTGGTGTAGCCGGTCTTGGTCCGCTTCGTCTTGGGCATATCCAGTTTGTCGAACAGCACCACCTGCAGTTGCTTCGGCGAACCGAGGTTGATCTGCTCACCGATCACCTCATAGGCCGCCTCCGCGGCCGAGGCCACCCGGTCGGCGAATTCGCGCTGCAACTCGTCCAGTTTGTCGCAGTCGACGGCGATGCCGGCGTGCTCGAGTTCGGCCAGCACGCCCAGTAGCGGCAGTTCCATCTCGGTGAGCAGCGGCACGGATTCGATGCGGTCGAGTTCGGCATCGAACGCCTCGGCCAGATCGGCCACCGCGCGGGCGCGCAGGATCTCGGCCTGGGCCAGTTCGGTGTCGACCTGGTCTTCGTCGTCGAGCAGCGACAGCTGGGCGTCCTCGGCGGCCTCGACCCGCAACTCCCGCGACAGGTACCGCAGCGACAGATCGTCGAGGTTGAAGGTGCGCTGCCCGGGGCGGACCAGATAGGCCGCGAGCGCGGTATCGCTGGTGAGCCCCGCCAGCCGCCAGCCGCGCCCGCGCAGAGCGTGGATGGCGGCCTTGGCCTCGTGCACCGCCTTCGGGGTGCCGGCGTCGGCGAGCCAGCGGCCGAGGGCGAGCTCGTCCTCCGGGGTCAGCGCGACCACGTCGAAGTAGCCACCCTCCCCGTCGGCGGCGGCGATCGCGATCGCCTTCACATCCCCCTGTACGGGCGTGGTCGTGCCCACGATCGACACACCGTGGCGCACACCGGCTTTCGCGTGTTCGGCCAGCCAGTCGGCGACGGCGCCGGGCGCGACCGGGCCGCCGCTGATCTCGAAACCGCTCTCGGCCTCCGGCTCCGGCGGCGCCAGCGTCTCGAACAGCCGGTCCCGCAGCACCCGGAATTCGAGATCGTCGAACAGGCGGTGGATCTTGTCGCGGTCCCACGGCTGCTGCGCCAGCTGCTCCGGGGTGTACGGCAGCGGAACATCCTTGACCATCTCGGTGAGCTGCCGGTTGAGCACCACGCTGGACAGGTTCGCGCGCAGGGCGTCGCCGACCTTGCCGCGCACCTCGTCGACCCGCTCGACCAGGGTGGGCAGATCGCCGAATTCGCGAATCCACTTGGTGGCGGTCTTCTCCCCCACGCCCGGGATGCCGGGCAGGTTGTCGCTCGGGTCGCCGCGCAGGGCCGCGAAATCCGGGTACTGGGCCGGGGTCAGGCCGTACTTCTCCTCGACCGCCTCCGGCGTGAAACGGGTGAGTTCGGAGACGCCCTTCTTCGGGTACAGCACGGTGACGTCGGGGTTGACCAGCTGCAGCGAATCCCGGTCGCCGGTGACGATGAGCACCCGGAAGCCTTGCGGCACAGCCTGAGTCGCGAGGGTGGCGATGATGTCGTCGGCCTCGTAGCCTTCGATGGCCATCACCGGGATGCCGAGCGCGCCCAGCACCTCCTGGGTGATCTCCACCTGCCCGCGGAATTCGTCGGGGGTGGTGATGCGGTTGGCCTTGTACTCCGGATAGGCCTCGACCCGGAAGGTCTTCCGGCTGACGTCGAACGCGGCCGCCACATGGGTGGGCCGTTCGTCGCGCAGCAGGTTGATCAGCATGGCGGTGAAGCCGTAGACGGCGTTGGTGGTCTGCCCGGTGACGGTTTTGAAGTTCTCCGCCGGTAGCGCGTAGAAGGCGCGGTAGGCCAGGGAATGGCCGTCCAGCAACAACAGCGTGGGCCGCTCGCCGGGAGCACCCGGCGCCGTACTGCCGGCTTTCGGCGCGGCCGCTGCGGCGGTGGTGGACGACACACTGCCCTGACGCTGATCGGTGGAGGCTGGAGTCACGGCACAGAGTCTAGGGATATCCACCGACATCCCCGGCCACCGGGCACGGACCGACATGTGTCGCGTTCGAATTCGCACACGCGGATACGCTGCCCGCTTTCACGCCGGCCACATCCGCCCCACCGGACCGGCAGCGAGGTCGTGCACAAGCTCGCCGATGTCCGCGATTTTCCCGCATCGGTGCCGGAGTTCGCCCGAGGAGCTCACCGGAAGCCCACGAGCGAGCCCGCCGACGGCGCGGGCCGCGACTCGATCACTCCCGCGCTCGACCGTCACGCGGCCGGCACACGAGCCGCGGCCGACCACAAGGGGCGATCAGGACTTCGGCGCGAGATTCTCCAGGACGACCTCCGCGACCGCCTTCATGGTGGTGCGACGATCCATCGCGGTGCGCTGGATCCACTTGAACGCCTGCGGTTCCGACAGCCCCTGCGTCTGCATCAGCACGCCCTTGGCACGCTCGACCAGTTTGCGGGTCTCCAGGCGGTCGGACAGATTCGCGACCTCCTGTTCCAGCGCCGAGATCTCGTGAAAACGGCTGGCCGCCAACTCGATCGCGGGCACCAGATCCGATTTCGTGAACGGCTTCACCAGATAGGCCATCGCGCCCGCGTCGCGCGCCCGCTCGACCAGGTCACGCTGGCTGAACGCGGTCAGGATCACCACGGGCGCAACACGTTTGGAGGCGATCTCACCGGCGGCGTCGATACCGTCGCGCCGCGGCATCTTCACATCCATGATGACCAGATCGGGGCGCAGTTCCACGGCCAGGTCGACCGCCTGCTGGCCGTCGCCGGCCTCACCCACCACCTGGTAGCCCTCCTCGGAGAGCATCTCCACAAGGTCCATCCGGATGAGCGCCTCGTCCTCGGCCACCACGACACGCTTCGCGGCAGCCGGCGCGTCCTGCTTCGCGCCCGCGCCCCCTGCATTCGTTCCCATAGACAGACCCCTCGATATTCCGATGCCGACACCCGATGTGCGCCTCCGGTCCCACCCTGTCACCGGCCACGCACGCCGAGTGTCCTAAAGCGTACCGTTCAACTTCGCTCACAACCCATCTACCCAGCGGGAACCCGCCCGCGCGGCACCGATTCGGTAACCTGGGCACCCACCGGCTATCATTTCCTCCCGGTGCGCCGAGTTGGCGGAACTGGCAGACGCGACGGTCTCAAAAACCGTTGTCCTCACGGACGTGTGGGTTCGAGTCCCACACTCGGCACCATCGTCGGCGGTCCGATCGGGCCGCTTTTGTCGTATTCGAACCGAATCGGCAGGATGACCCGTGACTACGCGTAGGGTGGTGCACACGACCCCGGGCAGGAGGAGGTCGCGTATGCGGGTGAACCGGCTCACCGCGGATCTTTCGGGATATCCCGATCTGGTGGTGATCTATCTGGGGATGCGGGTGCGGACCCCGCGGGGGGTGTTGCGTCTGCTCGGCTTGGGGCCGAAACTGTATCGCTCCCATCGTGATCGGCCGGATGGCCTGTTGCGGCACGAGGACATCATCTGGTCGCTGTTCCCGCCCCACTGGGGTGCCCGCCAATACTGGCGCGACCTGGACAGCCTGGAGCGCTGGACCCGGTCCCAGCCGCATCGCGACTGGTGGCAGCGGTTTCTGCGCGACTCCGGCGGCACCGGATTCTGGCACGAGGCCTATTTCCTGCGCGGCGGCATCGACACCATGTACGACGATATGACCACGCCCACCGGACTGGGCGCCTTCGCTCCGACCCGGTCCATGCGCGGACCGCTGTTCAGCGCACGCGGCCGGGCTCAGGACAACGCCACGCGCGCCGGCGCGGACAACGCTCATCTCGGCACCGAACCGACGGTCGCCCCGGTCGTCGAGGAAGCCTCCTACTATCGAAACGCCTACGACGCCGAGGGTTCCGACACGGATCGGCAGCCGTAGCGCCATACCCGTCACCCAGCCGGTCAGCGAAAATTCGGCAAACGGTCGAACGTGACGCGCTACCGGCAGCTGAACATCGCGTTAAATTAGCGGTTTTCGGCCGTCCTCGACTTCTGCCGGGGCCCGCGGCGACCTACCGTAGCGGTCATGCACGTCCTGTTCGTCTGCTCCGGCAACGTCTGCCGCTCGGTGATCGCCGAACGTCTGACCCGCGCCGTCGCGGCCGAACACGGTCTCGACGACCTGACCGCCGAGAGCGCCGGCACCCGCGCGCTCGTCGGCTTCGGTGTCGATCCCCTTGCGGCACAGACCATCACAGGCCTCGGCGCGGATCCCGGCAACTTCTCAGCACGCAAGTTGAAGCCGGAGATGGTCACGCGCGCGGACCTCGTGCTGGCGATGACCGAGCAGATCCGCGACCACATCATCGACCTGGTTCCGGCAGCCCGGCCGCGGACCTTCACACTGCTCGAGGCCTACCGGGTGACGAAGGTCTCCGGCGCCCGCACGATCGCCCAGATCGACAGTGCGCGAAACGATCTCGCGCTGGTGGGCCGGGAGAACATCGCCGACCCGGTGGGATTGTCGAGCGAAAAGTACTGTGCCGTCGGCGATCGGATCGCCGAAACGCTGGTCCCGCTGCTGCTCGCCCTGCACCCCCATCGCGACGCGGGCCGTACGGAGTCCGGCCGGCCCCGGCTGGTGCTGCTGCCCGGTGGACGTATCGAAACCCCACCCTGGGGTATCGAGCCCGTGCGAATCGGCCGCCACGCCTGAACAATCCGGCGCCGGGCATGCCGCCCTCCCGCGGAGCGGGATCCGGGGTTAGACTCCCCGCGGTAACTGCCGACGCCGATGGTTCGACACCGGAACAGGACACAGACATGCCGAAACGAATTTCGGATGTTTCACTCCATGTTTACGTCACACCGGAAACGCTCGACCGCGTCGTGCACACCGTGCGCTGCGTGGTCGACGACCACCTCGCCGAGCACGATGTTTTCGCCTGGCGCTTCACCCTGCCCGTCGACGCCGATCAACCCGGCCATACGGTCCTGGAGACCCAGTGGCGCCTGGAACACCCCCACCGCGACCCCGGCTCGCGGCGCACCTACGAGATAGCGCTCAGCCTGGTGGGCGATCCCGATCAGCTGACCGAATCCGGCCTGGCCGCACTCGAGCATCGACTGGTCCTCGGGATCGCCACCACCGCCGACGCCGTCCCCTACACGATTCACGCGCTCCATCGCGACAGTTACGACTTCGACGAGAACCGCGAACGCCTCTGATACCGGCACTCCCGGCGCCCAGCGCTACTTGCGCGCCGGGAAGTGCCTGATCACGCCTTCCTGCACCACAGTGGCCAGCAGCTCGCCGGCCCGCGAATAGAAGTGACCGGTGGCCAGGCCGCGCGAACCGGCGGCCACCGGTGACTGCGTCGCGTACAGGGCCCAGTCGTCGAAGCGGAACGGACGGTGGAACCAGATCGAATGATTCACCGTGGCGGCCACGATCCGGTCGTGGCCCCACGACAGCCCGTGCGTGGTGATGATCGAATCCAGCACCGTGGTGTCGGACGAATAACCCAGCGTCGCGACGTGGATCAGCGGATCGTCGGGCAGTTCGCCGTCGGCCTTCATCCACACGCGATTGTGGTTCAGGGTGCCGCCGGTGCCCTTGAGGATCCAGGCCGGATCGTTGGTGTAGCGCATATCGATCGGATGCGGTGCCTGCACGAACATCTGCAGTTTGTCCTCGAACCCGGAGAAGGACTCCTCCACCCGGGGCAGGCCGTCCGGATCGGGCACCTGCGGCTGCGGGCTGGCGTGTTCCAGGCCCTTGGCCCAGTCCTGGAACGCCGCCAGCATCACGAACAGTTCCTGATCGTCCTGATACGCCGTGACCGTGCGGTTGGCGAAGGCACGCCCGTCCCGATGGCGTTCGACCCGGTATTCGATCGGTTTGCGCACGTCGCCGCCGCGCACGAAATGAGCGTTGACCGCATGCACCGGGCGCCCCGGCCCGACCGTGCGGCCGGCCGCGATGATCGCCTGCGCCACCAGCTGGCCGCCGAAGGTACGACTCCACACCTTCTCCGGATGGTGACCGAGGAAGACGTCCTCGCCGATCTCCTCGAGTTCGAGCAGGCCGAGCAGTACGGCGAGATCGCCGCCGCTCTCACGGCCGGTGCCGACCGATTCGCCCAGTGACGCGCTCACCTCAGTGGTCCTCCTCGCCGATGCGATGCACGTGGATCAGGTTCGTGGAGCCGACGGTACCCGGCGGGGAGCCGGCCACGATCACCACGAGATCGCCCTTGGCGTAGCGATTCAGCGACAGCAGTTCCTTGTCGACCTGGCCGATCATCTCGTCGGTGGTACCGACCGGCGGGACGATGAAGGTTTCCACACCCCAGGTCAGCGCCAGCTGGCTGCGGACCTCCGGCAGCGGGGTGAACGCCAGCAGCGGCAGCGTGGTGTGCAGGCGGGCCAGCCGGCGCACGGTGTCGCCGGACTGGGTGAAGGCCACCAGCGCCTTGGCGTTGAGCCGCTCGCCGATATCGCGGGCCGCGTAGGAGATCACGCCGCGCTTGGTCCGCGGGACGTGGGTCAGCGGCGGCACCCGGGTCGAGGATTCCGATTCCACGGCGTGCACGATGCGCGCCATCGTCCGCACCGTTTCGATCGGATACTGGCCGACCGAGGTCTCGCCGGAGAGCATGACCGCGTCGGCGCCGTCGAGTACCGCGTTGGCGACATCGGAGGCCTCGGCGCGGGTCGGGCGGGAGTTGCCGATCATCGACTCCAGCATCTGGGTGGCGACGATGACGGGTTTGGCGTTCTCCCTTGCCATCTGGATCGAGCGCTTCTGCACCAGCGGCACCTGCTCGAGCGGCAGTTCGACGCCGAGGTCGCCGCGAGCCACCATGATCGCGTCGAAGGCGAGCACGATCGCCTCGAGATTGTCGATGGCTTCGGGCTTTTCGAGTTTGCCGATCACCGGCACCCGGCGGCCGACGCGATCCATGATGTCGTGGACCAGCTCGACGTCCGACGGCGACCGCACGAACGACAGGGCGATGAAGTCCACACCGAGCCGCAGGGCGAATTCCAGATCCTCGATGTCCTTCTCGGACAACGCCGGAACGGACACGTCCATACCCGGCAGCGAGACGCCCTTGTTGTTGGAGACCGGGCCGCCCTCGGTGACGCGGCACACCACGTCGTTGCCCTCGACGCGGACCACGGTCAGCCCGACCTTGCCGTCGTCGACGAGCAGCCGGTCACCGGCCTTGGCGTCCTCGGATAGCTGTTTGTAGGTGGTGGAGACGCGATCGTGGGTGCCTTCCACGTCGTCGACCGTGATCCGCACTTCCTCGCCCGTCGCCCACATGGTGCGGCCCTCGATGAACCGGCCCAAGCGGATCTTCGGCCCCTGCAGGTCGGCCAGGATGCCGACCGCACGACCCATCTGCTCGGCGGCGTGCCGCACCTTGTGATAGTTCTCGGCGTGATCGGCGTGTTCTCCGTGACTGAAATTCAACCGGGCCACGTCCATGCCACTGTCGACAAGTTCACGGATCCGGTCCTCGGTGGCGGTGGCCGGCCCGAGGGTGCACACAATCTTTGTCCGTCGCATCACGAGCCGAGCCTAGTCCTGCCGCCGCGGTGGCGCTGATCGGCACTCCCGCCACTGTCAATCGACGAAAATATGACGCACATCACATGCGCGACCGGCATGGTCGTCACTCCTGCAAGGGACGGTTGTACGGATCGCGAACCTTGCCGGTCAGGATCAAAATCGCGTCGATGAACGGCCAGATTCCGCCCAGACCGCAGGTGAACAGCGTGACCAGGAGCTGGGCGACGCCGATGCCGGTGTAGCCGAGATAGAACCGGCCGATCCCGAGGCCACCGACGAACAGTTGCAGCAGCCCGGCGGTCAGCTTCGATTTGTCCGAGAACGGTTCGCCGTACATGTTGCGCCCGTACGGCGCCTCCGGGTCCCCGCCGTAGGGCGCGGGCGGGTAGCCGGGGACCGGGGCGTACGGCTGGGCGTACGGGTCTGCGGGCTGGCCGTAGGGCTGGCTGTAGCCGGCCGGCCCGTAGGGGCCTGGTTGCCCGCCTCCGTAGGGGCCGGGTTGGCCGTAGCCGCCCGGATTTCCCGGCCCGGTACCCGGAGCCCCGTACTGCGGGCCGTAGCCGGGCTGCGGCTGATAGGGGTCGGTCACGAAGTCCTCCTGATTCGAGCGGTCGGCCCGCTCAGCTCTTGTCCGCCTTCTTCCGGCCCGGCTTACCCGACTCGCCCTCGGCCCGCTGCTCGCTGTTCCCGGCGGTGGTGACACCGGCCGCATCCTTGTCATCGGCGGGCGGATCCAGTTCGTTGCCGGTCGCCTCGGTACCGGTCGCTACCGAATCGGAAGGGCCTGGGGTGGAATCGTCCGATTCGCCGGATGCGGAAGTAGCGGATTCGGATTCGGCAGCTTTCTCCGATTTCGCGGCTTCGTCCGGCTTCTCGCCGGCGGCGGATTCGTCGGCCGTGGCGGCAGGTGCGCTCTCGGCGGCGGCTTCCTGTCCGGCGGCGCCGAACCGGCGCAGCGCACTCCACTGCCACGGCCAGGGGCGCTCACCACCGGAGGCGAGCTGGGCGGCGGTTTCGCGGCCCTTGGTGGCGAGGGCGAAATACGCCAGCGCGCAGAGGAATACGATCGCCGAGGTGTAGGAGTTGACCCGAATGCCGAAGATGTGGGTGGCCTCGTCGTCGCGCAGCAACTCGACCCAGAAGCGGCCGAAGGTATAGATCGCCACGTACAGGGCGAACAAGCGACCGTGGCCGATCCGCCAGCGTTTGTCGACCATCACCAGCACCAGAACGCCCAGCAGATTCCAGATCAGCTCGTAGAGGAAGGTCGGCTGCACGATCTTCTCCACCACGCCGGTGGAAACGCCGTTCATCATGTCCAGCTGGCCGTCGGAATCGAACCGCAGATAGATCTCGAGGCCCCACGGCAGATCGGTCTTGCGGCCGTAGAGCTCCTGATTGAAGTAGTTGCCGAGGCGGCCGATGGCCTGCGCGAGCAGAATCGCCGGGGCGATGGCATCGCCGAAGGCGGGCAACGGAATTCGATACACCCGGCAGCCGATCCAGGCGCCGACACCGCCGAGCAGCACCGCACCCCAGATCCCGAGACCGCCCTCCCAGATCTTCAGCGCGTTGATCGGATGCCCGCCGGCGCCGAAGTACTTCTCCCAGTCGGTGGCCACGTGATAGAGCCTGCCGCCGACGAGTCCGAACGGCACCGCGAACATCGCCACGTCGAGCACCTTGCCCTGCTCGCCGCCGCGCTCGCGCCAGCGCCGCTCACCCCACCAGATCGCGACGATGATGCCGATGATGATGCAGATCGCATACGCGCGCAGCGGGAACGGCCCCACATCCCATACGCCTCGCGGCGGACTGGGAATATAGGCCAGTATTGCCCCACCGTGCACATCGACGCCGTCTGCCAGGACTGGAAAAGTCACGGGCCCCACCGTAACGGAGGGGGCGCGCGCCGCCCAGTTCGCGTCTCCGATCAGCTGGTGACAGTCGCCGAGCGCACGCCCTCGGCCAGTTCCGCGGTGAGCTTGCGGACCTGGTCCAGTCCCTGCCCCGCGGCCGTGACCAGCGCCGAGCCGACGATCACTCCGTCGGCGTAGGAAGCGATTTCGGCCGCCTGCGCACCGCTGCGCACGCCCAGGCCGACACCGACCGGGATATCGGAGTGGGCACGCACCCGCGCGCACAGTTCCGGCGCGGCCGAGGACACCGCGTCACGGGCGCCGGTGACGCCCATGGTGGAGGCGGCGTAGAGGAATCCGCTACTGGCCTCGATGGTCTTGACCAGGCGCTCCTCGGTGGAGGAGGGAGCGACCAGGAAGATGCGGTCCAGATCGTGGGCGCGGGAGGCCTCGAACCACTCCCCCGCCTCCTCGGGAATCAGATTGGGGGTGATCAGCCCGAGACCGCCGGCCGCGGCGAGATCGCGAGAGAAACGATCGACGCCGTATTGCAGCACCGGATTCCAGTAGGTCATCACCACGGCATTGCCCCCGGCGGCGGTGATCGCCTCGACGACACCGAAGACGTCGCGCACGCGCACGCCGCCGCGCAGGGCCTGCTCGGTGGCGGCCTGGATGGTGGGGCCGTCCATCACCGGATCGGAATAGGCGATACCGACTTCGATGATGTCGCAACCGGATTCGACCATCGCGGTGCACACGTCGATGGATCCGGCCAGGTCCGGGTAGCCCGCGGGCAGATATCCGATCAGCGCGGCGCGGCCCTCGCCGCGGCTGGCCGCGAAGGTCGATTCCAGACGGCTCACGAGCGATTCTCCTCCGGGGCGGCGTCGTCGTCGAACAGGCCGAACCAGCGCGCCGCGGTATCCATGTCCTTGTCGCCGCGTCCGGACAGATTCACCAGAATGATTGCGCCGGAACCCAATTCGCGGCCCAGCTGTAGAGCGCCGGCCACCGCGTGCGCCGATTCGATGGCCGGGATGATGCCCTCGGTGCGCGAGAGCAGCAGCAGCGCGTCCATCGCCTCGGTATCGGTGATCGGCCGGTACTCGGCGCGGCCGATGTCCTTCAGATAGGCGTGTTCGGGGCCGACGCCGGGATAGTCCAGACCGGCGGAGATGGAATGCGATTCGATGGTCTGGCCGTCCTCGTCCTGCAGCAGGTACGAGTAGGCGCCCTGGAACGCACCCGGCCGGCCGCCGGCGAAAGTCGCCGCGTGCCTTCCGGTTTCGACGCCGTCGCCGGCTGCCTCGTAGCCGATCAGCCGCACGCCCTCGTCGTCGAGGAACGGGTGGAAGATGCCGATCGCGTTCGATCCGCCGCCCACGCACGCCACCACGGCGTCGGGCAGCCGACCGGTCTGCGCCTGCACCTGCACCCGCGCCTCGAGGCCGACAACGCGCTGGAAATCGCGCACCATCAGCGGGAACGGATGCGGGCCCGCCGCGGTGCCGAAGCAGTAGTAGGTTTCCGACGCGTTGGTGACCCAGTCGCGCAGCGCCTCGTTGATCGCGTCCTTCAACGTCTGCGAGCCGGTGGTCACCGACACCACCTTGGCGCCGAGCAGCCGCATCCGCGCGACGTTGAGCGCCTGGCGCGCGGTGTCGACCGCGCCCATGTAGATCACGCATTCGAGGCCGAGCAGCGCACAGGCGGTGGCCGTCGCGACACCGTGCTGACCGGCGCCGGTTTCGGCGATCACCCGGGTCTTGCCCATCCGCTGGGCGAGCAGCGCCTGGCCCAGCACATTGTTGATCTTGTGCGAACCGGTGTGGTTCAGATCCTCGCGCTTGAGCAGGATGCGGGCGCCGCCGGCGTGTTCGGAGAGCCGCTTGCATTCGAAGACCGGCGAGGGCCGGCCCGCGTAATCGCGCTGCAGCCGGTCGAGTTCGGCCAGGAAATCGGGATCCAGGCGGGACTTGTCGTATTCGGCGGAGACCTCTTCGATCACCGCCATCAGCGCCTCGGGCACGTGCCGGCCGCCGTAGGCGCCGAAGTGGCCGCCGAGATCCGGTTCGTGGCTGCGGTGGGTGACACCCTCGCTGGCCTGGGGCAGCGGCTCGTGCACGCCGGTCATCGGGTGACACCCCGCCGCAGCGGACGCGGGCAGGACGGATGGGTACCCGCGGTCACCAGCTCGGAGACGGCGGCACGCGGATCGCCGCTGGTCACGAGGCTCTCGCCGACCAGAACCGCGTCGGCGCCGGCGCCGGCGTAGGCGAGCAGGTCGGCGGTGCCGCTGACGCCGGATTCGGCGACCCGGATGACCTCGGTGGGCAGTCCGGGCGCGATGCGGGCGAAGACGTCGCGATCGACCTCGAGGGTCTTCAGGTTGCGGGCGTTCACGCCGATGACCGAGGCGCCGGCGGTGAGCGCGCGGTCGGCCTCCTCCTCGGTGTGCACCTCGACCAGCGCGGTCATGCCCAGCGATTCGGTGCGATCGATCAGCGAGGCCAGCACGTCCTGTTCCAGGGCGGCCACGATCAGCAGGATCACGTCCGCGCCATGGGCACGAGCCTCGTGGATCTGGTACGGGCCGACGACGAAGTCCTTGCGCAGGATCGGCACGTCGACGACCGCGCGGACCGCGTCCAGATCGTCGAGCGAGCCGTGGAAGCGGCGGCCCTCGGTGAGCACGCTGATGATGCGCGCGCCACCGTCCTCGTAGGACTTCGCCAGGCTGGCCGGGTCCGGGATGTCGGCGAGCTCACCCTTCGAGGGGCTGGCGCGCTTGACCTCGGCGATGACTCCGATCCCGTCCGCGTGCAGAGCGGCGAGCGCATCGCGCGGCGAGGGTGCCGCGGCGGCGGCCTTCTTGACGGCCTGGAAATCCAGGAGGGCTTCCCGAGCGGCCACATCCGCACGGACCCCGTCGAGAATCGAGTCGAGTACCGTCATCTGGCTCGAATCCTTTCTGGGGAGACGGACTTGCTACCTGAGAATCCCCCCAGGTGCTGTCTCACCGATGCTGATAAAGAGTAAATGGAAGGGTAAGCCGAGCCGACGGCGGGGTGTGACGCCTGCCGCCCGGCGTGCCGTGGTAGGGCGCTCATCGGCCCGGCTCGTCGTCGGTCGGGTCGGCGCCCGCATCGAGCGCGTCCCACAGCACGCGCTGCGAGAGTTCGCCCGACTCCGGTTCCGGGGTGTGCGGCGAGGACTTCGACGTCGCCGTCCGCGGTGCGTCGGCGGCCGATTCCGGATCACCCGTGCGGCGCAATTCGGCGACCTGTTCGGCGGCCGCGGCCCGGCGGAAGACCGGATTATCGTACTTACCCGACATGCGGGCGGTCGTTTCGGGCATGCGGGCCAGCAGGACGCCGGCGGCGAAGGCCGCGAGCGCACCGAAGACGCTGAGTGCGGCCGGGAACGTGGCCGCCGTGGCGGCGTCGACGTGCGCGCGGGCGGGCAGTTCGGCGAGCCGGGCGGCCCGTTCGGCGATCTTGCCGTGCTGGGTCAGCAGCGCCAGGCCGGGCACCGCGGCGACGGCGGCGACCAGCGCCACCACCACACCGATCAGCCGGCGCAGCCAGCCCTTGGTGGCGAAGACGGCCGCGATCGAGGCCAGCAGCACCAGCGCCAGCGGTGTCAGCGCGCCGAACCAGAGACCGCCGTTGAGATGCTGGGTGCGCGGCTCGGTCAGACCGTCGGAGGACCGCAGGGTCACCCAGGTCATGCGCGAGGAGCCCCACAGCGCGGCCGCGCCGACGGCCAGCAGGAGGACCGGCAGCACCGGGCGGGCGCGTTTGCCGGGCACGCTGTCGGCGCCGCCCGCATCCGCCTCGGGGACATAGTGGTCGGGGTCGCCGCCGTCGCCGGGATGCACCCGTGCGGCCGCGTCGTCGAGGCGGGAGCCGGACCGGACCGCATCCCCCACGGGGCCGCTCGGAATCGGCGCGCGATCCGCGGCAGAGATGTCGGCATCGGACTGCCGCGGGCGCACTGCCGCGTCGGCCGCGGACGCGTCGTTCGCGCCGGGCGCGGGCTTCACCTCCGGCTCGTTCGGCGAATGTCGTTCGGCTGGTTCGGATTCCGGGTTACTCATAGCAGGGTGCCGTCGGGTTCGGGGGTGAAGGTGCGTACGGTGCGGGCGGCGGCGACGGCCTTGAGAACGGCCATCGCCTTGTTGCGCGATTCCTCGTCCTCGTAGTCGGGCTGGGAATCGGCGACGATGCCGGCACCGGCCTGCACATAGGCGATGCCGTCCTTGAGCAGCGCGGTGCGGATCGCGATCGCGGTATCGGCGTCGCCGGCGAAGTCGAGGTAGCCGACGACTCCGGCGTAGACGCCGCGGCGGGTGGGCTCGTTCTCCTCGATCAACTCCATGGCCCGCACCTTCGGCGCACCCGACAGCGTGCCGGCCGGGAAGCAGGCGCGTACGGCGTCGAGGGCGATGCGACCGGCCGCGAGCCGCCCGGTCACCGTCGACACCAGATGCATCACGTGGCTGTAGCGCTCGATGTGGCGGTATTCGGTGACGCGCACGGTGCCCGGCTCGCACACCCGGCCCAGGTCGTTGCGGCCCAGGTCGACGAGCATGAGGTGTTCGGCGTTCTCCTTCTCGTCGGAGAGCAGATCCTTCTCGAGCAGCACATCGTCCTCCTCGGTGGCGCCACGCCACCGGGTGCCGGCGATCGGATGTGTCGTCGCCACACCGTCTTTGACCGTCACCAGCGATTCCGGACTCGATCCGACGATGGAGAAGGCGGTGCCACCCGCACCGTCGGGAATGTGCATCAGATACATGTACGGGCTGGGATTCGAGGCGCGCAGCATCCGGTACACATCGCGCGGTTCGCCGTCGAAGTCCATCTCGAACCGCTGCGACAACACCACCTGGAACGCTTCGCCGGCCTCGATCTCGCCGACCAGCCGCCGCACGCCCGCACCGAAGTCCTCGCTGGTGCGGCGGCGGATGTAGTCCGGTTCGGGACGGTCGAAGACGGACACGGTCGATTCGGCGGGTGCGGCCAGCGCCGCGGTCATCCGGTCGAGCCGGGCGACGGCGTCGTCGTAGGCCTCGTCGACGCGCTCGTCGGTGCCGTTCCAGTTCACCGCGTTGGCGATCAGCGTGATGGCGCCTTCGTGATGGTCGAAGGCGGCCAGATCCGCGGCCAGCAGCAGTACCATCTCCGGGACCCGCAGATCGTCGGTGGTCAGTTCCGGCAGCCGTTCGATACGGCGCACGATGTCGTAGCCCAGATAGCCGACCAGCCCACCGGTCAGCGGCGGCAGGCCGGGCAGGCGCTCGGTGCGCAGCAGTTCCAGGGTGTCGTGCAGCGCCTCCAGCGGATCGCCGCCGGCCGGGGCGTCAGCGGGGGTCGCGCCCAGCCAGGCCGCCTCGCCGTCGACGACCGTCAGCGCGGTGGGGCTGCCGGCGCCGATGAACGACCAGCGCGACCACGAACGACCGTTCTCGGCCGACTCCAGCAGGAAGGTGCCCGGCCGGTCCGCGGCCAGCTTCCGATAGGCGGACAGCGGGGTCTCCGAATCCGCCAGCACCTTGCGCGTCACCGGCACCACCCGGTGCGCGGCCGCGAGCACGCGGAACTGGTCCCGAGTGGTGGTGGTTGCGGTTTCCGGACGGTCGAATGCGGCGCCGTGCATATCGCTCATCATTCCAGTCGGCCGCAACCGAGATTTCCTGGCCCCGCCGCGACCCGCGCGATCCGCGGCGGGTACCGGGCAACCGTGCCGCCCGGTACCCTCGCGATTGTGAAAAAAGGCCAGCGCGCACCCGGGTTCGAACTTCCCGATCAGACCGGCACCGTCCGGTCGCTCGATTCGTTGCTGGCCGACGGGCCTTTGACGCTGTTCTTCTTCCCCGCCGCCAACACTCCCGTGTGCACCGCCGAGGCTTGCCATTTCCGTGATCTGACAAGCGAATTCGCGGCCCTGGGCGCGAGTTGCGCGGGAATCAGCACCGATTCGGTCGACACCCAAGCCGGTTTCGCGCAGGCGCAGACCCTCGGCTATCCGCTGCTGTCCGATCGCGACGGCGCGGTGGCGGAACGGTTCGGCGTCAAACGTTCCGGGGCGATCGGCGGTCTGCTCGGCAACTTCCTGCCGGTGAAGCGGCAGACCTTCGTGATCGACACCGACCGCACGGTACTGGCGGTGATCTCGGGCGAACTGCGCGCGAACGTCCACGCCGACGCCGCGCTGGCCGCCCTGCGCGAGCACCGGGCCTGAATCGACCAGCTGGACACCGGGCCGCCTCCGGGTGCACGCCGCCTTTCCCCTGGTGAGAGCGCACTGACGGCCTGACACAACACGATTCTCCCGGCGTCGCCGCGCGCCTCGCGCATACGCTGGATTCATGACATCGACGAGCTCCCTCACGAACTCCGGGACCAAACCCCGAGCCACCGTGTGGCGGAATCGAGCCCTCGGCCTGCTCGCGGTCATCATCGTGCTGGTCGTCGCCTATTTCGTGCTGTCGGCCTTCATTCCGCGCTGGTGGGCGCAGCGGATCGCCGGCATGTCCGGCCACGGCAGCTTCGCCCAGGGCATCTGGTCGGGCCTGGCGATCGGGTTCCTGTGCACGCTGATCCCCCTGTTGCTCCTGCTGGGCGCGGTGCGGGTATGGCGCACCCGAGCCGGCAAATTCGCCGCCGGCGCCGCGGCGGTGCTGGCGTTGATCGTGGCCCTGCCCAATCTGATGACGCTGACCATCGTGCTGGGCGGCAACAGCGCCGCGCACGCCGGCGAACGCGCGCTCGAC
>NZ_BDBF01000029.1 GCF_001612845.1 Nocardia elegans NBRC 108235 | reverse complement strand
CGGATCGGGACCAGGGCCGCGCACGGGTCGGCGCGGGCTCGTTACCTGCCCGCGTTCGTCCCATCTGCCCAGCCTTCCGATCGACCCGCTACGCGCCTTACTGCTGCGCGGCCTGGCCCTTGTTCACCTGCGGCTGAGCCGGGTTGGCGATGGACTGACCGGCGGAGTCACCCGAGGGCAGCGCGTCGCCACGCATGGAGGCGCGGATCTGCTCGAGGCGGTTGTGGCCGGCCATCTGCACGCTGGCCTGCTGCACCTCCATCATGCGACCCTGCACGGTGTTCTGCGCGAGCTCGGCGGCGCCCAGCGCGTTGGCGTAGCGACGCTCGATCTTCTCGCGCACCGCGTCCAGGCTGGGGGTGCTGCCGGGTGCGGACAGCGTCGAATCCATCTGCTGCAGCGATGCGGAGACCTGCTCCTGCATCTTGGCCTGCTCGAGCTGGCTGAGCAGCTTGGTGCGCTCGGCGACCTTCTGCTGCAGCAGCATGGCGTTCTGCTCGACCGCCTTCTTGGCCTGGGCGGCGGCCTGCAGCGACTGGTCGTGCAGCACCTTCAGGTCCTCGACGGACTGTTCGGCGGTGACCAGCTGGGCCGCGAACGCCTCGGCGGCGTTGGTGTACTGGATCGCCTTGTCGGCGTCGCCGGCGGCATTGGCCTGATCGGCCAGCTGGACGGCCTGGCGCGCGTTGGCGTTGAGCTTCTCGACCTCGTCGAGCTGACGGTTGAGCTTCATCTCCAGCTGGCGCTGGTTACCGATCACCGACGCGGCCTGCTGCGACAGGGCCTGGTGTTGACGCTGGGCTTCCTCGATAGCCTGCTGAATCTGCACCTTCGGATCCGCATGCTCCTCGATCTTCGAATCGAAGAGGGCCATCAGGTACTTCCAGGCCTTCACGAACGGATTAGCCATCGATTGATCCCGCCTCCATCTGACTACGCCGCGCCCCAGCACGGCGGCGGTGCGCGACCGTCACGCACCCCTGTGTCCCTATCCTCCACGGCATCGGATCCGGGCTGCCGAACCACCCGTAACCGACGCTTACAGAGAATCTATCGGTTTCCGCTCCGTCGTACAGCCTTGCCGGCGCCGACCCGGCGCCGGCAGTTGTGATCGCCGGTACGCGGCGAGTCACTTCGCTTGCACCAAGACCAGTTTCTCGGCCTTCGGGGCCGGAATCACGATCCGGGTGTCCTCGGCGATTCCGGCACGGGCCGACGCACTCGCGGCGGGCGCGGTGTCGGCGGTCTCCGTCGCGGGGGCCGGGGCGTCGGCGTCGGCCATGGTGGCGCTCACGTCGACCAGCACCTGCGACAGCGGCACGTCCAGCGCCTGGCAGATCGCGGCCAGCAGTTCGCTCGAGGCCTCTTTCCGGCCGCGTTCGACTTCGGACAGATAGCCCAGGCTCACGCGTGCCGACGTGGACACCTCGCGCAGGGTCCGGCTCTGGGCGATCCGAGCGCGCCGCAGACTCTCGCCGATGGCCTCTCGAAGCAGCGTCATCTCGTTCTCCTCACGTTCTCGCCTCACCGGGCCGAGCGCGACCGCCGTCGAGCGTGACGCACCCTCCGTCTACAGTGCCAACGTCGCATGCCACCCCGTTGGTTCCCGTCCGCGGGAACCGATCGGCAGCCACCGGAAAGCCGTCGTCAGCCGGTGCCGGTGCGGTCGCCGCCACCGACGCGGCGCAGCAGCTCCGCGACGGCCGTGCGAACCGCGCTCATCCTGATCGTCCACCGGTCCCCGGCCAGCTGCAACCGCACCACCTCGGTCCCTTCGGGCCCGCTCAGCCCCAGGAAGACGGTGCCGACCGGGCAGCCGTTCTGCGGGTCCGGCCCGGCGACGCCGGTCAATCCGATCCCCCAGTCGGCCCCGCACACGGTGCGCGCGCCGACGGCGAGCTGTTCGGCGGTTCCGGCCGCGACCGGCCCGTCCGTGGCCAGGGTGTCCTCGCTCACGCCGGCCAGGCGATGTTTGAGATCGGTGGCGTAGACGATCACTCCGCCGCGCAACACCACACTGGCTCCCGGCACCCCCGCGATGGTGGCCGCGAGCAAACCGGCGGTCAGGGATTCGGCGGTGGCCACGGTCCCACCGACGCGGGTCAGCGTCGCCACCAGCTCGGCGGCCTCGGGGACAGCGTCCAGCGGGTCGGCGACGGCCACCTCGGTGCCCACCGTCGTCACCGCCGCTCGACCGGCCGCGCCCACAACCGGGCCGCCTGCACCACGTAATCCAGTCCGGTCACCACGGTCAGCACCACGGCGACATACATCAGCGCCATTCCGGCGCTCGCCCACGCGCCCGCCAGCGGCAGCAGCAGAACGGCGATCGCCACCGACTGCACCAGGGTCTTGGCCTTACCGCCGCGGCCGGCCGGAATCACCCCGCGGCGCACCACCGCCAGTCGCAGCAACGTCACACCGATCTCGCGGGCACAGATCACGACCGTGATCCACCACGGCAGATCGCCCAGGGCCGACAATCCGATCAGGGCCGCACCGATCAACGCCTTGTCGGCGATCGGATCCGCCAATTTGCCGAAGTCGGTGACCAGTCCGTACTTGCGCGCGAGCTGGCCGTCGATGCGGTCGGTGATGGCCGCGACGCCGAACAGCGCGGCCGCGGCGATCCGCCACCCGGTGTCGTGGCCGCCGGCGGCGAACAGCGCCAGCAGGAAGATCGGCACGATCACGATGCGCAGGACCGTGAGAATGTTGGCGATGTTCATCAGCGGCACCGCGGACGGCTCGACCGTCCGCATCGGTTGCGGCGGAACGAGATTCGCCCGCGCTCTGCCGGCCTCGGCCCAGGTCCGGTCCATATCGTCGCTCTGCACGCTCACCGGCACCCCCGGCCGGAATGCACGCAGCCGCGGCCCCCGGCGGATCGAGGCAGGCGGGCGGACGAGATGTGCGGCACTCCACCAGACTATCGGTTAACGACCCGACTACTGTGCACCCCATGACGACGCGGGCACACCACACTGATTCGATCGGCGCCACCGGCCCCGGCACCGTGGTCGTCCGACGCGCCCGCACCTCGGATGTGCCCGAGATCAAAAGCCTCGTCGACGTCTACGCGGGCCGCATTCTGCTGGAGAAGAATCTCGTCACACTCTATGAGGCGGTCCAGGAATTCTGGGTGGCCGAGGTCGACGGGCGCCTGGTGGGATGTGGCGCATTACACGTGCTGTGGGCCGATCTGGGCGAGGTGCGCACGGTCGCGGTCCACCCCGATGCCAAAGGACAGGGCGTCGGGCGCCTGATCGTGGATCAGCTGATCGCGACCGCCCGCGAACTCCAGCTGCAGCGACTGTTCGTGCTGACCTTCGAGGTGGAGTTCTTCTCCCGGCACGGGTTCGCCGAGATCGACGGCACGCCCGTCACGGCGGAAGTGTTCGCGGAGATGTGCCGCTCCTACGACACCGGTGTGGCCGAATTCCTCGACCTCAGCTACGTCAAGCCGAACACCCTCGGCAATACTCGAATGCTGTTGACCCTCTGAATCTTTCGGGAGCGCGCGTGCCGATCTTCGCCGTCCACTACACCTATTCCGATGCCACCGTCGCCGGGCGCGACGAGCATCGGCCCCGCCATCGGGAATGGCTGTCGAATCTGGTCGACCGGGGTGTGGTCCTGTCGACCGGGCCGTATGCCGACGGCTCCGGCGCGCTGCTGCTGTTCCGCGCCGACGATGCCGCGGCGTTGGAGGAGCTGCTCGCGGCCGATCCGTTCGCCCGGGAGGGGCTGATCGACGCGAAGCGATTCCTGGAATGGACCCCGGTGATGGGCGCCTTCTCGGCACAGGCGGCGCCGAACGCCTAGGCAGGCGCGGCGAAGCCCGCTACGATGCTCGGCATAGTCAACCAGTTGCATATGCGAGGTGGCGATGCAGGCATTCCGACAGGCCGTGGAGGCACGCGACAGCGCGGCGATCGAGGCGCTGCTCGCCGAGAACGTCGTGTTCACCAGCCCGGTGGCGTTCAAGCCCTATCCCGGCCGGGCCATTACCGCCGCGATTCTGCGCGGCGTCATGCGGGTGTTCGAGGACTTCCGCTACGTCCGCGAGATCACCGACGCCGGCGGGCACGACTCGACGCTGATTTTCGAGGCGACGGTCGACGGTAAGCACGTCACCGGTGCGGATTTCATCCACACCGACGAGGCGGGCCGCATCGACGATCTGATGGTGATGGTCCGCCCGCTCTCGGCGGCCAATGCCCTGGCCGCGGCGATGGGTGCGCAGTTCGAGCGCATCCAGGCGGAGGCGGCCGAGCAGATCCAGCGAGAGAACGCGACGCTGTAGGCCACACCGCGCCGTCCGGCGATCTACCGTGAACCGGTGCGATTGGACCCCGATACGGCGCTGACGCGAGTTCGCGCGGCCCGCGTGGCCCGGCTGGGTACGACCGATCCGACCGGCCGGCCCCATCTGGTGCCCGTGACCTTCGCGCTCTCCCCGACGGGCCGCATCCTGGTCACCGCGGTCGATCAGAAGCCCAAATCGACGACGGATTTGCGGCGTCTGCGCAATATCGCGGCCGAGAACCGGGTCTCGGTGCTGGCCGACGAATACGACGAGGACTGGTCGCGGCTGTGGTGGGTCCGGCTCGACGGCACCGCCGCCGTCGCCACCGGCGACGCCGAACGCGCGGAGGCGATCGCCTGGCTCACCGCGAAATACCCGCAGTATCGCGACAATGCCCCGCGCGGACCGGTCATCCGGGTCGAGATCCGGACCGTTACCGGCTGGGCCTACACCGGGTGAGGCCTACACCGGGAGCCTAGGCATCGATCGCATCGGGTTCGGCCGCTGGCTCGGCCTCTCCACCGCCGCGGATCGAATACAGCAGTCCGTCCAGCTCATCGGGTTTGACGAGCACGTCGCGCGCCTTGGAGCCCTCGCTCGGGCCGACCACGCCGCGGGTCTCCATCAGATCCATCAGGCGGCCCGCCTTGGCGAATCCGACGCGCAGTTTGCGCTGCAGCATCGAGGTGGAACCGAACTGTGAGGTGACGACCAGTTCGACGGCCTGCAGGAAGACGTCCAGATCGTCGCCGATATCCGGGTCGACGTCCTTCTTCTCCCCGGCCTTGGCGGTGGTGACGCCTTCCTGGTACTCGGGTTCGGCCTGATTCTTGGCGAAGTCGACGACGGCCTGAATCTCCTCGTCGGAGATGAACGCGCCCTGCAATCGGGTCGGCTTGGACGCGCCCATCGGCAGGAACAGGCCGTCGCCCATACCGATCAATTTCTCCGCACCCGGCTGGTCCAGGATGACGCGTGAGTCGGTGAGCGAGGACGTCGCGAACGCCAGCCGGGAGGGGACGTTGGTCTTGATCAGACCGGTCACCACGTCCACCGAGGGCCGCTGGGTCGCCAGCACCAGATGGATACCGGCCGCGCGCGCCTTCTGGGTGATGCGCACGATGGCGTCCTCGACGTCGCGCGGCGCGGTCATCATCAGATCGGCCAACTCGTCGACGATCGCCAAAATGTAGGGGTAGGGCCGGTACACGCGCTCGCTGCCCAGCGGCGTGGTGATCTGGCCCGATTTCACCTTCTTGTTGAAATCGTCGATGTGGCGGACCTTGCTGGCCTGCATGTCCTGATACCGCTGTTCCATCTCCTCCACCAGCCAGGCCAGCGCGGCGGCGGCCTTCTTGGGCTGGGTGATGATGGGCGTGATCAGATGCGGAATGCCCTCGTACGGCGTGAGTTCCACCATCTTCGGGTCGATGAGGATCATCCGGACCTCGTCCGGAGTGGCGCGGCCCAGCAGCGAGACCAGCATCGAGTTGACGAAACTCGACTTACCCGAACCGGTGGAACCGGCGACCAGCAGATGCGGCATCTTCGCCAGATTCGCGGAGACGAATTCGCCCTCGATGTTCTTGCCGAGGCCGATCACCAAGGGGTGGTGGTCGTTTCGCGTAGACGGCGCCTTGAGAACATCGGCCAGCCGGACCAGTTCGCGGTCGGCGTTGGGCACCTCGATACCGACCGCCGACTTGCCCGGAATCGGTGCGAGCAAACGCACATTCTCGGTGGCCACCGCATAAGCGATATTTCGGGCCAGGGCGGTGATCTTCTCGACCTTCACACCGGGGCCGAGTTCGACCTCGTAGCGGGTGACCGTCGGACCGCGCACGAAACCGGTGACCGCCGCGTCGATCTTGAACTGCACCAGCACCTCGGTGATCGCCTCGATCATCGATTCGTTGGCGGCGCTGCGCTTCTTCGGCGGATCGCCGTCGGTCAGCAGGGTCAGCGGCGGCAGCTGATAATCCCCGTCGACCTCGCGGTCGGTGACGAATTCCAGTTGCTGCGGAGGCTGCGGCTCGGGTGTCTGGTCGACGACCTTCGGCGGCTTGCGCGTCTTGGGTTTACTTGCGGGGGGCGGTGTTTCGTCCGGCTCGGCGATATCTTTCGCATCGCGCAACGGCGGTTCGCCGAGAACCTCGGTGACGGCGTCGGCGCCACCGAATTCGTCGGTCGGATAATTCTCCTCGGGGGTGCGGCCACGCCGCGAGGAACGGCTCTTGTGCATCGGAAAGCCGTCGGCGTCATAGTTTTCCGGGTCGTAGAGCCCGTATTGCCCGTCGTCTTCGCCGTATTCGGGATCGGGCAGGCCGAACAGTTCACGCAGCCGGTGCGGGACCTCGCGCACGGTCGTCCCGGTCACCAGCAGCAGTCCGAAGAGCATGGCCAGCAACAGCAGCGGCACCGCCAGCCACGCGGTGAGCCCGTTGCGCAGCGGCCCGCCCAGCACATAGCCGACGAAACCCGCCGCATGGGCGCGCCCATGCGCATCGGACGGCGCGCCCGCGAAGATATGCCAGATTCCGAGCGCCGGCAGTCCCACCAGCAATCCGCCGAGCACCAGCCGGGGCCGGATCTCGGGCCGCGGTTCGGTGCGCATGAGCACCACCGCGATACCGGAGGCCACGAACGGCAGCACGGCCGCGGCGGAGCCGGCGATCGCGCGCACCGCGGTGTCGACCCAGTGCCCCACCGGGCCGCCCGCCGACACCCAGACCGCCGCCGCGATGACGACGCTGAAAGCGACCAGCGCCAAGGCGATTCCGTCGCGGCGGTGACCGTGTTCGATCTCCCCAGCGCGGCTGATGGTGCGGGTGGTGGCGCCGAATCCGCGCGCCAGCACCGACCAGCCGTTGCCGATACCGCGTCCGAGCACCGCCAGCGGCGCGGTCTGCGGTGACCGGCGCACCGGCCGGCGGGTCGCGGTGGTGCGGCCACGCGGCGCCGATCGGGCGCGTCCGCCTCCCGAGCGAGTCCGCGCCGGAGCCCGCCCCCGGGTGGATCCCGCCCGCGAACTCGACGTCGTGGTGCCGCGGGACTTACCTGCCATGACCTCAGGCTAGCCGCAACAGCCCCATCGGGACCATCCGCAACACCCATCCCAACCACATCATTGCCGACCTCACAACGCCGTCAGCGGCCGGAAACGACGCGCGCGAAGGTCTCAGACGCTGCGATCGGAGGCAAAGACCGCGGCCACATCGTCCACCCCGCCGGCGGCATCGATGCGGACCTCGTTGCGCCCGAATGCGTGAAGCAGCAGTTCGGAGGGCTGCCCGGTGAGTACCACCGCATCGCCGCCGACGTTGTGCGCCGTCACGCGTTCACCCTCCGGCGTCGCCAGCACGACGGTGACCGGGGATTTGCGATACGCCATCCGCGCCATCCGCCGCGTCGCCGACCACAACTTGCGCTCGTCCTCGGCCGACAAGGTGCGGGGCTTCCACTCCGGGTCGGCGCGGCGCACGTCCTCGTGGTGGACGAACATCTCGGTCAGGTTGACCACGGCGTCGACCGGCTTCAGCGGCGACCACCACGGCGGTCCGGTGCGGATCTGCTCCAGCAGTTCGGTGAACGGCTTCTCGGACACCTTCGCCTGCACCGAATCGAGGTATCCCGCAAGGGGTTTCAGCAGAATCCCCGGTGCGGCCGCGGGATGGCGTTCCCGTACCACCAGATGCGCGGCCAGATCGTGCACCGTCCAGGTACCGCACAAGGTCGGGGCGTCGGGACCGACCGCCGTCATGGTCGACACCAGGGCCCGGCGTTCCCGTTGAGCCATACTCATGGGCCGAGCGTAATGGGTCGGAGCCCGGTGGAGGTAGGCAGCGTCACCCCGCAGGCGGCCCGGCGCTTCATCGGCACTGCGCAGCGGCCCCGCCCGGACTCATCGCTGCGGGCGGGGCCACATCCCGGAGGATCAGACGCCGATGACGGTGGGCACGATCATCGGGCGGCGACGGTAGGTGTCGGCGACCCAGCGGCCCACCACGCGCCGCACACCCTGGGCGATGCGGTGCGTATCGGTGACGCCCTCCCCGGCCAGCCGCAGCAGTTCGGCCTCCACCAGCTCCTGCGCACCCATCAGCGCACCCGGATCGTCGGAGAAACCGCGGCCGCTGACCTCGGGCGCGCTGACCGCCTTACCCGTGGTCTCGTCGACGGCCACCGTGATCGCGATGAAACCGCCCTCACCGAGCACCAGACGGTCCGACAGCGTCGATTCACCCACGTCGCCGACCGACAAACCGTCGACGTACACCTGCCCGACCGGATAGCGGCCGACGATCGAGGCGATGCCGTCGACCAGGTCGACCACCACACCGTCCTCGGCGAGCATGACCCGTTCCTCGGGCACGCCGGTCGCCACCGCGAGCGCGGCGTTGGCACGCAGATGCCGCCACTCGCCGTGCACCGGCATGGCATTCGTGGGGCGGACCGCGTTGTACAGGTAGAGCAGCTCACCGGCCGAGGCGTGCCCGGAGACGTGCACCTTCGCGCTCTGCTGGGTCACCACGGTGGCGCCCAGCCGGGCCAGGCCGTTGACCACCGCGAACACCGCGTTCTCGTTGCCGGGGATCAGCGAGGAGGCCAGCACCACCAGATCGTCGGCGCGGATGTTGATCTGGCGGTGGTCGCCGCGCGCCATCCGCGACAGCGCCGAGAGCGGTTCGCCCTGCGAGCCGGTCGAGATCAGCACCAGTTTGTGCACGGGCAGATTCGCGGCCTGATCCAGATCGACCACGATGCCCTCGGGAATGTTCAGATACCCGAGATCCTGCGCGATCTGCATATTGCGGACCATCGAACGACCGACGAAGCACACCCGCCGGTTGTAGCGCTGCGCCACGTCGACGACCTGCTGGATGCGATGGACGTGGCTGGCGAAGGAGGCCACGATGACGCGGCCCTTGGCCTTGCCGATCACACTGTCGAGGACCGGGCCGATCTCCCGTTCCGGAGTGACGAAGCCGGGCACCTCGGCATTGGTCGAATCGACCAGGAACAGGTCCACACCCTCGTCGCCGAGGCGGGAGAACCCGGCCAGGTCGGTGAGGCGGCCGTCGAGCGGCAACTGATCGAGTTTGATGTCACCGGTGTGCAGCGCCAGCCCGGCCGGCGTGCGCACCGCGACCGCGATGGCGTCGGGAATGGAGTGGTTGACCGCGAAGTACTCGCAGTCGAAGGGGCCGTGGGTGGTCCGCTGTCCCTCGGTGACCTCGATCAGCTTGGGCTGCAGGCGATGTTCGCGGCATTTCGCCGCCACCAGCGCGAGCGTGAATTTGGAACCCACGACCGGGATGTCGGGGCGCAGCCGCAACAGGAACGGCACCGCGCCGATGTGGTCCTCGTGCCCGTGGGTCAGCACCACGGCGGCCACCTCGTCGATCCGGTCCTCGATCGGCCGGAAGTCGGGCAGGATCAGGTCGACGCCGGGCTGCTGATCCTCGGGGAACAACACACCGCAGTCGACGATCAACATCGCGCCGTCGTATTCGAACACGGTCATATTGCGGCCGATTTCACCGATGCCGCCGAGGGCGTAGACGCGCAGGCCCTGCTTCGGCAACTTGGGCGGCAGACCGATCGGCAATTCCGACGAAACCGGTTGCGGCGCAGCCTGTTCCGTACGACCACGGCCCGACTGGCGGCCCCGGCCGGAACGCCGGGTACGGCCCCGGTCGCCGGTCTGCTCGCCTCGTTGCGCGGGAGCCGATTCGCCGCGCTGTGCCGCGGGAGCGGTTTCGCGCTGGGCCGCGGGAGCAGATTCGCGTCGCTCAGGGGCGGTCCGGCGCTCGACGGCCGGTTCGGCGGCGCGCGCGGGCTCCGGCGGCGGCACCTGTTGCGTCGCGGGCGCTGAAACCTCTTGCGCCGCAGGCGCTTCGGGCTCCTTGCGCGGCGCGGGCGCCGGCGCCGGCGCTCCCGCCGCTCGGCTCGCGGTCCGGCGCGGACGACGGTTCACCGGTTCACTCATGCAAGCACTCCCGCCAGCCGCAGTTCGGCGACGATCGATTCCAAGTTCACACCCACGGGCATCAGCTGCGGCAGCCGCGGCTCGCCGACATCCATGCCGAGCAGTCGCAGCGAGGATTTGATCAGGGCCACGCCGCCCACGCGGGCCATCGCGCGGTTGACCGGCAGCAGGCCGGCGTTGATGTCGCGCGCCAGCGTGACCTCGCCGGCCGCGTACGCGTCGCGCAGCTGTACCAGCCGCTCCGGCACCAGATGCCCGATCACGCTGATGAATCCGACCGCGCCGACCGACAACCACGGCAGGTTGAGCACATCGTCACCGGAGTAGTAGGCCAGTCCGGTGTCGGCGATCAGTTCCGCCCCCGCGCCCAGGTCGCCCTTGGCGTCCTTCACCGCGACGATATTCGGATGTTCGGCCAGGCGACGCAGCGTATCCGGGGCGATCGGCACGATCGAGCGCGGCGGAATGTCGTAGAGCGTCACCGGCAGATCGGTGGCATCGGCGACGGCCGTGAAATGCGCCAGCAGGCCCTCCTGTGACGGACGCGAGTAGTACGGCGTCACCACCAGCAAACCGTGCGCACCCGCACGCTCGGCGTTGCGAGCGAGCTCGATGCTGTGCGCGGTGTCGTAGGTGCCGGCGCCCGCGATGACGGTGGCGCGGTCGCCCACGGCGTCGACGACGGCGTGCAGCAGGTCGAACTTCTCCGATTCGGTGGTGGTCGGCGATTCCCCGGTGGTGCCGGAGATGGCGAGCAGGTCGACACCGCGGTCGACCAGGCGTGCGGCCAAGGCGACGCCGGAATCGACATCGAGCTTGCCCTCGGCGGTAAAGGGGGTCACCATCGCGACACCGACCGTGCCGGACGCGCGCAGCTCTCTTCGCGTCGATTCACCGTTCGTCATGGTCAGAAAGGCTACCCGGTCGCGGAGACGACACCGAACCGTCGCCCGTGATATCGGCAGACATTCCGGTCACATTCCAGCAATGACAGCAACCGTGACGACATCCTGACGGTGGCGTGATGTCACAAATGACATCATACTGATGTCATGGATCTGAACAAGTACACCGCCCGCCTGCGCGACGATCTCATCGCGGCGGCCGCCCTGGGCGACGAGAAGACCCAGGCGACCGCCGCCGCCCTGGCCGCCGCCACCGAGAATTCGCTGCGGCTCACGCTGCTGGCCGCGCTCTCGGATCTGGCCGAGGAGGTCAACGCGACCCTCGACGATCGCACCGTGCACGTCTCGCTGTCGGGTACCGACGCGCAGGTCGAGGTACGCCGCACCGCGAGCGAGGAGTCGCACCCGACCTTCGAGGAGATGACCGGCGACATCAGCCGGGTCACCCTGCGCATGGTCGAGAATCTGAAGGCCCGGGCCGAGGAGGCCGCGACCCAGAGCGGTCAATCGCTGAATTCCTGGCTCTCCGGCGCGGTACAGGGCGCCCTGCGCGATCAGATGCGCAAGGGCGGCCCCGGGCGCTGCGACAGCTGAGTCAGTCCATCACCGTCACGGTGCCGGTGGGGCCGATCTCGGTGCGGCGGTCGTGGTCGGGCGCCTGCGCGAGCACAGTCGACAGCACCCGTCGCCCCGGCGGCAGGATGCGCACCGTCACCGAACCGGCGTTGGCCGCGTCCAATTCCCGTGTGGCGACGTCGATGACGCGTTCGCGCAACCACTTCGGCGCATCCGTGAAACCACCGTCGTCGAGCAGGACGACCTCCACCCCGCGTGCCCGCGCACCCCGCGCGGCGCCGCTGAGTTCCTCGGTCATCAACTGCGGGGCGCGCAGTCCGTCGCGCAGTTCCGCCTCCAGGAGGCGGCACTGTTCCCGTTCACCGACGGTGAGGACCGCGCCGTCGGCGATGCGTTCCAGGATCGGGCGGGCCACCCGGTCCAGGCGCTCCAGCTGCCGCGTGCGTTCGCCGTCGGCGGCCGCCATCGTCGCCTCCGCGGCGGCCTGGGCGCTCGCTTCCTCACGCAACCCCCGCAGCGAACGCTGGGTGGGCCGCATGATCTGGGCGAACACCGAGATGGCGATGACGGTGCCGATGGGCACGATCGCGGCGACGATCGCGCTCGCGTTCAGCCAGGCCCGCGCGCCGTCGACACCGATGACGACCGCGACTCCGGCCACGCCGAGCCACGCCGTGCCCATCCGGCCGCGCAGCACCAGCACGGCCAGTACATACGAGGTCGCGAAGGTGGTCCACACCATCTGGCGGGTTTCCGGTATGCCGGGAGCGACCGAGGTCAGGGCGGTGGCGACCGGTCCGGCGGCGGCGACGAAGATCGTCACGGTCCACGGCAGCGGATCGCCGGGGACCACCAGCACCAGTGCACCGCCTACCACCATCACGATCAGCGCGGTCACCGCCGGCAGCGCAGTGGTGGAGTCGAGGTTGCGGACCATGTAGAGGGTGATGGTCCCCTCCAGCAGGACCAGAAACAGCCACGCGGTTGGACCGCGCAGTCCGAGCAGCTCACGCAACCCGAACGCTTGTTCACGACCGGATTCAGTGCGCACCGTCACCGCCCCAAACCAAGGTCACAGCGGTGCCCTCCCCGGGTTGCGATTCCACGAATCCGGCGCCACCGGCCAGCTGGCGCATGCGGCCGAGAATGCTCACGGAGATGCCGAGGCGGTCCGCGGAGACCGCGTTCACGTCGAATCCCGCGCCGTCGTCGGTGAAGACGACCCGGATGCTGCCCGCGCTGATCGTGCAGGTCACCGCGCGCGTCACCGCGCGACCGGGCACCGCCGCGTGGCGCAGACTGTTGCGGACCGCTTCGGCCAGGGCGGCGGCGAGGGTGCGCGCGGCGGCGGCGGGCATGCGCAGGTCGTCGAAGCCCGGCCAGGTCCTGGTGGTGAACCGAATGCCGGCATTCACTTCGTGCACCGAGGCGCGCAGGAAAGTCACGGCCGCACGAGCGTCGAGCACATCGGGTTCGCGCGATTCGACGCGGATCTCGTCGAGTTGGTCCAGGGTGCGTTCGGCCTGCCGGCGCAATACATCCGAGGGTTCGCTGCCGCGCGAGGCGTCCAGCAGCGTGGAGAGAACGGCGTCGTGAATGAGGGCGGCGAAGCGGGCGCTCTCGTTGTCGCGCGCCGCGGCCGCGGCGGCTTCGGCAGCCTGCCTACTCGCCGCCACCGATTCGCGGTCCACCCGGGCCGCGGCCGACAGCGCCGAAACCACACACCACAGGAACAGCGCCGACAACCCGACGGCCCGGGCGAACGCGCTGAGCACGGACGCTGCCGTGAACTGTTCCGCCAGATAGATATTCGTCAACGCGACGGCCGCCGACCCGATCAGCAGATACGCCACCGCGACGAGCGCCGGCCACGCCAACGTCGCCGCGAGCACACCGAGTGGCAGCATCCGGTACAGCCACACCGAATTCGCGCCGATGCTGTGGGTGTCGAGCCCGATCAGCATGGTCGCCACCGCGGACAGGAAGGCCACTGCGGCGCAACTCGACACCAGCCGGATGGTGCGCGGGCTCGACCGGATCGACAGCACGGCCAGTACCGGGAACAGTCCGAACGCCAGCGCGCTGGCACTCGGCGTCCACCAAGCGGGCGTGAACCGCGCCTGCTCGGTGATCTCCGGAAGATCGGCGAGGCCCATGATCACCCCACCCGCGCCGATCGAGAGCCCCAGCCGGCGCATGACGCGCTCCACCGCAGGCGTATCGGAGCGCACCTGCGCGCGGCCGGGAACCCGGATGCGGGCCGCGGCTGCGGTGCGCGCGAAGACTCCGGGTGCGTCGACCGCGATCATGCCTGGTTGTTGCGTTCGGGCACCGGAAGCCATCCGTCCTCCACCGCGCGCTTGTAGAGGTCGGTCTTGGTGGGCGCGGGGCGGCCGGCGTCGGCGTATTTCTGGCGGATCCGGCCCAGGTAGTCGTTGACCGTCTGTTCCGAGAGCCCGGTCAACCGCGCCACCCGAGAAGCCTTCTCGCCGGACGCGTAGAGGGTCAGCACCTCCTGCTGACGCGGGCTCAATCCGACATCGCGCAGCTGCGGATCGCCGTCGATGGCGGCCGCCCAATCGGTGGTGACCACCTGTTCGCCGCTCGCGGCGGCGCGCACCGCGGCGACCACGGTCTGCACATCCTCGGATTTGCGCACCACGCCCAGCACCCCGGCGCGCGCGGCCGAGCGCACCAGGAACGGATTATCGGCTCCGGTGAACACCAGCACCTCGAGCCCGCGATCGCGCAGGGCCTGCACATTGGACTGCGGGGTGGAGCCGTCGGCGAGCCGCAGATCGAGGATTACCAGGTCCAGTTCCGGTGCCGCGGAGAGCAATTCGGACACCGTTCCGGCGGTGATGACCAGTTCCAGATCGCTTTCGCCGGCCAGCATGCTGGCCAGGCCGAGCGCGACCGACTCGTGGTCCTCGACCAGACCGATCCGCCGCGGTGGCGTCATATGGTCCTCACCCTTCCCGAAACCCGAACACCACGCCGCGCCCCGGCCGGGAACGCGACGTCCTGCCGTCGAGTATGACGGTGCCGGTGATATCCGTGTGAGACACCAGAAATCGGGTCACCGGCTCAGGCGGTCAACTGCGCCGCTATCGTCGCGCCCAGTTCCCAGCATTTCTCCCGGTCGTTTTTGCCCGGCTGACCGGTCACGATCACCGGCGCGGCGGCCTGTTGCCACCCCATTCCGGTCGTCACGGTCGTGATGCTGCGTTCGGCGCCCTCGGTGCCCTGATTGCCGTGGATGTACACCCCGAACGGCCGACCGCGGGTGCTGTCGAGGCAGGGGTAGTAGAAGGTGTCGAAGGCGTGTTTGAGCGCGCCCGACATGTAGCCCAGATTGGCCGGCGTGCCCAGCACGTAGCCGTCGGCGGCGAGGACATCGCTCGCGGTCACGGCCAGTGCCGCCCGCCGCACCACCTCGACTCCCTCGATCTCGGGGTCGCTGGCGCCCGCGACCACCGCTTCGAACATGTCCTGCAGGAACGGCGAAGGCGTGTGATGGATGATCAGCAACGTCGGCACCCAGGCGAGCCTAGTGGGGCCGGCGGTGTGTCAGGACCCGGTCCGGCGTTCGACGCGCTCGAGTTCCACGGCGCGGCGCATGGTTTCGCGAGCGCGCGAGCGGTCGCCGGCGTAGTCGTAGGCCCGGGCGGCGCGATAGTTGGTGCGCCAGTTGTCGGGGTCTGCCTCCCACTCCTTCTTGACTTGTTCGAACAGCTCGTCGGCGGCAGCCTTCTCCAGCCGGCCGGAGGGGCGGCGGGGCAGGTCGGAGACGTCGAGTTCGAGGCCCTCGTCGTGGATGCGCCGCGCCAGATGCTGGTGGGCGAGGGCGGCGCGAATGCTGGTGGCCACCACCCACACTCCGAGGATCGGCAGGATCAGCACGCCCACGCCCATCGCGACGGCGGCGGGCTTGCCCGAGGTCATCAGTTCGATCGCGATGCGACCCAGCAGCAGGAAGTAGAAGGCCAGCGCGACGACCAGGAAGGCGATGAAGGCGACGATGCGCAGCACCTGTCGCCCGCTGTCGCGCTCGTTCACAGGTCCAGCAGCGGATCGAGCCCGACGGTGAGGCCCGGGCGGGCGCCGATCTGGCGCACACCCAGCAGTACACCCGGCGCGAAGGAGGTGCGGTCGATCGAATCGTGGCGGATCGTGAGCGTTTCGCCCTGGGTGCCGAACAGCACCTCCTGGTGCGCGACCAGCCCGGCCAGCCGCACCGAATGCACTCGCACCCCGTCGACGCTCGCCCCGCGCGCGCCGTCGAGTTCGGTGGTGGTGGCATCCGGGCTCGGGCCCACGCCGGCCTGCTTGCGGGCCTCGGCGATGATGCCGGCGGTGCGATAGGCGGTGCCGGAGGGTGCGTCGGCCTTGTTCGGGTGGTGCAGTTCGATGACCTCGACCGAATCGAACCAGCGGGCGGCCTGTTCGGCGAACCGCATCGACAACACCGCGCCGATGGCGAAGTTGGGGGCGATCAGCACGCCCACCTCGGGATTGTCCGCCAGCCAGGAGCGCACCTGCGTGAGCCGGGATTCGTCGAAGCCGGTGGTGCCGACCACGGCGTGAATACCGTGTTCCACCAACCACTTCAGATTCGGCATCACCACGTCGGGGTGGGTGAAGTCGACCACGACCTGGGCGCCGGCCTCGGTGAAGGCCTCGAGCGCGTCGTCCTTGTCGACCCCGGCGACCAGCTCCAGGTCGTCGGCGGCCTCGACCGCCGCGCAGATCGCCTGCCCGACCTTGCCCTGCGCGCCGAGTACGCCCACCCGGATCCGGTTCGTCGCCACCGTGAACTCCTCACATACCGTTCGATGCCCGTTGCGGTCAGAGCCTATCGGCAGGGGGCCCGGGCGCCACCACACCGGTCACCCGGAAGTCGCGTGCGTCACCCGGCGCGACCACCGAGAGCCGATGGCAGCCGCGAGGCCGGCGCATCAGTCGAAGACGATCACCTGACGCAAGGCGTGCCCGGCGGCCAGCTCGTCCATGGCGTGGTTGATCTCGTCGAGCCGGATACGCGAGGACACCAGTCGTTCGACGGGAAGCCGGCCGTCCCGCCACATCCGCACGTACTCCGGGATGTCGCGCGCCGGAACCGCCGAGCCGAGGTAGCTGCCCACGATGGAACGTCCCTGCGCGACCAGACCGAGCGGTGAAATACTCGCGCGCGCTTCGGGATTGGGCAGCCCGACGGTCACCGTGGTGCCGCCGGGCGCGGTGGCCGTCACCGCGGTCTCGAAAGCGCGCACATTCCCCGCGGCCTCCACCACGACCTCCGCCGCGATGCCGCGCTCGGCCACCTCCGCCGGCGTGTAGACCTGCGTGGCGCCCAATTCCTTTGCCAGCGTCAGCTTTTCGGGCACGGTGTCGACGGCGATGACCTCGGCGCCGAGGCTTTCCCGCAGTGACGCGGCCACCAGCACGGCGGCCATACCCACGCCACCGAGACCGACGACCATGATGCGGTCTCCCGCGCCGGGCCGGGCCGAATTCAGCAAGGCCCCGCCGCCGGTGAGGACCGCGCAGCCCAGTACGGCGGCGACCTCCGGCGGGACATCGTCGTCGACCGGCACCACCGACCGCCGATCGACCACGGCGTGGGTGGCGAATCCGGAGACGCCGAGATGGTGGTGGACGGGTCCGTTCGCGCGGCGCAGTCGGCGGCCGCCGCCGAGCAGCTCGCCCTCGTTGTTGGCGACGCTGCCCGGCACACACGGGGTGCGGCCGTCGGTGGCGCAGCCCTCGCACTGTCCGCAGCGCGGCAGGAAGGTCATCACGACCCGCTGGCCGACCCGCAGATCGCTGTCACCGGGACCCACCTGCTCGACCCGTCCGGCCGCCTCGTGGCCGAGCAGCATCGGCACCGGCCGCACCCGGTTTCCGTCCACCACCGACAGGTCCGAATGGCACAGTCCGGCCGCCTCGATCCGGACCAGCAGCTCCCCCGGTCCCGGCTCCGCCAACTCCAGATCCTCGATCACGATCGGGGTCGAATCGGCATAGGGAGTCGGGTCGCCGATCCGCTCCAGCACAGCACCACGAATCTTCATGGCACCGACGGTACCGGGCGAGCGCCGAGCCGAGTACCGGTGCCGACTACTCAGTCCTGCGGTGGTCCGACGACCGAACCGGTGCCGGCGGGAAGACCCGCCTCCTCGGCGTCCGACGCCACCGGCGCCGGGTCCGGTGCGCTCGGGCCGCACGGCCACCCCGGGATGAGGGCGTGCTCCGCCGACACCGTGCCACGACAGGCGACTCCCCGGAGATCGACATCGGGCACATCCCGTTCGCCACCGATGCGAGCGTTGTCGAACACCGTGTGGCCGGAGTCGAAACGTGTGTCGGCACAGGTGATTCGCGAGCCGCCGACCACGATGCCGTCGAAACGCGCACTGTCCCCCGCCACTTCGACGCCGTCGAAGAAGGTGCTGTCGGCGGTGAAACGCGCCCGGCTGAACGACGTCGGTCCGGTGAACCGGGCGCCGGTGAATCGTGTTCGGGGCCCGCCGAATTCGGCCTCGGTGAAGTCGGCCTTACCGCGGAAGACCGCATCCACGAAGCTGGTGCCGGCGCGCCCGGTGTAGACGTCACCCGAGGTCGGGGTGAATTTCGTGCCCCGGAACAGCGCATCGCTCTCGAAGTGCGCGCTGTGGAACGTCACGTGCGTGCCGACGAATTCGACGTTATCGAAGTTGGCGGACCGCTCCCCGATGAAGCGGGTACCCCGCAGATGCGTATGCCCGCCGCCGAAGACCGCCCAGCGGAAGTCGACATCCTCGAGCACCGCGTCGTCGAAGTTGAAATCGCAGTACGACCACGAGGTTTCGGCCTGCGGACGCAGGTGGGTCACGATCACCGCGATGATGGTGCGCCGCACCTCGCGATCGTTCTGCCGTAGCTGGTAGGCGCGCTCCACCTGCGGCCCGCCCGCTCCGTCGGTGATCTTGCGAGAGCTCAGGTGGGTAGCCCCTTCGTCGGGGTCGTAGGGCAGTCGCAGATAGCCGCACAGCACGTCGATGCACTGCTGGCGCATGCCGCGCGCGGCGAATTCGTCGGCCACCCCGGCCATCGCGTAGACGCCCGCCATACGCACCGCCACATCGGCATTACCCAGTTGCGCCGCGGCGGCCCCGAACAGCTGCGCGAAGCGGCCGCGTTCGTTGTCGCGCTGTTTGCGGTAGGCCACGACCAGTGCCACCGCACCGCCCACACCGGCCGAGACAGACAACGCGATCTTCGTCAGATCCAGCTGGTTCGGCGTATCGGCCTTCGCGCCGAGCGCGAGCCACAGCACCCACCAGGCGATACCCGCGATCGCCAAACCGCCGAGCACCACCGAGACGACCGATACCAGCAACGCCGAACGCTGTATCCGCTGAGCCTGCCGCTGTACAAATGTCCCCCGCCGAGCCATGGGCGCATAGTAACGACAATTCCGGATCCGCCACAGCCGGTGGAGGATTCGGCCCGGCCGAGCGACGACGCGGCGCCCGCCTTTCGGGCGGACGCCGCATCGTCTTGTCCGGCAGACTGTTTCGCGCCGATCAGTTCGCCGCGCGACTGCCACGCACCCCGATCGCGGCCGCTGTCAGGCAGGCCGCGGCGACCACCACCACGAACCACGGGAAGATCGCGCCCATCCCCCACTGCGTCGCCGCCCAACCGGCCAGCACGGTCGGCAGGGCCATCGCCGTATAGGCCAGCAGGTAATAGGCGGACATGGTCTCGCCGCGCTTGTGCTGCGGCACCACATTCGACAGATGCCGCAGCGATCCACCGAAGCCCAGGCCGAAGGTCGCGCCGAGCAGAACACCGGCCAGCAGCACCACGACCCAGTTGTGGGTCGCGAGCGCCGGAATGGTCAGCAGCAGCGCGATCGCCATCCCGGTATCACCGCCGACGGCCGCGCGACGCGCCGGAATCGCGGTCGCGAACAGCTGAGCCAGCGCCCCGGCCGTCGCGGTCGAGGCGACCACGGCACCGCCGAAGACCAGATTGTGCACGCCGGTCTTCTCCGCGGCCAGCGAGGGATACAGCGACAGCAGCACACCCAGTACCGACCACGCCGCCATGACGCCCAGCGCCGAGAACCAGAAATCGGCCCGGATCTCCTGCGGTACCGCCGGTTTCGCGATCCGGATGGGACCCGACATCCGCGCGGTGTGCGTTTCGGTCATCACCACCACGCCCACGCCGATCAGCAGGCAGAACACCGTGATCACCACGTACGGCGTGCGCAGCGGATGCGGAACGTACTGGGCGAGCAGTGCCGACCCCAGAATGGCCACGGCCATACCGACATTGAAGGCCACGCCCGTCAGCTGCCCCGACCGCGCGCCGTGCTGGGGACGCAGATCCAGCAGCGCCGCCGCCCCGGCGACGACGGTGGCACCGACGGCCACCCCGTGCAGCGCCCGCGCCACCAGCAGCATCGCGACATTGTCGGCGAACAGGAAGACGACCAGTCCGATCACCATCGTGGCGAGTGCGCCCAGCAGCACCGGCTTGCGGCCGACCACATCGGAAATCTTGCCCGACACCAGGACCGCGGCCAGCGCGGCGACGGCATAGACGGCGAAAACGATGGTGGTGGTCAGCGGCGAGAAATGCCATTCCTTCTGGTACAGGCCGTAGAGCGGGGCGGGAACACCGGATACTCCGAGCGCGACTCCGCTGGCGACCAGAATCAGTGCATAGGCCCAGGACTGAGTGGTCCGCGGAGCCGGTGCAACCGTGACAGTTGCGGCCATCGATTCTCCCCATCAGGTAAGTTTGATTGCGATCGAACTCAACCACCGTAGCGATGGTTTGATTCCCATCAAACCGAATTTCCCGTGAGAAAGATCATGAGCGATAGCAACAAGACCGTGGAATCTCATCCGGTCGCCACCGTGCAGGAGGTGCTCGGTGCCCTGCAGGACCCGGTCCGGCTCGAGATGGTGCGCAGGCTCAGCAATGCCGGCGGCCCGGTGCGCTGCGGCATGCTCTACGACACCATCAACAAATCCACCGCGACCCACCACCTGAAGATTCTGCGCGAGGCCGGGGTCACCGAACGCATCGTCGCCGACGGCCAGACCTACGCGCGGCTGCGCACCGAGGAAGTCGAGCACGCCCTGCCGGGACTGCTCGCGGCGGTGGTGGGCGCCGCCAATCGCGCGGGCGAATCCGGCGCCGCACCGCGCGACTGACTCACTCCGCCAAGCGTTTCACCGCACCGGGCAGGTCGCGCATCCTCCGATACGGTCCCGCCACCGAGGCCGCGTACGGCCGCGCCAGCAGGGTGCGGGCGATCGCGGACACCTCCGCGGTGGTGACGGCGTCGATGCGCGCCAGCGTCTCCGAGACGCTGCGGTGATTGCCGTAGCTGAGTTCGCTGCGGCCGATGCGGTTCATCCGGGAGCCGGAATCCTCGAGGCCCAGCACCAGTCCGCCGCGCAGCGATCCCTTGGCACGGGCGCATTCGGCGTCGGTGATCCCGTTGGCGGCAACATCTTCCAGGACCTCGCGCGCCAATGTCGTGACCTCGCCGAGATTTTCGGGCTGACATCCCAGATAGACCGAGAACGCGCCGGTGTCGGCGAAGGTGTCGACGCTGGAATACACCGAGTACGCCAGGCCGCGTTCCTCCCGGATCCGTTGGAAGAGCCGGGAACTGAGCCCGCCGCCGAGCACGGTGTTCAGCACCGACAGCGGCCAGCGCTTATGCCCTTCGTGCCGGCCGAACGCGCGCACCCCGAACACCAGATGCGCCTGTTCGCTGTCGCGGTAGGTCCAGTGCAGCTGCGGTGAGGTGCGCTTGCGGAAATGCCCTTCACGGCGCGGCGCCGGTTCCCGCAACGGATCGAGCCGGTCGGCGAACGCGCGATGCACCAGCTCCACGGTGTGTTCGTGCTCGATGTTGCCGGCCACCGCCACCACCATCCGGTCCGGACGGTAGCGGCGCAGATGGAACCCGCGCAGCTGCGCGGCGGTCATCTGCTCGATCGAGTCGACGGTGCCGATCACCGGCCGCCCGATCGGATGATCGCCGAACAGCGCGGTCAGGAACGAGTCGCCGACCAGGTCCTCGGGATCGTCGTCGCGCATCGAGATCTCCTCGAGCACCACCTGACGTTCCACGTCGACATCGATCGGGCGGCACAACCCGTTCAGCACCACGTCGGAGACGACATCGACCGCGAGCGGCAGATCGTCGTCCAGCACATGCGCGTAGTAGCAGGTCTGCTCCTTGGCGGTGAACGCGTTGAGTTCCCCACCGACCGCGTCGACGGCCTCGGCGATGTCCAGCGCCGTACGGGTCGGGGTCGCCTTGAACAGCAGGTGTTCCAGGAAGTGCGCGGCGCCGGCCACCGAGGGCCCCTCGTCGCGTGAGCCCACACCCACCCAGACACCGATCGACGCCGATCGCACCCCGGGCACATGTTCGGTGACCACCCGCAGTCCACCCGGCAGTACCGTACGCCGCACCCCGCTGTCGGAGAACGACCCGTCCTCGGCGAGGACCAGCGAAGAGCCCCCCTGCTCGAGAGCGAGCAAGGGGGCGTCGGCGCCGGCTTTCGCCGGAGTCCCCGCGCGCGAGGCTTGCTTCGTCTTCGGCGCGCGAGCTGTG
Source organism: Nocardia elegans NBRC 108235 (assembly GCF_001612845.1). Taxonomy (GTDB): domain Bacteria; phylum Actinomycetota; class Actinomycetes; order Mycobacteriales; family Mycobacteriaceae; genus Nocardia; species Nocardia nova. Next base: position 90,277 of record NZ_BDBF01000029.1, on the reverse strand, counting down.
CTACCCGGCGCGCGCGTCGAAACCGAGGGCTTCGGGGCGCGCGCCGAGGACTTCTTCTTCGTCACATCCAACTATTTACTCGGCCGCGGCCTCGGCTGCAGCCGGAGCCTCGTCGGCGGCCGGAGCAGCGGTCTCCGCGCTCTCCTCCTCCGACACCGGGACCAGCGAGATCTTGCCGCGGTTGTCGATATCGGCGATCTCGACGCGGATCTTGTCGCCGACGTTCACCACGTCCTCGACCTTGCCGACCCGCTTGCCGTTGCCCAACTTCGAGATGTGCACCAGACCGTCGCGGCCCGGCAGCAGCGAGACGAACGCGCCGAAGGCGGTGGTCTTGACGACCGTGCCCAGGAAGCGCTCGCCGACCTTCGGCAGCTGCGGGTTGGCGATGGCGTTGATCGCGTCGATGGCGGCCTGCGCCGACGGGCCGTCGGTCGCGCCGACGAACACGGTGCCGTCGTCCTCGATGGAGATGTTGGCGCCGGTGTCCTCGGTGATCTGGTTGATGACCTTGCCCTTGGGCCCGATCACCTCGCCGATCTTGTCGACCGGGATCTTGATCGCGGTGACGCGCGGCGCGTAGGGGCTCATCTCGTCCGGGGTGGCGATGGCCTCGGCCATCACGTCCAGGATGGTCAGGCGCGCGTCGCGAGCCTGGTTCAGTGCACCCGCCAGCACCTTCGACGGAATGCCGTCGAGCTTGGTGTCGAGCTGCAGCGCGGTGACGAAGTCGCGGGTACCGGCGACCTTGAAGTCCATGTCGCCGAAGGCGTCCTCGGCACCGAGGATGTCGGTCAGCGCGACGTAGCGGGTCTCCGACTCACCGTTGTCGCCGGTGACCTCGTCGGACACCAGACCCATGGCGATACCGGCGACCGGGGACTTCAGCGGCACACCCGCGTTCAGCAGCGACAGCGTGGAGGCACACACCGAACCCATCGAGGTGGATCCGTTGGAGCTCAGCGCTTCCGACACCTGGCGGATGGCGTAGGGGAACTCCTCCTGGCTCGGCAGCACCGGCACCAGCGCCCGCTCGGCGAGCGCGCCGTGGCCGATCTCGCGCCGCTTGGGCGAGCCGACGCGGCCGGTCTCACCGGTGGAGAACGGCGGGAAGTTGTAGTGGTGCATGTAGCGCTTGCTGGTCTCCGGGCCGAGCGAGTCGACCTGCTGAGCCATCTTCACCATGTCGAGGGTGGTGACGCCCAGGATCTGGGTCTCACCGCGCTCGAACAGCGCCGAACCGTGCGCCCGCGGCACCACGGCGACCTCCGCGGACAACGCCCGGATGTCGGCCAGGCCACGACCGTCGATGCGGAAGCCGTCGGACAGGATGCGCTGGCGCACAAGCTTCTTGGTGACCGAGCGGAACGCCGCGCCGATCTCCTTCTCGCGGCCCTCGAAGTCCTCGGTCAGTGCCGAGAGCACCTCGAGCTTGATCTCGTCGATGCGCTCCTCGCGCTCCTGCTTGCCGGCGATCGACAGCGCCTCACCCAGCGGGTTCTTCGCGGTGCCCTCGACGGCGGTGTAGACGTCGGCCTCGTACGGCGGGAAGAGCGGGAACTCCTCGGTGGGCTTGGAGGCCAGCGCCGCCAGGTCCGCCTGCGCCTTGCACAGCCGCGCGATGAACGGCTTGGCGGCCTCGAGACCTTCGGCCACAACGGTTTCCGTCGGCGCCTGAGCACCGTCTTCGACCAGCGCGATGACCTTCTCGGTCGCCTCGGCCTCGACCATCATGATCGCGACGTCACCGGATTCGACCACGCGGCCGGCGACGACCATGTCGAAGACGGCCTCTTCGAGCTGCTCGACGGTCGGGAACGCGACCCACTGGCCCTGGATGAGCGCCACGCGCACGCCACCGACCGGACCCGAGAACGGAAGTCCCGCAATCTGAGTCGAGGCCGACGCCGCGTTGATCGCGACCACGTCGTAGAGATCCTTGGGATCCAGGCTCATCACCGTGACCACGACCTGGATCTCGTTGCGCAGGCCGTCGACGAACGACGGGCGCAGCGGACGGTCGATCAGGCGGCAGGTCAGGATCGCGTCGGTGGAGGGGCGGCCCTCGCGACGGAAGAACGAGCCGGGGATGCGGCCCGCGGCGTACATCCGCTCCTCGACGTCGACCGTCAGCGGGAAGAAGTCGAACTGGTCCTTGGGGTGCTTACCGGCCGTGGTGGCCGACAGCAGCATGGTCTCGTCGTCCAGGTAGGCGACGACGGAGCCGGCGGCCTGCTTGGCCAAGCGCCCGGTCTCGAACCGGACGGTGCGGGTGCCGTAGCTCCCGTTGTCGATCAGGGCCACCGATTCGAACACACCGGGTTCGACCTCGATGGCGGAGCTCGTCTGGGATTCGGTCATATTTCTGTCTCAACCTCTCGTCTCGCCGGATCGAACGCCGTCGAGGCGCGATCCGGCTGGGTGTCCCCGCGCTTTTTCATCCCTGCCCGGAGGCAGCGGCTTGTCTGCGCGAGGGCAGCCGTACCCGGGCTCGGGCGCGCGACAGCCCTCCTGGCTGTGGCGCGACACCCGGCCGATCCCCCATGGAACCGGCGACGCGGAGGCGGTCATCGATCGAAGCCCGCCGGCAACTCTCGCCGAAAGGCCACTACCGAAGACCGACGCCACGCGTGCGGGTGCATACGGCTGGTGCGGTGCCGATATACGACTAGCCGACGGGGAGATTCTATGCCTCCCCGTCGGCTGCGCGTTAACTGCCTGTGATTGTCAGCGCGTCTGTCTCGCGTCCGTGCGGGCGCGAACAGATCAACGCCGCAGTCCGAGCCGCTCGATCAGCGAACGGTAGCGCTCGATGTCCTTGTCCTGCAGGTACTTCGACAGCCGCCGACGGCGACCGATCAGACCCAGCAGGCCATGGCGGGTGTGGTGATCGTGCTTGTGCACCTTCAGGTGCTCGGTCAGGTCGGAGATCCGCTTGGACAGCAGCGCGATCTGGGCCTCCGGCGAACCGGTGTCCTTCTCGTGCAGGCCGTATTCCTTGAGGATGGCCGCCTTCTGCTCGGTGGTCAGAGCCACGAATTCACTCCTTGTTTTCTCAGTCCGCGCTCGAGGAAACCGGGAAACCCCGGGCGGGCGCCACCGCGGACCGCAGCAGACCCGACGAGCCAGCCTACCGGATCACCGCACGTCGGACCGAATCGGCCCGAGCCGGCCGGTCGGCCCCACGCCGGGGATATGTTCGGCCGGCGGATTCGCTCAGCGCTGGGCGTCGCTCGCCTCGGCGGCGGCCAGCACCTGTCGCGTCTGCTGGACGTCGTCGCCCATGGCCCGGACCAGATCGTCGATCGAGTCGAAGCGGCGCATACCGCGCAGATGCTGCACGAAGTCCACGGCGACGTGCTGGCCGTACAGATCCGCCTCGGTGTCGAGGACGAAGGCCTCGACCGTGCGGGTGCGGCCGGAGAAGGTCGGGTTGGTGCCCACCGAGATCGCGGCCATGGCCCGCTTGCCCGGCCGTGTGACGCCGACCGTCTCTCCGGCGGCCAGCACGGTGAACCAGCCCGCGTACACGCCGTCGGCCGGGATCGCCGCATGCATCGGCGGAGCCACGTTGGCGGTCGGGAAACCGAGTTCGCGACCGCGGCCGTCGCCGTGGACGACGACACCCTCGACCCGGTGCGGGCGGCCGAGCGCGTCGGCGGCCGCGGCCATGTCACCGGCGTCGACGCAGGCCCGGATGTAGGTGGAGGAGAACGTGACCGCGTGTTCGCCGACCAGCTTCACACCGTCGACCTCGAAGCCGAACCGGCCGCCCAGCTCGCGCATGGTCTCGACGGTGCCGGCCGCCTTCTTGCCGAAGGTGAAGTTGTCGCCGACCACGACCTCTGCGACATGTAGCTTCTCGACCAGCAGGTCGTGCACGTAGCGGCCGGGGGTGAGCTTCATGAAGTCCTGGGTGAACGGCATCACCAGGAACACATCGATACCGAGTTCCTCGACCAGCTCCGCGCGCCGGGTCAACGTGGTGAGCTGCGCCGGATGCGATCCGGGACGCACCACTTCCATCGGATGCGGGTCGAAGGTCATGAGAACCGAGGGAACACCGCGCACCGCAGCGGATTTCACCGCACGGCTGATCAATTGGGCGTGACCGCGGTGCACACCGTCGAACACGCCGATGGTGAGCACACACCGACCCCAGTCCGGTGGCATTTCCTCGAGACTTCGCCATCTCTGCACACACCGAAGCCTACGCAAGCGCGGTCACGAACCGGGATTCGGCGGGGCGGTTGTTCACCCGACCGTCACCCGCCCGCGGCGAGCGCGAGGTTGTGCGGGCTTGCGGGCTGCGGCCGCAATGGTCCCGCTGTACCTGATGGCGGGTCCGCGGCGGCCCGGCCCCCGCTGTGCTCGATCGCGGCGTCCGCGGCGGCCTCCGTGGTTACGCAGGCTGCCTCCTCCGGCCGCAACGCTGCACCCGCTGTGCTCGATCGCGGCGTCCGCGGCGGCCTCCGTGGTTACGCAGGCTGCCTCCTCCGGCCGCAACGCTGCCCCCGCTAAGCTCGATACGTGCCCGGAAAACGTGATGTCGCCACCCGGCGTGAGCTGGCAGATTCCGCTGCGTCACAAGCGTCTCCCGATGCGGGGGCGGCCGGGCGCGCGGCGAATGTGGCCCCCTCGCTGTCGTCGGTCGCCCAGGACTATCTGAAGGTCATCTGGAGTGCGCAGGAGTGGTCGCAGGAGAAGGTGTCGACCAAACTGCTGGCCGAGCGGATCGGTGTGTCGGCGTCGACGGTGTCGGAGGCGGTGCGCAAACTCGCCGATCAGGGCCTGGTCGAACACGCCCGCTACGGCGCCATCACCCTGACCGACAACGGCCGCCGGGCCGCCGTCGCCATGGTGCGCCGCCATCGGCTGATCGAAACGTTCCTGGTCAGCGAGCTCGGCTACGGCTGGGACGAGGTGCACGACGAGGCCGAGGTGCTCGAGCACGCGGTGTCGGAGACCCTGGTGGAACGCATCGACGCCAAACTCGGCCATCCCGATCGCGATCCGCACGGCGACCCGATCCCCTCCGTCGACGGTGCGGTCCCCACCCCGCCCGCCCATCAGCTCAGCGACTTCCAGGCCGGACAATCCGGCCGGGTGGCGCGCATCTCCGATTTCGATCCCGCCATGCTGCGGTATTTCGATTCCGTCGGCATCGCGCTCGACACCGTGATCACCGTGGTGGAGCGGCGCGATTTCGCCGGCACCATCGCGGTGCGGATCGGCGAGCACACCATCGATCTGGGAAGTCCTGCGGCAGAAGCGATCTGGCTGACCTCCTGACCGGCCACCGCAGCCCCCCGCCCCGGCACCGGAAGTCGCGGCGTATCGCCGCCCCTACTGTGTGACCAGCGCCGCGGCGCGCTCGGCGATCGCGGTGCCGAGTTCGGCGGTGGTCGCCGTACCGCCCAGATCGGGGGTGAGCACCTCCCCCGCGGCCAGCACATCGCAGACCGCGCGGTCGACGGCCGCGGCCGCCGCGGATTCGCCCAGGTGGTCGAGCATCATCGCACCGGCGAGGATCTGCGCCACCGGATCGGCGATGCCCATACCCGCGATGTCGGGCGCACTGCCGTGCACCGCCTCGAACATCGAGGGCGCCTCGCGCGCGGGATTGATATTCCCCGAGGGCGCGAGCCCGAGCCCGCCGGTCACCGCGGCGGCGAGGTCGGACAGGATGTCGCCGAACAGATTCGAGCCGACGATCACATCCAGCCGATCCGGATGCAGCACGATCTCCGCGGCCAGCGCATCGACATGCATCTGCCGCGTCTCGACGTCCGGATACTCGGCGGCGATCCGCTCGAAAACGCTGTCCCAGTACGGCATCGAATGAATGAGGCCGTTGGACTTGGTGGCCGAACACAGTCTGCGGTCACGCCGGCGCGCCTGCTCGAACGCGTATCGGATGATGCGTTCACATCCGGTGCGGGTGAATATCGATTCCTGAACCACGAATTCGTCCGGCCGCCCGGGATTGTGCATTCCCCCGATCGCGGAATATTCGCCCTCGGAATTCTCCCGCACGATGAGGATGTCGAGATCGTCGGCGCCGCGTCCGCGGAGCGCGGATTCGGTGCCGGGCAGCAGCCGGACCGGGCGCAGATTCACATACTGCCCGAAGGCGCGCCGCAGTGGGATCAGCAGACCCCACAGCGAAATATGGTCGGCCACACCGGGAAATCCCACGGCGCCGAGCAGAATCGCGTCGAAATCCGCCAGTTGCTGCGGACCGTCGTCGGGCATCATCGCTCCGGTGCGCAGATATTGCTCACAGGACCAGTCGAATTCGGTCCAGGCGATGCCGGGCAGCACCGCGTCGAGAACCTTGACCGCCTCGGCCGTGACGTCCACGCCGATACCGTCGCCGGGAATGGTGGCAATGCGATACACCGCCATCACAGTGCCACACCGATGTATTTGGTCTCCAGGAATTCGTCGATGCCGGTGAAGCCGCCCTCGCGTCCGAGACCCGATTCCTTCACTCCCCCGAACGGCGCCGCCGGATTGGACACCACGCCCTGGTTGAGACCCACCATGCCGGTGTCGAGCGCCTCGCTCACCCGCAATCCGCGCCGCAGATTCTCGGTGAACACGTACGCCACCAAACCGTAGGGCGTGTCGTCGGCGCGTTCGATCACCTCGTCCTCGGTGTCGAAGACGGCCAAACCCGCGACGGGGCCGAAGATTTCGGTGCCGAACATCGCGGCGTCGTCCGGGACACCGGTCAGCACCGTGGGTGGATAGAAGTATCCGGGTCCTTCGGCGGCGTTTCCACCGAGCAGGACGGTGGCGCCGCGCCGGCGCGCATCGGCGACCAGTTCCGACACCTTCGCGACCGCGGCGGCGTCGATCAGCGGTCCGACCACCACGCCCGGATCGGCGCCGCGGCCCATCGGCAGGGCCGCCATCCGTTCGGTGAAGCGGCGGGTGAATTCGTCGGCGATGCCGCGTTGCAGGTAGATCCGGTTGGCCGCGGTGCAGGCCTGGCCGATATTGCGCATCTTCGCCGCGAGCGCGCCCTCCACCGCGGTATCGAGATCGGCATCGTCGAACACGATCAGCGGGGCGTTGCCGCCCAATTCCATCGACGTGCGCATCACGGATCTCGCGCACTGTTCCAGCAGCAACTTCCCGACGGCGGTCGATCCCGTGAACGACAGTTTGCGCGAGCGCGGATCCGCGATCATCGCACCGGTCACCGCCGCCGGGTCGGAGGTGGTCACGACATTGACCACGCCGTCGGGAACCCCTGCGGCGGACAGTATTTCGGCGATCGCCAGCGTGCACAGCGGGGTCTGCTCGGCGGGTTTGACCACGCAGGTGCAGCCCGCGGCCAGGGCCGGGCCGATCTTGCGGGTCGCCATCGCCATGGGGAAGTTCCACGGGGTGATCAGGATGCTCGGCCCTACGGGCCGGCGCGCCACCACGAAGCGGGATCCACCGGCCGGCGCGGGCATATATCCGCCATCCAGCCGCACCGCCTCCTCGGCGAACCAGCGGAAGAACTCCGCCGCGTACGCGACCTCGCCGCGCGCCTCGGCCAGCGGTTTGCCCATCTCGGCGGTGGCGATACGGGCGAGCCGGTCGGTGTCGTCGAGCATGGCCCGATGGGCGCGCATCAGGATCTCCGACCGCGTCCGCGCGGGCACCTCGGCCCACTCGTCCTGCGCCGCCGCGGCCGCGGCCAGCGCGGCGACGCCGTCCTCGGGGCGGGCATCGGCGACGGCGGTCAGGATCTGCCCGGTGGCCGGGTCCTCCACGTCCAGCCGGGTGGCCGCCTCGCGACGGCGCCCGCCGATGAACAGGCCGGTCGGGACGCTGTCGATCGCCGCGCGCGTCGCGGCATCAGGGGCCGCAACGGTATACGTCATCGCTCGCTCCTCTTCTCGGAACAGCAGGTCGGGTCGGCGCAGTCGTTGCCGTCACCGTCGCGGCCATGTTATACACATTGTCAACAATCCGACAATAAGAATCCGGCCGTCACCGGTGCGGATTTCCCGTCGCCCGGGAGGCGGATCACCATGACTGCACTTTCCCCCGTTCTCCGGCAGGCCACGCCGGTCACCGTCGATCACGGCGAGGGCTGCTACCTGTACGGCACCGACGGTCGCCGGTACCTCGACTTCACCGCCGGGATCGGCGTCACCAGCACCGGGCACTGTCATCCGCGAGTGGTCGAGGCCGCGCGCGAACAGATCGGCAGCCTCATCCACGGCCAGTACACGACGGTCATGCACCGGCCGCTGCTGCGGCTGACCGAACGGCTCGCCGATGTACTTCCCGCCCACCTGGATTCGGTGTTCTTCGCCAACTCCGGCAGCGAGGCCGTGGAGGCCGCGCTGCGGCTGGCCCGGCAGGCCACCGGCCGCCCCAATGTGGTGGTGTTCCACGGCGGCTTCCACGGCCGCACGGTCGCCGCCGCGACCATGACCACCTCCGGAACCCGCTTCTCGGCCGGTTTCAGCCCGCTCATGGGTGGTGTGCACGTGGCGCCGTTCCCCACCGCCTACCGCTACGGCTGGTCGGAGGAGGAAGCCACCGACTTCGCGCTGCGCGAGCTCGACTACATCCTGGCCACGCTGACCGCGCCCGCCGAAACGGCGGCGTTCGTCGTCGAGCCGGTGCTCGGCGAGGGCGGCTACATCCCGGGCAACACCCGGTTCTTCCAGGGCCTGCGCGAACGCGCCGACCGGCACGGCATCCTGTTGATCTTCGACGAGATCCAGACCGGTTTCGGGCGCACCGGAAAGTTCTTCGGACATCAGCATTTCGACGTGCGGGCCGATGTCATCACCATCGCCAAGGGATTGGCGAGCGGATTCCCGTTGTCCGGAATCGCCGCGCCGCAGGAACTGATGGCCCAGGCCTGGCCCGGGTCCCAGGGCGGCACCTACGGCGGCAATGCCGTGGCGTGCGCGGCCGCGGTCGCCACGATCGATGTCATCGAATCGGAGGGGCTGGTGGACAACGCCGCCGCCCGCGGCACGCAACTGCTGGCCGGAGCGCGGGCCGCGGCCACCAAGGCGATCGGTGATGTGCGCGGCCTTGGACTGCTCGTCGGAAGCGAATTCACCACGGCCACAGGCGAACCCGACACCGCGACGGCTGCGGCCGCGCAGCAGCTGGCGGCGCAGCGTGGCCTGCTCCTGCTGACCTGCGGCGCCTACAGCAATGTCGTGCGGATGATCCCGCCGCTGATCGTGACCGCCGAACAGGTCGACGAGGCACTGGCGCTCTGGAACGGAGTCCTCGACGAGCTGTAGCGCCGCACCGGCATCCGATCGGAACAGGAGATCCCGATGGCCCGATACCTCACCATCACCCTCACCAAGGCCGGCGTGCGCTGCCGGGCGCGACTGCTGGACGACCAGGCGCCCCGCACCTGCGCGGCGGTCTGGGACGCGCTGCCCCAGGAGGGCGACGCGTTCCACGCCAAATACGCTCGCAACGAGGTGTACACCCTGGTGCCGCGCATCACGGCGGCCCCGCATCGCGAAAACCCCACGGTCACACCGATTCCCGGCGACGTCTGCCTGTTCGATTTCGAACCGTGGGAGATCGGCAATCCGGCCTACGGCTACGAACCCGGTTCGGCCGCGCACGCCGGACAGGGCGCCACCGACCTGGCCCTGTTCTACGACCGCAACAACCTGCTGATCAACGGCGATATGGGCTGGGTGCCCGGCAACGTCTTCGCGACCATCGAAGAGAACCTGCCCGAGTTTGCCGCGGCATGCAACGCGCTGTGGCTACGCGGGGTGGAAGGCGAAACCTTGTCTTTCACAAGGTCTCTCAGCGCAGGACAAGATATCTGACCCGAATCACCGCGTCGGCAAACGATTTTGCTGCCGGCCGGAAAATCGATTGCCGGATCTCGTCGACAGTCCTCTCTGATCCGTGTAGTCACCGCAGGGGGCGGTGACGACACGGATCGGCACCGATCGGTGCTCGATGGAGGGGGACGCAACGTGAAGATTCGTGCATTCGTCATGGCCGCGGCCGCACTGGCCGCCCCGATGGTACTGTCCGCACCCGACCCGGTGGCCCACGCCTCGTCGCCCTGGGGCGCCTGTGGGATCAGGACGGACGAGTCGAAGGTGGTCACTACGTATGGCGATTTAAAACTGTTGTGCGGGAACAAGAATTACGGTTACCGCCATATCCAGGATAGGCACCAGGCCGAGTGGGAGGGGCTTGCGGACATCGAGAGCCGCAACTGCCGTGACATAGCCGATATGGCTATCGCGAAGGCACACGACGCCCCCGACTGGCATGGCCCACAAGGCGCCGGCAAGTACTGTTACACCGGCCAGATCTATCTGGTCAACCATGTCACCGGAGCGATCGTGAAGACGGTCCAGCCCACCGTGATCGTGGCCGAGAACGGGCAAGTGGTCACCGCCTTTCCTGGAGGAGCATGCCGTGGACAAGTCTGAGCCGAGTGCCGACGAACTCGTGGAGTCGGTGATTCGTGCCGGTGCGGAAGCCGGGTATCGGGTCGACCGGGATGAGGCGGGGCGATTGCGAATTACGGCGGTCCGCGAGGCGCCGGTCGACCCTGCCTTGATATTCGAGGTGACCGACGGGGAGTTGCGCGATTACTACACCCGGTTGTCGGCGGAATCGGGTGGACCGTTGGGGGCGGAAACTCCGTGGGAGGCATGGATGCTTCTAATGTCGACCCATCTCGACGAGGCCGTTTACGAGGCAGGACGGTTGGACGGTCCCGGCGTGATCGTGATCGGTGACACGGGTTTCCGCGCGGTGTCTCGGTCTACCACCGACTAGGAGCATCGGCGGCGAGAATTCGTCCGCTCACCTCGTCCGGGGCCTACCCACCCCGGCCGGTCCAGGCGCTGTGGCGGTGTCGCCGTCCATCTGCCGGGCCCCACACTGCCGCATGCCGTTCGGGGCCGGGCAGTGCCTCGGCGGTCGCAGCACGGCACCAGCTCTCGCGACGGGGCTCGCTCGCCTCAGGTTCACCCCAAAACCAGTTCGGCGAAGCGGGCCAGGGCCAGGACGAAATCGTCGGAGTGGCGCGGGCCGACGATCTGCAATCCCACCGGCATCCCCGCGGCGGTCGTGCCCGCCGGAATGCTGATCGCCGGTTGCTGGGTGAGGTTGAACGGATACGTGAACGGCGTCCATTGCGGCCAGCTGTCCATCGAACTGCCCGGCGGCACATCGTGTCCGGCCTCGAAGGCGGTGATCGGCATCGTCGGTGTGATCAGCACGTCGTAGACGGTGTGGAAGGCGCCCATGGCGATTCCGATCTCGGCGGCCACCGCGCGAGCGTTCAGATAGTCGACCGCGCCGAGCGCCAGACCGCGATCCCACATGGCCCCCAGTCCGGGATCGACGCGGTCACGCGAACCCGGCGGGAAGGTCGACAGCAGGGTCGCCGCGCCGGCCGCCCACATCCGTTCGAACGCCTCGCGCGGATCGGCGAAGCCCGGATCCGCCTCCACCACCCGCAAGCCGGCCTCGTCCAGCTTCCGCACAGCCGCCCCGACGACCGCCGCGACCTCCGGATCCACCTGGGCGAAGCCGAGATTCGCCGAATAGCCGACCGTCGCTCCGCGCACCTCGCGCTGGAGTTCACCCCGGAAGGTCGTCAGCGGTGGTGCGCCCGCGGTCGGATCCCGCGGATCGGGCAGGGACAGGATGTCCATCAACAGCGCCACATCCTCCACCGTTCGGGCGATAGGCCCGGCATGTGCCAGCGGTCCGAACGGACTGGCCGGATACAGCGGGATGCGCCCGTGGGTGGGCTTGAAACCCACGACACCGCAGAACGACGCGGGGATCCGCACACTGCCGCCGCCGTCGGTGCCGATCGATACCGGCCCCATTCCGGCCGCGACCGCCACCGCCGAACCGCCGGAGGAACCGCCGGACGTCATAGCGGGATCCACCGGATTGCGGGTGATGCCGGTGAGCGCGCTGTCGGTGGTCGCCTTCCAGGCGAGCTCCGGCGTGGTCGTCTTGCCCAGGAAGACCAGCCCGTCCTCGCGCAGCCGCGCGGTCGCGGGGCTGTCGACCGGCCACGGCGCGTCCGGCCGGATGGAGGTCGAGCCGCGCAGGGTGGGCCATCCCTGGGTGAGGAAGACGTCCTTGATCGAAATCGGCACGCCGTCGAGCAGTCCCTGCGCATGTCCGTTGTGCCAGCGGATTTCGGATTCCTTGGCCTGGATCAACGCTCGCTCGGAATCGACCAGGCAGTAGGCGTTGAGGACGTCGTCGCGCGCGGCGATCGCGTCCAGCGCCGCCTGCGTGGCCTCGACGGGAGACAACGCCCCGGCCGAATAGGCGGAGGCCAACTCGGCCGCGGTCATCGCCGCGGGGTCGGTCCCGGTTCCGGGGTGGGCCATCGTGACTCCCTTCAACTGGGCACGTAACCCAGCTTCTTGTCGACCACATTCTGTAGGGGCTGACCGGTGATCCAGCGCTGGAAGTTGTCGGTGAACGCGGCGACGATCTCCGACCGCCAGCCGATGAAGTCGCCGCTGTTGTGCGGGGTGACAACCACATTCGGCAGATCCCACAGCGGATGACCGGCCGGCAGCGGTTCCGGATCGACCACGTCCAGCGCCGCACCGGCGAGCGCGCCACCGCGCAGCGCGGCGACCAGATCGTCGGTGACGACCGATTCCCCCCGGCCAACATTGATGAAACGCGCATGCGGTTTCATCGCCCCGAACGCGTTCGCGTCGAACATATACCGGGTCTGCGGCGTCAGCGGCGCCACGCAGATCACGTAGTCGGCGCCGGGTAGTTCGGCGTGCAGATCGGTTGCGACGGTACCGAAGTCGGGATCGTCGATGCGGGCGGTGCGGCCCAGCCCGCGGACCCGCATACCCGCGGCCCGCAGCAGGCGGGCGATGGCGCGCCCGATGGAGCCGGTGCCGACCACCAGCGCCGCGGCTCCGGCGACACGCTCGGATTCGCGATGGTGCCATTGATGGCGCTGCTGCAGACGCAGCGATTCGGGCAGATCCTTGGCGAAGGCGAGGATCTGTGCCAGCACGTATTCCGCGATGGGCTGATCGAACAGCCCGCGGGTGTTGGTCACCAGCACATCGCTGTCGATCAGCTCGTCGAACATCACGGCATCGACGCCGGTGGCTCCGACATGAACCCAGCGCAATCGGTCGGCGCGATGCCAGGCGCCCGGCAGGGCGGTGCTCTGGAAGTCGTAGACGAACAGCGCCTCGGCGCCGGGCAACGCGTCCGCGAGTTCCGCAGCGTCGGCGAAGCGAACGCCGGCCTGCTGCGACACCGGACGCAGATATGCCGCGTCGGGCTCGACGCCGTCGTGCAGGACGGTGACAACTGGGCCCGCGTTCATATTGACAGGCTAAAAACCCATCGTATGCTTGTCAACAATCCGATTGTGTGCGGAGGTTCGTCGCCCGAACGCGAGAGGGGCCCTCGTGGAACTGAATTTTCCCGAGTTGGACGGACCTGTCGCGCAACGAGGTATCGGGATCATCGCGCCGTTCGACCTGGCGCTGGAGCGCGAACTGTGGCGGTGGGCGCCACTCGAGGTGAGCCTGCATCTCGCGCGCACGCCCTACGAACCGGTGCCGGTCTCCTTCGAAATGGCCGAATTGGTTTCCGACGCAGCACATCTCACCGCCGCCACCCGCAACGTCCTGCACGTCGAGCCCGAGGTCATCGCCTATCTGTGCACCTCGGGCAGCTTCATCAAAGGGCTGGCCTACGAACGGTCGCTGCGCGACACCATCTGCCGGGCCGGCGCCCGGGACGCGATCACCACCTCCGGCGCGCTGATCGAAGCGGTGCGCAAATTGGAGTTGTCCCGGCTGTCGGTCATCACGCCCTACGACGACATCCTCACCGGGAAACTGCACGAGTACCTGCACGAGGCCGGCTGCGAGGTGCTGCGGTCGGACCATCTCGGGCTGGGCGGCGGCATCTGGAAGGTCGGCTACCGCACCATCGCCGAACGCATCATGGCCGCCGACGATCCCGCCGCCCAGGCCATCTTCGTCAGCTGCACCAACCTCCCCACCTACGACCTGGTCGAGCCGCTGGAACGACTTCTCGGCAAGCCGGTCCTGACCGCCAACCAACTGACCATGTGGGCCTGCCTGGGACGGATGAAGCTGCCGATGATGGGTCCCGGCAAATGGCTGCAGAACGTTTTCTAGGAGGCGCTGTGCAACGGCTACCGACCGTCGGCTTCATCTATCCCGACCACGCCGCCGAGGACGAATACCCCTGGGCCGCGGCACAACTCGGCGTGGATCTGCGGGTCGCGCACATCTACGGCACCGATCTGCACGCGGTGCCGGAGCTGCTCGACCTCGGCAGTCCGGAGAAGTTGCGCGAGGGTGCGCGACTGCTCGCACCCTTCGAACCGCGGGCAGTGGTGTGGGCCTGCACGTCGGGCAGTTTCGTCTACGGCCCGCAGGGGGCGCGCGATCAGGTGGACCGGCTCGCCCGCGACTGCGGAGTTCCCGCGTCGAGTACCAGTTTCGCGTTCGTGGACGCGGTGCGCGCGATCGGTGTCCGCGACGTGGCGGTCTGCGCCAGCTATCCCGACGAGGTGGCCGCCCTGTTCGTGGACTTCCTCGCCGCGGCGGACATTCGGGTGGTCTCGATGTCGAGCGCCGGAATCGACACCGCCGCCGAAGTGGGCACCCTCACCCCGGAGCAGGTCCTGACGCTGGCAGCGGCGAACGATCATCCCGACGCCGAGGCGTTGCTCGTTCCCGATACCGCGATGCATACGATACAACTGCTTCCGGAGCTGGAATCAGCGCTCGGCAAGCCGGTACTCACCGCGAACCAGGTCACCGTCTGGCAGGGGCTGCGACTGGCGGAACTGCCCGCCGTGTCGCCGCCGTCCGGACCGGGGCTCGGGACGCTCTTCTCGGAAAGGCCGATTCATGTCGGTGATTGAGTTCGAACCCGTGAATCGGCAGTCCACGGCGGAAATGATCGCCGACCGGCTGCGCACGGCGATCATGCACGGCACGGTCGCGCCCGGTACCCAGCTGGTCGAGGCCGATCTGGCCACGCAATTCGACGTCTCCCGCGGTCCGGTGCGCGAGGCCATGCAGCGGCTGGTCTCGGAGGGGCTGCTGCACAGCGTGCGCCACCGCGGCATCTTCGTCATCGAACTGAGTCTCGACGACGTCGTGGACATCTACCGGGCTCGTACCGCGATCGAGGGCGGCGCGCTGGATCTGATTCTGGACGGCCGCCGCGAGATCGCCTACGCGGCACTGGAAACCAGTGTCGCCGACATGCAGGCCTGCGCCGCGCGGGGTGATGCCACCGGCGTCACCGAGTCCGACCATTCTTTCCACCAGGCCCTGGTGACCAGCGCCGACAGTCCGCGGCTGGTGCGCGCGGCACGGACCCTCCTGATCGAGACGCGAATGTGCCTGGGCGCGTTGCAGACCACCTACACCGACCTCGGCGAGCAGGTCCGTGAACACATCGCCCTGCGCGAGGCGATCGCCGCCGACCCGCCGGATCACGTTCGCGAATTGCTGGCGGGGCATATGCGCGATGCCGTCGAACGACTCCGGGAGCAGGCCGGCGGCGAGGAGTAGCCGCCGTCTCAGTCGATGAGCCCGCGCGGGCGCACCACGAAGACCGGCGAGGAGCGCTTCCCCTTCTCCTCCAGCAGGGCGATGGTCCGGCCGTCGGCGGTCGTGGCCGCGTGCACACCGCGCAGGCCGACCGGGTCCAGCCAGCGACCGTCGCGCAGCGATTCGGCCTGGTCGGCGTCGATCTCCCGATGCGGGAAGGCAAGGCGCACAGCGGCATCGACGTCGAGATTCAGGCTCGGATCGTCGGCGAGCTGATCCACGGTGCGGGCGTGTTCGAGCGTGAACGGGCCGACCCGGGTGCGACGCAACGCGGTCAGATGTCCACCGACCCCCAGCGCGGCGCCGAGATCGCGGGCCAGGGCACGGATGTAGGTGCCCGAAGAGCAGTCGACCTCGACGTCCAGATCGACGAATGTCGTTGCGCCGGTGTCGATATCGCGACGACCCAGAATGTCGAACCGGGAGACAGTGACCGGCCGGGCAGCCAGTTCCACCTGCTCGCCGGCCCGGGCGCGCGCGTACGCCCGTTCGCCGTTGACCTTGATCGCGCTGACCGTCGATGGCACCTGCTCGATATTGCCGGTGAGCGCGGCGACGGCGGCGGCGATATCGGCGTCGGCGACATGGGCGGCGGGGATGGTGGCCAGCACCTCTCCCTCGGCATCATCGGTGACGGTGGCCTGGCCGAGGCGGACGGTCGCGGCGTAGGACTTGGTGGTCAGGCTCAGCAGGCCCAGCAGTTTGGTGGCGCGCTCGACACCGAGCACCAGCACTCCGGTGGCCATCGGGTCGAGGGTGCCGGCGTGGCCGATCTTCTTGGTGCGCAGGATCTTCCGGCAGCGCGCGACCACGTCGTGGCTGGTCTGCCCGCCGTCCTTGTCGATGATGAGCAGCCCGCCGAGCGGATCGACGACCGCCTCACGTTCGGCCATCAGCCGGCCACGATCGCGGTCAGGATCAGCCCGTCGGTGATCGTCCAGCGTCCGTCGAAGGCGGTCAGCGGCGCACCGCCGTCGACGGTCTGCCCGGGAACCAGCAACGCACTGTGGAAGGTGCCGGCGGTACCGGTGTCGTCGACGGTGAAGGTGATGTGGGCGTCCTCGAAACCGAGCCAGCGCTGCGTGAGCGGGAACCACGCCTTGTAGGTGGCCTCCTTCGCGCAGAACAGCAGCCGGTCCATATGCAGTCCGGTGGCGGGGATCGCGCCGCGCAGCCAGTCCCGCTCGGCGGGCAGGCTCACCGAGTCCAGCACGCCTTCGGGCAGCGTGTCGTGCGGTTCGGCGTCGATGCCGACCGACCGCCAGCGCAGCCGATGTGCCAGCACCGCCGCCCGATAACCGTCGCAGTGGGTGAGACTGCCGACCACCCCGCGCGGGAACAGCGGCATCCCGCGCTCGCCCTTACCGATCGCCACCGGCGGCTCGCCGAGCTGGGCCAGCGCCAGCCGCGCACAGTGCCGGGCGCCGATGAAATCGCGCCGCCGCTTCTCGACGGACTGCGCGATCAGATGTTCCTCACCGGGATGCGGTTTCAGATCCTCCTGATACCGCAACAGCTCCGCCGCGGCCACTCCCGCGGGCAGAATGCTGCCGATGACGCGCGCCTGTTCCTCGATGACCGCCTCCTGAGTAGACCCTGTCTGCGCTACGAGCCTAGCCGGACCCCGCAGAGCCGCCCGTCGAAGCCGGGTATCGAAAGTATGTTCGAAGTGGAGTAGTCTCCCGCGCATGGAGCTCACCCCGCTGGAGTACGCACGACTGAACCTGGAACAGGTACGAGCCCAACTGGTCGACGCGGCCGCCTTCGACAAGGCACTGACCCCCGATCAGCTCGAGCGGGCCGCGTGGAAGATCCGCGAGGGGCTGCGGATCTACCGCGAGCACACCGAATCGCCCCGGGTGGGCCGGCCCGGCAGCGCATGTCTGGACTACCGTGGCGCACACCGGCGTCCGTGGTGACGCGCCGTCTCTCGCACCCGCTGCGACCCGTCACCGCGGGTCGGCGCGCACGCCGCGCGGTCAGCGCACGCCGCGGCGGCGGTCGGCGAGGCGGCGCATCTCCTCGGCGGCCGCCCGCATCTCGGGGGTGATCTTGAAGTGGCCGCCCCATTCGTTCAGGTCGTCCGGCCCGTATTCGGGGGCGGGCAGGATCTGGCGCAGGAGCTTGTCCGGCAGGCCGCGGCGCTGCCATTCGCGCGGATAGCCGAGCGAAACCTCCTCGAACCGGACACCGTCGTAGAAGGTGGTGCGCGGAATGTGCAGGTGGCCGTAGACCGAGCACACCACGTTGTAGCGGGTGTGCCAGTCGGCGGTGTCCTCGGTCCCGCACCACAGCGAGAACTCCGGGTAGAACAGCATCCGGGTGGGTTCGCGCAGCATCGGGAAATGGTTGATCAGCACCACCGCGGTATCGGGTTCCAGCGCGTCGAGCCGGCGCCTGCTGTACTGGACGCGAGCCCGGCACCAGGCGTCGCGCGTCAGGTAGGGGTCGCTGGCCAGCAGGAATTCGTCGGTGGCGACCACATTGCGGTCCCGGGCGATGGCCAGCGCCTCGGCCTTGGTGTACGCACCCTCGGGCATCCACGAATAGTCGTAGAGGATGAACAGCGGCGCGATCGTCACCCGCCCGCCGTACTGTTCGGCGCCCGCGCCCTCCCAGACCGGGAATTCGTCCTCCGGGGTCACCACATCGAGGTCGCGGCACAGCGCGACCAGGTAGTCGTAGCGGGGGGCGCCCTTGATCTGCACGGGATCCTTGGTGGTGGTCCACAATTCATGATTGCCCGGGACCCAGATCACCTTGGCGAAGCGTTCCCGCAGGGTGCGCAACGCCCAGCGGATGTCGTCGGTCTTCTCCCCCACGTCACCGGCGACGATCAGCCAGTCCTCGGGCGAATCCGCGCGGATCTGCTCGACCACCGGTTTGTTCCCCTGATGACCGACATGGATATCGCTCACCGCCATCAACTTAGGAATCACCGTTCCACCATCCCATGATCATCGTGATGTGAGCACACCCGACCCTCGCGTGCGGACATACCCGGCGCCGCGTATTTCGCACACCGTCCGCGGTGCGCACGTCGGCGGCCGGGTACCGACACGCTTCCGGATACGGCGTCGTGGCGTGCGGTCATACCGACCGCGGGATCTCACTGCCGACTCGAGCCCAGCGTCCCGACAGCGCCCGCCGGCTCACAGCGATCAGGCGCAGCAGGATGAAGGCACTCAGCCCGGACCAGATCCCGGCGATACCCCAGTCGAAGCTCAGCGACAGCCAGATCGCGGGCAGGAATCCCAGCAGCGCCGCGGCCATCGTGGTGGTGCGCAGATACGAGGCGTCGCCCGCGCCCAGCAGCACACCGTCGAGGGCGAAGACCACCCCGGCGGCGGGAATGAGGGGCACGAAGAACCACCAGATCATGTGCACGCGGTCCAGGACCGCCGGATCGTCGGTGAAAACCTGTGGGACGACGGCGTATCCGGCGGCGAAGATCACGGCGAGGACCACCGCGAAAAGGGTGGACCACACCGTGATCCGGCGGGCCAGCACGCGCGCGCCGGATGCGTCGCCGGAGCCCAGCGCCGCACCGGTGAGGGTCTGGGCCGCGATGGCCAGCGAATCCAGGGTCAGGGCAAGGAAATTCCACAGCTGCAGCACGAGTTGGTGCGCCGCCACCGAGGCGGCGCCGAACCGGGCGGCGACCGCACCGGCGGAGACGAAACAGGCCTGGAACGCCAGACTCCGGATGATCAGATCCCGGCCGAGCATCACCTGCGCCCGCATGACTCGCGGACGGGGCCGCAGCGGCACCCGCCGGCGCACCAGCGCGGCCACGAACAGCCCGGCCGAGACGACCTGCCCGGCCACATTGGCCACGGCCGATCCGGCCAATTCCATCCTGGGCGCCCCCAGCAGGCCGTGCACCAGCAGCGGGCACAACAGTGCCGAAACAACCAGTCCCGCAATCACATACACCAGCGGACGCCGCGTTTGCTGCACCCCGCGCAACCAGCCGTTACCGGCCATGGTCAGCAGGATCAACGGAACTCCGAAGAGCGCGATCCGCAACCAGCGCAACGCCTCGTCCGCGATATCGGCGCCGCCCGCGATCACATCCACGACGGGTCGTGCGAACACCTGCAGCACAACGACGATCGCCAGTCCGGCGGCCATCGCGAGCCAACTCGCCTGCACCCCTTCGGCAACCGCTCCTCGTTCGTCACCGGCGCCGTGGCGGCGTGCGGAGCGAGCGGTGGTCCCGTAACTCAGGAACGTCAACTGCGTACTGACCTGACCGAGTATCAAGCCACCCACGGCGAGTCCCGCGAGCGCCAGCGCTCCCAGCCGGCCCACCACCGCCATATCGAAGAGAAGGTAGATCGGTTCGGCGACAAGCACTCCCAGCGTGGGGATCGCGATGCCGAGGATGCGCCGCGGACCCGCATCGTGGCGCGCGGCGCCGGCAACGGCCGTGACACCGTCTTCGGGATGTGTCTCGACCATGCCGTCAGACCCGGCCTCGGAGACCGCGGCGAACGTCCGCGGGGACCGCTACCGGCCACCCGCCGCGTCCCATGCTCAGCTCTCCCGGCCGGGGGCCAATTCCGCGAGCAGATCCGCCACCACATCTTCGGACGTCCCGTATGTCGTATAGCCGGCGGCGTAGCGGTGGCCACCGCCGCCCAGACCGGTCGCGACCCGGGCGACGTCGACCGCATCGCCGGTGCCGACACCGCTGTCGCGCGAGCGCAGCGATACCGTCCAGCAGCCGGCGTCGGTGCGGGACTGTTTGAATACCGCCGCCACATCCGCCTCGGCGGTGGTGCGGACGACGTCGATGACGCTTTCCACCTCTTCCGACCGCAATCCGTCGGAGTCGTCGCTGCGGACGAAGGCGTAGACCAGTCCGGCGCCGCCGGCCGCCCGCGGTTCCAGTCGCGCCGATCCGAGCACCCGCGACAACATCGGCAACCAGCCGAAGGGATGGGTGTCCATCAGCGTGCGAGTGATTCCCGCGCCGTCGATTCCGGTGGCCAGCAAACGATCGGCTAGCAGATGGGTGCCCGGACCGCCCCAGCGGAAGCACCCGGTATCGGTGACCAGACCGGCGAACAGGCAGTGCGCGATGTCCCGGTCGATCTCCTCACCCCAGGCGTCGAACAGCCGCGCCAGCACACTGGTGGTGGACTCCGCGGTCTCGTCGATCAGGTTCACATCACCGAAGCGGGTGTTGGAGCGATGGTGGTCGATCACCACAGTGGTTGCGGCGCCGTCGATTCGGTCCGCGAGTACGCCCAGGCGCCCGACGCTGCCGCAGTCGACGGTGACCAGCAGGTCCACTCGCTCCGCCACCTGTGCGGGGGGTACCAGAAACTCCACGCCGGGCAGCGAGCGCATCGATGCCGGGAGTTCGGCCGGCTCGGCGAAGGACACCTGCACCGGCACACCGCGCCGATGCAGCACCTGCGCCAGTGCCAGTCCACTGCCGACGGTATCGGCGTCCGGCTGCACATGACACAGCACGGTCACCGAACGCGCGGCCGCCAATACCTCGACGGCCGCGGCCGGATCCGCCGACGACGTCACAGCTGTCATTTCCAAGCTCGATTCTCCGGCGCTCGACTCACCGGCGACAGAACCGCGGAACCGCCTCGCGAGCCCGGCCCGTCCACCGCGTCGACCGCCGTCGCGGTCAGTCTTCCTCGTCGGGGTCGGGTTTGTAAGGATCGGCGTCGCCGGCATGGGTGGCGTTGGCCGCGACCTGTGCCACCTTCTCGTCGGCCGCACGGGCCTTCGCCAGCAGCTGTTCCATCTCGCGCGCCGCATCCGGCACGGTGTCGAGGACGAAACTCAGCGACGGCGTGAACTTGATCCCGGTGGCCGCGCCCACCTTGGACCGCAGCACACCCTTGGCCTTCTCCAGTCCGGCCGCGGCGCCCGCGAAATCCGGTTCGGCGGCGAGGGTTTCACCCATCACCGTGTAATAGACGGTCGCCTCCCGCAGATCACCGGTCACCTTGGCATCGGTGACGGTGACGAAACGCAGCCGCGGATCCTTGATCTCGTATTCGATCGCCGTCCCGACGATCGAGACGATCCGCTTCGCGAGTCGGCGTGCCCTGGCCTGATCCACCATGGCGGGCCCTCCTCACTTGTCATTCAGTCTTCGGGTCCGAAGATGCGGCGGCGTACTGCCAGCAACTGTAACTCCGGACGGGCCGCCACGTGGCGTTCACACTTGTCCAGCACCGCTGTGAGATGTCCCATCTCGGAGCTGACCAGTGCGACGCCCAGCTGTGAACGGCGGTATTGATCGTGATCTCCGCCCTCGACCGCGCTGACGCCGAAGCGCTGCAGTTCGGCCAGTATCGGGCGGATCACCGACCGCTTTTCCTTCAACGAGTGCACATCGCCGAGCAGGATGTCGAACTCCAGCGCACCGACGAACAACGGCTCACCTCTTCACGTGTCGCGACACAGCGCCCGGCGAAGCGAACGTCACGTCCGGTCAATGCCTGCACCGAACGTGACGTTCGTTCACTGTGGACGACTCAGTCGCGCGGCTTCTCCCGAAGCTCGTAGGCCTCGATGATGTCGCCTTCCTTGATGTCGTTGTAGCCCAACGTCATACCGCATTCGAAGCCCTCGCGGACCTCGGTGGCGTCGTCCTTCTCCCGGCGCAGCGATTGGATCGTCGTATCGGCGATCACCACACTGTCGCGCAGCAGACGGGCCTTGGCGTTGCGCTTGACCGTCCCGGAGGTGATCATGCAGCCCGCGATGTTGCCGAACTTCGAGGAGCGGAACACCGCGCGGATCTCGGCGCGACCCAGTTCGGCCTCTTCGTAGATCGGCTTGAGCATGCCCTTGAGGGCCTTCTCGATCTCGTCGATGGCCTGGTAGATCACCGAGTAGTAGCGGATGTCCACACCCTCGCGGTTGGCGAGTTCGGTGGCCTTGCCCTCGGCCCGGACGTTGAACCCGATGATGATCGCGTTCGACGCCGACGCCAGGTTGACGTTGGTCTCGGTGACACCACCGACACCGCGGTCGATGACCCGCAGCCGGACCTCGTCGCTGATCTCGATGCCGAGCAGCGCCTCTTCCAGGGCCTCGACCGTACCGGAGTTGTCGCCCTTGAGGATCAGGTTGAGCTCCGAGGTCTCCTTCAGAGCGGCATCCAGATCTTCCAGGCTGATCCGCTTGCGGCTGCGCGCGGCCAGAGCGTTGCGCTTGCGCGCATTGCGCCGGTCGGCGATCTGGCGGGCGATGCGGTCCTCCTCGACGACGAGCAGGTTGTCACCCGCGCCCGGCACCGAGGTGAAACCGATGACCTGCACCGGACGCGACGGCAGCGCCGCATCCACGTCCTCGCCGTGCTCGTCGACCATGCGGCGGACGCGGCCGTAGGCGTCACCCGCCACGATCGAGTCGCCGACGCGCAAGGTACCGCGCTGCACCAGCACGGTGGCCACCGGACCACGGCCGCGGTCCAGATGCGCCTCGATGGCGACACCCTGGGCGTCCATATCCGGGTTGGCCCGCAGGTCCAGTGCGGCGTCCGCGGTCAGCACCACGGCCTCGAGCAGAGCTTCGATATTGGTGCCCTGACGCGCCGAGATGTTGACGAACATGGTGTCGCCGCCGTACTCCTCGGCCACCAGGTTGTATTCGGTGAGCTGCTGGCGGACCTTCTCCGGGTTCGCGCCTTCCTTGTCGATCTTGTTGACCGCCACCACGATCGGCACATCCGCGGCCTGCGCGTGGTTGATGGCCTCCACCGTCTGCGGCATGACGCCGTCGTCGGCGGCGACCACCAGGATCGCGATGTCGGTGGCCTTGGCACCACGGGCACGCATGGCGGTGAACGCCTCGTGACCCGGGGTGTCGATGAAGGTGATCAGGCGCTCTTCGTCGTTGACGTTGGTGAGCACCTGGTAGGCGCCGATGTGCTGGGTGATACCGCCGGCCTCGCCCTCGCGGACGTTGGTCTTGCGGATCGTGTCCAGCAGTCGGGTCTTACCGTGGTCGACGTGACCCATGACGGTCACGACCGGCGGACGGACCTGCAGGTCGCCTTCGTCGCCCTCGTCCTCGCCGTAGCTGAGGTCGAAGCTCTCCAGCAGCTCGCGGTCCTCGTCCTCGGGCGAGACCACATGCACGACGTAGTTCATCTCGCCGCCGAGCAGCTCGAAGATCTCGTCGTTGACCGACTGGGTCGCGGTCACCATTTCACCGAGGTTGAACAGCACCTGCACCAGCGAGGCCGGGTTGGCGTTGATCTTCTCGGCGAAGTCCGACAGCGACGCGCCGCGGGCGAGACGGATGATCTCGCCGTTGCCGCGCGGCAGCCGCACGCCACCGACCGACGGTGCCTGCATGTTCTCGTATTCGGCGCGTTTCGCCCGCTTCGACTTGCGGCCCTTGCGGGGGGCGCCACCGGGACGACCGAAGGCACCCGCGGCACCGCCGCGACCGCCACCACCGCCGGGACGGCCACCGCCGCCACCGGGACGACCGCGGAAACCACCGGCCACGGGCGCACCCGCGCCACCGCCGCCACCGGCACCGCCGCCACCGCGGTAGTTACCGCCGCCGCCACCACCGGGACGACCGCCACCGCCACCCGGCGCACCGCCGGGGCGACCCGGACGACCCGCCGACGGGCCCGGACGGGCCGCACGAGCGGGCATCGCACCCGGATTCGGCCGGGGCGGCATCGAGCCGGGAGACGGACGCGGGCCACCGGGACGGGGACCGCCCTGACCGGCGGCCGGACGCGGCGCACCCTGACCCGGGCCCGGACGCGGGCCACCCTGGCCGGGGCGCGGACCGCCCTGACCCGGACGCGGCGCACCCTGACCGGGCCCCGGACGCGGACCGGGAGCCGGACGCGGCGCCGGGCGCTCGGGCGCCGAGGAGAACGGATTGTTGCCCACCCGCGGGGTCTTCGGACCGGGCTTGGGACCGGGCGTCGCCGGACGCGGCGCACCCTGCTGCCCACCCGGTGTGCGCGGCTGACCGGGACGCGGCGAGCCCTGGGCCGGACGGGCACCGGGCTGCTGCGCCGGAGCCGACGGGGCGGACGCCGACGGCGCCGCACCGGCGGAGGCCGCGGGAGCGGCCGGCTTCGGACCGGGCTTGACGGCCGGACCGGGCTTCACCGCATCGGGACGCGCTGCCGCCGCGGGGGTTTCGGCCACGGGGGCCGAATCGGCCTGAGCCGCAGCCGGAGCCGGACGCGGGCCGGGACGCGGACCCGGGGTCGCGCCACCGGCCGGCTTGGCGGCCGGACGTACCTGGGCGGGACCGGGTTTCGCGGAGGATTTCGCGGAGCCGTTGGACGGGGCGGACTTCGCCGCGAACGACTCCCGCAGCCGACGTGCGACGGGTGCCTCCACCGTCGACGACGCCGACTTCACGAACTCGCCCTGCTCCTTGAGCGTTGCGAGTAGTTCTTTGCTCGTGACACCGAGTTCTTTAGCCAACTCGTGCACGCGGGCCTTGCCTGCCACTGCTCTCCTCACTGAGAGGTCGAGCGCGACAGTCTCTTGCTCCCCGTTCAGGGGTCAGGACGCCCGCACGACCTCGGGTTATCTTCGATGGCCGTTCATCGTTGGTACTTCACGGTGTGCTCATGAGTGCTCGTGCCTGTTCTCGACGTAGTGCTCCAGGGCTGAGATATCCAGTTTTCCGGACACTCGTAGCGCTCTGCCGAACGCTCGGCGCCGCTCTGCCATGCTCAGACAAGCCGAAACGGGGTGCAACCAGGCACCCCTCCCGGGCAGTCTGCGCCGCGGATCGGGAACGATCGCGACGACGGCGTCCCTGTCGGGAGCGCTGCCGGGCGATTGCGCCACGACCCGCAACAGATCGGCGGCCAGCTCGCGTTTCCGGCATCCGACACAGGTCCGGACCGGGCCGGGAGTTCGGGTTCTCACCCGAGCACCGACCTGGGCGGAAAGTGCGGATACCGAAGACTCGCGCTGAGCCTGTGTCCACTGTACCGCTGCCATGTCCCGATCTCCGCATCCAGCCCCTCGTTG
This sequence comes from Nocardia elegans NBRC 108235, assembly GCF_001612845.1. Taxonomy (GTDB): domain Bacteria; phylum Actinomycetota; class Actinomycetes; order Mycobacteriales; family Mycobacteriaceae; genus Nocardia; species Nocardia nova. Next base: position 64,632 of record NZ_BDBF01000029.1, on the reverse strand, counting down.
ACCCCCGCACTCGCACTGCCGTCTCGCCGCCGCCTACCCGTGCTGGGCGTGCGGCCGCTGCGATCCGGCCACGTCGGGGGCGGCGTCGGAGCGGATATCGATGCGCCAACCGGTCAATCGCGCGGCCAACCGGGCGTTCTGACCTTCCTTGCCGATCGCCAGCGACAGCTGGAAATCGGGGACCACGACCCGGGCGGCACGGGCCTCCGGATCGACGATCGTGACCGAGACAACCTTCGACGGGCTCAGGGCATTCCCGACGAAGGCGGCCGGATCCTCGGCCCAGTCGATGATGTCGATCTTCTCGCCCGCCAGCTCGCTCATCACGTTGCGCACGCGCTGGCCCATCGGGCCGATGCACGCGCCCTTGGCGTTCACCCCGGGCACCGTGGAGCGCACCGCGATCTTGGAGCGGTGGCCGGCCTCGCGGGCCACCGCGACGATCTCCACCGAACCGTCGGCGATCTCGGGCACCTCGAGCGCGAACAGCCGGCGCACCAGATTCGGGTGGGTGCGCGAGAGCGTGATCTGCGGGCCGCGCGCGCCCCGGGAGACGCCGTAGACGTAGCACTTGATGCGATCGCCGTGCTCGTAGGTCTCGCCGGGTACCTGCTCAGCCGGGGGGATCAGGCCCTCGGCGCCGTTGGCCTCGCTGCCGATGCGCACCACGACCGTGCCGCGGGCGTTCATCCGGGCATCGCGCTGCACGACGCCGCCGACGATATCGCCCTCGTGGGTCGAGAACTCACCGAAGGATTTCTCGTTCTCGGCGTCGCGCAGGCGCTGCAGCACCACCTGGCGGGCGGTGGTGGCGGCGATGCGGCCGAAGCCCTCCGGGGTGTCGTCCCATTCGGAGACGACGTTGCCGTCGGCGTCGGTCTCGGTGGCCATCACCCGCACCACGCCGGTCTTCTGATTGATGTCGATACGCGCGTTGGGCTCGTGGCCCTCGGTGTGCCGATAGGCGGTCAGCAGAGCCGACTCGATCGCGGAGAGCACTGTCTCCATCGAGATTCCCTTATCGGCGACGATCGCACGCAGGGCTTCGATTTCGATGTTCATTCCACGATCCCTTCGGTCGGCGCAACTTCTGTGTGTTCTCCCCGGGCGACGTGTTCTCCCCCGGCGGCGGATGCGGCCGGATCGACGGCCTGATCGGTGGCGCCCGGTTCCGGGCGGCCCGCGGCCACGCCCCCGGCCAGTTCCATTTCCGCCGCACCGGGTGAGGAGAACTCCACCTGGACGACCGCGGATTCGATATCCGCCAACGCCACGCTCACCCGGTGGGGCGCGCGCTTACCGCCCAGCACCAGGGCCACGTCGGTGTCGGTGCTCGCGCCGACGCGGGCGTCGAAGGTGGACGCGCCCTCGGGGGCCTGCGCGCCCGGCCGCATCCGCACCCGCACCTTGCGGCCGCGAGCCCGTCGCCAGTGGCGCGGGGCGGTCAGCGGGCGGTCGACACCCGGAGTGGTCACTTCCAGCAGATAGGGGGTTTCGCCGAGATCGGCGGCGTCGTCGAGCACTTCCGAGATCTCGGAACTGACTTCCGCGATCGTGTCCAGATCGACGGTCTCGTCGCCGTCGACGGTCACCGTCACTCGCGCCTGCGGGCCGCCCGCGGCCGTGATGTGCACGCCCTCGAGGTCGAGCCCTCGGCGTTCGACGAGCCCAGCAACGAGCTGGCTCACCCTTTCCTCGGTCGGCATCGGCATATGGGGCGGCTCCTGGTTCAGTTGTGACGCGGTATTGGTCCTGGTACGGCATGGTCGGCGCGCATGTCCCGCGGATTGTTCCGCCGGAGGTCTAGCGTAACGCGCTGCAAGAGTGTAAAGGACCAGCCAACCCGGTCGAGTCGGCCCGGGTCGGGTTCCGCTGCGCGCCCACGGTCCGCCGGACGGTCTCGGGTGCGCCGGGACGGAGCGGCCGCCGCGCCCCCGCGCGTCCGTCCGGAAGCATCCCTCGGCGGGTCCGCCGGCGACGTGCGGGCGTGCACCGCCGGTGGCACCCGGGCTCAGCAGGGCAGACGGCCGACCGGCCCGGCCGCGAGCGAGCGCGAGCGAGGCATGTCGGCGGGCTGGGCGCGGGGGCGCGTGATGATCACTGGCACGATGTAGGCGTGCCCAGCCGTCTCGATGTGATTCCGGTGCCGCCGGATCGGACCGTTCCCCCACGCCTCGACCGCCGCTCGCTGTTGCGCTCGGCCGGAGGTGGCGTGGTCGCGCTCGTCGCCGTGAGTGCGGTCGCGGCCTGTTCGGACGACAAGCCGTCGGTACCGGATGTGCTTGTGTCGCAGGAGGAATCGGCGCGTACGGACGCCGTGTGGGCGAAGGCGGCCATCGCCGCCGCACCGGAGCACACCGCCGCGCTGACCGTCGTCGCCGCCCAGCGTGCCCAGCACGCCGATGCGCTGCGCACCGAAATCGACCGCGCGGTAGGCGTATACGGCGACGGCACCAAGCCGAAATCCGCGACTCCCCCCGTCGCCGAACCGCCCGCCCCCACCCCGCCGCCGAGCGTCGCCGCGCTGCGGGCCCGGCTGACGGACTCCCAGCACTCCGCGGCCGAGCTGGCCGCGACCCTGTCCGGATATCGCGCCGGCCTGCTCGCCTCGATCAGCGCCTGCTGCGGCGCCCACGTGGCGGTGGTGCCGGCGTGAGCGATCAGGCGCGGAGGCGGCAGCGCAGCGTCACCACGCAGCGCCCCGCACACGCCAGAAAGGACACAGCGTGAGTACCGATCAGCAGGCGCTGCTCGACGCGCTGAACGCCGAATACACCGCGGTCTACGCCTACGGCCTCATCGCGGCCTACGCGTCCCCGGAGCGCGCGAAGGTCGTCGCCGAGTTCACCGCGGCCCACCGTGCCCGCCGCGACGCCACCGTCGACGCGCTGAAGGCGGCCGGTGCGAGTGTTCCGGCGCCCGCCGCCGCCTACACCCCGCCGTTTCCGGTCGACGATCCCATCCCCGCGGCCAAACTCGCCGTCACCGTGGAGACCGACACGGCGGTGGCCTGGCGCGCGGTCGTGGAACACTCCACCACCCCGGATCGCCGCCGCATCGGCATCGAGGCCCTCACCGAATGCGCCGTCCGCCTGGCCACCTGGCAGTCGATTCTGGGCGTGAATCCCGCTACCACACCGTTCCCGGGCCGGCCCTGAGCCCGAGCGGCCGCCCGGCCGCCGGCACGGTGACCTTCATCGCGACGTCGTGGGCAGCGGCCTGAACACCGGTAGCTCCTGCCTTCCGTTGCCGTAGCGCGGGTCGCCGGCCGGATGCACCCGATCGCAGCGACCGGGTGCACTCGGGCGATCAGCCGCGAATCTTCGCGAGCACGGTATCGACGGCCGCGTCCGCCGGGATGTCCTCGGATTCGCCGGTGAAGCGGTTACGCAACTCCACCTTGCCGTCGGCCCAGCCCCGGCCGATGACGAGAACCCAAGGCATGCCGAGCAATTCGGCATCCTTGAACTTGACGCCGGGTGAGGCGGTGCGGTCGTCGAACAGGACGTCCACGCCCTGGGCGTCCAGACCGGCGACGACCTCCTCGGCTCCGGTGCGGACCGCCTCGTCCTTGTTGGCGATGACGACGTGCACATCGAAGGGGGCGACCTCGGCCGGCCAGCGCAGCCCCTTCTCGTCGTGCATCTGCTCCGCGATCACCGCGACCATCCGGGAGACGCCGACCCCGTAGGAACCCTGGACGAGCCGGACCGGTTTACCGTTCTCACCGAGCACATCCACCTCGAAGGCGTCGGTGTACTTGTAGCCGAGCTGGAAGATGTGGGCGATCTCGATACCGCGCGCCGAGTGCAGCACACCGCGACCGTCGGGCGAGGGGTCGCCGTCGCGCACCTCGGCGGCCTCGATCGTGCCGTCGGGGGTGAAATCGCGACCCGCGACGAGTCCCACGACATGTTTGCCGGAGGCGTCGGCGCCGGTGATCCACGACGTGCCGGTCACCACGCGCGGGTCGACGAGATAGCGAACACCGTTGTCCAGCAGCGTCTTCGGGCCGATGTATCCCTTCACCAGGAACGGATTGGCGGCGAAGTCCTCGTCGGTGAGCAACTCCACCTCGGCCGGTTCGAGGCTCGCGCCCAGCCGCTTGGCGTCGACCTCGCGGTCACCGGGCACGCCGATGCCGACGATCTCGGACTTGCCGTCGGGGTGGCGTAGCTTCACCATGACGTTCTTGAGCGTGTCGGCGGCGGTCACCGGGCGGCCGTACTGTTCGGCGATACCGGCGTCGTTGGCCCAGTCGACCAGGGACGCGATGGTCGGCGTGCCCGGCGTGTCGTGCACGACGGCGGCCGGCTGCCCCTCGATCGGGATCTCCGGCGGCGCGGGCGTCACCACGGCCTCCACGTTGGCCGCGTATCCCGATTCGCGGCAGGTCACGTAGGTGTCCTCGCCGATCGGGCTGCTGGCCAGGAATTCTTCCGAGGCGCTGCCGCCCATCGCGCCGGAGGTGGCGGCGACGATCACGTATTCGATCCCGAGCCGGGCGAACATCCGCTGATATGCCTGGCGGTGTGCGGCATAGCTGGCCTTCAGGCCGTCCTCGTCCAGATCGAAGGAGTACGAGTCCTTCATGACGAATTCGCGTCCGCGCAGAATTCCGGCGCGCGGCCGTTCCTCGTCGCGGTATTTGGTCTGAATCTGGTAGAGCGTGACCGGCAGATCCTTGTAGGAGTTGTATTCACCCTTGACCGTCAGGGCGAACAATTCCTCGTGGGTGGGTCCGAGCAGCATGTCGGCTCCCTTACGGTCCTGCAGGCGGAAAAGGCTGTCGCCGTATTCGGTCCAGCGGTTGGTGGTTTCGTACGGCTCGCGCGGCAGCAGCGCGGGCAGCGAAATCTCCTGGCCGCCGATCGCGTCCATCTCCTGGCGCACCACGTCCTCGATCTTGCGCAGCACCTTCAAACCCAGCGGCAACCACGAATAGACGCCCGGCGCGATCCGGCGCACATATCCGGCGCGGACCAGAAGTTTGTGGCTGGGCACCTCGGCGTCGGCGGGATCGTCGCGCAGGGTGCGCAGGAACAGGTGCGAGAGACGGGTGATCACGGATGCACAGACTAGCCGCTGCTGCGTGGATGCCTGCAGGGCATTACCGTATCGGCTCGTGCTGGTGATTCTGCCTCCTTCCGAAACCAAGTCCGACGGCGGAAATCTCGGTCCGCTCGATCTGGATTCCCTGTGGTTACCGCAGCTCACCGCAGTGCGGGACAAGCTGATCACCGAGCTGATCGAATTGTCCGCGAACCCGGAGGCGGCACGGGTGGCATTGGGGCTGGGAAAGGCGACCGGCGCGGGCGCGGAAGGTTTGCAGACCGCGCTCGCCCGCAACGCGACGCTGCGGACCGCCGCGACCGCACCGGCGCTGCGGCGCTACACCGGCGTGCTCTACGACGCGCTCGACGCCGGTTCGCTGACCAAGACGCAGCGCGCTCGCGCCGAGGCGCGGCTGGCGATCGGCTCGGCGCTGTTCGGGATCGTGCGCGCGGGGGATGCGATTCCGGGGTATCGGCTGTCGGGCGGTTCGAAACTGCCGGGCCTGCCGACGCTGGCGTCGTTGTGGAAACCGGTGCTGGCCCCGGCATTGCGGGAGGCCACGGCCGGTCAGCTGGTCGTCGACCTGCGTTCGGGGACCTATCAGCAATTGGGGCGGCTGCCCGGCGCGGTGACCGCGACCGTACTGACCGAACGCCCGGACGGCAGCCGCACGGTGGTGAGCCATTTCAACAAGCATCACAAGGGGCTGCTGGCACGGGCCCTGGTGTCGACTCGCGCCGAGCCCGGCGATATCCGCGCACTGGCGCGGATCGCCGAAAAGGCCGGGCTGCGTGTGGAAATCGCGTCGTCGAGCGAACTGCTGGTCCTCACGTGAGTGAATTCTCGGTGACCGCCGACGTAATTCGAGCCGAATAGCGCCTGCCCAGCCACGGGAACAATCGCCGGAAAATGCCTCTCCACCAGCGCATTTCACCGTCATCGGGCCGAAACACGCTGGCACGGAACGGGCATTCCGGCTCGCTATCGTAATTTCCGGCGCGGCCGGCCGACCGCTGCCGTTGGGATGCGATTGGGCGAGGAGTTCGGCGTGGGTGACGCCACCGACCGTGAAGAAAAGGCACTGCGTCAGTTGACCGATCGGCTGGTCGGCCATTACGGCAGCAGCCATTCCCCGGAATTGGTAGAGGAAATGGTCGGCCAGGTGCGCCGGCGCTTCGACGGCCACGCCGTCCGCGATTTCGTGCCGATTCTGGTGGAACGCATCGTGCGCCGCGAATTGCAGCACACCCCTCCGCAGCCCAAGGCCGACGACCGTTCGCACGAACTCGACTACGCGGATGCGCCGGTTGTTCCGGAACGGGTGTCGGCGCCCTCGATCGAGGAGGACGCCACCGACGCCGCGCCCACCGACGCCGCGCCCACCGAAGTCGCGCCTACCGACGCTGCGCCTGCGCCCGCCGATGCGACCTCCGTGCCCGCCGACGCCGCGTCTGCCGATGACATGCCCGCGCCTGCCGATGACGTCCCGAGCGCCGTCGCGGAATCGGCGACCGAAACCGTCGCGGAAGACGCCGACGCCTCGGAACCCGCACCCGGCGAGGCGGATTCGCCGCGCCCCGGCGACATCGCACACAGCGGCGACCCGGACCCCGACCTGCCCGGTACCGACGTCATCGAAAGCAGTACAGACCAACACGATTCGCTTCCCGCCGTAGCCGCTGAGGCTCCGGTCGAGTCCACGGCGGACGAGCGGAAAGACCTCGCCTCGCCGACGGGTTCCGCGACATCCGACGTCGCGGTCACACCCGGCCACTCCCCCGTCGAACCGACGAAACAGGAGATCGTGGCCGCCACACCGTCCGCGAGTGACGCTGCAGCAGAACCGGAACCGGAGCGCGCGGCCGCGACGAGCCCGGCCTCCGGTGGAGCGGGCACAGCGGGCCTGGTAACCGCATTGCGACAGCCACGGGTCCTGGCCGTAGCCGCCGCCGTGGTCGTCGTAGTCGTCGTGCTCGTTGTGGCCTTCGGCTTTCGCGGCGGCGACAGCGGCTCCCCCGCCCCGGCTCCCGCGCTGATCACCGCGCACGGCGTGGTCGGGTCGGAGAAAATGGGCTTCTTCACCGATCCCCGCGTGGTGGACGCACTGGCGCGCAAGGGAATTCGGCTGGAGGTGGACCCGGCCGGATCGCGGCAGATCGCGACGTCGGTGAAGCTGGACGGTGACGACTTCGCCTTTCCGTCGAGCAGCCTGGCCGCCGAACGAATTCAGCGCGAACGCGGGATCACCGCGAAATACACGCCGTTCTCCTCGCCGATGGTGGTCGCCAGTTTCCGGCCGATCGTGGACCTGCTCGCACGTGCGGGAATCGCCCGTCCGGGGACTGTGCCCGCCTTCGATATGCGGCGGTATCTCGATCTCACGCAGCAAGGCACCCAGTGGGATCAACTGGAGGCCAACACCGCCTATCCGGTGCGCAAGAACGTGTTGATCTCGACCACCGATCCGCGGACCTCCAATTCGGCGGCGATGTATCTGGCGGTGGCCGCCTACGTCGCCAACGACGACGCGATCGTGCAGGGTCCGGCCGCCGAGAATTTCGTGCTGTCGAAGGTGTCGCGGCTGTTCACCAAACAGGGGTACACCGAGAATTCCAGCGCGGGTCCGTTCGGCGAATACCTCACTGCGGGAATGGGTCCCACGCCCATGGTGTGGGGCTACGAATCGCAATTCGTGGAGGCCGCCGTCGCCGGCAAGCTGCCCGCCGACGCGGTGATGCTGTACCCGTCTCCGACGGTCCTGTCCCGGCACACGCTGGTCCCGTTGACCGCTACCGGCGACCGGGTCGGGCAGCTGCTGAGCACCGATCCCGAACTGCAGCGCCTGGCCGCCGAGCACGGCTTCCGTACCGCCGATCCGTCCCAGTTCACCGCCGTCACCGCCGAACACCACATTCCGGTCGCTCCGGATGTGGTCGACGTCGTCGACACTCCGACCTACGACACCCTGGAACATCTTCTCGACGGGGTCGCGCGCTCATACAACTGATCGGGCGCCGCGCGCCGGACCGATCGGAGGCAGGTCGCCGCTTCGCCGGACCGTCGCCCCGCCGTGGTAGTAATGGCCCGTGCCTACCGACGGTGTGGATCCGGACCTGGTCGAACTCGCGACCAAGCTCTTCGAGCTGGCCCGCACGGGCGAAGCCGCGACGCTCGCGGCGTATATCGACGCGGGCGTCCCGGTGAATCTGTGCAACGACAAGGGCGACACCTTGCTGATGCTGGCCGCCTACCACGGGCAGCAGACGGCCGTGACCGCACTGCTCGAACGCGGCGCGGATCCCGATCGCGCCAACGACCGCGGCCAGACCCCGGCCGCGGGAGCGGTGTTCAAAGGCGAGGACGACATCCTGAAGGCCCTGCTGGCGGCCGGAGCCGATCCGGATGCGGGCACACCGTCGGCTCGGGAATCGGCGACCGTCTTCGGCAGGACCGAATTACTGGAACTGTTCGATCGCCGCTGAGACGCGCGCGCCGCCGAGACGGCTATACCTGCTGCGCTTCCTCCTGCGCGTGCTGGGCTTGGGCGAGTTGCTGCGGGGTGTAACGCAGAGTGAGCACCAGCAGCCCGATGATCACGGCGCCGATAGCGCAGATGAGCAACACGAAGGTGTAACCGCTGGACAGCGCCGCCACCTCGGTGGGCGTCAGATTCGAGGTTCGATCGGTCCGGCCGCCGAGTGAGAGCGTGCGCGAGGCCGCCAGCGGCGTCAGCAGGCCGACCGCGAACGGGGTGCCGAGGGTGAGGATCATCTGGCCGATCGCCGACAGCGGGCCGACCTCGTTCACCGGTACGCCTACCAGCAGGCACAGCGGCCCGACCACGATCACGAAACCGATCGCCATACCGACCACCGCCAGCAGCACCAGCAGCGTCGGCAGATATTCGACGTAGCGATCCAGGGTGGAGCCGAAGAACAGGGCCCCGGCCAGCACGGCCGCCGCACCGGCGAGCAGCCACCGCGGCCGGATCATCAACGCGGCCTTGGACGCCACGCCGGTGCCGATGCCGGCGCCGATCGTGAACGGGATCGAGGCCAGACCGGCGACGAGCGGGCTGTAGCCGACGACGTTCTGCAGGAACTGCGCGACGAAATAGGTCATCGCGCCGAGGACGCCGGAGCCCAGCAGCAGGGCGATGAACGTGATCGAGCGGTCACGATCGCGGAAGAGAGTGAGCGGCAGCAGCGGATTGACGGCGGACCGTTCGGCCAGCACGAACGCCACCAGCAGCAGCAATCCGGCGATCAGCGCGCCGATGACATACGGGCTGGTCCAGCCGAGATCGGGCCCCTCGGTCGCGCCGAACACCACACCGACGCAGCCCAGGGTGCCGAGGAAGGCGCCGCGCACGTCCAGGGGCAGTCGATGGTGGGCCGAATCGTGCAGCTGGAACGCCGCGCCCAGGATGATCAACAGTCCGATCGGCACGTTGATCAGGAAGATCAGCCGCCAGTTCCATTCGGCGAGGGCGCCACCGACGACGAGACCGCCGACCGAACCCACGCCCATCATCGACCCGAAGATGGCGATCGCCTGATTGCGCGGCGGTCCGGGCGCGAAGGTACTGACCACCAGCGCCATCGCCACGGGTGCGGCGATCGCGGCGCCGGTGCCCTGCAGGGCCCGCGCGCCGATCAACATGGCCTCGTTCTGCGCCAGCCCACACAGCAGTGAGGCGAGGGTGAAGAACGACACACCGAGCAGCAGCATCTTTTTGCGACCGAACGAGTCGCCGAGGCGCCCGCCGAGCAGCATCAGCCCGCCGTAGGTGAGGCCGTAGGCGGTCACCGTCCACGCACTGCCCGAACTGGTCAGGCCCAGATGGCGTTGCAGGGCCGGCAGCGCCAGGATCACGACCGTGCCGTCCAGCACGACCATCAACTGCAGGCCGGACAGGACCAGGATCGGCAGCCCGAAGGCCCGCTTCGTCACCGGATATTGCATCGTCGCAGCGGGGTTATCGAGCACAGTGACTCACTGTAACGGATATCGGCACCGGCCAGCCCAACGCGTACTCGCGCTTTCCGCGGGTCGCTCGAGCGGGCTGTGCCCCTGTCCCGGGCACGCACCGCGGGCCTAACCGGCCTGCTCGACGGCATCCGGCGCGCCCGCGGTGAAGCCCGCGGTCGGGCCGACGACGATGATCGCCGGCGGCCGGATGCCCTCGGCGCGGACGCGTTCGGCGACCGTGGACAGATCCGCGCGCACGATCCGCTGCGTGCGCAGGCTGCCCTCCTGCACGACGGTGACGGGCGTATCGGCGGCGCGGCCACCGTCGACGAGTGCGGCGGCGAACTTCTCGATGCGTTCCACCCCCATCAGCAGCACGAGAGTGCCGCGCAACCGGGCCAGGGCCGGCCAGTCCACCAGCGAATCCGGGTGATCGGGCGGAATGTGCCCGCTCACCACCACGAATTCGTGGGTGACACCGCGGTGGGTCACCGGAATGCCGGCCAGCGCCGGCACCGAGATCGCGGAGGTGACACCGGGAACCACGGTCACCGGGACCCCGGCGTCCACGCACGCCTCGAGTTCCTCGTAGCCGCGGCCGAATACGTACGGGTCGCCGCCCTTGAGCCGGACGACGAATTTGCCCGCCTTGGCGCCCTCGACGAGGGCGGTGTTGATCGCCTCCTGCGCCATCGCCCGGCCGTACGGGATCTTCGCCGCGTCGACGACCTCCACATGCGGTCCGAGTTCGGCCAGCAGTTCCGGCGGCGCCAGCCGGTCCGCGACGACCAGATCGGCGCGGGCCAGCAGCCGACGGCCGCGCACGGTGATCAGATCGGGGTCGCCCGGACCGCCACCGACCAGCGCGACACCGGGCGCCACGGGCTCGGAGTCGTCGATGACCACGCCCGATTGCAGGGCTTCCAGCAGCGCGGTCCGCACCGCGGCCGAACGACGGTGCCGTCCACTGGCCAGCACCGCGAGCGTCAGCCCGTCGTAACGGGCGCTGGCCGGAGTCACGGCGGTGCCGAGCCGGGCATTGTCGGCGCGCACGCAGAAGATGCGGCGGCGGGTGGCTTCCTCGACCACGGCAGCGTTGGTCTCGGGCTCGTCGGTGCAGGCGATCGCGTACCAGGCGCCGTCGAGATCGCCATCGGCGTAGGCCCGCTGGGAGATGCGCAATTGACCGGAGGTGGCCATCGCCTCCACCGCGGGAGTGACCGTCCGGCTGATCACCTCGATATCGGCTCCGCTCGCGATGAGCAGTCCGAGCCGGCGCTGGGCTACCGAGCCGCCACCCACGACGACGACGCGGCGGCCGGCCAGATCGAGCCCGACGACATAGTTCGGGTCACCGGATTGCTGGTCGTCTGTCGTATTCGGCACAAGGTTTCAGCCTACGGCGTGGCCGGGGGAACTCCGCAATCACCCGTCGCGACGCCGCATGCCCGGAAGATCAGGGCTTCCAGGTGATCCGGCCGCCCTGGAAATCCTGGGCCTTGCCGCCGTTGTAGTCGTATTCGTCGCTGGTGGGCAGGCCGTATCGGCCGCGGTCGGCGTTGTTGCCGTTCCAGATGCCGAGGATCGAACCCCAGACCGGGTGCGCGCCGGTACTCGCCGACCAGAAGATCACGCCGCCGGGGAACTGGTTGAAGCGGGCCTTGCCGTCCTTGCCGGCCTGGGCCTCGTCGGTGAGCGGGAAGCCGAGGGCGCTGTTCTCCCAGCCCATCGAACCCCATTTGTCGCGGATCAGACCGCAGATCGCATGGGCGTCGGTACCCACGGACCAGTAGATCGAGCAGCCGCGGTCGAAGACCTGGAATTTGCCGCCGTTCGCGTCGGATTCCGGTCCGGTCGGGTTGCCGAAGAAGGCGCCGCCGCCGGCGCGGTCGTATTCCTTCTCGATCGCCCCGCCGACGTCGAACGCGCCGACCGGCCGGGCGGCGGCGACACCGGTACCCGTGCCGGTGAGCAACGCCAGTGCGGCGGCACCCGCGGCTGCCGCGCGCATCCCGGACCGGCGCGTCGTGCGTCTACTCTGTCTGCGACCTGACGAAGCCAAGAGAAACTCCCTCTACCTGCGAAGTTGGCGCGACGGAAGCTGCCGCTCCCGCCATCCTGCAGGGGTTACACCGGCTCTGCAACGCTCGCCGTATCACAGTCGAGACTCATCTCACAAAATCACACGAGGTGAATTCGGTCGCATCAGAGCCGGCCGTTGATCCGTTCCGGGGTCACCCGCACGACCACTCGCTCGGCGTCGTCGACGGAGGCGGGATTGAATTCGATATAGGGCAGGCCGGTGTATTTCACCGACAGCCGATCGGGCAGAGCCTTCTCCGGATCGGGGACGACGGTGGCGGTGCCGCGGATCTCGGCGTAGACGTACGGATTGTCCGGCGGGTTGATCATGATCGTCACCCGCGGGTCGCGCACCACGTTCTTGTACTGCTGACGCGACACGGTGGTGGAGTACACCAACTCCTCCCCCTCCCGCAGCAGCCAGGTGACGGTCAGGTGCGGCTGCCCGTCGCGGCCGATCGTCGCGAGCGTGGCGAAAACCTTTGTGTCGTCGAGGATCTTCTTCAGGTCGTCGGAGAGTTCTACACCCATGCCACGGCACAACCCGCTGCCACGCACACTCATTCCCACCGGCCGTCGTTCCGTCACGGTGTGTCCGGCCCGGTTCTATGCTGCGAACATGCGACGAGCCGTGCTGCAGGTTCTGACCGTGCTGGTGACGGTCGCGGTCGCCGCCGCGGTGGCCGCCACCGCGTACGCGGCCGACCCCTACCGCGCGAGCGGCCCGACCGAGGCCCGCTACCTGGAGCCCGGCCCGTGGCAGGTCACCGAGCACTACGAATTCGGCTGCTGCGACAGCACCGGCGCCGCCTACGACATCTGGTATCCCACCGATGTCGCCGCGCGCGGCCCCCGCCATCCGATCATCACCTGGGGTAACGGCACGGCCGCCCAACCTCGCCAATACGCCTATCTGCTGCGGCATCTGGCTTCGTGGGGATTCGTGGTGATCGCGACCGAGAATCGCAGTACCGGCACGGGCGTCGACATCGCCGGGGCGGCGCGATACCTCGTCGAGCGGGCCGCCGATCCGGCGAGCGTGTTCCACGATCGGCTCGACACCGCGGCGATCGGCGCCGTCGGTCATTCCCAAGGCGCCACCGGGGTGCTCAACGCGATGATCGATTCCGGCGGGCTGATTCGCACCGCCGTGCCGATCGAGTTGCCCGCCCAGTCGTTCTGCTCGAACAGATTGAGCTGCACCGACACTCGCCGCCTGGGCGGCGGTTCGGTGTTCTTCGTCAACGGCTCCGACGACGCGCTGATCTCCCCCTCGCAGAAGCTGTGGGCACTTCCGGGACTGCAGTCCAACCAGGACTACTACGAGGCCACCCCGGGATCGGTGACGAAGGTGTGGGGCACCTTGGTCGGCCCCAATCACAACGACGTTCAAGGGCAACCGGACTGCGCCCGGGCCTCGTCGCCGTGTACCGCGGGCGTGTACGGCTACCTCGGCTATCCGACCGCTTGGCTGGTGGCGCGGCTGTGGGGATGCGCCGGGGCGGCGGCCGCCTTCGCCCCCGGCACCGGGGAGTTCTACGCCCCGAATCCGCACTGGGCCAACCAGATCGGCGCGGCGGCCGGCTGACCTCACTCCCCGGGCGCGTCCTGGATCCAGTGGAAGCCGCGGCTGCGCTGTGGGAAGGCGTCCGGGTCCTGACGCCGGAAGGTCACCGTCACCGGATGTCCGTCCAGATCTCCGGTGAACCGCAGCCGGTCCGGGCCCTGCTGGTCGTACGCGAAGCCGCCGGCGGTCACGGAGTGTCCCGCGGTGGCGGGCACGGCATGCAGGTCCAGGCGATGTGCGCCGGTGTCTACTCGCACCTGCATGGGCACCAGCGTCCCGTCCATTCGCTGATACTGCATGACGCCGGCGACGTCGAATACCGCGCGCTGCCACCGGTCCGGGTCCGTGAGCAGCGGCGGAACCGGCTGCCCGTCGCGACTGAATTCGTCGACCTGCCAGATGCCGTACAGCGGCGGTTTCGTCCGGCCCGGACCCTCGTCCCACAACTGCAGGCTCACGTGGGTCAGAGCCACCGCCACCCAGACCCCGATGCCGACCTGCACCAGCGCCGCGATCCATCGTGCCCTCCGGGTGCGGAACGGGTACGGCGCCGTCGAGCTCGCAACCGGGCGATCGAGCACCAGCACATCCAGTAGCCGCCGCGCCTGCGGCGCGAGCAATACCATCGACATCAGCATCAGATGTCCGGACAGGATCTTGACCGGCACGTCGAAGGTCATGTTGAGCACGAAGACCTGCGCCATGCTCACCAGCGTCAGCATCGCGCCCACCGTCGCCGTGCGCGGAACGAACAGCAGTATCCCGGCCAGCAATTCCGCGGAGCCGAGCAGGATCTCGTAGGCCGGGCTCATCCCGACCTGATTCCACAGCACCCCCATCGGGGTCAGATTGCCGTACGGCTCGAGCAACGTCGACAGCATCGGTTCGGGCATCTGGGTGGGGATGACCTTGGCGAACCCGTAGTTGAGCATCTGACCGGCCACACACAACCGGAGGAACAGCAGGAACCACCCGGCCAGGCGCCGGTAATCGGTGCGACGGCGGTCCAGCAACGTCCAGATCAGCGTGCCCGCGAGGGCGACGACCAGGATGCAGAACACCAGCACCCACAGAATCGTCTGATCACCGCTGCCGTTGGGACTCAGCACCGGATGCACTCCGAAGACCGTGCGCCCCACCCACTCCAGCACCGGGCGCAGCAAGCGCGGTTGCCACAACACCGCGTCGGCGTCGAGCCAGCGGCCGAACCAGCCGGTGAAGGCGAAGACGATCTGCGGATAGATCAGACAGAACAACCCGAAGTACAGGAACGTGAACCGAAAGGCCACCCGGGTGAGCGGTTTCCAGCCCGCCGCCGTCTCGGATTCGTGCTCCAGCCGCGGCGGTTCGGCCTGCGCCACCATGACACTCACTACCCACTCCTCTCCCCGAATGCTCCGGCGCACAGGCAGTGCCGCCGGCGCCGAAGCGACCGGGGTGCGCGGATCGGTGCACGACGTTACGAGGGCCTGCGGCGAAAGTCCTCAGGGCCGGACCCCGATTCGCCGGTACTCCGCGCGGCGTACGTGGCAGCACGAATGTCAGGGTCGGTGGTCCCCGCACCGTTCGCGCGCACCGCCGGCAAACCGGATCCCGGTCAGTGGAACGGCGAAAAATTCGCCGCCGATTTCGCGCCACCGCGCATTAGAACGCGTTACATTTCATCCACACGCCGCCCCTCACCGGGCCGGATATCGCCGTGCCGGTGCGTAAAGAGTTGGCGCACAGACATTTTCATCCCATCAGGAGGTCCGCAATGTCGGGCGAATCCGATACCGACCCCGGGCAGCGGCGGCAACTGACCACCAGCGCTCGCGATCTCGACGAACTCGCCGAGCGACTCACCCGATGGCTGGCCGGCAAGCTCACCGGCGCCACGGCGCCGGTGCTCACGGGGCTGTCGCGGCCGCAGGCGGGCGGCATGTCCAGCTCCTCGGTGATGTTCGAGGCGAGCTGGGAGCGCGACGGCCGCACGGAGACCGGCTCCTACGTCGCACGGATGCCACCCGAGGAGGGCTCGTTCCCGGTCTTCGAGACCTACGACCTCGACACCCAGTACGCGGTGATGGCCGGTGTCGGCGCGCACAGCGATGTGCCGGTGCCGCGACTGTGCTGGTTCGAACCGGACGAATCCGTGCTCGGCACACCATTTTTCGTGATGGAGCGGATCAACGGGCGGATTCCGGAGGACAATCCGCCGTACGTGTTCGTCGGCTGGGTCTTCGACGCCACCCCACAGCAGCGGATGCGGATCACCCACGCCACGGTCGACATCATCGCGAGGGTCCACGCCATCGCCGACCCGGCCGCGACATTCCCCGCCCTGGCCGGCGCCGGCTCGTCGCTGCGCCGGCATTTCGACGCCCAGCGCCACTGGTACCGGTGGGCGCTCGCCGACGACGGCTATCGAATCCCGTTGCTGGAGCGCAGTTTCGACTGGCTCGAGCAGCACTGGCCCGCCGATCCGGGGCCCGACGTGCTGAACTGGGGCGATGCCCGGCCGGGCAACATCATCTTCGACGAATTCGACCCGGTCGCGGTCCTGGACTGGGAGATGGCCACGCTCGGCCCGCGGGAACTCGACGTGGCGTGGCTGATCTTCATCCATCGCTTCTTCCAGGACATCGCCACCCGCTTCGACCAGCCCGGCCTGCCGGACTATCTGCGCCGCGACGACGTGGTCGCGCGCTACGAGGGGCTCACCGGCCACCGCCTGCGGGATCTGGAGTGGTACCTGGTCTACGCCGCGCTGCGGCACGGCATCGTGATGGCGCGCATCAAACGGCGGATGATCCACTTCGGCGAGGACACCGACACCGACGACCGGGACGACTACGTGATGCACCGAGCGGCCCTCGAGGCCCTGCTCGACGGCACCTACCAGTGGGATCGAGGAGACCGATGACAGGCATCGACGGACATCCGGCTCAGCAGGCGCCGGTTCCGCTGGACGAATATCCGGTGCACCAGACGCCGCTGTCACTGGCGCGCGCGGCCACCACCGACCGAAACTTCTACGACCGCAGCTACTTCAACGCTCACGACCGCAGCGGCGGCACGATGCTGGTCACCGGCTTCGGCGTCTATCCGAACCTCGGCGTGATCGACGCGTACGCCGCGGTGCGCCGTGGCGATACCCTGCGGACGGTGCGGTTCTCGGACGCACTGCCGCCGCGGGACCTGAACATGAGCGTCGGCGGCTATCGCATCGAGGTGATCGAACCGCTGCGGCGCGTCCGGGTGATCTGCGAGCACGACGACCTGTCCCTCGACCTCACCTGGGAAGGTTCGTTCCCCGCCGTCCAGGAGCAGCCGCATCTCATCCACACCGGCAGCCGGCCGATCATCGACGCCTCCCGGTTCGCCCAGGTCGGCTCCTGGTCGGGGACACTGCACGTCGACGGCGACGACATCGCCGTGGACCCCGACGTCTGGATGGGGACCCGCGACCGGTCCTGGGGTATCCGGCCGGTCGGTGAGACCGAACCACCCGGGCGCGATGCGAGCGAACCGGCGGCCGGATTCTGGTGGCTGTATGTGCCGCTGCGCTTCGACGACTTCGCGATCGTGGTGATCGTGCAGGAGAATCCGGACGGCTTCCGCACCCTCAACGATGCCGTGCGGGTGTGGCCGGACGGGCGGGTCGAACAGCTCGGCTGGCCCCGCATGCACATCGAATACCGTTCCGGCACACGCATTCCGGTGTCCGCGCGGCTCGATATGACCGCCGGCGACGGCTCGCCGCTCACCGTGGAAGTGCGAGCCCACACCTGCATTCCGCTGCATATCGGCTGCGGCTACGGCGGCGATCCGGATTGGCTGCACGGCCAGTGGAAGGGCCGCGACTGGTCGTCGAGCAGCAGCTACGACCTGACGGATCCGGCGGTGGCCGGGCGCATCCCGTGGGGTGTGATCGACCACGTCGGACAGGCACGGTGCGGCGACGCCGAGGGCTGGGGACTGTTCGAACACGGCAGCCTCGGCCGCCACGACCCCACCGGCTTCGCCGATTGGACCTCGGTCGCGCCGTAACTCGCGCCCGCTCCGCGTACCGCAATGTCGGGGCGGCTCCGCGTGGCGTATCCGATGTGATCTGGATCTCAGGTACCCTCCGACGGATCGACGCCGGGCCGTCGGCCCGGGACGGCACAGCGAGAGGCAGGCACGATGAGCGGATTCCGTGTTTCGCGTGGTTCCTCCCAGGTTTTCCCGGGCCCGGCGCTGTCTTCCGGGCGGGCGTGGCGCGCACGTACGCGTGCCGGGTTGGTCCTGGCCGCCGGTGCGCTGATGGGCGCGCTGCTTCCGGTCGTGGGAGCGGCCCCGGCCGGTGCGACGGTGGCGCCCACGATCGCGGTATCGATGTCCGGGTCGGCGCTGAGCCCGGTCAGTGGGGCGCTGGTGGGCTGCGCCCAGAACGCGGTGGCCACGGTGCGCAACCCCGACGGCAGCCCCGTCACCCACGGCAACGTCGACTTCTTCAGTCACCTTTCCGGGATCAGCGGCAATATCGTGGGCACCGCGCCGGTGGTCAACGGGGTCGCCAGCATCGGCTGGGTGCCCGACCGGCCGGGCGAGCACGTCGTCAGCGCGGTGTACTACGACGGCCTGCCGGAACTGTCACCGGTCGCCGGATACACCATCGTCACGACCGCGACCCTCGGCGGCGCCTGCGTGTAACGCACAGCCGGACAACAGGTTTCGCACCACCGTGTTCACGCTTGCTCGGCGACAGCGACCGTGATCGTGCCGACGACCGTCTTGGGCACGATCAGCCGCCCGCGCTGTCCCCAGCGCCGCCAGGCGAGAAGCGCGGCCGCTTCGGCGACACTGGGCGTGCCGATCGCGACCGCCGCGTGGTGGCCCGGATGGGGGACGTCGACCCGGGCCAGTTCGTCCGCACCGAATCCGATCACCGGCACCCCGAATGCGGCGGCGGCCGCGACGGTTCCCGACTCCTCCGCCCGCCGATCGATCGTCGCAAGACATCGAATCGTGCTGTTCCCCAAAACTTCCCGCACGGCGGCCACAACGGCTTCCGCCGCGGGATCCGGTCGCGCCCCCAAGCCCACGACCACCGCCTCGCTCATCGGGGCCTCCTCGCCCGGCCGCCGCAGATGATCGTCGACCCGCTCGGCACGCCGCGACGCCGGATACAGCGGTCCGCCGGCGGCTCGTTCCGACGGGAGCTCGCCCATCGCCGTCACACGCCGGCGTGCGCGGTGGCGAACTGTTCGCACATCGCGACGAAACGAACTGTGGCCGTGGGGTTCCCGGCGGGATGAGTGTGCAGATAGGACGCATGCACCTGACGTGCCACCGCACCTTCCCGGACCGCGGCGTCGTCGGTGCGCCATCCCCAGGCGGGTGGGTGCGATCCCGTGCTGACCAAGCGGGTGCGGTGGAATTCGTGGCCGCGCACGCGTTCTCCCGCGCGCCACAGCACCGAATCGGCCAATGCCACCGCATCCCGGTAGCCGAGGGTCAGGCGCGGTCCGAATTCGGCGGTGGCATCGAGGACTCCGGCCATGCGGTGCCCGTCCAGCGAGCGGGTCAGATAGAGCAGGCCCGCGCATTCGGCATGAATCGGCATGCCTCGGGCGGCGGCCTCGGCGACCGCGGTCAGCAGTGGCGTATTCGCGGCCAGATCGGCGGCATGCTCCTCCGGGAAGCCACCGGGCAGGACCAAACCGGCTGTCCCCGGGGGCAATTGCTCGTGCAACGGATCGAAGACCGCCACCCGCGCTCCGGCCGCCATCAGCAGTTCCCGATGTTCGGCGTAGCCGAAGGTGAACGCCGGACCGCCGGCCATCGCGATGATCGGCGCGGGCTCTCGCACTCCGCTGCCCGAGGCGGACATCGGTATCGGCGTCTCCGGCTCGCCGGACTGTTGTTGCCCCGCCGTCTCCGCCGAGATCCGCGACGTGCCGATCGCAGGCGCCGAGCTGTCGGACCTGCCGACGGTAGGCGCCGTGCTGTCCAGGAGCAGCGCGGCACCGGCGGGGCCGGGGTCTTCGCCCGGCTCGGGGCCGTCGAGGGCGGTCCGGCTCACGCCGGGGCCCCGCCACTGTAGGTGCGGGGCCGCCGCCGCGACTTCGCCGATCGGATCCCACGCGGGCCCGTTCACGTCGGCGGCGGCCAGTCGCGCGACCGCGCCCACATCGATGTGCGCGCCGACCAGTTCGGTCATGGCCTCGACCGCCGTATGCGCCGCGGAGCCGTGCTCGACCGCAGGGACGAGCCCGAGATGCCTTGCGGGAACAGATAATTCGTCCATTCGCGGCAGTGCGCCCAGCACCGGAAGGCCGACCCGGGCGCAGGCGCCGCGCAGCACCTGTTCGTGGCGCGGACTGCCGACACGGTTGAGGATCACGCCGCCGAGCCGGATACCGCTGTCGTAGGTCGCGAAGCCGTGCAGCAGGGCGGCAAGGCTCTGGCTGTGGCCGCGCGCGTCGACGACCAGCAGCACCGGGGCGCCGAGCAGCGCGGCGACCTGCGCGGTCGAGCCCTCGGCGATGGGGGCGGGGTTCTCGGCGTCGATCCGGCCGTCGAACAGGCCCATCACGCCCTCGACCACGGCCACATCGCAACCCGCGCTGCCGTGCCGGTACAGCGGCACCACCCGCTCGGCACCGACGAGCACCGGATCCAGGTTGCGTCCCGGCCGCCCGGCCGCCAGACCGTGATAGCCCGGATCGATGTAGTCGGGCCCCACCTTGAACGGCGCGACGCGATGTCCGGCGCGGCGCAGCGCTCCGATCAAACCGGTTGCCAGCGTGGTCTTTCCGCTGCCCGACGCGGGCGCGGCGATCACCACGGCCGGAGTGGTCATCGGCCGGCCGCCGTCACCACTCGATACCTCGCTGGCCCTTGCGCCCGGCGTCCATCGGATGTTTCACCTTGCTCATCTCCGTGACCAGATCCGCCGCGTCGACCAGCGCCTGCGGTGCGTCGCGGCCGGTGATCACCACGTGCTGATTGCCGGGCCGGTTCCGCAGCGTCTCGACCACCTCGCCGACGTCCACCCACCCCCATTTCAGCGGATAGGTGAACTCGTCGAGCACGTAGAAGCGGTGCTGTTCGGCGGCCAGCCGGCGCGCGATCTCCCGCCAACCGGCCAGGGCCGCCGCGGCATGGTCGTCCTCGCTGCCCTGTTTGCGGGTCCACGACCAGCCCTCGCCCATCTTGTGCCATTCCACCGGGCCGCCGGTGCCGGTCTCCTCGTGCAGCCGGCCCAGGGTGCGGAAGGCGGCCTCCTCGCCGACCTTCCACTTCGCGCTCTTGACGAACTGGAAGACCGCGATATCGAAACCCTGGTTCCAGGCCCGCAGCGCCATCCCGAACGCCGCGGTCGACTTCCCCTTACCGGGCCCGGTGTGCACGGCGAGCACCGGCTGATTGCGCCGCTGGCGAGTGGTCAGCCCGTCGTCGGGAATCGTCTCCGGAACGCCCTTCGGCATCGCTGCATCCTCCTGGTCGAGCACCTACGCATCACATTCCCACATCCGCGCACCCGCCCGGCCGTGCGGGTCCGGCCGTGCCACGATCAGAACGGTCGCGGATGGTGGCACGAACGTTCACGCCGCCAGATGATGCGGCAATCCGGACTTCACCGCGGCGGCGACCGAATCGCCGGTGAGCTCGCCGAGGCGCAGGTAGGTGGCGCGCAGCTCCCTGGCGAACTCGGCGGCCAGACCCAGCCGAACCATGCCGCGTTCACAGTCCACGACCACGCCGGCCACGCCGTCGCGGGCCAGCAGGCGGGCGGCCGCACGGGCCCGCGGGATCGGGTCGACACCGCCGGTGGCGCGGCCGTCGGTGAGCAGCACGACCATCGCGCGGCGCTGCGGATCGCGGACATGTTCGCGGGCCACCACCTCGCGCGCCTTCAGCAATCCTTGTGCCAGTGGGGTTTTGCCGCCGGTGCGCAGGCCGGCGAGGCGGCGCACCGCGATATCCACCGAGGAGGTCGGCGGCAGCACCAGTTCGGCCTCGCTGCCGCGCACGGTGATCACGGCGACCTTGTCCCGGCGCTGATAGGCGTCGCGCAGCAGAGCGACCACCGCTCCGGTGACGGCCGAGAGCCGGTCGCGGGCGGCCATCGATCCGGAGGCGTCGACGACGAACACCACCAGATTGCCTTCGCGCCCTTCGCGATACGCGCCACGCAGATCGGTGGCCTCCAGTGTCAGCGGGCCCTCGACGCGGCCGCGGGCATGCTGATGCGGCGCGGCGGCGAACAGCGTGCCCAGCAGATGCAGGCCCGCGGAGGTGTCGGTGACCGATCGCACCACCCGGCCGTGCCGGGTGCGGGCGCGTGATCGGCGCCCGGGAGCACCCTCCCCGACTCCCGGTATCTCCCAGTGGGGCGGGCGGGCAGCGGATTTCGCCGGCGCCCCCGCACTGCCCTCGCGGGCGCCGCCGCGCGGGCCGCCGCCCGGTGGGGCGGGGCCGTCGTCGTCGGGGCCCTGGTCGTCGGGGCCGCCGTCGGAACCGTTGTTCTCGGGGCCTCCGTCGGTGTCCGCATCGCCCTCGAACCCACGCTCGAGGTCGTTCTCCGAATCGGCTGCGCCGCTCGCAGATTCGTTCTCCGCACGGCTCTGCTCGGAGCGGGCCCGCTCGGCCTCCTGTTCGGCTTCCCGCATGGCGTCGTCGAGTTGTTCGTCGGTGATGCCCGGTTCGTCGAACGGATCGCGCCGGCGGCGGTGCGGCAGCGCCAGTTCCGCGGCGATCCGCACGTCTTCGGCTGTCACGCAGTCACTTCCGCGCCAGGCGGCGTGGGCCGTCGCGGTCCGCGCCACCACCAGATCCGCGCGCATGCCGTCGACGTCGAAGGAGGCGCACAGCGCGGCGATCCGGCGCAGTTCGATATCGTCGAGCGCCACCTCGGCGAGGCGTTCGCGGGCGGCGAGAATGCGCTCGGCGACATCGCGATCGGCCGCGGCGTAGGCGGCGGCGAAGCCGTCGGGATCGGCCTCGTAGTCGAGCCGGCGGCGCACCACCGCCATCCGCACGTCCACATCGCGCGAGGCCGCGACGTCGACGGTGAGGCCGAACCGGTCCAGCAGCTGCGGGCGGAGTTCGCCTTCCTCCGGATTCATGGTGCCGACCAGGACGAACCGGGCCGGATGCGAATGCGACACGCCGTCACGTTCGATATGCACCCGACCCATCGCCGCCGCGTCGAGCAGGACGTCGACCAGATGGTCGTGCAGGAGGTTCACTTCGTCGACGTACAGCACACCGTGATGGGCCGCCGCCAGCAGTCCCGGCCGGAACGCCTGCTCCCCGTCGCGCAGCACCCGCTCCAGATCCAGCGATCCCACGACCCGGTCCTCGGTCGCACCCACCGGCAACTCCACCAGCCGGGCCGGCCGCTGCCCACCCTCGTCGGTCACCGGCGGCAACAACTGCGCCAGCGCCCGCACCACGGTCGATTTCGCGGTCCCCTTCTCTCCGCGCACCAGCACCCCGCCGATCCCCGGATGCACGGCGCACAGAATCAGCGCCAGCTGCAGCTGCTCCTGCCCCACCACCGCCGAGAACGGAAACCCCGCCTCACCGTCACGATGCGCGGACACGGCCGATGCGGATTCACCTCGGAAATCGGACACGCCCCCACTGTATGCGCGCCCCATTCCGCCCCCGCACCGGGCTGCCCTGTCGCGCTACGGCCGCCGCCCCGCCGCGATCTGCCGCACCACCAGTGGCAACACCACATGCTCAGCCTCGAGCACCCGCGCGGCCAAAGTCTGGGCGGTGTCGTCCGCGAGCACCGGAACCTCCCGCTGCGCGATCACCCGCCCGGTGTCGTAGTCGCCGTCGACCAGATGCACCGTCGGCCCGGTGACCCCGACGCCCGACGCCAGCACCGCTTCGTGCACGCGCAGGCCGAACATGCCGATGCCACCGAACCGTGGTAAGGGCGCCGGGTGGATGTTGAGGATGCGGGAATCGAATTGCCGGCGCGTGCGCGGTCCGAGTTTCTTCATATAACCCGCGGTCACCACCCACTCGGTCGCGTGCTCGACCAGAGCGGCACGGATGGCATCGTCCAATGCGTCGGGGTCGGGATGGGTCGCACCCGAGAGATGCCGGGTCGGAATGCGATTCGCGCGGGCGTAGGCCAGACCCGCGGCTTCGCTGTTGTTGCCGATGACGACTGCGATCTCGAAGCGCGCGCCGGGCTCGAGGGAGGACCGGTGGAGGGCGCGCAGATTCGAGCCGTTGTGTGAGACGAGCACGCCGACTCGAAGATTGCGCACACCTCGCAGTTTCCCACAGCCGCACGAGGGGTTTCGGCGAGCTGCCCACCCGCCGAATACGCTGGGCGGGTGCGGGATGTGGTGCGGGGCTTCGGATATCTGGTGCGGGGGCAGCGGTGGGCTGCGGCGCATCGGCGGGAGCTGGGGCTGGGGTTGCTGCCGGGGGTGATCTCGATGGCGCTGTATCTGGGATTGCTGGTGGCGCTGGTGTGGTTCGCGGGGGATCTGGTGGCGTGGGCGACGCCGTTCGCGGCGCACTGGACGTCGCCATGGCCCGGACTGCTGCGCGGCGGCCTCGCCGTGCTGCTGGTGCTGCTCGGGATGTTCCTGGCGGTGATCACCTTCACCGCGGTGACGCTGGTGATCGGCCAGCCGTTCTACGAGGCCCTGTCGGAACGGGTGGATCGGTCGCTGTCGGCCGACGGCCGGGCGCCGGAATCGGGACTGCCGCTGTGGCGCGAGGTGTGGATCGGGGTCCGCGACGGGGTGCGCATTCTGATCCGGGCGGCGGTGTGGGGCGTGATGCTGTTCTGCGCCGGATTCCTGCCGGTCGTGGGACAGACGGTGATCCCGGTACTCGGAGTCTGCGTGGCCGGGTTCTTCCTGGCCCAGGAACTGACCGCGGTCGCGATGCTGCGCCGCGGAATCGAGCTGCGCGAACATCTCACGATGCTGCGGTCACATCGAATGCTCGTGTGGGGCTTCGGCATTCCGCTGGCGGCCGCATTCCTCGTACCGTTCGTGGCCGTCGTCCTCATGCCGGGCGCGGTCGCCGGCGCCACGATGCTCGCCCGCGAATTGTGTGGTGCGGACAGCGATCCGGCGCCGAATCCTCTGCACGACTGACTTTTCCCGCAACACGAGAGGGCCCCGCACCCGACGAAGGGGTACGGGGCCGAAATCTCCGTGGTGGATTCGCCACTCAGCCCCGGCGCATGGGGATGTGCGCGATCCCGTCCTCCTCGTACTCCTCGCCGTCGGGCTTGAACCCGTGCTTGGTGTAGAGGTCGACCAGATAGGTCTGGGCGTTCAAACGCACTGTCGCCGAACCGGCTTCGGCGATGGCGGCCTGCAGGACCCGGGTGGTGTAGCCGTGACCGCGCGCCTCGGGAGTGGTGCACAACCGGCCGATGCGGAACGACTTCACGCCGTTGTTGTGCTCCTCCAGCAGCCGCAGGGTGCAGATGATCTCACCCTCGTCGTCGAGCCAGAAGTGGCGTGTCTCGGGGAGCAGATCGAGCCCGTCCAGTTCCGGATAAGCGCATTTCTGCTCCACGACGAACACTTCGACGCGCAGTTTCAACAGCTTGTACAGCGTCGCGGTATCGAGATCCGCGGCCCACGACCGTTTGAGCGCAACCGTTGACATCATCGCGTCTTGCTATCACATGATTCAGCTGTGCGCGACCCCTGCGGCGATCGGCGTGTTGTCGACCCGGCCGCTGCCGTTGAGATGCAGCGCCTTGGTCGACCAGTCCCACACCTCATGGAACAGCGCTTGGTTCTCCGACAGCTTCACACCCAGCGACGGCACCATTTCCTTGAGTTTCGGTGTCCAGTCGGCGTATTCGCTCGGGAAGCAGCGCTGCAACACGTCGATCATCGCGCTGACACAGGTGGAGGCGCCGGGCGAGGCGCCGAGCAGTCCGGCGATGGAGCCGTCACCGGCGGCGATCACCGCGGTGCCGAGCTCCAGCACGCCGCCGACGCCCTTGCGCCGGATGATCTGCACGCGCTGACCGGCGGTGATCAGCTCCCAGTCGTGGCCGTCGGCGCGCGGGATGAACTCCTCCATGGTGTTCACCTTGCCCGACGGCGACTTCAGCAGTTCGCTGACCAGGTACTTGACCAGGCCGAGTTCGGTGACGCCGACACCCAGCATCGGGGTGACGTTGCCGGCCCGCACCGACTTGAGCAGGTCGCTGAACTTGCCGTCCTTGAGGAACTTCGGGGTCCAGCCGGCATAGGGGCCGAACAGCAGGCCCGGCTTGCCGTTGATGACCCGAGTGTCCAAGTGCGGCACCGACATCGGCGGCGCGCCGACGGCGGCCTTGCCGTAGACCTTGGCGTCGTGCTGGGCGATGAGCTCGGGGTTGGTGCAGCGCAGGAACTGACCGCTGACCGGGAACCCGGCGAAGCCCTGGATCTCCTTGATGCCGGCCTTCTGCAGCAGCGGCAGCGCATACCCGCCCGCGCCGACGAAAACGAATTTGGCGTTGATCGTGCGCGAGGTGCGGGTGCGGGTGTTGCGGACCTTGACCGTCCAGCTGCCGTCGGACTGCTTGGACAGGTTGCGCACCTCGTTGCCGAACGCGATCTCCACGCCCGAGGAACCGAGGTAGGCCAGCAGCTGCTTGGTCAGCGATCCGAAGTCGATATCGGTACCGGTCTGGGTCCAGTTCAGCGCGACCGGCTCGGAGAAGTCGCGCCCTCGGGCCATCAGCGGCAGGCGGCGGGTGAACTCGTCCGGGCTGTCGATGAATTCCATGCCCTCGAACAGCGGGTGCCGGGCCAGCGCCGCGTGGCGCTTGCGCAGATACTCCACGCCGTCGGCGCCGTGGCAGAAGCTCACGTGCGGAATGGGATTGATGAAGCCCGAGGGGTCGGCGAGCACGCCGTTCTCGGCGCCATAGGCCCAGAACTGGCGCGACACCTGGAAGCGCTCGTTGATATCGATCGCCTTGGTGATGTCGACCGAACCGTCGGCGGCCTGCGGCGTGTAGTTCAGCTCGCACAGCGCCGAGTGGCCGGTGCCCGCGTTGTTCCACGGGTCGCTGCTCTCGGGCGCGGCCGCGTCCAGCCGCTCGAACATGGTGATCGACCAGTCGGGCTGCAACTGGCGAAGCAGTGCACCCAGGGTGGCACTCATGATGCCGGCACCGATGAGGACTACATCGGTCTTTTCAGTCATCGCAGCGTTCGGCACGGGGTGATCGACTTCCTTGTCCAGCGCGGGCACTTGGTGGGCGGGTAATGAGGTTACCCGCCGTTCACTTCAACTTGATTCTGCCCCTCACCATGCCCGTTTCCGAAACCATCACACACGCACCTTCGGCACGGCTCGCCGTGCAGGCCCCTGAGCGGGTCGAATATCGTGAAGCTGTGACGAACGAGACGCCGCTGGCCCCGTCGACCACCCAGGCCTGGCAGCCCGATGTCCTGGGCGAGGGATATCGGCAGCTGACCATCCCACTCGGCCCCGATCCCGATGGTGAGGGGGTCGTCGAGGCCACCCTGGTCCGCCACGAGCCCGACATCGCCGAGCCGGCCGCCGGCGCCGTGCTGTACGTGCACGGTTTCACCGACTACTTCTTCCAGAAGCACCTCGCCGAGCACATGAGTGCGCGCGGCTACCGCTTCTACGCCCTCGACCTGCGCAAGTGCGGGCGGTCCCGGCGCCCCGGGCAGACCGCGCACTACGTCAGCGACCTGCGGCTCTACGACGCGGAACTGGACCGCGCGGTCGAGATCGTGCGCGAGGAGACCGGGTTGCCGGTGCTGCTGATGGCTCACTCCACCGGCGGTCTGGTGCTGCCGCTGTGGCTGAACCGCCGCGACGCCGCCGCCCAGGACATCACCGGCCTCGTGCTCAACAGCCCGTGGTTCGATCTGCAGGGCCCGGCCTACTACCGCCACATCGGCACCGCCGTGATCGGCGGTGTCGGCCGGTTGCGCGCGATGACGCGCCTGCCCGGCGGTGAGCTGAGCACCTACGGCGACAGCCTGCACACCAGCGTCTCCGGCGAATGGGACTACAACCTGGATTGGAAACCGCTGGGCGGGTTCCCGGTCCATCTGGGCTGGTTGCGCGCCATCCGCAGGGGTCACGCGGAGCTGCATCGCGGGCTCGACGTCGGCGTTCCGGCGCTGATCCTGCGTTCGAAGGTGACGAAGTTCATGCGCGAGTACGGCCCCGCCGCCGATGTGTCGGATGTGGTGCTCGACGTTCGCCAGATTCAGCGCTGGTCGGGATGTCTCGGCGGCCGCACCAACATCGTGCCGATCGAGGGCGCCCGCCACGACGTGTTCCTGTCGGCGCCGGAGGTGCGCGCGCACGCGTTCACCGAACTGGACGCCTGGCTGGGCTGGTTGCGGGATTTCCGCGGCGCGCACTGAATCACGTTGCCGCGCACGGTGTTCGCCGATGCGCGCCGTACCGGCGGCGTCGCCGCGGGGGTGCTATCGCGAGCCGGCGCTCACCACAGACCGGAGCGCAGCACGATCTCGGTGGCGAATTCGTGATCGGCCTTGATCGGCACATCGGCGGTGTCGACCTGGGTGACGCGGAATTCGCCGAAGACGTGGCGACCGCAGGAATCGGCGACCGCGCGCGGCAGGTCCTCGGTGGCGATGACGGTGGTGGGCAGCTCCACGGCCGGGCAGGTGGCATCGGCGGCGGTCCCGTCCACGGCGACGGCCGGATGCGGCCGCCCGGCCACCACCAGTCCGACGAAGCGGCCGAAGCCGCGCGCGCCCAGCTGCCAGGCCAGTTCCGCACCCGCGCCGTACCCGGCCAGGTTGGCCCAGGCCACGCCGAGATCGTCGAGGATCGCATACACCGCGGCCTTGTCCAGGCCGTCGATCGACTCCACCGTGATGGTGCGCAGATCGGAATTGTGCAGTCGCTCGCACACCTGGTCGTAGACGTCGGCCGGAGCTCCGGCGTCGGGCAGCAGCAGCACCGTATGCCTGGACTCCGGCCCGCCGACTCGTACGGTCCAGGCGCGGTCACCGACCGCGATTTGCCGGGTCTCCATGCCGATCCACGCTACACGGGAGCGGGCGGGCGCACGCCATGTCCTCGGCCACGTTCCCGGCCGGTGATGACTCGGATCGCAGCGCTGTGAGGTGGGTGGCGCGGGCCCCGGATCCGGCCAACGGGCACACCCGGCGGCCGTGCTCAGCGGCCCACGGTCACCGAGGGCAGACCCGCGGGCGCCCCGCCGCTGATCAGCCGCTCGAGGGCCGCGACGTCGAGGTGTTTCTCGATGAGGTCGGCGAGCAGGTCCAATTGCGCGGTCCGCACCGCCTCCACACTCGTGTCCGGCGCGACGACGAATCCGGTGCGCCCGGCCTGCCCGGCGGCCTCGCGCAGCCAGGCGCGGCGGAACTCGTCGGATTCGAGCAGTCCGTGCAGGTGAGTGCCCCGTACGGCACCGCGCACACTGCCTTCGGCGACGCCGCCGCGGTCGTCGTCCGAGGCGGCCCCGGCTACCTCGACCCACGCCGGATCGCCGCTGCGCCGGACCCGGCCGTGGTGAATCTCGTAGCCCGACAAGGACATTCCGGCCACCGCGCCGCCGGTCGTCGCGCCTCGGCCGGCGCTGCGGCGCAGTACCTTGGGTTCGGCGAACTCGATATCGAGGTCGAGCAGCCCGAGGCCCGCGACCTGCCCGGCCGAGGACTCGACCTCGTCGTCGATGCGGCGACCCAGCATCTGGTATCCGCCGCAGATCCCGAGGACCGGCTTGCCCGCCGCGGCGTGGGCGCACACGGCATCGGCGATTCCAGTGCGGCGCAACCAGTTCAGGTCCGAGACCGTGGATTTGCTGCCGGGCACGACGACGAGGTCGATTCCGGCCAAGCGCGACGGATCGCTCACCCAGCGCACCGAAACCCCCGGCTCACACGCCAGGGCCTCGATATCGGTGGAATTGGAGATGCGCGGTAGCCGGATCGCGCCGACGGTCAGCCATTCGGTGCCCACCGGCGGGCGAGGCCGGCCGACCGGGGCGTCGGCGACGGTGCCCAGAGAGTCCTCCGCGTCGATCCACAGCTCGTCGCTGAAGGGCAGGACACCGAGCGTCGGGCGGCCGGTGAGCGCGGTCAGCTGCTCCAGGCCCGGGCGCAGCAACTCTACGTCGCCGCGGAACTTGTTGACGATGTAGCCCGAGATCAGCCGCTGATCCTCGGGGTCGAGAATCGCCACGGTGCCGAACAGATGTGCCAGCACCCCGCCGCGGTCGATATCGCCCACCAGCAGCACCGGCAGCTCCGCCGCGCGCGCGAGACCCATATTCGCCAGATCCGTTGCGCGCAAATTGATCTCGGCGGGCGAGCCGGCGCCCTCGCAGATCACGACATCGAAGTCGGCGCGCAGGGCGGCCAGTTCCCCGGCGACGACCTCACGCAACCGACGCCGGTGCCGGAAATAGTCGCGGGCCCCCACGGTGTCGACGGCGAGGCCCCGCACCACCAGCTGCGAGCGGCGATCGCTGCCGGGTTTGAGCAGGACCGGATTGAACCGCACGCTGGGTTCGAGTCCGCAGGCGCGCGCCTGCAATGCCTGTGCCCGGCCGATCTCGCCCCCGTCCAGGGTGACGACCGAATTGTTGGACATGTTCTGCGCCTTGAACGGCGCCACCCGCACGCCGCGCCGCGCCAGCATGCGGCAGATCCCGGCCACCACCACGCTTTTGCCGGCATCGGAGGTGGTGCCGGCGACCAACAGCGCGCCGTTCACCGCATCACCGCGACGGCCAGACCCGCGCATCTCATGGGAGCGTGAGGATTTCGGCGCCTTCCTCGGTCACGACCAGCGTGTGCTCGAATTGCGCGGTCCACTTGCGGTCCTTGGTGACCACGGTCCAGCCGTCGTCCCAGATCTCGTAATCGATGCCGCCGAGGTTGATCATCGGCTCGACGGTGAAGGTCATGCCCGGCTCGATGACCGACTCGATGGCGGGCTGGTCGTAGTGCAGGATCACCAGGCCACTGTGGAAGGTGGGGCCCACGCCGTGGCCGGTGAAGTCGCGGACCACGCCGTAGCCGAAACGGTTCGCATACGACTCGATGACGCGCCCGATCACGTTCAGCGCCCGCCCCGGTCGCACCGCCTTGATCGCCCGCATGGTGGCCTCGTGGGTGCGCTCCACCAGCAGCCGGGCCTCCTCGTCGACGTCACCGGCGAGGAAGGTGGCGTTGGTATCGCCGTGCACACCGTTGATGTAGGCCGTGACGTCGATATTGACGATGTCGCCGTCCTCGATCACGGTGGAGTCCGGAATGCCGTGGCAGATCACCTCGTTCAGCGAGGTGCAGCAGGATTTGGGGAAGCCCTTGTAACCCAGCGTCGACGGGTAGGCGCCGTGGTCGCAGAGATATTCGTGCACGACCGCGTCGAGGTGATCGGTGGTGACGCCCGGGGCGACGGCTTTACCGGCCTCCTGCAGCGCCTGGGCGGCCAGTTTGCTCGCCAGCCGCATCTTCTCGATGGTCTCCGGCGTCTGCACCCACGGCTCGCGCCCCTCGTTGACGGTCTTCTTCCAGGCGTACTCCGGCCGCTCGATCGAGCGCGGCACCTCGCGGACGGGCGAGAGCGTTCCGGGGACGAGTGGCTTGCGGGTGCGCACAGACATGCATTCAGACTATCCGCCCCCGGAGGCGGCCAGGGCGGTGACGCCCGCTGTGCGCTGCGGTTACCGGGCGGGCGGCGTGGCGACGCCGCTGACGAGGTCGGTGTAGCCGTCGACCAGTTCGGCGAGGTGGTACCAGTGCTTGTGAGTGGTGTCGCTGCGGGCGCCGTCGCGGTCGATGGCGCGGTTGGCGGCGACCCAGCTGCCGGCCATGCGGTCGACCATCGGCCCGAGGACATCGGTGCGCAGCGCGACGCCGGTGCGATAGCCCGGCAGTTCGCGTTCGACCCATTCGTTGATGTCGTCGATGAGTTCACCGCGGCGGCAGTCGATTTCCGCGATGAGAATCGGGTCGGCGATCTGCGCGCGCCGGGTGTGCAGCTCGGCCAGCGCCCGAGCGGATCGCAACAGTTCGCGGTCCTGGAATCGCCGACCTTGGAAGGCGCACAACAATTGCGGGGCTGCTGGTAACGCACTGGCAATCGAAGTCGTCATCGTCGCACCGTCATCACTGATCTCCGGATTTCGCTCGTCCGTAGTTCGGATCGAATGTGGCGAATCTAAGGGTAGATCGGATTCTGCTCTTGCATATGCAAGAACGCAAGATTGCGTCTGCATTGCCGGAATCACGGTGTGGTCACAGTCTTCCCGAACAAGGATACGCCTGCGACGTGCGGTGATGTCTCGAGAACGACTGTGCCGGCAATCATTTCACGGGACTGCCGTGCGTGGCCGGAACCCGCGACGGCGCGTCGGCGAGCTCCCGCGGCCCGCTCAGTGCGGCGCCAAACCACGCAAAACGATCTCCATACCTTCTCGAAATTCCTCCTCGGCCGAGATTTCCCGGGCCTGCGTAGCGGTTTCGATGAGGTAGGGATAGTCGGCCGAGGGCAGCGTCGCGATCGCCGCGGTACCGGCCCCGCCGATCGCCGCATAGTGTTCGTTCTCCAGACAGCCGAGCAGGAAGGCCACCAGCGTCCGCTGAGCTATCACTCGCTCCCGCCCCGTGAAGCCGCCGGCGGTGAGGGCGGCGAGGGTGGCGTCCATCCAGCGCAGCGCGGCCGGACTCGCGTGCCGATGCCGCGGCACCAGCGGAGCCGTCGCCGGGTGCGCCGCGACCGCCGCCCGCATCCGCTCGAGCAGTAACGCCAGTTGTGCCCGCCACGGCGCGTCGACCGGGGTGGACACGTCGACCTCACCGAGCACCCGATCGACGATCAGCACTTCGAGGGCCTCACGGTCGGAGACGTAGCGGTACAGCGCCATGGTGGCCATGCCCAATTCGGCGGCCACCGCACGCATGGTCAGCCCGGGCAGACCCGCGCGGTCGATGACCGCCAGGGCCGCCGCCGACAGGTCCGCGGTGGTCAGCGAGCGAGGACGGGGCACGGATTGACAGCGTACAAGATACGCGCATACTGGTCGTAGGCGTACGAGGTACACCTACATAGCGAGGAGCATTCATGTCGGCACCCACCACCGTCGCGAGCCGGACCCTGACCGCGGTCACCGGCACCGAGATTCCCGTCCCGGATCCCGACCGCCTGATCCACCTGCAATTCCGCCGGTTCGCCGGATGTCCCATCTGTCACCGGCATCTGCGCACCTTCATCACCCGGCACGCCGAGATCGCCGCCGCCGCCATCCGCGAGGTCGCCGTATTCCATTCCCCGGCGGACGAATTGACCGACTACGCCGCCGATATCCCGCTGGAGCTGATCGCCGATCCGGACAAGGCGCTGTATCGCGAATTCGGTGTGGAATCCGCACCTCGCGCACTGCTGCATCCGCGGGCGTGGCCGGGTATCGCGCTGGCGGTCGGCAGCGCCGTCGGCCCGATGGCACGCGGCGAACAACCGACGCCCCGCGGCACACCGCAGGGCGGTCGCCTCGGCCTGCCCGGCGACTTCCTCATCGCCTCCGACGGCTCCATCGCCGCCGCCCATTACGGCTCACACGCCGACGACCAGTGGTCGGTCGACGAATTGCTCTCCTACGCAAAGGAATTCCGCTCATGATGACCATCGAACTGTTCGTCTCCGGGGCCACACCGACGCGCGAGCGCCGCGCCGCCCTGGCCGAACGCATCCTGCACGCCCTGACCACCGGCGAATCCGCACCCGAGCAGGTCCTCGCTCGCGCCCGGGAGTTGACCCACGTGCTGATCCACACGCCGGAGGTGTGGGCGACCGGCGGTCCCGATCCCTCGACCGCACAGCGCTATCTGGCCCGCGTGACGGTGCCCGGGTCCTGGAGCAACACGGAAGGATTCGGCGCGCACCTGATCGCGGCGATCACCGAGGCCGTCGCTGCGACCGAACCGGATCCGGACCGGCTGTCCCGGGACCCGCATTGCCTGGTGCAGATCATCGGCCTGCGCGAGGGCAATGTCGGCACGCTGGGACATGCGACCTCCGGAACCGAGATCACCCGGCTGATCACCCAGGACTACCACCCGGCCGAGGATCACCGGGACGTGCCCGACGGCCATGTGATCGATCCGGTGTGCGGTATGACCGTGGAGTGGGCGACCGCGCGCTTCACCCTGACGCACGACGGTGTCGACTACGCCTTCTGCGCGCCGGGCTGCCGGAAGGCCTTCGCCGAGCAGCATTCGATCACCGCAGGCGGCTGAGCCGGTCCGGCCGGATCAGCTCGTACTCGCGTGCATCTCCCAGATCAGCACCTCACTCGGCGCCACGGCCGTGATGCGTTGCCCGCCGGTGCCCGTGGTGCGTACCGCGTCACCGGCGGACAGGGCGGTCTGCTCGTCCGGGCCCTCGAAGGCGAGGGTTCCGCGGGCCACGAAGACATGACCGAACGGCGCCTCCGGCACCAGCACCGAACGGCCCGGGTCCAGCCGTGCGACATGGAAGGCCGCGTAGCGGTTGCCGAGGGTGATCGCCGTCTCCGCGCGATGGCGAGGTATTCCGGATGCGACGGTGACCAGCTCGTTGCGTGACAGGTCGGCCTCGACGTCGGATTCCTGATAGCCCGGCGCGCGGCCGGCCTCGTCCGGCGGTATCCACATCTGCACCACGTGCAGGTTCGCCCGCTCGCCGTACCCCGCGCCGTTGCGTTCGGAATGCAGGATTCCGGTTCCCGCGCTCATGCGCTGGGCCAGGCCCGGACGGATCAGGCCCGAGTGTCCCTCCGAATCCTGGTGCACCACAGTGCCTTCCAGCACCCAGGTCACGATCTCGGTATTCAGATGCTGATGGGTGTCGAAACCGGCACCGGCCTCGACGACATCCTCGTTGTGCACCAGCAACATTCCGTGCGCATGGGCGGCGAGATCGAAATTCCCGGTCGCGGGAAACGACTGCCGGGAATCGAGCCATTCGTTCCGCCAGCCGTATCGCTGGTCGGACCGTACGATCCGCACCGCCTCCACTGCCGTCGGCACCATGGCGATCGACCTCCGTTCCACCCGTGTTCTCCTGCTGCAATCCCCGGGCAATCGTGGATATTCCCGGGTGGGAACGACCGCGCCGGAACCCGCGGAACGGGCGGTATGCTCGCCCGACCGTTCCCGAATCCGTGGAACGTGCTCGAGCGTCCCGAATCTCACAAGGAGTACGCGCGCGATGGCAGGTAAACGCACGGTGCTGACGGTTCAGTTGCGGCGGTTGGCCGCACTGCTGTCGGAGATGCGTGAGCAGGCGGGGATCAGCAAGGAGGTGGTCAGCGCCCGCACCGGCATCAACGTCACCACGCTCTACCGGATCGAGACCGCGCAGGCGCGCCCGCAGCGGCGCACCCTCACCGCGATGCTCGACCTGTACGGCATCGGCGAACCGCAACGCTCCGACGCGGTGCAGTTGCTCATGGAAGCGCAGAAACCGGGCATGTCGCGTCCGTTCGAGGCGGCTGTCTCGGAGGTCTACGCCGCCTACATCAATTTCGAGACCGAGGCGCTGTCGGCGCGATTGTTCCAGACCTCGTTCATCCCCGGCCTGTTGCAGACCGAGCGCTACGCGTGGGCGGTCCTGGATACCGCGATGCCCAAGGTCGAGACGTCGGTGATCGAACAGCGCCTGCGGGCCCGGGTGGAGCGCTCGAAGGTGCTGACCCGCGACGGAAATCCCCTGGAGTTGTGGGTGGTCCTCGACGAGGCCGCGATCCGGCGGGTGGTCGGCGGGCCCGAGGTGATGCGCGAACAGTTGCTGCGGCTCACCGAGGACACCGACAAGCGCAATGTCATCCTGCAGGTGCTGCCGTTCGGCGCGGGTGCGCACCCGGCGATGGTCGGCTCCTTCGTCGTCCTCGACTTCCCCGATCCGGCCGACCCCGAACTGGTCTACGTCGAGGGGATCGCCGGCGACGATATCGTGGAGGGCCACAACGAGATTCGCCGCTTCGGCGTGATGTTCGACCAGCTGCGCGCGATGGCCCTGAGTCCGCGCGACTCCGCGGAGATGATCAACGAGATCGCCGAGGGCCTGCGCTGAGCG
Organism: Nocardia elegans NBRC 108235; assembly: GCF_001612845.1. Taxonomy (GTDB): domain Bacteria; phylum Actinomycetota; class Actinomycetes; order Mycobacteriales; family Mycobacteriaceae; genus Nocardia; species Nocardia nova. The sequence continues at coordinate 28,886 of NZ_BDBF01000029.1, read as the reverse complement.
ATGCCGGCGCGGCGCCGGTCACTGCCGGCTGGCGCGCCGGAATCCGACCGCCGCCGGCACGGCGAAGACGACCATCGCACCGACCGACCATCCCACCGTCGCCCACAGTGGCCCGCGCGCGGGCTCGCCGAGCGACAGCGCGCGCATCGAGTCGATCGCCGTGGACATCGGCTGATGTGCCACGATCGGCTGCGCCCAGCCGGGATAGGCCTCCAGCGGAACGAATCCGGTGCTGAAGAACATCAGCAGCGACGAGCCGAGCGAAATGGCCTCCACCACGAACGTCTTCGCCGAATACACCGCCACCGCCGTCACCATGGTGGCGAATCCGAGTCCGTAGAGCAGCGGCACGCCGAGCACCGCGAGCGCGGCGGCGGGACGATGGAACCGGAAACCGAGCGCCATACCCACCGCGAACAGCACCACCGTGCACAGCACGATCCGGGCGACCTCGGCGAGCAGCCGCGACAGCAGTCCCGAGGCGCGATGGACCGGCAGCGCCCAGAACCGGCCCAGCAGACCCGCATCGCGTTCGCGGCCCAGCGTCACCGCCCCGGCCAACGATCCCGACATCACCGACACCACGGTCACCATCGGCACCGAACCGTAGAGCGCGTCGACGCCGGAGAACGCGGAGATCTGCCGTCCGAGCACCGTATTCAGCATCACCAGCAGCAGCGCCGGGAACACCAGGATCTGTGCCGTCGTGAGCGGATCGCGGCGCCAGCGCCGCAACAGCCGGCCGGTCTGCACCAGGGTCTGCGGCAGCAGATATCGCCAGCGCTCGGTATCCGCCTGCACGGTCGCCAGCTCGCGCACCGCGGTGTCCGCCCGCGTCATCGCTGCCGCCGCACGGCCAGCACCACCGAACCGCCGCCGAAGACCAGCAGCCCGGCGACCGTCCACACCACACCCGGTCCGATCGTCGATCGGTCCACCGCTGTCGCGAAACCCGGCTGGTCACCCGCGAGCGCCCGCATCGCGTCGACGAATTGCGACACCGGCTGATTCCGCGCGAAACCCTGGATCCACGGCGGGAATTGGGAGGCCGGCGCGAACCCGGTGGACACCATGCCGAGGATCAACTGCGGCAACATCAGCACCTGGGTGGTGGCCTCCGGCGATTTCGACAACGCCCCCAGCAGATCGCCGAACAGTCCCAGCATCAGCCCGACCGACACCGCGAACAGGACGAAGCCGACTGTTTCCCAGAAACTTCCGCCGAACCGGAAGCCGATCACGTGCGCGGCCAGCAGCGCCGCCACCAAGGCGATCGTGATGCGGTATCCGGTGGCGGCGGTGCGGGCGACCAGCGGCGCGATCGGCGGAATCGGCATGGTCCCCAGACGGGCGTCGAGGCCGTCGCGGGCGTCGACCGCCGCGCGCAACGCGGCCGCGGTCGCGCAGAACGACACCGCCTGCATGACGATCATCGGCATCAGGAACTGGGCGTAGCTGCTCGCGCCGTGCCCGGCGAAGCTCATCACCCGATTCAGCGGTACGTAGAAGCCGAGGGTGAACACCGTCGGCGCCAGCACCGCGGTGAGTACCTCGCCGTTGCGCAGCGAGGGCCGGATCTGGCGGCGGGTCAGCACCCAGCACGGCAGCCACCAGCCGCGCAGCACGGCATGCGTGCCCCGCCGCGGCACCGGCTGGATTCGCACTGTCATCGCCCGCTCCGTTCGCACGCGGTCGGCATCCGTCCATCACACCAGACGCCGGGCCGCCGCGGCGCGATCTCGGCGCGAGCGGGGCCCGATTCGCGGTGTATGTCGTGGCTTACCCCGTCTCGTCCCGGACGAACCGGACTCTGCCGCGTGGTCGTCCCACCCTCGGCGCCGCAGGGAACTATGCTGTGCGCCGTGCTCGAACCCCAACCCGCCGTCGCGCCCCATCCGGATATCGCCCATCTGGCTCCGCTGCTGGGCACCTGGCGGGGCTCCGGCCACGGGGAGTATCCGACCATCGAGCCGTTCGACTATCACGAGGAGATCCGGTTCGGCCACGTCGGCCGGCCGTTCCTCACCTATCGGCAGCGCACCCGCCACGCCGGCGACGGCCGCTCGCTCCACGCCGAAACCGGCTACCTGCGCTCGACCGGCGCGGACCGGGTGGAGCTGATCCTCGCTCACCCCACCGGCATCACCGAGATCTGCGAGGGGCGCATCGCGGTCGTCGAGGACGGACTGCGGCTCGAGCTCGATTCCACTCATATCGGCACCTCGAGTACGGCGAAATCGGTCACCGCGCTGGGCCGCTCGATTCATCTGTCCGGGGACACGATCGACTACAAGCTGCGAATGGCGGCCGTCGGGCAACCGATGCAACATCATTTGTCGGCCAGCTTGCGCCGAGCTGAACAGAATTAGAAATTGACGGTATAACCAGGCTTTCATGCCCTTTTCCGCTGCGCGTTCCGGCGCAGGGGGTTGTCGGCGCGCGGTTCTCCGGTTTACGGTTTTCCGGGTCGGCTAATAGTCGGCGAACCGATGGCTCGATGCCAGTGGCTCTGACTCACCGATAAGGGAGAAGACCATGAAGCGTTCGACGCTCACGCTGATCACCGCGGGGATGATCCTCGCCGGGACTGGGGCCGTGGAGATTCTGGGAGACGGTTCGGCCGGGTCGTCACCCCCGACCGAGCACGCGACCTCGGCCACCGTCGGTGGAACGGAGGTGCAGGGACAATAAACGGCTCACGAACGTCACCGCTTTCACCCCCGTGACCGGACGCCACCGCGCGTCCGGTCACGTGTATTCGGGGACTCCCCAAGAATCTTCGTCCGCACGGCGCGCACACGCCCCGGCTCAGGCACTCCCCGGCGGCAGAGCCGCCAGCATATCCCTGGTCACCGCGACCGCATTGTCGGAACTCCCGCCGCGGACCAGCAGCGTCGCCCACGCGAGATCGCCGCGATAGCCGATGAACCACGAATGCGATCCGCCGTCGACCTCCGCCTCACCGGTCTTGCCGAACACCTCGCCCTGGTCGGCGATCCGCTCGGCGGTACCGCCGGTGACCACCTTGCGCATCATCGCCTGCAGGCCCTCCACCACCTGCGGCGACAGGCTCGGCCGGTCGCCGTGGACGGCCGTCTCGTGCCCGGAGATCAGATACGGCGTCGGCGCCGACCCGTGTGCGACCGTCGCCGCCACCAGCGCCATGCCGAACGGACTGACCACCACCCTGCCCTGGCCGATCCCGTCCTCGGTGCGAACCACCTCGTCGTCGGCGCGCGGCACCGAACCCGATACGGTCGGCAACCCGGCCACGGTGTAGTCCGGGCCCACCCCCATCCGCGCCGCCGCGTCGGTCAGGGCCGCACCGGGCAGTTCGCTGGCCAACTTCGCGAAGGCCGTATTGCAGGACCGCTCGTACGCCGTCGACATCGGCACATCGCCGAGGGAGAACAGATCGTAGTTGGGAATTGTGCGCTCCCCCACCACTATTCGGCTCGGACACGGCACGACGGTATCCGGATTCGCGATGTCCGCGGTCATCGCGGCGGCGGCGGTGACGGTCTTGAAGGTGGAGCCGGGCGGATACAGCCCGGTCGTCGCGACCGGCCCGTCGGTGTCGGCGGCCTCGTTCTGCGCCACCGCGAGGATCGCCCCGGTGGAGGGCTGGATCACCACCATCATGGTCTGCTCACGGCGCGGGTCGACGGCCCGCTGCGCGGCATTCTGCACGGTGCGGTCGATACTCAGCGAGAACGACGGGGCCGGTTGCGGCGCAACCTCTTTCAGCACATCGGTATCGACGCCGTCGGCGTTGACGGTGACCACACTCCAGCCCGCCTTGCCGTCGACCTCGTCGATGACGGTCTTGCGGATCTGCGTCATCAGGTCGGGCGCGAAATGCCGGTCGGTGGGGAGCAGATCCCACTGCCGGTCGGTGATCACTCCGGGCAGGCCCAGCAACTGTCCGCTGACCTGGTCGAATTCCCAATCGCTGAGGCCCAGGACGAGAGTGGGACCGTGTTGTTTCCGGGCGGCGGCCAGGATCGCGTCGGTGGTCAGGGTGTCGTCGAACTGTTTCAGCGCGGCCGACAGCGCTCCGGCCACATAGTCCGGATCCGGGGCGTCGGACACCGCGAACGAAATCCGGTGCACCACACCCGGAACCAGGACGTCGCTACCGGATCGTTCGTTGACCCGGGCCCGCGGAGCCGGAGTGGTGCGCAGGTGCAGGCTCTGGGTGTCACCCAGTTTCGGATGGATGTCCGAGGCGCTCCAGCGCACCTTCCACTGCCCGCCGCTGCGCCCCATCTGCAACTGGCCGGAGTAGCTCCAGGCGCGGTCCTTCGGCAGGGTCCACTCGTAGGTGTAGTCGACGGTGGCGGTGTCGCCGGTGACGCGCGCGGATCCGGTGTGCGCGGTCAGGTGCTGCGCCTGCAGGTTCTGCCACGCCGAAGCCAATGCCGCCGAGGCCTTCTCGGGCTGCGTGGTCAGATCGGCGGCGTGCGCCGCGTCCTGCCGGGCGAAGGCGGAAAGGAAGGAGTCGGCGGCGGCTACCGGACCCTGCGGTCCGGACGAACACGCGCTCGCCGTCACCACGACAGCGGCGGCCGCACCCAGCACCAGTGCGCGCGGCGCACATCTCGACTTCCACATCGCCACCGATGGTAGCCAGCCGGTCGCTGGTAAACGTTGCGACACACTCGTTTTGCACGGTGGGCGAGAAAACCCGCGCGCTCAGTCCACGAGAATCGTCGCGAATGTCGCGACCTGATGGAAGCCGACCTTGGCGTACGCGCGGCGGGCGACCTCATTGTAGGAGTTCACGTACAGGCTCGCGGTGCGCCCGGCCGCGACCACCGCGTCGGCGACCGCGGCCGTCCCGGCGGTGCCGAGACCGCGACCGCGCCACTGCGGATGGACCCACACGCCCTGGATCTGACCGGTCCGCCGCGACATCGCCCCGACCTCGGCCTTGTAGACGACCTGACCGTCCTCGAAGCGCGCCCACGCGCGGCCCGCCTCGATGAGGCTCGCCACCCGGCGCCGGTATCCGCGCCCGCCGTCGCCGGCCCGCGGATCGACGCCGATCTCCTCGGTGAACATCGCGACCGCGGCGACCAGATACCGTTCCAGCTCGTCGCTGCGCACGCGACGCACCTTCGGATCGGGGATGGCGTGGGCCCGGCCGTCGAGGGCCAGCAGCGGCTGATCGGCGCGGATCTCACGCGGCGGACCCCACCGCTGTTCCAGCGTCTCCCACAGCGGCAGCGCCAGTTCCTGGCGGCCCACCACCGAGGAGCACACCCGCGGCCAGCGGGCCGCGCGGTCGGCGAAGGCGCGCATATCGTCGGTCGTTCCGCGCAACGGCACCAGATTGGCGCCGGAGAAACACAGCGAATCCGCCGGGGTACCCCGCGTCCACAGTTCCCCGCCGCCGCGGTTGTCCAGGCCGTATTCCTGCAGGCGCGCGGCAACCATGCACCCGGCCACCGGATCGGTGTCCAGCACTTCCAGCACCTGCGCCAGATCGCGATCCGCGAGCTGACGAGCACCGGAAATCCGTGACCGGCGCGACGGTTCCAGCACACTCCGCACGCTCCCAGCCTGCCATGAACGACGCCTGCGTGCGGGGGCTTTGCTCGGCTCCAAGGGCAGAATGCGCCCGGCGCGCAACACGCCCGCTCCCCTGTCCGCGTCCGGCGGTCAGCCGACGGTCACGACGGGCTCGCCGTTCTCGGCGTCGGTACCCATCTCGTCGGCGATGCGCATGGCCTCTTCGATCAGTGTCTCCACGATCTGGTGTTCCGGCACGGTCTTGATGACCTCGCCCTTCACGAAGATCTGGCCCTTGCCGTTACCGGAGGCGACACCCAGATCGGCCTCACGAGCCTCACCCGGACCGTTGACCACACAGCCCATGACCGCCACCCGCAGCGGCACCTCGAGGCCCTCCAGACCCGCGGTGACCGCGTTGGCGAGGGAGTAGACGTCGACCTGCGCACGTCCGCAGGACGGGCAGGACACGATCTCGAGTTTGCGCGGACGCAGGTTCAGCGACTGCAGGATCTGCCCGCCGACCTTGACCTCCTCGGCGGGCGGCGCGGACAGCGAGACCCGGATGGTGTCGCCGATGCCCTCGCTGAGCAGGGCGCCGAAGGCCACCGCCGATTTGATCGTGCCCTGGAAGGCCGGCCCGGCCTCGGTGACGCCCAGGTGCAGCGGGTAGTCGCACTGTGCGGCCAGCTGCCGGTACGCCTCGACCATGACCACCGGATCGTTGTGCTTGACCGAGATCTTGATATCGCCGAAGCCGTGCTCCTCGAACAGGCTCGCCTCCCACAGCGCCGACTCCACCAGCGCCTCGGGGGTGGCCTTGCCGTATTTCTCGAGCATGCGCTTGTCCAGCGAGCCCGCGTTCACGCCGATCCGGATCGGGATCCCGGCGGCGCCGGCGGCCTTGGCGACCTCCTTGACCCGGCCGTCGAACTCCTTGATGTTGCCCGGATTGACGCGCACGGCGGCACAGCCGGCGTCGATCGCGGCGAAGATGTAGCGGGGCTGGAAGTGGATGTCCGCGATCACCGGGATCTGCGACTTCTTCGCGATCATCGGCAGCGCGTCGGCGTCCTCCTGCCGCGGGCAGGCCACGCGCACGATGTCACAGCCCGAGGCGGTCAGTTCCGCGATCTGCTGCAGCGTGGCGTTCACGTCGTGGGTCTTGGTCGTGGTCATCGACTGGACGGAGATGGGGTGATCACTGCCCACTCCCACCGTGCCCACCATCAGCTGGCGCGTCTTACGCCGCGGTGCGAGGACCGCCGCCGGTGCGGCCGGCATCCCCAGGGTGATGGCTGTGCTCACGTTCGGCTGCCTACTTTCGTCTGCGTCTGGTGCACCCGTTCGTTGCCGAGTCTAGTGCGGGCGGTATGAGAGCGACCTGTGAGAGCACCGACACCCCGCCCGGTGAACGACGCACTCAGGTCCGCCACCACCGCCGAACGACTGTGACCAGGACCGTACCGTCGCCGGGCCGAGCTGCCCGGCCCACCCGGTATGCCCGGTCATCCGCATCTTTCCGCTCGGATGCCGAGGTGGTTACCGTGGACGAGCCGAAGACCGGCCAGCACCGCCGCGTTCAGGAGGATTCACCGGATGTACATCCCGCGACCACGTGTCGGGCGGCGCTGACCGTGCGCCTGGCGATGACTCCCGAACTGCCCGCCGACCCGGAAGCGGCTGCGGCACTGCAGGAACGATTGCGCGATTCGGTGCTCACCCACGACCCGCGGCCGCCGCGATTTCGCACCGTCGCGGGCCTGGATTCGGCATACGCCGAGTCCGGCGCGGTCGTCGCCGCCGTCGTGGTCCTCGATATCGACACGTTGGCGACCGTCGACACCGCCGTCGCCCGCGGCACGACGCGGTTTCCGTACGTGCCCGGCCTGCTCGCGTTCCGGGAACTGCCGACCACCCTGGCCGCGCTGGAACGCCTCGAGACCACGCCCGACCTGCTGGTCTGCGACGGCCAGGGCATCGCCCACCCGCGACGCTTCGGGCTGGCGTGCCATCTGGGGGTGCTGACCGGCCTGCCGTCGATCGGCGTCGCCAAGACGGTGTGGGGTCGATGCGACGAGCCCGATGCCGCGCGGGGTTCGGTATCCGACATCACGGTGGACGGCGAGGTGGTCGGCCGGGCGCTGCGCACCCAGCCCGGGATCAAACCGGTGTACGTGTCGGTGGGCCATCGCATCTCCCTCGACACCGCATGCGCCCAGGTTCTCGCGCTCGCACCGAAGTACCGCCAGCCGGAAACCACCCGCCGCGCCGACCATCTGTGCCGAACACTGTTGCGCGACACCGTCGCTCGCGGCTAGGGAAGCGCCCGGGCACAGCGGGCGAGCAGCGCCGGGTGGCAGCATCGAACCAGCCCACGAAGACGAGCATCGGCAACTTCATCGCTAATTGACGATTCGCGTTGCGCGGACCCCGCGAGATTCGCCGAACGCCACCGCCACCCGAAGCGGCGGAACATCCGTGTCCGAGCGGTGCCAGAGGCGAATGTCACCTCGTTTCAGATATTCGTTCTCGAATTGCGATTGCACCTGATGCGGTCGATTGTTTTCCGTTTCGTCGTACCCGATCGAAGTAGCCGAAATCCGATCAAGTTTCGCCGATCGCCACCGGACGCGACCCCTTTACTCCGATCCGCGTCGGCCGCGTCCGATCGCCACGAACTCTGCGTATAAAGACGAACACCGCAGATCAGACGGCACGACAGGGAACCGCCACTGGAGGTGGATATGACGAATCACGAAAGAGCAAGGCGCGGTCGAATTTCGCGCCCGATTCGTGCCTTGACGACCATCGCCGCCGGGCAGACGATAGACCGATGACCGGCGATGAGGAATTGATTCAGGTCGAACAAGTCATCGAGCGACTGATCGCGCGTCACCCGTCCGTCCCGCCCGGGGACATAGAACTCATCGTGCGCGACATCCATAAGCGCTTCTCCGATGCGCGAGTACACGACTTCGTCCCTCTGCTCGTCGAGAAGGCAGCTCGGCAATCGATCAGCATCCGGGCCGCAGGAACACCGGCACCTGCGTCTCGCACCCGTCCGCGCGGCACGCGCGCAGTGACGGTCATCTGAGGAGACGAGTACGTGGGGAAGAAGTCCCGCCACGGCAAGCGCCGGGCCGACAACCCGGGGAACACGCTCACCGAGCGTTCCCACCGTCCGCCGCGACGCCCGGCGGAGCTGTCCGGCGCGCGAGAACCCACAGCGGCGAACGAGCCGATATCGAACAAGGAATACCGGCGCCTACTGCGGCCGTTGCAGGCCGAACTGGTCGCACTGCAGGAGTGGGCGAAGGCCTCCGGCGCGCGGATCTGCCTCGTCTTCGAGGGCCGCGACACGGCCGGTAAGGGCGGAGTCATCAAGGCCATCACCGCACGAGTGAGCCCACGGGTGTTCCGGGTCGTCGCCCTGTCTGCTCCCACCGAGCGGGAGAAGTCGCAGATGTACATCCAGCGTTATCTGCCGCATCTGCCGGCTGCCGGCGAGGTCGTCATCTTCGACCGCAGCTGGTACAACCGGGCCGGAGTCGAACGGGTGATGGGTTTCTGCACCGACGAGCAGGCCCGGCACTTCCTCGAGCTGATTCCGACGGTGGAACGCGAGATCGTCGACTCGGGCGTCATCATGCTGAAGTACTGGCTGGAGGTCGGTCAGGACGAGCAGACGCGGCGGCTGCAGAGCCGCATCGACGACCCCCGCAAGATCTGGAAACTGTCGGATCTGGATCTGCGCTCCTACAACCGCTGGTACGACTATTCGCGGGCACGGGACGAGATGTTCCACTTCACCGACACCGGCTGGGCGCCCTGGTATATCGCGAACACCGACGACAAGAAGCGCGGCCGGCTCAACATCATAAGCCACCTCCTCGGCCGGATCGACTACGAGCCGCTCGATCGGCCGCAGGTCGTGCTACCGGATCGGCAGAGCGCGAACGGCTATCGCGTCCCACCGCAGCCGCTGCACTGGATTCCGACGCCGTACTGAGAGTTGCGAGCCGAGGGAGAGGACGAGCGTTATGGCGGACACACAAGCGGTGCCCCGGAATCCGTCGGCCGGTGCACCGGCATCCCAACCTGCCGATTGGCACGCCCGCGACGCCGACGCGGTGGTGACCGCGCTGTCCTCTGACCGGCACGCCGGACTCACCACCGCCTCGGCCGAGCAGCGGCGTAAACGCTACGGCCCCAACGAGATAGCAGCCGAGCCCGCACCGGCGCCGTGGGCCGTCGCGCTGCGACAGCTCCGGGATCCGATGAACCTGATGCTGGTCGCGGTGGTGGTGGTCAGCGTCGTCATCGGCGAGATTCCGACGGCCGTCGTGGTCGCGGTGCTGGTCGTGCTCAACGTCGTACTCGGCACGCGGCAGGAACTCGTGGCGCGCGCGAGCGTGGACGCGCTGGCGAAGATGCAGTCGCCGCAGGCGCGGGTGGTGCGCGACGGAGTGCTGGCCCAGCTCGACGCGCTCGAGCTGGTGCCCGGCGATATCGTCCAGCTCGAAGCGGGCGATATCGTCCCCGCCGACGGCCGGCTCGTCACGTCCGCGACGCTGGAGACCCAGGAGGCCGCGCTCACCGGTGAAAGCGCCCCCGTGGCCAAGGATCCCGGCACTCTAGCCGCGGCGGACGTGCCGCTCGGCGACCGCGGGGACATGGTTTATCAGAACACCTCGGTCACCCGGGGGACCGCCACCATGGTGGTCACCGACACCGGGATGAACACCGAGATGGGCCGGATCGCGTCCATGCTGTCGGCGGTCCCCCCGTCGAGATCACCGCTGCAGCGGGAGCTGGATTCGCTGACGAAACTGCTCGGGGTGATCGCGTGGACGGCGGTGGCGATCATCGTGGTGATCGGCGCGCTGCGCGGTCAGGATGTGACAGCGGTACTGCTGCTGGGCATTTCGATGGGCGTCTCCGCGATTCCCACCGGGCTGCCGACCTTCGTCCAGGCGATGCTGGCCTACGGCGCCCGCCGCCTCGCCGACGCCAAGGCCGTGGTCAAGAACCTCACCGATGTCGAGACGCTGGGCGCGACCAGCGCGATCAACTCGGACAAGACCGGCACCCTGACCATGAACCAGATGACGGTGCGATCGCTGTTCTTCCACTGCCGCTGGTACGGCGTGACCGGAGAGGGCTACAGCACATCCGGAACGGTCACCGAGGCCGCCGGTGCGGGCGTCCCGGATTTCACCCTGCTCGCCTATGGTCTGTGCCTGGACAGCGACGCCACCGTGTCCGACACCGGAGAGGTGGTCGGCGATCCGACCGAGGCCGCCCTGGTGGTGCTGGCGGCCAAGCTGGGCGTCGACGCTCCCCTCACCCGCCGCGCCTACCCGCGCGTCGCCGCGGTGCCCTTCGACTCGGCCTACAAATTCATGGCCACCTTCCACCATCTGCGCGTCGACGATCGGACTCGATTCGTCGAATTGGTCAAGGGCGCACCGGATATGGTCCTGGCCCGCTGCGCGAGCGCCTACCGCCCGGGCCGCACCGAGGTGCCGATCGACGAGGCGCGCGCCGAGATCACCGCCGCGATGCGCAGCATGTCGGAGCAGGGACTGCGCGTTCTCGCCTTCGCCGTCCGGATCCTCGACGGCCAGGAGGACCCCGCGCGGGCCGATCCCATGTCGCTGGTCGAAGATCTCACCTTCGTCGGCATGGTCGGCATCATCGACCCGTTGCGGCCCGAGGCGGTCGAATCGGTGCGCATCGCCCACGAGGCAGGGATCGACGTGCGCATGATCACCGGCGACCACGCGATCACCGCCGCCGCGATCGGAGCCGAACTCGGGCTGGGGCCGGGGGCGGTCGGCGGCGCGGAACTGCAAGCCATGACCGATGAGCAGTTGGCCGAGGCGTTGCCGAATCTGCACGTGTTCGGCCGCGTGACCCCCGAGGACAAGCTGCGGCTGGCCGGCGTGATGCAGCGCGGCGGCGCGGTGGTGGCGATGACCGGTGACGCGGTCAACGATGCCGCCGCGCTGAAGAAGGCCGATATCGGCGTCGCGATGGGTTCGGGCAGCGAGGTCACCAAACAGGCCGGCAAGATGGTACTCACCGACGACAACTTCGGGACGCTGATCACCGCGATCCGCCTCGGCCGCGCCATCTACGACAAAATCGTGTCCTACATCCGGTATCAGATGTCGAAACTGTTCTCCCTGGTGTTGCTGTTCTTGGTGGCCAGCATCTTCGACATCAACCACGGCGTCGCGCTGACCCCGCTGATGGTGCTGTTCCAGCACTTCTTCATCACGCTGTTCCCGGTCGCCGTCATCATGACCGACCCGCCGCCGGCGAATCTGATGAACAAGCCGCCGCGCGATCCGGCGATGCCGATCGCCAACCGGACCGCGTTCGCGCAGTGGCTGGCCTACGGTGTGCTGCAGTTCGCGGTCGCCCTTGCCGCCATGCTGCTGGCTCCCGGCGAGATGAGTACGGACACCGCCTCGGTGCCGATGACGACGACCTTCGTGGTGCTGTCGCTGGGTTCGGCCCTCGCCGGGCTGGCGATGCGCCGCGATCCCGAATCCGGTTTCACCGCACCGATTCTCGGTGCGCTGAAGATCTTGTCGATCCCGGTCGTCGTCACCGTGCTTGCCGTGGAATTGGGTTTCCTGCAGGATCTGCTGATGACGACATCGCTGACGGGTGGCCAGTGGCTGGCCTGTCTCGGCTGGTCGGTGCTGATCCCGATCGCGATCGAGGCGGAGAAGGCGCTGCGGCGCAGGCGCATCCGCCACAGCGCACCGCAAATTCCGCTCGACACTGCGGCCGCGGTGACGCCGCTGCGCGCCCGGGCTCACTGAGGCGCGGCCGTGGGCTGGCGAGACAGTATCGGCCGGCTGCCCGGAATCGCGACCGCGCGTGGATATCACCGCGACTGGCTGCGCGCGGATGTGACCGCGGGCCTCGTCCTGACCGCGCTCCTGATCCCCGCGGGCATGGGCTACGCCGAAGCCGCCGGGCTGCCCGCCTACGCCGGCCTGTACGCGACCATCGTTCCGCTGCTCGCCTACGCCGTGGTCGGCCCGTCGCGAATCCTCGTTCTCGGCCCCGACTCGTCGCTGGCGCCGCTGATCGCGGCGGCGGTGCTGCCGCTGGCGGCCGCCGGTGATCCCGGCAGCGCCCTCGCGCTGGCGGGCGTACTGGCCGTACTCGTCGGCCTCATCCTGCTCGTCGGCGGTTTCCTGCACCTCGGATTCGTCACCGAACTGCTGTCCAAACCCATCCGGCTGGGATATCTGAATGCCATCGCGCTGATCGTCGTCGTCGGGCAGGTGCCCAAACTGCTGGGATTCTCGGTCGAGGAGACCGGTCTGCTCGCCGAGATCGCGGCCATCGTCCGGACGGTCGTCCACTCCGGCATCGACCCGGTCGCAGCGGCCGTCGGTATCGGATCACTCGCCGTCATCGTGATCTTCCGGATGTGGCTGCCGATCGTGCCCGGTGTGCTCGTCGCGGTCGTCGCCGGCATCGTGATCTCCGCGGCCGCCGGGCTCACCGACGAGATCGGGATGGTCGGCGCGTTGCCCGAGGGTCTGCCGCTGCCCTCGCTCGGCGGGGTCGGCTGGCACGAGGTCGCTCGCCTGATCGGGCCCGCGGCGGGTATCGCGCTGATCGCCTTCGCCGACAGCGGCGTCCTGTCGCGCACGTTCGCCTCGCGCCACGGCGAGGACGTCGACGGCAGTACGGAAATGAAAGCGATCGGCGTCGCCAACGTGGCCGGCGGGCTGTTCGGTGGATTTCCCGTGTCCGCCAGCGGCTCTCGCACTCCCGTCGCCGAACAGAACGGTGCGCATACGCAATTGGCAGGTGTGGTCGGAGCGGCCGCGGTGTTGCTGTTCGTCCTCATCGCCCCCGGACTCACGGCCTACCTTCCCGACGCGACGCTCGCGGCGGTGGTGATCGTCGCGGCCACCGCGTTGATCGATGTTCGCGGCCTGGTTCGGATGTGGCGGATGAGCACGGTCGAATTCGGCCTCGCCGTGGCCGCGTTCCTGGGCGTCGCGCTGGTGGGCGTCCTGCAGGGCATTCTGGTCGCGATCGGGCTGTCGTTCGTCGCGGTGGTCGCGCGGGCCTGGCAGCCGTACCGCACCGAACTCGTCGCCACCGCGGACCGGCCGGGTTTCCACGACATCGAACGCCACCCCGAGGGACACCGCTTCCCCGGCCTGGTCCTGGTCCGTTTCGACGCGCCCCTGTTCTTCGCCAACGGCCAGATCTTCGACGACTACGTGCGCTCGCTCGTCGCGCGGGCTCCGTACCCGGTCGAATGGGTGGTCGTCGCCGCCGAACCGATCACCGGCCTCGACACCACGGCCGTCGACGAACTCGTCGATCTCGACCGGTACCTCGAGGGCCGCGGGATCCGGCTGGCCTTCGCGGAGATGAAAGGGCCGATCAAGGACACGATCATCCGCTTCGGCGTCGGCGACCGGTTCGACGCGACGCACTTCTACCCCACCGTCGACGCCGCGGTCGATGCCTTCCAGCACCGATCCGATCACACGACCGATACCTGAGCGCCCGGGACGAGGCCTGCCATGAACCACATCTACGCCGAAGAGCCACCCTCGCACCGCCGATCCGGCGACGCCGCGAACGACGGCGGTCGCACGCTGCGCGGCCGATCACGCTGGGCGCGAACAGCCTTCGTCTTCGCCGGTGCGGCCGTCGTGGTGCCGGTCGTGTTCGCCGACGTGCTGGGTACCCTCGCGCTGCTGATCGTCGGTGCGGGCGGGGTGGTGGTGACGGTGGCCGCGCTGTACTGGTTCGTGAGCGACCGTGGGGCCATTCGGTGGGTGTCGGCGATCGTGGCGGTGGCGGCGCCGATCGTGGTTCTCGTCATGTTCGTGCGCACCGGCCTGCTGTGGGTCGTGCTGGTGGCGGGCGCGCTGGCCTTCGCGTCCATGTTCTGTGCTCGCGCCGCGCTGCGGCCGGGTGACTCCCACACGACGGCGATCGAATACGCCGCGCCGCCACCGCGACGACCGTTCCTGATCATGAATCCCCGCTCCGGGGGAGGGAAAGTCGCGAAGTTCGATCTGCGGCGCCGAGCCGAGGAGCTGGGCGCAGAGGTTGTGCTGATGGAGGGCCGCGTCGATGTCGCCGCCCTGGCTCGAGAGGCCGTCGAACGAGGTGCGGACCTGCTGGGCGTCGCGGGCGGCGACGGGACCCAAGCGCTCGTGGCCGGGGTCGCCGCCGCGCACGACCTGCCGTTCCTCGTGCTCAGCGCGGGCACGCGCAATCATTTCGCGCTGGACCTCGGGCTCGACCGCACCGATCCGGCGACCGGACTCGACGCCTTGCGCGACGGCGTGGAGATGCGCGTCGACCTCGGCCGGATCAACGGCCGGCCGTTCGTCAACAACGCCTCGTTCGGCGTCTACGCCGAGATCGTGCGCAGCCCCGCCTATCGCGACGACAAGACCGCGACCGTCCTGCGCCTGCTCCCCGATCTGCTCGCCGGCCACAGCGGGACCCCGCTGGTGGCGCGTATCGGCGCCACCACGGTCACCGGCCCGCAGGCGGTGCTGGTGAGCAATAACCCCTACGGCACCAGCGATCTCGCCGGGCTGAGCCGCCGCGACCGCCTCGACCGCGGCGTGCTCGGGGCGGTCACGGTCTCGGTCTCCGATACCCGCGCGGCTCTGGGGCTGATCCGTCGCAAACACGGCCACGGACTGACCCAGCAGACCGCGTCCGAAGTCGTCGTCGAGGCCGAGAGCTCACCAATCCCCGTCGGCGTCGACGGGGAATCGCTGCTGCTCGACACACCGGTGCGATGCGTCGTGGAACCCGGCGCGCTGCGCGTGCGCGTACCGCGCAACCGCCCCGGAACCCGCCCTGCCGCCGCCGCTCTGGACTGGCTGCGCCTGCGCGATCTGGCGCTCGGCCGCGCGAGCGCCGAATCCGCTACGGGAACAGCTTGATCGGGTTCACGATGTCGGCGACCAGGGTGAGGATCATGTACGCCCCGCCGATCACCACCACCACATAGGTAGCGGGCAGCAGTTTCATGTAGTCGACGGGAGCGCCGTTGGGCAGGCCCTTGCGGTTGCGCCACATGTTGCGCAGCTTCTCGAAGATCACCACCGCGATGTGGCCGCCGTCCAGCGGGAGCAGGGGCAGCAGGTTGAACGCGCCGAGGAAGAAGTTCAGGCTGGCCAGCACCAGCACGAACATGTTCCAGTATCCGTGTTCGGCCGTCTCACCGCCGATCTTGCTGGCGCCGTAGACGCTCACCGGTGTGTCGGCGTCGCGCTGGCCGCCGGTCACGGCGTGCCACAGACTGACCACCTTGCCCGGCATCTGCGCGAGCGAAGCGAACGTACGGCCGAACATATCGCCGGTGAAGGCCGCTGACGCCGGAACCGCCGCGATCAGGTTGTATTTGACCGGGCTGTACACATCCTGTGCCACACCGACTTTACTCACGTACACCGGCGTGGTGACGCGCTCGGAACTGTCGGTGGACTTCAGCGGATAGGTCGCCACACGCTCCGGGGTCACCGGAATTTGCAGGGTCTGATCGTCGCGTTTCACCGTGTAGACGACCGGGCCGTTGGCCTTCTCGGTGATCGAGCGGAAGTCGTTCCAGGTCTTGACGGGCTTGCCGTCGATCGCGGTCACCAGATCGCCGCGCTTCAGACCGGCGCGTTCGGCCGGGCCGGGGCCGGTGCACTTCTGCATCGAGCCGTCGGGGTTCTGCGCGGGCACGCAGCCGGCCGGGTAGATCTGGGTGGCCGGCGGCGAATCCAGCCGCGGCAGCCCCCAGGCCACCGCGAGCAGCATGATCAGCAGGAAGCCCAGGATGAAGTTCATCGCGATGCCGCCGAACATCACCACCAGCCGCTTCCAGGTGGCCTGCCGGTACATCGCGCGATGCAGGTCCTCGGGTGGGACCTCGTCCAGCGCGGTCATCCCCGCGATATCGCAGAAACCGCCCAGCGGCAGCGCCTTGAGGCCGTATTCGGTCTCACCGCGGCGGAACGAGAACACCTTCGGCCCGAAGCCGACGAAGTAGCGGCGCACCTGCATGCCGGTGGCCTGCGCCGCCCACATGTGGCCACATTCGTGTAGCGCCACCGATACCGTGATGCCGAGGGCGAACAGCACGAATCCGATCGCGAAGCCCATGCGGTATGGAACCCTCCTGAATCAGTTGCTCACGAGCGTGCGCGCACGCTGTCGCGCCCACGCATCCGCCGCGAGCACCTCGTCCAAGGTACTGGGTTCTGCGGCCCAGCGGTCGGCCGACTCGACCACCCGCGCGACCGTGCGCACGATATCCGGGAATCGCAGCGCACCGTCGAGGAATGCCTGCACCGCGATCTCGTTGGCGGCGTTGTACACCGCGGTGACGCTGCCACCGGCCTTACCCGCCGCGCGAGCCAGTTCGACCGCGGGGAAGACCTCGTTGTCGACCGGTTCGAATTCCCAGGTGAACGCGGTGCCGAAGTCGATCGGGGCGAGGGTGCCCGGAACCCGGTCGGGCCAGCCCAGGGCCAGTGCGATCGGCAGCTTCATATCGGGCGGGCTGGCCTGGGCGAGGGTGGAGCCGTCGGTGAAGGTCGCCATCGAATGCACGATCGACTGCGGATGCACCGTGACGTCGATCTTGTCGTAGTCGATGCCGAACAGCATGTGCGCCTCGATCAGTTCGAGGCCCTTGTTCACCAGCGTGGCCGAATTGAGGGTGTTCATCAAACCCATCGACCAGGTGGGATGCGCCTTGGCCGCGTCGGGGCCCACCGATTCCAGCATCTCGGCGGTCCAGCCCCGGAACGGGCCGCCGGAGGCGGTGAGCACCAGCCGCGCGACCTCGTCGGCGCGCCCGCCACGCAGGCACTGCGCCATCGCCGAGTGTTCGGAGTCGACCGGGACGATCTGCCCGGGGGTGGCGGCCCGCGTCACCAGACAGCCGCCCGCCACCAGTGATTCCTTGTTGGCCAAGGCCAGGCGCCGCCCCGATTCCAGAGTCGCGAGCGTCGGCCGCAGCCCGAGCGCGCCGACCAGGGCGTTGAGCACCACATCGGCGTCGGTGCGGCGCACGAGTTCGGTTACCGCGTCCGGACCGGCCAGGGCCACACCGAGTTTCGCGGCGGCGGCCGGATCGGCGACGGCCACATTGCCGGTACCGGTGGCGCGGATCTGCTCGGCCAGCAGGTCGGTATTGCCGCCGCGCGCGGCCAGTCCCACCACCTGGAACCGGTCCGGATTGGCGGCGACGACCTCCAATGCCTGGGTGCCGATGGAGCCGGTGCTGCCCAGCAGCAGAACTTTCACGATGTCGGACACGCACTCATTGTCCACGGTGAATCGCCGCGGACGTCACCCCGCTGGCTACGACGCCCGGTCGTATGCAAACATATTCTCGACAGTCACCTTCACGACCTGCGGACCTCACGGTGCACCCCGCGCACCCGAACCGCAGCGAACACGGAAATGATGGGAGCGAACGTGGCCGCCACGGAACTGGAACCCGCCAAGAGCGCCGGCGTCGTCACCAAGGTCGATCCCGCCGAGGTTCCCTCCGCCGCCTGGGGCTGGAGTGGTGAATCGCGGCGCACCTTCCGTATCGCCGGATGGGTCGTCGTCCTGATCCTGCTGGCCATGCTGTTCGAGAACCAGCAGGGCCATACCTCGGGCACCGGCTACACCGGATACATCTTCCTGATCGGTTTCGCCGTCGCGCTGGCGGGCGTCCTGATCCGCGATTCGATCATCCGGCGCAAGCCGCGCTGAATCACCGTCGCGTAGCGCATCATTCGACCGGCCGCTGAGGTGCTGACCTCAGCGGCCGCGTCGTTTCCGCGGGCCGCCGGCCTTGCCCGCCCGTCCCGGCTTCGCCGCGCCGCCCCGGCGCGCGGCCGGTTTCGCACCACCGTCGCCCCGGCCCCTACCGCGCTGTGCCGCAACGCCTTCGGCGCGCGCACCGGAATCCTGCCGGCCGCGCCGATCGCGTTCACCGGCGGTCCGGGAACTGCGTGCCGTGCGGCCGCGCACGACGCCGATGAATTCCTCGGCGAGTTCGACCGCGTCCTCGATCGGCCACGACAGCGCGACCTGGGTCGGATCGACATCGGTGAGCGGACGATAGATCAGGTCGCGGCGGTGATGCAGCCGTGCCAGCGACTGCGGCACCACCGCCGCCCCGCCGACCGCGGCCACCAATTCGACGGTGTCGCCCACCGCGTCGAGATCGGTCGCGTCCTGCATCCGCTCACCCTCCAGATCGGCCAGGCTCACCTCGTCGAACAGCCCGATCGGATGATCCTTCTGCACCACCGCCACGGCGACCTCGTGATAGAGCGGAATCGCGTGCAGCCCGTCCCGATCGATCGGTAACCGGACGAAGCACATGTCGACCCGTCCCTGCGCCAGGGCGTCGCGCTGCTGCGCCTGCGGCACGGCGATCAACTCGAGCGGGACATCGGGGAACCGTTCGGCCCACACCCGCGCCCACTTGGCGACGGTGACGCCCGGGACGTAGCCGATGCGCAGCGCGGCGGGAGCAGACTCGGTCATGCGGTCAGCGTATGGCACCGGGCGGGCCGGTCCGGCATCCACGGCGCCCCGTTACGCGATCCAGGTGACGCGGAGTTCGACGGCAGTGGTCGAAACCGTGCCCACCGGGCGAACACGGTAGAAATGATCGCAGTACGTTTCCCATCCTCCCCCGGCGTCCCGGGCAGACCAGATCGGATATGCGTTGACGACCCCCTCCCCGGCCCCGATGGCATCCGGCGGCCCCGGATTCGATCGGCCGCTGTTCACCACCATCACCGATTTCGCCGACCACACCCGGTGGCTCAACGACGCGATGCTCTGGTGGACCGATGCCGGTTTGGCGGTGTTCGCGGTGCTGATGGTGATCGGCTGGTGGCAGGCGCGGCGCCGTGACGACCGGTCGATGGCGCTGGCATTGCTGGCTCCGGTCAGCGTGGTGGTCGCCTATCTGGCCGCCGAGGTGGTGAAGGTGATCGTCGCCGAACCGCGCCCGTGCCGGGGCGTGCCGACCGCCTACATCATCGAAACCTGTCCGGTGCCGAGCGACTACTCGTTTCCCAGCGGTCACACCACCACCGCCGCGGCGACCGTCGCGGCGCTGTATCTGCTGAATCGGCGGCTGGGCTGGATCACGGCCGTCTTCGCGATCGTGCTGGCCTTCAGCCGGGTCTATGTCGGCGGTCATTACCCGCACGACGTCGTGGCGTCGGCGATCCTGGCCATTCCGGTCGCCGCTGCCGTCAGTCTGCTGCTGGCACGCCCCGCCACGGCGGTGGTGACACGCATGCGGTCCTCCGCACTGGCGCCGCTGGTCGCCGACACCTCGACGGCACCGGCATCCCGGGTGTGAGCATCGCGAAGGAAGTTCTCGGTGAGGCCGCGCACAGCGCCCGGAACCGTCGGCCGGCATTCGCTATTCTGTCCGACGTGGCGGTGGGGCTCGCCACTTCGGCGCAGCGGCCGGAGCAACCGTGATCGGACGATCGCCAACAGTCCCTACTCGAGGTACCACCATGTTCGTGTTCGAGTAGGAGTCCGTCGTTGACCGAGCTACGCCGTGAGGAGCCCCGGCCCGGCGAATCCGCCGACCGGCCCGTCGATCCCGATATCGATCTGCACGTCCCGTCGCAACGCCGCGAACTGCTGCGCGAACACGGCGCGGTGCTGGCGGTGATCGGGCTGGGTGGCGGATTGGGCGGTCTGTCCCGCTACGGCCTCACCCAGCTCCTGCCGACACGCCCTGGGCAGTTCCCGTGGGGCACCTTCACCGAGAATGTGCTCGGCTGCCTCGCGATCGGCGTGCTGATGGTGCTGATCACCGAGGTGTGGTCGGCGCATCGACTGGTGCGGCCGTTCCTCGGGGTCGGATTTCTGGGCGGGTTCACCACCTTCTCCACCTACGCCGTCGAAATCCGTAATCTGCTGCAACCCGGTTCGGCCGTGACGGCGTTCGTCTATCTGGCCGCGACCCTGCTGAGCGCGCTGCTCGCAGTCCTCGCCGGGGTGACGCTGGCGCGAATGACGCTGCTCCGCAAGGTGATTCGAGGAGAGGCACGATGACCGTCGTCCTGGTCTTCGCCGGTGCGGTGCTCGGCGCCCCGGCCCGCTACCTCACCGATCGGTTCGTCCAGAGACGCCACGACAGTCTGTTTCCCTGGGGCACGCTGACGGTCAACATCGTCGGCTGCCTGATCCTGGGCGGGCTCACCGGCGGTGCGGCCGGCAGTCCGGTGCTGGCGTTCGCCGGCACCGGATTCTGCGGGGCGCTCACCACCTACAGCACCTTCGGTTACGAGACCATCCGGCTGCTCGAACAGCGCTCCGTGTTCTACGCCGCGATGAACGTGGTGATCAGCGTGATCGCCGGACTCGGCGCCGCGCTGCTCGGCTATGCCGTGACGCACGCGCTGGTCGGCTGAGATCTCGCGGATACCGCCGGTATCGCGGACTCAACCGGCGCGTCCGTGCGGCTGATCCCAGACCAGCGCCAGATACATCCGGGCCCGCTCGCGCGGCGAATCCAGGCGCTCGCCGAGCAGGTCGTGCAGCCGGTCCATGCGGTAGCGCACGGTCTGCGGGTGAATGTGCAGATCGTCGGCGACCGCGTGCCGGTCGCCCATGTTCCAGAGCCAGCTGCGCAGCGTTTCGACCAGCCGGTCGCGCTTACCATCGGGCAGTTCCCGAAGTGGTTGCAGCACTTGGGCACGCAGCGTTTCCAGCAGCCATTCGTCGCGGTTGGCGATGATGGTGTCGAGTTCGTCGGCGACCACCACCGGCGACCCGGACAGCACGCCGGCCTTGCGCAACCGCAGCGCGGTGCGGGCGATCCGCATACCGGTCGGCAGCAGGTCCAAGGTGAGCGGATGACCGATCACCGCGTCACAGCCCCGCAGCGCGGCGATCAGCCGGGTGATCCGCCCACCCAGCATCGGACTGGGCACGATCGCCCCGACCGCGTCGTCACGCCGGATCGGCAGGCAGTGACCGCCCAGATGTTCCACCACGCCGCAGGACCGCGCGTCGGCCGGATCGGCGAGCACCACCGCGACCTCGGGGGGCAACTGCCAGCCCGCGCGTTCGGCGGCCAGCCGGATTCCGACCGTGTCGGAACGGCCGGAAAGCAACATTTCCGCCAATTCCTCGCGGTGCCGTTCCCGGGCCGCACTGGAGGCGGACTGTTCGAGCACATAACCGTGCGCGGAGGCCGCGGAGAATTCGTCGACGAAGGCGAAAACGGCCTCCGCCAGCACCGCGAGCACCTCCGGTCCGAGATCGAGTTTCAGCGCCGTTTCCGCGACGTGATGCCAGGCCGCGCGGGCGCCGACCTGGTAGGCGCCGAGCAGATCGGACAGGTCCGCGCCGTCGTGCAGTTGCTGGCGGCCCACCTGTTCGAAGACCAGCTGCGTCGGCGGCGGGACGCCCTCACCAGCGGAATCGCCTGTGCGGGGGCCGTGTTCAGCCAGGTCCAGGAGCCGATGAACGAACAACACCCCGACCTCGGCGACCTCCGGGCGATGGTCGTCGAGATAGCGCGCGTAGTCGGGCCACTCCGCGGCGAGCAGATCACGGACCTCGTCCAGGAGATCGGGCATCCTAGCGTCGAGTTCCTCCGAAAGCTGCTCCAATGCCTCCGGTGTTATCGGAATTTCATTATGGGAATCGCTCATTCGAGTCCTTTCCGACTCGATTATCTTCCGGATACAAAAAACACCAACCGGAATCACCTCGACGGTTGAAGATTTGAGCCCTGTGTTGCGTTCACCATCGAATCATGGACGCAGCGACAGCCCCGGCCCGCTGGCTGCGGGCCCGTGAAAAGGAAGAGAACTTTCCCGTCGCGCTGCGGTGGTTGCCGCGCGAACCACGCCGACACCTGCACGCGGTCTACGCAGCCACCAGGTTAATCGACCAGGTCGGCGACGAAGCCCCCGGCGATCGTGTGTCGCAACTGCTGACGCTGCGTGCCGACCTCGCCTGTCTCTACCAGGGTCGCACGCCCGACGATCCGGTGCTCCAGATGCTCGCCCCCACCGTGGCGGCGTGCGATCTGCCGCAGCAGGCGTTCCAGGAGTTGATCGAGGCCAATCTGCTCGATCAACGCGTCGGCCGCTACGCCACCTTCGAGGATCTGCTGGGCTACTGCCGGCTGTCGGCGAATCCGGTGGGCCGCCTGGTCCTGGCGGTCTTCGACCAGTCCACGCCGGACACGCTGGCACTGTCGGATCGGGTGTGTTCGGCACTGCAGGTGCTCGAGCACTGCCAGGACGTCGCCGAGGACCACGCGGCCGGACGCATCTACCTGCCGCAGGACGATCTGGCCGCGGCCGGGGTGCCGGAAGCGGCGTTGGCCACCGGCGGACCGGGTGATCCGGCATGCCGGGCGGTGGTCCTGACCCAGGTCGAACGCTGCGAAGCGATGCTCGGCGAAGGAGCTCCGCTGGTCGCCCGGCTCACCGGGTGGGCCCGGCTCGCGGTCGCGGGATATCTCGCGGGCGGATGCGCGACCGCGCGGGCGCTGCGCGCGGCCGAGGGCGACGTGTGGACCCAGCCGGTGCGGCCCCGCCACGTCGACACCGTGGCCTCGATGGTCACGCTGCTCGGCAAGGCCACGGTGGTGCCGCAGTGAGCATCATCGCGACCGGGCCGACCACCGCGGCGGCCTACGAAACCTGTGAACGGATCACCCGCACCGAGGCCAAGAACTTCTACTACGGCATCCGGCTGCTGCCCCCGGAGAAGCGCACGGCGCTGTGCGCGCTCTACGCGCTGGCCCGCCGCATCGACGATATCGGTGACGAGCAGGGCGAACCGGCCGCCAAAACCGAGGCGCTGACCCTGTTGCGCAAGGAATTGGACAAGGTCACCGGCGGCTCCGGCACCGATGATCCGGTGCTGTTCGCCGTCGCCGACACCGCGCGGCGCTATCCGGTGCCGCTGGGCGCGTTCGGCGAACTGATCGACGGCGTGCAGGCCGATGTCGACGGCGTCACCTACACCGACTTCGACGAGTTGACCCACTACTGCCGGTGCGTGGCCGGGGCGGTGGGCCGCCTGTGCCTGTCGATCTTCGGCTCCGGCGGTGATCCGTGCGCGCCGCTGTATGCCGATCAGCTGGGAATCGCGTTGCAGCAGACCAACATTCTGCGTGATATCCGCGAGGACCTCGGCAACGGCCGGGTCTATCTGCCCCGGGACGAGCTGCTGCGCTTCGGCGTCCGGCTCGAACTCGACGCCGGTGGGGCGCTCGACGATCCCAACGGCGGACTGGCCGCGCTGATCCGCACCGGCGCCGAACGCGCCGAGAACTGGTATTGCCTGGGACTGCGGCTGATTCCGCATCTGGACGGCCGCAGTGCCGCCTGCTGCGCGGCGATGGCGGGCATCTACCGGCGGCTCAACGAGCGCATCCGCGCCAATCCGGTGGCCGTCTACGACCGGCGGCTGTCGTTGAGCGCACGGGAGAAGACCCGCGTCGCCTCCGGCGCCCTGCTGCAGTACTCGATGACGGCATTCGGGTGGGGCCCGCGATGACGGCGCGGGTGGCCGTGGTGGGCGGCGGGCTCGCGGGGATCACCGCGGCCCTGCGCTGCGCGGACGCCGGATATGCGGTGCGGCTGTATGAATCCCGGCCCTGGCTGGGCGGGCTGACGCATTCGTTTCCCCGTGGCGATCTGTGGATCGACAACGGACAACACGTCTTCCTGCGGTGCTGCGACCGCTATCTCGCACTACTGGATCGGCTCGGCATGCGGGATGCGGTGCACCTGCAACCGCGCTTGGACATCCCCGTCTCCGGCGGTGGCCGCGCGAGCAGGTTGCGGCGGCTGCCGTTGCCGGCACCGTTGCATCTGAGCTGGGCGCTGCTGCGCTATCCGTGGTTGTCGCAGGGCGCGCGCGTGCGGTTCGTCCGGGCCGCATCGGCTCTGCGGGCGGTCGATCCCGCCGATCCACGGACGGACGCCACCAGTTTCGGGGACTGGTTGCGTGCGCACGGCCAGGATCGCGACGCCGTGGACAGTCTGTGGGATCTGGTCGGCATCGCCACGCTCAACGCGCGCGCCGACGACGTATCGCTGGCGCTGGCCGCGACCGTCTTCCGGATCGGCCTGCTCACCGATGCCGATGCTGCCGATATCGGGTGGTCGCGGATCCCGTTGCGGCAGTTGCACGGTGAGGCCGCGCGGACCGCCCTCACCGCAGCCGGCGTCACGGTCGTCCACGAGCGAGTCACGGCCGTCCGGCGAGTAGCGAACGGGTGGGCGGTGTCCACCCGGGACGGCGACTGCGCCGCCGACGCCGTCGTCTCGGCCGTGCCCCCTGCCGCGGCTCAGGCGCTGTTGCCCGCCGACGCGGTGGATCTGCCCGCGAATTGGGCTGCGGGCCTGGGCAGTTCGCCGATCGTCAACATCCACGTGGTCTACGACCGGCCGGTAATGAACGAGCCGCTGCGAGCGGGGGTCGGCTCGGTCGTGCAGTGGGTTTTCGACCGCACCGACGCCTCGGGCTTGCGCGCGACGGCGGGTCGCCGGAGCGCGGACGTCACGGACGGGCCACAAGACAGTTCGGCGCCGGTCGAGACCGCGGCGGCCGCACCGAGCACATCGGTGGCACCTGCCCGGTTCCCCGCCGGCGCGCAGTATCTGGCCGTCTCCGTCTCGGCCGCCGACGCCTTCGTCGATCGCCCCGTCGCCGAGCTGCGCCGGGAATTCCTGCCCGCCCTCGAACAGCTGCTGCCCGCCGCCCGCACGGCGCAGGTGGTCGACTTCTTCGTCACTCGCGAACGCCATGCGACGTTCCGGCCCGCACCGGGCAGCGCGCGGCTGCGTCCGCCCGCGGCCACCGCGTTACCCGGCCTGGCGCTGGCCGGGGCATGGACCGACACCGGCTGGCCCGCGACCATGGAGGGCGCCGTGCGCAGCGGGGAATCCGCTGCGGCCGAGATCATTTCGCATCCGTCGGGGCTTCGGCCCCGCGCCGGTGCCGCCGAGCGCACCGGTCTGCCCGAACCCAGCACGCGGATATCGGAGGTGATCAGATGACGGTAACCATCCTGTCCACGGTCGACGCCGACGGCCAGGCCGTCCGGGCGGCGCTGTCCGACGCCGTCGGACGGCTCGACGACGCGATCCGGCCGGTGGTCGCCTATCACCTCGGTTTCTGCGACGAACGCGGCCGTCCGGCCGTCGCCGACAGCGGCAAATCGGTGCGGTCGCGGCTGACCATGCTCGCCGCTCACGCCACCGGCGGCGACGAGCTGTGCGGGATTCCTGGCGCGGTGGCGGTCGAACTCGTGCACAACTTCTCACTCGTGCACGACGACCTGATGGATCGCGACGCCACCCGCCGGCATCGGCCTACGGTCTGGGCGGTGTGGGGCGATCCGGTCGCCGTGCTGGCCGGCGACGCGATGCTCTCGCTGTCGCACGAGGTGCTGCTCGATTCCGGCTCACCGCACGCCGTGGCGGCGGCCCGGCTGGTCGGGAAGGCGACCCAGGATCTGATCATCGGCCAGGCCGCCGACGTCGACTTCGAACACCGCAACGACGTGACCCTCGCCGAATGTATCCGCATGGCCATGGGCAAGACCGCGGCGCTGCTCTCGGCGAGTGCCGCGGTCGGCGGGGTGCTGGCCGGGGCGCCGCCGGCGACGGTCGCGGCGCTGCGCACCTACGGCGACAACATCGGTCTCGCCTTCCAGCTCGTCGACGATCTGCTCGGCATCTGGGGCGATCCGGCGGTGACCGGCAAACCGGTGTTCTCGGATCTGCGTTCGCGCAAGAAGTCGCTGCCGGTCACCTGGAGCGTGGAATCCGGCCGCCCGGCCGGTCAGGCGCTGGCGCAGTGGCTCGCCCAATCGGGCGAACCCAGCGAGAACGATCTGCGGGCCGCCGCCGACATGGTCGAGACCGCCGGTGGCCGGCGCTGGGCCCGCGCGGAGGCCCGGCGGCGGGTGCGCACCGCCCAGCAGGCTCTCGCCGCGGTCACCATCACCCCCGAGTACCGCCGGGAGCTCTGTGACCTGGCGGATTTCATCGTGGAACGGAGTGCATAGGAATGACAGTCACCCAAACCGGCAATGCGGCAGCAAACCGGCGGGCAGCGGTCGATCCGGCGCGCGGCGCCGACGAACTGAGCGCGGTCCGCGCGGCCACCGACGCGGCGGTGCGGCTGCTGCGCTCGTCCCAGCACGAACAGGGCTGGTGGAAGGGCGAATTGGCGACCAACGTGACGATGGACGCCGAAGATCTGCTGCTGCGGGAGTTCCTCGGCATCTCCACCCCGGAGGTGACCGAGCCGGCGGCACGCTGGATACGATCACAGCAGCGCGCCGACGGAACCTGGGCGACCTTCCACGGCGGCCCCGGCGATCTGTCGACCACCGCCGAGGCGTGGGTGGCGTTGCGACTCGCCGGTGACGACCCGGCCGCGCCGCATATGCGCGCCGCGGCCGCATTCGTGCGTGCCGAAGGCGGGATCGAGGCGTCGCGAGTCTTCACTCGAATCTGGTTGGCGCTGTTCGGCTTGTGGTCCTGGGACGATCTGCCGAATCTGCCACCCGAACTCGTGCTGTTCCCGTCCTGGTTCCCGCTCAACATCTACGACTGGGGATGCTGGGCCCGCCAGACCGTGGTGCCGTTGACCGTGGTCGCCACGCTGCGGCCGCGCCGCCCGCTGCCGTTCGGTATCGACGAATTGCGTACCGGCGCGCCCCCGGCCCGCCGCGCGCCGATCACCTCCCTCGCCGGAGTGTTCCAGCGCGTGGACACGGTGCTGCACACCTACGCTCGGCTGCCGCTGAATCCGCTGCGCGATGTGGCGATGCGGCACGCCGCGGAGTGGATTCTGGCCCGCCAGGAGGCCGACGGCGGCTGGGGCGGAATTCAGCCGCCGTGGGTGTATTCGCTGCTGGCACTGCACCTGCTGGGCTATCCGCTCGATCATCCGGCGATGCGGGCGGGCATCGCGGGCCTGGACGGATTCGTCGTCCGCGAACAAACCCCGGACGGTGAGGTACGGCGGCTCGAGGCCTGCCAGTCACCGGTGTGGGATACCGCGCTGGCGACGGCCGCGCTGCTGGACGGCGGGGTGGCGCCCGACGATCCGGCGGTGCTGCGGGCCACCGACTGGCTGCTGGGTGAGCAGATCACCGCCGGCGGCGACTGGCAGGTGCGCCGGCCACATCTGGAACCCGGGGGCTGGGCCTTCGAATTCGCCAACGACGTCTACCCCGACACCGACGACACCGCCGAGATCGTCATCGCGCTGCACCAGGTTTCGCATCCGGATCGCACGCGGCTGGATGCGGCGATAGAGCGCGCGGTGCGCTGGACGGTCGGCATGCAGTCCGCCGACGGCGGGTGGGGCGCCTTCGACGCCGACAACACCTCGATCCTGCCGACGAAACTGCCGTTCTGCGATTTCGGCGCCGTCACCGATCCGCCTTCGGCCGATGTGACCGCGCACGTGGTGGAGATGCTGGCGGTCCTCGGCCGCGGCGATGATCGCGCATGCCGCCGCGGTGTGCGCTGGCTGCTCGACCATCAGGAGCCCGATGGTTCCTGGTTCGGACGCTGGGGCGCCAACCACGTCTACGGCACGGGCGCGGCGGTTCCGGCGCTGGTCGCGGCGGGTACGAGTCCGCGGTCGACGGCGATCCGCGCGGCGGTGCGCTGGCTGGAGGCCCATCAGAACGACGACGGCGGATGGGGTGAGGATCTGCGCTCCTATCGGGACCCGGAATGGGTCGGCCGCGGCGACTCCACCGCCTCGCAGACCGCGTGGGCCCTGCTGGCCCTGCTGGCCGCCGAGGAACACGACTCCCCCGCCGTGCGCCGCGGCATCGACTGGCTGGTGCGCACACAGCGACCCGACGGCGGCTGGGACGAGGACCTGTTCACCGGCACCGGCTTCCCCGGCGATTTCTACATCAACTACCACCTGTACCGCTTGGTGTTCCCGGTCTGGGCGTTGGGGCGGTACCTGCGGCGACAGTCCACATCGGGTGCGAAGGTGGCCGCGGCTGCGGTATCCGCACCGGTCATGTCCGCGGCAACCGGCGGAGCGGCCGTCCAGCGGCGCCCGCGCGCAGACGCATTCGGTGAGGACGGCGCCGACTCGCTCCGCGGCAGCACCTCGACCGGCTCGCACGGCGGCCGCAGCGTCGACACCCCGCGCTCGAACGGGACCGGTACTGCCGGTCGGGACGGGAGCTGACCGTATGGCTCGGCCTGGTACCGTCTGCGCCCCTTTGCTTTCGGAGTGGGCGGCACTGCGCGGCGCCGCCGCGGCGCCCGTGGTGCACACCGGACGCGGTCCGCGGCGGCGCT
>NZ_BDBF01000028.1 GCF_001612845.1 Nocardia elegans NBRC 108235 | reverse complement strand
CCAGATCCACCGCCTGCGGCGCCGACACGCCCGCGATCCCGGCGGCCACCGCGCTACCGTGTTGCGCGGCAACCGGTTCCGGCTGCGAGAGCTCCGCCGTCTCCGCGTTGCCGTCCGATTCCGCGGCGACGGCCTGCGGCGCATGCGCGCGCACCGACGGAATGATCACCGCCGCCAGTGCGGCGAGCACGGAAACGCCGGCCAGGAACCAGAAGACCCGGGAGTACCCGGCATCCGCCGGCAGCCCGTGCGCGGTGGTGGCACCCGAGGTCAGCAGCACGGCCGACACCGCGCTGCCGATCGCACCGCCGACGGTGCGGACGTTGGCGTTCATTCCGGTGGCCGCGCCCGTCTGGGCGGGCGGCACCGCGGCGACGATGATGGCCGGCATCGACGAGAAGGCCAGCCCGATACCGACACCCAGCAGCGCACCGGCCAGGTAGATCTCCCAGCTGTGGTCGTGCCCGACGGCGAGCATCACGAACGCCGGGACGGTGATGACGCTGCCGATCAGCACGATCGCCTTGGGGCCGATGCGCGCCGCCAGCGGCCCGATCGACAGGCCGATCACGAACATCGCCACCGACAGCGGCAGCATGTAGAGCCCGGACTGGGTGATGCTGGCGCTCAGGCCGTATCCCGCAATCGCTTTCGGGGTCTGCAGCAGCTGCGGCAGGAAGGTCATCATGGCGTACATTCCGGCGCCGGTCAGCACGGCCACCAGGTTCGTGGTCCACACCGCCGGAATCCGCATGGTGCGCATATCGATCAGCGGGGTGGTCGATTTCAGCTCGACCACGATCCAGGCGGCCGCCGCCACCACGGCCAGCGCGAACAGGCCCAGCGTCAGCGCCGAACCCCAGCCCCAGGACGGCCCCTTGCTCACCGCTAGCAGCAGCGCCACCAGCCAGGCCGACAGGAGAATCGCCGCGCCCCAATTGATATTGCCCGGGCTGCGCACCGGTGATTCCGGCACGAACACGATCGCGGCCACCGCGGCGATCGCGGTGATGATCATCGGCACCCAGAACAGCCAGTGGTAGTTCAGATGTTCGACGATCGGGCCCGCCAGCACCAGCCCGAGGCCGGAGCCGACGGCGATGAGCGAGGAGGCGATCCCCACCGCGCCGTGCAGCTTCTTCGCCGGGAACTCGTCGCGAATGATGCCGAATGCCAACGGAATCACGCCACCGCCCAGGCCCTGGATCACCCGCGCCACGATCATCACCCCGACCGATTCGGTCAGCGCCGCGATCAGCGAGCCGACCGTCAGCGCGACCAGGGTGACGACGAGCATGCGTTCCTTGCCGACCTTGTCGCCGATCCGCCCGAGAATCGGCGTCGCCACCGAAGCCGAGAGCAGATATCCGGTCATCAGCCAGGTCGCGGTGCTCTGCGTGGTGTGCAGCGCCGGAATCAGCAAGGCCAGTACCGGGACGACCATCGACTGCAGC
Source organism: Nocardia elegans NBRC 108235 (assembly GCF_001612845.1). Classification (GTDB taxonomy): domain Bacteria; phylum Actinomycetota; class Actinomycetes; order Mycobacteriales; family Mycobacteriaceae; genus Nocardia; species Nocardia nova. The sequence goes on along the minus strand of NZ_BDBF01000028.1, from coordinate 118,106 downwards.
AGTGCGTAGGCGGAGATGCCGAGCAGCAGCACCGCGAAGACGACGTTGTAGTGCGGGCGGGATTTGACGCGCGCCACGGGTGGTTTCCTCCCCACGAGACGGAAGCGGAGTGAATCTCCGGTTAGAAACCCTAACAGGGATGTGAGGCAGTCCCCGACCGCGCGGACGTGATCTCGACCTCAGTGATCGGTAACCACGAGGTTGCGTGAAACCGCGTCGCACGGTCCGCCGATCCCTCACAATGAGGGCAAGGATGAGGGATTCGGCAGGAACTCGGGTATGCGCATGACCGCACAGCTGGCTGGAAACGGAAATCTGTCGGTTCTGCGCGCCGCATGTCTGAGTGCCGGCATGGAAGCGGGCGGCGCACAGGAGGTGCGGTTCGGCGCGGGTACCGGTTACCGGTTGCCCAGCGGGGTCGTGGTGCGCATCAGCCACCCGGATCATCGGCCCGAGGCGCGCCGGGAGATCGAGGTCTCCCGCTGGCTCACCGCCTCCGGCGTCGCCGCGCCGCACACCCTGCCCGACGTGCGTCAGCCGCTCGAAATCCAGGGCCGGACGGTGACCTTCTGGCAGGTTCCGCCGCTGTATCAGCACGGCGCGCTGGACGATATGGCCCAGGCGCTGCTGCGATTGCACAGCCTGGCGCCGCCGACGACGTTCGCTCTCGGCCAACTGCAGCCGTTTCGCGGAATCGCCGAGTTGATCGACACCGCCGAGCTGTTCACCGCCGACGACCGCCGCTGGCTGCGCGAGCATCTCACCGAATTGCGCGGGCGGTGGGCCGATCTGCCGAGCGGGATGCAGTGGTGTGTCATCCACGGCGAGGCCTGGGGCCGCGAGTTCGCCGCCACCGTCGACCACGACGTCCTGATGCTGAACTTGGAGAACATGTCGATCGGCCCGCCGGAATGGGATCTGGTACCGACCGCGATCGCCTACGCCTCGCTGGGCTGGATCACCAGCGCGCAGTACGCCCGGTTCTGCAACGCTTACCACCTCGACGTCCTGCGGTGGCCGGGATACTTCCTGCTGCGCGACATCGTCGAGTTGCGGATGACGATGGATGCCGTCCGCGCCGCCGTCGCCGACCCCGTTCACCTCCACCAGGCCCGCTGGCGGCTGGCCTGTATCCGCGGCGACGAAGGTCCGCGGCAGTGGCCGGGCTGGGTGCCCCTGCACTGAAACCGCCTGGCCGTCACGCGGTTTCCCCGTTGCGCGAGCACGTGACGCGTCTCGCCCACAGATCAGAGCACCCATCTGGATTGGTGTCTGGAATGTGGTCCAGATCATATGGTACGTTCTGCCGCATGGTTCGGCGGACGGAGGTTCGATGTCGACCACTGATCTGGATGTACACCTCGGGGGACGGGAACCCAGGGCGGCGCAGGTACTGCGCCGGAACTTCTCCGACACGGTGCTGTCGAGTCTCGCGACGTTCGGCCGGGCGCTGCAGATGGGTTCCCATGCGATCCGGGTAGGCCTCGGCGATGCGGTGCGGATGCGGTTTCAGACGCGCGAAACCCTCACCCAGGCATGGTTTCTGATCAAGGTCACCGCGATTCCGAGTGTGCTGATGGCGATTCCGTTCGGCGTCATCGTCTCCACCCAGGTCGGCAATATCGTCTCGCAACTCGGCGCGGATTCGATGATCGGCGCGGCCGGCGGGCTGGGGGTGATCAAACAGGGCGCGCCGATGGCCGCCGCGATGATGCTCGGCGGGGCCGGCTCGGCGGCCATCGCCTCCGATCTCGGCGCGCGAACCGTGCGGGAAGAGGTCGACGCCATGCGGGTCATGGGGATCGATCCGGTGCAGCGTCTCGTCGTTCCGCGCATCGCGGCGATGATGCTGGTCGCTCCGCTGCTCAACATCCTGATCATCGCGGTCGGCATCGCCTCCGGCTTCGCCGTCGCGGTCGCCGCGCTCGGGGTGACGCCGGGCAGTTACTGGCAGTCGTTCGGCGCCTTCACCACCACCCTCGATATCTGGGTGTCGCTGATCAAGGCGCTGATCTTCGGGTTCCTGGTGGTGATCATCGCCTGTCAGCGCGGGCTCGAAGCCGGGGGCGGCCCGCGCGGCGTCGCCGACGGCGTGAACGCGGCCGTGGTCATGTCGATCGCCGCGGTCACCGTCCTCAATACCGCGATCACCCAGGTGGTCACCATGTTCTTCCCGGTGAGGATGGCCTGATGACCGCGACCCCGTACGCGCCGGCGGGCCTGCGGTGGGTGCATCGCCTGGGGCGTCGCGCCCATCCGCTGCGGCCGTTCGAATCGATCGGCTTCGCGCTCGGATTCGGGTGGCAGGTGGTGTCGTCGCTGCCGTACACGCTGATGCACTACCGCCGCGAGACGGTCGTGGTGATCACCGACATGACGTGGGGCCGGGGTTCGGTGATCATCGGCGGCGGCGTGGTCCCGCTGATGTTGCTGCTCGGGGCGGCGATGGGCGCCTCCATCGGCATCGAGGCGTTCAGTGCGCTCAACCTGCTGTCGCTGGGTCAGCTCAGCGGCCTGATCTCCGCGTTCGGGGTGACCCGGGAGCTGGCGCCGATCGCGGCGGGTGTCGGCTTCGCGGCCCAGGCCGGATGCCGGATGACCGCGGAGATCGGCTCGATGCGCATCTCCGAGGAGATCGACGCACTGGAATCGCTCGGCGTGCGGTCGGTGCCGTTCGTGGTGACCACCCGCGTCATCGCCGGAATCATCGCCGTCGCACCGGCTTTCGTGGTGGCGCTGATTCTCAGCTATCTGTCGTGCGCGCTGATCGTCACCACCATCCACGGCACGCCGGCCGGCACCTACAACCACTATTTCGATCAGTTCGTGCTGGGCTGGGACGTCATCGCCGCGACGATCAAGGTGATGGTCTTCGCGGTCGCCGTCGTCCTGATCCATTGTTACCAAGGCTTTTTCGCGACCGGCGGCCCGGAGGGCGTCGGCATCGGCTCGGGGCGCGCGATCCGGGCCAGCCTCGTCTCGATCATCGCGCTCGACATGCTCACCACCATCGTCCTCTGGGGATTCCAGTCCCCCATCACGTTCACCGGATGACTCCATGCCTCCTTATGCCCTGCCCGGCACCGAGGTCGGGCCCCGCCGCGCCCGGATCCTCGGCATCGGTGCGGTCGCGCTCGCCGCGGTGCTCGTCGTCGGCTGGCGGCTACTGCCCGACAGCCGACCGGCCGACGAGATGCGCGTCGACCTGGTCACCGCACAGGTCGGCGAGGGCGTCGGCGCCGGAACCGATGTCCGGCTCGACGGTGTCCGGGTCGGCTCGGTCGCCTCGGTCGCCATGGCCGGAACCGGCCGGCAGCGCATCGAATTGACGCTGCGCCGATCCCAGCTGTTCGGCCTGACCGACGCGCTGACCGTCGACTACGCGCCCGGGAATCTCTTCGGAATCACTGCGCTGCAACTGAATCCGAACAGCGGCGGCACTCGGCTACGGGACGGCTCGACCGTGGACCTGAGCGATCGCGATGCCGACCGGGTGCGCGATGCCACCCTCGCCGCGCTGCTGGAATCCACGGGCCGGCTCACCGACGACGTGCTGACCCCGAAACTCACCGAGGTGCTGCGCACCACCTCGCACGACATCAGCGCCTTCACCCCGCTGCTGCAGGCGATCGGCACGACCGCGCGCTCGTTCACCGAAACCCAGGAACTCCCCCCGTCGCTGGTACTGGGCCAATTCGGCTCGGCGCTGCACGGTGTGCCGGCACTGCTCGCCGGCGCGGCCGAACTGTTGCACGCGGATCTGACGAATCAGCAGCTCGCGACGAAGGAGAACGTCGATCGCTTCTCGGAGATGTTCAACCGGGTCCAGAACGAGATGCTGCCGGTGGCAACGGAAACCCTGTACACGGCGCAGCGAAATTTCGGCGGGCTCCTGCCGATCGCCGTCACGATGCTCGACCAGGTCGCCGGTTCGGTCTCCGACCCGCAGCGTTCGGAGAGCGAATTGCGTGAACTGCTCGACCGTCTCGGCGCCGGCTTCCACGACTCGCCCTCGGGCCCGGTGCTGAACGCCCGCGTGGATCTGACCACCGTCCCCGGCTTGGCGGCGCCACTGGCAGCCCTGCTCGCCCACCAGCCCGGTGCGGGAGGTCGCTGAATGTCGACCCGCGCGTTGTGGATTCGAGTGGCCGTGTCCGTGCTGGCCATGGCCGTCGTCCTCGTCGGGGTGTTCCGGTTGATCGAGCGGCCGGTCAGCGGCGACACCGACACCTACACCGCGATTTTCACCGATGCGAACGGCTTGCGGCTCGGCGACGATGTCCGGCTCTACGGGGTGCAGGTCGGAAAGGTGCGCAGCGTCGACTTGGACGGAGCGCTGGCCCGCGTGCGCTTCACCGTCACGCGGGGCCATCCGCTCTACACCGAGACCAAGGTGGCGGTGCGGTATCAGAACCTCACCGGTTTCCGGTATCTCGAGATCCAGCAGCCGGATCACCCGGGTCCCCGCCGCCCGGCGACAGCGGCCTTCGACACCGCGCACACGGTTCCCGCTTTCGACATCACCACCCTGTTCAACGGTTTGCAGCCGGTGCTGGCACAGCTGTCACCCGACGATCTGAATCGGTTCGCGAGCAGTATGCTCGCCGTCGTCCAGGGCGACGGCAACGGCATCGGGCCGGCGCTCGACGCCATCGACATGCTGAGCCGGTACGCGTCCGACCGCGCACAGGTGCTGTCGGTCCTGGTGAACAATTTCGCCCAGGTTTCCGCGCATATGGCCGGTAAATCCGGCAACGCCATGCAATTGATGACGAATCTGACCGAACTGTTCGTCACCATCACCGACAAATTGCCCGGCCTCGTGCAATTCGGAATGGAAATTCCGCCGATGTTGCGCCCGCTGCTGGACCTGCTGGATGTCCTGGGCGTCACCGGTGAGAAGAACCGCGACCTGGACGCGCTCCTGCATCGCGTCCTTCCGAACCCGCGTCAGGCCGCCGATGTGCTGGGACGGCTGCCCGGATTGATCCAGACCATGACGACGACCATTCCCCAGACCGGGCCCGACGCGGCGATGACCTGCTCGCACGGGATCGCACCGGCGCCCGGACCGCTGGCCGTCCTGATCGCCGGACAGAGGATCACGCTATGCCATCGGTAGTCACCCCCGCGTCGGTCACCGCCGCCCTGCGCACGGTCCGGCGCCGGATGTTCACCAGCCGCGACGAGCGCGGCGCCCAATTGCGCTGGGGCATCAGCGGAATAGTCACGGTTCTCGTTCTGGTGGCGGCGATCGGCGTGATCGATGTCGTCGGAACCACGCCCGAGCGAACATATTCCGCCGATATCGCCGAGGCCGGTTCGATCCGCACGGGTGACGATGTCCGGATAGCGGGAATTCCGGTCGGCAAGGTGAAATCCCTGCGGTTGCTTCCCGATCGGGTGCGGATGACGTTCACGGTGAAGGACGGGGTCGCCATCGGCGATCAGACCACCCTCGCGGTGCGAATGCTGACCCTCGTCGGCGGCTACTATCTGGCCGTTCAACCAGCGGGATCGAACCCGTTGGGCAACACCGTCATTCCCGTCCAGCGTGTGATTCTGCCGTACAACCTCACCCAGGCTTTCCAGGACGCCGTCGAGCCCGTGCAGCGGACCGACGGTGACGCCATCCGCCGGGATCTCGCCGCACTGGCCGGTTCGATCGACAAGAGTCCCGACGCGCTCCGGCACGCCGGCCGGGCGGTCGCCGACATCGTCGCCATCATGGACCGGCAGAACGCGGACGTATCCCGGACGCTGGCGCTGACCGACGAATATCTGACGGCGCTGAACAGGAATTCCGACACCCTCGTCACCCTGATGCGGACCTTCGGCACACTCGAGAACGTCGTCGCCGACAATCGGGAACAGCTCAGCTGGGCGCTGCACGGCCTGGCCCAGCTGGTGCAGAAGCTGGTCCCGCTCGGACGGATCTGGGACGACTCGCTACGCGAACAGGCGCAGCCGCTCGTCGACGCGATTCCGAAGCTGCGGGAACTCGGCGACCGCATGGGCGCCCTGCTCGATTCGCTGCACACCTTCGAGCAGCGCCTGACACCGCTGGTCCAGCCGGGCGGCGGAGTGAGCGTCGACCAGTCCGCCGCCACCGTCACCGGCATCTGTGTTCCGGTGCCCGGAGGGGGATGCTGATGCTGAGCAGGATTCTCGGATCGCGCGGCCTGATGTCGGCGGCGGTGGTGCTGGTGCTCGTCCTGGCCGCGGGATTCGCCGTGACGATGAGCAGATCCGAACCGGCGACGCGCAGTTACTGCGCGCGGATGCCCGACAGCATCGGCCTCTACACCGACAGCGCGGTCACCGTCATGGGCGTTCAGGTCGGCAAGGTCACCGCCATCGAGCCCGACAACGGCGCTGCCACAGTGCGTTTCACCGTGCGCGCCGACCGCAAACTCCCGGTGGACGTCGGTGCGGTGACGGTCAGCCACACCATCCTGGCCGATCGCACTCTGGCGCTCATCGGCGCCGAACCCGCCGGAGCCGGTTGGGATCCGAGCCGATGCATCACCAAAACCCTGACGCCCAAGAGCATGTCGGAGACCTTCGACGCACTGGCGAGACTCTCGGATCAGCTCGACGCGTCCGGTGATCCCGCCCAGCGCACCGCCGTCGGTGACGGTCTCGACGCACTCGACCGGGCGACATCCGGTACCGGCGAGCAGCTCAACGCGCTCATCGGGCAACTCAGCCGGGCGCTCGCCTCCCCCGACGCGGCGATCGGACATCTCGGTCAGCTCATGGACGATCTCGCCGCACTGGCCCATCGCGCCCGCAACGGATGGCCGGACCTGGAGAACATCGTGCCGCGGCTGACCCAGACCTTCTCCGATATCAACACCCTCGCGTTCCCGCCCGTGGCCGATCTCGTGACGGCGCTGGCCGGGCTGCTCCCGGAACTCAACGAGGTGATCATGAAGCTCGGCTCCCCCGCGCTGCGCGCGGTGAACGACATCCCCGGGCTGTCGAAGCTCATCGCGTCGGGAGTCGGCTCACTCGCCGAGATCATCCGCATGACCCCGGCCCTCGCCACCGGGTTCTCCGACGCGGTCGATCCGGTCAGCGGCGAATTCACCATCGGGTACGCGCCACCGAAACTGGCTCTGCCGCAGGCGCAAACCGACCAGATCTGCGCGGCGTTGCGGGCGGTCGCGGGGCAACAGTGCGGGACCGCCGGCAACGGTGTGGTGACGGTGCCCGCGCTTCCGGTCCTCCTGTCGGCGGTGAGCGCGAAGTGACACGACCCTCCGCGAAACTCCGCCGGATCTGCGCCCACACGCTGGTCGCCGCCACCCTCGCGGCATCGGCCGGGGCCTGCGGTTTCCAGCCGGCCGACGTCCCGGTGCCGGGCACCGGTGTCGGCGGACCGACCTACCATCTGCGCATCGAATTCGCCGATGTCCTCAATCTGCCGCAAGGCGCCAAGGTCATCGCGGACGGCGTGCGGATCGGGCAGCTCACCCACATCACCGTCGTCGACCCGGCGCCCGCCACCGGCACGGCTCCGGCGCGCACCGGCTATGTGATCGCCGATGTCGCGATCCGCACCTCGGTCCGGCTTCCGGTCGGCACCACCGCCCAACTGCGGCAGGCGACTCCGCTCGGCGACGTCCACATCGCACTCACCGAACCGGCCCACCCCACGGCCGGCGAGATCCGCCCGGATGCGACGATCCCGATCTCCGACACCCGCCCGCAACTTCCCATCGAGGACATCCTCGCGCAGCTGGCCACCTTCATCGGCAGCGGCGCGGTGCACGACATCCAGAACATCGTGCACAACGTGAACGGGATCATGCCCCCGAATCCGGCGGTGACCTCGCGGATTTCGGAGGTCCTCGGTTCGGATCTCGGTGACCTTGCCGCACATACCGATTCGATTCACCAGTTGGTCAGCGGTATTCAGGCCACGGTCGACGAGGGCCTGCTGAATCACACGTCGACGTGGGATCCGCTGCTCACCCCGGGCGGGGTGCAGCACACCACCGATGTGATCCGCGCCGAGATCGGCGTCGTCTTCGTCCTCACCGCCCTCGGACCGTTCGCGCCGTCGACGAAATGGCTGGGGCCGGTGCTGGATTCGACCACGGCCGCCGCGCGCGCGGTGGTGCCGATGTTGTTCGGCAGCGCACCGCTCGACACCGGCTCCCCGTCGAATATGGCGACACTGACGAATCTGCTGCAATCGCAGATCATTCCGTTCGCCGAGCGCGGACCGAAGATCAACCTGGTCGGCGTCGCGGTGCCGCCGTCCGCGGCCGTCGGCACGACACCCGAGGAACAGACCTCCCGCATCGTCGACACGCTGCGGATGATCGGAGCGGTGCGATGAGAATTCGATCGATCGTCTCGCTCACGGCGATCGCCGCCGTGCTCGTCTTCGGCATCGTCTACATGACGGTGGGCGTCCTGCACCTCGATCCGCGCAAGTCCTTCTTCACCGCCGATCTCCGGCTCGCCGAATCCGGTGGGCTGGGCCCGAATTCGCCGGTGCTGTTCGACGGGGTCGCGGTCGGCAAGGCGGAGACGGTACGCAAACAGGCCTCCGGCGTGCTCGTCCGGCTGAAGATCGACGACAAGTATCACATCCCGGCTACGAGCGAGATCCATATCGAACAGCTGTCGGCACTCGGCGAGCCGTACATCGAATTCGCCTCGACGAGCCCGGCTGGGCCGTATCTGCGTGACGGACAAACGATGTCGACCGAGCGGGTGCGCCTGCCGATGAGCATCACGGCGCTGTCGACGCGGGCGGTACAGCTGCTCGACCAGATCCACCCCGAGGCGGTGGCGCGGCTGGTCGACACCTTCGACACCGCGCTGACGGGTACCGATCAGGCGATGCGCACGCTGCAGCATTCGTCCGACCTGCTGGCGGCCACACTGCTGAGCCGTACCGGCGCCATGCGGCAACTGTTCGCCGACATGCAGGCCCTCGGCGGGAACATGGACTGGCTGGGGCCCTCGCTGGAAACCGCCGGACCGCAACTCGGACTGTTCGGCACCATGTTGATCAAGATCGTCGAGGGCGGGTCCGTGCTGTCGAACAAACAACCCGTGGACAACTACTACACCGGCGACGGCCTCGTTCCGTTCCTCGGGCAACTGACCGAGCTGCTGAACAAGATCGGGCCGGGGGTGGCGCCATTGGGCCCCGCCCTGCAGCCGGTCCTCACCGAAACCGTGCACCGCTCGCCACATATCGACGTCAGCGCGCTGATCAGCCAGGCGCTGCAGGGCATCGATCCCGACGGGACCCTGCATTTCCGGATCGCCGTCAAATAGCCGAGTACCAGCCAGCCCGACCGGCAGGAGGAACGAACCGATGAGCACAGCAGTAGACGAGAAGGACATCCGGGCGGCGGAGGCGGATCAGGACGAAAAATCCGGTGCCGCACAGTCTTCCGCGGCTGCCACCGAGCGGCGGGCGCCGCTGACGATCGCCGTCCGGCTCTCCACCGTAGTGACCACCGCGGTGATCGTCGTCTTGCTGGCGGTGGCCATCGTGTTCGGGTGCCTGTACTTCTCGGCGCGTTCCACCCTGTCCGATCGTGACGCCGCGGCCGCCGGCGACAAACACGCCGAGGACATCGCGTCGAAGTACGCCGTCGGCGCGTCGACCATCGACTATCACGATGTGAAGAGCTGGATCGAGCGGTTGAAGTCCGGCACCACCACGCAGCTGGCGGCGAAGTTCGACGCGACCGCACCGCAACTCGAGCAGATCCTGCTCCCGCTGCAGTGGACGTCGAAGGCGACGCCGCTGTCGGCCGCGGTGACCTCCGAATCGGACGGCATCTACAAGGTCAACGCCTACCTGGACGTGACATCGACCAGCGCGCAGACTCCCGACGGCGGTCGCACCACCGTGACCTACTCCCTCACCATCGACCGCAACGCGGACTGGAAGATCACCGACGTCGGCGGGTTGCAAAACGCCCTGCCCACCAAGTGAGTCGGCCGCAGGCCGCCGGCGGCGATAGGACACTATGAGCTGATGACCGATATGCCTGCCATGTTCACCGTCGACGACGCCGGTCGGTACCTGCCCCGGAAGTGGGCGTACGGCCGCTGGGGTGCGGACATGCTCAGCGGCCCCGCCGTCTGCGCGGCCGCCGCGCGCACCCTCGAACGGGAACACGGGCTGCCCGGTTTCGTGCCGGCTCGATTCACCATCGACCTGTTCAAGGCGGCGAAGGGACAGCCCCTCGAGGTGCACACCGAGGTGATCCGCGCCGGGCGGCGGATCCACATCGCCTCGGCCACGGTGCGCCAGGGTGAGGTCGAGGTCGCGGAAGCGCGCCTGGTTCAACTGCGCGCCACCGAGGCCCCTGCGGGCGAGGAGTGGCATTCCGAGCATCCGTTCGACCCACCCGCCGACGCCGGGGTGGATTGGTGGTACCGCAGCGACAACGACTGGTCGACGTCGATGGGCGACCACCAGAACTCCGGCCGCAAGAGCCTGTGGGCGGTGCCGCTGGGGGCGGTCGAGGGTGAGGAGCGCAGCGCGTTCGTGGAGGCCGTGGTCGCCGCCGAGTCCACCAGCCTGGTGACCAACTGGGGGTCGCGGGGCATCGGATACATCAATGCCGACCTCACCGTGGCACTCGACCGCCTGCCCGTCGGCGACCGGATCGGGCTGCGGGCCGAGACCCACCTCACCGCTAACGGTGTATCCGTCGGCACCGCAACGCTTTTCGATTCCCGCGGGCCGATCGGCACCGGCATGGTGACCGCCGTCGGCAACGCGGCCGCCCAGATCGACTTCTCCGCGAACGGGATCGACTTCTCCGAAGACTGAGGCGCCGGGCGATATTTCCGGCCCGATATCGGACCGTGCCGCGCGTGTCGGGTTGACCACGCGACGGCCGGTTCCGACGATCGTCGGGGTGAGCCCGATCCGAAGGACGCCCGCTGCGCGGCGTCGGCGCTTGTGGCCGGTAGTGATCGTCGTCCTCGGTGTGGTGGCCGCACCGCCACCGGTGGCCACCGCGATCCCGGCGGACGAGCTGTGGTCCTCGACAGCGGAATCGTTCGCACCCGGCGATTTCCATACCGCGCCATATCTGGGCAACGGCCGGATCGGGACGGTGCTGCCGCCCAGCGGCGGCGGCTACCACGACTACGGCGACGCGGCGCGGACCTCCTTCCCGCTGCAGCAATCCCGTTATACCGGAACGTATTTGGCGGGCTTCTACGCGCAGGCCGCACTGTCACCGGAATACCTCCGGTCGCCGCAGTACACCCAGGTGATCGCGGCGCTGCCTGCGTGGACGGGGCTGGCCGTCGAAGTCGACGGTCACCGCTACGACGCGGACGTGGACCCGGCGACCGTGCACGACTACCGGCAGACGCTGGACTACCGCACCGCGACGGTGACCACCCGGGCCGACTGGACACCGGATCCCGAGCATCGGCTGCGGCTTCGCTACGACACCTTCGTCTCCCGCGACCGGCCGGATCTCGCGGTGCAGAAACTGACCGTCACACCCGAGCGCCCGGGCGAGCTCGCGGTCGTCGACCGGATCGACGGCGCGGCGGCGCGGCGGGTCGTCCCGGTGACGACGACGGCCGATCCGAGCAGCGGACGCACGGTGTCGGGAGTCCGCGCCGAGGGAACCTCCGATACGGCATTCGTGGTGTCGTCCGTCGATTCCCCGCCGCAGGCCGCGGGCACCGCGCTGCCCGGCGCCGACGGGATCCGCTATCTGCTGCCCGTCACCGGGAACGACAGCTACACCTTCACCGCCTACACCGGCATCTCCTCCACCGACTACGGATCCGATCCCCTGGCCGCCGCCACCGCCGCGGCCGAATCGGGCCGCGCCCAGGGGTTCGACGCCACGCATTCCGCCCACGCCGCGCAGTGGGATCGGTTGTGGCAGCCCGCCATCGAGACTCCGGGGCGCACCGACTACACCCGATGGATCCGCGCCGCGCTGTATTCCGTTCTGGCCAGCGTGCGCGCGGGCGAGCGCTGGTCGGTGCAACCGGCGGGACTGTCGTCCGACGACTACGGGGGCATGACGTTCTGGGATGCCGAGACCTGGATCTTCCCGACGCTGCTGGCGCTGTATCCGGACCTGGCTCGCACCGTGGTCGATTTCCGCGCCGCCGCACTGCCCGCCGCCCGGGCCAACGCCCGCGGCTACGGACTGCCCGGTGCGCTGTATCCCTGGGACGACGGGCCCGCGCAGCGCTGCGCCTCCCCGATCGGCTGCGGCCTGACCGAGGAACATCTGCACAACGAGATCGCCCTGGCCCAATGGCAGTACTACCTGGCCACCGGCGACAGCGACTGGCTGCGCACCCGCGGCGCGCCGGTGATCACCGCGATCGCCGACTACCTGACCGCGCGGATCGGGCCGAAAATGCCCGACGGTGCCTACCATTTCGCCCCGGCCGCCGGATCCGACGAGTACGTCACCTTCTCGGTCGACAACGCCCTCACCAACGGCGGCGTGCGCAACACGATGGACATCGCCGCCCGGGCCGCCGGACTCTCCGGTCTTCCCGTCGACCCGCGCTGGGCCGATATCGCAGCGCATATGGCGATGCCGCCCGATATCGCGCCGGGGGTGCCCGCCGAATATCTCGGCTACACCGGCGCCCCGATCAAACAGGCCGACACGGTGTTGCTCAGCTACCCGTTCACCTATGCGGCGCCCGGCTATTCGCCGGCCGCGACCACGCGGTACTACTTCGACCGCACCGATCCGGACGGCCCGAATATGAGCAACAGCGTCGGCGCGATCCTCAGTGCCCGCTACGACCCCTGTCGCACCCAGTACTACCTGGACCGATCCGTGCAGCCGTATGCCCGCGAACCGTACGGATTCCAGGCCGAGGCGCGCGGGGACCGGTCGGGCGCCAACGCGCAGGGGCAGTCGGCGTGGATCTTCGTCACCGGTGCCGCGGGATTCCTGCAGGGACTGCTCTACGCACCGCTCGGATTGCGCTGGACCGAGAGCGGCCCGTCCATCGATCCGATGCTGCCCGGCGGCTTCCCCGACGGCCTGACCATGCGCGGCCTGGCGATCGGCGCCACCCGGGCGACCGTTCACATCACGCCCGCGAACACCACGCTGACCCTCATCTCGGGCGACCCGATCACCCTGCAGACGCCGGGCGGCCCCGTCGAACTGGTTCCCGGACAACCCCTTTCGATCCCCACCCGCGCCGCGTGCTGAGACGTACAGCGGATGTGCGACAGCGCCACCGGCGGGCCCCTCGCGACGGAGCGGCCCAGGTGAGCGGTGCGCGGTTGCGCGATGCGGCAACCACAACCACCATCGCCGGTGTGCAGAACCACTTCGACCTCGGCGACCCGCAGCACCGGGTCACCACACTCCGCCGCAACGCGGCACCCGACACCGCAGTCGTCCCGCGCTCGCCGAGCGCGCGGACGCGGGAGAAGACCGCCGCCGGCCGGTCGCGGCCGGCCGGTGAACAGCACGAGCGCGGGAGGATCGCCGCATGAGCGCCATCGAGCAGGTCGCCGATTCGGTGTACGTGGTGGCCGGAACCAACGTCAACTGGTCGCTGATCACCGGCGATTCCGGCGTGGTCCTCGTCGACGCCGGCTATCCGCGCGATACCGGCGCGGTACTCGACTCGCTCCGCCGGATCGGCCACGAACCGGCCGATCTGGTGGCGATTCTGCTGACCCACGCCCACCTCGACCACATCGGCGCCATCCCGACCCTGGTCGAACGCACGGGTGTGCCGGTCTACACGGGCGCGGACGAGGCCGCGCACGCGCGCCGCGAATATCTGCAGCAGATCACTCCCGTGGACATGGCCCGCCAGCTCGGCACTCCCGGTGGACCGCGGTGGGTGTTCCAGACACTGCGCGCGCTGGGCGGCCACGTCCGCATGAGCGTCCCCACCGCCACCACCTACGACGAGAACACCCTGCGGCAGTTGCCCGGCGGTATCGTGGCCGTCCCGACGCCGGGGCACACCACCGGCCACACCGCCTACCTCATGCCCGACGAGGGCATCCTGTTCAGTGGCGACGCCCTGGTCACCGGCCATCCACTACTTCCCGACACCGGACTCCAAGCACTACCCGAGGTCTTCAACCACGACGAGACACAGACCCATACCACCGCGGAATCCTTGATCGCCCACCGGCCGCGGCTGCTGATACCGGGCCACGGAAAACCCTTGGCCCGCTGATCTCACCGGCCCAACCGATTTCACCGGCCCGGCTACACCCGCGCCGGATCCCGGTTCTCCGCCTTGGCCGCCTCCCGGGCCAGGATGCGCGCCCGCTGCTCCTCGAAGCGCACGACGTCGCGGCCGAGCTTGTCGAGATAGTCGGCGAGCTCCTGGCGGGCGCGCTCGCCCCGCTCGGTGAAATCGGTGCGGCCGAAGACATTCCAGTGCCGCAGCACCGGGTTGAGCACCTCGTCGAGATGCTGGCGCAGATCGTAGATGCCGTGCTTGACCATCAGCACACCGTTGCGCCGCCAGTTCGGCATTCCGGTGCCGGGCATGGCGAAATTCTTCGCGATCTCGGTGACCGATTCCATCGCCTGATCCGGCGCCAGATCGAACGCCGCCGCCGCGATCGACCGGTAGAAGATCATGTGCAGATTCTCGTCGGCCGCGATCCGCGCGAGCATGTGGTCGGCGATCGGATCGCCGCACACCCGGCCGGTGGAGCGGTGGCTGATGCGAGTGGCCAGCTCTTGGAACGTCACGTAGACGACCTGGTCGAGCATGCCGTGGAAGTACTCGGGCGCGTGCACGCCGCGCGTCATGTGCACCATCCGGTCCTGCTCCAGCGCCACCGGGTCGACCCCGCGGGTGACCACCAGATAATCGCGCATGGCGATGGCGTGACGGTTCTCCTCGGCGGTCCACCGCCCGACCCAGGTGCCCCAGGCGCCGTCGCGGGAGAAATGCTCGCTGATGGTCCGGTGATAGGAGGGCAGATTGTCCTCGGTGAGCAGATTGGTGATCATGGCGACCTTCGCCACCTCCGACAGACGAGACTGTTCGGGATCCCAATCGACACCGCCGAGTGCGGCGAAATTGCGGCCTTCGTCCCACGGCACATAATCGTGCGGATGCCATTCCTTGGCGGTGGCCAGATGCCGGTCCAATTGGTCCGCGACGACCGGCTCCAGTTCGGTGAGCAACTGCAACTGCGTCAAATCCTTTGGCATGCAATTCCTTTCGAGAAGGTAACCATCGGGTTTACGACACACAAGGGCGATCCGAGAGCAGTGTTGCGCGGCGATACGCTACCCGTCGACCTGTGGTTGCCGGAAGTTTCCGCCGCTGTGTCCCCGGTTCGAGCGCGCCGATCACGTCGCACACCGATTACATGCCCGCCGAATCAAACCTAGAGTCCGGACAATTCGGACGTGACATACTCCTCTTCAATTAGTTAGCCATCGCAACTATATTATTTGGAGACCCATTCCGTTTTCCTGTCGATGAGGGAGAGAACTTGGCTTCCGCCCAACCCGCCGAGGACCTGGATACCTCCGACATCCAGACCGTCGGCCGCCGGCTCCGGGTAGATCACGACCACCCGCACTACAAGTGGGTGGCACTGTCGAATACGACCCTCGGCATGTTGATGGTCACGATCAACTCGTCGATCGTGATCATCTCCCTGCCGGCGATCTTCCGCGGGATCCACCTCAATCCGCTCGAACCCGCCAACGTCAGCTACCTGCTGTGGATGCTGATGGGCTTCATGCTCACCTCCGCGGTGCTCGTGGTGATGTTCGGCCGCCTCGGCGACATGTTCGGCCGAGTGCGCATCTACAACCTCGGCTTCGTCATATTCACCGTCTGCGCGATAGCGCTGTCGTTCGATCCGTTCGATCTCGGCGGCGGTGCGATATGGCTGATCGCCTGGCGTGTGGCGCAAGGTGTCGGCGGCGCGATGCTGATGGCCAATTCGACGGCCATCCTCACCGACGCCTTCCCGGCCAGGCAGCGCGGCATGGCTCTGGGCATCAACCAGGTCGCGGCCGTGGCCGGTTCGTTCCTGGGTCTGCTGATCGGCGGTCTGCTGGCCGAATGGGACTGGAAGGCCATCTTCTGGGTCAGCGTGCCGTTCGGCATCCTCGGCACCATCTGGTCCTACAAGTCGCTGCGCGACAACGGCGCACGCACGCCCGGGTCGCTCGACATCCCGGGTACCGTCACCTTCGCCCTCGGCCTGACGGCGCTGCTGGCCGGTATCACCTACGGCATCCAGCCCTACGGCGACTCCAAGACCGGCTGGGGCAACCCGTGGGTGCTGACCGGAGTCATCGGCGGCATCGCCCTGCTCGTGCTGTTCTGCGTCATCGAGGCGAAGTCGCGCCAGCCCATGTTCCACCTGAGCCTGTTCCGCAACCGGACCTTCGCGCTGGGCAGTTTCGCGAGTCTGATGGCCTCGATCAGCCGCGGCGGCCTGCAGTTCATGCTCATCATCTGGTTGCAGGGAATCTGGCTGCCGCTGCACGGCTTCGACTTCGAATCGACGCCGCTGTGGGCCGGTATCTACATGCTGCCGCTGACCATCGGCTTCCTGGTCTCGGGACCGCTGTCCGGCTATCTGAGCGACCGTTTCGGCGGGCGGTTGTTCGCCACCGGTGGCCTGTTGCTCGCCGCGATCACCTTCGTCCTGCTGATCGTGATCCCGGTGAACTTCAACTACTGGCTGTTCGCCCTGATCATCCTGCTCAACGGCCTCGGCATGGGCATTTTCACCTCGCCGAACACCGCCGAGGTCATGTCGGCGGTCCCGGCCTCGCAGCGCGGCGTCGCCTCCGGTATGCGCGCGACGCTGATGAACGGCGGTATGGCGCTGTCGATCGGCATCTTCTTCTCGCTGATGATCGTCGGCCTGTCCGGCACCCTGCCCGGCGCGATGAATTCCGGGCTGAAGGACCAGGGCGTCCCCGCCGACGTCGCGGGACACATCGCGGATATGCCGCCGGTCGGCAGCCTGTTCGCGACCTTCCTCGGCTACAACCCGTTCAAGGAATTGCTCGGCCCGAGCGGCACATTGGACAAGCCGGGGGTGCACTCCGATGTGCTGACCGGCCAGGAGTTCTTCCCGCACCTGATCTCCGACCCGTTCCACTCGGGCTTGGTGGTGGTGTTTCTCGCCGCCGCGGTGATGATGCTGCTCGGTTCGATCGCGTCCTGGTTCGCCCGCGGCGACTACGTCGAACACGAGGCGCAGGAACTGGCCGAAGCGGCCGCCGCCGGTCTGGTCACCGATGCGGACGCCGAGGCCGAAACCGGCCGGCCGGCCGCCAACGGGCATGCCGTATCCGCCGGTCGCCACGCGCTCGCGGCCACCGCGGTGATGTCCGCGGCGGCTCCGCCCGCCCGGTCCCAGCGTTCGATCACCGGACGCGTGCTGCGCACCGACGGTCATCCGCTCGACGGTGTGGCGCTGACGCTCATCGATCAGCAGGGACATCAGGTCTCGCGGGCCACCGGTGATCCGCAGGGCGGCTACGTGATCGCTCCGCCGGCCCCCGGCAGCTACGTGCTGATCGTGTCGGCCCGCGGACAGCAGCCGACCGCGGTCACCGTCTCGGTCGACGGCCGGCCGCAACGCCTCGACGTCACACTGCACGGTTCGGGTGAGTTGTCCGGCTTCGTCCGCGCGGCGGGCCGGGCGGTTCCCGACGCGACCGTCACTCTCACCGATCTGCGTGGCCAGGTCGTCGGCGCGGCGGTCACCGATGCCGACGGCGGATACCTGTGCTCGGGTGTCGTGGGCGGCACCTACACACTCGTCGCGGTGGCCGCGCATCTGCGCCCGGCCGCCATGACGCTGACCGTGCCCGACAGCGGCGTCCTGCACCACGATGTGGAACTGACCCCGCTGGCCGTGCTCACCGGCGCGGTCCGGGCCGGCGACCGGGCGGTGCCCGACGCCCTGGTCACGGTGCTCGACGAGACCGGCGCGGTACTCGGCACCGCCCGCACCGACGGCGACGGCCGCTACACCGTGACCGACCTGACCGAAGGCACCCACACCGTGGTGGTTCGTGGCTACCCGCCGCGCGAGGGCCGGGTCGAGGTCGCCGGCGGCGCGGTCGAACACGATGTGCGGCTCGGCTACGACCTGCCCTCCGGCAGCGAAGTCACCGAACCGGACCCCTCGGAACCGGCATACGACCGGGACTGACCGAGATCGGCCGAGATCGTCGGCCTCCGCGTGGCTCCAGCACAGTGCGGTGCCGGGGCCACGCGTGTTTCGGCGCGAGGAGGCGGCACAGCAGGGATGCCGACCGCCATCTCGCTTCGAAATGGCGTGCGTAGCAACCTGATTCGCCGAACATTTCGGGCTGGACGCGACATCGGCGCGGCACTGCGGATGCACGGGACGGCGGCCGCCTCGGGTCGACATTTCCGACCCACGCCATCTGCGAAGAAGAGGGCATCCGGCGGCGATGAAAGTGCCCTGAACGCCTGTCCCCGTTGATCTTCGGCGCACTCCGCGGGGCGCCGAAAAATGGCCGCTACCTGCGCAGAACGATTTCCGCCTCAGCAAACTCGACCGGACACCCGGCCGCCGGTGCCGCAGCGGCTGCTTGTCACGGCACGAAAAACGCCGTTAAGCTCGAGTTTGCCAGAAAGATGCTGAGACTGAAGCTCCCTGGCCACCGAGTTCGCCCGCGTGTAGTCGACTCGAGGATGGACCGACATGACCTTCCTTGCCCTCGGATATCTGCGCAGAGATGTCTCGCGACGGCACCAGCATTGGGACGAGTCCCAAATCCGATGGCTGGCAGGGCGTCTGGGCTACAACCTGTGCAAGACCGTGGCACTGAGCAACCGCACCATCGATCCGATCCAGCAGTTGATCGACGCGGTGGTACGCCTCGATGCCGAGGCCGTGGTCGTTCCGAGCCTCGACCACTTCGCCGACCGGGTGATCCCCGCCGACCTCCTCGCGATCACCGACGTCATCACGGTGACCCCCGAACACACCTATGCGCGCTGGGCCGGCGGCGAACTACCCGAATTGCACGGCATTTGATCGGCCCGGAAAAACCCTGGTGCGCAATCGGTCCGGCTTCCGTCCATCGGAGTGCGGGCGAATTGCGCCACCGGGGTTCGTCGGCGGGATCAGCTGCCGGTGATCTGCTCGTAGTAGAAGAAGTGGTGGCCCTTCGCATCACAGGAGAAGCTGCCGTGGAACCCGACCGCACACGTCGACCCGGCGTGCGAGACCGCGGGTCCGGCCGTCGGCCCGGACCCGGCGCTCTGGCCGTAGGTCGAGATGTCCGGATTGCCGCCGGGCAGGGTATGCGGAGTCCCGGCATCGAACCCCGGATGCGCGGGCGCCCACGGCACGTCGATGACGACCTCGCGGACCGGGAAGGGCACCGGCACCGACACATTGCCGCCGAGCTGGATGGACATCCACGTCGGATCGGCGAGGTCGCATCCCACGCTGCCGTCGTCGGCGATCGAGCAGTTCAACCTCCCCGCGGAGAAGTACACGGGCCCGGGAGTGTCGGCGCCGGCCACGCCGCCGAACGCCAACGGCGCCGCCGCACCGGCCATCGCCAACGTACGCACGATCCATCGTTTCACGCTGCCTCCTTGGGTGTGATCATGTTCCTGACGTACCCATCGCCACACCGCCACAACCCATTACGGCGCGGCGCGACCGTCCGGGCCGGCTACCGGACCCGATCCACCTGCGTCAGGTACTCGTCGAGGCGAGCCGCGCCGGTCACGAGATGTCGGCTGCGGGTGGTCAGGCGATCCTGCCACGCATCGAGAAAGGTACTCAGCGCCTGCGCGCCGCCCGCCGCGCGCAACGACTCCAGGAACTGCGCGACCTGCGGCAACAGATAGCCGCCGCGACGCAGTTGCCTGGCGATATCGGCGTCGCGCACGCAGTCCGGGCCGTACCGGCGATAGCCCGTCACGCGGTCGCGTTCCGGGCGCAGGATGCCGTGAGTTTCCCAGGTACGCAAGGTAGCCGGGTGTACCCCGAGCCGGCGCGCGAGCTCGCCGACGGTCAGGGGCGGGCCGGGAACCGGTGTGGGCGCGGCGGACAGGCCGCTCAAGGCCGCGGCGACTTCGGTGCGAGTGCCGCGTTCGGTCAGCAGCGCGACATGCGCGGCGTCGATGAGCCGGTAGGCCGATTCGAGGTCGCCGCGATGGATCGAGCGCATGATCTCCGCGGCCTGCTGATGTCCGTGCCCGGTGCGAAGGGCGAGGAATGCGCTCAGCGCCAGCGCGTGCAACGCGGTGTAGCGACGATACCCGGCGTCTGTGCGCTCGGCCGGCGGCAGGATGCCCGCCTCGTCGTAATTGCGGATCGCCTGGGCGGACAATCCGTGTTCGCGGGCGAGATCGACGGGTCGCAGGATGTACCTCCGTTTGAGACTTCTACGGGTGTTTTTCCAGGTCGCTTCGGCAGAAGTTTCACTCGAACCTTCAACGATAGTGTCGAAGGTATTCGCTGCCGGAAAGGGGTATCCATGTCCACTGCCACCACACTGCGTGCCATCGGCCGCCCACTCGACGACCCGGTGAACCTGGGCCGCACCCTCGACGAACTGCTCGCCGCGTGCCCTGAGGCCCCGGCCCTGCTCGGCCTCGGCGAGCCGACCCACGGCATCGCGGCATTTCCGTTGCTGCGCAACGATATTCTGGCCCACCTCGTGCAGCGGGGATTCCGGTCGATCGCGCTGGAGATCGACTTCTTCGCCGCCACCCGCGTCGACGACTACGTCCGCGGCGCCACCGCGGATATCGACGAGGTCCTCGCCACCGGGTTCAGCCACGGCTTCGGCGTAATACCGGGCAATCGCGAACTCGTCGAATGGCTGCGCGCCTACAACACCGGCCGGTCGCCGGAGGATCGCGTGCACTGCTACGGCTTCGATGCACCGGTGGAGATCTCCGCGGCACCGAGTCCGCGACGTGCGCTGGCCGCGGTCGCCGACTCTCTGCCCGCGGCGCTGCGACCGGCATCGGCAGCCGACCTCGACGCCCTGGCCGGTGCGGATGCCGACTGGACGAACGAGGCGGCCATGTTCGACCCGGCCGCCTCCATCGGCAATTCCGACCGGGCCCGCGCCCTGCGCATCGTCGCCGACGACCTCGCCAGTGCCCTGCACCGCGCGGGTCCGGGCCTACGGCCGGCCGATCCGACCGGCTACGACCGGGCGGCCGACCATGCGCGCACCGCACAGGGCCTGCTGCGTTATCACGCGGCCATGGCGACCCCATCCACCGATCGCCTCGGCGACCTGCTGAGCCTGCGCGCCGAGATGATGGCCGCCAATCTGCTCACGATCGTCGAGCGGGAGCGGCATCGCGGGCCGAGTCTCGCCTTCGCGCACAATGCCCACCTCCAGCGCGCGCACTCCCCCGGCGAGGAGGCGCCCGGCTGGGGCGGAGCCGGAGCCCTCGTCGCCCTCAGCCTGGGAGCCCGCTACACGGTCGTGACGACCGACGGCGCCCCCGCCACCGATCCGGCCACCCTCCAGGGCGTGCTGGCACAGGCGACGACGCGCCGAACCCTTTTTCCCACAAGCGAATTGCGCGAGCACCTGCCCTCCGCGATCGCCACGGGCGAACCGATCGTCCTCGGCCACATCCCGCTGCGCCGGGCGGATCTCGACACCGCCGACGCCACCGTCTTCATCACCGACACCGACGGGAAGCAGGTCCGCTACTGGTAGCGGAACCTTCGGGTTCGAATCCGAACCGCAGGCCACCCCGGCCCGGGACCGATACCATCGAGCGAATGTTGTCGCCGTAATCGTCGCGCGGGACGGAGGGGCCTGCCATGACATCGCTACCGGGACCGGGAATCGATGAGCTGCACCGCAGCGTCGTGGCGATGGTGGACGGGTTCTACGCAGTGGTGCCACCGTATCCGCGGCTGCCGGAATCGTTGGTGGCAGCGGATTTCGCGCACGGGGTGAAACTCAACGTCGACCTGTTCTTCTGCTATCTGCGCACCGGGATCGAACCCGGCGAGAACGACACCGCCGATATGGTGCGGCTCGCGGTCGAACGGGTCCGCGACGGTGCGGCGGTCACCGATGTCCTGGACCGCTACCGGCTCGGGGCGGCGTTCGTCTGGGATCGCCTGCTCGACTCGGCGACGGCGAGCGACCGCGAACTGCTGCTCGCGGCGGCCGCGCCGCTGATGCGCTATCTCGGCCTGCTCACCCAGCGCATCGTGGCGGCCGCGGCCGACCGCGCGCACGATCCCCACATTGAGCTCATGGAACACCGGCGCGCGGTGACCGACGCCCTGCTCACCGGGCATGATCCGCAGCAATG
This sequence comes from Nocardia elegans NBRC 108235, assembly GCF_001612845.1. Taxonomy (GTDB): domain Bacteria; phylum Actinomycetota; class Actinomycetes; order Mycobacteriales; family Mycobacteriaceae; genus Nocardia; species Nocardia nova. The sequence goes on along the minus strand of NZ_BDBF01000028.1, from coordinate 95,795 downwards.
GCCCGGGCGGACCACCGTCCGGCTCGCCGAGCGCTACCTGATCACGGTGTTCCGGCTGGGCTCCGATATCGGTGATACGGCGGCCGATCTGCGCCACCGGGTCGAATCGATGCCGGGAGTTCTTCTGCGGATGGACATGTCGGGCTGGGTCGCGCTGATTCCGCTGCCGCCGGGCGACGACGGCCGCGACACGACAGCGCTGCTGCGCACCCGCCTGCCCCGGAGAGCACCGGCGTACTGGGTGGGCACGGCGACCGCGGCCCGGCCCGACATACCGTCGGGCTACGCCGAGGCCCGGATCCTCGCCGAACTCGGACGCTGCCTCGACCGTGACGAAAACATCTGCCGCAGAAGTGATCTGCAGTTCGAATACACCGTCGCCGCCGGTGATGCCGCGCGGCCCGGGCTGGCGGCGATGCTGGAACCACTCGACACCCAGCCCGTCCTGGCGCGGACGCTCGAGCTGTTTCTGGCGACCGGCCTCAACCAGCTGGCCACCGCGCGCCGCCTCGACATCCACCGCAACACCGTCAACTATCGCCTGTGCCGGGTCCGGGATCTCATCGGGCTGGACCCGCAGAACCCCACCGAGGCGATGACCGTGGCCGCGGCCCTCACCGCACAGCGGCTGCAAGCACACCACTTCGCGCCCTGAGCGCGTTTGGGCACTTTTCCAAACGGCGCCGCGCCCGGCTGTCGAATTGCCGGTACCGGCGGTACCGGCGATGCGGTGTGCTGACAGGGTGGACAAGGACGTCACCGCGCACAGCATCCGCCCGTCTCGTCGTCGGCACGCACTGGTCGTGGCCGCCCTCGCGGTGGCCACCGTTCTGACGGTCGCCGGGGTCTCGACGGCGGCCCCGCCACCGGATCCGCAACCGTCGGTTCCGGTGAAACCGCCACTGCCGTTTCCGGTTCCGCCGCTGCCGCCCGAACTCGACCCGCAGTTCTATCACCCGGATCGGTCGATCGTGGACGGTAAGCAGCCGGGCGAGATCATCGCGGCCCGGCAGGTCCACCTCGCCTATCTCGGTGTACTGCCGTTCACCATGGATGCCTGGCAACTGTCGTTCCGCTCGACCGACACCCGCGGCCGCGCGATTCCCGCGGTCACCACGGTGATGAGACCGCACGACGACAGCCCCACACCCCGGCCCCTGCTGTCGTATCAGTTCGCCGAGGACTCGCTCGGACAGTACTGCCGCCCTTCGTATCTGAGCCAGGTGGGCTCGCTCGGCCCGCTCGCCGGCTCCGCCGAAACCAGTAGCCTGTTCGCGGTCCCGATCGCCGCCGCGCAGATGGGATGGGCGGTGGTCGTCACCGACACCGAGGGCGCCGACCAGGCCTTCGGCGCGGGTCCGCTCGAAGGCCGGGTCACGCTCGACGGTATCCGCGCCGCGGAGAATTTCGCCCCGATGGGCCTGGACGGACCGCAGACCCGGGTGGGGATGATGGGCTATTCCGGCGGCGCGCTGGCCACCGGGCACGCCGCCGAACTGCATCGTGACTACGCCCCGGAGCTGACCATCGCCGGCGCCGCCGAAGGCGGTATTCCCGCCGATGTCGGCGCGGCGCTGAAGATGGCGAGCACCAACGCCGGCGCGGGCATCGTCTTCGCCGGCGCGGTGGGGGCGAGCCGCGAATATCCCGAACTGGCAGACCTTTTCGACAAGTACCTCACACCCCTCGGCCGGGCGATCGTGGCCGCCGAACAGAACCTCTGCCAGGTTCCGACTTCCCTGGTCGTGCCGTTCGTCGACTACGACAGCCTCTTCACGATCGCGCACCCGCTCGACGAGCCGCGCGCGGTGGCGGTGATGAACGAGATCAAGATGGGCCATCACGTGCCCGATATGCCGATGTTCATGCTGCACGCCAACCCCGACTGGCTGCTCCCCGTCGGACCGGTCAACGATCTGGTCGCAACCTATTGCGCCGACCCCGCCGCCCGCATCCGGTACCTGCGCGACCATTTCAGCGAACACCTGACCCTCGACACGTTCGCGATCCCGCTGATGATCAAATTTCTCGCCGACCGCTTCGCCGGCATCCCCGCCCCGGAAGGCTGCGCCACCGAGGACGCCGGATCCGTGCTCCTCGCACCGGAACTCTGGACCACCCTCCTCCCCCAGATCGCCCCCTTCATGCTGAACCTGTTCGGCAAGCCCGTCGGTCAGTAGGGAATAGCAGGATCACACGACGGGGACGACCGCCGGAGCGCTCAGGACAGGATCGAGTGGACGTGGCGGTCCTGGAGGGCGTCGTGGGTGTGGGCGGCGAGCCAGGCGGCGAAATCCGTGTGGGCCGTGGGTGTTTGGTCGAAGAAGCCTGCGCTGACGAGGGTGTCGTCGCGCTCGATGACGACGTCGATCGTTTCCCCGCGCTGGGTGACCGCGAAGGCCGCCGCGGGGGTGCGGAGCAGGTGATGACGGCGTCCCGCATCCGAGGGGCGGATATCGCTGAGCGTCGCCGCGACGATGTCGACGACGTTGTCGTGCCGGCGGCGCAGGCGGCGCGGCACATCGGTGACGACCGTGTGCACGGCGAGAATCAGCTCGGCGAGATCGTCGAAATCCACCGTGACCGTGGGTACATGGCGCGGTTCTGCCGTCACGACAACCACGCCTCCTTCCTCGAACCTGGGGCGCTGCCATCCCATACCGCTCAGTCTGCCCCGCCGTGGCGAGTGCGTCAGTCGGCGTTTCGCACGACAACTGGTCAATTGTCCGTGAACGCCCGAACGGCCGGACGTAATGAATTACCCCGGCGGAGTGAATAACAATCATCATTCGTCGGCGGATTCGCGCGCCGAGACCGGCGTAGCCGGGCGCGGGTCGGCAACAGGAGGGGGCATGATGCGGGAGAATGTCGCGGACGGGGACCCCTATCGCATCGGTGTCGTCGAGGATCACCAGGTCACCATCGCCGGCCTGCGCCAGATACTCGCCGGTGAGCCCACCGTCACCATCGCGGCCACGGCCGCATCGGTAGCGGAATTGCTTTCCTTCACAACGGATCTGGGGCTCGTCGTCCTCGATCTGCGACTACCCGACGGCTCCTCCCCCGCCACCAATATCGAGCAACTGCGGGCCGCCGGCATCGAAACCCTCGTATTCACCTCCGGCGACGAACCGTTCCTGGTGCGCGCCGCCGCCCGGGCCGGCGTTCTCGGAGTCGTGCGGAAATCCGAACGCGACGAGGTGGTCGCCGCCGCGGTGCGCGACGCCGCGGCCGGCCGCCAGGTGCCGACGACGGAGTGGGCGGTCGCCATCGACTCCGACGAGAACTTCGCCACTGTCACCCTCAGCCCTCGCCAGCGCGACGTTCTCGCCCTGTACGCCTCGGGCGAATCGGCGGCCCGGGTCGCGCGGCTCACCGGCCTCACCGAAGACACCGTCAACGCCTATCTGGCCCGGATCCGGCAGAAGTACGCCGAGGCGGGGCGGCCGTCGCGCACCAAAACCGAACTGTTCAAACGTGCTCTGGAGGACGGGTGGCTGCCGATACCACGTCGACGCCGGTAGCTCCGGACGCCGGTCACCCACGGACGACGGTAGGCCCGGCGGAGGACCGCATCACCCGGTTGTTCGCCCGCTTCCTCTCCTCCGGTTATGTGGCCTATCTGTTCCTGATGGCCGCGACCATCTCCAGCCAAGCCGACGATCTGGCCCTCTGGTGGACGGTGCTCGCGGTGGGCGTCGTCTACGGCCCGGCGATCGTGACGGGCCTGTTCTCGTTTCATTCCGACCTCCGGTGGCTCCGCGCGACCGCCGCCGTCACCGCGCTCGGTTTCGTGGCCGCGGCCGTCCTGTGGCCCGTGGCGTGGAACGGCGAACTGCTGCGCGCCGATGCGTGGATCTCCACCATTCCCGGCCTGGCCGGACTGTCCGCGGCGCTGGTCTGGCCGGCGGGCCGGACGGTGGCCGTCCTGCTCGCGGCGGTGGTTCCGGTCCAGCTCATCAACCATGTCTGCCGCGCGCCCGGCCACAACGGCCGCTTCGTCCCGGATCTGATGTTCGCGATCAGCTTCTGCCTGCTCTTCGTCGCCGCCGGGCTGATGGCGATGCGCACCGGACGGATTCTGGACGCGACCAGGACCGAAGCCCACGAGGCCGCGGCCGCCGCCGCGGCAGCCACCGCGCGCATCGTGCAACGCGCCCGCTTCAACGCCCTGCTGCACGACTGGGTGATGTCGACATTGCTGGCGGCCGCGCGAGGGACGCAGCGGTCGGAGGTGCGCCACCAGGCCGAACTGGCGCTGGCCAAGCTCGACGACGTGGGTTCCGAAGGCGCGCAGCGCTTTACGGCGTCGACGGCCGCCGCGCACATTCGCACCGCGGTCGCCGATGTCGACGACCGGCTGCCGGTCACGGTGAGCGAGGACGCGGCCACCGGCGACCGCTACTTCCCCGCCGAACCGATACAGATCCTCGGTGCGGCCGTCGCGGAAGCCGTGCGCAACAGCGTCATTCACGCCGGAGCACACGCCGCGCGCACGGTGAGCCTGCGATTCGCCGACGGCCGGATCGAGGTCACCGTGGCCGACGACGGCCGCGGATTCGATCCGGCGAAGGTTCCGGCCCACCGCCTCGGGCTGGCCGTCAGCATCGTGGAGCGGGTGCGCCGCCTGCCCGGCGGCGACGTCGAGGTGCGGAGCCGTCCGGGCGCGGGCACCCGGATTCACCTGTCCTGGCAGGCGGACGAGCGATGAGCGCCGCCACCGGTCCGGTGCGCGATGCTCGCACCCTGCTCGGTATGGACACCCGGCCGGCCTGGCTGATCGCGGCCTTCTACCTGATTTCGGAAGCGGCACTGAGTCTTTCGTCCGCACAACAGACCCGTCACCTGTGGCCGGTACCGACCGGATTGGCCATCACCGCCGCGGCGACCGCGGCACTGTTGCGCATCCGCCCCGATCCGCTGCCCCTGCCCGCCACCGCCGCGCTGGCCGCCTCGATTCCGGCGACAGCCGCTCTGACCCTGTTCAACCTGCCGATACCCCCGACCTCGGTCGCGCAACTGTGGTCGTTCGGGGCCGGCACCGTGACCGCGACCTTCATGTGCGTGCGCGGACGCACGGGAGCCGCGTGGGCCGGTCTGCTGTCGCTGATCGCCACCTCCGCCGTGTGGTCGTGGCAGAGCGGACAGGGATTCGGTCACGGCGTGGCGATTTCGGTGATCAACCTGGGCCCGCTGATGATGGCGACCTTCTTCGCCTACACCCTGCGCCCGGCGGCCCGGGCCATTTTCCGGTTGCGGGAGGAGTCGACGCGGCAGGTGGGCTCCGAAGCCGCCGCGGCCGCCGCACTCGACGAACGACGAGCCCAGGTCCAGCGCCTGGACGATATGGTCCGCCCCATCCTCGAACGAGTCGCGGGCCCCCAGCCCCTCGACGAGCGCACCCGCGAGGACTGCCGGCTGATCGAGGCACATCTGCGCGATACGCTGCGAGCCCCCGCACTCGCCACCGAACCGATCACAACAGCCGCGCGCCACGCGCGGTTGCGCGGCGTCGACGTCGTCCTGATCGACGACCACGGCCTCGACGACCTTCCCGCCGCCACCCGCCGACGGGTACTCGGTACCGTCGCCGCAGAGCTGACCACCGCGTCCGCCGGGACGGCTCACGTTCGAATCCTGCCGCCGCACAGGGCGATTCTGGCCACCATCGTCGTCAACGATCCCCGCTCCGGCATCCGCCGGATCGAGATCGACACGCCGGCACGCCCGGCACTGCGACCCGATCCGTAACCGCGAGCTCAGATGTCGTCGAGGCTCAGATACCCGTCCTGCAGCGCGCGTGCCAGCAGCGCGGCCTTCGTCGGCGCCGGCCGACCGGCCGCGCGGTACTTCTCCCGGATCCGGGCGAGGTGCGTGTTGACCGTTCCGGGCGCGATGAACAGTGTGCGGCAGACCTCGCCTTTGGTCTCCCCGAGGATCCACGCGAGCAGTACTTCCACTTCCCTGGCGCTGAGCTGCGGCCGTGGTTCCGAGGCAGCGGCGGGCGCTGTGCGATCGGCGATCGCGTGGGCGAGACAGGCCGGAACCGGCGACAATTCGGACACGATGTCTTCCTGTTCTGCAGAAGCCGACGGCGTCGCCGTCCCCGGCGACGTGTGTGTGGACACGCTACGCAGTTGCCGGGCCGCCCGGCAGGTTCCAGTTGCTCGACCCGAGAACTGGGGTCACCGTTCGCTCGGAAAACGAAGGGACTCATCGCGTCGATCCGCCACACTCGACAGATGACCGTCGCCGCGCAACGCTCCGCCGCCTCTCGCCTCCCGCACCGACAACTCCGGCGGGCCTGTCTGCCGGTGATTGCCGGCACGGCTCTCGCCACCGCACTGACCGGATGCGGCAATGGACCCGAAACCGCTTCCGCCACTCCGAATTCCGCTACCTCGGCGGCAGTGTCGCCGACGCGGGTGGCGCCCACCACGCAGGGAACCGTTCCCCCCGTGACGACCTCCGGTTCGGCGGACTGCGCGACCGACCTCTCGGCACCGGAGATTCGCCGGGCCGTCGCCACCCTGCCGCCCTACGACGCCGGTGGCGGTGACACCTGGGCATGGAACGACAACCCACCCGCACTGCGCGGCACCTACAACCGGTGTTCGACACTGTCGGTCGTGGTGGTCACGATTCAGCGCGCCACCGCGAGCTCACCGGAGCACGCGCTGCTGTTCCACAAGGGCGACTACGTCGGCACCGCCACACCGAAAGCCCAGGCGTTCACCACGATCGACACCGGAGCCGGTACCGACGACACCGTCGTATTGACCTACAAGACGCCCGGTAGCTGCAACGCCTGCCCCGACGGGACCTCGACGACGGTGTCATTCCACTGGAACGGCTCGGGCGTGGACATGCAGGGGCGTCCGCCGATCAACTGATCGCCGGATTCCGGACCGGCCGCCGGGGGTTCAGACGGACGAAACCTGTTCCGCCAGATCGAATTTCATAAACACATCGGCACGATCGTAGGGAATGGGCCGCAGCTGCTCCGGCGGCACATGGACGAATCCCACCGATTCGTACAGATGCACGGCGTCGGCCAGGCGCCCGTTGCTCGCCAGGAACAGCGAGGTCGCGCCGCATGCGCGCGCGTGGTCGATGGCGGCGTTCAGCAGCAGACGGCCGATGCCCCGGCCCCGGGCCCGCGGCGCGACCGCCATCTTCGAGATTTCGAAGACGCCCGGATCCTCCGCGACCAGCGCGACGCACCCGACGCGGTCGTCACCGTCGCGCGCGATCAGCACCTGCCCGCCGTCGGCCACGATCCGCTGCGGATTGCCGAGGGTGGCGAGGTCGGCCGGTTCGACGCCGAACAGAGCGGTGATCCATTCCAGATTGAGTTCTTCGAAGGCGGCGGCGTCGGCCGGCCCGGACATCGGTTCGACGAGAATCACGTCACCAGGATGCGCGCCGGAACCCATAGCGTCCAATATTCGATAGCTCCGATTGATATCGTGAACTTATGGATGGCGGCCTGTGGACGGGGTAGAGCTGCGGCACCTTCGCTACTTCCTGGCGGTCGCGGAGGAACTGCATTTCGGCCGTGCCGCGACCCGGCTGCACATCGCCCAGCCCGCCCTGACCCAGCAGATCCGGCGGCTCGAGACGCTACTCGGCGCCCGGCTGTTCGATCGCACCTCGCGCACGGTGGCCCTGACTCCCGCCGGCGCCGTCCTGCGTGATCGCGCCGAGGCGCTGCTCGGGCACGCACAACGCGATCTGGCCGAGGTCTCGCGGATCGGGCAGGGCGGGCAGGGGACGCTCTACCTGGGCTTCGTGCCGTCGGTACTGCCGCTCGAACCCCTGCGCGGCGTGCGCGCGTTTCGCGACCGCTATCCGCTCGTCGAGGTCGACCTGATCGAGGGGTTCACCAGCCATCTGATGGAGCGGCTCGCCAACGGCGCCCTGGACCTCGCCATCGTGCGCGATCCCGACCCGCGGCCGGGCACCACCATCACACCGCTCATGACCGAGCCGTTCGTCGCGGTGGTGCCCGACGACCATCCGCTGGCCGGACGCGATTCCGTCACCGGGGCCGAGCTGGTCGATCACCCGGTGGTCTTCTTCCCGCGCGCCGCCGGCTCCCTGGCCCACGACCGGAATCTGGCTCCCCTGCTGCGATCGGGCCGCCGCCCGCGCATCGTGCAGGAGGCCACCAATTGGACCATCATTCTCTATCTGGTGGCCGCGGGCCTCGGCATCACGGTCGCGCCGCGCAGCGCCACCTTCACGGCGCCGGCTTCGGCGCGGATCATCCCGCTGACCGAAACCGACGCGGACACAACCATTTACACCGCGCACCGCACCGGCGACGAGCGAGCGCTGGTCCACAATCTGCTCACCCTGTTGCCCGGCCCGGCCGCGGCGTGAGCGCGACCGTCAGGACAGCAGTTTGCGCAGGATCTTGTTGCCGAACCCGTAGCGGATGAGACCGTCGAGGTTGCGAATGGTCTTCTCCGAGTAGGGGTACCAGATGCTTTCCTGCTTGGACTGCCAGCGGTCGATCAGGACCGGCTGGGCATGGGTGAAGCTGCGCAGCGCGCCCGGACCGTTGACCTGGCCGACGCCGCTGTCCTTGCGCCCGCCGAAGGGCGCCTCGGGCACACCGTAGATGACAGCCGCGTCGTTGTGCACGACCGAACCCGTGGTGAGCTGGGCCGCGATGCGCCGGGCCTTGGCGGCGTCCTTGGTGAACACCGAGCCGCTGAGCCCGTATTTGCAGTCGTTGGCCAGCCGGATGGCCTCGTCCTCGTCACGGACCCGCATGATGGTGGTGACCGGACCGAACGTCTCCTCGGTCATCAAGTCCATGTCGTGGTGCGCGCCGACGACGACGGTGGGCTGGAAGTACAGGCCCTCGCCGGTGTCGGCCGCGCCGCCCACCACGATGTCGGCGCCCTTGGCCTTCGCGTCGTCGATGTGCCGGATCACGATGTCGCGCTGGCGATCCCAGAACAGCGGGCCCATATCGGTGTCGCCGGGACCGTAGGTGACCCCCGCCGCCTTCTCGGTGACCAGCCGGATGAACTCGTCCGCGACGCTGTCGACCACGTAGATGCGTTCCACGCTCATGCAGACCTGGCCGGTGTTGAACATCGACAGATACACCGCGCCGGCGGCGGCGCGCTCGAGATCGGCGTCCGCGCAAACGATCATGGCGTCCTTGCCGCCCAGCTCCAGGGTGCACGGCAGCAACCGGGTCGCGCAGGCGGCCGCGATCTTGCGGCCGGTGCCGACGCTGCCGGTGAAGCACACCTTGTCGATATCCGAATCGACCAGTGCCGCACCGGTTTCGCCGTCGCCGTGCAGCACCTGCACGACATCCTCCGGCACCCCCGCCTCGTGCAGCACCCGCGCCACCCATTCCCCCGAACGCGGCGTCACCTCGGACGGTTTGAACACCACGGTGTTGCCGGCGACCAGCGCCTGCACCACCGGATTGAGCGACAGCACGAACGGCGCGTTCCACGGCGTCACGACGCCGATCACGCCGAGCGGCTGATACTGCATGTACAGCTTCTTCATCGGTTTCAGATAACCGTGCAGCCGCTGCCGGTGCGAGCGCAGATCACGCCGGGCGCGCGCGGTCCAGTAGTTGAGGAAGTCGCAGGCGGGCACGATCTCGACGCCGAGCGCCTCGGCCTCCGGCTTACCGGTCTCGGTGCGGATGGTCTCGGCGATCTCCGCGCGCCGGGCGACGATCACACCGATGGCGGCGCGCACGATCTCGGCGCGCTCGGCGATGCTGCGGGCGGCCCAGGCGGGCTGGGCGGCGCGGGCGCGCGCGACCGCGCTCTGCACCTCGGCGGTGGTGTCCACCTCGAGTTCGCCGATGCGCCGGCGATCCACCGGACTGTCCAGCGCCAGCGTGCGCCGGTCACCCTCGGTCGTCGGCAGTGGGTGGACGATGGCCATGGTCTTCCCCTCGGTCGGAGCTGGCGTTCCAGTGCGATTTCGGTTGTGACACAAGGTTTGTCGCAACCGAATCGACGGCACGGCGAAACCCTCGTGAACTAGTAGACAACTTACCAAAACTGTCTACCCATTGCGAGAACTTGTTCTAGATTTCCACCGGACAGACATCCGCGGACCGCTTCCGCTCGCTACCGATAGCCTCGCTTCAGCAGGTATTTCGCGCCCGCGTCGAAACCGTCCGGACCCAGGACGTCGAATCCGAAGGCGTCGGCAAGCCGGTTGGTCGTGTTGAAGGCGGCGCAGACGGCCAAGGCGTCCTCGACCTGTTGTGGCGACACTCCGGCGGACAGGACCTTTCGGACGTCGTCGGCATCGACCTCCCCGTCGCGGGTCAGCTTGCCCAGGAGCAGCAGCGTCGCGCGCAGGCCCGCGTCGATCGACGCGGAGTCCGGATCGTCGAGCACCGCACGGACTTTCGCCTCGTCGGCATACGCGCGCCTCGCGGTCGCGCTGTGGGCACCGACGCAGAACGCGGAGTCGTTGACCTTCGACACGTACGCGGCCATCAGCTCCCGGTCGGCGACCGCCCATTCGGAGGGTCCGCGCATCGCCGCGTGGGTGAACGCCTTCGCTCGCGTGCCGTAGAAATCCGGTCGATAGAACACCAGCTTCGCGGCATCGGGCAACGGCTGACCGGAGAACACTCGGATCGCCTTGAACAGGAGTTTGGTTCCGGGGCGATAGCCGTGGTTCAGGATGCCCGGCCGCATCAGCCACGCTCCCCGGCCGCTTCGGCCAGCGCCGCGAGCCCGGCGTCGTACTGCCGTGCGGACTGCCCGACCGCGGCGGCGATGACCAGTTCGACGAGCTCGTCCTCGCCGAATCCCGATGCCCGCGCCGCCACGAAGTCGGCATCGGTCACCTCGGTCGGGCGGGTCGCGACCTTGTCGACGAGTTCACGCAGCGGAGGCGGTCCGGCGTTTCCGAAGGCTTGCGCCCGCTGCTCCCGTGGGGCGCTGCCGTCGCCGTCGCGAATCCGCTTCACCAGAGCCCGGAACACCTCGCGCTTGTCCTGCGCCATCTCGCCTCCTCACAGCCGGTTCCGTGTGATGGACGCGAGCCGTGACGGGCAGGCGCCACGGACACGAATGTACGCCCCGGGAGCCGGTTCGCAGGCTCGACCGGCAGAACAGGCTCGCGATTCCCCACCAAACTAGTTGGACGTCCTATAATCTCCGGCCTATGAGTCTCGATCCCCGCACGCACACCATCGACGGCGTGCTGCACCGTTCGGCGGCGAAGGTCCCGGGCCGCACCGCGCTGACATTCGAAGGCCGGGCCTACACCTACCGGGAACTCGACGCCGCGGTCACCCGGGCGGCGGCCCATCTGCTCGACCTCGGCCTGGCCGCGGGCGATCGGGTCGCCGCCTACGGCACCAATTCCGACGCGTACGTGATCGGCTTCCTGGCCTGCGCGCGGGCAGGCCTGGTGCACGTACCGGTGAACTACGCCTTGAAGGGCGGCGAGCTGAGCTACCTGGTCTCCCAGTCGGGCGCGCGGGCAGTCCTGGCCGATCCCGCGCTGATCGGCACGCTCGATCAGGTGCGGGGCGAACTCACCGCGGTCGACCACGTGGTGCCCCTGCGCGATGCCGACGGATCGCTGCGGGAGGTCGCCGACACCGCGGACGAGGTCTCGGACTTCTCGTCCCGGGCGTCCGCCACCGATCTGGCCCAACTGCTCTACACCTCGGGCACGACGTCGAAACCCAAGGGCGCCATGATGACTCATGAGGCGCTCGTCTTCGAGTACGTCTCGTCGGTGATCGCGCTGGACCTGCGTGCGGACGACAATCCGCTCGTCGCCATGCCGCTGTACCACTCGGCGGGCATGCACGTGTTCATGCTGCCCTACCTCGCGGTCGGCGCGACCGTGCACCTCATGGCCACCCCGGATATCCCGGAGATTCTGCGCCGGGTCGAACAGGACCGGATCGGTTCGCTGTTCCTCGCCCCGACCGTCTGGGTGCCGCTGTCCAACCACCCCGACCTCGACCGCCGCGACCTGTCCTCGCTGCGCAAGGCCCAGTACGGCGCCTCGATCATGCCGGTGACCGTGCTGAACAGGCTGCGGGAACGCTATCCCGACCTCGGCTTCTACAACTGCTTCGGACAGTCGGAGATCGGGCCGTTGGCCACGGTGCTGCGCCCGGAGGAACATGCCGAGCGGCCGTCGTCGTGCGGGCGGCCGGTGTTCTTCGTGGAAACCCGTGTGGTCGACCTCGACGGCAACGATGCCGGCCCCGGCGAGCCGGGGGAGGTCCTCTATCGCTCACCACAGCTGTGCCGGGGGTACTGGGACAATCCCGAGGCGACCGCGGAGGCCTTCCGCGACGGATGGTTCCACTCCGGCGACCTGGTGACGCGAGATGCCGACGGGTACATCACCGTCGTCGACCGGATCAGGGACGTCATCAACACCGGCGGCATCCTCGTCGCCTCCCGCGAGGTCGAAGACGCCCTCTACACCCATCCCGCCGTCGCCGAGGTCGCGGTCGTCGGCACCCCGGACGAGAAGTGGATCGAGGCCGTCACCGCTGTCGTGGTGCTGCACGAGGGCCGCGAGACGACGGCCGATGCGCTGATCGCGCACGTCAAGGAGCTGATCGCACCCTTCAAGGTGCCCAAGAACATTCGCTTCGCCGAGTCGCTGCCCCGCAACCAGAGCGGGAAACTACTCAAACGCGAACTGCGCGAACCACTTACGACTGCGGATTGATCGGACCGGCGGTCATTACGGGGCTCGTCACCACGGGCCGATGACGTGCTCGAGCAGGGCGAGCGCGAACGCGCCCAGCACCGCCAGCCCGAATCCCGCCGCGAAGGTGAGCGCCAGCGAACGCCCGAGGCGCCGGCCGTGCGCGCGCACGATCGTCAACCCCGCCGCACCCCCGAGCACGGCCAGCAACATGCCGCCGCCCATCACGAGATAGAACACCGCGGCCAGCGCGGCGTTCACCGCCTCGCGAAGTCCTTCGGCGTACTCACCGAACGGAATCGGGAACCGATAGACGCTCGCCACCACCGCCGCAGCGAGCGGTGCGGTGAGCACGGCCGCCAGCGCTCCCCACAGCACACCGACCCACAGGGCCACCCCGGTCACGCCGCGCGGCTCCCCCGCCGGACCGCCGTCCCCGAACCCCATAACCTGACCTCGCGTTCCACCTGTCGCCGGGCACTACACTCGCGCACGCGCCGGGCCCGAATGCCCGGCTCTGCCAGAGCAAACCAGACGAACGCGCCGCACCGCCAGGTGGGCCGGTCACCGATGTCCTAGGGTTGTTCGCGGCGGCCCGCCTGCCCCACCCGTGCCCGACCCGTGGCCGCGCCCGCACCGGACGATCAGAAACGGGAGACTCATGGACGGCAGCCGCGACGCACTGCTCCACGGTCCCCTGTTCTCCCGGCGCAATCCGCTGGACCGCAGCAATGCCGCCAGCCGGATCAGCGCCTACGTCTACGGAAACATCCTCATCCTCGCCGCGCTGATCCCGGTGACCACCACCGAGGAGCACGTCGGAATCCTCGTGGTCGTCGGCACCGCGCTGTCCACCTTCGTCGCGCACGCCTTCGCCGAGGGCGTCGGCCAGGCCGTGCGGGAGAACCGCGCGCTCACACCGCGGCAGCGGTGGGAGGAACTGCGCGATTCGGTGCCGATTCTCAGCTCCGCGGTGCTGCCATCGATCATCCTGGCGTGCGCCGCCGTCGACTGGCTCGAACCCCGCACCGCACAGATCGCCGCCGAGGTGGCGATGCTCGTCCGCATCGGCGGCATCGTCTTCGTCATCGAACGGCTCAAAGGCGCCAGACCCGGCCGCTCGACCATTTTCACGGCACTCCTGCTGACCGCCGTCGCGACGACGGTGGTCGTCGTCAAGGTCGTCCTCACCCACTAGAGGGACGCGGCTATCCTGCCTCGACCGCCGCGAGCGCGCGCACATCGGCCGCATCCTGCGACCGATCCGCGAACCGCGGATAGGTCGGGTACTCGATGCCCGAGATGTACTGCACCGTCCGGACCACCTGGGACGAATAACCGAATTCGTTGTCGTACCAGCAGTACAGGATCGCGGTATCGCCCTCGACGATGGTGGCGTTGGCGTCGATGATCGAGGCCGCGCGCGAGCCGATGAAATCGCTGGACACCACGTCGGACGCGGCGATGTAGTCGAGATTGCGGCTCAGCGGGCCGGCGAGCGACACCTGCCGCAGGTACTCGAGCACCTCGGACTTCGTCGTCTCCCGTTCGAGTTGCAGGTTCAGGATGGCGACGGACACATCCGGGGTGGGGACGCGAATCGAGTTACCGGTGATCTTGGCCTTGAAGTCCGGCATCGCCTTGGCGACGGCGGAGGCGGCGCCGGTTTCGGTCAGAACCAGGTTGAACGGCGCGGAGCGGCCGCGGCGGTCCGCCTTGTGATAGTTGTCCAGCAGATTCTGATCGTTGGTGAACGAGTGCACGGTCTCCACGTGGCCGCGGGTGATGCCGAATTCGTCGTCCATGGCCTTGAGCGGCGGCACGATCGCGTTGGTGGTGCAGGAGGCGCACGAGAAGATCCGCTGCGTCAGATCCAGGTCGCGGTGGTTGACGCCGTGCACGATATTCGGGACGTCGCCCTTACCGGGCGCGGTGAGAACCACCTTCGCGATGCCGGGGCGCAGATGCTGCGACAGCCCGTCGCGATCGCGCCACTTGCCGGTGTTGTCGATCAGGATCGCGTCGTCGATTCCGTATTCGGTGTAGTCGATGGTCGTCGGATCGTCGCTGTAGATGAACTTGATGACGTTGCCGTTGGCGATGATCGTGTCGTTGTCGGCGTCGACCTTGATGGTGCCGTTGAAGTGCCCGTGCACCGAATCCCGGCGCAGCAGCGACGCGCGCTTGGCCAGGTCACCGTCGCCGCCGCGGCGAACCACCACCGCACGCAGGTTCAGCCCGTTGCCGGAGCCGACCTTCTCGATGAGCAGGCGGGTGACCAGCCGGCCGATCCGGCCGAAGCCGTACAGCACGACATCGCGCGGACCCTGCGACTGCGCCTTGTTGCCGCCGATCACCTCGGCCAGAACCACCTCGGTGAACTCACGAACCGAGAGCCCGCGGTCGTCGGCGCGATAGGCCACGACCAACTGCCCGAGATCGATCTTGCACGGGCCGAGATCCAGTTCGTCCAGGACGCGCAGGAACGGCAGCGTCTCGTCCACCGACAGCTCTTCGCCCTCGATCTGGCGGGCGAACCGGTGTGTCCGCAGAATGCTGATCACCGACCGGTTCACCAGCGACCGGCTGTGCAGCAGGACCGTCACACCCTTCGCCCGATACAACGTGCCGATGATGGGGATCATCGCCTCCGCGGCGGCTTCCTGGGCGTTCCAGCGGTCAAGTTGTTCGGTAGTCAACGCAGGTCCTCGGTTTCCTCGACGGGTACGCCACGTCGATGCTAATGAGGGCCCTGATATCACCGACGGCGGATCCCCGGCGGTGAGCTTTCGAGTGGCGGCGACCACACCGCCGCCGCGACGCGTACCGCGTCAGTCCCGCCGCAGCCGCGGTGGATTGCGGCGGCGGATCTGCAACAGATCGGTGGCACAACGGCACACCGGATGCAGTGCGTCCGCGAGTTCTTCGGTGAGTACATTCGCGGCGGGGGTGTAGATGCTCAGCACCCCGACCACCGCGCCGTCGTCGTCGGACAGCGGCTGGCACTGCACCGCCTGCACTCCCCACAACCGCAGTTCCGCGCCGCACCCCGGCCAGCGCGAACTGCCGGCCAGATCGGTGATCACGATCGGCACGCCGGTCGCCGCCACCTCACGAGCGGGGCTGTCGGGGTGGAGCAGCTGAGCCTCCTCGACCATTCGCGCGCGATGCGTCGTCGCCGCGACGATCTCGAGCACCGTTCCGCCGTGCGCGGTCACCCCGGCCATCGGTGAGCCGGGCAGGGCACGCAGCAATGCGGCGACTCCGGCCGCCGAAACAGGCGACGCACCGGTGCGACCGGGTGGGTCACTGTGCATAACGGACCTCGATCCGACGCGATGAGTCAACAACACCGGCCGCATACCGACCCGGCAAAGCGGGGCCGAGGTATGACGACCAGTCTTCGAGTGCCCCGCTGCCCACCGCGGCAAACCTCGTCCCGGCGAGCCCGCCGGCGCGGAGGACGAATGTTCGTCCGGTACAAGCCGTTTGCCTCATTGCGCCTCGAACGGGGAGCGCCGTTTTCACGGCGCGTCGCCGGGGTACCCATCGACAATCCGCACCGGAACGAACCTCGTCACCGTCGAGGCCCATCACCACAGGAGGTGTGCTGTATGGACGATCTCCAGCGCAGAGTGTTGACCGCGTTGACATCTGCGCGGCGCGGGCTGAAGACCGCGGACGCACGCCTGCTGGAACGTCGAATCGTGGGGCTGCGGGCAGAAGTCGACGCCGCCGGCTATCCCCGCCCCCAGCATCTACGCCTGAAGGCGTCGTGTGCGGAGGCACTGGCCGCGGCCAGGTGGACGTTGGGGCGACCGAGCCCCCAGGCCTTCCGGCCCGCGATGCAGGCGGCCTCGTAGCCGACCGGCGACACCCGGAACACGCCTCCGATTCGGTTGCGGCACTGCGACTTCGAGCCGGACGTCCGCTCAGTCCCTCCCCTCGACCGAGGCGAGATAGATGGCCGCGATCTCCTCCAGGCCCCGCTGATCGACCGGACCGAACCGGTCGAGTTCGGGACTGTCCAGATCGAAGACGCCGAGCAGCGTGCCCTCCGACACCAGCGGCACCACCAGTTCGGATCTGCTCAGCGGATCGCAGGCGATATGGTCGGGCACCGCGTGCACGTCGGCGACGCGTTGAGTCCGGCGGGTCCGCGCCGCCGCACCGCACACACCGCGATCCAGCCCGATCCGCACACACGCCGGGCGGCCCTGGAAGGGGCCGACCACCAGCTCCCTCCCGTCGTAGAAATAGAATCCCACCCAGTTCAGACCGGGAAGACCGTGATAGACGAGCGCCGACAGATTGGCGGCGTTGGCGATCCGGTCGTGTTCCCCCGCCAGCAGGGATCGGGCCGACGCCGCGAGCTCCCGACAGCGTTCGTCGTCCGTGTGCTCGTCGGCGGCGCTCATACCCCACCCGCGCCCATGCGATGATTCATGAGTATCCCCTTCCTGGTGGCGGCTTCGGATGTCCTGCCGACGGCTCGCCGACCGTCCCGGCAGGCGGGATCGGCCCGCGGCACCGCGCCGGATCCGTGTTTTCGTTGGTCCATGGCTTCAGCGGAACGGATTCGAGCAGCGGTGCACCGGTATCTCGAGGCGGTGGGCTCGGGGTCGGCCGCCGATGTGGCGGCATGTTACAGCGAGGACGCCACCGTGGAGGATCCGGTCGGCTCGCCACCGCACGTCGGCCGGGCCGCGATCGAAAAGTTCTACGGCGCATTGGATTCCGCGCATGTGCGCACCGAACTGCTCGACCTGCGGATCGCGGGCGGCGCGGCGGCGTTCCGGTTCCGGGTGGTCACCGACACCGGTTCCCGCACAACGACGATCGAACCGATCGATGTGATGACCTTCGACGAGGAGGCGCGGATCACCGGTATGCGAGCGTTCTGGTCACCGGAGGACGTGCGCGTCGACTGAGGGCGGCGGTTCATCGCAGCGCGGGAATCACCGCACGCTCGAACAACTCCACACCGGAGAGGTCGTATGCCGATTCGGGGAAGTTGTGGATCGCGTACGACAAGCCCAGATCGCGCACCCGGGAAAGGTTTTCGACGATCTGTTCCGGTGTGCCGACCGCGGGGGAATCAGCGGAGAGGTTGGCGACCCAGTTCTGCGCGGCGTCGGCCCCGAGTGCGGGAGCGAGCCGCGCGGCGAGTGCGTCCAGCCGTTCGCGCACCTCGGCCTCGGTGGCGCCGATCACGGTGTTGAAGTTGGAACTGCGGGTGATCGCGTCGAAATCGGTTCCGACGGAGGCGCAGTGCTCGCGCAGCAGCTCGGATTTGTGGGTGAAGGTCTCGGGATCGCCCGCGAAGTTGGTGTACTGCGCGTATTTCGCGGCGATGCGCAGCGTGACCTTCTCCCCACCACCCGCGATCCAGATCGGAATACCGCCGCGCTGGAGCGGCAACGGATACACCCGGGCGCCGTCGACCCGGTAGTACTTGCCGTCGAGGGTGGCGGTGCCGGTGGTCCACGCCTGACGGAAGATCTGCACACCCTCGTCCAGCCGGCCCAAACGCTCACCCGCGGAAGGGAATCCGTAGCCGTAGGCGCGCCACTCGTGCTCGTACCACCCGGCGCCGATACCCATCTCGACCCGTCCGCCCGAGACGAGATCCACCGTCGCGGCCACCTTGGCGAGGTAGGCCGGGTTCCGATAGCTGATCGCCGTGCACATCTGGCCCAGCCGGATGCGCGTCGTGGTGGCGGCGAACGCCGACATGAGCGTCCACGCCTCGTGTGTCGCTTCCTCGGTGGGAACCGGCACGGTGTGGAAGTGGTCGTAGACCCACAGCGATTCCCAGACTTCCGCGCCGTCGGCTCGCTGCGCCAGGTCCCGCATCACACCCCACTGCGCCTCCGGTTCGATGCCGGCCAGATCCAGTCGCCAGCCCTGCGGAATGAAGATGCCGAAACGCACGCCGCGCCTCCTCGTCGAGAGAACAGATCCGGCGGCCACTCTTCCCATCGATGCGCTCGCGGGCAAGAGTTCGGCGCTCGGCGCGCCGAACTGCCCGCAAAGACCCGGCGAAGCCGGAATCGGCCGGGGGGACGTCACGGTCGATCGCCGGCGCGCGCCACGCGCGTGAGCCATTCGGCCAGCAGGGCGCGCAGCAGGTCCGGCTGTTCGTGCGGAAGGGCGTGTCCGGCCTCGTCGACAACGGCGAGCGTCGCGTGCGGACTGCGCGCGAACAGGTCGGTCGCCGCCGCGCAACCGACCGTCGAATCCAGCCGTCCGGCCACGATCGTGGTCGGACCCGGATAGGGCGGTGCGCCGTCCGGGCTCAGCTGCCACCGCTCACCGATGCGCCGGGCCGCGGCCGGATCGGCCCGCGCGGCGGCCGGGGCGACGAAACGCTCGTAGCGGTCGAGCATTTCGGGAGTTTGGACGACGAAGTAGCCGCGGAAATCGTCGTCGCCGAGATCGCCCGGCCCGGCCACGACGCGATGCGCCGGAATGTTCCGCAATCCGGGCAACAGCGGGCAGACCAGCGCCAGGCCCGCCACCCGATCGGCACGCCGCGCGGCCATCGCCTGCGCGTAGTACCCGCCGGCCGAGTGGCCGATCAGCAGGAAACCATCGCCGGTCACCTCGTCCGCGAAACCCAGCAGCGCGTCGAGGACATCGTCGGCGCTGCGCAGCGTGTCGGGTGCGGTGGTGTATCCCGTTCCCGGCAGGTCGGGGTAGATGCGCCGCAATCCGGCGATGTCCCCGAGTATCGGGTCGAAGCACGCCTCGGCCTCGCGGTGATCGACACCGGCGCCGTGCAGCACCAGAACCGGCCGGCCCGTGCCGTGCTCCACGTAGTGAAAATCGACCCCGCCCGCGCGCAGCTTCATGACCGGCAAACTACCCGGCCGGTCCCGCTGTCGCCGGCGAGACGCTGGTGCGAGCATGGGGCGGTGAGTGTATCCGCGAGTGAACCGCTGTCGGAGTCCGATGCACTCGAGGCGCTGCGGATTCCGCTGACCGGCTACTGCTACCGTCTGCTCGGTTCGTCGGCCGATGCCGACGATGCGGTGCAGGAGACGATGATCCGCGCCTACACCCGATTCGACAGCTTCGATCCCGGCCGCGGCCGGCTGTCGACCTGGGTCCACGCCATCGCCACCAACATCTGCCTGGACATGCTGCGCTCGGCGCGGCGCCGGATGCTGGTGTGGGAGGGCCCGGTCTCGACCGGATTCGATCCGGATGCGCTGGTGCCCGCCGACCGATGGCTCGATCCGATCCCCGACGCGCGGGTGCTCGACCCGGCCGACAGCGTGATTCGCCGCGAGTCGGTCCGGCTGGCCTTCGTCGCGGCGTTGCAACATCTGCCGCCGCGCCAGCGGGCGGTGCTGGTCCTGCGCGAGGTGCTGGCGTTCAGCGCCGCCGAAACCGCGACCATGCTCGATGTGACCCCGGCCGCGGTCAACAGCGCCCTGCAACGCGCCCGCGCCACCCTGGCCGCGGTCAGGCAGTCCGCCACGGATCCGCTCGATCCCGACGATCCGGGCGACCGGGAACTGGTCCGGCGCTACGTGGCGGCCTTCGAAAACCACGATGTCGGCGCTCTCGCCGCGCTGCTGTGCGAGGACGCCGAATCCGGTATGCCGCCGTTCGCGTGGCGACTGAGCGGGCGCGACCTCGTCGTCTCGGTTTTCGCGGCGGGCGAGGCGTGCGTCGACGATCGGCTGATACCGGTCCGGATGAACGGTTCGATCGGATTCGGTCAGTACCGCCCCGACACCGAGGGTGTGCTGCGGCCGTTCGCACTACTCGCGATCGAGGCGCGGTCGGGATCGATAGCGCGGCAGGTGACATACCTGGGCAGCGGCGACCGGTTCGCCGAATTCGGCCTCCCGCCGATTTTTCCGCGCACCCGCCGATGAATTCCCGCCGTCGGGTTCGTAACAGAGGTGACCACTGCCCTGCGACCGAAACGACAGGTTCATGACCTCGACCGACACCGACACCGCATTCCTGCGCGAGCACACCGTGGCCGAGCGCCGGCGCCTCGCGGATCTGCTCGCCACCCTCACGCCGGAGCAGTGGGCCGCGCCCTCGCTGTGTGAGGGCTGGCGAGTCCGCGAGGTGCTCGCCCACATGACGATGCCCTACCGGACATCCACCTGGGCGTTCGTGCGCGGCCTGGCCGGCGCGCGCTTCTCGTTCCACCGCTACGCCGACCGGGCCGCGCGCGCCGACACCGCACGGATGAGCGATGCCGCACTGCTCGCGTCGCTGCGCGACAACGTCGATCACCCGTGGCGTCCGCCGGGCGGCGGCGTGGTCGGCGCGTTGAGCCACGACGTGATCCACGGCCTGGACATCACCGAGCCCCTGGGCCTGCCGCCCGCCCCGCCGGAACGGATCGCCCTCGTGCTCGACAATGCGAGCCCCACATCGCTGCGTTACTTCGGGGTCGACCTGGCCGGTCGGCAACTGCGGGCGTCCGACGCGCCGGTCACGCTGGGTTCGGGGACGCCGATCACGATGTGCGCCAAGGACATTCTGCTCACCGTCACCGGCCGCCGCCCGCTGCCCGCCGACTGACGGGGCCGGCCGGGCTCACAGACCGCCGAGGCGTGCGAGTACGGCGAAGGCCGCGTCGTCGGCCGACCAGAGGGCGTTGATCTCCGCGCGCGTGGCCTCGGCGGTGGCGGGATTCTGCAATGCCAGCCCGTTGGTCCAGACCACCACGTTGTAACCCAGGTCGGCGACCTCGAGCAGCGGCCCGGTGGCCACGCCCTGACCGAACAGCCGGTCGAGCCCTTCGCCGACGAAGTAGAACCGCCACAGCGGCCCGAGGTCGGCGTTGTAGACCTGCCTGGTCCGATCGACGATCAGATCGCCGCTGCGGGCGATCGGGTCAACGATGTGGAAGAAGTCCGGCGCGTTCTCGGGTTTGCTGCCGACCGCGGCGACCGCGTAGGCGAGGTCGACCGTCAGGTGTGCGTTGTAGCCGGCCATCGCGACCCTGGCGGGCGACTGGTCGCATTGACCGGCCAGCTGGAAATACCACGCCCAGTGCGGCTCGGGCGTGCCGCCGGTGAATTCCGCGTGCAGGTTCACCAGGAACCGGCGCAGCAGTTCGTAGCTGATCGCGTGGGCGTATTCCGGGTCGGCGAAGGCGCCGGGATCGTGCTGCAGCGGCAGCACCGGCGACTGTTCCACGGCGTCGAGTCCCACATCGAACAACCCGCGCCAATCATGGTGGGAGGCAAGTATGTCGGCGATCCGATGGTTTCGCGCCACGGCCTCGTCGAGCCGGTCGAGGGTGGGCCCGGCGCCGATGGTCGTGGTATCCGACAGCGCGGCGACGGTCTGGATCTCCGCGGCGGACAGCGGGGTGCCGCACTGCGCCTCGGCCACGGCCCCCGCCTGCGGCGCGGACGCGATCAGGGACGAAAAGCCAAGAGCCACAACGATCGACGCGATTCGGAGCATACGATGTCCATCCTGTCCGATGACGTACGGCGGTGTTGCCGATACGGTACTGCGGTTCGATCCGTGACTGTGCGCACGACCTCGGCGGTGTCGTCGGTTTCCGCTCACCACCGGCTCTCCCCCTCGGCGGACGCGCCGGGACGCACATGAGCGCGCATCCCCTGCGGGCCGAACAGGATGAGCAGCTCCACCACCCCGCCGTCGGCACTGCCCAGCCAGTGCGGGACCGACGTGTCGAATTCCGCCGCCTCGCCGGGCGGCAGGGTCAGATCGCGGTCGCCGAGCACCAGGCGCAGCCGGCCGTTGAGCACGTAGAGCCATTCGAAGCCCTCGTGTGTCTGCGGTGTCGGCTCCAGCGGTCGCGGGCGCGCGGGAATGATCATCTTGAACGCCTGCACGCCGCCGGGCCGCCGGGACAGCGGCACGAAGGTCATGCCGAATCGCCGGATCGGCTTCAGGTGGATGCGCGGGTCGCCGGTGCGCGGAGCCCCGACCAGGTCGTCGAGCGGGACGTCGTAGGTGCGGGCCAGCGGCAGCAGCAATTCCAGGGTCGCCCGCCGCTGCCCGCTCTCCAGGCGCGACAACGTACTTTCCGACACCCCGGTGCTCGCCGCGAGGTCGGCGAGGGTGATCCCGCGCTCGCGGCGCAATGCGCGCAACCGCGCGCCCACAGCACCGAGCACCTTGTCGGTGTCCTCAGCCATTCGGGTCCTCAGCCATTCGGGCCATCTTGCCGGAACAGCAAGATTCCGTGCCAGTTCGCCACGTCCGGCGCCAGGCTGAAGATCTACGACCGCACCTCGACCGCGAAGGAGCCGCCATGCCCACCGCCGCCCGCCGAAGGGACACCCCGCCGCCGCGGACCGGGATCGATGAGCTCGCGGTACTACGCGGCTTCCTCGACTATCTGCGCACCTCCGCCGCGGCGAAGGTCGAGGGAGCACCCGAACCGCAGGCCCGAGAAGCCGCGGTGGCTTCGGGCACCAATCTGCTCGGTCTGCTCGTCCATCTCACCGCCGTCGAGCGCTCGATGTTCCTCGGCGCCAGGGTGACCGACTGGCAGGCGACCTTCCGGGCCGCCCCGGACGACAGCGTGGCCGATGTGGTCGCCCGCTATCGCGACGCGGTCGAGCACGCGAACCGGGTGCTCGACGGATGCACCGATCCCGCCGCGACACTGCCGCGACCGGGACGCCCCGGGCCCAGCGTCCGCTGGGCCCTCACCCACATGATCGAGGAGACCGGCCGCCACGCCGGTCACGCCGATATCCTGCGCGAACTGATCGACGGCGCGACCGGGCGCTGAGCTCAGCGGGTGCGCACCGGGTGCTCACCGGTCGATTCGCGGGCGGACGGCGAAGACCTCGTGCATCTCGGTGCCGACCAGATGCGGGTCCTGCCGGGTCTGCGCCGACATACCCCGACGTGTGAACAGATCGCAGATCTCGCGCAGCCGGCCGTCGCGATCGTGCACCTCGGCGACGACGACGCGGATGCGCCGCCAGTCCGCGTCGGTAATCCCGCGCAGCACATCCAATTCCGCGCGTTCGACGTCGACCTTGAGCAGGCCGATCTCGCACCCGCGGCAGTGCTGGTCCAGGATCGCCGACACCGTGGTGACCCCGACCTCGAGTTGTACGCCGTCGTGCAACCCCTGGGTGATGACCGCGATGGCCTTGTCGTCCAAGCCGTTGTTGCGCAGATAGATGGCGGTCGCCTCGTCGTCGGCCGCGCGATCGGCGAAGAATCCGGAATTCGCCGTCGCGCGCGGGTACCAGGTGAAGGCCCGGGTCCCCGGCGTGGCGCCGACCGCGGTTCGCAGCGATATCCCGCCGGGAACATGCGCGGCGATATTGCGATCCAGGCAACGGAAGGTCATCGGCACCGGTTCGACCGCGATGACCCGGGTTCCGGGGCAGGTGTCGGCGAACATCATCGCGCTCAGGCCGATGTTGGCGCCGATGTCGAGGACCACCTGGCCGGGACTGAGGAATTCGGCCGCGCGCCGGTAGAACCCGTCCGCGGCGGTCGTCTCCCCCCACAGCATTCTGGCTTCGGCAGGACTGGTGCACGTCACCGTTCTGCCGTCATCGAGTCGCACGTGTTGCAGAGTGGTCAGCATTGTTCCATGAACCTTTCGAGGACGGGGCCGACGACGGCCAGCGCACGGGGATGACTCATTTCGAGATGGCGGGCGTCGACCACGACGTTGTGAATGTCGCCGCCCACGTAGGGCCGCCAGGTATCGGCGAGAGCGTCGTGGTCCGGATGGTCCTGTCCGGCGGTGAACAGGACCAGGTCACCGTCGAAGACGTCCGGACGATGAGCGGCGGAGATATCGCCCGCGGTGCGGAAGCTCTCCATGACTCGATCCGTCTGTTCGGCGGTGAACAGTCCGGTCGCGATCACCTGCCCCCGGATGACATCCCACGCTTGTTCGTGGGTGCTCACCGCGAGCTCGTCACCCAGGTCGAACAACTCCCGCCAGCCGCCGAGCAGATCGGCCATCAGCTGCCCCGGCGCTGGTTCACCGGCCGCGGCCGGCGGCTGCGGTGGCGCAACCGCCGCACTGTCGAGCAGGGCCACGATGCCGACCCGGGTGCCGTCGCGGCGCAACCGAACCGCCATCGCGTGCGCGATCTGACCGCCCAGCGACCACCCCAGCAGGTGATAGGGCCCCGTGGGCTGGACGCGGCGGATCTCGGACACGTAGCGGGCGGCCAATTCGTCGACCGAGCCGGCGGCGGGTTCACCGGCGACCACGTGCGGATCCTGCAGACCGTATACCGGGCGATCCGGATGCAGATGTTCGACGAGTCCGCCGTAGAACCACGCCAGACCGCCCGCCGGATGGACGGCGAACACGGCCGGCTCGGATCCGTTCGCGCGCAACGGCAGCAGTACGTTCAGGCCGGATGCGCCGTCGGCGTCGTCGGCTCGGCGGGCCAGCGTCTGCGGTGTCGCGTCCTCGAACATCCACGGCAAGTCGAGCGTCACACCGCGCGTTCGCAATTCGGTCACCGCCATGGTGGCCAGCAGCGAATTGCCGCCCAGATCGAAGAAGCCGTCGGTCGCCCCGACCCGCGCGGACCCCAGGATCTGCTCGTACACCTCGGCGATGATCTTCTCGGTGCGCGTGCGCGGTGCGACGAACCGTTGCGCGGCCGTGTCGAAATCGGGCGCGGGCAGGGCTTTTCGATCCAGTTTGCCGTTGACCGTCAGCGGCAGATCGGCCAGCACCATCACCATCGAGGGCACCATGTAACTCGTCAGCACCTCGGCGGCGGCCGCCCGGACCTCGCCCGGATCGATGTGCTGCCCGTCGGCGGCGACGACGTAACCGATCAGCTGGTCGACCTCGCGTTCGTGGCGGTGCACGGCCGCGGCGGCCCGTGCGACCGACGGATGCCGCAGCAACGCCGACTCGACCTCCCCCAGTTCGATCCGGTACCCGCGCAACTGCACCTGCGCGTCACCGCGACCGGCGTAGCTCAGTTCCAGGCCGTCGCCGGTTTCCCGCCAGCTGCCGAGGTCGCCGGTGCGATACAACCGGCCGCCGGCCGGGTCGAACGGATCCGCCACGAACCGGCTCGCGGTCGGGGCGGGTGCCCGCAGGTAGCCCCGCGCGAGTTGTGCTCCGGCGACGCATATTTCGCCGCGAACGCCGACCGGCACGGGGCGCAGCCGGTCGTCGAGGACATAGATTCGCAGGCCCGGGAGCGGCACCCCGATCCGGTCCGCCGCCGGACCGTCGACCTCGGCGAAGGTCAGATGCACCGTGGTTTCGGTGATCCCGTACATATTGACCAGCCGCGGCGAGCCGGGCTCGTGGGCGGCGAACCACTCCGGCAATCGCGACGCATCCAATGCCTCACCGCCGAAGACGACATAGCGGAGCGCGAGATCGCCGCTGCCGCAGCCGGATTCCCGATATCGACGTTCGGCGTCGGCGAAACCGTAGAATGCCGAAGGGGTTTGACTCAAGACGGTGACGCGTTCGCGGGCGACCAGTTCCACCAGCGCGTCGGGCGAGCGGGAGGTGTCGCGGTCGACGACGACCAGCCGGCCGCCGGTCAGCAGCGCGCCCCACATCTCCCACACCGCGAAATCGAATGCGTAGGAATGGGACATCGTCCACACGTCGCCGGGTTGGACGTCGAATCGTTCGGTGGCGTGGGTCAGCAGTGTGACGGCGTCGCGGTGGGTGACGGCCACGCCTTTCGGGGTGCCGGTCGACCCGGAGGTGTAGATCACGTAGGCGAGGTTGTCCGCCCGCGCGGCCACCGGCGCCCGAGCGCTGCCGGCGTCGAATTCGGTTTCGGCATCGTCGATCGACACCAGCGGCGTCGCGCACCTGGGCACCTGTGCGGCGATCTCGGCCGAGGTCAGCACTACGACCGGGCGCGCGTCGTCGATGACGAAGCGCAGGCGGCGCGGCGGATTCGCGATATCCAGCGGCAGATATGCCGCGCCCGCGCGCACGACCGCGAGCAGCGCGACGATCAGGTCGACCGACCGCGGCAGCGCCACCGCCACCAGCGTTTCCGGTCGTGCGCCGTGCGCGGCGAGGCGGGCGGCCAGCCGGGTCGCGCGGCGTTCCAGTTCGGCATAGGTGAGTTGTGCCGTACCGTCGCTCACCGCGATCGCGTCGGGGTGTGCCGCGACGCGGGCGGACAACAGCTCGGACAGGGTCTGCTCCGGGACCGTGCTGCCGTCGGTTCCGGCGGCGGACAGTATCCGGCGGCGTTCGTCCGGTGCGACGATATCGATATCGTCCACGGCGACGGCGGGATTCGCGGTCGCCTGCTCCAGGATGCCGACGAATGCCCGCGCGAATCGCCGCATCGTCTGCTCGACGAACAGGTCGGCGGCGTAGGTGAGGCGACCGGTCATTCCGCCCGGCCGGCCGGCGGCATCGCGCCGTGGGACGAGTTTGACGTTGAGATCCGCGCGTGCCTGATCGAAGCCCTCTTCGATCGGTTCGACGGTGAGGCCCGGTAGCTCCAGCGCGGCCGCGCTGAGATCCTGCACGTCGAGCGTCACCTGATAGAGCGGCATGTGCGCGGTCGAGCGCCGCGGATTCAGCTCCTCCACAATCTCTTCGAAAGGCACGTCGGCGTGAGCCAACGCCGCCAGATCCGTGTCCCGGACGGCGGCGAGCAGTTCCTCGAACTCCTGCCGCGGCGCCACCCGCGTTCGCAACACCAGCGTGTTGACGAACATGCCGATCAGATCGTCGAGTTCGCGGTCGCCACGGCCGGCCACGGGGGTGCCGATCGCGATATCGCCGACCGCGGCCAGCTTCGACAACAGGACCGCCAGCCCGGCGTGCAGCACCATGAACACCGTGGCGTCGGCCGCGCGGGCGAGGGCATCGACGCGGGCGTGCAGGTCGGCGGACAGCTCGAAATCGAGGGCGCTGCCGCGCATGGACGCCACCGGCGGCCGGGGCCGGTCGGTCGGCAGTTCGAGAAGTTCCGGCAGCCCGGCGAGAGCGCCGGTCCAGAAGCGCAGTTGCCGGGAGATCAGTGAGTCCGGGTCGGACTCGTCGCCGAGCATCTCCCGCTGCCACAGCGCGTAGTCGGCGTACTGCAGGGGCAGCGGCGGCCAATCCGGTTGTGTTCCTTGCCTACTCGCCTCGTACGCCACCGCCACGTCCCGGGCGAGCGGCAGCATGGACTGCCCGTCGGCGCAGATGTGGTGGACGCCGATCACCAGCATGTGGTCACGGTCGCCGAGGGCGAACAGTTCGGCACGCACCGGCGGCTCCCGGGTGACGTCGAAGCCCGCCGACACCACCGCCGCCGCGCGCTCGAGGACCTCCCGTTCGCCGGTTCGGATCGGGACCAGCGCGGGCGCGACCTCTTCGGCGTCGACCACGACCTGGCACGGAGCCCCGTCGATCATCGGGAACCGGGTTCGCAACGACTCGTGCCGGTCGATGACCAGCGCGCACGCCCGGCGCAGCGCGTCGACGTCGAGGTCGCCCCGCAACCGGATCACCAGCGGAATGTTGTACGCGCCGACCGAGGTGTCGAAGCGGTTGAGGAACCACATCCGCTGCTGTGCGGGCGAGAGCGGGATGCGGTCCGGGCGGGTACGCGGCACCGGCCGCGCCGCGACGACCCGGTCGGCGCCGGCGAGACGGGCGGCCAACTCGGCGACCGTCGGAGCGTCGAACAGATCCCGGATGCCGACGTGCACACCCAGCGCCGTGCGCACGCGCGCGACCGCCCGGGTCGCCGACAGCGAGGTGCCGCCGAGTTCGAAGAAGTTGTCGGTCGCGCCGACGTCGCCGACACCCAGGACGTCACCGAAGACGTCCGCGATGCGCTGTTCGATGTCGCTGCCGGGGGCGATCCGGCGTCGCCGCACCGCGAAATCCGGTGCGGGCAGCGCCGCCCGATCGAGCTTGCCGGTAGCGGTCAGGGGAAGTTCGGCGATGCGCAGCACGACGTCGGGCACCATGTGCGCCGGCAGACGGCGGCGCGCAACGGCTTTGACCTCGTCCGGATCGATCCCGGCGTCGCCGACCAGATATCCGGCCAGCCGGGCGGCGCCGCGCTCGTCGGCGCGCACGGCGACCGCCACCCGGTCGACCCCGGGATACTCGCCCAGGACGGCCTCGATCTCGCCGAGTTCGATGCGCTGACCGCGGATCTTGACCTGGAAGTCGCGGCGGCCGAGATACTCCACCGTGTAGTCCGGTGTCCAGCGTGCCAGGTCACCGGTGCGGTACATGCGAGAACCGTTGGGGCCGAACGGATTAGCGACGAACGCGGTCGCGGTCGCTCCGGGCCGGTTTGCGTACCCGCGCGCCAACTGCGGGCCCGCCAGGTACAACTCTCCCGCCACGCCGACCGGCACCGGCCGCAGCCACGGGTCGAGCACCACGGCCTCCATTCCGCGGATCGGCACGCCGATGGTCACGGCCGCACCCGGCGACAGCGCCGCGCTGATCCCGGCGAAAATGGTGGCCTCGGTCGGCCCGTATCCGTTCAGCAGCCGCCGTCCCGGCGCCCACACCGCGACCAACTCCGGTGTCACCGCCTCTCCGCCCGCCGCGAGCACGCGCAACGAATCCATGCCGTCCGGGGACAGGGTGGCCAGGACGCTCGGGGTGAGGAAGGCGTGGGTCACCCGTTGTGCCCGAACCACCTCCGCCAGATCTTCCCCGGCATAGGCGTCCGGTCCCGCGACGACCAGCACCGCGCCGTTGGGATGGGCCAGCAGTACCTCGAGGACCATCGCATCGAAGCCCGGGCCCGCCGCGTGCAGCACCCGTGAGGCGGTGTCGATGCCGAAGTGGTCGCGCACCACCGCGGTGAAATTCGCCAGCCCCTCGTTCGTGACCACGACGCCCTTGGGCGCGCCGGTCGAACCGGAGGTGTAGATCACGTACGCCGCGTCCGCGCTCCGCGGTGTCCGCACGCGTTCCGCGTCGGTGACGGTGGCCGCGGATGTCGCGGCGATCGTGATATCGGTTTGCGGATCGTCGAGGACCAGCGGGAATACGGTGTCCGGTAGCAGATCCCGCGCCGCCGCGACCGTGAGTGCCACTCGCACATCGGAATCGGCGAGCATGTGGGCGACGCGTCCTGCGGGATTGCGCGGGTCGACCGGCAGGAACGCCGCGCCCGTCTTGACCGTCGCCCACAGTCCCACGACGAGTTCCACCGATCGCGGCATCACCAGTGCGACCTGCTCACCGGGACCGATCCCGCGCTCGAGCAAGGACCGCGCCAGCCGGTTCGAGCGCGCGTCCAGCTCGGCGTAGGACATCGTCTGCCGGCCCGAAATCAGTGCCGGCGCGGCAGGATTCGACCACACACCCGCGGCGAGCAACCGGTCCGCGCGTTGCGGCGCTGCGGCGGCGCCGCCGGTGGCGGGGACCAGGGCGTCACGATCGGCGTGGTCCAGCAGATCCAGCGTCATCAGCCGTGCACCCGGGTCCTTCGCGATCGCCCGCAACACCCGTGCGACCCGGTCGGCGAGTCCGGACGCCGTCGCGTCGGTGACCTGATCCTGCCGGTAGCGCAGCCGGATGTGCAGCCGGTCGGTGTGGTGGGCCTGAACGGTGACCGGGTAGTGCGCGGCGTCGCGACCGTCCGCCGCGACCACCCGCATGCCGTCGATGTCGGCGGCACCCAGGCCACTGCCGTCGACCGGATAGGACTCGAATACCACCAGCGTGTCGAACAGCGATACCGCATCGACCGCCGACAGGATACGCGGCAGTTCGAGGTAGTGGTGGTCGAGCAGGCGAGTGTTGCCGGCCTGCAGCCGGGTCAGCGCCTGCTCGAGCGTATCCTCGCGGCGGACCTCGGCGACGACCGGAATCGTGTTGATGAACAGCCCGATCATCGACTCCACGCCGGGCAGGTCGGCGGGCCGGCCGGACACCGTACTGCCGAACACGACACGGTCGGAGCCGAGTAGGTTGCCCACGACCACCGCCCAGGCGAACTGCACGATCGTCGCCATCGTCACCGCACGGGACCGCGCGAACTCCGCCAGCTCGGCGCTCACCTCGCGGTCGACCTCCACGGGCAGATCGACCGGCATGGTCGCGGCCGCATCGGCACGCGGATCGGCGACCAGGGTCGGTTCGGTGACATCGCGCAGCGCGTCGCGCCACACCGCCACGCTCGCGGCACGATCGCGCCGGGACAGCCAGTCCAGATAGTCACGGTAGGCGGCCGCATCCGGCAGCAGCCCGGGCTGCCCGCCCGCCGCGTACAGGCCGATCAGTTCCCGCCACAGCAGTGGCAGCGACCATCCGTCGAGCAGCAGGTGGTGGGCGGTCAGGATCAGGCGGAAGTCGCGCGGCCCCAGTTCGGCGAGCACGAATCGCAGCAGTGGCGGTTTCGCCGGATCGAAGGACGACTCCCGCTCGGCATCGAGGAGCGCCGCTGCCTCGGACGGGCCCGCGGACAGCGCGACCTGTCGCCACGGCACTTCGAACGTAGCCGGAATCACCTGCACCGCAACACCTTCGGCGGTGCGCGCGAACGCGGCCCGCAGGTTCGGGTGGCGCACGAGCAGGGCCTGCGCGGCGCGCCGGAACCGGGCTGCGTCGACCTCGCCGGTGAGAGTGAGCACGGATTGGGCGAGATAGACGTCGAGCCGGCCCGCGGCGACTTCGGCGTGGAAGAGCAGCCCGGCCTGGAGTGGCGCCGACGGCCACACGTCGTCGAGTCGTCCGTAGCGGCGGGCGAACGCGTCGAGATCCTCGCGGGTCACGTCGACCAGCGGCACATCCGCGCGGCTCAGTCCCCAGTCCTGGTCGGCCGCGGCCGCGATGGTGGTCAGCGCCTCCACCCATTCGCCGGTGAGTTCGTCGACCTCGTCGCGGTCGAGCAGCCGGGAGGCGTAGCCGACATATGCCGACAGCTGCGGTCCGGCTGCCGTGTCCAGAATGTTCACATCGATCGTGAGCACCGCCGCCGCCGGCATCTCCGGCTCGAATGCCGCGCGCTGATCGAAGGTTTCGCCGGAGGGCACCCACGCCGGATCGGCCGGATCCGTGCCGTCCATGCCCGTGCGCCCGAGGTTGTTGTAGGCGATCTGCGGTTCCGGCAGCTCGGCGAATCGCTGCGCGATCGCGGGATTCAGATAGCGCAGCAGGCCGTAACCGATTCCCTTGTCCGGGATTTCCCGCAGCTGGTCCTTGACGGATTTCACCGCGGCGGGCAGATCGGCGGAGTCCGTCCCTTCGAGGTCGAGCACCACCGGATATCTGGTGGTGAACCAGCCGACGGTGCGGGACAGGTCCGCCCCTTCGGCGATCCCTTCTTCGCGGCCGTGCCCTTCGAGCATGACACTCGTTGCCGGACAGTCGATGCCGCGGCGTTCGCGCAGGCGCCGCACCGCCACGGCCAGCGCCGTCAGCAGCGCGTCGTCGACGGTGCCGTGCGCCGCCGCGGGCACCTCGCGCACCAATGCCGAGGTCACCTCGACCGGCAGTGTGACGGTCAGGTGCCGCACCGTCGCCTGGGTATCCAGCGCGGGGTCGATATTCGCGCGTCCGAGTATCGGGTCGGGGGCGGAGCAGATCCGCTGCCACAGTGGGAATTCCTCGGCCCGCGCCGCCGCCGCGGCGACCAGCGCCTCGGCCCACCGCCGCATCGAGGTGCCGGGCGCGGCCGGCTCGACCGGACGCCCGGCGATGATCCGCTGCCACGCGACGGCGAAGTCGGGCAACAGAATTCGCCACGACACCGCGTCCACGGCCAGGTGATGGATCACGACGAGCGCACGTGCCTCCGCGTCCACGCCGGGTTCCGGCAGCAGGCAGACGACGTGCACCATCGCGCCGGTCGCCGGATCGAGACGGTCGACCGCCGCGGCGAAGGCCGCCTCCACCACAGCGGTGAAACCCGGCGAACCGGGCCGCTCGCCGGTGCCGAAGGTTCGCATAGATACCGATCCGGCGCTCTCGGACGCGCTCGGCGGCAGCACATCCCAGCGACCCGCCCGCAGCCGCGAACGCAGCACATCGTGGTGTTCGACGACCGCCCGCACGGTCGCGCACACATCGTCGACCCGCGCGTCCTGCGGCAACCGCACCAGCACGGACTGCGCGAACCGCGCCGGTGCGCCGAGGTGCTCGACGAACCACGCCACGATCGGCGTGAGCGCCACCTCACCCACGCCACCGCCGGGCAGTTCCTCGATCATTGCCCGAGCGGGCGCCTGCGCGATCTGCGCCAGACCGCGAACCGTCTTGCGCTCGAAGATGTCTCGCGCCGTCACGCCGATGCCGACGGCCCGCAACCGCGAGGCCAGCTGGATCGACATGATGGAATCGCCACCCAGCGCGAAGAACGACGTGGTCGCGCCGACTCCGGGCACACCCAGCACATCGGTGAAGGCCGCGGCGACGGTGCGTTCGAGCTCGTCCGAGATCGCCGCCGGGCCTTCGGCGGTGACCTCGAAGTCCGGTTCCGGCAACGCTTTTCGATCCACCTTGCCGGTCGAGGTGAGGGGCAGCCGGTCGAGTACGGTGACGGTCGCCGGCACCATATGCGCGGGCAGGGTGGCCGCGAGCCGATCCAGGATGTCGCCCGGCGCGGCGGTCGTGGCGGGATCGGTGGTGACGTAGGCCGCGAGCACGGTCCGCCCGCCCGGGCCGGTGCGCGTCACGGTGACCGCGGTGGCGACGGCCGGATGCGCGAGCAAGGCGGCATCGATCTCCCCCAGTTCGACCCGCTGGCCCCGGATCTTGATCTGGAAATCGAGCCGGCCGACGTACTGCATCGTGGCCTGCGCGGTCCAGCGGACGATATCGCCGGTGCGGTACATCCGGGTTCCGGGCGCACCATAGGGGTTCGCCACGAACGACGCCGCCGCGACGGCGGGACGATTGAGGTATCCCCGTGCCAGTGCGGCGCCGGAGAGGTACAACTCCCCCGGTATCCCGATCGGCACCGGACGCAGCCGCGCGTCCAGCACCACCGCCTCCGCGCCGCGGATCGGCCCGCCGATGGTGAGTGTTTCGTCCGGGCCCACCGGATCACTGATCGTGATCACGATCGTCGTCTCGGTCGGCCCGTAGATGTGGTGCAACCGCCGCCCGGCCGCCCAGGCCGTGATCAGGTCGGGCGCCACCTTCTCGCCACCGACCGCGAGCATCCGCACCGAATCGAGCTCGGCCGGAGACATCGTCGCCAGCACACTCGGCGTCAGGAACGCGTGCGTCACCCCGTGCGCCGTGATCAGCGCGGCCAGGTCCGCGCCGCCGACCACCTCCGGCGGCGCCACCACGAGTGCCGCGCCGGCGGCGTGCGCCATCAGCGCTTCGAGAAGGACCGCGTCGAAGGCCGGTGAGGCGACTTGCACGATGCGCGAGGTGCGCTCGACGCGATAGCGGTCGCGCTGCTCCGCCGCGAAGGCGGCGAGCCCCTCGTGGGTGACCATCACACCCTTGGGCGTTCCGGTCGAGCCGGATGTATAGATCACATAGGCCACATCCTGAAGCCGCGGTGCGCGTGGCCGTTTCACCGCGGGTTCGCCCGGGTCCCGTGGTTCGTCGAGCATCAGCCAGCGCACATCGCCGGGCAGCGCGGCGCGCGCGGCGGTCGTCGTGATACCGAGGGCAGCGCCGGAGTCGTGCAGCAAGTAAGCGATCCGCTCGGGCGGATAGCGCAGATCCAGCGGCACGAAGGTGGCGCCGGTCTTCACGATCGCCCACATGGCGATGTGATAGTCCGCCGAGCGCGGTACGGCCAGCGCCGCGCATACCCCCGGTTGCGCGCCCGACGACACCAGCCGGGCGGCAAGTTCTTCCGCGCGATCGTCGAGTTCTCGGTAGGTGAGCGCGCGAGTACCGTCGATCAGCGCGATCGCCTCGGGAGCGGTCGCCACGGCCGCGCCGAGCAGTTCCGGAAGCAGCCGCGGCGCGGGTGCGGCGCCGCCACGTGCCGGAACCAGCCGCTCGGCCTCGTCGGCGCCGATCAGCGCGATATCGCCCACCGGCCGGGCCGGATCGCCGACCACCGCGTCGAGGACGCGCACGAACCGGTCCGCCAGCCCCCGCGCGGTGGACTCGGCGAAAAGGTCGGTGGCGTAGATGATTTCGCCGTCCATTCCGGCCCCGTCACGGTCGGGGTTGTCGGTCAGCAGGACGGTGAGATCGGTTTTGGCCTGGGCGACACCGGGATCGATCAGCTCCACCTCGACATCGGGCAGCCGGAACCGGGCGGCCCCTGTGTTCTGCACGCCGAACAGCACCTGGTACAGCGGCGTATAGGCCGTGGACCGGGGACGGTCGAGCAGATCGACCAGCCGCTCGTAGGGCAGGTCCGCATGCTCGAGCGCCTCGAGGTCGACGCCGCGCACCTGCGCGACGAGCTCGGTGAACGACATGTCGTCGCGGACCGGCGTGCGCAGCACGACGGTGTTGACGAACATGCCGACCAGATCGTCCAGCGCCGCCGTGGCGCGCCCCGCCACGGGCGTGCCGATCGACACGTCGCCGGTATGCGCGGTGCGCGACAGCACGATCGCCAGCGCGGAATGCAGCACGACGAAGACGGTCACGCCCTCGCGCCGGGCCAGCCGCACGACCTCCTCGTGCAGCCGCGGCGGTATGCCGAACCGCACACTGCCCCCGGCCATCGACATGGTCGCGGGCCGCGGACGATCGGTCGGCAGATCCAGCAGCTCCGGCGCATCGGCCAGGGCTGCCGTCCAATAGGCGGCCTGGCGCGCCGTCACCGACGCCGGATCCTCCTCGTCGCCGAGCACGTCCCGCTGCCACAGCGTGTAGTCCGCGTAGTGCACCGGAAGCGGTTCCCATTGTGGCGCTTCGTCTTTCACGCGCGCCGCGTACGCGGTGAAGATATCGCGGGCCAACGGTGCCATCGACGAGCCGTCGGCGGCGATGTGATGGACGGCAAGGACCAGAATGTGCTGCTCGGGAGCGAGGCGATATATCCGCACACGCAGCGGTACCTCGGCCGAGACGTCGAAGCCCGCCTCGACGGTCTCCCGGATCCGCTCCGCCAGCACGGCCTCCTCGACCGGCTCCGCATCCGGCGTCAGGCGCTCGGCCACGGCGGCCACATCCCGCACCACCTGGCAGGGTTCGCCGGCCACCGTGGGATAGACGGTCCGCAGAGGTTCGTGCCGGCCCACGACGTCCTCGAATGCCGCACGCAGCGCGCCCAGGTCCAGCGCGCCGGTCAACCGCGCGGCGAAGCCGATGTTGTAGGCCCCCGAGGCGGGATCGAACTGGTTGATGAACCACAGCCGCCGTTGTGCCGCCGCCAGCGGGACCGTGGCCGGGCGCCGCCGCGGCGCGAGCGGGAGCAGCGACGACCGTGCACGCCGGCTGAGGCGAGCCGCCAACCCGGCGATCGTCGGCTCCTCGAAAATATCGCGAATCCCTACCCGCACCCCGAGCGCCGCCTCGGCACGCGCGGCCACCCGGGCGGCCGAGAGCGAGTCGACACCGATCTCGAACAGATTCGCCGCCACGCTCACTCGCTCCGCGCCGGTGATCGCGGCGACGATATCGGCCAGTGCCGCTTCGTGATCGGTGCCCGCGGGCACGAAGTCCGCCACGTCGTCGAATTCCGGCTGTGGGAGCGCGGCCCGGTCGAGTTTGCCGTTCGCGGTGAGCGGCATCCGGTCGAGCACCTCGACGCGCACCGGAACCAGATACGACGGCAGCCGGCGCGCGAGCCGGTCCCGGATCGCGCGGCCGTCGATCGCCGCCCCCGGTGCGAGCGTCACATAGGCCACGATTCGCTCCGCGGTAGCGATCGCGACCGCGCGCACGACCTCCGGGAGGGCACATGCCGCCGCCTCGATATCCCCCGGCTCGACGCGCTGGCCGTGGACCTTCACCTGGAAATCGCTGCGGCCCAGGAAGTCCAGACGGCCCGATCGGGTCCACCGCACCAGATCCCCGGTGCGGTACAGCCGCTCCCCCGGTGCGCCGAACGGATGCGCGACGAAGGCCGCGCAGGTGAGATCGGCGCGGCCGTGGTAGCCGCGCGCCAGCTGCACACCCGAGACGTACAGGTCGCCGACGACGCCGACCGGCACCGCGCGCAGCCTGCGGTCCAGCACGTACACCCGCATGCCGGAGACCGGTGTGCCGATCGGGACCGTCGCGGGGACCGCCGCACCGGGCGAGCATCGCGCGGAGGTGACCACCTCCGCCTCGGCCGGGCCGTACCAGTTCACCACCTCCGCCGCGGTGAACACGCGCGCCGCGGCATCGACGGTGGACTGCGCCAGCGCCTCCCCGGCGACGAAAACCCTTCGTACCGAGGGTAACTCGGTGCCGTCGACGGCTTCGAGCAGGACGTCGAGCATCGACGGGACGAAGTGCACCGTGGTGATCTCCCGGTTCGCGATGCACTCCGCGAGATAGGCCGGGTCGCGGTGCCCCTCGGGTTCGGCGATCACGATGCGCGCGCCGGTCTGCAACGGCCACAACAGTTCCCACACCGCGATGTCGAAGGTGACGGGCGTCTTGTACAGCACCGTATCGTCGGCGCCGTGCGGCCACTGCCGCTGCGCCCAGGCCAGCTGACTCGCGGTGGCGGCGTGGGTCAGCGCCACTCCCTTGGGCACACCGGTGGAGCCGGAGGTGAACAGGACATAGGCCACGTTGTCGGGCCGCAGCGGCGCCCGCCGGTCCGCATCCGTGATCGGGTCGCCGGACAGTCCGGACAGATCCAGCCGATCCAGGTCCACCCGCGGATATTCCGGCGGCAGGCCGGCGCCGTCGGCCGACGTCGTGAGCACCAGGAGCGGCCGTGCCGCGTCCAGCACGTCGGCGACGCGCCGGCTCGGCTGCTGCGGATCGATCGGCACGAAGGCCGCGCCCGACTCCAGCACCGCGTACAGCGCCGTCACGAGGTCGACCGAACGTCGAACCGCCACGGCCACATGTGTTTCCGTACGCGCACCGCGCGCGATCAGCCATCGGGTCAGCCGGTGGACGCGGTCGGCGAAGTCGGTGTAGGTCAGCGGGTCACCGTCGGCGGGCAGGATCGCCGGAGCGTGCGGAGTGCGACGCACCTGTTCGCCGAAGCCGTCCACCAGCGTGCGGCCCACCGACACCGGGTCGCCGGTGTCGTTCCAGCGTTTGAGCACCAGCTCCCGTTCGGCGGTATCGAGCAGATCGAGC
This sequence comes from Nocardia elegans NBRC 108235, assembly GCF_001612845.1. Taxonomy (GTDB): domain Bacteria; phylum Actinomycetota; class Actinomycetes; order Mycobacteriales; family Mycobacteriaceae; genus Nocardia; species Nocardia nova. Next base: position 58,012 of record NZ_BDBF01000028.1, on the reverse strand, counting down.
TCGCCGAGCGGCGCGTCGGCGTCGGTCGTGAGCCCGTCGAGCAGGCGGACGAACCGGTCCGCGAAGCGCTGCGCCGACTCCGCGTCGAACAGGTCGGTCGCGTAGGTCAGTCGCAGCGTAATTCCGGCCGGCTCACCCTCCGGTCCGTGGTCCTCCGTCACCATGAACAGCAGGTCGTAGATCGCGGAACTGTCTCCCGCATCGAGGGTTTCGACGGTGAGGTCCGGCAACTCCACGCGCGCCCGCACCATGTTCTGGTAGGCGAGCATCACCTGGAACAGCGGCGAATGCGCGGTCGAGCGGGCCGGACGCAGTGCGTCGACCAGCTGCTCGAACGGCACGGTGGCGTGGTCGAAGGCCTCGATATCACTGCGGCGCACCACATCCAGCAATCCGGTGAACGTCTGGTCGAGGGTGACACGCGTGCGCAGGACCAAGGTATTGACGAACATGCCGACCAGCTCGTCGAGCACCCGATGACCGCGGCCCGCATGCGGTACGCCGACGGTGACGTCGTCACTGCCGGACAGGCGCGACAGCAGTATCGCGAGCGCCGTGTGCACCACCATGAAGGTCGTGGCGCGAGCGCGCTGGGCCAGCGATTCGACCCGGCTCTGCAATTCCGCCGGTATGTCGGTGTGGATCAGCGCGCCGCGATGGCTCTGCTCGACCGGGCGCGGGTGGTCGGCGGGCAGTTCGAGGAGTTCCGGTATGCCGGCGAGTCGCGTTCGCCAGTAGGCGATATCCCGGGCCACCGGTGATTCGGGATCGCCGGGCGAGCCGAGGACCGCACGCTGCCACAGGGCGTAATCGGCGAACTGCACCGGCAGCGGCGGCCGCTCCCACGGATGGCCGCCGGTCCGCGCCCGATACGCCGCAACCAGATCGGCGGCCAGCGGCGCCACCGAATAGCCGTCGCAACTGATGTGGTGCACCGCGATCGCGACCACTCGGACGGTGTCCGACAACTGGTAGAGCGCCACCCGCACCGGCACCGCGTCGGACACGTCGAATCCGGTGGTCGACAGCGCGGCCAACCGGTCGGCCAGCTCCCGCTCGTCGATCCACCGCGGTGTCAGGTCCCACTCCGCGACGACGCCGGCGGCGTCCAGCACCACCTGCGTGGGCACGCCGTCGACCGCCGGGTACACGGTGCGCAGACTCTCGTGCCGTTCCACCACATCGCCGACGGCCGCTGCCAGCGCGTCCGCGTCGAGCGCGCCCTCGAGCCGAACCGCCAGCGGCACAATGTATCCCGGCGCCTGCGGGTCGTACTGGTTGAGGAACCACATCCGGGTCTGCGCCGTCGACAACGGCAGGCGCTCCGGTCTCGGCCCGGGCGCCGGGGCGGGCAGCGCGGGCACGCCGCGCAGCCGGGTGATGCGCTCGGCGAGCTCGGCGACCGTGGGCGCTTCGAAGATCATCCGCACCGGCACGGACGCATCGAGCGTGGCGCCGATCCGGCTCAGGGCCCGGGTGGCGACGAGCGAATTGCCGCCCAGGTCGAAGAAGTCGTCGTCCGCGCCCACGGCCGCCACGCCGAGCAGTTCGGCGAAGACCTCGGCGACCGTCTGCTCCACGATCCCCTGGGGCGCACGGTATTCCGCCTGCCCGATCGCGTCCGGAACCGGCAGCGCCCGGTAGTCGATCTTCCCGTTGGCGGTGAGCGGAACCGCGTCGATCCGGATGATCGCGGCGGGCACCATGTAGGCCGGCAGCCGGTCCAGCAGCAGGCGGCGAAGCTGCCTGGCATCCACGGTCTCCGGTGCGACCACGTAGGCGATCAGGCGTTGCTCGCCGCGGTCGGCGCAGACGCGCGCCACGGCCGCGCTCACCTGTTCGTGCCCGAGCAGCGCCGCCTCGATATCGCCCGGTTCGATGCGCAGCCCGCGAATCTTGACTTGGTCGTCGGCGCGCCCGACGTAGCACAGCACGCCGCCCTTCCCCCACCGCACCAGGTCACCGGTCCGGTACATGCGGGCACCGGGCACACCGGCGAGGGGGTCGGCGACGAAGGTCGCGGCGGTCAGATCGCGGCGGCGGTGATAGCCGCGAGCGAGCTGGACGCCGCCCAGATACAGCTCCCCCGTCACACCGGCGGGTACCGGATGCAGGCGCGAATCCAGGACGTGCACCACGACATTCGGCTCCGGTGTACCGATCGGCACCGTACCGCCGTCGATGCCGTCGACGTGGTAGGCGGTGACGCTGACCGCCGCCTCCGTCGGCCCGTACAGGTTGTCGAGGCGCGCATCGCTGAGTTCCCGGAAGCGACGCACGGTGTCGGCCGGCAGCGTTTCGCCGATGCACAGGACGCGCCGCAGATCCGGGAAGCGACGACGGGCCGCCGTCTCCTCGAACGCGGCGAGCAGCGAGGGCACGAAATCGGCTGTGGTGACGTGATGTTCGGCGATCAACCGCGCCACCGCCTCCGGGTCGGCGCCCGCGCCCGGGCCGGCGATCACCAACTCGGCGCCACAAGTCAAGGCGCAGAACAGTTCCCACACCGACAGGTCGAAGGTGACCGGCGTCCGCAACAGCATGACATCGTCGCCCAGCCGATAGTGCTCGCGCAGCCAGCGCAGCTGATTGACCACCGCGGCATGCGATACCGCCACGCCCTTCGGCACTCCGGTCGAGCCGGAGGTGTAGATGACGTAGGCCAGATTCTCCGGGCGCAGCGGCCCGAGCCGGTCGCGGTCGGTCACCGGCGAGGTGTCGAGTGGCCGGGCGCCGAGTTCGGCGACATCCCAGACCGGGATGTCGCCCGGCAGGTTCGCCTCGTCGGATCGGCGGGTGAGGACCGCCCGGGGCCGTGCCGCGCCGAGCACGGCGCGCACCCGATCGAGTGGGTGTTCCGGATTCACCGGTAGATACGCCCCACCGGCCGCATGGATCGCATAGAGGGCGGTCAGCAGGTCGGCCGACCGGTGCATCGCCACGGCCACAACCGTTTCCGGGCCGACTCCGCGGTCGATCAGCGCCCGCGCGAGCGCGTTCACCCGGGCCGCGAACTCTCCGTAGCCGAGTCGCGTGCCGTCGCCGGTATCCAGGACGGCGGTAGCCCGCGGTGTCGCCGCGGCCTGGGCGGCGAACAGCTCGGCGATCGTCGCCGAGGACGGCGCCATGGATCCGCCGGTCTCCCGCACGGCCAGCTCGCGCGCCTCCTCCTCGGTCAGCAGATCGATATCGCCGATCGCGCGGTCGGGCCGGTCGACGACCGCGCGCAGCAACAGAACGAATCGGTCGATCATCGAGCGGATCGTGGACTCGTCGAACAGATCTGTCGCATAGGAGAATTCGAGAACCATCGCACCGGGCTCACCGTCGCGGCGCGCGGTGTCGACGAGATTGAGGTGCAGATCGTATTTGGCCACGCTCGGGTCCGCGGTCCGGGCATCGACTGTCAGCCCTTCGAACCGCACCGTCGGAATGTCGATGTTGTGGAACGCGAAACCCACCTGGGTCAGCGGCGCGTGCGCCGTGGAGCGAGGCGGATTCAGCACCTCGACGAGACGCTCGAACGGGATGTCGGCATGGCCGAAGGCGGCGAGATCTGTTGCCCGAACCTGCTCCAGAATCCGGCGGAAGGACGCGCCGGGATCGATGCGCGTCCGCAACACCAGCGTGTTGACGAACATGCCGATCAGGCGTTCGAGGCCCGGTTCTCCGCGCCCGGCCACCGGTGTGCCGACCGCGATGTCGTCACCGCCCGAGAGCCGTGCCAGCAGTGCGGCATACGCCGCGTGCAGCACCATGAACACCGTGGTTTCGCACGAGCGGCCCAGCGCGGTCAGCTCACGCCCGAGATCGGCGGGCAGGGTGTACGACACCGTCGCGCCCCGGAAGCTCTGCCGCGCCGGGCGGGGGCGGTCGGTGGGCAGATCGAGCACTTCGGGCAGATCGGCCAGCGCCGCGCGCCAGTAGTCGAGTTGAACGGCGGCCGGAGCGCTCGGGTCGTCCTCGGTGCCGAGCCGCTTGCCCTGCCACAGCGCGTAATCCGCGTACTGCACGGGCAGCGGCTCCCACCGTGGCGCCCGCTGCCCGCGGCGCGCCTCGTAGGCGGTCATCAGGTCGGCGGCCAGCGGTGCCAGCGAGGATCCGTCGAAGCTGATGTGATGAACGACGAGGACCAGTGTGTGTTCCTCGGCGGCGGTGCGCAGCAGGGCGATCCGGAACGGGACGTCGCGGGTGACGTCGAATCCGGCGGCGGCGGTGGCGGCGATCCGCGCCTCGAGCTCCGCCGCGGGAACCGCCTCCGGCTCCAGCGGCGGCAGCGCCTGCCGCGCCGGCACGATCAGCTGGTAGGGCCCGGTATCGCTGTCCGGATGCACGGTACGCAACGCCTCGTGCCGTTCCAGTACATCGGCGACGGTCGCGCGCATGGCCGCCACGTCGAGCGGTCCCGTCATGCCCACCACCAGGGCGATGTTGTACAGCGCGGAGCCGGTGTCGAACTGGTTGAGAAACCACATCCGGGCCTGGGCCGGCGAGAGCGGAATGCGCGCCGGGCGCGGCTGCGGGAGCAGCGGTTCCCGCCCGGGTGCGTCGATGGTGCGCAGCGCCGCGGCCAGCGCCGCGACGGTCGGGGCGTCGAAGACGGTGTGCAGCGACACCTCGGCACCGAACGCCGCACCCAGCCGCGCGGCCAGCCGCGTCGCCGACAGCGAGTTGCCGCCGAGGGCGAAGAAGTTGTCGGCGACGCCGACCCGGTCGATACCCAGCACGGCGCCGCACACATCGGCGACGAGCTGTTCGGCCGCATCGCGCGGCGCGACGAAATCGGCTCGCGCACTGTCGAATACCGGTGCGGGCAAGGCGGCGCGGTCGACCTTGCCCACCGAGGTCAGCGGGAGGGCGTCGAGTACCGTGACCGCCTCGGGAACCATGGGGGCCGGCAGGTGGCGCGCGGCGTGCGCCGTCACGGCGGCCACGTCGATGCCGTCGCCGACGGGCGCGAGGTAGGCGGCGAGCCGCCCTCCGCCGTCGGTCTCGACGGTCACCACGACCGCGGCGGCGACGTCCGGATGGCCGGCGAGGACGGCCTCGATTTCGCCGAGTTCGATGCGCCGACCGCGGATCTTCACCTGGAAGTCGGTGCGCCCGGCGTATTCGAGGGTACGTTCGGGGGTCCAGCGCGCCAGATCGCCGGTGCGATACATCCGTTCCCCCGCGGCGCCGAACGGATCGGACACGAACGCCGCTGCCGTGTCCGCCGGCCGATCGAGATATCCGCGGGCGAGATGGATACCGGAGATGTACAGCTGCCCGGTCACTCCGATCGGCACCGGCCGCAGCCGCTCGTCCAGAATCAGCGCCCGCACACCGCGGATCGGACCGCCGATCGTCACCCGGTCACCGGGGCGGAGGGGATCGCTGATCGCCACCATGATCGTGGTCTCGGTCGGCCCGTAGCCGTTGTGCAACCGGCGGCCGGGACCCCACACCGCGACGGTGTCGGCCGAGACCGCCTCTCCGCCGGCCACCAGCACGCGCAACGACCCGACGTCGGCGGGCGACATCGTCGCCAGCACGCTGGGTGTGATGAACGCGTGCGAGATCCGTTGCGTGCGAATCAGTTCCGCCAGCCGCTCGCCGGCGAAGACATCCGGTGGCGAGATCACCAGCGCCGCACCGTGCGGATGTGCCATCAGCAGTTCCAGCACCAGCGCGTCGAAGCCCGGAGCCGCCACCTGCAGCACCCGCGCCGAACTGCCGATGCGATACCGTTCCCGTTGTTCGGCAGCGAAATTCGCCACCCCGGCATGCGCCACGGCGACACCCTTCGGCTCGCCGGTCGACCCCGAGGTGTACACCACGTACGCCGTATTCGACGCCCGGCACGGGCGAATGCGGTCACCGTCGGTCACCGCGGCCGCGGAACGGCAGGTGATGCGGGCCTCGGTCCGCGGAGCGTCGAGCACCACCGGCTCGGTGGTGTGCGGCACCAGATCCTGCGTGGTCGTCACGGCGATCGCGACCCGGACGTTCGCGAGCATGACCGCGACTCGCTCGGCCGGATTGCGCGGATCCACCGGCACGAACGCCGCGCCCGCCTTCGCCACCGCCCACATCCCGACCACGAGTTCCACCGACCGCGACAGCACCAGCGCCACCTGGTCGTCCGGGCCGATTCCGTACTCGATCAGCACTCGGGCGAGCTGGTTCGACCGGGCGTCCAGCTCCCCGTACGACAGGGTGTGCGCGCCGAACACGATGGCCACGGCGTCCGGATCCCGGATCGTCAGCAGTTCGGCGAGCACGCGCGGCGTCTCGGCCCGGCCGCCGGATGCGGGCACCAGTGCGGCGCGCTCCCCGGCCGACAGCACATCGACGGCACCGACCCGCTGCCCCGGATCACGCACGACCGAATCGAGAATCCGGTGCAGGCGCGCGGCGAATTCCTCGACCGTGCCCCGGTCGAACACGTCGGCGGCGTAATTGATCCGCACCGGGAGATCGCCTTCCGCCCGGGCGTTCTCGGCGACGGTGACGATCAGGTCGACCTTCGCCGGCTGCGGTCCCGGATCCAGGACCTCGGCGGTGACGCCGGCCAGTTCGAGGGTCGGGCGGTCCATGTTGTCGAACGCGAGATACACCCGGCACAGCGGGTCCTGCGCGACCGCCGACATCGGCTCGATCGCGTCGGCGACCCGTTCGTAGGGCAGGTCGCTGTGGGCGAACGCGTCGACATCGATGTCCTGGACTCGCGCCAGGAAGCCGGCGAAGGTTTCGTCGTCACGCACTCGCGTCCGCAGCGGCACGGTGTTGACGAACATGCCGATCAACGGTTCCAGCGCGCGTTCGCCGCGGCCCGCGACCGGAGTGCCGACGGTGATATCGGTCGAATCCGACAGCCGGGCCAGCAGCACGGCCAGCGCGGCGTGCACGACCATGAAGGTGGTGGCCCTCGCCGAGCGAGCCAGCCGCTCGATCCCGGCGTAGGTCTCGGCGGTGATCGCGGTGTCGACGACCTCGGCGAGCAGGGACCGGCCCTCCGGCCGCCGGTGGTCGACCGGCAGTTCCAGCGGTCGCGCCATCCCCGCCAATTGCTCTGTCCAGTAGCGCAATCGACGCGCGGCGAGCGAGTCGGGATCACTGTCGTCACCCAGCAGCATGCGCTGCCGGATGCTGTAGTCGGCGTACTGCACCGGTAGCGGTTCCCAGTCGGGAGCGTGCCCCTGCGCCCGCGCTCGGTAGGCGGCGGCGAAATCGGCCGCCAGGGGCGGCAGCGACGACCCGTCGCAGCAGATGTGGTGCAGCACGACCACCAGGACGTGCCGGTGATCGGTGGTGGCGAGCAGTGCGACGCGGATCGGCGGCCGGTGGCGCACATCGGTTCCGGTCGACACCAGCTCGCCGATCCGGTGGTCGAGTTCGTCGGCGGAGATGCGGCGCGGCGTCACATCCCATTCCGCGGCGACTTCCTCGGACGGCAGAATCACTTGTGTCCCTTGGCCGTTCACGGCCGGATACACGGTGCGCAGGGATTCGTGCCGTTCGATCACGTCGGCCAACGCGGCGTGCAGGGCGGCGGTGTCGAGTTGTCCGGACAGCCGCAGCACCAGCGGAATGTTGTATGCCGCCGATTCGGGCTCGATCTGATTGATCAGCCAGATCCGGGTCTGCGCGGGCGCGAGCGGAAGCGGGTCGACGCGCGGCTGTGGCCGCAGCGCGGGCCGTGCGGACCGCCGGGCGCCGTCGATATGGGCGGCGAGCTCGGCCGCGGTCGGCTTCTCGAACAGCTCGCGCACCGACACCTCGCACCGGGTCAGTTCGGCGATCCGCGCCGCGGCGCCGGTGGCCGTCAGCGAGTTGCCACCGAGCTCGAAGAAGTTGGCCAGCACACCCACCCGGGCGACGCCCAGGACCTCGGCGAAGACATCGGTGATGGTCTCCTCGACGGCCGTGCGCGGCGCCACGTAGGCCGCCGCCGAATCCGGTGCCGGTTCGGGCAGCGCGCGATAGTCCACCTTGCCGTTGACGGTCAGCGGCAGTGCGTCGAGGACGACGACGTGGGCCGGGACCATGTAGTCCGGCAGTATCGAGCGGACGTGGGTGCGCAACTCCTCGGCCGTGCAGTCCGCGCCGGTGGCCGGCACCGCGTAGGCCATCAGCCGGGCCGCGTCGGTGCCGGGCAGATGGACGACGACGACCGCCGCCGACACCGAACCGTGGCTCAGTAGCGCGGCGCGGATCTCGTCGAGTTCGATCCGGAAGCCACGCAGCTGCACCTGCCGATCGGCTCGGCCTCGATATTCCAACTCGCCGTGGATGTTTCGGCGCGCGACATCACCACTGCGATAGAGCCGCGAACCCGGCGCGCCGAACGGGTCGGCGACGAAGCGTCCCGCGGTCAGCCCCGGGCGGCCGATATAGCCGCGGGCGAGTCGCGTTCCGGCGACATAGATTTCACCCCAGGCGCCCAGTGGCGCCGGCCGCAGGCGTTCGTCCAGGACGTACACGCGCAAACCCGGCAGCGGGGGGCCGATGATGCTGGGCGCGCCCGGCACGGCGCGGTCGGGCGCCAGCGGAGTGTAGGTGACGAAGACCGTGGTTTCGGTGATGCCGTAGCTGTTGGCCAGCACTGGCAGGCCGGGATTGCCGGCGTACCAGCCGGACAGGCTCGCGGGGTCCAGCGCTTCCCCCGAGAGGACGACGAGGCGCAGCGCGAGCTCACCGTCCGGTTGCCCGGCGTCGGCGTAGCGCTGTCGCGCGGCCGCGAACTGATGGAACGCCGACGGTGTCTGACTGAAAACACTCACCTTGTTCCGCGCGACGAGACGGACCATCTCGTCCGGTGAGCGCGTGACGGGACCGTCGACCACCACGATCCGGCCGCCGGTGACCAGCGCACCGAAGATCTCCCAGACCGAGTAGTCGAATGCGAACGAATGGAACAGCGTCCACACGTCATCGGCGCCTACACCGATCTCGGCCGTCGCGTCGGTCAGGTAGCCGGCGACCGCGCGATGAGTGACCGACACGCCCTTGGGCCGCCCCGTCGATCCCGAGGTGTAGATGACGTAGGCGACGTTGTCGGGACGCAGCGGACGGGTACGTTCCGCATCCGTGATCGGCTCGCCGCTCTCGGTGATGTCGTCGTCGAACAACACCACGCGGCTCGTGTCAGGCAGGCGGTCGCCCATGCTCCGGTTCGTCACCAGTGCGACCGGTTCGGCGTCGCCGAGCACGTAGTCGAGCCGCTCGAGCGGATGCGCGCGGTCCAGCGGCAGATAGCCGGCGCCGGACTTCACGACCGCCAGTGCGGCGACGATCAGATCGGCATCCCGTGGCAGGGCGATGGCCACCAGCGTTTCCGGCCCGGCTCCGAGTGCGATGAGCCTGCGCGCGAACCGGTTGGAGCGCTCGTCGAGTTGGCGATAGGTCAGCGTGGTCGTCCCGTCGTCGACGGCGACGGCGGAGGCCGACGACGCGGCCTGCCGCGTGAGGAGGTCGACGAGCGTCGCCGACGTGGGCGCCCCGTCGTGGCCCGCGAGTTCGCCCAGCACTCGCCGCTGCTCGGCCGGATCGACCAGCGGAATGTCGATCAGCCGGGCATCGGCGGGCGAGTTCGTGATGCGGTCGAGGAAGTCGGCGAATCGGCCGGCGTGAGCGTCGAGTTCGTCCTGGCCGTACAGGTTGGCATTGCCGTGCAGTTCGACCGACAGCGGTGCGTCGGCGCCGGAGCGGTACATGTTGAGCTGCAGATCGTCCAGCGCGCCGGAGGTCAGTGCGCGGTAGCGCCCGATCGCCTCGCCGAGGCGGATCTCGGAATCGAAGAACAGGATGTTCACGATCGGGCCGAACGAGGTGGCCGCCGCGTCGACGGCATCGGACTCGCGGCGTAGATCCTCGAACCGGTAGAGCTGATGCCGCATGGCCAGGACGAGTTCGGACACCGATTCGCGGATCAGTTCCGCCACCGTCGTCGCCGGGTCCGCGGTGAACCGGATCGGCACCATATTGGCCAGCATCGCGGCGGCATTGCGCAATCGCCTGGTCACCCGCCCGGATACCGGAAGCGACAGGACGACCTCGTCGGTACCGGTCATGCGCGCGAGGAAGGCGGCGAACGCGGCCACCACCACCTGCGCCGCGGAGGCGTTCAGCTCGCCGGCGAACCGGTCGATCCGCTCGGTCAGCGGCGACGGCAATGTGCGTCCGGCGTAGCGGTCGTCCTCACTCCACTTGGCGGAGCGCCCCGCCAGACTCGTGGCCGGCGGCAGGCCGGCCGCCTTGTCCAGCCAGTACGCCCGGTCGGTTTCGAACCGCCGACTCGTCCGATAGTCGTGCTCCGCGGCGATGATCTCGGTCAGCCGGGGTGCGGCCAGCGGCGTCGGCGAGCGGCCCTCGATCAGCGCGTTGTAGTGTTCGGCCGCGCGGTTGAGCAGGTTGAACGCGCCGTAGCCGTCGATCACGAGGTGATGGGCGCGCGCGTACCACAGATACCGGTCCTCGCCGACCCGGATGAGTTTCGTCGCGACGAGGCGGTCCCGGGCCAAGTCGACCGCCTTGGTGCCGTAGTCGCGGCGCATCCAGTCCATCGCCGCCGCGTAGGGGTCGGCGGCCGCGGTCAGATCCAGCAGCGGCTCGTCGTAGACGATGCCGCGGTCCACGTACTGATACGGACGACCGCCGACTTCGACCACCCGGACGACCATTGATTCGGTCTCGTGGCCGGCGTCGTTCATCGCCTTACTGAAGGCGGCGTAGTCGATGTGCCCCTCGATCTCGACGTAGTGGGCGATGTTGACGTTCGGTCCGCCGGGTAGGTTGTCCGCCAGCCACATTCCGTATTGCGCCCTGGAAAGCGGAATCAGATCAGGATTTCGGTCTGAAGGCATGGCTGAATCCGGACTCATCGTCTAACCTCTCCTCGAATTCCGAGACACGGAGCAGCGCACACCCACCTCTGTTTCCCTGCGCGGAATTCCCGGTCGCTGTAGCATTTGATTGCGAATGCAATTACATTTGCGATTCCCCGAGTTGCGGATTCCCGAATCAACATTCGCCGAGTCGGCGCGAGCGCCCGTAACCCGTTTTTACACGCGGTTCAGCGCACGGGACGTCACCCCGATCGGAAACGAAGAAAGGCCACCGTGCGATGGGAGACGTTATCGAGACCGCGTGCCTGCCCTGCGTAGCTGAGTACCCCCTCTCGCCGAGCTTGGCGAGCACTGTGCGACAACTCTTCGCCGTACCGTGACGACGTGCCACCCGACCTCAGGGGCGGCCCGAAAGCCCCACTCGCACAAGGCATACGAAGGCGCCGTCGAATGGGTAGGAACTACGAGCGATTTGTCCGTATTAAAGTGGAAGGCGTTTTGTCGAGCGGGTCGATCCCCCCGCCACGCCACGGTTTCGGAAGCTTGTGTCGGCATTACGTCCGACCCGGGGACGCTGCCCCGGCGAGCATTCTTTCACTCCTGCGCACGACGATGCCACGCGGAGTGACCTGTTACGGCTCACGCTGTGCGGAAAACCGTTGTACCACACCTTGCCGATACTACTGAACAGCGGCTTTGCTGTCCGGCACTCGCCGTGAATTCCGGCAGGCTCCGAGCATAACCTTCCGATGCGACCGATTCCGCGAAGGACACCACGAGCCGCGAAACCGGAGATGTCACGCGCGTAATTCCGATTTACGGTCCGAGGAATAGCCGCTCGTTCGGCAAGCGGGTCTTCGGGAGACGTCCGTCGATCGTGCCGAGCACGAATTCGAGCGTGCACCAGCGCTTGCGCCGCCAGTCCCGGACGATGTTGTCCACCGCCGCGGCGGCGGTCCGGTAATCGAAGGCCGTGCCACCCAGCCAGATACGCACGTGCACATCGTTGTGCGCGGCATCGCCTCCACTGCCGGGCCTCAGCACGGCGCCGGGAGGGCCGAGGTCGCGCTGCCATCGCAGCGCCGCTGCCGATTCTCTGCGTTCATCTTCGTCCCCGAGCGGTAGTGCCGGCCTGACTTCGGTCCAGCCTTCCGTCCACTCGGGCGATCGACGACCGTAGAACTACGTACTTTTCCTACGCAGGCGTTCCTACGTAGTCCCTACCCCTGCGCGGTCACCGCCTCGGCGCCGAAGCCGGAACCCCAACTCCGCAGCGCGCGGTCGAGGATATCGGTGAGTTCCTGATCGGGATGGTCGAGCCAATGCTCGTATCCGGCGATCGCGACGCCGAGGGCACAGTGTCCCGCGACCTGAGCGAGCAGGTCACGAGTGCCGACACCCAGTCGGGCCGCCACGAACTCGGCGACCACGTTTCGCCACTCCTGATAGCGCAGCGTCGAATGCGCCTGCAGCGCGGGCACTTTCAGGATCAGCTCCATGCGCTTGCGGTGCCAGGGCACCTGAGCCGGGTCGAAGCGGTTGAACTCCACCACCACACTGCGGACCGCGTCGGCGACCGGCTGTTCGGGCGGACACCGGTCGAACAGATCGCGCATCGCCTGCAGCTGGTCGCTGAAATTGCCCCACACGACGTCGTTCTTCGATTCGAAGTAGCGGAAGAAGGTCCGCTTACTGACACCGACGGCGGCCGCGATGTCCTCGACGGTGGTGTCGTCGAATCCGCGCTGTTCGAACAACTCGAATGCGACCCGTTCCAACTCGTCCGCGCTGGTAGAGGGCTTGCGCCCCGCCCTGACGCGAGGCGTGACGGGTTTTTCCGGCGTCACCCCTTCCATTTTGTCACTCGGTGACATTATGCTGTGCCTCACACCCGTTACCCCGATCCCATCCCCTAGGAGCGGTCATGAACGAACCCATCACCAGCCAGACAGTAGTCCCCGCCGAGGACGCGCTCGTCGAAGACGACCTGCTCGTCGAGGATGTCTCGATCGATGGCATGTGCGGTGTCTACTGACGGCTTCGATCCGGCCGGCTCCTATCGGCTCGCGCCCTCGATCTCGCTGCGGCCCGAGCCGTTCGGAGCGCTGGTCTACGACTTCACCACGCGGCGGCTGTCGTTTCTGAAAACGAAGCAGCTGGTGGCGGTCGTGCAGGGACTGGCCGAGCAGCCCGACGCGGCCGCCGCGCTGGCGGCCGCGGGGGTGGCCGAGACCGAACGTCCCAGCTATGTGAAGGCGCTCGCCGGTCTGCTGCAGGCGGGCACCATAGTCCCGCGCCCCGCCGGTGCCGACGAACAGGATCACCGATGAAACTGGTCGAACACTTCAAACACGGTCTCGACGCCCCGATCTGCCTGACGTGGGAACTCACCTACGCCTGCAACCTGGCCTGCGAGCACTGCCTGTCGTCGTCGGGCCGCCGCGACCCGCGCGAGCTGTCGACCGAAGAATGCAAGGCGTTCATCGACGACCTCGAACGCATGCAGGTCTTCTACGTCAACATCGGCGGCGGCGAACCCACCGTCCGCAGCGACTTCTGGGAACTACTCGACTACGCGGTCGCCCATCACGTGGGAGTCAAGTTCTCCACCAACGGGATTCGGCTCACCCCCGAACGGGCCCGGCAGCTGGCGGCCACCGACTACGTGGATGTGCAGATCTCCATCGACGGCGCCACCGCCGAGGTCAACGACGCGGTCCGCGGTCCCGGATCCTTCGACACCGCGATGCGGGCCATGCAGAACCTGGCCGACGCCGGGTTCGAGAACTTCAAGATCTCGGTCGTGATGACGCGCCACAACGTGGACCAGCTCGACGAGTTCAAGGCCATCGCCGACCGGTTCGGCGCCCAGCTGCGCATCACCCGGCTGCGCCCGTCCGGACGCGGCGCCGACGTGTGGAACGAGCTGCACCCGACCACCGCCCAGCAGTTGCAGATCTACGACTGGCTCGTCGCCCACGGCGAAGGCGTGCTCACCGGCGACTCGTTCTTCCACCTCAACGCCCTGGGCTCCACTCCGATCGCCGGACTGAACCTGTGCGGCGCGGGCCGCGTGGTGTGCCTGGTCGACCCGGTCGGCGACGTCTACGCCTGCCCGTTCGCCATCCACGACGAATTCCTCGCCGGCAACGTCCGCGACACCGGTGGATTCGAAAGAGTCTGGCGCACATCGGATCTGTTCGAGCGGCTGCGGCAACCACAGACCGGTGGCGCGTGCACGTCGTGTTCGGCCTACGACGCCTGCCAGGGCGGATGCATGGCCGCCAAATTCTTCACCGGACTGCCTTTGGACGGGCCGGATCCCGAATGCGTCAAGGGCAACGCCGAACTCGCTCTGGCCGGCGTCGGCGCGAAACCGCAGCCGGACAAGAACCACTCCCGTAGTGCGCCTCGGCGCACGGTCGCCCTCGGCATCCCCACGCGTAGCCGGACCACCGCGTCCGACCGGGCTTGCGACACCAGCCCGCTCGCCGGGCTCACCTGACCAACCGATCGTCGACCTCCGGGCACACACACCGTCCGGGCGGCGAGATCACTTTCAGCACAAGGATTCTCATGGCAAGCACCCGTGACTGGTTCGAATCGGTCGCCGAGGCCCAGCGCCGCGCGAAGAAGCGCGTCCCCAAGGCCGTCTACCTGGCGCTGCTCGCCGGTTCCGAAGCCGGCGCCACCCTCGACGACAACGCCGCCGCCTTCACCGAACTCGGCCTGCGCCCGCACATCGCCGACCTGCCCGCCACCCGTGACCTGAGCACCACCGTTCTCGGACAAGACATTTCGATGCCGGTGATCTGCTCCCCCACCGGCGTCCAGGCGGTCGACCCCGCGGGAGAGGTCGGCGTCGCACGTGGGGCCGCGATGTCGGGCACCGCGCTCGGCCTGTCGTCGTTCGGCTCCAAACCGATCGAGGAGGTCATCGCCGCCAACGACAAGACCTTCTTCCAAATCTATTGGCTCGGAAGCAAAGACGACATGGTCGCCCGCCTCGACCGCGCCCGCGAAGCCGGCGCGAAGGGCATCATCGTCACCCTGGACTGGGTGTTCGCCACCGCCCGCGACTGGGGCAGCCCCGCGCTGCCCGAACGCGTCGACCTGAAAACGGCCGTACGTTTCGCACCCCAAGTAGTGACCAAGCCCGGCTGGCTGCTGCGCTTCGCCCGCTCCGGCAAGCTTCCCGACCTCACCACCCCGAACCTGGTCCCGCGCGGGCAGCAGGGCCCGACCTTCTTCGGCGCCTACGGCGAATGGATGGGCACCCCACCGGTCACCTGGGACGACCTGGCCTGGTTGCGGCAGCAATGGGACGGCCCGTTCCTCATCAAGGGCATCGGCCGCCCCGACGACGCCAAACGCGCCGTCGACATCGGCGCCACCGCCATCTCCGTCTCCAACCACGGCGGCAACAACCTCGACACCACCCCCGCCGCGATCCGCATGCTGCCCAGCGTGGTTCAGGCCGTCGGCGGACAGGTCGAAATCCTGCTCGACGGCGGAATCCGGCGCGGCAGCGACGTCGTCAAGGCACTCGCCCTCGGCGCCGACGCGGTCATGATCGGCCGCCCCTACCTGTGGGGCATGGCCGCCGCCGGGGACCGCGGCGTCCACAACGTCCTCGAGGTCATCCGCCAAGGCATCGACTCCGCCCTCTACGGACTCGGCCACGCCTCCATCCACGACCTCACCCCCGACGACGTCATAGTCCCCGACGGCTTCACCCGAGGCATGTAGTGGCCCCCGCCCCGGTCGCCATCATCACCGGTGCCGCCCGGGGCATCGGCGCCGCCACGGCGCACCGGCTCGCCACCGCGGGCTGGCGCATCGTGGCCGTCGACATCTGCCGCGACGATCCCGCTCTCGGCTACCGGCTCGGCACCCGCGACCAGCTCGCGGCGGTGGCCGCCGCGCACGCGGGGACGGTCGTCGATGTCGAAGCAGATGTGCGCGACGTCGAAAGCCTCGGCGGCGCAGTCGAAGTCGCGCTGGACAGGTTCGGCCGGCTCGACGCGGCCGTCGCCGCCGCGGCCGTCATGACCGGCGGCCGGCCGTTGTGGGAAACCACCCACTCCGACTGGGAGCCCATGTTCGACATCGGCGTCCACGGCATCGCCAACCTCGCGAGGGTCGCCATCCCCGCGATACTCGCTCGCCCCGACCCTCGCACCGGCCGCTTCATCGCCCTCGCCTCCGCCGCCGCCCATCACGGCATGTGGCACCTCTCCGGGTACAACGCGGCCAAACACGCCGTCGTCGGTCTGATCAAGGGACTCGCTCACGACCTGCGCGGCACCGGCATCACCGCCACCGCCGTCTCCCCCGGCTCCACCCGCACCGCCCTGCTCACCGAAACCGCCCGCCTCTACCACCTCGACACCGTCGAGGAATTCGCCTCCCACCAACTCCTCGACCGCATCCTCGAACCGGACGAGGTCGCCGCCACCATCGCATGGCTGTGCACCCCCGAATCCGCCGCCGTCACCGGAACTGTGGTGCACGCCGACGGCGGATTCCTGGGATGACTGCCGAGTCCCCGGCGGCTCGCCAGCGGTCGTGTCGCTCACATCCATTCCGGCGCAGCGATTTCCAGCAAACCGAGGCCGTGGGCGCGTGTAGTTTCCTGGCATCGGCGATCCGGATACAGGGTGGCATGATCGAACCATGGTCGCCCCTGCCCGTGCTCGGTATGCTGTTCTCGTCGCCGCTGCCACAGCTGCGGTCCTCACCTCATGTTCCGGCACCGACAGCACACCCACCGAGTCTTTATCGGCCACGAGCGCACCGCCGACTTTCACCCCAGCCTCGTCCGAGGTCCCGTCCTACAACGTCGGAATCATCGGCGACGAGATTGATGTGATGACTTCGACCGCGAAACCGGTCGACCTGCTACAGATATATAACAGGGTTACCCAGACCATGCGCCACAGAGTCGACCTGCCCGAGGGCGGATACCGGGTACGGATCAACTGCTACAGCCTGAACCCGGACAAGTTCGGTAAGCGTTTAGCGAACGGGCACATCGCTGTCGGCAAGGATGGCACCGCACCGAACGCCGATCTGGGAGGAACTTACGAAGTCGTTCCTGGCGCGGACTGCCCGTAGCATGACGTGATGGGCGCGTTGCGCCCGACTACCGCCCCGTCGGCCGGTTCGGCGCAAGCGGATTCACCGCGCCATAGTCCGGCGCGTAACCACCGCCCCGCTCGTAGGTGGACCGACTGGAAAGATCGTGAATATCGGTGATCTCCGCCAGTTCCCGCGGGACCCGGCCACGGAGATGTCCGAGGTCGGGCACGATCAGTAGCTCGATCCGATGGGCCGACAGGTGATCGAGCAATGTCTCCGGAACGATCAGGCTGCTGCTTGTGGTCAGCCCGATGTAGACATAGCCGAGCCGTCGGGCGACTGCCCGCATCGGCAGATCGAACCGGTGCGCGGTCTTCACGAGGTCCACACAGACGTAACCCGCTGCGCGTGGCGGCATTTCATCGTCCATTACATCTCCTCGCGATGTCACCGGTCCTCGTTCTCGATCCGGCGGCGAATGACATCCACTTTGCGGTCCTTCGGAATTCGCTGGGGGACAATCAACGTCGCAATCAGAACGCTCAGCGGTAGACCGATGCAGACGACAAGGCCGAGCAAGGCCCATCCGTTCATCACTGCCTTCCCGCGAGCGCGGACCGACCGCGTTCGCTGATCTGCCACCGGGCCCACGAATTGCAGAACACGATGAATCCGCACGCCGATAAGTGCGTGAGCGCGAAGCGTACGCGCCACCAGGGCAATTCAGCATCGCGGCGAATTTGCGCGGTGGTCAGCAGACCACCCGGTGCCAGCACAGCCAGCACCGCAACATCCGAGCTGTTCATTGGCAAGCTTCCCCTTGCATTGTAATGCCGCTAGGGCAGCACTGAAGCGGACCATATCGAGGACTGCAGGAGGGCCGAAGCGCCTGCCGCGGAACTCTTTCGCTGATCGCGAGATCCTCATATACAAGAGTGGTACGAAGACGAGCCGAGCAGTGTGACAATTCGTCACTTTGGGAGAAGGTGGCCGGCTGTCACACCACAGGAGCTGCGGCTCCCGCAGCCCAGGCATCCCGGACGATCGTGCCGATATCGGAATTGCGCGGACACCAATGCATTTCGGCGATGGCTTTGGCGGGATCGCACACCAGCGTCGCCGGTTCCGGCGCCGCCGGGCGATACTCCAGCGGAACCGGGCGGCCGGTAGTCCGCTCGACGGCAGTGACTACGTCCATAACGCTGGTGCCGTGTCCGCTCCCGATGTTGTAGCGGACGACGTTTCCGGCGTCGGGGAGATGCTCAACACAGGCCACGAACGCGGCTGCCGCATCCTGTAGATGCAGGTAGTCGCGAACGGCGGAACCATCACCATTGATCGCCAGGGGGCTTTGCCTCGCGGCAGCCGTCAGAGCTCGGGGAACCAGCCTGGTCGGATCCGGGTCGATTCCGCCTGCAACATTGGATATCCGCGCAATCACCGCCGCGACTTCCCCACCGCTTGCGCGGGCCTCGACCGCGAGCTCGGCCGCACGTTTGCTCATCGCATACGGATGCGGCGGAGCGTCCGGAACTTCCTCGTTCATCGGTTGGCGTTCCGGCGCCCCGTAAATGGCACCGGTCGACGCGAAGACGATGCGGCTCACACCGCTGGCGTCCATTGCTTCGAGCAGCGCGATCGTTCCCCCGGTATTCACACGAACATACTGAAGAGATTCGGTGAACGAATCCCGCGCCCGTGTCAGTCCCGCGAGATGGCAGACCACATCGACGTCGCGGACTGCCCTGCGTAGCGAGTCGATGTCGACGAGATCGGCCCGACGCATCTCCGTCGCCCCTGCGATTTCCGCCCCCTCGACGCGCACCATAGCCACCGGCTCGTGCCCGGCGGCGCTCAATGCCGAGACAACGGCCCGACCGACATAGCCATTCGCCCCGGTGACCATTACGCGCACCAGGCCATCATGGCACTGGCACTACGCCAGTAGTGTCGCTCTGTGCCGCCAGGTCAGGGCCACACACGCCGCTGCGGCTGCTGCCAGCGGTTCCCGGTTCAGCACGCGCCGAACATTCTCCGATGTCCAGCGGATCCCCAGAGTGCCATCCTCCGTGGGATACATCTCGCCCTCGGAATTCCGCGAAACCAACCCCTCGAACGCCGTGTCGAAAACGTCCGAGTCGATGATGACAGCGGTGAGGATTTCACCGGCCGGCGCCAACGGGTCGAGGCCCACACCGAAACACCATGCCCGGACCTTTCCGGCCGCACGCGCTTCGGTCAGCGTACGAAGTGGCTCGATGTCGTAGTCGACCGGCGTGCCACTGCTCCCATCATGTTCCGGCGTGTCCAGAAACTCCTCCGAAAATTCGCGAATCATGTTCCGCCACAGACTGAAATCACGTGCCACGTTCACCTGACCGATCGCAGCCGGCTGGAGCACACCCGCAGGAATGATGTGTGTCAGTCCGGCGGCCAGCGTTACCAGGTTCGAACCGCGACGATGGAGGAAGAAGGTGTCTCCCGCCGGCGCCCGCCGGATGGTCAGGGTGTTGATACTCGGCAGGATCGGCCGACGCCTGGGATCGAACAGGTCGCCGACCCGGTTCCGGAAGGGCAGGTCATCCAGTGTGATGCGAGAAGCTCCGCGATGCGCTGTCCATAAACGGCTGCGGTCTCGTGGGCGATGACCTCGCACACGTCGACCATGTCGAAGTATGTCGTCGATCCGAACGCCATCCGGCCCCCGCACTCGTCGAACGAGACGTCGAGCAAACGATACGACATCCGGTTCTCGAACAGAGTAGGACGTGCGATCGCTCTGACCGCCTGGCTGTACCTCGTGTACCGCGACAGCCCATTCGGACGCATCGGCCTATAAGGCTCCGACTCCACCTCGGTGCCATCGCATATCGGGGGCGGAGCGTCGGCGTCGAATTCGAGCCGGATCAAGTCGAGGTCGAGCGGCATCGGCGCCATCCAATTCGGCCGAGTGATACAGGTGGTGCCCTCGATCGGCACCGAATCCCAGTACAGACGAGCGGCAGTCGCCGTCAGCTCGTGCCGATTCCGGTTCAACGTTCGACGCACGAGCCGCCAATCCGCCACCGTGTCGGCGGGGTCGACAGGCATGGACTGCGCGAGCTCCATCAGCCCGAAAGTCTCCGGAGGAAGATCTCTCGGCAGTCCCGAGCGCCGCTGAGGTACTTCTACACCAACGTCCGGTCCACGCCCAATACACGTGCCATTTCCTCATGCTTGGTCAACCCGTGAGCCCGCATGTAGGCACGGATCACGTCGGGCAACAGTGAAACGTGGACGGAATTCGACGTACGGATGATTCCTCTCCGATCGACCCGCGGCGGCTGGCCCGATGGTACTCGGCGCTCGAACCGGGCCTGGCGCATCACCTCGGGTCATACTCCCCGACCACACGGGAGACTGCGTCGGCGACATGATCGATCAACGGCGAACCTTCTGCCCGACTCACGCCGCCGGAAGGCGCGGCTCATTCGCCCCGCGGACGGGCGAACGATCACCACTCCCGATTGCGCTGACGTAGCCTGTCGATACTTCTGACCAATTGATCGGATTGGAGTGCTGTGACACATCCTCCAGTACTGGTACTCGGAGCTACGGGGGGACAAGGCGGGGCTGTTGCCGACGCATTGCTGTCGCGCGGGGTGGCGGTGCGCGCGATGGTGCGCGATCCGCGCAGCCGTGGGGCGCAGCGGCTCGGTGAGCGCGGCGCGGAACTCGTGAGCGGATCGCTGGACGACCGGGCCGCGCTCGCGGCGGCGATGGCGAATGTCGCGGGCGTGTTCGCCCTGACCACACCGTTCGAGACGGGTGTGGATGCGGAGGTCCGGCAGGGGCGGGCGATCATCGGGGCGGCCGGCGATGCGGGGGTGCCGCATCTGGTGTTCAGTTCTGTGGCGTCGGCGGATCAGAACACGATGATTCCGCATTTCGAGAGCAAAGCGGTGATCGAGCATGAACTCACGGCCAGTGGTCTGCCGGCGACCGTCGTCGCACCGACATATTTCTTCGACAACGCGCTCGGTGGCCGCCGGGAGCTTCTCGACGGCGTGCTGGAGCTACCCATACCTTCCGATCGCCCGCTACAGCAGCTTGCGCGAGAAGATCTCGGGCAGTTCGTCGCTCATGTTCTGCGCGAGCCGGACCGCTATCTCGGCGAGCGCGTCGAACTGGCCGGCGACGCCCCCACACCCGCCGACATGGCCGCCGCCATCGGTGACGCGCTGGGCCGGCCCGTCGTCCATCGGCAGACGTCGCTCGACGCCATCGGCAATCCGGATATGCACGCCATGTGGGCATTCCTCGACGCCGGCGGCTACCGCGTCGACATCGAGGCTCTGCATCGCGCGACGCCCGAGGTCGAGTGGACGTCGTTTCGTAACTGGGCGCTACGGACCCTTCCCGCGGTAGCGGCGGAATCTCCTCGCACTCCGTGACTCGAATCGACATCGGCAACGAAGGGACCATCGATATGTCGGAGACGAATTCCACCGCGTGGCCGCGGTTGCGGGTTGCGGAGTGGGCGGAGACGCGGGAGACCCTGCATATGTGGATGCAGATCGTGGGGAAGGTTCGGCTCGCGCACGCTCCGTTGTTGAATCACTGGTGGCAGGTCACGCTTTTCGTGAGTCCGCGGGGGCTGATGACGCCGGCGATTCCTTACGGTGATCGGCTGTTCGATATCGAATTCGACTTTCTCGCGGATCGGTTGGTGATCCGCGCCGACACCGGCGATATGCGCAGTGTGGCGCTCGCACCGAAAACCGTGGCGCAGTTCTACGCCGAAACCATGCAGGCGCTCGACGAACTCGGGTTGCGGACGCGGATTCAGGGGCGGCCGAACGAGGTCGATCCGTCCATTCCGTTCGCGGAGGATACCCGGCACGCCTCCTACGATCCGGAGTCCGCGCGGGCGTTCTGGCGCCAGCTCGTGCATGCGAATCGCGCGCTCGGCGAATTCCGGTCGGGATATGTCGGCAAGTCCAGTCCGGTGCATTTCTTCTGGGGCGCAATGGATCTCGCCTATACCCGATTTTCGGGGCGAACCGCGCCGGAACACGGCGGCGGTGCGCCGCACTGTGCCGATTGGGTCATGGTGGAGGGTTATTCCCACGAACTCAGCAGTTGTGGATTCTGGCCCGGCGGCGGCGAGGAAGGCGCGTTCTACGCCTACGCATATCCCGAACCCGAGGGCTACCGCGAGCGGCAGCTGCAGGTGCCGGGGGCGGGCTACGACGCCACGCTGGGGGAATTCGTGCTTCCGTATGAAACCGTGCGGACGGCGGATGATCCGAACACCGTGGTGGCGGCATTTCTGCGCGAAACATATGCGGCCGCAGCCGAATTGGGCCGGTGGGATCGCGCCGAGCTCGAATGCGATCCGCATCGGTGGGCCGAGAAGAAGGCGGCCGCGCCCTGGTCGCTGCGCTGACGGACGCGACACAGCGCCGCGGCCGGCTCGCACCGATACGAGCCGGCCGCGGGGTCCGACGCGCTACACCCGCACGGCGAAGCGGAGCTTGCGTCCCATGGTGTGCGGTTGCGCCTGGGAGATGATCATCTCCTGGACCCGTTCCCGGCTGGTGCGGACGAACTCGACCGCCTCCTTCACCGCCACATCGATATCCATGACGGTCGGAATGTCGAGCACCTTCACGATCTGCTCGAGCCGCTGTTCGGGTGTGCCGCGCACGGTCACCACGGGCGCCCCCAGCTCGCTGATGGTGTGCAGCAGTTTGCTGTCGGAGATGGCACGGTAGCGCTCGTCCACCGGACGATGTCCGTCGGGATCCATCGGCACCTCCACCGGAAGGTGGAAGAAGATGTCGTAGCCCTTACGGGCGCGCTGGCGCGCCATCTCGCCGTAGGCGTCCAGGTAGCGCCGGAAGAACGGGCGGCCCGGCAGGGTCACGGTGTTCTTGACGATCTTGTGGAAGCGGGTGGACCCCGGATTCGGGCCGGTGATCAGGCGGGTCGCCCCGTAGACCCATTCGTTGAGCACCGATCCGTCGGCGATGAAACCGTTGCCCTGCGCCTCGAGCAACGTCTCGGCCTCGATGCGCAACTCCAGGCGGCGAAAGCCCAGCGCCATCAGTTCGGTGGTGCTCAGATCCTGGAAGCGCATTCCGGGGAAGAATTCGGTCACCACCTCGCGCGCCGAGGAGGCGTCGACCCGGGGAATGCCGGTGAGCAGTGCCAGCGCGGTGGACGTGGTCGTCTTGCCGGTGGAGTACGTGCCGGAGACGACGATGCGCCGATAATTTGTTCCGGACATGGAAAGCCTTTCGAGAGAGGTTTTTTCGAGGTCAGGCCGGTAGCTGGTGGGCGAGGTCGTAGCGGATCGAGCAGTCGGCGAATTCCGACTCCCAATTCGAGATCCGCCATTTACCCCCGCCGAATCCCAGTACCATCGAGCGCGCCATCCGCGTGGTGGCCGAACCCGGCGTGTACGGCGGCGGGGGCGCCTCCGCGCGCGCGGTCATCCGGCGCATCCACAACGTCTCGCTGTCCTTGCGGGCGATATTGTCCAGCTCGTACAGCACGACCTGCGACAGTTGCGCCAGGATCACCGTGGCGTCGACCAAGGTGATCGAGGGCTGGTAGAAATCGGCGACTCCGGTGCCGGACGCGTCCGAATCACCCAGCGAGAGGGTGAATTCCGCACTCGCGCTCGTCCCCTCGCCGTCGAGGCGGATATCGCGCAGGTACTGGCTGCGCCCGTAGACCGGACCGTGCGAGTAGCCGCCCACCGGCTCGGCCACCGTCCGCGCCGGACCCGGCGCCGGGAACCGGGGTGGGGTGGGCAGCGCGACGACGGCCTCCAATTCCATTGTGCTGCCGAATGATCCGGAAATGGTCATGGTATTCGCCGTGCTGCTCGTGACGGCCGCTTCGATCGGGAACCGGTCCAGGTTCTCGGTGGCGACCGTGCCGCTGCTGAATTGCACGAACGGCATCCAGCACCGGCTGATGTCGGCATCGCTCATACCGCACTCGCGCAGGATCACCGCCAGCAGCCGGTAGCCGAAGATCGAACAGTCGATGCTGCTCAGGTGCGGGGTGAGCACCCGGGTGCTCTTCTGCGACCAGTCCAGCGGGTAGCGCACCCCGGCGACGGCGGTCAGTGTCGGCCCCGCCGGCCGCGGCTCGACGGTGATGTCGAAGATCTCGTGGCCGATGCGCTTGTAGCCTTCACCGAAGAATCGGCCGGTCCGGTCCCCGAGCACCGTATCGATATCGGGATAGGCGATCTGTCCGGTACTCATGCCGCATCCGCCTCGTCCTCGGGATCGTCGGCCGGACCGGCGGCGACGATGGCCACCGGTTCGCTCGCGGAGCTTTCGCCGAACCGCTCGACCACCCGGGCAGCGATGCCGCGCAACGACAGTCCGCGACTGAGCTCCAGCGCGGAGATCTTCACTTCCAGCGACTTCTCGGCACGAGCGCCGAATTCCATGGCCATGAGCGAATCCATTCCCACATTGGTGACCGGTTCGTCGATATCGACCGTCTCGACGGCGACGCCGAGCACCACCGCCAACTGCTCGGCGAGCTGGCGGGCCGCGAAATCGGCGCGCTGCTCGGGCGGCAATGCCATCACCTCGCCGCGCAGACTGCCCTGCCCTTCACCGCCGACGCCGGCATCGGCCAGCAGCTGCCGGAAGCGCCGGGTCTCGACCGAGGGCCGGGCGCCGCTCGCCCACACACCCCAGTCGATATCGGCGACCGCGACCTGCGCGGTGTCCAGCGCGAGGCATTCCGCGAGCAACGCCGTCGCGCGATCCATATCGATCGGGCGAAAGCCCAGCATCTTGACGTACCCGACGAGCGCCTCACTGCCGTCGGCCATACCGCCACCGGCCATGAAGCCCCAGTTCACCGACAGCGCCGCGGCACCACGTCCACGCCGGCTCGCGGCCAGACCGTCGAGTGCGGCGTTGGCCGCCGCATAGCCGACCTGCGGTGTGATGCAGCCCAGCGCGCTGATCGAGGAGTAGAGCACGAACATGTCCGGCTCGATCCCGGTCGCGGTGAGTGCGCGGTCGAGGTTGTAGGCGCCGCGCACCTTGGTGAACAATCCGCTCAGCGAGTCGCGAGTGATCTGCGGAATCGGCAGATTGTCCACGACACCGGCGGCGTGGAAGATGCCCCGCAGCGGCGCCGTGCTCCGAATCCGTTGCAGCAGTGCGACGGTCGCGGCGTAGTCGGCGATGTCCAGGCGTTCCTCGACGACCTCGATGCCCGCCTCGGTGAACGCCGCCACCTGGGCGACGGCCTGCGGCGTGACGGCGCCGTGCCGGCCCACCAGCACCAGCCGGCGCGCTCCCGAACGGGCCAGCCAGCGAGCGGTGGCCAGACCGAATCCACCGAATCCACCGGTGACCAGATACACCCCGTCCGGGTCGATCACCGGATGCCCGAGTGGTGGCCGCACCGCGGGCTCCCGCTCCCGCATATCGATCACCACGCGACCCACATGCTGTGAGCGCGCGACACTTTCGAACGCGGCCGGCAACTCCGACGCCGGATACGCCGTATAAGGCAGGTAGCGGTAGGTGCCGTCGTGCAGCCGCTGCTGCGCGATCCGCAGCGGCGCCCGCAGAATTTCCGGATCGTGGGCCAGCGCCCGGTCCATATCCACCGCGAAGAAGGTCAGGTTGCGGTCGAACGGGGCCAGGTCGATCACACCGCCGCCGTAGATGTCGGCCTTGCCGATATCGACGATCCGGCCGAATTCCGCTGCGACCCGGAAGTTCTGGCGCAGAATCTCACCCGGCGCGGAGCTGTAGACCACATCGACGCCACGGCCACCGGTCAAGGCCGCGATCTCGTCGGCGAACCCCGCGGACCGCGAGTTCAGGACGTCGTCGACGCCCAGCTGCCGCACCTGATCGCGCCGCGATTCGGTACTGGCGGTGCCGATGACGCGGGCGCCGATGTGCTGGGCGACCTGCACCGCGGCCATTCCCATGCCCCCGGCCGCGCCGTGCACCAGCACGGTCTCACCGGGTTGCAGCCGCGCCAGCGTCCGCAGACCGAATTCCGCTGTCAGATACGGCAATCCGGAACCACAGGTGAGCGGATCGTAGCTCTCGCCGGGATCGAGCCGATGCGGGAGCGAGGCGCCCGCGTCGACCGGCATCGTCACATAGCGGCGCAGGATGTCGCCCGCGCACACCATCATCCGGTCACCCACGGCGACCTCGTCGACATCCGCGCCGACCCGGGTCACCACACCCGAGCCCTCCATACCGACGGTCATGCCGAAGTACGTGTCACCGAGTTCCTTCTCGGTCAGCACGCCCAGGACCTTCATCGCGTCCTTGTAGTTGAGACCGACTGCGTCCATCCGCAGTTCGACCTCGCGCGGTCCGGGCGCGCGCCGAGCGGATTCGCGCAACGAGAGATCCGACAGCAGCCGCGAACGCGGAATCTCGGCCTCGAATCCGGCTTCCGGATCGGTGAGCGGCCGGGCGGTATCACGCTGCCGCAGATAATCGTCCAGATTCTGCGCGATCCGCACGGCCCAGGCGGTGCCCGCGCGCACCGCGATCTCGTCACCGATGTCGTCGGCGACAACCAGTGCGCGGCAGTCGTCCCAGCCCGCCTCGTCCAGGTCCAGCAGACGCCATCCGGCCGCCGGCTGCTCGTTGAGCAGCGCCCGTCGCGCCCCGACCAGCGCCCCGTGTTCGGGATGAGTTGCCGTGTCGGACGGCGTGCACAGGGCGTGCTCGGTGATCACCACGCACCGAAGATCGGTCGAATCATCCTCGGCGAGCAGCGCTTCCACTACCGCCGCGATCCGTGCGAGGGCGTAGACGGTGCCGTCGGCGGGCGCATCACCGCAGGCCACCACGGCGACGTGCCGGGGACCGGACGCCGAGGTGAGCGCCGCACGCAGCCGCTCCTCGTCGATCTCGTCCACATCGGCGAGCACCACACTCGTCACCGAGTCCGCGCCGGCCAGGGCGGCCACCCGTTCGGCGGTATCGGCGCCGATGCCGATGACGACCAATCCGGCTGGTGCCGAAGGCAATTCGACGTAGTCGACCTCTTCCCACACCTGCTGGTAGAACACCCCACCCAGTTGGTGGACCACATCGGGCCGCACCGACACCGGGCGGAACTCCACCCCGGTCATCCGCATCGACACCGCGCCGTCCTCGTCGAGGATGGCGATATCGGCGCGCAACGGATCGGTGCCGCGCCGGGTGACGACCACCCGGGGCCGCTGCGGCAGCGGCGCCAGCAGGCGGACGCCGCCGATGGCTGCGGGGACGATCGCGCCCGCGTCGGGACCGCTGTCGGCGGCCAGCGCGGCGACGCACTGCAACGCCGCGTCCACCACCGCGGGATGGGCCAGATGCGGGTGGTCCGGATTCGCGGGCGCATCGCCGGTGACGCTCGCCAGCACGGTATCGCCGCCGATGACCGCGGAGACGATGCGCTGGAACGCCGGGCCGTAGTCGAGACCGCGCGCGGCCAGGCCCGTGTACAGGTCGGCGCCGGCCACCACGGCCGCTCCCTCGGGCGCGCCGAACGGTTCGACCGCCGTGTCGAAATCGGTTTCGACGAGCCGTCCGATCGCGTTGCGGGTCCAGACCTCGGCCGAGGCGGGGCGGGAGTGGACGGTGAAACGCCGCGTGCTCTCCTCCACCGTGACGCGCAGCACGGGGACGTCGTGTTCGTCGATCACCAGCGGCGCGACGAATTCGATGTCCTCGAGCCCGATCCGGCTGCGGCCCGTCCGCTCGGTCGCCGCGCTGAGGGCCGCGTCGAGGTAGGCCGCGCCGGGCAGCACCACATGCCCGTCGACGACATGATCCGGAAGCCACGGCAGTCGCGATACCGACAGCTGCACTTCCCATTCCGATCCGGCGCCGGCCGTGGTCTCGCCCAGCAGCGCGGGGCTGTTCGCGGCGCCGAGTTTGTCGCGCGTCGTGATCGGCTCGTCGTGCCACAGCCGCTTGCGCTGCCACGGGTAGCTCGGCAGCGCGACATACGGCGACCGCGCCGCCTCCGGGTGGCCGGGAATCCGGGTGCCGTCGAGGGAACCGGCGACATACAGGTCCGTCACCGCCTGCAGGATGTGGCGGCGGTCGTCGCGGTCGCGCGAGAGCGTGCTCACCGCCGCGCCGACCACACCGCGGTGGATCAGCAGCTCGCGGATATTGCCGCTGAGCACCGGATGCGGCCCGACCTCGACGAAGACCCGATGTCCGGCGTCGAGCAGGCTCGATATCGCGTCGGCGAAGCGCACGGGTTCGCGTACGTTGCGGCACCAGTAGGCCCCGGTCCAGGCGGTGCCCTCGAGCGCGTCGGCGGTGACCGTCGAATAGCTGGGCACGGTGGCCGCGCCCGGGGTCAGCTCCGCCAGCGCGTCGGACAGATCCGCCAGGATCGGATCCATCAGATGGCTGTGATAAGGCACCTCCACTCGCAGCATGCGCGCGAAAGTTCCTGTCGCCGAGAGCATATCGCGCAGCATCTCCAGGTCGGCGCTGTCGCCGGCGAGAGTGACGGCGCTGGGACTGTTCACCGCCGCGATCGAGATGCCGGGGCTGTCGGCCAGCAAGGTCCGGACATCCGCCTCGGGCATGCCGACCGCGAGCATGCCCCCGGTTCCCGCCGTGGTGGCCTGCAATCGGGACCGGTGATAGCTGACCAGGACCGCGTCGCGCAGCGACAGCGCGCCCGACACGTACGCCGCGGCGACTTCGCCGACACTGTGACCGACGACCACGGCCGGACGCACGCCGTACTCGGCGAGCTCGGCGGTCAACGCCACCTGCAGCAGGAAGTTCGCCGGTTGCGCGACGGCGGTCTGCGCGACCTTCGAATCCTGCTCCTCGGCAAGCATCTCCGCCAGAATCGACCAGCCCGCCACCGCGGTGAATTCCGCGTCGACCTCGCGGGCCACGCGGGCGAAGGTGGTGTCGGCGGTGAGCAGTTCGCGGCCCATCCCCCACCACTGCGGGCCCATACCGCTGTAGACGAACACCGGCTCGACCGAACCGTCGCCGACCGCGCGGGCGGGCGCCTTACCCGCACCGGATGCGAAGTCGTGCAGCTGAGTACGCAAATCCTCGGCATCGCGGTAGACGAATCCGGTGCGCAGCGAATGGTGCGCGCGCCGGGTCCACAGCGCCGCCGTCACCGAGTCGACGGTGTCGTCGCGCAGGGTTCGGACCAGTTCCGCCGCGGTCTCGCGCACCGCGGCCTCGGAGCGGCCCGACAGCGGCGCGATCCGCGGTAGGTCGAGCCGTTCGGGGCTTGCGGCCGGGGCCGGCGCCTCGGTCAGAATCACGTGGGCGTTGGTGCCGCCGTAGCCGAATCCGTTGACCGCGACCGCCCGCTGCCCGGGGATGCCCGGCAGCGGCTCGCTGTCGAGCGGCACCCGCAGGCGCCATTCGTCGAACGCGATCTCCGGGTTGGGATTCGACAGCGAGAAGTGCGGCGCGACCGTGCCGTGGTGGAGGGTCAGCGCGGCCTTGATCAGGCTCGCCACCCCCGCCGCCGCCTCGGTGTGGCCGAAGTTGCTCTTCACCGATCCGACCGGCACCGCCGCGGTCCGGCCGTCGACTGCGCCGTAGACCTGACCGAGCGCCTTCATCTCGATCGGGTCGCCGACCGCGGTGCCGGTGCCGTGTGCCTCCAGATAGCCGATGTCGCGGGCCGCGATGCCGGACTCCTCGCGGACCTGCGCGGCGAGTTGTTGCTGGGCAACCGGATTCGGCACCGGAATCGCCATCGTCCGGCCGTCCTGATTGACGCCGGTCGCGCGGATCACCGCGTAGATCCGGTCCTTGTCGCGTACGGCGACATCGACCGTCTTGAGCACCACCGCGCCGGCCCCTTCGGCCCGGCCGTAGCCGTCGGCGCCGGCCTCGAACGTCTTGCAGCGGCCGTCGACGGACAGGAACCGGCCCTTGCACATGGAGATGAAGGTTTCCGGCTGCAGCATCGCGTTGGCGCCGCCGACGATCGCGGTCTCGCACTCTCCGGCGACGATCGCCCGCACCGCCAGATGAGTGGCCACCAGCGACGACGAGCACGCGGTGTCGACGGTCAGGCTCGGCCCGTGCAGATCCAGCAGATAGGAGATCCGGTTGGACAGCAGCGTGTGCGAGGCGCTCATCGCGGTGTGGTTGTTGATCGCCGCCCGCACCAGCGGCCCGCTGCGCCCGAGGGCGTTGTCGAGGATGAAGCCGCCGACATAGACCCCCACCCGGCCGCCGGACACCCGCCCTGCCATGCCGGCGTCGTCGAGCGCCTCCCAGGTGACCTCCAGCAGCAGCCGCTGCTGCGGATCGAGAATCGCGGCTTCGCGCTGGGCGATGCCGAAGAAGTCGGCGTCGAAGTCCCACAGCGGCTGGGTGAGGAAGCCGCCTCGGCGGGTGTACATCCGGCCGGGTGCGTCCGGATCCGGGTCGTAGTACTTGTCGATGCTCCATCGGTCCGGCGGAATATCCACTATTCCGTCGCCGCGCCCGAGCAGGAAATCCCAATAACCTTTCGGATCGGAAATGCCACCGGGAAAACGGCAGCCGATACCTACTATCGCAATGTCGACCATTGTCACTCCTGGCTGTGAACAGTGCCCGAATTCGTCGGGACGAACCGCGGCGTTGTCCAAATTCCGGACACCTGTACCGGATACGTGCAGCCTATGGTGTGCGATTCGGACCGGTCAACGAATTCCGAACGCACACAAATGCGCGAGGCGCCGGTGCGTACCGGCGCCTCGCGCATTTTTCGGTCGGTCAATTCTGTACGGGAACGGGATCCGGCCCCGGCCGGGCCCGGGAATCCGGATCCGGCCCGCCCTCGAGTCCGGCCGGCAACCGCCGCAGCCATGTCGGCCCCCACCAGTTGGCCGCGCCCAGCAGGCGCATCAGGGCCGGAACGAGGATGCCGCGGATCAGGGTGGCATCGCTGAGCACCGCGAGCGCCAGCCCCAGGCCGAACAGCTGAATGAAGGACACCCGCGAGGTCACCATTCCCGCGAAGGCGATCGTCATGAGCAGTGCGGCGGCGGTGAAAATGCGCGCCGTGCGAGCCACGCCGATCGCGACCGACCGGGTGTTGTCTCCGGTCACAATCCATTCCTCACGAATTCGGGAGAGCAGGAATACTTCGTAATCCATGGAAACGCCGAAGGCCAGACAGAACATGAGAATGGGCATGGTCGGAACCAGAAATCCGGTAGGCGTGAAACCGAATATTGCCGACAAATGACCTTCTTGAAAAATCCATACCATCGCGCCGAATGTCGCCGACAGCGACAGAGTATTCAGCAGCAACGCCTTGACCGGAAGCCACACGCTGCCGGTGAAAGCCAGGAGTACGAGCAGGGTCGACACGGCGATCAGGCCCAGCGCGAGCGGCAACCGAGAGGTCAACGCGTGCACCGAATCCGCGTTCTCGGCGGCGGCGCCGCCGTAGAGCGCCGGGCTCGGCGGAGGCACGTCACGAATCCGGTGCAACAGATCGTTGCCCGCCGGCGACGACGGGTCGGCCTCGGTGCCGACCCGCAGAAAGGTTCCGGCCGGCGTGCTCATCCCGTCCGGCGCCGCCGCGACCCGGGTTCCTTCGGCGAACACTCCCGAGGCGGACAACACCGAGGTCACGCCCTCGGCCCGGGAGAGATTGGCGGCATAGTGCTCCAGCTCGGGTGAGACGAGGCCGTAGCCGGGCAGCGCCACGGTCACCGCCGCCAGCGCATTCTCACGGAAGTCGCCGCGCAACGCGTCACCGACCTCGTGACTGGACGCACCGTGCAGGACACGGTCATCGGCGGAGCCGAATCGCATCGAGAGGGCCGGCGTACCCAGGACCAGCAACAGCGCCACCACCGCGACCGCGGACAGCACCGGCCGGCGCATCACCGCCCGCACCACCCGATACCAGCGGGTGTCGGCCGGCGCCGCGGGCACTCCGCTCGGTGCCGGCCGGCGAGCCCAGCGCCGCAACGGAACTCGCAGATCGAACCGGTGCAGGTGCGGCGCCGTCACCGCCAGCGCGGCCGGTACCAGCAGCAGGGTCGTGACGACGGCGGCGGCCAGTACCGAGAGCCCCGCGAAGGCCAGCGACCGCAGGAAATACAGCGGGAACACCAGCAGCGCGCACAGCGAAAGCCCCACGACCGCACCGGAGAACAGCACCGTGCGCCCCGCGGTCCGCGCGGTGCGCACGACCGCCGCACCGGTGTCGAGACCGGCCGCGCGTTCCTCGCGGAATCTGCTCACCAGGAACAGGCTCGAATCGATCGCCACGGCGAAACCGAGAGCGCTCATCATGTTCAGCGCGAAGATCGACACGTCGCCGAACTCGGCGAGGATGCGCAGCAGCGGCAGCGTGACCGCGATGGTGAACAGACCCACCGCCAGGGGTATCGCGGCGGCGATCACACTGCCGAAAACGATGATCAGCGCCAGCCCGGTCAACGGGACCGCGATCGCCTCGGTGACGATCAGATCCTTCACCACCTGCTCACTCATCTGATTCAACGCCACGGCCTGACCGCCCGCGAGTACGGTGACACCGTCGTAGTCACCGCCGATCCGGTCGACGAGCGCGCCCGCGCGCTGCGGTGCGGTGGTGTCGTCCCCCGCGACGTGCGCGAGCACCAGCGCCTCCCGGCCGTCGCCGCTGCGCAGCGCCGAGCGCAGATCAGGCGCCAGCTGCCAATAGGACTGCACGGCGTCGACCTCGTGGTCGGCGTGCAACTGCGCGACCACGCGTTCACCGGCCGTCCGTGCCGCTGCGGACTCGACTCCCCCGGGGGCGCGCACCAGCAGAACCACATTCGGCGCGGCCGAGGGGAATTCGTCGCCCAGGAAGGACGACACGCGTGCCGATTCGGTATCGGGCGGCGAGAACCCGCCCGTCTTCAGATGCGTCGGCGCGGTGGCGCCGAAGGCGATGCTGACGATGCCCACCAGCAGACATGCCGCGAGGACCGCGCGGGCGTGTCGGGTGGCGAAAGCGGCGACGGTGGACAGCATGTGCCGAACCTCTCGGGAGTGCGACGAATGTGGGGCGTTCAGATGGCGGTGTCGGAGGACTGGATTCGGTCCGCGAACGCACGCCACTCCCGCGCATTGCGGCTGGCCAGCTCCGCGACGGTCGCGGCCAGATGCGGCGGCACCGCTTCGGCCACCCGCGGCCACATCTTGCGGTTCATGGAATGGGAATGCAACCAGCGCAACAGATCTCGCCCCTGCTGACTCGCCCGCATGGCGGGGTCACGGGTAAGTTTCTGCAGCAGTAGGGCATTGGTATCGGGCCCTTCGGCGGTATCGCCGTCCGAGCACAGACGCTCGCGCATCTTCTTCCGGATCGCGTGCGCGGTGCTGACCGATACATCGGCGGCCGCCGCCAGTGCGCGCAGCGGCATATCCGGTGAGGCCGTGAGCAATTCGATCACCTGCTGGCGCCGCCGGGAGGAATCCAGCGGCCGGGAACGGCCGTCGGCGCCGATCCGGATGTTCGACTGCGGAGTTTCCCCGGTCGAACGCAATCTGATGCGCGCCACCGTCTTCGACGACAATCCGGTACTGGTGGCGATGGTACGATCGGACAATTCGGGCATCGATTCCAGGATGCGCTCCGCGGCCGCCTTCCGGTCGGGCAGCGTCAGCGGAAGCCCGTGCACCACATTGGATTCGACGCCGCGCAGGAATGCCTCGGCGGCGCTGCCGTCGAAGAACAACACCTCGATATGGGTCATGCCCTTCATCCGCGCCGCATGGACGCGGTGCATCCCGTCGATCACCCGCATGGTCGCGCGGTGGACCAGGATCGGCGGCCACTGCGACTCGCTTTCGGCCAGCCGCACGATGTGGCGGCGATCCTCCCCGGTGGAACGCGGCGAATCGGCCGGCAGCAGCCGCTGCAATTCGACTCGATAACACGCATCGGATGTCAGCGGCACCACTGCGCCGACGTTCGCTTTACGCTGAGCGGACATTCCAGCCCCCAAAAGAAGTTCGTCCGGAACGGGACCGGTCACCGATGACCGCAACCGGCCGTTCGAAACCCGGTGCCGGGCCGACCGATCGGTCACAGCGTAGGCGCGCCGGTTGATCACGACTAGACTTTCCGAACAGAACGCTCCAGGAGTGCCCTCGCCATGACAGTCGTCGCCGAATCCGGCCGCGCCACCCTGCTCACCGCCGGCATGGTCGTAGCCGAACGCGAAGGACTACAGCGCCTTTCGATCAATGCCGTGGTCGAAGAGGCGGGCATGGCCAAGGGCACCTTCTATCGGCACTTCCCCAACCGCCACACCTACCTGGTGGCGCTGTATCGCCAGTTCTTCACGCTCATCAGCGCGCGAGTGGCGGAGGCGATCCGGGGGATGGCGCCGGGTCCGGACCGGCTCGCGGTCAGCGTCGACGCCTTCCTCGACGCCTGCCTGCACAGCTGCGGCACCGAGGCCTTCATGCTCCAAGCCCAGTCGGATCCCGGCCTGCGCACCGAGATCGCCCAGCGGCGCGAGGGTTTCCTCGCCGCCAGCCGGCCCGATATGGTCGCGGTGGGCTGGTCCGATCCGGATGCCGCGTCGATGTTGAAGGTCGCGATGGTGCGCGAGATCTGCATCGCCGAACTCGACACCCGCGCCCCGCGCGCCGACCTGCGCGCCGCGGCGAAGGCGATGCTCGCCGGTCGCCCGCCGCGCTGACCCGGGCGGCTACGGTGTGATGCCGTCGAACTGCATCACCCAATACGGATTGTTCGTGGTGGTGTTCCATTGGGAGACATACAGAGTGATGTCCGTGAGTGAGCTCGACCGCGGGTGGATGTAGCCGCCGTAGAGTTGCGGGAAGGTACGAACCCAGAACTGCCACCACGGTGCGGAGGCGACGATCTGCCGTTTCGGCGATGTCCAGACGCGATCGATGGCCGGTGCGGTGCGGGTCGAGATGCAGGCGCCGGCGACGTCGAAATAGGACATCACCCACGTCCCGGCGATGTTCTTCACACTCACCTCGCCGATCGGGCCCATACCGCCGAACAGCGGCGTGGGAGTGGGATTGCCCCACTGCCAGGCCGAACCGTTGTAGCCCCAGTATTCGTAATCGGCGCGGACGGCGATCTGCTGCCACGGCACGCGCATCAGGACCGGGCCGTTGCGATTGTGGCTACGCCCCCACTCCTTCGAGACGATGTACAGATAACCGTCGCCGTTGTTGTTCCCGATCCCGGCGAAGGACTGCATCATGAACGGACTCCAGCCGCCGTAGCCGTCGCTGCCGTCGTTGGGCCACACGGCCGCGTAATCGGTCCAGGTCGCGCCGTCGTCGTCGGAGTAGGCCAGGCCACAGAACAGCGCGCCGTATCGATCGTCGGGGATGCTCCAGTCGTGAACGCTGGTGTAGGTCAGCCACGTCCGCCCGTTCGGATCGACGAACGCGTCGTTGGGAATGCGGCTGACCTCCACCCCGTAGCCGTTGTCGGCGTTGTGGGCGTAGGTGAGAGCCTGGCGCGCCTGCGCACCACCGGGGGTCGCGGAAAAGGTGGTGGTCGCGTCCGGGAGGTTAGAGCTGAACAGCATTACCGGAGATCCGAGCCAGGTGCCGGACCCCTGACTGTCACCGGTGAACGTGTCGCCGAAGACGAATCCCGACGCGCGCGGCGCGAAATGATCTCGGTCGTAAGGGATTCCGAGATCGGTGCCGCCTACGCCGAAATGCCTGGCCGTACTTCCGGCGTACCCGGTGAGCGGAGTCCCCCAATGCGTCGCCATCGCCGGCTCATGCCGGGGCGGCGAGCACGAACCGCGTCCATGCCGCGGCTCGGTTGGCGTTCTCGGTACACACCTGCCCGGTGGTCAGGTCGATGGCATAGACACAGCCGTCGGGGACCCCGCCGTTGAAGGTGGCGAACCAGGCTGTCGGCCCGGCCTGCGGTCCGGCACAGGATGCGACGTCGGCGAAAGCCCCTTCCGGGAACGCGATCTCGGCGGCCGTGGCGGTGGTGAGGGTGGCGAGGGTGCCGCCCGCGGCGGCCGCTGTCGCCGCCGCCCGGACCTGGGGCACGCAGTCGGTGATCACGAAGAAGCGGCCGTTCGTACTGGCGATTGTCGGCATGCGAATACTCCGTCGGGGGCTTTACGGATGGGGAGGCTGGAAGCCGGGGATGTCGAGTTTCTGCCCGATGGCCGCGATGGCGTCGACCAGGGACCAGCCGCCCAGTTGCGGCCAGCCGGTGCCCTGCAGTCCGCGCATCTGGATCCACTCGTCGCGGATGCGACCGTCGGAGTCACGCGGCAGCGGCACCTGGGTGGGACCCGGCGGCGCCGCGAAGCCCGGCAGGCCGAGGGTCTGCCCCACGCTGGCGACACCGTCGACGAGCGTATGGCCGGCCAGTTGCGGCCAGCCGTTGCCGCCGATCCCCATGAACTGAATCCACATGTCGGTCACCGGATCCGGTGCCACCGTGCCGACCCCGACCTGATTGGCGAAATCCTCCGGGGAGAAGCCGTCGGCGGAGTTCATATCGCAGTTGCCGAAGGGCGGGGCGCCCTCGGGCAGGCCGCCGCCGTAGCCCTGACCGTCGGTGTACTGGTGCGCGATCTGGCCGGGCAGGTTCGGATTGCTGCCGTAACCCGCGCCGATCATGTTGAGGCCGTCCGGGCGCACCGGCCACATGCTGTCGAAATCCGGGCGGTTGGCGTAGCCGATGACCCGGCGGGTCGAGCCCAGCCAATCGGCCAGCCGCCAATAGGCGCGGTTGATTCCGTCCGACTGATCCCCGCCGGGATTGCCGCCCGATTCCACATCGATCATCGCGATCATCTTCGGATGCGGGCCACCCGCCTGACCGACCATGCCCCGGTGGGTGTCGACGGTATCGAGCCAGTTCGGCCGCCAATAGAAGTAGACGATGAAGCAGGCGATGCGTCCGGAATCGGCGGCCCGGGCCGCCCAGGCATAGTTCTGATAGAAGTTGTGGTCCTGGTAGGTCCCGTCGTTGGAACGGAACGAGAAGAGCTGATACGGGTAAGAGTCGTCGACCGGCACTTGGAACTCGGACACGTCGGCGAAAAGGGAATCGACCATATTCCCCTCCAAGAGTCGACCGGTCCTCGGCAGGACCGGGTTTCGAGTGGGTGGCTATCTCATTGTCCGAGGCTACGCCTGTCCCGTCATCGATAGTGCGGTTCTCGTGACCGCGTCGTAATCGACGGTCTCCCAACGAAACCCGGCGAAGATCGAATTACCGCCCCTCGGCGCCCGGTACGAGGGCGCGCACCCGCAACTGGTGTGTAGTCATTTGTCCGTTACCGCACGCCGTCGCCGCATGGTCGAGATACAGCGATGCGGTGTTGTCGGGCGGGTAGATTCGCAGCCCCGGCACGTCGACGGGCCCGCACTGCTCGGCCGGAATGTTGTGCACGTCGACCGCGAACACCAGCGCCGACGCCTGGCCGCCGGGCGCCAGCGAGACCGGGCCGGACGCGGTTCCCTCGCGGGCGGCCGGAGTGCCGACGGGTGCGCTGTCGGGGCCGGTGGCGTAGGAGACGCCCGGGAAACCTTCGAGGACACACGGGCCGGACCCGTTGTTGGTGAACACGATCGGAAACGCGACAGTTCCGGCAGCGGCGTTCGCGGGCCCGAGCGCGGCCGCGAGATCGGATGTCCGACATTGTGCCGCAACGGCATTCGCGGCGCGGGTGGGCGGGGTACCATCGTCGGAAGGTACCGAACCCACGTGTAAGGCCGGGGCCGCGCTCGTATTCGGAGTGTCCGGCACCGACTGGTCCGACCCGCAGCCGGCAACGATCACAGCCACGGCCGCGGTGAGCGACCACCACGCCATCCGCCTTCTTTTCACAACACCCGACCGTACTCGGTTCGGGGCCTACCGTGGAAGATCCGTCGAAGTTCGTCGCGGGCAAGGAGAACCCGATGATCGACATCATCACGTTGCGAGGAACCGGAGAGCCCCGGAACGCGGACGGCAGCCCCGCGGGCATGCTGGCCGCGGTCACCGATCTGCTCTCGACCGACAGCTTCAGCTTCTTCGAACCCGACTGGCCCGCCTCGGTCGGGCCCGATCCGAATCTGTGGGGACCGTCGCTGGACACCTCGGTCCGGCTGGGTATCGCCGCGGGGGTCGAGGCAATTCAGCAGTCGCCGAATGTCTGTGCGCTGCTGAGCTATTCGCTCGGCGGCATCTGCGCGAGCCGGATACTCGAAGGGGTGGCCGCGGGTGAGTACACCAACACCGACGGCAGCCCGCTCGAGATCGCCTTCGCCGTCTTCATCGCCAACCCCCTGCGTAAGGCCGGCGATTCGGTGAACAACCTGTGCCCGCCCACGACGTACGGCCTGCACGGTCAGCACGGCACCTGGCCAGCGGCGGTCGCCACCCGGGAGTACGCGAACCCGGGCGACATCATCACCGCGTCTCCGGCCGACTCGCCGCTTCGCATCATCGACGTGGGCATCTCGCCGTTCTCGTTCGTCGAGGGCGCGCGTTTCGGCAACGCGAGCTATCTCATCTTCGCGCAGCTGCTGGAGTTCCTGATGTCGAATCCGGTGGCCAACCTGCAACGATTCGCCACCACCGTCAATGGTGTGATCGGTTATCTCACTCCGTATCCCGACGGCCAGCACGTGTTGTATCCGGCACACGACATGCCGGGCACCGATGTGACCTGGACGACCGCGGCGGCGAACTACATCACGGAGAACTTCGCGTAGGGCCGATCACCGCGCCGGCGTGCCGGACCGGCGGGCACACGGGCGTGGATGTCGGCCGGAGGCAGGGGAACCGACCAGACGAGGCGAGCACCCCGCTCGACAGCGCAGTGCCCGCCCAGCAGCCGCGCCCGTGCGGTCGAGCCGAGCAGCGGAGGCAGGAGAATTCCGACCGGGCCGGTGGCTTCGACGACCACCGTCACCGTCGTCGTGACCGACACCGTGACCACGACGGTGTCGGCGCCGGGTTGGGCGACGAGGTGCCGCACGGCCTCGTCGATCACCGCTTCGGCGTGCAGGATCAGATAATCCGGGACCGCGCGCACCGGGCCGGTGACCGCGGTGACGATGCGGAGCAGGGTGTGACCGACGTGGCGGCGCATCACCTCGTCGATGCGCATCAACAGTCCGGGAGCGCCGTCAACGCGCGGGGCGGTGGTGACCGCTGGAGTCTCAGCCATCGATCGGCCCGACCTCTCTCGCCGAGAAAACGAACCGATCCTGCGGTCTAGAATCGGCACGCCCTACCGATCATGGCCGCAGGTCCGGACATTCGGGTACGGAACCGGCAAATTCGATGCCGGCGCGCAGGTCACGCCACCGCGCGCAGATGCCGGGGGCGCGTGGGTTCGGCGAGCGCCTGGTCGCGCAGACCGCTGAGGACCCGGCTGAGGATTCGAGAGACCTGCATCTGCGAGATACCGTGCAGCGCAGCGATCTCGGACTGGGTCTTGTTCTCGTAGAAACGCTGGATCAAGATCTTGCGCTCCTGCTCGGGCAGGGCCTCGATCAGCGGTTTCACCGTGATGGCATCCTCGGTGAGCTCGTAGCGCGGTTCGTCGACCGCCAGCCGGGCGCCCAGCGGCGTGGGGCTGTCGCTCTCGGCGGACTGGGTTTCGTCGAGCGAGTCGCATAGATAGCTGTTGGCCGCGACGGTGGCCTGCACGACCTCCTCGACCGGGACGTCGAGGGCGTGGGCGAGTTCATGGCTGCTGGGCTCGCGGCCGAGTTGCTGTGACAGCACCAGGCTGTGCTGAGAGATGCGGGCCCGCAGTTCCTTCATCCGGCGCGGCACCTTCACTGCCCACCCGCTGTCGCGGAAGTAACGCCGCACC
Source organism: Nocardia elegans NBRC 108235 (assembly GCF_001612845.1). Classification (GTDB taxonomy): domain Bacteria; phylum Actinomycetota; class Actinomycetes; order Mycobacteriales; family Mycobacteriaceae; genus Nocardia; species Nocardia nova. Next base: position 18,280 of record NZ_BDBF01000028.1, on the reverse strand, counting down.
TCCCCCATGATCGTCGGCACGGCGAAGCCCAGGAACGGTGCGCCCCGGGAAACGTCGTACCGGTCCACCGACAGCACCAGTGCGAGATTGGCGACCTGTTGCAGGTCCTCCCGCGACTGGCCGCGGCCCTCGTACCGGCGGGCGATATGGGCGGCCAGCGGCATGCAGTCGGCGATGATCTGCTCCCGCAGCCGGGCCCGGCGCGGGTCGGCGGCATCGAGTTCGGCCAGCGCACGGAAGGAATCTTCGATTCCGTCATAGGAATTGCGGCCACCGTCGTCGCGAGCGGTCGCGGAACGGGGCGAGGCAGCAGTGGTATCGGTGCTCATGATCGTCTCCGCAGCTTCCGTATGAACCATGCCGCCCTGGGTATCCGCGGCTCGGACGCTCAAACAAGATTTTTCGGTCGAATCCGTCCGAACGACGGCGGCGCCATCCCCGCCGCGTGTGCTGTACTTGCCGGGTGAGCGAGTCTGGTGAGCCGGCCGACGTGGTCGACGCGGTGGTCGAAAAAACTCTTCTCGGTGGTCCCCGCCGCTACACCCGCGCTCAGGTCGCCGAGCTCTCCGGGGTCTCGGTCGACAGCGCTCGCAAGTTATGGATCGCCTTGGGCTTTCCGGCCGCGGCCAGTGACGACGAGGAGGCGTTCACCGACGCCGACGTCGCGGCGGTACGCACCTTCTGCGCGTTGGGCCCGGCCTCGAATGTCAACGAGCAGAACCAGATTGCCGCGGCCCGTACCCTCGGGCAGTCCATGGCGCGACTGGCCGAATGGCAGGCGGACCTGATCACCCGCGAACTCGGCGCCGGCACCGATGCCGAGGCCACCGCCCACGCCATCGAGGTGCTCACCGACCTGCAGCAGTACGCCTGGCGGCGCCATCTGGCCGCGGCGCTGAGCCGGTCGCTCGAATCCGACGGCGCCGCACGGCAATTGCTCGTCGGCTTCGCCGATATGGCCGGCTACACCCGGCTCTCACGCCACCTCGACCCCGACGAGCTGACCGATCTGCTGGAAGCGTTCGAAACCGCCACCACCGAGGCGATAACCGCCCATGGCGGCTGGGTGATCAAGAACGTCGGCGACGAGGTGATGTTCGCCGTCGACGATCCGCACCGGGGCGCGCGCATCGCGTTGGCCCTGCACGTGGCGATCGGCCGGGCGGCCCAGAAAATTTCGGAGATGCCCCAGATCCGGGTGGGCCTGGCCTACGGTCCCGTGCTGACCCGTTTCGGCGATCTGTACGGCACGGTGGTCAACACCGCCGCACGGCTGACCGGTGTCGCCCGTCCCGGCACGGTTCTCGTGGACGACGGCGCGGCCGCGGCCCTGGCCGGCGACAGCGAGTTCTCCCTTCGTCACCTACGCAGCGTGCGCGTCAAGGGATTCTCCCGCCTGCGTTCCCATGTGCTCCGGGAGCGTCAGCGCAAACAGCGCTGACGATCATGCCGCCGCGGCTATGTCGCCGCGGCCGCCGATGCGATCACATCGGCCACCACGGCCGGCTGGGAAACGAGCGCGACGTGTGACGCCTGCACCTCGCTGGTGTGCGCGCCGATCCGGCCCGCCATCCACCGTTGCGCGGCGGGCGGGATCACGGTGTCGTTCGCCGAGACCAGGTACCAGCTGGGCGTGTTCGACCACGCGGGCGATCCGGACGGCTCGACATTCGCCGCCACCGCGAGCGATTTCTGGTGGGCGAGCATGGTCGCGGCCGTGGCGTCGCTGACATCGGGGGCGAACACCTGATGGAACGAGGCGTCGGCGATGTAGGCGTCGAGGTTGCGACCGAGGGCGTTGCTGGAATCGTCGACGACCTTCATCTGCAGTGCGGGCGGCAGTAGTTGGCTACCGGGGAAACGGATCGGATCGAGCGCCAGGGCCACCGGCTCGCCCTGCGCCGGCGCGAATGCCGCCACGAACACCAGTGCCTTCACGTTCGGATTGTGGATGTTCGTGATCACCGCGCCGCCGTAGGAATGGCCGACCAGGACCACCGGACCGGAGATTCCGGCGACGGTCTTCTCGACCGCCGCGGCGTCGTAGGCCGGTCCGCGCAGCGGATTCTCGGGCACCACCACCTGGTACCCCCGCCCGCGCAAATCGCCGGCGACGGCGTCCCAACTGGTGGTGTCGGCGAACGCGCCGTGTACCAGCACGATCGTCGGCATGGTCTGAGCGTTCGCGGGTCCGAGTGCCGCCACCACGAAACCGGCGATCAGCGCGAACACGATCGACACGGCTTTCGCGAAACGGGTGATCCTCATGGCTGTCCCTTCATCGCTGCGCCGGCGGGCACGCGCGCACGGCCGGCAACCAATGGGCAAAGGCGACCTGGCAGCGACGATAGCGCTCTCGGGGCGGACCGGCAGCCGATCCGGAAGATCCGTTCACCCGGCCCGGAAGCGGGTGGCGATATCGGCCGCAGTCACCTTGGCCAGTTCGACGAGCAGGGGTAGGCGTTCCGGGATCATCAGCTCGCTCGGCCCGCGCAAACCGAGAGCGAAGCGGCAGTCGCCGTCGGCGGTGAGAATCGGCAGGCCGATGGTCCGGAAGCCGGGGTCGAGTTCCTCGTCGTTGTAGGCATAACCGCGAGCCAGGGTGCGATCCAGCTCGGCGCGGAGTTCGGCCGGTGTGGAGACGGAACGGGCAGTGCCCTCGTCGTAGGTGAGCGTGGCCAGGAAATCGTCGGAGACGGCCGACCAGGCGAGCAGCGCTTTGCCCAGGGCACTGGCGTGCAGCGGCAGCCGGACGCCCATGAGACGGTGCCCGTCGGTTTCCCGCCACCGGCTGGTGCCGAGCAGGACGGCGTGAATACTGTGCCGGATCGCGACCGAAGCACTGGCGCCGGTGGTCGCCGCCAGGTGTTCCAGACTGGGTTCGGCCAGGTAGATGCGGTGCTGCCGATAGGCGATCTGACCGTATTCGGCCAGGGCGCCGCCCATCCGATAGCGACTGGAGACCTCGTCCTTCTCCAGGAAGCCGGCCTGCACCAGTGCGGCGAGCAGGCGATGGGCGGTGCTGACCGCGAGCCCCTGCTGCCGGGCGACTTCCGATACGCCGTGCTCGTCTCCGTCGCGGAAACAGTCGAGGACCGACAGCGCGCGGGTGACGGTCTGCACTCCGGAGGCTTCCACGACGGGGACCGTAGCACAGGAATGCGGTCTCATCGCCCGATCTATTCCATTATCCGGAAAGCGATCCGGCGCGGAGTTCGGTTCACGGTGCGCGAAAAGATTCGCACCCCAAGCTGATTGGCCAGTACAGAGGGCTCTTCTATCGAAATACACCCGAAGCGGCCCTCGCGTCAAGCCTTCCGATCCTCGGAAAGCATTACCTCGTCCCGAGACCCGTCCGTCCCTACTGTCGCTGGATATCAATCGACTTCGGTTCACGATTCGGAAGAGGTGCTCCACGATGTTCCGCACGCGCAGGCCACACGGTTGGCGACTCGCGCTCGCGCTCGCCCCCGTCGTCGCTCTGGTCGCGGCGTGTGGCTCCGGATCCGCGACCGAATCGGGCTCCGGGGCGCCGCTGGTGTTGAAGGTGGCCGATCCGGGCAACGCGGGCCCGCTGGCGGTCGCCAAACGCGACGGCACGTTCGACAAGGCACTCGCTCCGCTGGGCGCCAAGGTCGAATGGGTCAACACCACACCGGGTTTCAGCTCCATGCTCAAGCTGTTCAACACCGAGCAACTCGACGTCTCCGGGGCCGCGTTCAGCCCGGTGGTGGGTGCGCTGTCGAAGGATGTGGCGGTTCGCATCGTGGCGGTGCAGGATCCGGCCGGGAAGGATCAGAGCGGCATCATCGCCACCAAGGAATCGGGGATCCATTCGGTGGCCGAACTGGCCGGCAAGCGCGTCGCGGTGAATCCGGCCGGTAAGGGCGAGTACATCCTGCTCAAGGCCCTGGCCCAGGCGGGCGTGCCGACCGACAAGGTGACGCGCGTTCCGTTGCAGCAGAAGGACGCCGCCTCCGCCTTCGCCACCGGCAAGGTCGACGCCTGGGCCTCGTTCCTGGTGCCCTATCAGGAGGCCAAGGCCAACGGCGGCGTGGAGATCGCGACCGAGCAGAGCATCGGCTCCAAGGACAACACGGTGGTGGTCTTCCGCACCGAGATCCTCGACCGACGCCCGGACATCGCCGCCAAGTATCTGGAGGTGCTGCAGGGTCTGACCGTGGCGCAGCACGACAATCCGTCGGCGTTCGAGAACGTCTTCGAGCAGACCGGCCCGCGCGCGCTGACCGGCGCCCGGCTCGCCGACGCGATCCGGGTGGACAGTGAGGCCACCGTTCCGCGGCTGCCGCTGCCGTCCGATGCCACCGACCTCGCCGACGTGGTCGACCTGTTCGCCGGTAACGGCGTGATCAGCCGGAAGATCACCGCCGCCGACATCTTCTACGACCTGAAGGCCAAGCTCACCCCCGACCAGCTGGCCGCGCTGAAGACGGGCCGCTGAGATGACCGCCGTCGTCGCTCCCCCGGTCTCGGTGGGCCGGCTCGCCCCGCCGCGCAGCCGGATCGAGAAACGCAGGCCCGCATGGCTTTCGCTGCCCCTGCGCTTCCTGCTGCCGGTACTGATCTTCGCCGGCTGGTGGATCGGGTCGGCGTCCGGCGTGCTGTCGCCGCAGGTGCTGGCCGGTCCGCCGAAGGTCTGGTCGGCGTTCACCGAACTCGTGGACAACGGCCAGCTGGTCGATTTCGCGCTCGCCTCCTTCGTCCGCGCCGGGCTCGGGGTGCTGCTCGGGGTCTCGGCCGGATTGCTGCTCGGCTTGGCGGCCGGATTGACGAGTCTCGGTGAGGAATTGGTCGATTCGACGATGCAGATCGTGCGTGCCGTCCCGTTCCTCGCGCTGGTGCCCTTGTTCATCGCCTGGTTCGGCATCGACGAGTTGTACAAGGTGCTGCTCATCGCCGTCGCCACCGTCGCGCCCATGTACGCCTACACCTATCTCGGCGTGCGCAACGTGGACCGCAAGGTGGTGGAGGCCGCCCGCGGCTTCGGGCTGACCGGCCCGCGCCTGGTGCTCGAGGTGATCCTGCCCTCGGCGCTGCCCGGCATCCTGATGGCGCTGCGGGTCTGCCTGTCCATCAGCATCACCGGCCTGATCGCGGCCGAACAGGTCGGCACCAGCAAGGGCGTCGGATATCTGGTCACCCTCGCGCAGGAGTACAACCGCACCGACTACATGGTGCTGTGCGTCGTGCTCTACGCGGTCCTGGGCCTGATCTTCGACGGCGCGGTGCGGCTGATCGAACGCTTCGCGATGCCGTGGCGCGGCCAGGTGGCGATCCGATGACCGCCGCGGACGAACCGCGCACCGCCGCACCGTTGGCCGTGCACCTCACCGGACTGCGAAAAGCCTTCGGCGACAAGATCGTTCTCGACGGGGTGGATCTGAGTATCCGCCGCGGTGAGTTCGTCGTGCTGCTCGGCCCCAGCGGCACCGGCAAGACGACGCTGCTGCGGCTGCTCACCGGCCTCGAGGCTCCGGACGCGGGCGACGTGCTCGTACCCGCCGTCCGCACCACCGTCTACCAGGAGCCCCGGCTCATCCCGTCCAAACGGGTCCTGGCGAATGTGGTTGTCGGACAACGCCGTGCCAAGCAGGTCCGGGAGGCGGGGCTGCGTGCCCTCGCCGAGGTCGGACTCGATGGGAAGGCGCGGCAGTGGCCGAGCACCCTGTCCGGCGGCGAAGCCCAGCGCGCCGCCCTCGCCCGCGCCCTGGTACGCGAGCCCGAACTACTACTGCTGGACGAACCGTTCGCCGCGCTCGATGCCCTGACCCGCTTGCAGATGCAGGACCTCGTCGGCGACCTGGTGGAGCGGCATCGCCCGGCGGTACTCATGGTCACCCACGACGTGGACGAGGCGGTCCGGCTGGCCGACCGGATCCTCGTCCTGAACCGGGGCCGCTTCGCCGTCGACATCGATATCGACCTGCCCCGCCCGCGTGACCGGACCGACCCCGCCGCCCTGCGCTACCAGGCGGCTCTGCTCGCCGAACTCGGCGTCGGCCACACCACCGGAAACCATCGAATTCCATGAACTCACGGAGCATTTCATGACCGACACCCTCTGGTACACCCGTTGCCCCGTCCCGACCGCCAGCGGTCTGGCGCACAGTCTGGGCTGGCTCGGGGAAACCGCACAGCGCAGCGGCCTCACCTTCGGCGTCCTGCAGGACGCCGGGCCCGAACTGGCCGGATTCCACTTCGACCACGGGCTGCCCGGCCTGGTGCGCGAAGGCGGCAATGTGCCCGCGCTGGCGGCCCGCGCCGCGGGCTCGCCCACCCGGCTGATCGGCCTCACCTGGATCGACGAATCGCAGGCCATCCTGGTCGGCCCGGATTCACCGGTCGCCACCCCTGCCGATCTTGCCGGTCTGCGGATCGGCATTCCGGCATGGGCACAGGATCAGGCCCGCAGCTTCCCGCGCGCCATGGCGCTGCACGGCTTCGCCGGCGCCCTGCGGCTGGGCGGACTGACCCTCGCCGATGTCACCGTGGTCGAACTCGCCGTCGAACGAGATCCGCAGGTGCGCACCGATGTTCAGCAGCGGGCCCGCCGCGTCACCTGGGGCGCGGAGGAGCTGCTGCGCGGCGAGGTGGACGCGATCTACGTCAAGGGCGCACGCGCCCAGGAAGTCGCCGCCGAGCACGGCCTGCGGGTCGCGGTGGACCTCGATGCCACCGACACCAAGCGGCTGCGCGTCAACAACGGCACCCCGCGCCCCATCACCGTGCATCAGCAACTGCTCGACACCCGGCCCGAGGTGGTGATCGACTTCCTCGCGCAGAGTCTGCGCGCCGCCGACTGGGCCGCCGACAATCTCGACGGCGTCCGCGCGGTGCTGCAACGCGAAACCCTGTCCGGCCCCGAAGGCGTCGTCGCCGCCTACGGTGACGGCTTCCACCGCGGCCTGCACCCCGGTCTGGACGACGAACGGCTCGAGCTGCTGGGCGTGCAGAAGCAGTTCCTCTACACCCACGGCTTCCTCGCCGCCGACTTCGACCTCGAATCCTGGGTCGCGCCGGAACCGCTGGCGCGGGCGCGGGAGCTGGTCGCGGCGGGACGGGCGGCGGCATGACCGAGTACCTGTGGCGCCTGCCCAGCCGCGGCGACGGCCGCCGCGCGCGCCCGGAGCTGCGGCATCGCGGTGGTTTCGGCGATCCGGCACCCACCCCCGCGGGCGGGGGCACCGGAGTTCGTGCGCCCGATCGCGAACCCACCGATGTGCGACCCGGCCGATTCGGTCCCTTCGACGACCTGCACCAGGTGGTCGACGCCGCCGAACTGGCCGGACTCGACGGGGTGCTCGCACCCTACGATCCGCTCGGCGAGGAATCGTGGATCGTCGCCGGCGGCGCCCTGCGCGCCACCCGGCACAGCCGGGTGATCGTCGAATTCCAGCCCGCCTTCGGCACTCCCGTCTACGCGGCGAAGGTGTCGGTCACCCTGCAGCGCCTATCGGCGGGGCGGCTGGGCTGGCGCCTGGCGGTCGACACCGACGACGCGGAGGCCCGCTCGCGCGGCGACCGGGTGTCCGGTGCCGATCGCTACCGTCGCGCCGCGGAATTCCTCACCGTCGCACGCGGTGTGTGGAACCGGGATCCGGTGCCGGCGGCCGGTTTCCGGGGCACCGGATTCGATTTCGCGGGAGACTACTACGACGTGATCGACGGCGGTTTCCGCGGCGTGCTGTCGGGCCTGCCCTTCCCCACGGTCTACCTGTCCGGCACCTCGCCCGAGGCCCTGGACCTGTCGGCTCGTCACGGTGATGTGCACCTGTTCGCCGAATCCCCCGACGGCCCGGGCGAACAGCTGGCCGTGTTGCGCGCCCGCGCCGGCGAGACCGGGCGCACGGTGCGCGCCGGACTCGAGCTCCCGGTCATCGCGCGCGAGACCGAGGACGAAGCTTGGGCGCGCGCGGAACGGCAATGGCGTGAGGTGCGCCCGGACGGGCCGGGCGCGCGATCGCTGGCCCTGGGCGACGGCCGCTGGGCCGGGTTCGACCTGCTCGGGTATGCGCAGGCCATCGGCCTCGTCGGCAGTTACGAGCAGGTGGCCCGGCAGCTGCAGGTCTATGCCGCAACGGGTTTCGACACCCTCGTGCTGTCGGGGCACCCGCACATCGAGGAGGTGCACCGCGCCGGCGAGCACCTGCTGTTCCTGGCCGATCCGGCCGGACGCACCCTGAAGGAGGTCGCGCTGTGACGATCGACATCTACTGGCGCATCGGTATGGAAGGCGACCACGCCTCGCTGCGCACACCACGCCGCCACAATCGCGGCAACGCCGGCGGCTACGGCCCGGGCAATATCGCCCCGGCCGTGCGCGGCGGTGAACTCGACGGATACAGCTATATCGATCACGTCGCCGCCGTCGCCCGAGCGAGTGAATCCGCCGGATTCCTGGGCGGACTGCTGCCCTCGTTTCCGGTCACCGAGGATCCGTGGGCCTTCGCCGCCGCACTGGCTCGCGAGACCACCACCTACCGCTTCATGGTCGCCTTCCAGCCGGGTTTCCTGCACCCCGTGCAGGCCGCGCGCATGTCGGCAAGTCTGCAGCGCGCCACCGGCGGGCGGCTCGTCTACAACATCATCAGCGGTGGCGGCGGCCCGGCCCAATTGTGGTGGGGCGACAAGGTTTCCCACGACGACCGCTACGCCCGCACCAGCGAATTCCTGGATGTGCTGCGCGGGGTGTGGGACGGAGGGCCGTACAGCCACGACGGCCGGTTCTTCCACACCGAAGCCGCCGCACTGCCGCCGGGCCTGGCCGGGCAACCGTTCCCGGAGGTGTACTTCTCGGGGTCCTCGGGCGCCGCGGTGCAAGCCGCGGGACGCCACGCCGACTACTACCTGTCCTGGCTGGAGCCCTTCGGCGACCTGCGCGCCAAATTCGACGGCGTTCGCGCCCACGCCGAGAAGATCGGCCGCACACCGAAGTTCGCGGTCCGCATCGACATCGTGGCCCGGCACACCGAAGAGGCGGCCTGGGACGAGATCCGCAAGGGCTGGGCCTTCGTCGACCGCGAGGCCGCCAACCGCGCCGCCCAGGGCGATTCGGTGGGAGCGGCGCGGATCAAGGGCTGGGTCCCCGAAACGATCACCGGCTACCGGGATCTGGAGGTGCAACCCAACGTCTGGTGCGGTTTCAGCCTGATCCGTGGCGGGCCCGCCTTCGGCCTGGTCGGCAGCTACGAACAGGTCGCCCAGCGCCTCGACGAGCTGATCGATCTCGGCGTCGACGCCTTCATCCTCGCCGGCAACCCCCATCTGGAAGAGGCCTACCGGGTCGGCGAGGAAGTGCTGCCGCTGCTCGGCCGATCCCGCCTGACCGCGCCCGGCATCGCTCCCGAACTGACTCACGCCCACTAGGAGAATCGTGACCACCACCGACATCCGGCTCGACGACACCGTCACCGAATTCGTCGCCACCGCCACCCGCGACGCCGAGAAGGCGTTCCGGGTCTTCCGCGAGACCGGCACCGTCGCCGGCAACGGCACCGTCAACTTCGTCGAACGCGTTCCCGGCACGGAGATCGCGGTCGCCCTCAACGAGCCCGGCCCCTGGGCCGACGACCGCACCGTGCGACCGGTGGTCGCGACCTTCGACGGAGAGGTACTGTCCGGCACCGGTTCCGCCGGATTCGTCACCGGCTACGCCGCCGTGTTCCGCGCACACCCGGAGATCACCTCCGTGGTGCACGTGCACAGCCCGTGGCTGGGCGGCTGGGCGCAGACGCACCGCACCTTTCCGATCCGCTACGCCGCCGTGCAGCGGCTGACCCTGTCGCGAGAGATCCCGCCGCATATCGATCGCAGCATCGGCGCGGGCGAATTCATCCTCGGCCGACTGACCCGCGATCCCGACCTCATCGCCATCTTCGAGGCCAACGGCGGTGCCAACGTCATCGGCCGTGCCGGACTCCTGGACCTGGCGAAACTGGTCGTGTTGCTCGAGGAGGGCGCGCAATACCAGGCGATCGCCGAAACCCTCGGCGGCTCCGTCGAATTCGACAAATCCAATCTCGCGGCGCAGTGGGGGCGCACCGGGCTCGCGGACGAGGCTCGCCGCCGCGGGCTGATCTGACCCTTCTTCCGTACTTCTTCGAGGAGCATCCCATGAGCGTTCGTGTCGGCTACTTCCCGCACAACAATTCCCTGTTCGTCCTGCGCCACCGCGGCATCCTGGAACGCGCGCTGCCCGACGTGGAGTGGGTGGACCTGCGCGCGCTGCCGCAGCCGCCCCGCGCCGACGTGAAAACCGCACTGCCGTCGCTGCATTCGGACTATCTGTTCGACGCGCACGGCTACGACTTCATCGGCACCGGCTTCACGCCGCCGATCACCGCGCTCGGCAACGACCGCGACATCGTCTATGCCGGCATCTCCGGCCCGCGTATCGAGAACGGCCGGCTGGTCACCAAGGCCGGCAACGGCATCGAATCGGTGGCCGATCTGAAAGGTAAGCGAGTCGGCATCGCCCACGGCTCCTGGCAGACCACGCTACTGCTGTTCGCCTTGGAGCGGTCGGGGCTGGGCTGGAGCGATATCGAACCGGTGGACACCGACGTGCACGACGGCGGTGCTCTGCTGCTCGACGGCAGCCTCGACGCGTGGGTCGGCGCCTATCCCGATCTCACCGCCGTGGAGGCCGCCACCCCGCTGCACACCCTCGTCGATACCGAATCCGTCTTCAGCCACCCCTCGCTGTGGTTCACCCGCCGCGACTTCGCCGAAGCCAACCGACCGGCCCTGGAAGCGATCATCACCGCTCTGCAGGAGTCCGACGCCTGGATCGCCGAGAACCCGCGCGCCGCGGCGCGATACTTCGTCGACGATATCGTCGCCCGCGGTGGTACCGCCGACCTCGACGCCTGGGAAGCCGCCCTGCGCGGCCGCCCGTTCGGCCTCGGCCCGGTCACCGAGCAGTTCCTCGACGAACAGCAGCACGCTGCCGACCTGCTCCACGCAAACGGTTTGCTGCCCAAGAAGATTCGGGTTCGCGACGCAGTCGATCCGGCGATCGCGGCGTTTCTCACCGCGCGCGAACCGGCACCGGCCGGCTGAGGGAACCGCTCGGAAGGGGCGCCGGTGCGGTGCGCGCGCCGGCGGCGGCGGTCGCACGCGTACGCCGTCACGGACCACCCGACGTGATTGTTTGGTCCCGGAAGAGGCGGGTATCGCGGGTGGCGGCACCGGGAAGCCGGTCGCCGCCCACTAGTTCCCACCCGCGACCGGAATGAGTTTGCGCATGACCGTGACCTGGACACCCGCCGTTGTTCCCGCCGAGCACCGGACGCACCCGGATCCGCACCTCATGCCGGTCGACGACAAGCTGCCTGGCTGGCAGCGGGGGCAGGTGACGTGGTTCAACGCCGAGAAGGGGTTCGGCTACCTCACCAGCGCCTCCGGTGACGCGGTCTTCGTCGACTACCGCACGATCGACATGCCCGGCTACAAAACTCTCAGCCCCGGGCAGACGGTGGTCTTCACCGTGACCCACACCAGCGGCGGGCCCGAGGCCGCACAGGTGCTCCCCTACCCGCACGCCGGCGACGAATCCTGACTGCGGAGGCGAATACCTCGGCCGTGACGGGGTACCGGCCAGATGTCGGCTGCCGCCGGCCTGACCCGACCGTCACGACGAAAGCAGAGATGTGAAAGCCGAACGCCTGGTCGAGGAATCGTTCGAGCTGGTCGCCCGCGTCCGGCGTGCCCGCGTCTTCCATCCGCGCGGCCTCTGGTTCAGCGGGCGCCTGCACTCCGCGCCGGCCTTCGAGAGGTATTTCGGGGACGGAGAACGCGACGTCGAGGTTCGCCTGTCCAAGGCCCTCGGCATGCCGGGACGGCTGCCCGACGCCGTGGGAATCGGACTGCGCGCGCAGACCCCCGGCGGGCGCTGGGACCTCGCGCTGGCATCGACACCCACCGGCACGCTGACCCGATTTTTCGCGATACCTGTCCCGTCGTGGCGCCACGCGACCTACGGGACTCTCATGGCCTATCGGTTCGACGGCGGCGCACCTCAGTGGATATTCGCCCGTCCGGACGCCGATCAACCTGCGGACGCCTCCCTGGCGACGCTGCGCGAATACACGACCACTCACGGCCTCGGTTTCACACTGACGGCCGGGCGACTGCACGGACCCGAAGAACCGTTCGCGAATCTGCGGCTCACCGGCGAAACCGTCGCCCCACCGACCGAGGACGCCGTCGACCCGACTCTGCACCACCCGCCCGGCGTCGCGCTGGCCCCGGGGTTCATCACTCGCATCCGGCGCAGCGCCTACCGGGGCAGCCGCGAAGGACGCGGCGCCGAAAAACCGTAGCAGCCGGTCGAAACCACTGCGGCGCTGAGGATTTGCGGCGCTGAGGATTTCGCCCTTCCGTCAGGCGGCGGGACGGGGCGGGTCGGCCGACAGGCCCATGATGTCGTTCCACCACGAATCGAGGGGGCTGGGGTCCGGCCAGCTCACCGCGGCCGGTTGTTCGGCCGGCATCGAGGCCACGGCTTCATCGTCGACGAATACGGAATCTCTGTTACTCGGCATGCCGCTCACTCCTCGTTCCCCCAAGATCACTGCTGACTACCGAAAACCCCGATCCCGGCCTGCCAAACCACTTTTTCGTCACACGAGGGAGACCGTAGGGTTGCCGTCACAGGCCAGTGAACTCTTTTCCGACCGGCGAGGAGCAGAATTGCCGAATTTCACCGTCCGCCGTGTAGTCACCGCCGCCGCGATCTCGGCCGCCGGACTCGCGGCGCCGGCGCCGAGCGCGGCCGCCCAGCCCAGCATCTACCACCCGGTGATCACACCGTGCAGCCAGCAGTTCCGTACCCCACTGGAACCGCCGCGACCGGGCGCCGAGGTGTATTGGAGTCCGTTCGGCACCGCCGGCATCGTCTGCTACGACGACGGCACCGGGATCGAGCGCTACTACCAGCGCGATCCCGGCGGCAGCTGGCACGATATCAACGAACTGCTGCCGGGCCAGCACTTCTACGTGATCTTCACCTCCACCGTGCCGGACCACGCCACCTGGGGATGAGCGGAGCCGCTGCCACGCCGGCGACCACTTACCGGCCCGGATACGCGAAAACCCGGGTGCGACCCGGGTTTTCGTGAGCGGAGCGGGGTTCAGCGGGTGGCGATGATCGCCGAACCATGGCCGAACAAGCCTTGGTTCACGGCGATACCGGCGCGGGCGTTCTCCACCTGACGACCGTCGGCCCGGCCGCGCAACTGCCAGGTGAGCTCGCAGATCTGAGCGATCGCCTGCGCCGGAATGGCCTCACCGAAGCAGGCCAGGCCACCGCTGGGGTTGACCGGCACGCGACCGCCCAAAGTGGTTGCGCCGCTGCGCAACAGCTCCTCGGCACCGCCGATCTCGCACAGCCCGATGTCTTCGTACCAGTCCAGTTCCAGCGCGGTGGACAGGTCGTAGACCTCCGCGAAGGACAGGTCGGCGGGGCCGAGCCCGGCCTCCTCGTAGGCGGCGTCCGCGATCGCGGACCGGAACGAACGCGAGGGCGTATCGAAGGCCACCGCCGAGTCGGTCGCGAAATCCGGCAGATCGAGCACGGTTTTCGGGAAGGTGGGCGTGACCGTCGACAGCGCCCGGATGCGGACCGGGTCTGCGATGCCGTGGCGGCGGGCGTAGTCCATCGACGTCAGCACCAGCGCGGCGCCGCCGTCGCTGGTCGCGCAGATGTCGAGCAGCCGCAACGGATCCGACACGATCGCCGACGCCGCGACCTCCTCGGCCGCGACCTCCTTGCGGTAGCGGGCATAGGGATTGTTCAGGCCGTGCTTGGCGTTCTTGACCTTGACGGCGGCGAAATCGTCGAGCGTGGCCCCGTGCAGCGCCATCCGCCGGCGCGCGTACAGCGCGAAGTAAATGGGGTTGGTGGCGCCGAGCAGGTGGAAGCGCAACCAGTCCGGATCGTCGCGGCGTTCACCGCCGACCGGCTGGAAGAAACCCTTCGGCGCGGCATCGGCACCGACCACGAGCGCCACATCGGTCAACCCGGCCAGAATCTGGGCCCGCGCGTTGCCTATGGCCTGGGCGCCCGAGGCACAGGCGGCGTAGCTGCTCGAGATGCGGGCGCCGGACCAGCCGAGCGCCTGGGCGAACGTCGCACCCGACACGAATCCCGGGTAGCCGTTGCGGATCGTGTCCGCGCCGGCGATGTAGCCGACGTCGCGGTGGTCCACGCCGGCATCGGCCAGCGCCGCCCGCGCGGCCACCAAGCCGTATTCGACGAAATTGCGTCCCCATTTGCCCCACTGGTGCATTCCCGCACCGAGGACGGCGATATCGCGATCGTTGTCAGGCATCGACCGGCCTCCACATCCACACCGTGTGTTCCGCTTCCTCGTCCTCGTACAGCACGCCCAGGGCCAATTCGACCGGCATGCCGACGGCCAGGTCGTCCACGGTGAGGCCGCGCACGACCTGCCCGAGAATCACCATCTGCTCTTCCTCGAGCTCCACCGCCGCGACGACGTAGGGCTCGAACGGATCCGGCGAGACATAGGGCGCGGGCGGTTTGTAGCGGGCGTCCGCGTACGACCAGATCCGGCCTCGCGTGGAGAACAGGTACTCGACCAGCTCGGATCCGTCCTTGGGACTCGCACACTGCGGGTTGCGGCAGGCCAGGGTGTTCCGCGGGAAATACGGTGTGCCGCACACATCGCAGCGACTTCCCTGGAGACGTACCGTGCCGTCGTCCGCAGTGAACCAACCTTCCACGGCGGGGCGTTGTTCTTTCTGCACAGCGCCGACGATATAGGAACACGTTCTACTTTGGCGAGGAAATCCGCTCCGCCGATGCCTCCCCGCGGGTACGGTGAGACCTCGTCGAGGACGGTCCCCACCCGCGAGCCGATCGGGAGTACGCAACGCGATGGGCGTGAAAATCATTGACCCGCAGTCGATTCGCAACGTCACGATCGTGGGCGAGCCCGAAGAGACGACGGCGCTCATCCGCCGGCTGCGCCGGCCCACCGCACCCGGGTCCCGCTCAGCGGTCACCGTCGAGTGGGTGACCGATCGCGCCGAGCACTCGGTTCGCATCACCGAACTGTCGAGCCACGCGCCCATCGCGGAACTCGAATGGGCCATCCGGACCGCCGACGGAGTGGTCGTGCCGATGAACGCGGCAGCGACGAGCGCTCCGCGACTCGAGGCGATACTGCGGGTGGCCGACGACCACCAGGTCGCACGCCTGTGCCTGGTGCGCGGACTCGACCAGCACGCCGCGGACTTCGGCCACTGCGTGCGCACGGTCGCCGCCACCCGCGGAGCGGTGCCGTTGACGCTGCAGATGCCGCTCGGCATCGGCGCCGAATTCGAGGGCGTCATCGATTTGGTACCGATGTGGGAACTCGAACCGATGGCCATCGAATTCTTCGGCAGTCACTGGCCGGTCGCCGTACAGCGGTATCACGAACTCGTGGACACGGTGCTGGCGCAGGACACCGCGCGGCCCCGCATGCGGAGCACTGGGAAGATGACGCCGCGACAGTTGCACGACCGGATCCGCCGCCTCACCCGGATCGGCGATGTCGTGCCCGTCCTGTGCGATGCGTCGCCGCACACCGACGACATCACCGCACTGCTGGACGCGATGGTCCGGTACCTGCCGTCGCCGATGCATGTCTGCCAGCCGGAGCATGCCCTCGACCAGTGAACGACTCGGCCCATGAACGACCGGCGCTACCGCTCACACGCGCGAGGATTCGGCTCACCGGTAGCGAGCCGAATCCGTCACGTTCACCAACCGGAGCCGGAGCCACCCGAACCGGTGTTGGCGAGAATGGTGCCGATCACCATCTGCAGGATGCCAGCGACTGAGCCAAGAAATTCCACGGTGTCCTCCGACTTACTCATCGCCGAGTGTCCGGCGTAGCCGTGAACCTAGCTCAGCAATCTTATGAAAGAAGGACGTTTCAGAAAATTCAGCGCACTCGACCGAGCCGGCGCACGCCTCGCTTCCCACGTGAGGACACCGAGGACCGACACTCTACCGGTCGGGAAAGTCTCATCCGAAACGATCACTGTCGGTCCGCGACCTTGCGGCAATCGGCGTTTACCACCGTCGGCCCCGGGTAGCTCGCCAGCGAAGCGACCGGCGAGGAGGACCGGATGAATGTCACCGATGCGGTCAAGGATCGACTGGGCACGGTGGTCACGAAAGTGGTGGGCGCGGCCTCCGGGTACGGCCATCCGCAGTCGGTGACGATCGCCCGTCCGCGCGAGGATGTGGAGCGGCTCTGGCGCGATCCCCGCCGGCTGTCCCGGGTGTTCGGGGACGTGGCTTCGGTGAGCAGCGAGGACGGTCACCGGTTCGAGTGGCGGCTGGGTTCGCACGGCAGCGAAACCGGCACGTGGACAACCACACTGACCGAAGGTCCGGGCACATTGCGGTTCACCGGCACCGAGGCCGCCGGTGCCGCCCTGCAACTGAACTTCCGCGACGCCCCCCGAGGGCTGGGCACCGAAGTGACCCTGTCGGTGTTGGCGCCGATTGCCGATGTCCTCACCGATACCGCCGCATTCGCGGTCCTCTACCGTGCGCGGGCGCTGCTGCAGACCGGCGAGATACCGACCCTCGCCGGTAATCCGAGCGCGCGTGCCTCCTCGGACGAATAGGAACGATTCATGCGCGCACTGTGCTGGAACGGGGTCAACGATCTCACCGTCGAAACCGTGCCCGACCCCTCGGTGGTCAACCCGCACGACGCGATCGTCGCGGTCCATCTGACCACCACGTGTGGTTCGGATCTGCACTTCATCGACGGCTACCTGCCCGGGATGCGGCACGGCGACGTCTTCGGACACGAATTCGTCGGCGAAGTCGTCGATGTCGGGCCGGAGGTGAACCACCGCACGGTGGGTGAGCGCGTCGTCGTCCCCTCGTTCATCGGCTGCGGTTCCTGCTGGTTCTGCGAACACGAGCTGTGGGCGGCATGCGACACCACCAACCCGAACGCGCACGTGCAGCGTCCCGCGCTCGGCTATCCGACCGCCGGCATCTACGGCTACACCCATCCCTTCGGCGGATATCAGGGTTCGCACGCCCAATACGTGCGGGTGCCCTTCGCCGACGTCAACTGCTTCCCCGTCCCCGGGGAGATCACCGACGAACAGGCTCTGTTCGTCTCCGATGCCGTGCCGACCGGTCTGATGGGCGCCGAATTCTGTGACATCTCCCCCGGCGATACGGTCGCGATCTGGGGCAGCGGAGGGGTCGGACTGATGGCCGGGCACTCGGCGCGGCTGCTCGGCGCGGATCGCGTGATCGTCATCGACCGCTATCGGGAACGATTGGCCCTGGCGCGCAAGCATTTCGACGCCGAAACCATCGACTACACCGCGTTGGACAGCGTGCAGAACACCATCGCCGAGATGACCGGCGGCCGCGGCCCGGACGCGTGCGTCGACGCGGTCGGCATGGAGGGACACGGCACCGGACTGCAGAACGCCTACGACCGCGTCAAACAACTTCTGCGTCTCGAAACCGACCGCGCGACACCTCTGCGTGAGGCGCTGCTGGCGTGCCGCAAGGGCGGTGTGGTGTCGGTGCTCGGCATCTACGGCCTGACCGACAAATTCCCGATGGGCATCGTCACCAACAAGAGCCTCACGATCCGCAGCGCGCAACAGCACGGCCAGCGCTACGTGCGGCGCATCTTCGACTACATCCAGCAGGGCGACCTCGACCCGTCCTACCTGATCACCCACGACCTGCCCCTCGAGGACTCCGTGCGCGGATACGACATGTTCAAGAACAAACGGGAAGGCTGCGTGCGCGCGATCTTCCGCCCGTGACCCGAGCCGTGGTCCTCACCCTGCTCAACGACGCTCTCGCGAACTCGATTAGCATTTTCGCCGCGTCACATACGAGCTGAGTGGAGGGTGGGTTTTCATGGCCAAGAAGGTCATCGTCGAGCTGGTGGACGACTACGACGGCAAGTCCGATGCCGACCAGACGGTGCACTTCGGCATCGACGGAGTCGAATACGAAATCGACCTGTCGACCAAGAACGCCGAGAAGCTGCGCAAGATCTTCGAGCAGTGGACCGAGTCCGCCCGCAAGGTCGGCCGAAACCGCAAGGGCGCCGTCAAATCCGGTACCGCCCGCACGACACCGGACCGGGAGCAGACGGCCGCCATCCGGGAGTGGGCCCGCAACAACGGTTACGAGATCTCCAGCCGCGGCCGCATCCACAAGGACATCGTCGAGGCGTACAACAAAGCC
>NZ_BDBF01000027.1 GCF_001612845.1 Nocardia elegans NBRC 108235 | reverse complement strand
CTCACCGCGGAGCCCGGACTGCGCGCGCACCGCGAGGCGCTGGCCGCCCAATCCGCCTTGAACGCGGGCGATCTGGAGCGTGCCGCGGGGCTTGCCCGCCGTGCGGCCGGAAGACCGGGTGCGACAATCGAATTGCGTGCTCGCCTCGCGCATGTCGAAGGCCTCGCGCACTTCTGGCAGGGCCGTTTCGCGGAGGCGGACGCGCTGCTGCGCGACGGCGCCGCGCAGGTCGCCGACCGCGATCCCACGCTGGCGGCGACCATGCTCGTCCAGGCCCTGCACACCGGCTGGTACCTGGGCGAACAGCATGTCCGCGACTGCGTGGCGCAGTTGACCGCCGTGCCGCTGGCCGACACTGATCCCCTGTGTCCGGTCGTGACCTATATGGCGAGCGTTCTGGATCCTCGCGACACCGCCTGCGCGCCACGGGAATTGACGCAAACTCTGGAAGAATCCGCGCGGCGCGGACCGGTACCGGATCAGGTGCGGCTGATGCTGTGCGGCGTGGCGCTGGCCAGCGGCCAGGATGCCGCCGTCTACGGTCCGGCCGATGCGCTGACCCGGGACTATCGCAGCGCCGGTGCCGCCGGCCGCCTGCCGACCACGTTGTTCTTCGCCGCCGAAGTGGAGATCTTCACCGGTCGTCTGCGCGATGCGCGAACCACCGCGGCCGAGGCGCTGCGGCTGGCCGAAGATCTGGGTCAGCGCCAATGGGTCAGCCAGCTCAGCAGCGTCCTCGCGCATATTCATGCCGCCGAGGGCGACGAGCAGCGGTGCCGGCAGTACGCCGAGGCGGGGCTCGCCGACAGCACACCTGGTTCCGTCTCGCCCGGTGCGGCGTGGGCGCATTGGTCGCTGGGATTGCTCGAACTCGGTTCGGGCCGAGCCGAATCCGCGCTGTCGCGCTTCGAGCGGCTGACCCGCGACCCGCTGCGCCATCACCTGTGCGCGATGCGCTCGATACCGGATCTGGTCGAGGCCGCGGTGCGGGTCGGCGCCGCCGGCCGGGCCGAACCCCACGCCGATCGGCTCGCCGACTGGGCCACGACGGTCCGGCAGCCGTGGGCCGAGGCGCTCGTCTTGCGTTGCCGCGCATTGCTGTCCGACGACGACCGTGCCGAAGCGCACTTCACACGGGCGCTGGAGCTGCACGACCGCGAGGTGCGTCCGGTCGAATACGCCCGCACCGCGCAACTCTACGGCGAATGGTTGCGCCGGGCCCGTCGCAAGAGCGAGGCGCGAACGGTGCTGGCCGAGGCGCTGGATATGTTCGAGCGAATCGGCATGCGCCCCTGGGCCGAACGCGCCCGCACCGAACTCGTCGCGACCGGCGCTGCCCCGGGAGGGACCGGCACACGATCGGATTCGCGGCCGCCCGCGGTAACAGGTCTCACCCCGCAGGAATTGCAGATCGCTCGCCTCGCCGCCCAGGGCCTGTCCAATCGCGATATCGCCGCCCAGTTGTTCCTCAGTCATCGCACCGTCGGCTACCACCTCTACAAGGCGTACCCGAAACTCGGGGTGACCTCGCGCGGCGAGCTGAAAACCATTGCGGAGCAACTACATTGACGGATGCGGACATGCCGCGGCCCCCGGTGGCGAACACCGGGGGCCGCGATTGTCTACTTGCGGAGGCGGGGGGACGGGAGCAGTTGCACCAGCACCGCGGTGAGCAGGCACAGCAGCGCCATCGGCACCAGGCTCGCGACGAACGCCGGGACGAATCCGCCGGGCGCTGCTAGGCGGTCGTAGAAGACGATGCCGACCACCGCGATCCCGACCGCGCCACCGACCTGCTGTGCGGTGGCCAGCACGCCCCCCGCGGCGGCCGCGTGCTCCGGCGTCACGCCCGCGAGCACGATGCCGGGCATCGGCACCAGCGCCAGGCCCATTCCCGCTCCCGCGACGATCATCGCCGGCAGCAGGTCGAGCACCGAACCGCTGCCGCCGAGCTCGTGCGCGGTGAGCGCGAGCAGCAGATATCCGCCGGCCTGCAGCACCGCTCCGACGGCGACGACCTGCCGCCCGATCCGTGCCGCTGCTCGCTCCGACAGCATCGAGGTGCACAAGTACGCCGCGCCCAGCGCGAGGAACAGCAGGCCCGACCCCAGGGCCGACAAGCCGCGCCCCTGTTGCAGATACAGCGCCAGGAACAGGAAGAACGATCCCATGGTCATCTGGTAGCTCAGCGCGATGATCGAACCGACCGCGAACGAGCGTTCGGCGAACAGGGCGGGATTCACCAACGGCTCCCCGCCGCGGGCTGCCGATCGCCGTGCCGCGGCGACGAAGACGGCGACCAGCACGGCCGCGGTGGCCAGTGAGATCCAGGTCCACAGCGGCCAGCCCTGTTCCCGGCCCTGGATCAGCGGCAACACCACCGCCACCAGGGCGGTCGCGATCAGGCCGACGCCGAGCCGGTCCAGCCGGGTGCCGCCGTCTCCGCGTGATTCGGGAACCAGCCGGGCCAGCAGCGCGAGGGTGAGCGCACCCACCGGCACGTTGATCCAGAAGATGGTGCGCCAGCCCAGTCCGAACAGATCGGCCTGGATCAACAGCCCGCCGATCAGCTGGCCGAAGACCGCGGCCAAGCCCATCGCCAGCCCGTAGGCGGCGAAGGCGCGCACTCGGCGCGCACCGGTGAACACCACGCTGATGATGCCCAGAACCTGCGGCATCAGCAGCGCCATCCCGGCGCCCTGCGCGATCCGGGCGACGACCAGTTCGCCGGCGCCCCCGGCAAGGGCGCAGGCCAGCGATGCGACGGTGAACACCGCCATGCCCAGGCCGTAGAGTCGGCGGCGGCCGTACAGGTCACCGAGTCGCCCGCCGGTGATCAGTCCGGCCGCGACCGCCAGGCCGTAGCCGGCGACCACCCACTGCATGGTGGCGCTGCTCGCGTGCAGATCGGCCTGGGTGTCGGGGATCGCGACGTTGACGATGAAGAAGTCCAAAGTGGCCATGAAGATCCCGGCCAGCAGGACGAGCAGGGTGGCGCGTGCGGGTGGTGCGCTCGCCGGGCGGGTACCGGAGGCGAGCAGGGTGGGTGTGGACATGGGTGTTCCTCGGTGATTGTGCTGCGGGACAAAGGGTTTCGCTCAGCCCTTGACGAATTCCAGGAGATCGTTGTTGAACTCGGCGGCGTGCGAGGTGTAGAGGCCGTGACCGGCGGTCGGGTACTCCTTGTAGACGGCCTTCGGCATCAGTTCGGCGGTGCGCCGGCCGGTGACCTCTGCGGGCGCGGAGAAGTCCAGGGCGCCGTGCACGATCAGCGCGGGAACCGTGATGCCGCGCAACGCTTCCCGGTTGTCGCAGTGGAAGACCGCCTGCTGCATGTGCAGCGTCGCCCACGGCGCGGTGGACAGGCACTGACGGTAGGTGACGTCGACCTGTTCCGGCGAGACGTCCGGGTTGAGGTGGGTGTTGAAGTAGATCTGCGACTGGCGGGCCAGCCACCGGCCGCGATCGGTGCGCACACTGTCCAGCAGCGCGTCGAGCATCGCCTCCGGGATGCCGTCGGGGTTGTCGTCGGTGGCCTTCATGAAGGGCAGGATCGCCGCGAGGAAGACCACTCGCGCGACGCGGCTTTCACCGTGGCGGGCCAGATACCGCGCGATCTCCGCACCGCCGGTGGAATGCCCGACCAGGGTGGCGCCGCGCAGGTCGAGATGATCGAGCAGGGCGCCGAGATCGTCGGCGGTGGTGTCGATGTCGTAGCCGGTGGACGGGCGATCCGAGCGGCCGTGGCCGCGCCGGTCCAGGGCGATGCAGCGGTAGCCGCGGTCGGTGAAGTACGGAATCTGGTATTCCCACATCTCGGTGTTGAGCATGGCGCCGGCGACGAAGACGATCGGCTCGCCCGTGCCGTAGTCCTCGTAGGCGAGGGTGGTTCCGTCGGTGGTGGTGAAGTACATGACCGGTCCTTTTCTGGGGATGGGGAGAGAGGTGTCGGGGAGGGATCAGGCGCCGGTGGGCACCTTGTCGAGGAAGCCGAGGATCTGGCGGAGTCGGCCGTCGTCACCGAGCACGGCGACGTCGAAGCCGATCACCAGCGGCTCCTCGCCGGGCCGGCCCAGGTGCCAGGTGAAGCGGGCGATGCCGTGGTGGCTGTCGATCGGGCCGCCGAGACCGAATTCCAGTCCGGCGAACTGCTGCTGAACGGCTGCGACGGCCGCGTCGAGGCCGGCGTGACCGCGCACCGATACCAGCGGATCGGTGTACTCGGCGTCGTCGGTGAGCAGGTCGGCGATCTGCGCGGCGCGGGCGGTGGGATCGGTCTCGTTCCAGACGGCGAGGTAGCGCTCGACCAGGTCGTTGATGTCGCTCACGGGATTCTCCTTCGTGGTGGTGACGTTCCGACCACAAAGTTATGGAGTTCCGGGCGACCGGGAATCTGTCGCGCTTAAGTACTTTCGACGGTAGTGCTCTACCGGTCGGCGGCGGGATCGCCGAGGCGCCGCGACGGGTGCACGGTGGCGGCGGGTTGTCCGGTGGTGATGCTGTCGGCCAGTGTGGCGCCCAGGACCGGGGCCAGTTTGAACAGATTGTGCCCGGCGAGGAAGGTGGCGGCGCCGTCCTGCCAGGCGGCCAGACCGTCCTCACCCCACGGCAGCCGAGTCACCCAGCAGTGCACGTAACCGTCCGGTTCGGGTGCGAGTCCGGGGAGTGCGCGGCGGACGTAGCCAGTGGCGCGGTCGGCCAGCCCGGCCAGAGCCGCGGGATCGACCGATCCGCCGTCGCTGCTCGGCACGGAATCGCTCAGTCCGAGCCCGTACTGGGTGTTGCCGGGGAAGGCGGCGGCGTAGATGCCGGTTTCGCCGAATGCGCCGCTGCTGTCCTGCAGCGTGGCGAGTGTGGTGGGCGGCGCCGATCGCGGACGGAAGGTCACGCGGACGTGCGCGGACACCTGGACCGGCAGGGCGAGGCCGAGTGACCGGGCCAGCGGTGCGGTACCGCGGCCCGCACAGACGACGACGCTGCCGAATTCCGAACAGGCTGTGCCGGTGCGTATTTCGACGGTCCCGGCGGCGGTGTGCCGCAGCGTGAGGACGTGATCGGTGACCAGCGCATCGCGCAACCGATCGGTGAGTGCGTCGATCGCGGCGACGGTGCGGATGGAGCCGCCGGTCGCGTCCAGCATGGCCGGGCCGTCGTAGTCGGCCAGCGGTGGCAGCCGGGTCGCCAGTTCCTCGGCGTCGATACTGCGGGCGTCGACTCCGGGCGTCCGCCGCAGGATCTCCAGCTTGTCCGCGACGCCGGCTCCGAGCGCGACCGCCCCGTCCCGCGAAATCAGTTCGGTGCCGAAGTCGCTTTCCCACTCGCGCCAGATGCGACGGGCGGCCACCGCCATCTCGACCAGCCGGGGATCGGTGTGCGCGTGGCGGAAGATCCGGGACTGACCGGCCGATTGACCGCCGCCGGGCCGGCCCGACTCGTACACGGTGACCGAGAGCCCGGCTCGGCGTAACGCGTGAGCCGTGGCCAGTCCGACGATTCCGGCGCCGACCACGGCGACATCGGTTGCGGCACCCATCTCCGCGGACTACCCGCCCCCGCGGTGCGCAATCCCGGCGCGGCGCCGACCGATGGACGGGGATTCAGTATCCGGCGAGCAGCGCGCGCAGCCGGCCCAGTTCCTCGGGGCCGGCGCTGCTGTGCCAGCGCGTCGGATCGGCGGGGCGGCGGCCCCACAGGAACAGCGCGCGCACGGCCGGATCGCTTTCCACCGTCGCCTGCCCGTGCGGCGGCACCAACTCGATGGAGTTGCCGTCCGGCGCGGCGACGACCAGGACATCGTCGGTACCCGGTGCGCGCAATCGGCCCTCGATGCGGCCCTCGGGGCCGAAATCGGTATCCCTGCTGCCGCGCGCGAGCAACGGGAGGCCGACGTCGCGCACAGTGTGGCGAGTTATCCACGGCTGCATGAGCATTTCGATCGCCGTCGCGTCGTCGCCGGTCATATCCCAGCGGTGCAACACCATCTCCTGGCGCATGTGCTCGAGGAAGAAGTCGGGGGCGACGGTTCGCCCGGTCCAGCCGATCGCCTCCAGCGGAGACAGCGTGTCGATCACCTCGGCGGTTTCGACGAGTTGTTCGCACCGGTCCACGAACGCGGCCCACAACTCGGCGTCCGGCATTGCGCGGTAGGGCGCCTCCCGCTCCTCGAAACCGCGGGTCGGCACCGGGCTGCCCGCCGCATGGGCGGCGAGCACCCGGGCGAGCTCCTCCGCATTGCCGGTGTTGTGGATCAGCACATCGCGCACGGTCCAGCCTTCGCACCAGGTACCCGCGTCGGGCCGGCGCGACTGTACGGCGCGGGCGAAGGCCTCCCATTCCGGTAACGCCTCGGCGGCACTGTGTGAAACCATCGGCATCTCCTCCGACCGGGCCTTTCGTCGCCAGGTGTCGCGGCGGATCCGTTCTGATCCGGGCATACCCCGCGGCTGCCGGATGTCACCGGACGATTCGGCCGTCCGGCCCGTATTCCTCGATGATCCGGACTATTTCGGCGGCGACAAGCCCGGGCCGCTGGGTCGGCACCATATGGGCACATCGCTCGGCGACGACATGCCTGCCGTGCGGGCGTGCGGCCCGCCGTCGGTGCGCGGCGTTGATCGCCGCACGCGAGCGGGCCGAGATACCGGTGGAGGGCGAGTCGGCGGACACGACCGTGACGGCGAGCTCGTGACGGTCGGGGCCGGTGCGCCGCAACTGCTCGAGATCGGTTGTGTGACAAGCTAATTCGGCGCCGCGGGTCCGGATCGCCGCGACCGTGAAGCCCTCGTCGCGGAAGTCGGCGCGGGCATCGGCGGGCAGCGCGGCGAGGGTGTCGCGATAGGCCAGTCGCAATGCGCCGATACGTGCGAGTGCGGCGCTGAGCCGCTGTCCGGTCCGGGCCGCCCGCCGCGACGCGGCGGTGAACAGCTCGTCGCAGAACTCGTCGGTGGGATCGACCAGCACCGTGCCCATGATTCGGTCCGGTCGGTCCGCGGCGGCGACTCGCACGATCGGGCCGCCCCAGCTGTGGCCGACCAATACGAGCCGCGGTGCGGCGAAGCGCTCGGTGAGGTGGTCGAGCAGATCGACGAGGTCGTCGGCCAGGCGCCGGAGTCCGCGCGGCGCGGTGTCGGGGGCGCTGCGGCCCAGACCGCTGCGGTCGTAGACGACGGTCGCCGCGTAGTCGTCGAATTCTCGCTGCACCGCCGCCCAGTACGAGCGGGTGCATGCGAGTCCGCTCTCGAAAACGACCAAGGGCGAACGGTTTTCGTTCCGCCCCGGCCGGTACATGTAGTACAGCCGGCGCCCGTCGCGGGTGGGTGCCGTGCTCGCCGCGCCCTGGCTGTGTGGTGCGGCCGGATCGGCTCGCTGTCGTACGGATCGTCTCGCCCGAGTCCCCTGTGTGCTCCCAATCACATTGGTTAGCCTAACCTCGAGTTGTGGGAGGTGGGGCACCGCGGTGGTGGCGATGGCCCCCGATGGAGCGATGAGCGGGTCGCCCGCTACCCGAGCGCGCCCTCGGCCGGATCGGGTTCGGGGACGCGATCCTGGGCACTCGCCAGAAGACCAGGAAGGTGTCGATGGGATGAACCAACTGCAGGATCTCGTCACCGGCGCGGCCGGGTCGCCATGGGTGTATTTCGCGCTGCTGGGCGTCTGCATCGTCGACGCGTTCTTCCCCCCGGTCCCCAGCGAATCGGTGATCGCCGCGCTGGCCGCCATCGGCAGTTCGACCGGGAAACCCTCGGTGTGGCTGTTGATTCTCGCCGCCGCGGTCGGCGCGATCATCGGCGACAACCTCGCCTACACGATCGGCCGCGCCATCGGCACGGATCGGTTCGCCTGGATGCGCAAGCCGAAGATCCGGCGGGCGTTCGACTGGGCGCGCGGCATGCTCGACAAACGAGCGGCCCTGCTGGTCATCACGGGCCGCTATATCCCGGTCGGTCGCATCGCCGTCAACATGACGGCCGGGGCCACCGAATATCCCCGCCGGAAATTCGTGCCGCTGACGGTGATCGGCGGTATCAGCTGGGCGGTGTATTCGGTGGCGATCGCCAGTGCGTTCGGGCGCTGGCTGCGCGATCAGCCACTCCTGGCCGCCGTGATCGGCATCGCCTGCGCGATCGTCCTCGGCTTCCTCGTCGACCGGATCGTGCGGCACTTCTTTCCGGGCACGGGTGAGGAAGAATCCGGCGACACCCGTCACGACGACAGCCGGCGAGAGGACGAGGCAGGGGAGAGGGCGGAAGCGCGCCGGGAACAAGGCTCATGACCGTGCGCTGAGGGTCGCCCGCACCGGGTGACGACCGTGCACCTCGTGCTCCGGTCGGTCGCTGAATCCGTCCGCGGGTGGATGAGCTCAGCGTCCGCGCCCCGTTACTGTCGGCACCGCGTCGATCGGATCCGCGCTCGCGGGCGGTGACTTGTTCGCGCACAGTCAGGGGAAGGCACGGACATGGACACGTTCACGCACGCAGGATTCGTCTTCGACCTCACCGATACTCCGCCGGCCTCGGGCAGCGAAGCGGCGGACACCGTGGTGCTGCTGCACGGATTTCCGGAGGATCGCCACTGCTGGGATGCGATGACACCCGCACTCACCGCGGCGGGCCATCGCGTACTGGCACCGGACCTGCGGGGATATTCACCGGGTGCCCGCCCGGTGGCGCGTTCGGCGTATGCCACGGCTCGCATGACAGGTGACGTGTACGCCCTGGCGGACGCGGCGGGTGTCGAGCGCTTTCATCTGGTCGGCCACGACTGGGGTGCCGCGCTCGCGTGGTCCGTCGCCGCCGAGCGTCCCGCCCGGTTGAAGTCGCTGACCGCGCTGTCGGTGCCGCACCCCATGGCCTTCGCGCGGGCCGTGTTCACCGGCAGTCAAGCGCTGCGGTCGTGGTACATGGCCGCGTGCCAGCTGCCGTGGTTACCGGAATTCGTACTGTCCGCCCGGGGCGGGCAGGCGATGCGGCAGGCGCTGGTGCGCGCCGGGCTCGATCCGGCGTCGGCGGCGCGTTACGCCGCGCGGGCGGCGCATCGAGGCGATATGCGCGGACCGGTCAACTGGTACCGCGGGCTTCCGTTCTCGCTGCGCCGCCCGGTCGGCTCCGTCGACGTCGCGACCCTCTTCGTGCGGGGCACCGCAGACCGCTTCATCGCCCGAGCCGGAGCAGAGGCGTGCGGTCGTTACGTGACCGGCCCGTATCGCTACGTGGCCCTCGACGGCACCTCGCATTGGCTGCCCGAACAGGCGTCCGATGAGGTCGCCGCGCTGTTGATCGAACATCTGCGTGCTTCTACGGCCGAGGTCGGCGACCGCTTGTGAGTGAGCCGCCGCAGCGGTTGGCGGCGGCGCGGTCCGGTGAGTGCGGGTCGGTCCGGTGGCGCCCGAGTCAGTCGGGTGGTTCCTGGGCGTTCTCCTCGGTGCCTACATCGTCGGCGACCTCCCGGGTCGCCATCCCGCCGTTGTCGCCCTCGTCCACCGGTCCGGGCCGCCCGCCCCGCGGTTCCTTCGTGTCGTCGTCGTTCGGATGATTCGGGTGGGACATGATGCGTCCTTTCTCGAGGTTCGTAGCGGGCTACCTCGACAGCCGAGCGGCAAACGCTAGAGCGAGATCAGCAGCACGCCGGCCGCGACGATCAATGCGGCCCAGACCATCAAGACGAGGACGGCGGAACGGTCGTCCTCGGTGTCGTTCGGGGTGGCCCGGCGGCGACGGTGGGAAGCGGTGATCGAAACGTTCACGAGCTCTCTCCTTCCGCGATCGGTCGGTACTCCAGACCTACCCCGAACCCCAAGCGCCACAACCTGTCTCACTCGAGTGGCGTATGGGTTGTCTCACAACATCCGGAAACCCGGTGGCTTCGAACGTCTTCCGGAACGCGCTCACCAACCGTTGATGTGCAGCACCGAGTCCAGATCGACGCGCGGGCCGGGCCGGAAGTCGGTGCCCTTGGTGTAGGCGACCGGGAGGAGCACACCCTGACGGACGTCGTCGGGAATGCCGAGAATCTGCGCGACCTCGCGCTCGTACTGCAAATGCAGTGTGGTCCACGTGGTTCCGAGGCCGCGTGCGCGCAGTGCCAGCGCCAGGCTCCACGCCGCCGGGAGCAGCGAACCCCACAGTCCTGCCTGGTTGTCGGGCAGCGCCCCGCTGGTGCCCGTGCTGATCGCACCGATCACCAGCACCGGAACCTCAGCCATCACCTCGCGCAGATAATCCGAACTGGTGGCGATGCGGGCGGCGCTCTCGTCGGCGGGTTCGCCCCCGGCCTCCCGGTAGGCCAGATGTGAGCGCCGGTAGTGCTCCGCGACCTGCGCCTTGACTTCCGGATCGGTGAGAACGATCCAGTGCCAATGCTGCCGGTTGCCTCCGGACGGCGCCTGCAAGGCCACCTCCAGCGCCTCGCGGATCACGTCCAGCGGTACGGGCCGGGTCAGATCCAGACGGCGGCGCACCGCACGCGTGGTGGTCAGCAATTCATCCGGGGTGAGCGGAAGCAGTTCGGTCACTACGGGTCTCCTTCTGGGTCGGCGTATACCGTCCAAGGATGCCCGACGCGGGTTTTGTTCCCTGAGCCGAAGCGATGCGGTCCGCACCCGCGAATGGCGAAGCGCGTACTCCCGCCACACGGTGGGAGTACGCGCTCCGGAGAAAGGAATTCGCCGTCGCTAGAAATAGTGCGCGCGGCCGGCGACCGGACGTCCGAACGCTCCGAGCAGGGCCAGGATCGCGCCGATGACGACGGCGATGATGCCCAGAGTCCAGAGGATCGGGATGCTGAAGACGAACCCGAGAACGAGGAGGATGACTCCCAGAATAATCATGTGAAACTCTCCCTTTGCCTTTTGTTATCCAGGCGCTGCCACGTTCGGCCGTACTGCGATAACAAATCGCAGATACCCGGCCTCGAAGGCCGTAAACAGAACGTCTCGGGAGAGAAAGCGGCGTCAGGGCGCCCGGGTCAGCCACCGCCAGCGCGGCAGTTCGGTGCCGACGGTCGCGACGGCCAGTACGGTGACGAGCACGGCGACCCAGGCCGGCCAGGCGAACCAAGCGCCCAGCACCGCCGCGGCGATCAGCGCCAGCGTCATCGCGATGGTGGCCCAGCCGGGGACGGCGACGAGGACCTGCTTCTTGTCACCGCGGGTCGCGAAGATCGCCGGGATGCCGATCAGCACGACCACCGCGATCACCGCCGCCACCACGGACCACGACGCCAGCGCCCACGGCGCCGCGACCCACGCGATCAGTTCGGTGGCGACGCGCGCGATGGCCGGCCCGCGGCCCTGCTCGGTGAGATTCGGTGAGACATCCGCACGTTCGGACATGTCGCTCAGCCTCGCACGTCCACCTCCCGCACGCACGACGAACGCTGTGCGAGGGCCTCAGCCGGGCGTTCGCGCGCCGGGAAACATGATCGGGCTGATCAGATAGGGCCGGCGATCCGGTCCGGGACCGTTGCCGCTGACCGAGGCGAGGACGCGGCGGAACCCGTCGAGCATGGCGTTGCGCTCCTCGGGTGAAAGCCACAGCGTGCCTTGGCGATAGCCGACCGAGTCCGCGACCGGATCGGCGCCCGGCTCGGCGAGATAGGCGTCGAATTCGGCGACCAGGACGGCCATGGCGGTGGCGAATCCGCGGCGGTGGTCGTCGAGCGTCATGGCCGCGGCCGCTTCGGCGTCGATCACGGGACGGTCGGCGCGCAGCCGATAGGACCGCTCGACCGCACCGCGAACCCGCCGCTCGTCGGCGACCTCCAGGATGCCGCCCTCCACCAGGAGGCCGAGGTGCCGGTAGATCGTCGTCCGCGGCACGTCGTGCAGACGGTCGCACAACTCGCCCGCGTTGCGCGGCGCGTCCCCGGACAGCGCGTGCACGATGCGCAGTCGCACCGGATGCAGAAGGAGATCGGCAGGGTCCATCGCTCAACTATCCCATTCTTGGTACCATTTCCAAAGTTGGTATTGATCGAGAGGGAATTCGGATGCGGAACGTGCCAGGCGAACGAATGACGGTGCGCGGCATCGAGATCTATGTCGAGCAGGGCGGTGCGGGGGAGACCTGCGTGCTCTTCGAATCCGGCGCCGGCGCCGGGCGCACGCTGTGGGATCCGGTGGTGTCCCGGCTCGGCGATGTCGTGCGGACCGTCACCTACGACCGTGCCGGTCGCGGCCGCAGTGCCCGGGTGCGGCCGCCGCAGAGTATCGACGAGATGGCGGCGACGCTGGTCGCGCTGGTCGAGGCGCTGGCACCGCGACGGCTGATCCTGGCCGGGCACAGTATGGGCGGGCTGATCGTGCGCCGCGCCGCGGAAAACCTTGTGCCGCAGCCGATCGGTATGGTGCTGGTCGATCCGACTCCGGAAGCGGCTCCCTTCTACGCGGACTGGGCGGCGACCGCGGCGAAGACGGATCGTGTTCTCGCGGTGCAACAGTCGCTCGCCCGTGTGCGCCCGGTGATGCGGGTGCTGACGGCCTCCTACGGCCGGATGTTTCCCGCCGACACCTACGAGACCATGCTGCGGGAGGACTTCACCCCCGCCGGCATCGCCTGCACGCGCAGCGAATTCGATGCCTTCGCCACCGGCATCGGCCCGTTCCGGGACAACCCGCCGCAGCCGCCGCGCGGCGAGGTCGTGGTCATCTCCGCCCGGCGCGCCAACCGGTTGCACGCTCGCAACCACGCCACCATTCGCGAGTACCAACGCCGATTCGCCGATCAGGTGAGTGGCCGGTTCGAGGACGCCGACTCCGAGCACATCGTGCCGGCCGAGTGCCCGGATCAGGTGGCCGCCGCGGTGCTCCGAATGGCCGGCGCGCCCGAGCGCGCGGTATGACGAACGGTGCTCAGGAACCGAACATCCGCGCCAACACCGTCACGACGCCGTACTCGTGGTTGGCGGGCGCGAGGTAGCGGGCGCGAGCACGAACCTCGGGGTGCGCGTTGGCCATCGCGAACGACCACCGCGCGGCATCGAGCATCTCGAGGTCGTTGAGGTAGTCGCCGAACACCGCGGTCCGGGCGGGTGGTATCCCGAGCGCCTCCTGCAGCGACTGCACCGCGCGTCCCTTGTCCGCGTCACGGCTCATGATGTCGATCCAGTGGTGCCCGGACACCACGACCTGCTCGCGGGCGGCGATCGATCCGAACACCCGCTCGGCTGTCCGCTCGGCATCGGTGAAGTCGTAGATCGCCAATTTCAGCACCTTGTCGGTTACCGCGGTGAGATCGTCGACGCGCTCGAGGCGGGCGTAGTATTTCGCCGCCTCGTCGACGAATGCCGGATCCGTACGCTCGATATAGGCGCTGTCCAGACCGCAGACCACCAGACCGAGTTCGGCGGCGTCGGGTGCTTCCCGCACCGCCCGCACGACCTGGTGCACGATCTCGACATCGAGGCAGGTCGCGGACACGGTGACGCCGG
Source organism: Nocardia elegans NBRC 108235 (assembly GCF_001612845.1). Classification (GTDB taxonomy): domain Bacteria; phylum Actinomycetota; class Actinomycetes; order Mycobacteriales; family Mycobacteriaceae; genus Nocardia; species Nocardia nova. The sequence continues at coordinate 110,391 of NZ_BDBF01000027.1, read as the reverse complement.
AATGCACAACGAGACAACCGTTCTCGGCAATGTACGAGACCCCGTCCGGCGCCTGCTCGAACAGGGCGGCGAGCGTCGCGTATTGCCGCCCGCTGGCCGGCACGAAGGTCACTCCCCGCGCACGCATCACGTCGAGCAGCGGCCAGAACGTGTCGGGCACGGCACCGGAATCCGTGAGCAGAGTGCCGTCCATATCGCAGACGACCAGTCGCACATCCTGGTCACCAGGCGGGATCGAGGACCACGACGGTGGTGCCGGGACCGTCGAACGGCCCAGGGGGCCACTGTCTTCCGGCATGTCACACGATCCGCTACGCACCTGCCCACTTTCGTCGTCGACCACGCCGCCCCGAACGCGCCACAGCGTTGTGCGAGGTCGTCGTGTCTGGTCTCTCCGTGGCCAGTATGTATGCCGTCCGGTGCGACGGTGCGATGTCCCCGGCCACGGGCCCGTGCCGCGAGTCGGATACATCCCCTAAGGGGCCGGGCGGGACCCTAATCTGCCGGGAACTCAGGTGTTTTCACCATCCACGCGACGTCGCGGCCCGAAGATACGGTGGAGCACGGCGCGCATTGAGCCGCAGCGGCGCGCTCCACCTCGGCCGCATCCGGCCCGTCGGATTTCTCAGCGGGCCGGGATGTGCGCGCGATAGGCGCGGGCGACGAGGGCGGCGCGGACCTGGAGCAGCCCGGACGGGGAGGTCGGGTCCACCCCGATCAGCCGGCCGATGCGTTTGAGCCGGTAGTCGACCGTATTGGTGTGGACCCGCATCTCGTGTGCGGTGCGTTGCCGATTCAGTTCGTTACCGCAGTGCCGCACCAGCGTTTCGGTCAGTTCCGGATGGTCGTCGAGCGGGTCGAGGAGGGTGCCGAGGATTTCCAGCGCCGGTCCGGGCCGCGTGAGCTGGTATTCGAGGGCCAGGTCTCGCATGCGGTAGAGCCCGGGCCGGCATCGCAACGCGTGCACGGTGTCCAGCAGTTCGTGGGCTTGGGTGGCCGCGGCGGGGACAGCCGCACGGGCGGCGTGGACCGCCGTGGCGGTGATCGGTGTCCGAGTCGCCGAGGACAGCGTGTGTACGACGTGATCGAGACAGCGGTCGGAACCGACGAACGGGTAGGGCAGCAAGACGGTGCCGCCGCTCGGGGACAGCTGGAACAGCACCGCGCCGTTGCCCATCCGTTCCAGGACGGCCCGGGCCCGGCGCAACGCCAACCGCGCCTGAACCGACACATCGGCCGCCGGGCTGTGCCCGGCGGATTCGGCCTGCAACGAGATCGCCAGCACGTAATAGTGTTCGGCGAGCTCCACTCCGCATTCCCTCGCCGCCGCTGCGGCGGACCGGCCGCCGAGCAACGCGGAGGTCACCGCGTCGCTGCTCGGCCGGTAGTCCTCCGGCGCATCGGGGACCGTCGCCGAATAGGCGTCCGCGACACCGGTGGTCACGATTTCGAGGGCGTCGAGCACACGGCCGACCGACGTCATGATCGTGTCGAGGTTGTCGCCGGAAGTCCGCAGCGACTCCAGATGAAGCCGGAATGTCTCGAACACCGTGTGATGAACGGTCTCCAGGCTCGATTTGCGCCGGGCCCAGCGGTCCGCGGCCTCGGCCAGTCGCGCGGCCGCGCTCGAACAGCGTCCGCCGGAGGATAATTCGCGCAGAACCTCGTGGCAGAGGCCGGTGATCTCGTCGGCCGGTGCTGCCGGCGGCAGGTGTGGGCTCGGCGCCCGGGCGGTTCGTTCCCCATCGGGTTCGGCCCACTCGACGGGCAGCTGCTCGACGGACGACGGGGCCGCGGCGATCTCGACACCCATGGCAACCTCCAGCTGCGGTCCGGCACACGTCAGCCGCGGCCGGTTCTTCGACTCTGTACCTGCCGACCTGGTGGCAACCATGTCGGCAACGCGAGTATGTTACTTCACATTCACGTGCTGTGAATAATTTGAGACTACTGATAAAAGCAGGTAAGAGCGCAATTTTCTGTGCGTTTCGGCTCGGCAAGTTATCATGAACTCGTTCAATGATGACGCCGGAGCGAACGATCTCGTCGGCGGAATCCGCCGAGCCGGTGGTCGCCGTCCGAGCGACCGCGGCGCACGAACGGAGGTTTCGATGGGTTCGTTGAGTCCGACCCACTGGCTGATCATCGCACTGGTGATCGTGGTGTTGTTCGGCGCCGAACGCCTGCCCGACGCCGCCCGCGGTCTCGGCCGCTCGTTGCGCATCTTCAAGGGCGAAATGAGCGAAATGCAGTCCGGCGACTCCGGCCCGCCGAACACCGCATCCCCGAGCGCCCCGGGTGCGGGTCACCGGCCGGTGCCCGCGGTACCGCTGCCGCCCGCGCGACCGGCGACTCCGTCGTCGGTCGCAGTGGAGGATCGTCACCCGAGCTGACCGGATCGTTCGCCGCGGCAAGAAGCCGAATGCTCGACGACACGTTCTCGAGGGCCCATTGTCGCCGCGCGACCGCCCCCGGACGCGCATCATTCAAAGATGCGGTTACAGCAGTCGAACGCTGCGGCCATGACCGAAGGGCGCGTGTGGCCGTGCGTGACGTCCTGGCGGCACTGACCGCGATCTGGCGATCCGGTGGCACCGCCGGTGTCGCCACGGTGGTGCGCACCAAAGGCTCGTCACCGCGCCCGGCGGGTGCGGCGATGGTCGTGGCTCCCGACGGCGCCGTGGCCGGATCGGTCTCCGGCGGCTGCGTGGACGCGGCCGTCTACGAGCTGGCCACCGACGTGGTGCGGATCGGGCAGCCCCGGCTGCAGAGCTACGGGGTCGACACCGATGAGCTGTTCGGTATCGGGCTCACCTGTGGCGGTGAGATCGATATCTTCGCCGAGCCGATATCGCGGCAGACGTTCCCGCACCTGCCGGCGGTGTTCGCCGATGTCGCCGCCGACCGCCCGGCCGCCATCGCCACCGTTGTCGCGCACCCGGATTCCGCGCGACTGGGCCGGCGGCTGATCGTCACCCCGGATTCGATCCACGGATCGCTCGGCTCCGGACGAGCCGACGTCGTCGTGGCCGAACTGGCCCGCGAACTACTCGCTGCCGGGCGTGCCGGTGTGATCGGCTGCGGGCCGGACGGCCGCCCGCTCGAGTCCGGCATGGACGTCTTCGTGAACCCGTTCGCGCCCCGCCCGCGGATGCTGATCTTCGGCGCGATCGACTTCGCCGCCGCGCTGGCACAGCAGGGCGCTCTGCTCGGCTACCGGGTGACGGTCTGCGACGCCCGCCCGAGATTCGCGACCGCGGACCGGTTCCCGGCCGCCGACGAGGTCGTCGTCGACTGGCCGGATCGTTACCTCACCGCCCAGGCGCAACGGAAAACCCTCGACGGCCGGACCGTCGTATGCGTGCTCACCCACGACCCGAAATTCGATGTCCCGCTCCTGCGGGTGGCGCTGCGGCTTCCCGCATTCGGCTACGTCGGCGCCATGGGATCGCGACGCACGCACGACGATCGGCTGCGCCGATTGCGCGCGGCGGGACTCACCGACGCCGAACTCCGTCGCCTCGCCGGCCCACTCGGCCTCGACCTCGGCGCCCGTACTCCGCAGGAAACGGCGGTGTCGATCGCCGGGGAGATCATCATGCGCACCCGCGGCGGCGGCGGTAACCCGCTGACCGAACTCGCAGGACGAATCCACCACGACCACACGCACTGACGTGTGGCGAATACCGTTCTGTCACAACGTCTCACCGCCGTCGCGCTCCCCGAACATCCGGTACACCTCCACGGCGCCGGCGCGCGGCAGATAGCGCATCGGCAGCCGCCGCTCATCCCAGGGTTTGGCGAACTCGGCGTAGAAGGTGCCGGGCTCGAAATACTTGTCGCTCCCGCCCGCCAGGTACGGCGCGCAATCCTCGCGCGTGGCCAGGAAGACGACCTCATCGGGCGCGCAGTGGTACAGCGCCGCCAGGCACATCGGGCACGGGTGGGCGATGGCGTAGACCGTGCAGCCGGTCAGATATTCGGTGCCCAACGTCCGGCACGCCGCGCGGATGGCGCGAATCTCGGCATGGTCGGTCGGATCATGAGTGGTACGAACACAATTGCTGCCCTCGGCGAGGACCGCGCCGTCCTTGACCACGACGGTCCCGAACGGCAGTCCGCCCGCGGCGACACTGGCGCGAGCGATGTCGACGGCACGCTGTGCGAAATCCGCGGAACTCGTCGCCTCCGGCATCAGCCGACCGGCTCCGGCCGGACCGGGCATCCGACGTCCTCCAGCCGTGCGGGGCCGGTTCCCTTGGTGGGATCGGTCTTCCACGGCCAGTCGTCGGAACGGAACGGCGCCAGGGACGGCAGCACCGCTTCCCGTCCCCGCGCGGCCATTTCGCGTGCGATGGCCGCGCGCCCGCCGCCACCGAGTAGTTCTGCGTCCATGAGGTAGTAGTCGCGGAAGAACACCATGCCCAGCGAGCGGTCGGCGACGATGCGGCCGAGTACGTCGAGTAACTTCTCGGGTGTGGTCTCGAATTCCGTCGTCTCGACCAGCAGCAACCGGTCACCCATGGCCGCGGTGCCCATGAACTGGACGAGAACGCTGTAGAGGATGTTGTTCTGCCGCGCGACGTACAGCGAGTTGCTCACCGCGTAGGTGCGCTCCCAATCCTCGCCGAGGCTCGCCTTCCAGTCGTCGAGAACCGACATCCAGTGGCCGACCTGAGCTCCCGAGCCGATGCCGATGGACCGGGCCGAGTAGGGCTCGGTGTCGCGGATGTACTTCTCGACGTCGTCGTAGCGGTAGCCGCCCCGGGCCAGGCATTCGTCCATGAAGGTCAGATTGCGCTGCAGGATCGCGTGCAGTATCGCGCGGTCCTCGTCCGAGATGTCCAGCGCGTCGAGGCTGTCGAACGCCGTGCGGTGCTGAGCCCGGTACATCTCCAACGGGGGACGCCACAGCTGATTGGCATACGCGTCGGAGAGGTACGGGGCGAGGATCTCGTAGATCGCCATGGTGCTGTGGCCCACCGACTTCGCCAACTGGTAGACGATCGGCACCGGCGGCGCCACTTCCGGTTCCCGGCCGGGGCGGTACAGGATCATCTGCCCGCCCGCGCCGGTGAACAGCGCCAGGATGATCGGCACCTGGTCGAGCATGTTCTGTTTGAATTTCTCCAGCGAGGTTTCGTACAGCTGCATCATGGACGCGTTCAGCGCCAGGACCGCCTGTTCGGCGACGGTGCGGGAACTCGCGGGCGGTTCGTCGGCGATCACCGGACGCATGAAGGCAGGGATCGCGCTGCCGTCGGTTTCGGTCATTGTCGTCACTTCTCCTTCTCGAATGTGGGCCGGTCTCACGGCAGATGCCAGAACACGCTGGTCACCAGCCAAAACAGCAGCGTCCAGAACGTCATCACCGCGGCGATGAGCACGGCGCCGCGAATCTCGATCGCCTTCCGCGCCGAACCCGGGGCAGGCTGCAGCCAGCGTGCGAGCAACGGATTCACATAGCGCGGCATCGTCACGAACGTCATGACGAAGCTGGACAACAGATTTCCGACCAGCATGCCCAGCCACAGCGGCAGCCCCGCCGGCGCCATGGCCAGCGAGAGCAGCACGACCGTCGGATACAACCCGACCCACACCGCGATCGACGTCTTCGTCTGCGAGGGTGGGTGTGCGGGGTCGACGTCCTCGAAGGCGAACCAGCTGCCGAACGAGTTGTCGATCGTGCGTAAGTGGAAGTCGCTGAAGCGTTTTCCCTCGTCGAGTAGTCGCTGTCGCTCGGTGGAGGTCAGCCAGCGGTCCAGGTCGGCGGCGCTGTCGTAGCGGTAGAGCATCGTCCACTCGTCCTGCACGCCCTCGATCGGCCGGAAGATCTCCGAGCCGCGGAATCCGGGAAACCTGTTCTCCGCGCAGCGAAGTCGTTCCTGCCAGGCCAGGAACTCGTCGATCTGGTCGGGAAGGACCCGATGGGTGACCATCGCGGTGACGAGGGTGTCGGGCGGGGCCGCCGCGCCGGTGACGATCTGCTGCGTGGGCGGGCCGTCGAGATAGCGGCGGCCCTCCGCGAGGCTGTCCTGGCGGGTGGCGCTGTTGATCCACGCGCGCAGATTCGGAATCGAGTCGAAGCGGTAGATCAGCGACCAGTGCGCCCGCGGATGCGCGGGCGGATCGATCTCCGCGGCAATGAATCCCGGATACCGCGAGGCCATGCTGTTGAGCCCGTGCTGCCACGCCAGGAACGCCTCCTCGCAGCCGGGACGAACCTTCTCACCGATGATGACGGTGGCGGCGTGACCGGCCGGCGTTTCGCGGGGCATGGTGGTCTCCCGGCTCAGCCGGTTGGGGTCAGCCGGGTCGGTCGCAGGGCCCGGAAGATCCGGTCGGGCGTCAGCGGCAGTTCGCGATAGCGCACACCCGTCGCGTCGTACACGGCGTTGGCCAGTGCCGGTGCGACCGGATTGATACAGGATTCGGCGATGCCCTTGGAGCGCACCGGACCCGCCGAATCGGCCGACTCCACCAGGAGTACCTCGGTGCGCGGAGCATCGGCATAGGTGGGGATGCGGTAGTTGCGCAGCGTCGGATTGGTCATGACGCCGTTCTCGTCGACGAGATGGCGTTCGGTCAGGACGAAGCCGATGCCTTGGACCACGCCACCTTCGATCTGTCCGCGCACCTGCGCGGGATTGATGACGACACCGGCGTCGGTGGCCTGCACGCTGTAGAGAATGCGGATCTCGCCCGTGACGCGGTGCACGGCCACCCGGAAGCCGTGCGCGTTGCAGGACAGGCTGCGGGGTGAGCCGTAGGCCTTGCGTGATTCGGTGAGCCGCACCCCGCGAGCCCGCGCGGTGGCCGCCAATTCGGTCAGCGGGATGCGGTGCTCGCCGCAGCGTACGGCGTCGTCGTCGAGTGTGCACGAGGTCAGGCCGACGCCGGAATCCGCGGCGGCGAAGCGCAGGATGCGTTCGCGCAGCGCGGCCGTTGTGCGCTGAACGGCGTTGCCCGCGACGAACAGTCCGGCGCTGGCGAAGGCTCCGGTGTCGAAACCGGTGCGGTCGGTATCGGATTGCACGAGCCGGATGCGGGCCGGGGTGGTGCCCAGTTCGGACGCGGCGATCTGAACGTGTGCTGTCGAGGTGCCCTCGCCGAATTCCACGGTGCCGATGGCGATGTCGTAGATCCCGTCGTCGCCGAGGGTGGCCAGCCCGACGGATATGTGTTCGGTCGGCGGGGCGGTCTCGTGTATCGAACCGGCTGCTCCGGTGCCGATCAGCCAGTTCTCGTCGAGGGCCTGTCCGTCGGGACGGGCGCGCAGCGCGGCGTCGACCCGGTCGATACACGCGGACAGGGTGTCCTCGGTGAAGGCCACGTCGTCGGCCTCGTCGTGTATCGCCAGCAGCGCGTCACCGGGGCGAATGATGTTGCGGCGGCGCAATTCCAGCGGATCCATGCCGAGTGCGACGGCCAGTTCGTGCATCGCCGACTCCATCGCGAAGACCGGTTGCGTCATGCCGTAGCCGCGCAGCGCGCCGCTGGGCACGGTGTTGGTGTAGACCGAGTAGCCGTCGAACTTCTTGTTGGGGCAGCGGTACATCGCGACGGCGGAGCCCCCGGCGAACAGGGTTTCGCCGCCGTGGTTGCCGTAGGCGCCGGTGTTGGAGACATTGCGGAACTGCAGCGCCGTCAGGGTGCCGTCGGAGCGGGCGCCGAGTTTGACCGTGATCTTCATCGGATGCCTGGGGGAGGCGGTGGTGAATTCCTCCTCCCGGGTGTATTCGAGGCAGGTCGGGCGGCCCGTGTCCAGCGTCGCCAGCGCCACGAGGTCTTCGCTGATCACTTCCTGCTTACCGCCGAAGCCGCCGCCGACCCGCTTGCAGAACACCCGGATCTGGTCGGGCCGCAGATCGAACAGGTGGGCCAGCTTGCCCTTCGCGATCCACGGCGACTGCGAGCTGGTGCGCACATGCAGCCGGTCCTGTTCCATCCAGGCGATCGACCCGTGCGTCTCCAGATGCGCGTGCTGCACGCGCGGTGTGAGGTACGTACCCTCGTGAATGACGTCGGCGTCGGCGAAACCCTGTGCCACATTGCCGATTTCGCCGTGGAGTTCGATCAGGACGTTGTGCGAGGGATCCTGTACGAATGGGTCGTCGGATCCGTGCAGCTGCGGCGCACCGAAGCCCATCGCCTGCTCGGGATCGAAGACCGCGGGCAGCACCTCGTACTCGACGACGACCCGGCGGCAGCCCTCTTCCGCGGCGGCGATCGAATCGGCCAGCACCGCCGCCACCCGCTGCCCGGCGAAACGGACCACATTGTCGAGGATGTAGGTGTCGTCGGGGTCGACGAGATGGTCGGTATGGATCGCGGTGGTGAACCGTTTGCGCGGCACATCCTCCCAGGTGTAGACGCGGTGCACCCCCGGCACTGCCAGCGCCGCGGATTTGTCGACGGAGACGATGCGCGCATGCGCGTGGGGCGAATGCAGCACTTTCAGATGCAGCATTCCTTCCGGCGCGGTGTCCATCGTGTATTCGGCGCGCCCGGTGACCACGTCGGTCCCCGCGGGCGCGCCGACACTCGTGCCGACGGCCCGGCCGGGCGCCGCCGTCTCGACCGCGGCCATCCCGGCGATCGCATCCTCGATGGCCCGGTAACCGGTGCAGCGGCACAGATTTCCCTTCAACGCGTGCGGAAGGTCCTGTCTCTGCTCGTCGGTCAGCGCGGACGCCGTCATGATCATGCCGGGGGTGCAGAAGCCGCACTGGAATCCGGGGGCGTCGCGGAACTGCCGCTGCATCGGGTGCGGAGCTTCCGGCGAACCCAGGCCCTCGATCGTCGTCACCGCGTGCCCCTCGGCGCGGAATGCCGGGGTGATGCAGCTGTGCACCGGCCGGCCGTCGAGCCAGACCGTACACGCGCCGCAGTCTCCGGCGTCACACCCCTTCTTCACCCCGAACCAGCCCAGGTGGCGCAGAAACGTCCGCAGGCACTGACCGGGGTTCGGTTCCTGCGAGAACGTCTTGCCGTTGACGGTGTAGGTCATCTCGGGCTCGCGAGTTCGGTCCGCAGTTGTTCGGCGTAGTGCTTCGCGAGATGTTCGCGGTGCTCCGGGGTGCCGTTGGGGTCGGCGAACCATACGTGCGCCGGAATCGCGTCGATGTGGTCGTGCAGGGCGTGCGCGTCGGGTGCGGTATCGAAGTGCAGGACAACCGGATAGGAGGTTGCCGCGGTGAGTACCAGCGTCAGATCGTCGGCGCCCGGGGTCCGGGTGGCGACCATGTATATCGTGGAGCGCCCGAGTGCGGTGAGCGTGAATCGCCGCTGCGCGTGCGCTTTTCGCGACGCATCGATCGGAATGTGAATACTTCGCAGAATTTCACCCGGCCGCAGCACATTCCGGTGATTGCCGACGACGAAATCTTTCGCCGCGACGGTTCTTTCCGTTCCGTCCGCCGCCCACAATCGATATGTGGCCTCGAGGGCCACCGTCACGGTGATCATCGGGCCGGCGGGCAGCGACATGCAGATGTTGCCGCCCACCGTCGCGGCGTTCCATATCTTGAACGACGCCAGGAACGCCTCACAGCCGGAACGAAGCAGGCCGGCGGCGGGCCAGTCGCCCGGCGGCTCGAACTCGTGCAACTCCCTGATCGTGCACGTCGCGCCGATTTCCAGGCCCTGGGCGGTAGGAACCAGGCTCGGCCAGCCGAGCGCCACGAGGTCGATCAACCGGCGGACCGCGGGCTGTGGTTCGGAGAACAACCATGTTCCTCCGGCCAGCCATGCGTCTCCGGCGCGCCAATCCGGACCCGGTCGGGTCGAGGGCCGGCGAATGACGTCCTCGACGGTGTTCAGATCCATACGAGCCTCCAAGACTCGCGACCGGCTCTGCTGGACATATCGACTGTAGGATTTTATGTCGATACCCGAGGAGTTTCGCGATTTTTCGTATTTGCCGATGAGTTGCTCGTGATTTTCTCGAATATTCGATCGGCTGTGTGTTCGCGATGGAGTGCCGGAAGAGGTCGCGCCGGCGTCCAGAAGTTCCACGGCGCGTAGGGGTGGAGACCCGTCCGAAGGCGTTGGGCGGGATCGGTTCCGGGGGCCGGGGCGCCGCCGTGCATCCGAAGCGCTTGCCGAGACCGCTGTTTGACGATCCGGAAGCGGGTTATTTCCCAACTACACCAGTCCATCGATGTTGAGAATCGGTAGTAGCCATGATCGTATTCATCGGGTTGATCATTCTGTTCGCCGCGCTGGTCGTCGGAATCGCCGCAGCGTTGGCCAATTCCGGCGACACGCACGTGCTGGCGAGCGAATTCACCGTGTTCGGAGCCCATTTCACCCCTACTCAGAACGAACTGTTCGCCGCTGGTGCCGCGGTCGGTGCCGTCGGCATGCTCGGCCTGGGCATCGCCCTGAGCGGGGCGTTCTCCTCCGCGCGCCGGCATGCGGAGATACGCCGCGAACTGCGGCAATCGCGCCGCGAAATGACCGCCACTCGTCAGGATCTCGCGAAGACCCCGCCGGCGCAGCCGGTTGTCGCGAAGGCCGCGCCCGCGGAATCGGCGGCCACGCCGAAGCCGCGGCTGCGCAATCCCTTCACCCGGCGTGGAACCGGGATGTCGCGCAGCGCGCAACCTCAACCCTGATCGCCGCACCCCGTGACGAGGCCCGGAATACACTGAGCTACAGCGTATTCCGGGCCTCATCCCTGTCCGGACTCATGCGATGGTGTGATCGGTGGCCGTGCTCAGCCGATCGCGCAGAATGGCCGCCCCGGAACCGGAGAGGTCGTCGCAGTAGGTGATTCGGCCGGCCATCGCCATGGTCAGTGCGATCGTGCTGCCGGCGACCGGTGAACCGGTCCCGGCTGTGAAGGGGCCGTCGGTTGCCTCCAGCCGCAATCCCTCGATCCTGCTGCGGCTGGACACCGTGAAATTTCGTCCGGCGTAGAAGCGGGCGACCGCGGTGGCGGCGTCCACGGAGGGCGTGCCGGACAGTCCGAGGGGGCGGCGGATGTCCTGCGCGTGGACCACCACCTCACCGAGCCAGGCCGCGGTATGTCCCGACGGCGCGACGGTGCTGGTGGCGACCGCTCGAAACCGTGCCAGAGTTTCGGCGGGAGTCGCGCCCCGATGCTCGGCGAGTCGCCGATTGTTGTGCTCGTCGAAGTCGAACCGGGCGCCGAGCACACTCCGGAGCCAGCGAAACCGGCCGATGGTGGCCGTCGCGGTGAGGTGGGCGACGACCTCCTCCACCGTCCACTCCCCGCACAACGTCGGCCGGTCCCACTGCTGCTCGTCCAAGCCGGCGAGCTCTTCGGCCAGCGCTGCCCGTTCGGCCCGGACCATAGCCCAGATATCCTCGCGAGCGATCCTGTTCGACATCCACAACCTCCAGTCCGGGTGTGCCCGCGCCGCTGATCAACGGTGTCCCCGCAGGGCGGACGAGCGTTCCCACTACAGACGAAGGGGCGGAGGCGAATTCATCGGCTCGGCGGTTGCGACATCGGCGATGTGCGCCCGAACCGTCGACCACCTCGTCTCCGGCGCGTCACGAACGCTGCACGAACCTGAGGTAGAACGCGGCGAACACCAGCACGATCCCGATATTCACCAGCAGCCGTGCCCAGAAATGGTGTCTGAAGAACAGCACATCCACGCCGACCACGACGGCCACCAGTGCGAGCACGTAGACAACGACGGTCGCCTGCCTTCCCATGACCTCTTTCTACGCCGAGTAGCCGCCGTGGAAGAGGATTTCGAGCAAGGCGGCCCACGATCCGACCCGTCTGCTCGGCCGCCTGTCCCGTGCTCGGGTCGTGAGCGTAGCCCGTCGCGGTGAACCCGCTCGCGATCGATGGCAGCCTGACAGCTAATTTGACGCCTGTGTGGTGAAACCGGTCCCGGAGGGTGCGGGAGCGTTGCGGTTCGCGTTCCGATCGGACTCTGCCACGAATTTGCCGAGAATTCGTAGTCGACTGCGCCGCACGCTGGGATTCACTGTTTCGGGCGGCGAAATCGTCATTCGATCGACGCACGTGAATTCGCCGTTTCTCCACTGCCCGGTCCGGGTTGGAGCTTAAACTACCTCAGCCGCAACGTGCACAACCATGCGAGAGGGTCGGGAAAAACTCGAAGATAAACACCCGGGAGGTGTGAAATGCCGGAGACTGGTCATCGGCGCATGTCACGTCCATTGTTGATTGCGAGCATGTTGCCGCTTGCGGTCTTTTTAGGCACGGGAGTGGCCACGGCATCTCCCGGCGATCTCGTTCTCACCCCGGCCGACGCCGCGCAGGCGCCCGCTGTGCCGCCGCTGGCAGTGGACTGGCAAACGCTGGCGCACGATGTGCAGGGGATGATTCCCTTCCCGGTGCCGCTGCCCCTGCCGCCCGCCGACGGTCCTGTCGTCCAGGACAATTCGGCCGCCGCCCCGCAGAACGGACCCGGCGACGAAGGGTCGGCCCAGGCGGCGACGGCAGACGCGCCGTCCGTCGCCACCGCGGCCGCTGCCGTTACGGACGCGACACCCGTCGACACGGCGGCCCCGATCGCGGATGCGCTGCCCGTCGAGGACCAGCATCCGATCGAGACGTTCTGTGAACAGGTTCCCGCCGATCCCGATCGCTGTGCCGCCACGGTGGTCGACGCCGGAGTCGGTGCGGCCATCGGTGCCGGCATCGGCGCGGCGGTGTCCGCACCCCTCGCGATCCCCGCTGCGGCGCTCGGTGCGGCAGCCGGATTCGTCGTCGGTATCCCGTTCCTGCCGACCGGTCTGGTGGCCGGCCCGCTGATCGGCGCGGCCGTCGGCGCCGCGGTCGTCGCCGCGCCCGCTGCCGCGCTCGGTGGGGCGCTCGGTGCGGCGGTCGGCGCGATCGTCGGGCTCACCGCGCCGCTCCCGCCGAAAGCCGCTCCCACCGATGCGCCCATCCCCGCCGATGCATCCGGCCCCGCGGCGACATAGCGCACGGTCACCACGACGCCCGTATTCCCTCGCGGTCTTCGCGACTGCGAGGGGATAGGGATGTCGTCAGCCGGAAGGCCACACGTCATGCCGGAGGTCATCGACGGACTCCGGAACCGGCCCGAAACCACCGATGGCACAGTGGATTCCGATGTGCTCGCGCATTTCGTCCCCGGCTTCCGGCGTCCGACGACGGTCGAGAGCATCCTCGGCTCGCCCTGGCCGAGCCGACCCGACAATCTGCCGCTGCCGACGGGGATGTCCCGGGAAAGGACTCCAGCATGCGAGCGATGACCGTGCGCGACCGTGATTCCGGTATCGCCGGGCTCACCTCGACCGATATGCCCTACCCGCACGCCGCGGAGAACGACGTCGTCGTGCGGGTGCACGCCGCCGGCTTCACGCCCGGCGAACTCGACTGGCCGACAACCTGGTCCGATCGTGCCGGCCGCGACCGGACACCCACCATCCCCGGACACGAGCTGGCCGGTGTCGTCGTCGAACTCGGCTACGGAACCACCGGTCTCACCGTCGGCCAGCGGGTATTCGGGCCGACCGACTGGGCGCGCAACGGATCGCTGGCCGAATACACCGCGGTGGAGGCCCGCAACCTCGCCCCGCTCGCGGCCGATATCGACTACATCGTGGCCGCCGCGCTGCCCATTTCCGGCCTGACCGCATGGCAGGGGTTGTTCGACCACGCCCACCTGACGACCGGCCGGACGGTCCTGATTCACGGCGCCGCAGGCGGTGTGGGCTCGATCGCGGTGCAACTCGCGCGCGAGGTGGGCGCGCACGTGATCGGCACCGGCCGAGCCGGCGACCGTGACCTCGTCCTCGGACTCGGCGCACAGGCCTTCCTCGATCTGGACAGCGACGACCTCCGGGACGCCGGTGCGGTGGATGTCGTCTTCGACGTCATCGGCGGCGCGATCCTCGAGCGCTCGACCGAACTGGTCCGTCCTGGTGGCACCCTCGTCACCATCGCCATGCCGCCGACGACGCAGCCCAGGGACGGGCGCGCCGTCTTCTTCGTCGTCGAACCCGACCGCGCGCGGCTGGCCGATCTCGCCCAGCGGGTGCGGTCGGGGCGGCTCGAGCCCATCGTCGGCTCCGTGCGACCCCTCGCCGACACGGCGTCCGCATTCGCTCGCCGCCATCGCACACCGGGCCGGACGATCATCCGGGTCGCCGACGAGTAGCAGGGGGCAGGGTTGACGTATTGACTGGCCGGTCATTAGTGTTGACTGCGTGGTCAATAAGTCACCCGCTGCGTCGATCGAGCTCGAGCGTCTCGGTGTGCTGGTGCGGGTCTATGTCGGGACAGCTCTGGCAACCGTTGCCGCCCTTGCGGTTCTGTCCGCGGTCGCCCCGTACGAGGCGCCGCGCGAGGCATGGGGGCACGCGGTGATCGTGGCGGTGTTCGCGGTGCTGCTACCGCTGCGCTTCCGGTCGGCACGTCGCGGCGGTATCGCCGCGCTGCGCGCCGTCGGCCTGATCGCGGCCGCGCTGTTCCTGGTGAACGTCGTCGAAGCGCTGCTGCCGCATTTCCTACCCGGATGGATGCGCGTGGAGATGCTGGGCATCGCGGTGCTGATGGCGCTGATGATCCTTCTGGTCGTGCGCGAGCGGATATGACGGGCCCGAATCAGCGCGCCCGGCAACGGCTCAGCGCCGAGGCCCGCCGCCTCCAGTTGGAGACCGCGGCCATCGAGATCGTCGGGCGCGACGGGCTCGCCGCGGCCACCGCCGACGAGATCGCCCGCACCGCCGGAGTGTCGAAAGGCTTGCTCTGGCACTACTTCACCGACTTCGACGACTTGATGGCACACGCCGCCCGGCGCGCGTTCACCGCACTCGAAGCGGTCGTCGCGGCCGACATCGACCTCGACGCCGATGTCGATGATCTGCTGCGCGCGGCGATCCGGCGCGCGGCGCAGCTGCCCGCCACGCACGGTGCCGAGCTGCGGACGATCCGCCAGATCGTGCTGAATCTGGGCGCATTCGGCGGCGGTGCCGCCCTGCGCGACCGGGAATACAGCGCCCTGTATGCCCGGCAAGCCGCACTCCTACGGCGCGGTCAGGACCATGGACAGCTGCGCGCGGACCTCGATCCGCGGCTGTTGGCGGTGACGTATCAGGGGATGGTCGACAGCATGCTCGATTATCTCGACACGAATCCGGATGTCGACCCCCTGACCTATGCCGACCATGTCGCGGATGTCCTCCTCGCCGGAATCACGCCGCCCGGAAAACGATGAGCCGTGGCGGCCGCGTCCTCGTCGGATCACGAGATGGCCGCAACTCGGCGGCGGCGTCGAAACCCTCCCCTCGGAGGACCCCGGCCGACGACCGCGCGTCGATAGTATTGCCGCGCTCGACTACGACGCCGCCACGGTGATCGCGCCCCGTCCACCGATGCCGGCAACACGCGGAAAAACCTGTCGCCCCGGGCAATCCGGGGCCTCCGAGTTCGAACCCAACCGTAGGAGCAGCATGAAAGTCTCCGTCATCGGCACCGGACTGATCGGCTCCCAGGTGATCCAGCGCCTCACCGCGGCGGGACACGAGGCGTCCGGGCACGCCCGCTCGACCGGCCTCGACCTGCTCACCGGGCAGGGCCTCGACGACGCGCTCAGCGGCGCCGAGGTCGTCGTGAACGTGACCAATTCACCGACCTTCGACGACGCGTCCATCGACTTCTTCCGCACCACGGTGACCAATCTGCTGGCCGCCGCGGAGGCGGCCGGTGTCGGGCATCTCGTGACGTTGTCCATCGTCGGTGTCGACCGTGTGCCGGCCCTGGCCTACTACCGGGCGAAAGCCCTGCAGGAGAATCTGGTCGAGGCGGGGCCGATTCCGTACTCGATCGTGCGCGCCACCCAATTCATGGAGTTCGTCGCACCGACGATGGACGCGACCACCGACGGCGACGCCGTGCACCTGCCCGCCACTCCGATCCAGCCCATCAGCTCCGCGGAGGTCGCCGCCGAGGTCGCGGAGGTGGCCGTCGGCGCACCACTGCGGGGCATTCGCAATATCGCGGGTCCGGATGTCTTCGCTCTCGACGAACTCGGCCGCATCACACTGGAAGCCACCGGCGACCACCGCCACGTTGTCACCGACAACGCCGCGGGCCTGTTCGCCGCGGTCGAAGGCGATGAGCTGACAGCGCCCCCGGACGCCCATCTGGCCCGCACCCACTACCGCGACTGGCTGCGCTCGCACTGACCGGACGCGCCTGCCGGTTGCGCAGGGCAGCGGTACCTTCGACATGGTGAATGCCGAGGTCTTCGAAAAGCACCGCGCGAACAACTATCTCCGTCGCCTCGCGGATTCGGATCTAGGCCGGCACTACAAGGCGATCGCGTTGGAGCAGCTGGACATACAACCGGGCCACACAGTTGTCGACCTCGGCTGCGGGCCCGGGGCGGACCTGCGTGGCTTCGTCGCGGCGACCGGTCCGGGCGGCCGGGTCGTCGGCGTCGACAGCGACGCTGCCGCCCTCACCGAGGCACGGTCGGACATTCGGGCGGGGGAACCGATCGAACTCGTCCACGGCGACATCCACGGTCTCGACCTTCCCGATGCCGTCGCCGACCGCGCACACACCGACCGGGTGCTGCAACACGTGGCGGACCCGGCACGGGTGCTTGCCGAGATCCGCCGGATTCTGCGGCCGAACGGCATCGCCGTGCTTGCCGAGCCGGACTGGGACACGCTGGTCATCGACCATCCCGACATCGACATCGCCCGTGCCTACACGCGTTTCGTCACCGATGTGGTGGTCCGCAACGGACAGATCGGCCGGCAGCTGCCCCGGCTCGCCGTCGGCTGTGGTTTTCACGTCGCGGACGTACTGCCTATCACCACGGTCTTCCGGGATGTCACCACCGCCGACCGAGTGCTCGGCTTCGAACGAGTCACCGATCGTGCCGTCGCCGCCGGATATTTCACCCGCGACGCGGCCGACACGTGGCTGACCCACCTCGCCACCGAACCGTTCTTCGCGGCCGCGACCCTGTTCGTCGTCGTCGCTGTGCCGAATACGGGCACGCCCGGCGTGATCGTGGGCGAAGGCCGGGCCTGAGGGGCGGTGCGGCGACCGGGCTGCCCTCACGTCCGGCCGGTGCGGTAGGCGTCGAGGATCGGCGCCAGTTCGTCCGGCGTGGCGCCGTGCAGGATGACTCGGTCTGCGCCGTAACCGAATTCGTCGCGGATGCGGCGGGCGCATTGTTCGGGGCTTCCGGTGGCGGCGGATGCGAGCCACTCGTCCGGAATCAGGCCGGCGATGTGTTCGATCTGTGTGGCGCCGGCCTTGCTGTCGATTCCGCCGGCGACCGATTGCACGACCGGGTCGGCACGAAAGCGTTGCAGCACAGCGGGATCCCAGTCATTGGTGCGAACCAGGAGGTCGCCGTAGCCCTGGAGGTAGGTCGCGAGGCGTGCCACGGTCTTCTTCAGGCGCAGTTCCTCGGGCAGGTGGTCGCCGACGGTGGCCAGGCAGGACCATACTCGCACCGTGGCGGGGTCCCGTCCGGCTCGTTCGGCAGCCGTTTCGACCGTGGTGACACACCGCTGCAGGGTCTGTGGCGTGAAGTAGGTGTGCAGGATGACGTCGTCGAAGACGCGGCCGCCGAGTTCGAGTGTGCGCGGTCCGAAGGCGACCAGTCCGAGCGGGATGTGTTCGCGAAAATCGCTGTCCAGGAACAGAACCGGGTATTTCCCGATCGGTCCGTCGTGGCCGATCACGGCCTCACCGCGCCACAGCCGTCTCATCACGCCGGCGAAATCCTCCAGTTGCGCGGTCGTCACCGCGGGAATGCCGAAGCCGGCATAGAGCGCGCCGATGCCGCGGCCGATGCCGAGGGTGAAGCGGCCTCCCGACAGGCGATGCATGGTGGTCGCCCACGAGCCGGTGATGAGCGGGTGGCGCGTGTTGTGATTGGTCGCCGCGGTGGCGATCCGCATGCGTGTGGTGACGGCGCATGCCGCACCGGTCAGCGAGGATGCTTCCTTGATATTCCATCGTTCCGAGATGAACGCGGTGCCCAGGCCGAGCTCCTCGCCTCGGCGGGCCTCCTGGATCAGCGCCGCGGGCCCCTCACCACCCGCTCCCGCGAGAAGATAGTAGCCGAGTTCCGAAAGCTGTTCGGGCACAGACGAATCGGCGTCGAGCTGCTCTGGTCGGCCGCTGCCCTCGGAGGGGTCGGTCATCTGCGAGTCCTTTCTCATTGCGGACCACTCGGCGGATGGTCGATCTCCTGCCGCACCACATGGGATCCGAGGAATCCGCTCGCGCCCATGACGAGCTTTCGGGTACTCAACGCTCGCCTCCGGCTTCGGTCACCGGCTCTCCGATCACAGGGCCTGTTCGCCACGACGTGTCGGAACCGCGGCACCCGGGAAGGGATGTGGCTTGCGGACTCACCGAAAATAGACACGTGTCTTGTCAAGTGTCAACAGTCTGCGGCGGGCGAGGTGCGGAACTTCGGCGCAGTCATCCGCCCGTCGCTGCTACGCGAATCCGGTTGGGTCCGCGACCGGTCCCGGGCGGTGATCCGGTGTTCCGATGAGTAGGAGACTCACGTCACAAATGCGGGTTCAGCGGCCAAGCTGAGCTGTATGTCCAACACAGTGATCGGCAATATCGACAGAATCGCCGAGGAGATCCACAACGGGGCCGACGAGGGTGACTCGCTCGGCCGGCTGCCCGACGACATGGCCAAAGGGCTGAAGGACGCGGGCGTCATCCGGATGCTGCAGCGCAAGAAGTACAACGGCTACGAGGCGCACCCGCGCGAGTTCGCCGAGACGGTGATGAAGACCGCGAGCCTCTACGGTTCGGCGGGCTGGGTGGCCGGCATCGTCGGCGTGCATCCGTGGCAGCTCGCCTTCGCCGATCCCAAGGTGCAGGAGGAAGTTCTCGGCGCGGACACCGACACCTGGATGGCATCACCGTATATGCCCGGTGGTGTCGCGGTTCCTGCCGATGGCGGATATGTCATGAGCGGGCGCTGGCAGTTCTCCTCCGGCACCGATCACTGTGACTGGATCTTCCTGGGCGCCTTGGTCGGCGACGCGGACGGCAAACCGGTCATGCCGCCGCAGCCACTGCATGTGATCCTGCCCCGCTCGGACTACGAGATCGTGGCGGACTCGTGGGACGTGGTCGGGCTGCGGGGCACCGGCAGCAAGGACATCGTGGTGCGAGACGCCTTCATCCCCGATTACCGGGTGACGGACCAGGGCAAGGTCATCGACGGCAGTGCCGCCGCGGAATACGGCGTCACCGAGACCCTGTACAAGATGCCGTGGTCGACCATGTTCCCGCTGGGCATCACCTCGGCGACGATCGGCATCTGTGAGGGCGTGCTGGCCGCGGGCATCGACTATCAGCGAAATCGGGTGGGGGCCACCGGAACTCTGGTCAAGGACGACCCCTACGTCCTGCACGCGCTCGGCGAATCCGCGTCGGAGATCGATGCCGCCCGTCAGCAGCTGCTCGCCAACGTCGACCGCATCTGGGACCTCGTCGACGCGGGCAAGGAGATCGAATTCGCGATGCGCGCCGCAGTGCGCCGGGATCAGATCCGGTCGGCATGGCGGGCGGTCCGGGCCGCCGACGACATCTTCGACCGCGCCGGCGGCAACGCGCTGCGCATGGACAATGCGCTGCAACGGTTCTGGCGCGATGCCCACGCGGGGTTGCACCACGCCATCCACGTCACCAGCACGACCTATCACGCGTCGGCCATGGCCTCGCTGGGTGTGGAAGTACCGCAGGGTCCCCTGCGCGTGATGATCTGACCGAGCGAACCGAATGCGAGTTGTGTTCATGAGTGAAAGCGGTTGTCCATGAGTGAAATCAAGGGTCTCGGCTACGTCCGGGTGCTCGCCACGGATATGGATCGCTGGCGGGAGCTGGGCTTCGATGTGCTCGGCTTCGCACCGGGATTCGGGGACGAAAAGGACGCGCTGCATTTCCGGATGGACGAGCGTCCGTCGCGGATCACCGTCGAACGTTCCGATGTCGATCGGGTGAGCGCGGTCGGGTGGGAATTGCGGGACGGGCCGGCGCTGCGCCGGCTGGAAGCGACATTACGGGACGCCGGATACGAATACACGGCCATGTCACAGGAATTGGCCGACCGCCGCAAGGTCGAAGCCGGTATCCGCATGACCGACCCCGGTGGCACGCCGCTGGAGTTCTTCCACGGTCCGGTACTCGAGCACAGTCCGGTGGTCACCAAATACGCGCAGCGATTCGTCACCGGCGCACAGGGACTCGGTCACGTGGTGATGCCGACCGCCAACTTCGAGGAGTCCTACACCTTCTACACCGAGACGCTGGGCTTCCTGTCGCGCGGGGCATTCCGGATGCCCTCACCTCCCGGTGCCGGACCGCTGCGGATCAGGTTCCTCGGAGTGAATCAGCGCCACCACAGCCTGGCGATCATGCCTGCGCTGGAAGGCCGTGATCCCGGGTTGATTCACGTGATGGTCGAGGTCGATTCGCTCGATGCCGTCGGGCAGGCCCTCGACCAGGTGATGGCACGGGATTTCCCGGTGTCGTCGACACTCGGCCGCCACACCAACGACAAAATGGTGTCCTTCTACGTCGGGGTGCCCGGCGGCTGGGATATCGAATACGGCACCGCGGGCGAATTGGTCGACGAGTCCTTTTACACCGCCGAGGAGATCACCGCCGACAGCTATTGGGGACATGAATGGCTGTGGGCCAAGCAGATGAAACAGGCGTGAAAGGACATGGACATGACGACGACGCATGACGAGGTACGCCGGATCGAGGCCGGGGCAGTGCCCACGCGATTCGCCCGCGGCTGGCATTGTCTCGGGCTGATCAGGGACTTCGCCGATGGACGGCCGCATTCGATCCGGGCCTTCGGCACCAAGCTGGTGGTCTTCCGCGGTGAGGACGGCCGGGTCAACGTGCTCGACGCGTTCTGCCGGCATATGGGCGGCGACCTGTCCGACGGCGAGGTCAAGGGCAACGAGATCGCCTGCCCCTTCCACGACTGGCGCTGGGGCGGCAACGGGCGCTGCAAGCAGATCCCGTACGCCCGCCGGGTGCCGCCACTGGCGCGGACCAGGGCCTGGACAACGCTCGAGCAGGACGGCATGTTGTTCGTCTGGAACGATCCGGAGGGCAATCCGCCGCCGGAGGACGTCACCATCCCGCGGATCGCGGGCGCGGGCGCCGACAACTGGACCGACTGGCACTGGTACACCACGGTGGTCGACACGAATTGCCGCGAAATCATCGACAACGTGGTGGATATGGCGCATTTCTTCTACATCCACGGCTCCCTGCCGACCTTCTTCAAGAATGTCTTCGAGGGACCGGTGGCGACCCAGTACTTCGAAAGCGGCGCTCGCGCCGACCTACCCGGACCGGTGGGCCGGCCGCAACTGCTCGGCACCTCGTCGGTGGCCTCCTACTATGGGCCCTCGTTCATGATCGACGACCTCGTCTATCACTACGAACACGGTGACTACAAAACCGTGTTGCTCAACTGCCACTACCCGATCGACGAGAATTCTTTCGTCCTGCAGTACGGCATCATCGTCGAGAAGTCCGACACGCTGCCCGAGGATCAGGCGATGGCCACTGCCGTCGCGCTCGGCGACTGGGTCAAGCTCGGCTTCGAGCAGGACGTCGCGATCTGGAAGAGCAAGGCGCGCATCGACAATCCGCTGCTCTGCGAGGAAGACGGCCCGGTATATCAGCTGCGCCGCTGGTATCAGCAGTTCTACGTCGATGTCGCCGATGTCGCTCCCGAAATGGTCGACAGGTTCGAATTCGAACTCGACACCACGCGACCGCTGGCCGGCTGGGAGGAGCAGGTCCGCGAGAACATCGCCCGCAAAGCGGCGGAGGCGACTTCGTGACGCCGATCGACGAACGCATTCGGGAGGTGCCGATGGCGCCGGTCGAGTGCCGGCAGTGCGGTGCGCGCGTGCTCGCTCGGAAAAGCAGTTGGGCGCAGACGAGCATTCAATGGGACGCGGAGTCGAGCGCGGCGTGCGTGGAACGTCATGCCGCGGACGCACTCTCGGGCGAGGCGATGCGGCACTGCTCGCAACTTCGCGAATCCATCAGAGCCGCTGCGGAATCCGGAGAACTGCGCGTACTCGACAGCGCGGTGAGCTGAGCGCGGAGGCAATGGGCCCCTGCCGTCATCCGACGGCAGGGGCCCGTTCTGCTGCGCGTGTCCGAAGCTGCGATGCTCTGCGATCCCGCGGGAGGACGCATCGCTCCATCGGCGCGGCGACCGTCAGACGCGCACCGCCCGCGGCTCGATGCGGCGCGAGGCCGAGGCCGCGCGCCGAATCTCGTTCGCCGCGAGGCGCACTTCCGATACGACCGCCGTGGTTGTGATCGAGCGCGTCGGACCGCACAGGGACACCGCCATGCGACCGCGGTCCACGTCGATGTCCAGCGCGGCCGCCACCACAGTGACTCCCAATGCGCAGCCCTGCGAGTCCACGGCGACCCCGCTGCGATCGCGGACCTTCTCCAACTCGCGTTCCAGTTGCCGGCGAGTCCGCACGCTGTAGCAGGTGGGGGCGATGGCGAACGGGAGCTCGGGCCACTGCTCCGGATCCATCGCCGCGAGCAGCGCATGACCGGCCGCGGTGAGTTCGACGGGCTGGCGTGCGCCGACCGCCCACTGCCGTCCCGGTATCGGCCAGGCTCCGACCCGATGGAGATGCAGGATTTCCGCGCCGGACAGCAGGCTCAGATGCGCGGTCAGACCCGTGCGCCGGTGCAATCCGGTCATGACGGCCGTCGCCACGTCGTTGAGGCTGCGCTGGCGCACCACCTGCGACCCGAACTCGAACATCCTTATGCCCAGGACATATTCGAAGCCGTGGCGTTCCACCCAGCCGAGTTCCACGAGCCGCTGCAGGATTCGATGCGCGGACGAGCGAGGCAGTTGGGACCGGCGTGCGATATCGGCCAGCGTCATGGGCCGCTGCCCGACGAAGGCCTCCAGCAGGGACGCCACGCGATCGATCATCGCGTTGGGGGGTTGTTCGAGCTGCACCGTTGCCATCTGTTGCCTCCAACCGCCAGACATGGTCAGAATGTGACTACATGTCAGATTCTGACAGGTTTGAGTGTAGGGAGGGCGCAGATGGATGTAAAGCAGATCACACCGATCTGTTCGAACGGTTCGACGAATGGAAACGTGCCAGGCGATTTCCGGGCAGCGTTACTGTGGACTGCGATCAAGGAGGACAGAGGTCGTGAGCAAGTCGTCCAGGCCGACGCTGACCGAACGCCGCGCGGAGGAACTGCGTCTGGCCATCGCGAATACCGCGCGCGATATGTTCGTCGCCGACGGTGACACCTCCGCGACCGTGGAGCGCATCTGCGAGACGGTCGGCATCGCGCCGAGGACTTTCCACCGCCACTTCCCGGTGAAGGAAGACGTTATGGGGCCGCTGTTCCGGCGCAGCCAGGCGATCATCATCGACTTCCTGAAGAATGCGCCGGCCGACGCCGACGTCGCCGAAACACTGGCGCGCGCGTTCACCACCGAGGTCTACAAGCGCCGGACGCCCGAGTCCGACCGCAAATTCATGACGTTGATGATCCATACGCCGCAGTACCGCTTGCGCTGGCTGGAATGGGGCGAGCAACTCTGCGGACCGATCACGGAATTCCTTTCGGCGAGAGTCGAACTCGGTGACGATCCGTTTCTGCGCCGACTCCCGGCCGAGCTGATCGTGCACACCAGCCGCCAGGCCTACATCCAGTGGGTCGACCAGGAGGTCGGCGGCGATTTCTCCGAGGTGGAAGCCTTGCAGCTGCGCGGCATGAAGATGCTGCTCGTCGGTCTGCGGGCGGTGATGGGGCAGCCGTCGGCGCCGGTAGCGTAGTCGCACGCGTGCGGCGGAACCGGCGCCGGCACTGTGGCTAGCGGGCGAGGAACGCCGAGACGGTCGCCTCCCATGCCTGCTTCTGCTCGATCATCACCCAGTGCCCGCAGTTCGGGAAGATGTGCACCTCGCCGTGCGGCAGAGTCCGCATCGCGATCAACGACATGTCGACCGGGCTCACCCGGTCGTCACGCCCCCACGTGATCAGCGTCGGAACGGAGATCCGGCGCAAGTTCGCCCAGCCCGGTGTGACATCGGCGGCACGCGCCGCCTCCGCCATTCGCGCCAGCGCCGCACGTCCGTACATCCGCCGCGAATTCTCCAGGACGCCGGGTTCGGTGGCCTGCTGCCAGCGCTGTTCGATCAGCTCCTCGGTGAGCATGTTCCGGTCGTAGACCATCGAGCGCAGCCAGGCGACCAAGCTGTCGCGGGTCGGATTCTCGACGAACTCACTGAGCCGGATGATTCCTTCGCCCGGCTGCGGACCGAAGATCGTGGTGCCTATGCCGCCGATGGTCACCAGGCGCTCGACTCGCTGCGGCGCGGCGAGAGCGAATTCCGTTGCCACGAAACCGCCCATCGAGTTCCCGATGATCCGGACGGTCTCGAGTCCGAGCCCGTCCAGGAACGCGGTGACCGCCTGCTGCGCCGACATCATCGGATGTGCTGCGCCGAAGTCGTCGCTGACCCCGAATCCGGGGAACTCGAGCACGAGCGTGCGGTACCGCTGTGCGAATGTCGGCACGTTACCGCTGAAGTTGCGCCAGCCGGTGACACCGGGTCCGGACCCGTGCAGCATCAGCAGCGGCGGGCCCTCGCCGCTGTCGCGGTAGCGCAGGACGCCGTGTTCGGTGGGCAACTCCAGCAGTTCGGGGACGGCGTGGGCATCGACGGAGGTACTCATATGCCGAGCCTGCCATCGCCGCGACGGGGCACCGGCGACATTTCCCGGTCAGCGGTCGACTAATTCTGACATTTTCATCAGAAAGGCTTGACGCGGCCGCGCTCCGCAGTTGATGATTTCATCAACAAAGAGGTGTGGAGGTGTCGTGACGAGCATCGACGAGGGCGTCGGAACCGGGCGGACAGTGCCGGTCGGCGATCGGGAGATCTTCTTCAGTGAGGTCGGATCCGGCCCGGCTGTGGTTCTGTTGCACGGTGGTGGCGCCGGCGCGACCGGGTTGTCGAATTACTCCCGCAACATCGGCGCGCTGGCGCGAAAGTTCCGGGTGATCGTGCCGGACATGCCGGGTTACGGCCGGTCGTCCAAGCGGGTGGACCAGTCCGATCCGTTCGGTGACCTCGCCGGGGCGATCGGCGGGCTGCTGGACGAACTGAGCATCGGGTCCGCGCACCTGGTCGGCAACTCCTACGGTGGTGCGGCAGCCTTGCGGCTGGCGATGGATCGGCCCGAGAAGGTCGACAGGCTGATCCTGATGGGGCCCGGTGGCGTGGGCACGACGCGGGCGCTGCCCACAGCCGGGCTGCGGGAATTGTTGAGCTACTACACCGGCTCCGGTCCCAGCCGGGAGAAGCTCTCGACGTTCATTCGCGAGTATCTGGTCTACGACGGCAGTGCGGTGCCGGACGAGCTCATCGAGGCCCGCTACCGGGCCAGCCTCGACCCGGAAGTGATAGCGGACCCGCCGCTGCGCCGGCCCTCGGGACCGCTGGCGTTGCGCACGCTGTGGAGAATGGACTTCACGCGTGACTCGCGCCTGCGAAAGGTCGCTCATCCGACGCTGGTCGTGTGGGGGACCGGCGACAAGGTCAATCGGCCCGCCGGTGCGCGCATGCTGGCCGACGTCATGCCCAACTGCGATCTGTACCTGGCGGCTAATGTCGGCCACTGGGTGCAGTGGGAGCGTGCGGACCTGTTCAACACCCTGGCCACCGCCTTTCTCGAGGCGGACCGATGAGCGAGTTCCTCCGCCCGCGCACCGATGATTCGGTGTTCGGTGCGGTGCACCTGGGATACGTTGTCGTGCAATCGAATCGGCTGACCGATTGGCGGCGTTTCGGTGCCGATGCGATCGGGCTGCACGTCGACGATCTCGACAGCAATACCGTGCGTTTTCGCCTCGACGATCGCTCCTGCCGGTTCCTGATCCGGCGGGGCTCGGCCGAGGACGTCATCGCGTTGGGCTGGCAGGTCGACGATCACGAAACCTTCGACCGCATCGTCGCGCGGGTCACCGAGCGCGGGGTCCCGGTCATCGAGGCGACACCCGAGGAAGCGGCCCTGCGGGGCGTGGAGCGGTTGTGGCGCTTCGCCGGCCCGAAAGGCATCGCACAGGAAATCTTCACAACGCCGATTACCACTCCGGAGCCGGTGCGAATGATCAGCTCCGGCTGGGTGACGGGTGAGGCCGGACTCGGGCATGTGGCGATGATCTCGCGCGAACCGGAGGCGATGCGCGGCTACTACGAGACCGTCTTCGACTCTCGGTTGTCGGACTACATCGACGAGAACGTGTCCGGCCTGAAGATGAAGATCCGGTTCCTGCGGGTCAACGAGCGACACCACTCGATCGCCATCGCCAACGTGCGCGGTGTGAAGATCGATCCGATTCGAACCTCTGTGCAGCACATCAACATTCAGTCCGCGACGCTGGACGATATGCTCGCCGCTTTCGAGCGAGTCACCGCGCTCGGGTTCCGGATGCAATGGTCGGTCGGTCAGCACACCAACGACCGGGAGTTGTCGTTCTACTGCGTGACCCCCTCCGGTTTCGAGCTGGAGGTCGGCTGGAACCCGATCGTGGTCGGCCCGGAACTCGAATCCACCTGGGAGCCGACGACCTATCACGGCATCAGCATCTGGGGCCACACCCCGGTGGGAGAGACCGTCCTCGGCAAATTCGCCCAGTTCCGGCACAGGCGCTGCAGTCGATCGGAACTCCGGAGATCACCGTTCCCGAGCTCGCAGAAGGATTGTCACGATGAGCACCACCGACTACGACGTCGTGGTCGTCGGCCTGGGGCCGACCGGCCTGACCCTGGCCAATCTGCTCGGCCGTCGCGGGATCAGCGTTCTGGTGCTCGAACGCGAACCGGAATTCTACGGCCTGGCCCGAGCGGTCTATACCGACGACGAATGTATGCGGATCTTCCAAACCGCCGGTACCGCAGACGAACTCGCCGCGGATATGAACACCGACTCCGCCGTCCGATGGGTGCGCCGCGACGGACGTGTGCTCGTGCAGTTCAAACAGGTCCAGCGCCCGCTGGGCTGGCCGGTGGTCAACTTCCTGTACCAGCCCTATCTGGAGAACAGCCTCGAACGCGCCCTCGGCAGATACCCGCATGTGACGGTGCGCCGGGGCCGTGAGGTTGTCGATGTCGACCAGGGCACCCACGGTGTCGTCGTCGAGCACGTCGGATGCGGTGGCACCGGCTACGGTCAGCGCGAATCGGAAACCGATCCGAGCACCACCGAGCGAGTGCGTGCCGAGTTCCTGATCGGCTGCGACGGCGGGCGCAGTATCGTGCGCGCGAAGCTCGGAATCGACATGACCGGCACCAGTTTTCCGGAACGGTGGCTGGTGGTGGACCTGAAGGCGAAAGACGGAGTGGACGCCTTCCGGCACCTGCCGTACTTCGATTTCGTGTGTGACCCGGATCTGCCGATCGTGTCGTGTCCCCAGCCGGACGGGCATCACCGATTCGAGTTCATGCTCACCGAAGCGCAGACGCAACAGGAGATGGAGGACCCGGAAACAGTCCGCCGGCATATCGCCCGTTTCGTGCACCCGGACGAGGTCGAGGTGCTGCGCAAGCTTGTCTACACGTTCAACGCCGTGGTCGCCGATCGCTGGCGCGTCGGGCGCATCCTGCTCGCCGGCGATGCCGCGCACATGACACCGCAGTTCGTCGGGCAGGGTATGGGCTCAGGCGTGCGCGATGCGGACAACCTGGCCTGGAAGCTCACCGCGATCCTGAAACACGGCGCCGGCCACGACATTCTGAACAGCTACGAAACCGAACGCCGCCCGCACGCCGAGGCGATGATCGACTTCTCGGTCTTCAACAAAGCGCTGGTGTCGGTCGACAACCCACTGATCGCGGCGGCCCGCGACATCGCGATGACGGCCTCGCTGCGCACTCCTGGCCTCGGTGGCTGGATCCGCGCCGCCAAGATGAAGCCGCGTCCGCGGTTCCGCAGGGACGCATACCTCGGGCTGCCACGCCGGCGATTCGGGTGGCGCGGCGTAGAAGGAGCGTTGTCCCCGCAACCGGAGGTCCGCACCTACGACGGCCGTCACCAGCGTCTCGATGATGTACTCGGCCTGGGTTTCTCGGTGCTCGGTTACGGCGTCGACCCCCGTGTCGTGCTCGGTGCGGACGATGTGGCCGCGTTGCAGGCGCTGGGAACCCGGTTCGTGACCGTCTATCCCTTCGGCGGGCGGCCCCAGGGTGCCCCTGGCGACGGGCGCACGACCGGTGACGACCATGCCGATGTCGAAGACCACACCGGCGCGTTGATCCGATGGTTCGCCAGGGCCGGCGTCGGTTCCGGCGGGATGGTGCTGCTCCGCCCGGACCGCTTCGTCTTCGGAGCCGCGCCGGCCGGGCACGGAGGCGAATTGGTCGCCGAACTCACTGGGCAGCTCGGCGTTGACGTCAGGCGATCACCCGTTTCCACTGTCTCCCTTGCCCATTCGACGTCTCCCGCGAGCGGGAGGCTAGGCGAGGCCGGCCGCTGACGTATCGCGCGGGGAGGTATCGAGCGACGGCAGGGGACGCTGGACTATCTCGCGAGCGTCCTCGCGCGAGAGGCCCAACATGTGCAACAGATCTTCGGTCACCGAATCGGTGGCCTCGCCGTCGTCGCGGTCGGGTTGGTCGTGCAGCAGTCGCCCGAGGCAGATCGTGGCGCCCGCGACGATCGTCATGGCCAGTTCCGGATCCCGCACGTCGAATCGGCCTGCCTGAACGGCGGATTCGATATCGCGGCGAGCGCGGGGAGCCAGCCCCTTCGTCGAGCCGGCCAGATCGATCCCGTTGTTGATGAGGACCTTGCTCAGGGTCGGATTGCGCCGGTGCATACGGCCCGTCAGCCGAAAGCTCTGAGCGAACACCTGCGCCGGGTCGTCGAGGTCTTCGCAGAGCAGGTCGAGCAGTGCGCCGTGCCGGTCGAGCGCCTCCTCGACCGCTGCCCGGAACAGTTCCTCCCGGCTCTGGAAATGGTTGTAGAACGAGCCCATGCCGACGTCGGCGGCTTGGGTGATCTCGACGATCGGGACATTCACTTTTCCGTCCGCCATCAGCGATTGCGCGGCCGTCACGAGTGCGGCGCGGGTGCGTGCCTTGCGGCGCTCGAGCCGGTTCGGCTGGGCCCCGGTCTGTGCGGTCATCGCTGCATCACCTCTTCTCGCCTCCGTGCCCGTCATAGTAGCCGCTCTTGTCAATACTGACGAAATTCTCATCAACTCTTGACTGTGGATATCTTCGTGAGTGACGATATCGTCAGTTACGGGAAGGAGCGGCTGATGAGCGGCCATCACGATGTGCACAGCGACCTGCACAGCGAGCACGGCGCGTTGCCGGGAGAACACCCGGGGCGCTCACGCAACCCGGTCGTCAAGGTGCTCGACCTCGCGTGGCTGGAGTTCGACAAGCCCGATCTCGACAAGGCGGAGACCTTCGCTCACGCTTTCGGCTTCACGACCGCGATGCGGACGCCCGATCAGCTGCACCTGCGGGGCACGGACCCGGGCGCACCGTGTGTCCTGATCCGGCGTGGCGCCCGATCCCGATTCGTCGGCCCGGCCTTCCGTGCCGCCGATTCCGCAGACCTGCTGCGCCTGTCCGAGGCGCGCGGCGCTCGGGTCGTGCCGCTGGCGGAGTCACTCGGGGGAGCGGCCGTCGATCTTGCCGATCCGAGTGGGCTCCGGGTGCGGGTCGTCGCCGGCGCGCATGAACTCGTTGCTCTCGCCCCGCAGCAACCGCACGTGCTGAACACCGGGCACGACGTTGTGCGGGTCAACGCCACGCAGCGACCGGCCAGAGCCCCGGCGCGGGTGCAGCGGCTGGGACACGTCGTCGTGCAAACCACGAGATACCGGGAGGCCCTCGACTGGTACCTGGACAATCTCGGACTCATCGTCAGCGACTTCCTCTATTACCCCGGCCAGCGGGAGCGCGGGCCGGTCATGAGTTTCATCCGTTGCGATCGAGCGGGCACTCCGGCCGATCATCACACGCTCGCGCTGACCCTGGGCCCGTCGAACCGGTACGTGCATTCGGCGTATCAGGTGGCGGACCTCGACGCGCTCGCCGCGGGTGGCGAGTATCTGCGCGAGCAGGGTTATCGCCGATCCTGGGGCATCGGCCGGCATATCCAGGGCAGTCAGATCTTCGACTATTGGCGTGATCCCGACGGGTTCATGGTCGAACACTTCAGCGACGGAGACATGTTCGATGCCACCGTCGAGCCGGGCTGGGCTCCGATGAGCGCGTCCGGTTTGGCCCAGTGGGGGCCGCCCGCGACGAAGGATTTCCTCGGCATCACGCCGGGAGCCGAGTCGTTGCGTGAGGCACGCGCGATCGTCGCCGCGCTGCGCGAGGACAACGAATTCGATTTCCGCCGCCTGCGCGGCCTGTTGAAAGTAGCCAACTCATGACCATCTCCGTACTGCGCACCGTCGACCGCTGGTGGGTGCACACACCAGCGGGCGCCGCCCGGATCGACACCGCAGCGACCACCACCGGGGAGCTACTGGCGGATCGCGACGCTGTCCTCGCGGCGTCGGGAAGCTCCGAAACCGTTGCGGTGGAAACCCTTTCGTTGATATCTCCGGTGACCGCGCCGTGCCGCGTGGTCGCGCAGATGACGAACTTCGCCTCCCACGTGAAGGATTCCGGCGGTGACCCCGAGACCGTGCCGCTGACGTTCTTCCGCAAGGCATCGGGTTCGATCAGTGGCCCGTACGACGATGTGATCCGGCCCGCCCATGTGTCCCTGCTGGATTACGAGGTGGAGATCGGGCTCGTCTTCGGCCGGGAGATGCCGGTCGGCTCGGAGGTCACCGCCGAGAATCTCGCCGACTACGTCGCGGGGCTGGTCGTCACCAATGACGTCTCCGCTCGCGACGTCCAGTTGCCGAAAACGCAGTTCTACGAGGCGAAGTCGTACCCGACATTCACACCGGTCGGGCCGGCGCTGGTGCTGCTGGACGCCGACGAGCTGAAGCGGTTCACCGACCTGCGACTGCGGCTGTGGGTCAACGGCGGACTACGGCAGGACATGACGGTTGCCGACATGATCTACCGGCCGGTCGAGGCGCTGCGGGAACTGACCCGATTCCAGCGGATGGACCCCGGTGACCTGCTGCTGACCGGGACGCCGGTCGGCACCGCGATCAGTGCCCCGCCCAAGCCGGTGGAGATCATCGGCTCCCTGCTGCCGCCGAAGGTGAAGTGGAAGCTGTTCTTCTCCCGCCAGGCCCAGAATCCGAAGTATCTGCGGGACGGCGACGTGGTGGAGGCCGCGATCGGCACCGACGACGGCGTGCTCGATCTCGGCCGCCAGCGCACGGTCGTGAGGTACGCCCGATGACCGACACCGCGTCCCTCGTCGGCGCGTCCGAGGAGCTGTTGTGGCCGCGCTACGAGAGCCCGGCAGACCTCGAGGCGATCGAGTCGATTCCGCTGGAGGCGCGTGGCTTGCCGGAATCGACGTACGCGCTGCTCGTCCGTGCGGCGACGCGATGGCCGCAGCGACGGGCGCTCACTGTGCTGCCCGACGCGTCTCGCTGGCGAGAACCTTTGCAGCGCAGTTACTCCGAGCTGCTCACCGACGTCCATCGCTACGCGAATCTGCTGCGCGAGCTGGGTGTGGGCCGCTCCGATGCGGTCGCGCTCATCGCCCCGAACTGTGCCGAGCTGATTCCGGCGACCTTGGCCGCACAGCTGGCGGGCATCGCCGCTCCCGTCAACGGTGGGCTGTCCGGCGATCACATCGCGGAACTGTTGCGCCGTTCCGGCGCCAGGACGCTGATCGCCGCGGGTCCGGAGCTGGCGCCCGAGACCTGGGGCACCGCGCGCGAGCTGGCCGAGCGGGGTCTGCTGGACGCGCTGCTCGTCTTGCGTCCGACGGCCGCCGGGCAGCCTCGGCCGGCACTGCCGGTCATCGACGACGTCGTGATCGGCTATCTCGAAGATCTTGCCGCAGAACAGGTGTCGACCGAATTCGCCGGGCAGCCGCCTGCGGGATCGGATCTGGCGGCGCTGTTCCATACCGGGGGAACGACGGGTGTGCCGAAGCTGGCCGCTCACCGTCATTCCGGTGAGGTCGCCAACGCGTGGATGATCGCCGCCAACTCACTGCTCGACGACGAAGCGGTGGGATTCGCGGCACTGCCGTTGTTTCACGTCAATGCGCTTGTCGTCACCTTGCTGGCGCCGCTGTTCCGCGGCCAGTCGGTCGTGTGGGCGGGTCCGCTGGGATACCGCGATCTCGCACTGTACGCGGAGTTCTGGAACATCGTGGCGCACTACCGGATTGCGGCGATGAGCGCGGTGCCGACCGTCTACGCGGTGCTGGCCCGGTGCCCGGTCCAGGCCGATATCTCCAGCTTGCGTTACGCGATGGTCGGAGCCTCGCCGCTGCCGGCGGCGGTGCGCGAGGACTTTCAGAAACATACCGGCGTGACCCTCGTCGAAGGGTACGGCCTCACCGAGGCGACGTGCGCTACCGCGCGCAGCTTTCCGGACGTTCCCCGACCCGGCGCGGTCGGCCAGCGCATGCCTTACCAGCGCGTCGCGGTCGTCCGCGCGGCCGACAACGGGGCGTGGGAAGACCTGCCTGCCGGGGAAATCGGCGTGCTGGTCGTCGATGGCCCCACTGTCTTCGCAGGCTATGTCACCGGCCGTACCGACGCCGGCCACCGCCTCGACGGACTCGGCACGGTGATCGACGGCCGGCTGAACACCGGAGACCTGGCGCATATCGACGCCGAGGGCTTCATCCATTTGCACGGTCGCGCAAAGGATCTCATCATTCGCGGCGGTCACAATATCGATCCCGCGACCATCGAGGACGTCCTGCTGTCCCACCCCCGGGTCGGCGCGGCGGGAGCCGTCGGCCGCCCGGACGTGCACTCCGGTGAGGTGCCGGTCGCCTACGTCGCGCTCACCGGGGACGCGAACGTCACCGAGGACGAGCTGGTGCGCTGGGCCGCCGAGCGTATGCACGAACGCGCGGCCGTACCGAAGACCGTGACCATCCTCGACGCGCTGCCGGTCACCGACGTCGGCAAACCGTACAAGTTGGGTCTGCGCGCCGATGCGACACGGCGCGAACTGGTCGACGCGCTGGCGAATGCGGCCGGAGTTGCCGACATCGTCGCGGCGGTCGAAGACGGCGCCATCGTCGCGACGGTGGTGCTCGACTCCACCGCCGACCGCGCCGCGATCGAAGCTGTTCTGGCCCGCTACGCCGTCACCTGGAGAGTGGAGAGGCGTCGATGACGATCGGGCCCACCGCGTTCGGCGGCGGTCCCGTTGCCACCGCGTCTGTCGCCGCGGTGCGGGGTGTGTTGTCGTGACCTCGCCGGTGGTACAGGTCGTGATCGTCGGCGCGGGCCCGACCGGGTTGACGGCGGCCACGCTGCTCGCCCAGTACGGCATCGAATCGCTGGTACTCGAGCGGTGGGAGGGTGTCTACCCGCAGCCGCGCGCTGTCCACCTCGACGGCGAAATCCGCCGGGTCCTCGAACGGCTGGGTGTCGGTGCGGAATTCGACGCCGTCTCCCGTCCGGCGCTGGGTTTGCGATTGGCGGATCCGGATCACCGCGTGCTGGCGCAGTTCGATCGGGATACGACGGGCGGTCGCAACGGTCATCCGGAGGCGAACCTGTTCGACCAACCGGAGTTGGAAGCGATTCTTCGTCGCAACCTGGCTCGGTACCCGCAGGTGACAATGCGCGGCAATGCGGATGTCACCGCCGTAGTCCGAGAGAACGACTGCGTGCGCGTGGAATTCACCGATCGATCAGGCGGGCGGACCGAGGCCGTACGAGCGGAATATGTCTTGGGCTGTGATGGGGCGAACAGCCTGGTACGCAATCGAATTGGCGGACATATGCGAGACCTGCGATTCCAGCAGCGATGGCTTGTGGTCGATATCGCCGCCACGACCGAGCTGCAGCACTGGGAAGGCGTCCACCAAGTCTGCGATCCCGATCGCGCGGCCACCTATA
This sequence comes from Nocardia elegans NBRC 108235, assembly GCF_001612845.1. GTDB lineage: Bacteria > Actinomycetota > Actinomycetes > Mycobacteriales > Mycobacteriaceae > Nocardia > Nocardia nova. The sequence goes on along the minus strand of NZ_BDBF01000027.1, from coordinate 76,339 downwards.
TGCGCATCGGGAAGACACGGTACCGATGGGAATTTCGGCTGCATCCGGGTGAAAACGCCGACGATTACCGGGATTTGGCCGCCCTCCGTCCGCTCCTGGGCCCGTGGCTCGGCGAGATCGAGTACGAGCAGATGGAAGTGGTGCGCGTCGCCGAATACACCTTCCGCGCGCAACTCGCGGATCGGTGGCGACAGGGGCGCGTGTTCCTGCTCGGAGATGCGGCCCATTTGACCCCGCCGTTCATCGGGCAGGGGATGGGCGCGGGTATCCGCGATGCCGCGAACCTCGGTTGGAAGCTGGCCGGAGTGTTGCGCGCCGAGTTGCCGGCCGCTGTGCTCGACACCTACGAAAGGGAAAGAAAACCTCACGCGCGCAAGATGATTCGGCTGGCGAAGCTTACCGGGCTGACCATGACCGAAGGCGGCGAGCTGGGCAACCGGTTGCGTGGCCTGATCGCGCCGTACCTGCGGCACATCCCGGGATTCGCCCGGATGGTCACCAGCGGTGAATCCCCACCACTGCGCGACTCCTCACCGGTGACGGCGAGGTGGATACACGGTCTTCTCGCCGGTCGTTTGATTCCGAACGATCGAATGCCGGACGGGCAGTGCGTCGACGACGTCATCGGCGGCCGATACGCCGTCATCACCCTCGAAGATCCGACGGCATGGGACCGCGCTGTGGTCCGCCGACGCGGCGGTGTCCTCGTGTGCCCGGCACCGAACTCGGAGCTGTCTCGGTGGATGCGCCGCGGTCACGCGTCGACGCTTGTCGTCCGGCCCGACGGTACCGTGCAGGACGGTCGCGGACGCTTGTCCGCGCTGTGTGCCTCGCTTCCGGACTTCGCGCCGAGCGTTCGGCGGTGATGCGCCGGCGTCGGTCGGCGGTGTTCAGAGCTGGGGCTGTGGTGGCAGTGGGCTGGTGGCAAGCTTGTGCGCCGATCGCTTGTTCATGCCGAACATGCGCAAGACGTGGAACGCCATTTCGTCGGTCCGTGCCTCGACGTCGGCGTCGGGTTGCGCGTCGAGCAGTTGCAGGAGACCCAGTAGGGCCCCGCCCGCGGCCATCACCGCCATATCCGGGTCCATCGGGTCGAAGCGGCCCGCCTCCTGCGCGGCGATGATGTCGTGACGGGCGCGTGGGGCCAGACCTTCCTCGCGCAGCAATACCGACATCCCGGAGTTCAGGATCACCCGGACCATCTCGGGCACCTGCCGCTGCAAACGTCCGGTCATGCGGAAACTCACCGCGAACACTTCGGCCGGGTCGTCGTAGAGCGCGACGATGGCGTCGCGCATCTCGCTGTAGACCTGCAACGCCGAGCGCACCGCCGCGTCGAAGAGCTGATCCTTCGACTCGAAATGGTTGTAGAAGGAGCCGAATCCGACGTCGGCGGCGTCGGTGATCTCCTGAATGCTCACCGCGGTTCGCCCCTCGGACAAGAACTTCCGGGCAGCGCCGAGCAGGGCGTTGCGGGTGCGCTCGCGGCGCCGATCGACACGGTTGCGCGTGACGGATTCGGTGGTCATCAGGCCTCCTGCGTCGGAATCGTCACCGAAATCGTATCTGAGGAAAACATCAGACCGGTGCTGCCCGAATCTCGAGGGCGGCGTGCATTTCGCCGGTGTCGATCGCTACTGTGCCGTCGGCCGGGTGTCGGGCTCGAAGCCGGAATCCGGTTCCCGGACGACGTTGGTGATGACCTCCCCGAAGGCGTGCGGGTCGTCGAGGAGCCAGCCGTGCCCACCGGGCACGGTGATCGTGCGAGGGTCGCCCAGGGCGGTCCGCAGCGACATCGACGTGGATTCGGGGATGATCGTGTCTCGCTTGCTCCACACCACGAAGACGGGCAGCCGGCGCTCGGCGAGCTCGGTGAGCTCGGAGGTGAGATTGGCGGTCCGGGCCAGGTGCGCGACTTCCCACACCGCTGTCGGGTTCCGCAGGACGTTGGGCACCGCGTCACGCATGATCACCGGCAGGACCCGCGTCAGTTGGCGACCGGGCAGCAGGTCTGCCGGCAAGTGCAGGCCCCAGTCCCACAGCGGACGTTCCCGGAGTGCGCGTGCCACCCCGCGACCGTCGGTCCATGCCGAGCCACCGATGGAGTTCACCAGCACGAGCCGCTCGGCGAGCTCCGGCAGATCGTGCGCGGCCTGGATCGCGACACCGCCGCCGAAGGAGTGCCCGACCACGGTGACCGGTAGCGGTAGGTCGATCGCCTCGATGAAATCTCCGACCCACCGGGCGTAGCCGGCGAGAGACCGATCCTCGATCGGCAACCCGGCGGTGCCCCCGAAGCCGGGAAGCGCGGGGGCGAAGACGTGCACTCCCATTCGAACGAGTTCCTCGAGCGGGCGGGTATAGGCGTATCTTCCCAATCCCCAGCCGTGCAGGAAGAGCACCCGGGGGCCGTGTCCGCCGGCCGAATAACGGGCAATCCTGCCCTCGACGACAACCGATCGTGATCGCAGCCTTGCGGAGCGATGGTGTTGTGGCTCTGTCCCGGTCGGACGGTCGGGTCGCAGCGGGCCTCGCCAGTGGGGCATCGGAACTCCTGACGTCGTCTCGGCGGCCTCGCCGTTGGTGCTGCGCAACCCGGTCACCCATCGTCGCGGGATGCGGCAAACCTCGGACAAAAAAGAAGCCGCGTCGGATCCAGACTCGTCGAGAGCGCTGTTCGGGTGGAAGGGTGCAACGTCCGGCATGGCCGGGTCACTGGTCTACGTCCGGGAGGACTTTCGGCCGCCGGATGTCCCGGATTCCACCGTCGCGGCCGGTTGCCACGACCATCGAGGTCGCTGGAGACGGGTATGAGCGGCCGCTGATTGTGCTTGAATACCTCTAGAACCTGTTTCAGTCAGCGATGACGGCCCGGTGGTTGATATGCGTGCGACGCGTCCCGATATCCCGCGAGATTTCGATGTCACGGATCCGGATATGTGGGCCCGGCGGGTGCCGGTCGAAGAGCTGGCGGAACTGCGCCGTGCGGCTCCCATCTGGTGGAATGCGAAGTCGCCCGGTTCCGACGGTTTTCCGGACGACGGATTCTGGGTCGTGACCAAACACGCCGACGTCAAGGAGGTGTCGCGGCGCAGCGATGTGTTCTCCAATGCCGAGAACACCGCGCTGCCGCGATACGGCGTCGAGCTCACCCCCGAGCGGATGGAAATGCAGCGGCTCGTTCTGCTCAATCAGGATGCGCCGCAACACACCAGGATGCGCAAGCTGATCTCGAAAGGGTTCACGCCGCGGGCGGTCAACGGGCTGCGCGCGGAGTTGTCCGCCCGCGCCGAGGCCATCGTCACCGCGGCCGCCGAGGCGGGCGCGGGTGACTTCGTCACGCAGGTGGCGTGTGAATTGCCGTTGCAGGCGATCGCGGAATTGATCGGCGTGCCGCAGGCGGACCGGATGAAGATCTTCCGGTGGTCCAACGAGATGATCGGCTACGACGACCCGGAGTACGCCGGCGTCGACCCGCTGGCCGCCTCCGCCGAACTGCTTGCCTACGCCTGGCAGATGGCCGAGGCGCGAAAGTCGCAGCCGGCCGACGACATCGTGACCGAACTGGTCCACGCCGACGTCGACGGAGAAGCGCTGACCTCCGAGGAGTTCGGCTTCTTCGTCATCCTCCTGGCCGTCGCGGGCAACGAGACCACTCGTAACGCGATCACGCACGGCATGATCGCGTTTCTCGAAAACCCGGATCAATGGGAGCTTTTCAAGTCGCAGCGGCCCAAGACCGCCGTCGATGAGATCGTCCGCTGGGCGACGCCGGTGAGTACGTTCCAGCGCACCGCGCTGGAGGACACCGAACTCGGTGGCGTACCGATCCGGAAGGGTCAGCGGGTCCTGATCGTCTACCGATCCGCGAATTTCGACGAAGAGGTTTTCGACGCGCCGTACACCTTCGACATCACTCGTGATCCCAACCCGCACTTGGCATTCGGCGGTACGGGCGCGCACTTCTGCATCGGCGCCAACCTGGCCCGACTGGAGATCGACCTGATCTTCAACGCCGTCGCAGACCACCTTCCCGACATTCGCAAACTGGGGGACCCACGCCGATTGCGGTCGGGCTGGTTGAACGGGATCAAGGAATTCCAGGTGCGCTACCGGGGCGAGTGAAGCACCGTCTCCACCGGCAAGCGGCATGCGCCTGACCGATTCGCTGAATCCGCAGACCGATCTGGCATTCGAGAGTTCGCGGCCGTTGGACGGTGGCGGTGTGGAGATCGTCTATCGAGTGTTGCCGACCCGCGCGTAGCGGCCGTCGAACCCGGTGCGCCTCAAGCGTTTCCGCATCGGGCAGAGCTGTCGTCGGCACCCTCGGCCGCGTGGACGGTGTGCAGGATCCAGTTGCCGCGGGCGCCGGATTTGGCGTCGTACAGCGAGGTGTCGGCCGCGTCGAGCAGCCATTCCGGGTCCTTGTCGGCGACCGGTGTGACGACGGCTCCGATGCTGGCGGAGATGTGGAGCCGGTGACCGCCGACGATGAGGGGATGCGAGAGGGCGCCGCGTAGGCGGTCCGCGACCGCCGCGACTCTGCGGGTGTCGGCCGGGGGCGGGATGAGGGTGACGAATTCGTCGCCGCCGATTCGCGCGACCAGGCATCCGTCGTCTTGCAGGCTGTCGTGCAGGCGACGGGCGACGGTGGCCAGCACCTGGTCGCCGACGCCGTGCCCGTATCGGTCGTTGACCTCTTTGAAGTGGTCCAGGTCGGTGAAGCACAGTCCCATCAGATCGTTCTCGCCGGCCGCGGAGATCACCGATTTGAGGGTGTCGAGGAGATGGCGGCGGTTGGGCAGCTCGGTGAGCGCGTCGTGGCGCGCCTGATAGTGGAGCTGCTCCTGCAGTTGGTGGCGTTCGGTGACGTCTTCGCCGATGGCGAGCAGATAGTCCGGCCCGAACGCGCTCCGGACATAGGTGATCGCGAAGGTGGCCCATCCGGTGCTGCCGTCCGCGCGCTGCAGGCGCCGTTCGATCTTCGCCGTGCCGGCCCTGGCCGGCACGAGGTCGTCGTAGACCATCGCGCGGATCGCGGCCTGATCGTCGGGGTGGGCGAAGTCGTAGACGCTGATGCCGCGCAGCGACTCGACCGGTACCCCGATCATGTCGGCCAGATGGGGGTTGGCTTCCAGCAGAACACCATTCGTGTCGCCGATCGCGATGGCGATGGACGCGTGGTCGAACACGAGCCGGAACCGGCGCTGGCCTTCCTCGACATCGTCGGCCCTGATCGCTTCGGCGAGGAAGTGGTGGCCGTGGCCGAACGCGACGAGCAGGGCGGCCATGCGCGGGCCGGTCTCGGGGTGATCGCTGAATTCGGTGAGTCGGTGCAATACCGGCGCGGATACGACCGGCACCGCGGGATCGGTGAGCCGGGCACCCGCCAGCGCCGCTCCCACTCGGGAGCCGGCGGCCGCGTCGAAGGTCTCCGCGGTGAGACTGGCGTGGAGTTCTTCCAGAAGATCGCGCAGAAACGAAATTTCTACGGTGGCGTAGGAAGGGTGAGTGGTAATCGTCGCCAGCGCGCGCTCCCATTGCTGGGCGAGTGCCGTGCTCAGATCGTCCACTCCAACTCCCCATGTCCGATGCGCTTCTGCTGCTACTTCGGTGCCCGGCGATACTTCCCCCGGCTGGTACTGCTGATCGTGACGCTGCAGACAAAGGTACTGCATGCCCGATTCGTCACGTCATCGGTGGACTGCTCACCGGTGGTGAGCCTCGACGAATATCGACCGGCCCTTGTAGCGGGAGGTGGCGCATTGCCACACCCAGCTCGCTTGGACGCATTGATCGAGGTCGTCGGCGTAGGCGGTGACGGCGGTGGCCAGTGGTGGGCTGAGTGCGGGGCAGCGGTCGAGCAGATCCTGCCGCAGCCTGCGGAAGTCGGTCAATCGCTCGCGCACGATCTGCGCGGCGCCGAGCACGGCGTCGGCCAGCGTCGCGCCGGGCGTATTGAGCAGGAGAATCGAGATGAGGTTGAAATCCGAGCGGTCCACGATAACCTCCTTCTCGAAGGAGAAGACATCGTTCATCAGCGCTCCGACTTCGGCGGTGAGACGTTCCAGCGTGCGCAGATCCTCGGCGAGACCCGCGGCCGCGAGCCGGTCCCAGGGCAGTGTGGTGTCGCGCGCGAACTCGCACAGCTGGATCGCGGGGTACATCCCCGAGACCTCGTTACGCAGGGTGATGTAGTCGTCGACGCTGAGCAGGTCACCGCGCGCGCCGACATTCTGATCGCGGATCGCCGAGCGCAAATGGTCGATTGTCGATGCGCGGAATCGCTCCAGCCACACCGGCTCGGCTTGATCGGTGAGGGTCGTCAAGAATTCGACGGTTGCCTCGACAATGGGCGTGGAGTTGTCCGGCCGGATCCGGCCGGACTCGAATAATCGACACAGCCGGTCGACCTCGAGTTGTGCCTGCGCTCGCTCGGCCTCGGACAGATGGCCGAACTTCTCGCGGCCCACGGTGTCGTTGAGCGCGAACAGGATTGCGTTGTAGATACCGATCGTCGTCATCCGCGCGAGGCTGATCGTCCGCGGATGCAGGTAGGGCGTCATCGAGTTGTAGGCGGCACCACTCCTTTCCAGCCAGATCCGGTGCCTGCGGCAGAAGGCCTCGACCTCCGCGCAGGCTTGGGCGCCGAACCGGTTGGGTCTGAAACTGCTGCAATATTGCGCGATATCGCAGTCGTCGGTACTGAACAGAGCGCGCAGTGACCATCGATCCCCATGAAGAAGTTCCTGGTACTGGGCGTGCATTGCGGCGATATCCGATGCGATCTGGGGCATGTACTGCACAAACGTCTCCCAATCCGTGAGCGGCATCCGCCGGCCCGAAACTGTCGCCGGCAGTTGGTGATACCGGGTACCAGTATTTCACCGGGGCAGCTGTGGGGAGTGGGTATGCGAAGCGAACGCATTTCGGAAACCGACACGAAGGGTGGATCGTGGAGCGGTCACTCGCGGGCCGGCACCAGCTCCGGCAGCGTCCATGTGCCGGTAAGGATCTCGGGGCGGGGCCGGTACAACCGGACCACGAGGTTCCAGCCCTCGGGGGTGGGGATCGCGTTGGGGACGCTGTCGGGGAAGTCGCCGAACCGGACCGTGACCGATCCGTCCGCGTTCGGCACTCCGGTGATGTTGTTGACGCTGTAGCTGTTTCGCGGATTCTTCTCGAAATAGCCGGCCGCGTTGTAGACCGAGACCGACCAGAACCCGTCGACGGGCACCTCGCGCAGGGTGAACTCGTAGTTGCCGGGCGGCAGGTCGGGAGCCACGCCGACGTAGGAGGCTTCCTCGCTGGGCAGCCCGCCCCAGCCGGCCGCCGTACCGATCAGATGACGCACCGGGTCGACCTGATCGCGGCGGCCGAACGTCGCGTCGAAACCGTTCATACCCGCGGCCAGGGTCAGCAGCGCCGTGCGGGTGGTGTCCAGGCCGGCGGTGTCGTAGCGGGGTGGGACGAACTCACGCGCCGAGCCCGCGGTGAGCGAGAGTCCGTCTTGCAGGGCCGCAACCGCCGCGAGGTCCCGGGCGGAATTCGGGTCGGCGAGGATCCGCACCGCCACCAGGGCGTAGTCGGTGCCGCAGTCGTCGGACCGCAGTTCATAGGACCCGGCATCGTGAAAGACCTTCTCGACGTAGTGGTCCTCGCTGACGACCATGGCCGACAGGTAGCGGCCGCCGTGTTCGGGCAGCGTCACGGTCGCGCCCGCGGCGAGGTCGACGACGGCGAAGCTGTAGAGGGTGTCGCGGTTGAGGCGGATCACGGTCTGACGATCGATCGCGGCCGGTTCCCGGTTGTGCAGGAACGTGTTGATCCCGCCGGCGTCGCGCTGCAGATCGGCGAACATCCGATCCGTCTCGGCCCGTACGAAATTGTCGACATTGACATGCACCGCCATCGCTGTACTCCTCACTGTTGCCGACAAGCCCGATACGGTCCCCATTGTGGTCCACGCGGTCGGTTCCGGGCCGCTTCGCGCATCTCTACCCGAGTCGTGTCTCTAAACCGTGGGCACCGCACCGGGTCGGTGACGGCGCTGGTCATCGCACTGCCGACCGCACGTACGGCCCTGCGTGGCCGCGGCGCCCAACGGGCCAGGTCGGCGATGCGGGAGTCCGGGGTTGCCGATGTCAGCGTGGTGCCGCTGCGGCCACGGCCCATTCGCCGAGTGTGAAATGTGTTCCCGTCCGGTGTATTTCGACTGCTCCGGGCCCGGCGAGGTGGGCGGGGATCACCAGTTGCCGTCGGTCGGCGGCGCGTTCGAGAATTCGGCGCCGGGTGGTGGCGGCCCGGTGTGGGTCGAGGCAGAGGCAGCTGCTGTGCGAGGGTTCGAGCAGTTGCAGCGGGCTGTGGACCATATCGCCGACGAAGACGGCGCGGTCGCTGCCGGAGTCCACGTGCAGCACCGCGGAACCCGGGGTGTGGCCGGGCGCGGATTCCAGGATCAGGTTCTCGTCGATCCGGTAGCTGTCGTCCCAGAGGACTGCCTGACCGGCACGATGGATCGGTGCGATGCTGTCGTCGTAGAGCAGCCGGTCGTCGGGGCGGCGCCCGCCCGCGTAGCCGCCGTCGGGCCCGAAGTAGGCGTCGTCGGCGGCCGGAATCAGGTACCGGGCGTTGGGAAATGTCGGCACCCATTGCCCGTCGACGTCGTGGGTGTTCCAGCCGACGTGATCGCCGTGCACATGAGTGTTGATCACGAGATCCACATCGTCCGGATGCACCCCGGCACGAGCCAGACGGTCGAGGAAATCACCCTGGCGGTGGTGGAACAACGCGCGGGCGGGCCGTTCGCGCCCGTTGCCGACCCCGGTGTCGATCAGGATCGTGCGCCCGGCGCTGCGCACTACCCAGGTTTGGATTGCCGCGACCGCCAGCTCGGTAGCGGGATCCCAATGATCGGGTGCGAGCCAGTCCTCGTTGGCGCGCCAGGTCCGATCGGTCGTGTCCGGCAGCAGGTCGGGGCCTGGCATCAGGGTGCCCTGCCATTCGATCACGCGGAAGATTTCGACATCACCCAGCACGATGCTCTGCGAACTTTCCATACTCGCGACGGTATGGACCGCAGCCGAGCTGATCAATGCCCAGGATGCACAGTTGAATACGTGAACGGATCAGCCGTGAGCGTTATCCGTAGGATTGTTCTATGGATGTGCTGAGCGATGCGATCGCGGCCGTGCGCCTGGGGCAGCCGTCGTCGAGCCGGCTGTTCACCCGCGAGCGCGACTGGTGCACCCGGCTCGCGCCCTACTCCGGCGCCGGCTTCCACATCGTGTTGCGGGGTAGCTGCCGATTGCTTCCCGACCAGGGCGATCCGGTGACCCTCGGCACCGGCGACGCGGTTCTGCTGCCCCACGGGACCGGGCATCTGCTCGCCGACCGGGCCACCGACACGCCGGCCGCGACGCGGGCGATCCCGTTCGAGCAATGGCGTGCGGCACAGCCGAATGAAACAGACTCGGGCGCAGGCGGTTTCGAGGTGTTGTGCGGGACGTATCGGCTCGACCGCCGAGGGCAGCATCCCCTCGTTGCGGAGTTGCCGACCGTCATCCACCTTCCGGATCGCATCGGCGATCATCGCGAACTGCGCGCCGCCATCGACCTGCTGGCATTGGAAGCCGACCAGCGCAGCCCCGGTTCCTGCATCGCCGTTCCGAGCCTGCTCGATCTGCTGCTGGTCTACATGATCCGCGCGTGGATGAACGAGAACGACGCGGGTCTCTGGTCGGCCGCGCTCACCGACCCGGTCACCGCGACCGCCCTGCGGGCACTGCACACCGCACCGGCCGCGCCCTGGACCACCGACAGCCTCGCCGCGGAAACCGGAGTCTCGCGCGCCACTCTGACGCGCCGATTCGCCGGCCTCGTCGGCCGGCCGCCGATGGGATATCTGACCTGGTGGCGCCTGACGCGAGCCGCCGCACTGCTGCGCGACACCACCGACCCCTTGCCCACCATCGCCGAACAGGTCGGATACGCCAACCCCTACGCCTTCTCCCACGCGTTCAAGAAGCAATTCGGCACATCCCCCGGCCGCTACCGCAACGACCGCGGATCCTCCGCTGTCGACCGGTGAGCGTCGTCCCGGTTTCTGCTATCACCGAGGAAAGCGGGCCGAGCCCTGGTAAGTGACGAATGATGCACTCCCGCAGCTGATTTCGCCTTCTGATAACTCCGGCTCCCGGGGTGCGCCGACTCAGCTGAGGTGTGCGGATATCGCGGCCATGATGCGGGTCACGACTTCGTCGCCTTGTGCGGTAGTGGCAACGAGGGCGTTCGGGTCGGCCTTGCGGGGGACCCGGAACTCGCAGATGGTCGCGCCGCGGCCGATGGTTCGGCCGAGTTCGACATCGACGCGGGCGGGGGCGAGTTCGAACAGATCCGGCCAGAGAAGGTAGGCGGCGGCGGAGGGGTCGTGCAGGGCTGCGGCTCGGGGTGTCGCGGGGTCGCTCATGCGCAGGTAGAAGCCGACGTGGTCGGCGACGATGGCGGCACGTTCGGTGCCGATGGCCCGCACCTGTTGCTCGTGCTCGGGAGTGATGAGGACTTGGTGGGTGAGATTGAGGCCGAACATGCGGACCGCGGCGTCGGAGCGCAGTACCCCGTCGAGAGCTTCGGGGTCGGCGTAGGCGTTGAATTCCGCGGCGGCGGTGTGGTTCCCGCCGGCCGTCGAGCCGCCCATCCACACGATCGAGTCGATGGCGTCGACCAGCTCGGGGTGTAGCAGCAACACCACGGCGATGTTGGTCAGCGGCCCGGTCGCCAGGATGGTGATCGACCTCGGTGCGGCCGAGCGCAGCGTTGCTGCCAACGCGTGAACCGCATCGACGGGCTCGGCGGTGCGACCGGCGGTGGGGAAACGGCGCCCCAGGGTGCCCATGGCGCCGGCGCCGAGGAGCCGTTCGATGGTCTGCGGCTCCTGCGCCAGCGGTTTGGCGGCCCCGCGGTAGATCGGTGTGTTCAGTCCGCAGAACTCGGCTACGGCCAGAGTGTTGGCGGTGGTGTTGGCCAGACTGGCATTTCCCACCACGGTAGAGATTCCGACGAGCTCGATGTGAGGTGCGCGCGCGAGCACCATCAATGCGAGCGCATCATCGAACCCGCTGTCGCAATCCATCCATACAGCACGCACGTGGCCACACCTCTCGCCGCACCGTGGTGTCAGGGGTTCGGGTGCTCCTGGATGCGGGGGAAGGGTTGTTCGGCTTCGAGGAGGTAGGCCAGTTCGATCAGGGTGCGTTCGTCACCGTGGGCAGCCGATAGTTGCACGCCGACCGGCAGACCTTCGGTGGTACGGCCCATCGGCAGGGAGATCGCCGGGGTGCCGGCGATGTTGTTCAGTGGCGTGTAGCTGACGTAGCGGGTGAGCCGGTCGATCAGTTCCGGGAAGGCGACTGTCGGGGCGATGTGGCCCAGCGGCGGTGTGGTGTGCGAGAGTACCGGCGACACAACGACTTCGAGCCGGGCGAACATTCGCGCATATGCCGCCGGGATACGCCGCAGCCGGCGCAGCGCCGTCGGCGTGCGGTGCAGGTTGCGGCGGTGATGGGCGCGCAGTCCGCGGGTGAGTCCGTCGGTGGCGGCCGCGTCGAACGACCGGTCCAGGATGAGCTTGCCCGTGCTCACCGCGAGATCGGCCAGTAGCGCCCAGTATTGGACGAAATCCACCGCGAACTGCTCGGTGACCGGGAGGGCGATCGGTTCGACGACGTGCCCGGCCTTCTCCAGCAGTGTGGCGGTGTGCTCGACCGCGGCGCGGGTGGGCGCGTCGACCTCGGCTCCGGTGACGCTGCGCATGAGCAGCCCGACGCGCAGCCGTCGTTGTGCCGGGCCGCGGACCTCGCCGATGGGGGCGAGTTTCGGGTTGCGCCAGACGTTTTCGGCAGCGGCGACGAAGGCCGCGGTGTCGCGCACGGTGCGGGTGAGCACGCCCTCGGAGATCATGTGGATCGGCACATGCCGGGCCTGTTCGCCGTCGATGTGGCGGCCGCGGCTCGGCTTGAGCCCGACGAGCCCGCCGCATGCGGCCGGGATGCGGATGGATCCGCCGCCGTCGTTGGCGTGTGCGATCGGCACCACGCCCGCGGCGACGAGTGCGGCCGAACCGCCCGACGAGGCGCCGATCGAGCGATCCAGATCCCACGGGTTGCGCGTCGGAGGTTCGGTCATGAATTCGGTGGTGGCGTTGAAGCCGAACTCCGGCAGTCGCGATTTGCCGAGCACCGTCAGTCCGGTGCCGAGGAACTGCTCGGCGTAGGCGCCGTTCTTCGCGGCCGGCCGCGCCCGGAACGCCTCGCTGCCGTGGTTGGTCGGCAGTCCCGCCAGGTCGGTGTTGTCCTTGACGAACGTCGGCACGCCGTAGAGGGCGGAATCGGACTTCGAGTGATAGCGCGGGGCGTCGTAGATCGCGCAGGCGACGGCGTCCAGTTGCGGGTCGACCGCGCGTGCTCGCTCGATGGCGGCGGCGGCGAGTTCCTGCGGGCTCACCGAACCGTTGCGGACCAGTTCGGCGAGGGCGACCGCGTCGTGCTCGGCGAGCGCATCGTCGCGAAATGCGTGAAGGGACGTCATGGCGGCTGAGTCTAGAAGAATGTACAGACTCTGCCCAGAGGAAAACTGTAAGAACTTACAGAGATGGCCTAGGGTTGCATCGTGACCGCGCGCCGCCACCGTCCCAGTGCCCTGGCTCGCCGCGAAGCCCTGCTCGCGGCCGCTGTCGAGGTCGCCGCGACCGTGGGCGTGGCCGGGGTGACTCATCGCGCGGTCACCGAACGAGCCGGACTGCCGCTGACCACGGTCGGCTACTTCTTCGACTCGATCGACGCGCTGACCGAGGAAGCGCTGCGGGTCTATACCGACGCCGACGCCGATACCCAGGTCGCGCTCGCCGAGGCGTTGGCCGAGGCGCACAGCACACCCGACGAGATCGCCGCCGCGCTGTCGTCGGCCGCGACCCCGCGCTCGCCGGAGACGCCGGCGTTGTTCGAGGCCTATCTGCACTCCGCGCGGCACCCGGAGTTCCGCGATGCCGCCGCACGGGCGCTCGATGCCGCACGCCGGGCCGCCGCCGCGGGTGTGCGCGCGGCCGGAGCCCCGGAGCCCGACGCGGCCGCACCGGCGTTCACGGCCCTGGCGCACGGGTTGGCATTGCACGAACTGGCGGTGCCGGGCACGCTGCCGCCGGATTCGGTGCATTCGGCGTTTCGCGCGCTGTTTCTGGGTTTCCTGCTCGACAACGGTCATGTGGAGCTGGCTCTGCGACTGCGGCGCCATGCCGCGGCAGACGATCAGGTGTCCGAGGGTGATCCATCGCCCGCCGAATCCGATGCGTGACAACGTCATTCGCGTCGCGCGTGGGTCTACTGGGCGCGAATCCCGATGTGCGCACTTCTGCGGCAGTGCTGGGCGGACTGGTTGTAGGCGCGGTCCAGGTGCTCACCGCGGTCCGCACACCAAAGGCGCAGCTACCGTGTGGAACTCGGTCGAGTAGGTCAGCGGCGGCGTAGTGCCCGCGTCCGCATGACAGCCGCAACTCGGAATCGACGGCGATCGAGTGCGCGTCGATGAGCCCCACTTGCTCGCCGCCGCGCGCCCACTGTGATCAGGATCGTTGCCGAGGCGCCCACGTGCGTGCACCATCGAAGTCGGCCGATCAAGGATGCTCGTGCGGGGGCCGATCGAGCCCGAGCTGCCGGATCCGTGAGATCCCTCGAGGACTGGGCACTCTCTCCTTCGTGAACGGCGCGTGCCGGCCCCGGCACGGCGCGGCCGGTGGTCCAGGCCGGTCTCCGGTACGCCTTGGCGGCGATAGCAGGCAACGGAATTCGTCGCGGAGAGGAGCGAATGCGATGACAGACACCCTGACCGATATTCCCACCGCACCCCTTCGGCTCGCACGCCCGGTCCCGGTGGCGCGGGCGACGCCGCGAAACCGGGTTCCGGCGACCGGGGTCGCGCGCGAGTGGCAGCAAGCCAAGACGGTGCTCGTCACCCGGGTCGCCGGGCCGAAGCAGTTGGTGACCGTGCCACGGCTGGTTGTCCCTATCGGACTCGGCCAGTTGGCATTTCGCGTCTCCTCCCGAGCTCCGGAAGCCGACGATCTGCTGCGCGACGGCCGTGTGCTCGTCCAGGCCGGCGATTGGCGCGGACATCCGGCGCTGGGGTCCCATCAGCGCCAGGGGCACGCGCAGGTAGTGACCGCAGGCACGTTGGTGTCGTTCGTTCAGGCCGAGATCGAGGCCAAGTACCGGTGGCAGATCCCCCTGGCGAAGTTCGGCCACCGGCTGGCACGGGGAAGCGCCCCCTACGGCGACGTCGTCGTTCTCGTCACGGTTCACGAGCCCCCGTCCCCGATGCTGCCGCCGACGCCCTGACCACAGCCGGCTTTCGGCGACCCAGCCTGTTGTCGGCGAACATTGCCGTCTCACCGAACGTAGCGATGCCGCCGGGGTGGCGATCGGCCCGGCGGCACCGCAACGACTTTGCGTAACCCGTCATGCCTTCCGGCTCACGCGCAGGCCGGCGCCGGGCAGGACGCCGACCTACTGTTCTGTTACCCGCTCCGCCATCGCTAGCAAACCTCCAGCGCTCGAGTATCGAGCGGAAATTGCCTGCTGAGGGAAGTATTCAATCGGAGTTTCCCTCCGCGTCACCGTCAGGCAATGACAAGCTACCTCGGTCGAGGGGGTGGCGAAGACTCAGTCGAGGCTGACGATGCCGGCTTCGAGTGCGCGGCTTCGAGTGCGACGCAGACGATCCAGGCACGCTGTACAGTCGGATCCTGCTCTTGCGGACCTGATCGCGGTGGATCCGTCCACGCAGGAAGCGAACGTATCGATGGTGGTGGTTCCTGGGCGCCGATCCGGGAACAGGAACTCCACCATGGGTACGCCGAGAACGGCGAGCTCGTCACGGGCTTCAACACCTCTCGGGAGGACCTCATCCAACGCCCGGTGCTCAGCGGCCGGCTGCGACCGCCGGCCGCATAGCCGCCCCGCTGCGAGCAGCCGCACGTTGCTGGGGCGACCGCGCGTCGGTACCGATTCGGCCGTTTACCACTGGTGAGAATCGCGGCCGCAGTAGGCTACTGCCCGTCGTCGGCTCGATGATGGGAAAGTATGCGCGCTATCGCAATTCGACTCGCCGCGGCCGTGGCCGCCATCGCAGCAGTCGTCACGTCGTTGCAGGTTGGGAATGGGGCACACAGTGATCGGAGCGGAATTCGACTCGCCGCGGCGCAGTGCGGCCTGGCACCGACAGCCGGCACCGTTGTACGGACGATCGGTACCAGGATCTATCGGCTCGACGTTCCTGCCGGCCTGACCGGACACTCGGTGCCGCTGCTACTCGCTGAGCATGGGAATGCCAGCAATGCGGCAGATTTCGAGCAGGTCTCGGGCTGGACTCCTTATGCGGCCGCGCACCACTTCATCGTCGCCTACCCGCAGGGCAACGCGAACAATCTGCCGCTGGATCCCGGTAACGGTCTGGTGGGCAACGATTGGGAGTTTCAGCAGGGCTCGATCGATGTCCAGTTCCTGCGCTCGGTCGTCGCCGACATCGAGGCGACGTGGTGCGTCGACACCGCACGCGTCTACAGCAGCGGGTGGTCCGACGGTGGCATCATGTCGCAGCGGATGGCGTGCGATGCCCCCGACGTCTTCGCGGACGTAACCTCTTGGGAGGGCGGGGATCCCACCCTCCCGAACCCAACCCTGCTGGTTCCCAGTCCCGGGTCGCCCTGCAAACCCGCTCGGCCGATCTCCGCCGGCATCGCCCAGGGGCAGATCGACCCGATCTCCGATCCGCTGGCCGGTGTGGCCAACGTCGACGCATGGGTAGATCGCGATGGCTGCCCCGTCCCGCCGGCCAAGTCCAGCGACACATTCGGCACGACGGCAGGATACGGACCGTGCCGGAGCGGGACCTCCGTGCAGTACCGGGTGGAAAACGGGCAGTTGCATCAATGGCCGTCCGGCGCAGCCGGCGAGGACTTGCGAGATCGACTGTGGAACTTCATGTCCGCGACCACTCTGCCGTAGGAGCCGAGCGGGCAATGCGTCGGTCCCGGTACCCGACGCTCGTCATTCATGGGCGAGGGCGCGGTCGGTGAGGGCGCCGATCGCGGGTCCGAGGATCTGGGCGTAGCTGACCGTGAGGTGGTTGTCGTCGCGGAACACCAAGGTATTGCCGACGATGACGGGACAGCGGGCGGCGGTGCAGAACATCGAGGTGAGATCGGCGTACTGGCCGCCGCCTGCCGTGGTTGCTGCCTGCTCGGCCGCGACACCGGCGTCGTTCACTCCGACCGGGCGTGCGGGTGCGCATGCGGTGGCATCGTCGAGGTGTTCGGACAGGCACGTCGGCACCGTGGTGTGGGGATCGGGGATCGGCCCGAGAACGAGGACGGCCGAACCGATCGCGCGCAACTGGGCAACCAGGTGGCCCAGGCTCTCGACCCAGGCTCGATCGTAGGAGACGAAACCGAAATCGCCGCCGTAGCGCCGGGACATGTCCAGGACGATCAACCGCGGGTGTTCGTTTCGCAGCCGGTTCAGCATCTGGCCGCGCCATTGCTCGCATTCGGTGTACTCCCGGTCCAGGTACGGGCTGGTGATGGGCAGGTCCAGCAGTGGACAGGTGACCTTGGCCATCGTTTCCAGCCGCCAGTGCCGCGCCTCGGCGATCGGCTCCAGCGCCGGATTCCACATCGCCGCATGGGAATCGCCCACCAAGGCCACCGTGGTGGGCGAGTCCGGATCACCCGAGGCGCACTCGGCCTGGCCGGCCTCGCGCCACGACCGGACACAGCCATTGGTGAACACATCGGCCTTGTCGCCGGGTGCGCTGTCCAGCGAAGGGGTGAGATTTGATGGGACAGCACGGATTTCGGCCGAGGCGGCGACCGCGGTGTGCGCCTGTGCCATCAGCTGCCGGACCGCCTCGTCGCGGGGGTCGGCGGCGGGCGCGGCCGAGTCCCGGGGCGTGGTGAGTACGAGGGACGGTGCCGCCACACCGTGCCCGACCGGGGCGGGTACGAGCACGAGCAGCGCGAGTGCCACACTCGCGGCGAGCGCGGTGCAGGTCCCCCCGCAGGCGAGACTGCGCACGGCCGAGTTCCGCAACGGCGCCGCGAAGCGAACCGGATTCTCGATCGTCCACTGGGTGAGCATGGCAAGCCCGCCGGCCATCACGAGCGCACCGAATGCGCCGACTCGCCCGAGCGGGTGTCCCAGCATATGCGGCGCCAGCAGCAACACCGGCCAATGCCACAGGTACCAGGCGTAGGACAAGCCGCCGATCGCCCGTATCGGACCGCGGGTCAGCAGCGAGCCGACCCCGAAACGTGCTGCGGCGCAGCCGGATACGATCATCAGAGCGGTGCCCACGACGGGCAGCAGGGCCGCGCTGCCGGGATACGGTGTCCTGCCGTTCAACTGGGTGCAGGCCACCACGACCAGAACAAGACCGATCCATCCGGCCGGCGCGGCCACCGAGTGCGGCAACCGGGACCACACGGCAACCGAGAGCGCGATCAGGCCGCCGGCGGCCAATTCCCACGCCCGGGCGGGCAGCGAAAAGAACGCCCACGGCGGGAGCGTGCCGGTCCAGATCAGTGAGATCGCGAACGAGAGCGCGGCGACCACCGCCAGAATGATCAGGTAGGGGAGTGCGGTGGCCGATCCGGTGCGGCGGCGCCGCACGAGCCACGCCGCCGCGACGATGAGCAGCGGCCACACCAGATAGAACTGTTCCTCCACGCCGAGTGACCAGAAGTGCTCGAACGGCGAAGGGGGCTCGTTCGCCGCGAGGTAGTCGGTGCCGCGCAGGGCGAGCCGATTGTTCCCGACATACAACGCACTGGCGATCCCGTCGCCGAGGACCTGGCGCGCCTGCAGCGGCGGCAGCAGCACCGCCGCGCCGATCGCGGTGGCGACCACCACGATGCCCGCCGCGGGCAGCAGCCGCCGAGCACGTGCGCCGTAGAAACGGGCCAGCGCGACGGTGCCGCCGGCTCGCACCTCCCGGCACAGTATTCCGGTGATCAGAAATCCGGAAATCACGAAAAAGACGTCTACGCCGACAAATCCACCGCTGATTCCAGGAATTCCCGCATGGAACAACACAACCGCCACGACCGCGACTGCTCGCAACCCCTCGATATCGGGCCGAAATCCCTCCCGGGGCTGCGATGCATGGTGAACCCGGTCTGCCTGCCGATTTGCCAACCCGCTTACGGCCGTGTTCGTCATGTGCAGCATTGTGGTGGATCGACTCGATCGTGACGCGACGACGTGCCGGTTTCGTGGCCTGAAGAAATTCGCTGTGCCCGGTGTGCTACTTATGGTCGAATTAAGTGGTTTTCGCGTCGCTGAATTGAACGAATCCGGGATCGGAATGTAACCGCTTGCGCCCAAATCGGTCCGGTCATTGTCTGCGCTCGAAGTTACCGCCGGAGCCCTCACGGCCGAGCGCGACGAGGGCCCCGGCGGCTCGGTCCGCCGGGGCCCTCGACCTCACCGTAGAAGACGGTGAGCGGTCGCGCGAGCGAAACAGGCAGCGGAGCTGTCGATTTCGTGTCTGCGAAGTTGCCGGATGCGGGTTCGCTCGCCCGGGGTATGCGCTAGGTTGTGAAGCGCCACAACATCACACGCTGTCGGGGCGGCGCTTTCGCCGATGTTTTGGTGTGTGCCACGGGTTTCCGCGGGCCGGTTTGCCCAAGCCGGCTTGTTGTGCCCTTGACTTCCTCATTGAGCCGGGGAATCGAGGGACCGGAAGGCCCGGTGCCGGCGAGGGAGCCCTGCCACTGGTCATCTCACGCCGGCACCGTGTCCAGCCGGGAAATCGCAGGCCACGCTACCACTTCCAGTGTGTCCCTTGCTGATGCTGTGCGCACTCGCCGACGCTCAACCGCGAGGGCTGTTGGGACCGCTCGCAGGCCTGAGCGGATGAAACAGCGGCCTTCGGGTGTGGGTCGCGGTGCGGCGCGCGGTGTCGAGCTGCGGCGAGTCTGGCGTCGGCGGCGAACATCCGCGCTGACGAGCGCCGAATCGCCTCGTTGGCGAATTCGAGTACCGGGTCATTGCCCATGTCAGCTCCCGATAGCCGTGCTGCGGTTCGCCGATCCACGACCTTGAACCCGCGCCCGGGTGGAGCCGTACCCCTGAGTCTCGCCCCCTACGTCCGCTCGGTCCTACCCGGTACCCATGCCCGCGAAACCCGGCCCATGCATGTGACATAAGCACTCCCACCGGCAGCCGAAAATCTGTCGTGTCGGGTGTAGACATTCGCTGGAGGTCGTTGTAGAGTCGCTGTTGTTCGAATTAATGAGTCCGAGTGGCCGGGCAGGTGAACTGCCCGGAAGAAGTTAGGTTCCACCGTCCCCTTCCGGCGGATGACAGATAGACCCGGAGCAGTCGACCGGACCCGCCGGAAGGGGACGAAGCATCACCGAACAATCGAATGTCCAAGCACCGCAGCAATATTGGCGATCCAGGAGGTGGTCACTGAACAGACGATCATCAGTTCCGCATCCGGGAAAGCAGCGGATGCGGTGTGTGAAAGCGGCCCTCACGGGCTGGTGAACAGTAATGACATCATTCCCCCTTCCGTAGATTCCAGGCCCCGGCGCAACCGCGCCGGGGCCTGTCGGCGTTGACACCGAGAGGCCCTGTGCAACTACCCAACCCCCACCCCGCCGACGGTTCCAGTGCCGCCGACAAGCTCGACGACGACGATTACCCCGCCTACTCGATGGGACGCGCCGCGGAAATCCTCGGTGTCACCCAAGCGTTTCTGCGCAGCCTCGACGCCGCGCAACTGCTGACCCCGCAACGATCCACCGGCGGGCACCGCCGCTATTCGCGCTACCAGCTGCGCATCGCCGCACGCGTGCGTGAACTCGTCGACGCCGGCAACGCCCTCGACGCCGCGTGCCGCATCGTCATCCTCGAAGACCAACTCGCCGAGGCCCAACGCCTCAACACCGAACTGCAACACACCCTCGACCAGCGCAACAACTCCACAGAGACGACGTGAACGTGCCCGACACACGCACCGGCGAATCGGCCGCCACCATCGAGTACGGCACCGGCCGGTCACACTCGCCGGGGGTCACCCGCTGGCCGGTGTCCTACACCACCGGTAGTCTCCCGCAGCAGGAGTGACACAACCACTGACCAATCCCGGAGGTCGGGTTCAGCGGCGTCGCGTTGTGCCGACTTCTCATCGGCATATTCACCCAGTGCCCGGCCCGCAGAGACATCGGCGAGGTTCGTTCGGCCGGGCCGGGCGCGGGCCGGTCAGCGTTCATGTGACATGCTGGTTGACGAGCACGGGTTGTTGACATGATCGCTCGGCTCGCAACAGGAAGTTGTACATCAGTATGTCGCAGGGCAGTGTGAAGTGGTTCAACGGCGAAAAGGGCTTCGGCTTCATCGCTCAGGACGGGGGAGGCCCCGACGTTTTCGTCCACTACTCCGAGATTTCCGGCTCCGGCTTCAAGTCCCTGGATGAGGGACAGCGCGTCGAATTCGAGATCGGCCAGGGCCAGAAGGGCCCGCAGGCCCAGAGCGTTCGCGCCATCTAGGGACCGAGTCTCCACGAAACCCGCGCCTGTGGCGCGGGTTTCGTGCTTTTCGGAGGGTTGCCGACCCGGGCGGCAGAGCGTTCGCCGGCATCCGGCCGGGCATGGGCGGTGCGCGGATGGCGTGGGCCCACGTGGACACGGGCGGCAGATTCCCGTAGCGTCGAGGTAGACACCCGGTCTCGTAGCAGCGGACGGTGGACAACAGGGTCCGCTCGGCGCTTCTGATCCGGAGACGGGATCACGGTCCTGACGATCGAATATCGGATCGGCAAACCACGAGCGGTCGAACGCCGCTGGATCACTCTTCGCAACCAGCGCCTGCATGATTCGCTTGCTCGGGGTGTGTGTTCTCCATCGCTCACCACAGGACCGCCACGGCCCGCGAACGGGCCCAGCGCCGGCGACGCCTGAGCGGAGCGAACGGTACGGCTCGGCGACATCCCGACCGATCTCATGGTCGTCACGTCGCCGGCTTCCCTCAATGCGGCCGATCCGCGGCCGAGTCAGGAGCGTCGGCATGAACTGCCCGACCCGCCCCATCCCCAACCCCGCACACCTGTACCGCGAGCATTGCGCACGCGTGCAACTCAAAACAGCCGAGACGAAAACGGGGTATGTCGACGGCGCTTGGTGGCCACACAGCACCGATCTCGCCGCCGAACTGCCCCACCTGATCACCGCGATCGCGGGACGGCTCGACTCGATCCACCGCGTGGTTTACCAGCCCGGCGAATGGACTCCCACCCCACAACAACTTGCCCACGCCGGACGCAGTGTCCGCCTCGACGGGAACCGGCACGGCACCGCGCATACGATCGAAATCCTCGGCGCCAGCGACCGGCGGCAGATCCTTCTGATCATCCCGCCACGCACCGATCCCCACAGGGCCGGCGCCGTGATGGCGATGGCTTGCCGCGTCGACGACGAATCCACGATCGACCAACTGCTGGCCCAGCTTCCCGGACGCACCGGCAGAGCAGCAGCCCTACGACAGTGGCGCAGCAGCGGAACCATCCGCCGGGTCGACACATCCGGCAACGCGCACCAGCTACATATCCGATAACGACAGAGAGAACACATCATGAGCGACAGAGCAACCGCCGGACCCCAGCTGTTCAGCCACGAGTACACCGCACCGGACAGCACTCCCGCCAGTGCAATCGACACCGACCTGCGACCGAAATTCCTTTCCGCGCACGAAGATCAGCAACACGACGACTAACGCCAGCGGCACCTCGATCTATCGCGGCGGCGAGTGGCTCCCGGCAAGCACCGCTTCGACCGCACCGGCATCGGCGTCGCGAGGCTATCGACGCCGCACAGTGCGCCATCAGCACATCGAACACGGTCGTCACCACCGGCCGGCGATACGAGTCACCGGAACCCACGGGCGACGACATCGCCGCCCTCGGTGGCGCCGATATCGAAGCGCGGCAACAGGATCGGCACCGACTCACCGAGCGTGTCGTACAGCGTCAGCGACGGGTCGATACCGCCGAGAGTGAGGTTCGGACGGCCCTCTCGGTTCGGCATCCTCGGCGGGCGTGGTGGTGACGTACCCCGGCGGCGAACTCGGCCCCGCCGGGGTGGATACGCCGCTGGTTGCCGCGCTGCCGAAACGGAGCGCCCAGCCGTGACACGCGAAACGAGGTCCGCTGCCACGCCGTCCGGCTCGCGTGCGACGGGTGGTGGGCGGCGCGGCGAGGTGCTCGCGGTATTGCGCGACTCGCGTGATGCGTTGAGCATCCTCGATATCGCCGCGCACCTGCAGTTGCATCCGAACACGGTGCGTTTTCACCTTGAGGCGCTGGTCGAGGCCGGGCAGGCCGAGCGGGTCGACAGTCCGCGCACCGGCCCGGGCCGGCCTCCGCAAATGTTTCGCGCCCATCGCGGGATGGACCCCGCCGGGCGGCGTAACTACCGGTTGCGCGCCGATATCCTCACCGCCCAGCTGGCCTCCGATCCCGACCCGTTGGATCGTGCGGAGCAGGCCGGGCGCAGCTGGGGCCGCGCGTTGACTCGCGACATGGATGCCGTGGCGCCGACCGCCGAGCAGGCTGTGAGCGATTTGGTGCGGGTGCTCGACGAGGTCGGATTCGACCCCGAACCCGACATCGAAAGCGGTCGGACGCGAATCCGGTTGCGGCACTGCCCCTTCCTCGACCTGGCCGAAACTCGTGCGAGTGTGGTGTGCCCGATCCATCTGGGCCTGATGCACGGCGTGCTGGAGGGCCGGGCCGCGCCGCTGGCTGTCGAGCGGCTCGAGGCATTCGCCGAACCCGATCTGTGCCTGGCCCATCTCACCCCGACCGGCAGCGCCGGGTCCGTGCCGGGCATGTGACCCACCTCCTAGTTTTTACAATATTCTGTTGTATAAACTGATCTGTGCGAGGCTCGCCAGCCAAGCCCCCCCGGTTATGACACGCGTCATCCATGACCCACCGGCCCGGCAGGGCGGCGACTCGACACAACCGCCCATACCGGAGATTCGAGGAAATGCGATGACCACCGCGATGCTGCCCCCGCCCCCGATCCACCACCCGCTCGAGATCCCGCAGCACGCGGTCGGCGTTATCCGCCGGGTGCGAGACGCCGTGCGTGCGTTACCCGCTCCGAGGCTTCCGCGGGACATGCTCGCGGCAACGACGGTGGGCGATCTCGCCTTCACTCACGTCATCGACGCCCGCACTCTCGCCGTCGTCGCCCGCAAGGACCGCCACATCCAGCCGATCGCCGCGATGATCACCGAACACCTGCTCGGCGTCACCGCGACAGTGGTCGGCAGCGCGATCACCGTCACTCTCCGCTGACCGTTCCGCGACTGTCCACAGCGACGCCGCGTTGATCCCCGCCCCGGTGGGTTCGAACCGGCCGAGAGGCCGGCAGTGTTTCCGCAATCGACAACATCCCCGAAACCGGCGGCGCCCTGATCGTGGCCAACCACGCGGGCGTACTCCTCATCGACGCACTGATGCTCCAGTTGGCCGTGCACGACCGACACCCGAAACAACGGCTTCTGCGGTTGCCGGCCGCTGATCTGGTCTTCGAACTGCCCATCCTGGGCGGGTTGGCCCGCAAGGCCGGGCATACCCTGGCCTGCCCCGCCGACGCCGAACGCCTGCTGCGCTCCGGCGAGCTGGCCGGAGTGGTTCCCCGAAGGATTCAAGGGTGTCGGCAAGCCCTACCGTCAGCGCTACAAGCTGCAGCGGTTCGGACGCGGCGGATTCGCTTCTGCGGCGGTCGAGGCGCGCGTGCCGATCGTTCCGTGCTCGATCGTCGGCTCCGAGGAGATCTACCCCAAGCTCGCCGACATTACCCCGCTGGCCCGGCTGCTCGGGTTGCCCTACTTCCCGCGCTGTACACACTGCTCGCCAAACGTCCGCACCCTTTCACCGCGGTCGGAACCGGGGTGCCGAATTCGATGTACCACTTCGAGGGCACGGTGAGATCGGGCGACGACGTCGAGCGAATAATCGCTGGTAGAGGTGCTCGTCCGTGTAAGATTCGTCCTGCTTGGTCGAAATGGATGATGCCGCGGCTGGAGCCGGTGGGTACTCGGCCTTCCGTGTTCGTGCGTAGCCCGGTTGTGTAGTGGCAGTACGGCGGCGCATTTCGAGTTGGTCCGATGGCGTCCGCGGTAGCCGACAAATGGATACTTCGCTGACGAGGGAAGGCTCGCATGCAGATTCCGGCTGCGCGAATCCTGTTCACCGACGATGATCGAGACGAAATCGCCCGTCGTGTCACCACCGCGCTGAGCACCGGTGCGCTCACTCTCGGGCCCAACACGCGAGAGTTCGAATCCGATTTCGCGGCCGCCCACGGCGCTCCCTATGCGGTCGCGGTCAGCAGCGGAACCGCCGCGTTGGAGATCATCCTGCGCAGCGTCGGCGTTGCCGGACGTGACGTCGTCGTGCCGGCGAATACCTTCGCCGCCACCGGATTTTCGGTGCTGCGCGCGGGCGGCAACCCGGTCTTCGCCGACGTCGATCGCGATACCTTCGCGCTGTCGCCCGCAACCGTGGAGGCCGCGCTCGGACCCGACACGGCGGCCGTCGTGCTCGTCCATATCGGCGGATTGGTCTCGCCCGACGCGCCGGCGCTGCGGGAGCTGTGCGACGAGCGGGGGATCGTGCTCGTCGAGGATGCGGCGCATGCTCACGGCTGTAGCTACGGCGGGCGGTTCGCGGGCTCCTTCGGCGTCGCGGGAGCTTTCTCGTTCTATCCGACGAAGGTGCTGACCAGCGGCGAGGGCGGAATGATCGTGACCGCCGACGAGCGTATCCGCGACGAAGCCGTGATCTACCGAGACCAGGGCAAGGCCGGCTTCCTCGGAAACGTGCACATCCGCGAGGGGTACGCCTGGCGGATGAGTGAACTGCACGCCGCGGTCGGCCTGGTTCACCTGCGTCACCTTCCCGAATTTCTGCGGGTGCGCCAGGCCGCGGCACACCGCTACGACGCGGCGATCGACGCGATGGACGGATTCGAGCGGCTCGCCATCGCTCCGGAAGGGCGCAGCAACTACTACAAGTACATCGTGTTGCCCACCGACGACATCGACCGGGCGCAGTTCAAGAAGGCGGTCAAGGAACGGTTCGAGGTTGCGCTGACCGGTGAGGTGTACGAGGCGCCGCTGCATCGGCAACCGGTGTTCGAGCGCTTCGGCGGCCGGCGGCTCGAGGTTGCCGACGATATCTGTGCCCGGCACATCTGCCTGCCGTTGCATTCGGACATGACCGATGCCGAGGTCGATCATGTGCTGGCTGCGCTGGGCGAGGTCCGAGACACACTGATGGGAGGCTGAACAAGACATGCGGATCGGAGTGACAGGCGGCTCCGGCTTCATCGGAGCCCACGTGATTCATCGGCTCGCCGAATCCGGACACACCGTCTACGCCCTGGATACGGTCGCCCCGTCGAGTCCGGACCCCCGGGCGCGATTCCGCCGGCTGGACGTGCTCGACTCGTCCGCCGTCGTCGGCGCTTCGGCGGATCTCGAGGTGATCTTCCATTTGGCCGGCATGTCGAATGTCGATGTGGCGCATCGCGATCCGCTGCGGACGGTGCGATTGAACGTGGACGGCACCGCCAACATTCTGGACGCGGCCCGTGTCCACGGCCTGCGCCGAGTCGTCTTCGCCAGCACCGTGTGGGTGTACGGGGCCGCCTTCGACGTCTCGGACGGGACGCGGCCGCTGACGGAGGCGGCGCCGATGGCGTTGGCCAAGGCCGGCCACATCTACACCTCGACGAAGATCGCCGCGGAGATGCTGATCCACAGCTACGCCGAGACCTACGACGTGCCGTTCACGATTTTGCGCTACGGCGTGCCGTATGGGCCCGGCATGAGAGACGAACTCGTCTTGGCCCGATTCGTTCGCAAAGCCATCGCGGGTGAGCCGCTGACTGTCGCCGGAGATGGCAAACAGTTCCGCAACTACGTTTTCGTCGAGGACCTCGCCGACGCGCATGCCCGCGTGCTCGACGACGCTGCCGAGAACCAGGTGATCGCGCTCGAAGGCAGCGAGCGGGTGAGTGTGCTCGATATGGCGGAGACGGTACAGGCGCGGTTTCCCGGTACCCCCATCGAGCATGTGCCGGCGAGGCCAGGTGATTTCCGGGGCATCGACGTATCGAACGCCCTGGCCGAGAAGCTGATCGGGTGGCGACCCACGACCTCTTTCCAGGACGGCGTCCGGCGATACGTCGAGTGGTATCTGGCGGAGCATCCGGACACGGCCGCGGCCCGCGGAAACGGGTAGCTATGTCGACTCCCTCCGCGCTGCTGCTGTCCGGCTCGCTCGGTATGGGACACGATGTGATGGCCGACGCATGCGCGGTGTCGCTGCGCCGGCGCGGATGGGCGACCGACACCGTCGACAGCATGCGCATGATGGGAAACCGTCGAGGTGGGCTCGGCGAAAAGGTGTTTCGCGGCATGCTCGCCGTGCCCGGCCTGTACGACGCCTTCCACTTCGGGCAACTGCGCTCCGGAGGCCGGCTGGCCCGGTTCATCGACGCGGCATCCTGCCGCTACCTGGTTCCCGCCCTGGACGCGCGGCTGCGCGACCGGCCGGTGCAGTTGCTGGTGTCGGTGTTCGCCACCGGCGCCGCCGCGGCCAGTCGGATCAAGGATCGTCATCCCGATGTGGTGAATGCGGTGTTCTGCACCGACACCTGCCCGCATCGGTTGTGGGTGCATCCCAACACCGATCTCTACCTGGTGACCTCGGACCCGGCGGCCCGCTACATCCGACGCTTCGAACCCGACGCGGAAATCGCGGTGGTACCGGCGCCGGTACGCCCGCAGTTCTACCGGGCGCCGCCGCAAGACGAGGCGCGGGACGCGCTGGGCGTGCCCCGGAACGCGAAATGCGTGCTGCTCATATCGGGGGCGTGGGGTGTCGGTCCGCTGGCCGAGGCGGCCGACCTGATCGCGCGCGCAGGCGTTCACGTGCTGGTGGTCGCGGGCCGCAATGCCGGACTGGAAGCCCGGCTGCGGTCGATGGCCGCTGGAGCGGAGCTGATCGTCCCCTTCGGTTTCACCGACGAGATTCCCGTGCTGATGTCCGCCGCCGACCTCGTCATCACCTCGTCGGGGGATACCTGCGCCGAGGCGAGAGTAATCGGCCGCGACTTGCTCCTGCTCGACGTCGTGCCCGGACACGGTCGAGACAACCTCCATCAGGAGCTCGTGCGTGGCGCTGCCGCGGTGACGTCCGCGCAACCGGAGGCGATCCGGCGTTGCGTTCTGGCTTGTCTGGAGCGAATCGAACCACCGCCGACTCGAATTGCCGTCGAACCCGAGGCGTGGGAAGAGGCGTTCGGCGCCACGCTGGATCGGGTCGGGCTGGGCGGCCGGGCGTCGGCGCCGTGAATCAGTCGCTGACGTACGGGTTGCCGGCGGTGATCGTAGCCGCGGCGTTGTACGGGTGCGCCCCGGCAATCCAGGCCACGGCGGCGCGGCGGACCGCGCACGGCGGCGGCCTGGGACTGCTGTTGCTGGCGCGGCTCGCCGTGCGGCCGCTGTGGCTGTTCGGATTGGCTTGTGAGATCGGCGGTTTCGCGGCCGAGGCATACGCGTTCTCGGTGGCGCCGGCGACTCTGGTCGCGCCCTTGCTGACCCTTGACATGGTGTTTCTCGTTGTGATTGCCCGCCGCGGTCTCGATGAACGGCTGGCGGCGGTCGGGCGCTACGGGATCGTCGCGATGATGCTCGGCACCGGCCTGATGGCGTACGCGTTCAACGACGAATCGGCACTCGGTTCGCCCGCGTCGAACGTACAGATGCTCCTGTTCGTCGTTGGCGGCGTAGCGGCCGCCGCGGCCGGGGCGGTCGTGGGGGACCTCGGTGCCAGGACCCCACGACCACGGGTCGCGGCGCTCGGGTTCGGCACCGCGGCGGGAATCGCCTACGGCATCGCAACGGTCGCGACACGCCAGGTCGGACTCACTTTCGAGCTACACCGTCCCTGGACGATGCTCGCCACGCCGACACCGTATGTCCTCGCGGTATGTTCGGTGCTCGGGATCAGCCTGCTGCAGCGCGGTCTGCAGGCGGGCGCCGCGGTCCTCACGTTTCCGGTCACCAGCTTTCTTTCCTCGTTCGTTCCCGTCGTACTCGGTGTCACCGTGCTCGGTGACGAGATCCCCGGAGGCGGCGCGGGCGCCGCCTTCGTCCTCGCGTTGCTGGCGGTATCTGTCGGTGTGACATGTCTCGGCCGCGATCGCGCGTCGGCCGCGCGCAGGCTCGAGGCGGAGACCGACCCGACCCCGAGGAGGGTAGGGTGAGCTGGCTGGTTACCGGTGGTGGCGGTTATATCGGATCGCACGTGGTGCGCGCGCTCCGCGCGACCGGCCGGTCCGTGGTCGTCCTCGACGATTTCTCCACCGGTCGCCGCGCCGCGATACCCGATGATGTCGCTACGGTCGCGGCGTCGGTCACCGACTTCGCGGCCATGACCACCGCGCTGCGCGAACACGAAATCACCGGAGTCGCCCACCTCGCCGGCCGGAAATCGGCAGTGGATTCGATGTCCCACCCGCTCGAGTACTACGAGCAGAACACCGGCGGAACCCGCACCTTGCTCGCCGCGATGCATGCTACCGGCGTCGAACATCTCGTATTCTCTTCCAGCGCAGCGATATACGGCTCGCAGGTCGGAAACGGGTCGGTACGCGAACAGACACCGCCGTGCCCGATAAACCCGTACGGGCGCAGCAAGCTCGCATGCGAGTGGATCGTCGCCGACGCCGCCGCGGCGTTCGACGCGCTGAGCTCGACCGTACTGCGCTATTTCAACGTCGCGGGGGCGGGCGGCCCGGGGCTCGGGGATCGAAACGCGACCGGCTTGATTCCCAATGTGCTGCAAGCGATTTCGACCGGCCGGCCGCCGGTCGTCTTCGGTGTGGACTACCCGACGCCGGACGGATCCTGCGTCCGCGACTTCGTACACGTGCTCGATGTCGCGAACGCACACGTCAGCGCTGTCGAACGGCTCGAGTGCGGCCGGACGGGGAATTCGGTGTACAACGTCGGCACCGGGCGCGGGTATTCGGTATTCGAAATTCTCGATGCCGCCCACGCGGTGACCGGCGAGCGGTTCCGGTACGAGGTCGGCGACCGACGGCCGGGCGACCCGCCCCGCGTGATCGCCGATATCGCCAGAATCGGCCGGGAACTGGGGTGGCACGCGCGGCTGGGACTGGCTGACATGCTGTGCAGCGAGTGGGAAGCGCGAAAAGCCGTGCGTGGGCGAACGAGCGCATGAAATCCGCTGTCGCGCAGGCGATGAGCGCTGGTGCCGGTGCCGTGATGCTCAATGCGCTCCCATCGGTCACGGCGATCTCCACGGTTCGCGCGCACCTGACCCCTCGCCTGTCGGGATACGCGGATACCGGCACGGTCGCATTGACCTTCGACGACGGTCCGGATCCGGCGTCGACACCTGCCGTCCTGGACGCACTGGCCACTGCTGGCGTGCACGCGACGTTCTTCCTCCTCGGATCGATGCTCGAGCGGGCACCGGCGCTCGGCGCTCGGATCGTCGAGGAAGGTCACGAGGTAGCGCTGCACGGCTGGAGCCACCGCTGCCTGCTGGCGCGCGGGCCGGTATCGACGCACCGCGACATCGCGCGCGCGTACGGCCTGATCGCGGAGACGACTCGGAGCAGACCGCTGCACTACCGACCGCCCTACGGGATACTCTCGGCCGCGGCGCTGACCACGGCCCGGCGGCTGGAGATGACGCCCGTGCTGTGGACCGCGTGCGGGAAGGACTGGACGCGGACCGCAACACCGGACACGGTGGCACGCCGAGTGATCCGCGAACTCCGCCCTGGGGGCACCATCCTGCTGCACGACTCCGACTGCACATCGGCACCCGGCTCGTGGCGCACCACCCTGGAGGCGCTGCCGCGAATTTTGACCGAGTGTGCCGAGCGTGACCTGTGTGTCGGCTCTCTGGCGGAGCGGACCTGCAACCAGGGGAGTGAGGCCGACAGCCGCGCGGGGAGTTGATCACTACCAGGAGGCGCCCCTGATGCTGGACCGCGGAAGTTCGACGGTCAGGTGCCGAGCAGTTCTCGGGCGAAGAGGTCCTCGATCGCCCACTGTCGCGAGGACAGTCCCTGTTCGGCGTGGTAGCGCAGATAGGTGTCGAGGGTGGGGCGGTTGGCCGCGATGCCGTAGGGCCACCAGTCGTCGCCGAACTGCTCGGCGTTGCGCTCGACCAGTGCGTTGAACCACGGCACCATGGTCTGCACTTCGTACAGGCGGCGATTGCGGCGATAGTATTCCGCCGCAGTGTCTTTCGCCTCGTTGAAGACCCGGAAGATTTCGCGCGCGAGGCCGGGGCGTTCGCGCAGCCGGTCGCGGCGCACGACGATGACGTGCATGATCGGGAAGATCTCGGTGCGTCGGTGATAGTCGCGCTCCAGGAGTTCGGCGTCGGGAAACAGGCGGGCGACGTTCGGCGATCCGTCGAGTACGCACTGGGGGACGT
This sequence comes from Nocardia elegans NBRC 108235, assembly GCF_001612845.1. Taxonomy (GTDB): domain Bacteria; phylum Actinomycetota; class Actinomycetes; order Mycobacteriales; family Mycobacteriaceae; genus Nocardia; species Nocardia nova. Next base: position 45,730 of record NZ_BDBF01000027.1, on the reverse strand, counting down.
TCGCAGAGAACAGGGCGTCGATCTCGCCCGCGTCCAGCATCGCGCTCAGGCAGGCGCCCTCGGGTGCGGCGGTCACGTCGACGCCGGCGGGATGCGGGTGCGGTATGAAATCGAACGGTGCCATGGGTTTGTCCAGTCCGCCGATCACCCAGCGGCTGCGTTCCGGGTGGAAGTCGTATTCGTCGGCGAGGATGCCTTTGGCCCACACGCCGGAGTCCTGACCGTAGGTGCCGAACTCCCCGATGGTGCGCCCGGCGAGCTGTGCGGGGCGCTCGATACCGGCGTGGACGTTGACGAAGACGCAGGAATGACGGAACACCCGGTTCGGGAAGATCGGCAGCGCCACGTACGGTAGGCCCGCGTCGAGCAGGCGCAGGTAGAAGGTGAGTCCCAGCTCCGCGATGTCGTATCCCCGGTCGCGGATCGTCCGTTCGAAGATCTCCGGCAGGGTGGCCGCGGTGTGCATGGTGAGTGCGCTGCCGTCGACGGTGGTGGCCTCGTCGAACAGTGCGCGCGTGGTGTCGTAGCGGAAGCAATCCGCGGTGAGCGTGTCGTCGGTCATGAGCGTGAATCTCCTTTCGGTTCTGCGCTTTCCACGGTGGCCGGTGGGCGTACGAGGTGTCCAAGTCCCGCTCCGCAACGTCGATACCCTCTCGGTATCGTGCGTGGGGTGGATCTTCGCCTGCTCCGGTACTTCGTGGCCGTCGCGGAGGAGCGCCACGTCGGCCGGGCGGCGCACCGACTGCACATGACCCAGCCGCCACTGACCCGCGCGATCCGCGAACTCGAGGACTACGTGGGTGTGGCGTTGTTCGAACGCACGCCCAAGGGGGTCGTCCCGACTGCGGCCGGATCGGTGTTGTACGAGGAGGCGTGCGCTCTGCTGCGCCGGGCCGACCGCATCCGCGAGCGGGTGACCACCGCGGCCGGCACCGCGACGCTGACCATCGGGACACTGGCCGATACCGCCGCCCACGTCGACAGCCGGCTGGTGGCCGCGTTTCGCGCCCGCCATCCGCACGTGCAGGTCAGGATTCACGAAACCGATCTCGGCGATCCGACGGCCGGGCTGCGCGCCGGGCTGGTGGACGTGGCGCTGACCCGAACTCCGTTCGACGCCAACGGAATCGGCATGCGCGTGCTCCGCTCGATACCGGTCGGTGTGGTGATGCGCGAGAACGATCCCCTCGCTTACCGTTCGTCGGTCACCGCGGCCGATCTGACCGACCGCCGCTGGGTGCGGCTGCCCGCGGAGGCCGACCGGGCGTGGACCGCGTACTGGACGTGCGGCACACCCGATGGTGCCGCGCCGGAACTGCGCACGATCCAGGAATGCCTGCAAGCGGTCCTCTGGAACGGGACCTCGGCCCTCGCCCCGCTCGACCAGCCACTACCCGCCGGGCTGGTGACCGTCCCGTTTCCGGATCGCCCGCCGAGCCGTCTGGTCGTGGCATGGTCGAAAGCCGCTCGCAGCCCGCTGATCCGTAGTTTCGTCCGGACAGCGGCGGAGGGATACGGTGCCGCGGACGCGGGCGTCTGAACGCACCGCCCTGCGGGAGGTGGTGCAATCGAGAACTAACGGTCGGTGTTGAATCGAGAGCCGGCGGATGATCTCGTGGACGAATTTCGCTATGGCGTCTTGTATTTCGGGTCGGGCCGAGGTTGTTCGAGGCGGAATGCCCGGTGTTGCCGAGCATGCCCGTCCGTACCGGCATTGGCGGTGATCGGCACCCAGGACCGGCTGGCTCAGACGCGACGGCGGTGGCGACGGAACGGAAAGCGGCTGTGCTGATGCGTATTCGGGGTGCTGCCGAGGGCGACTCGACCTCATCTCGAGCTGACTATCGTGTGTCGGTGAGCATTCGCGAATACGAGCCGGGTGATGTCGTCTACTTCCCGGCGGGACCGTTCCACGGCATCTGCGCGGTCGTACAAGAGGTGGACGACCACCGAGCGCAGCTGCACCTGAGCTTCAGTGAAGGTGTCGCGCATCGCGAAGGGAACGTACTACGAGAACGCCGCCACAACTTGACCGTCGGATTCGATGAAATCGAGTTGCTCTAGATAGTGCCCCAGCTGGGCGGTCACAGCGGGCCGGGCTCCCGGGGACGAGGTCGTGTCAGCGGGACGAGCCGGGGGCCTCGGCGGGGCCGGGGCGATGGGCGGACGCGGAGCCTGGCAGTTGCAGGGTCGGGGAGTAGCGGATGGCGACCAGGACCGCAGCGGCGATGAGCCCGGCGTTGACCGCGACGAGGGTGGCGGTGGTGGCGGCGCGGGAGATCGAGACGATGTCGACCATGCCGTGAAAGACCGCGACGATCAGGAGGCTTGCGCGGGCGTTGTTGAACAGGAATGTGGTCAGGTAAGCGCCGAACAGGATGCTGATCAGCCAGCCCGGAATCATCAGCGGCCCCAGGGTGGCCAGTCCGTCCGGGTAGAAGAACAGCGGCAGATGCCAGCCCGCCCACGCGACCGCGAATGCCGTGGTCGCGGCATAGGAGGTCCAGCCGGCGGCCTCCAGGCTGGGGATGGCGTAGCCGCGCCAGCCGGTCTCCTCCCCGAATCCGAAGAAGGCGATCTCGATCGCCACGAGCCAGATCCCGACGTCGGCGTATTCCTTGGAGCCGAGGAACTGCGAGAAGTCGACAGGGTCGCCGAGCAATGCCGAGATCAGCGCGCCCACCCCGAACAGTGTCAGCGGAAATCCGATCGCGAACAGCCACCAGCGCGGCGGCACCCGCCAGCGGACCATCTGCGCGAGCAGTTCCCGCACTGCGGGTGCGCCGCCGGTGCGAGCGCGCATGACGAACGCCGCGATCAATGGGCCCAAGCTGCCCAGGTAGTGCAGGAACTGCAGGCGGTCCGGAGCCAGCAGCATCGGCAGCCACAGCAGCCAGGTCAGGGCGTAGGCCAGAGCGAAGAACTGTATCGTCCGCGCCGGGATCGGTCGCCACCATCGGGGTGCTCGCACCCTGTCCCCCTTCTATCCGGGCCCAAACAGGCCGTCGTCCGCCATGGCGGAATCCAACCAGGCGCGGGACTTTCAGAACGCAGTGGTCGAGATCGAACAGAGCGCACCGCGGTCCGGTGCGGCCTCCCTCGCTATCGGAGTTCGAGCCGTATCGTCCGGGGAGTGACCAACGCCGAGCAGATCGTACGACTCGCCCAGGGCGACGCTGCTGTCACCATCGACCCTCGCAATGGATGCCGGATCAGCGGCATGACCGTTGACGGCATCGAATTGCTCCGCCAGGGAACCGAATACGGCGCCTTCCCGATGGTGCCCTGGTGCGGCCGCCTCGCTTACGGCCGCTTCCGCAACGGTGGCGTCGTCCACCAGATGCCGCTCAACCACCCGCCGCACGCCATCCACGGCACCGGACGGGACTCCGCCTGGACCACCACCCGGACGGACGACCTATCGGCTGCATTCACCGTCGATCTTGCCGACCCGTGGCCTTACCCCGGACGCGTCACGCAGCGGGTAGAACTCGGCGACGACTCTGTGACACTCACTCTGGAGCTGGCGGCCCCTGACATAACGGGGCCGAAAGACTCAGCAGCCGGCAGCCTGGTCATCGGGGGAGGCGTTCCAGCTCGTCGTGATGCCGGTCACGGCCGGCTTCGGCCTATGGTCTGGCCTTCTGCTTCCTGGATCCGGCGTGCGACTTCGCCGAGGCCGTCGGCGAGGGCGGTCAACTGTGTTGGTGTGAGAACGTCGATCAGCAGGTCGCGGACCAATGTGACGTGCCCGGGAGCCGCTTGTTCGAGTGCGCGGCGGCCTTTGTCGGTCAGGGTGGCGGTGACGCCGCGGCTGTCGCCGGGAACGGTCCCGCGGCAGACGAGCCCGGCCTTCTCCAGCTGATCCACCTGATAGCTCAACCTGCTCTTGGAGTTGATCAGCGAGTCGGCGAGCGCAGTCATCCGGAGAGTGCTGTCAGGGGCGTCGGCCAGCCGGACCAGAACCTCGTATTGCCCGTGGGACAGTCCGGCATCGCGTTTGAGCTGGCCTTCGATCTCCCGCTCGAGCAGCGCCCAGCCGGAGAGCAGCGCCTTCCAGGCGCGCATTTCCTGGTCGTCGAGCCATCGCACGGGCTCAGTCTACCCACCTTGTTCGAATTTGAATAAAGGCGTACTATCGCCGGCATAAGGTTCAAATTTGAACAATAGGAGGTGTGATGACTGCCGAGCGGACAGACCGGATGCCGGTCTTGTATCTGTCGCACGGTGCGCCACCGCTGGCCGACGACCCGATCTGGCCCGAACAGCTGGCGCAGTGGTCGGCGGCATTGCCGAAACCGAAAGCGGTGCTGATGATTTCGGCGCATTGGGAGGATGCGCCGGTGACCCTCGGGGCAACCGAGACGGTTCCGCTGGTGTACGACTTCTGGGGCTTCCCGCAGCACTACTACGAGGTTCGCTATCCAGCGCCGGGTGCGCCCGAGTTGGCGGCGCAGGTTCGAAAGTTGGTGCACGGTCCGGGGACGGCGGTGCGGGAAGCGCCGGACCGGGGCCTGGATCACGGTGCGTACGTGCCACTGGTGGAGATGTATCCGGAGGCAGACGTCCCGGTGCTGCAGATGTCGCTGCCCACTCTCGATCCCTCGGAGCTGATGACGCTCGGGCGCAAGCTCGCTCCGCTTCGTGACGACGGCGTGCTGATCGTGGGCAGCGGATTCTTCTCGCACAATCTACGGGCACTCACCGAAGACGGCTCCGTGCATCCGGTGATGGCCGAATTCGACGAGTGGGGCCACGGCGTGCTCGCCGCGGGCGATATCGATGCCCTGCTCGACTTCGAGAACAAGGCCCCCGCAGCGCATCTCGCGCACCCGCGCACCGAGCACTTCGCCCCGCTGTTCGTCACCCTCGGTGCGGGCGAAGCCGACCTCGCCACCCAGCGCAGCGTCATCGACGGCTTTTGGCACGGCCTCGCCAAACGCTCCATCCAACTCGGCTGAATCACTCACCCAGACCCATAGGAGTTTCCATGACCAGCGCCACCGCGACCGCCCCTGTGGCGCACGCCTCCAGCCAGGTCGGCTATGACACCGGGCTGCTGGTGTTGCGTCTGGTGATCGGCCTGACCGTCGCCGCGCACGGCACCCAGAAGCTCTTCGGATGGTTCGGCGGCGGCGGCATCTCCGGCACCGGCCAATTCTTCAGTGCCAGTGGCTATCCCGCGGGTGACGCCATGGCGGTCGTTGCCGGGCTCAGCGAAACCCTCGGCGGTCTCGGTCTGGCACTCGGTCTGATCACTCCGCTGGCGGCGGCCGCCGTGCTGGGCGTCATGATCAACGCCATTGCGGTGCACGGAACCGGTTCGTTCTTCGCCCCCAAGGGTTTCGAATACGAATCGACCCTCGCCCTCGCCGCTGCCGCGCTCGCCCTCACCGGACCCGGCCGCTTCTCCGTCGACCACTACCTTCCTGTGCTGCGCACTCACCGGCTCGTCTACGGCGTGGCCGCGATCGTGCTGGCAGTAGTCGCCGCGAGCATCGTGCTGCTGGTACGCAACTGACCTGCCGTCACTGTTCGGCTTCCGTGCCGGGACCGGGCATACCGCCCCGGCACCGAAGCGGCCGCCCCGGTCCCGCAACGAATTCGGCACCTCGGTTGGTGCTTCGACCTTGCCGGGTCGGACTGTGAAGATCAGCCGAGTGTGAACGTCCTGGCGCGGATACGGCGCCGGCTGGGAGAGTGTTCCGCATGGAGAACTTGCGGGACGCCGAGCGCCGACTCCAGACCGCGCAGCTCGCTGGAGACGTCGAGGCGCTGGATCGGCTGCTGGATGATCGGCTGATTTTCACCTTCGGTGCGAACGTTCAGACCAAGGCGGACGACCTGGAGCTGCACCGCACCCGAGCGCAGGTGGTGACGAAGGTGACCGAGGAGGAGTTGACCGTACTCACCGACGGGCGTACCGGGGTGACGTGGTTTCTCGGCACCGTCGAAGGGACCGTCTCCGGGACGCCGTTCGCGGCCAGGATGCGCTACACCCGTACTTGGCTGTACGACGAGACCCACGGTTGGCGAATCATCGCCGCGCACGCCAGCACGACTGATTGAGGCAGCCGAGCTGCACTTTCGCGACCGTGTGCCAGCCCTTCCAGATGTCCGCCCGGCAGTTGGCATCGAGTCCGACTGCTAACCGGTTACTTTCGTTCCTGCCGAACAGGTTGGTCGGCTGATGGGGCGTTAGCCTTGCGCGAGTTCGTAGCTGTAGTACACCAGGCCGTCACCGAGCTGTCGGGTGTTGACCAGGTGTAGCGGCTTCTTGGCGCCGGCCTCGTCGAACAGCCGCCGGCCGGTTCCCACCACCACCGGAAAGACGACGAGCCGCAGTTCGTCGAGCAGGTTGTGTTCGATCAGTGTGCGTGCGAGCCGGTAGCTGGCGTAGATCAGGATTTCCCCGTCCACTGTGCCCTTCAGCTCCGAAACCTCCTCGACCGCGTCGCCGCGCAGGACGGTGACGTTGCTCCACCGAGGGGCCTCGACAGTCGAGGACACGACGTACTTGGCCATGCTGCGCACCCTGTTCGCCCACTCGGGGCCTACACGGCCCTCCGCCAGGTTCTGCTCTGTCATCCGGTCCGCGAACCACTCATTGGTCCGCCCACCCAGCAGCAACACCTCGGCATCCAGCGCCTCCTGCGTCTCGCGGGCGGTCCAGTCTTCGAGGTCCTTGGCTCCGACGAACTGGTGGAACCAGCCGCCGTGTTCGAAGCCCTCCGCGCCGTCCGGGTCTTGGACCACTCCGTCGAGTGTGACGTTCGAGGTGAGGACGATCTTTCCCATTTTCCGTGCTCCTTTGACGAGGTTGTCGGTTGTCACCGGTGTCGACGCCGCGGCACCGGAAAAGGGGGCGCTGCCCGTGCGCCCCCTTCGCGCGGCGGCCGGCGTCCGTACAGGATGGAACCGCACACGCGGAGAGAGGTGGCCGGAGTGGAGCTGGCGAAAACAGACCTGATGTCGCGGGCGCGGGACGGCGACGGCGAGGCGTTCCGAGCGCTGACCGAGCCGCACCGTCGCGAGCTACAGGTGCACTGCTACCGGATGCTCGGATCGTTTCAGGATGCCGAGGACGCTCTTCAGGACACCATGTTGGCCGCGTGGCGTGGCCTCGACCGATTCGAGGGCCGTGCCTCGGTTCGCACATGGCTGTACCGCATCGCGACCAACCGGTGCCTCGACGCGTTGCGCGCCGAACGCCGGCGTCCCGCGAAGCAGTGGGACGTTCCGGGAGTCGAACCGCCGGAACCGACGGGTTTCGGCGAAATCCATTGGCTCGAGCCCTATCCCGACACCCTTCTGGACGGCGCGATCAGTGTTCCGCTGGGTCCGGAGGCCCGCTACGGGCAATCCGAATCCATTTCCCTGGCGTTCGTGACCGCCCTGCAGATTCTGCCACCTCGCCAGCTCGCCGTTCTCATCCTGCGCGACGTCCTCGGATTCCACGCCAACGAAGTAGCCGACATGCTCGATACGACCGTCGAATCGGTCAAAAGCGCCCTCAAACGCGCACGGGCGGGCATGCGACATCGACTGCCGGTGACGGCTGCCGGAGCCCAGCCGCCCGCCGCCGGCTCGCCTGCCGAGAACACGCTCGCGGCGAAGTTCGTCAGCGCCTACGAATCCGCCGACATCGATGCCTTGGTGGCGCTGTTGACCGACGACGTCTTCATGTCGATGCCACCGATACCGTTGGAGTACCGGGGCCGAAACAGCGTGGCCCGATTCTGCGCCCTCGTTTTCGGCTTGGGACGGAGATTCGAACTGGTGCCGACGCGAGCCAACGGTCAACCGGCGTTCGGTGTCTACCTGCCCACCCCCACCGGTAGTCAGGGAGTCGGCCTGTTCGTGCTCACCCTCGCCGGCGACCGAATCAGCGCCATGACCCGCTTCGAGGAGAACGTCCTCCCTACGTTCGGGCTGCCGTCATCCCTGCCACGTGCACGGTAGAGCGCCGTCGACTCATGCCACCTACCGCCGCACATCGCGCACACCCCGACCCTGGCCGGGCAGGATTCGGGCGATCCGATGACGTTGGCGCACACCGACGCAGTCGCCTCCCCGACCGGGTATCTTCACGACCGTGACCTGTCCGACGTGGTCCGTTCGTTCCCTGGTTCAGGTCGCGGGCACGCTCGGGCCGCCAGGGCAACCACCAGCAGCCTTGTCCCGCAGCAGAACTCAACCCGATTCCTCGCCACGCACTACGCCGTATCCGTTGGATCTTGGCGATTACTACCGGAACCCGACTGTGGTTCAAAGAAATTCGGAAGGAGCTCGGGGTGCACGCATCGGTTTCCCGGCTGAAGGGGATCATGGCGCCGTCACCGCTGCCCGAAGCGGTGTCGCCGCCGTGGGACGACATCGAATCGGCCTGTGGGGTCCGGCTGCCGTCGGACTATCGGGATTTCATCGACAACTACGGCAACGGCGGGATCGGCGAGCTGTACGTGCTGTACCCGGCGTCCCGTCGGCTCAATGGTGAGGTTCGGCTCACGTCGCTGATCGACAATGCGCGGGATCTGGTTGCGAACGAGGTTTTCGACTACGACGACGACGGCAATCCGCTTGTCGGTTATCCGGAACCGGGTGGCCTGCTCCAGTGGGGTGGCAGTACCAACGGCGACATGTTCTTCTGGGTCACCGAAGGTGAGGATCCCGACGGTTGGACGGTGCTCGCGCATCTTCACGGCCCCGCGGTCTGGGCCAGGTACGACGGTAACATGGTCGACTTTCTGACCGAACTCGTGACCGGTGAATACCGTTATGCCCGTTCGGTACTCGGCTCGCACGCTGGACACGTGCTGTGGACGATGATCAGCGATTGGAAACACCGCTACGGCGGGCCCCCGCATGCTTCCCTCCATGGCGGCGACGACCAGGCCGGTGTGCAGGTGAGCGCAGGCTCACCGCTGCCGTGGGACCGTGTCGACATATCGGGTGGTGATCAGGACGTCTTCGGACGAACCGGCGAAGTCGTTCCGCTGATAGCCGCCGACGGTGCGACGACGATCCGGCTCGGTGGAGGCGGCCTCGCGCCCGGCATCGCCTATCAGCTGTTCGCGTGGGCACATACGGACGAGGACGCCGCGCCCGATCTGCTCGAAATAGTCTGCGACGGAATGATTGTCGCACGCGGAACACTGTCGGACTCGCCACGGTCGCGCATGGTGGAGGCCCGGATTCTCGTCCCCGCCAACACGCCGGATGCGGTGGTACAGATCCGTGTCCGCAGCGAGAAGCCGGCAGTCATGCTACGCATCTTCTACCTGACCATCAACGGGACACTGGGGAACTGACTGGCGTCCGGCGTCCGCTTCCGGCTCAGGGAGGACCTCGTGCAGTTCTTCCACGACGGCGGCCGGTGCGACGCTGGGGCACAACGCTTCCCGGCACGAAGAGTCGAGATGATCAGTGGGCAGTGAAGTCGCCCGCGACGCGTGCCCCGGTCAGGCTGTGACCGCGCCTGATCGTGGCGAAGCGCATGTTCGACTCACCTTCTGGTTCCGGTCCCGAGGTTTCACAGATCGATGCTCTGGCCAGGGGACAGGACCGTGATTTCGATGCCGGTCAGGCCGGCCAAGAGGGTTCGGGTGGAGGTTTGGCCGAGGTCGCTGAGCATGAGCTCGTGGATCTGGATTACCCGGCGAGGCTTGACCGCGCGCAGGTAGTCGGCCGCCTCGCCCAGCTTGGTCCAGGGCCCGCTTGTGGGCAGTAGCAGGGTGTCGACGGGCACCTCGGGTACGAAGTAGGCGTCGCCGGGGTGGAACAGCGTCTCGTCGATGAGGTAGCCGAGGTTGTCGACGCAGGGTATGTCCGCGTGAATCGTGGCGTGGCGGTCGCCGTGGACACCGACGGTGAAGCCGCCGACGCTCAGGTCGTCCCCGGTGGTGAGGATCTGCACCCGCCCGCCGTGGCTGCCGAGCTTGTCCAGCACCGCGCGCGGTCCGAGGATCCGCAGTTCCGGATCGTCGTCCAGGGCGGCTGCCAGCAGGGCGTCGTCGAAATGGTCGAAGTGCTCGTGGGAGATGAGCGCTGCTGCGGCGCCCGTGACGGCGGCCTTCGCGTCGGGGGTGAACGTGCCGGGGTCCAGCACGATTCTGGATCCGTCCTTCTCCAGGGCAACGCAGGCGTGGGCGTATTTCGTCAGTTGCATGGTGGTTCCGTTCCTGCTCGGGCGTTATCGCACGGTTCAAAGTATACAGTTTTGCTGTATATGTCGAGCGTCGTGTGGTTGCCCGGGTTGCTGTTGCTGCGGCCTGTGGCGCGGTGGGTCAAATACAGCAGGGCTGTATAGTCGACCCGTGGCGGACCGAGATCACTTGGCGGAGCGGCTGCGGGTCTCCATCGGCAGGTTCGTGCGTGCGACTCGCGCGCATGCCGACACTCTGCCGCCACCTCTGGCGGAGACCATGGGCCTGCTCGATCGTGAAGGTGATGCCTCGACGGCGTCCCTTGCCCAGTGGCGTGGTGTACGCCACCAGAGTCAGAGCCGGGCGGTAGCGGATCTGCAGGCCAGGGGGTATGTCGCCCGACGGGACGATCCCCGGGACCGCCGCGGTTTCCTCGTTACCCTCACCGAGCAGGGGCGCGCTGCCCTGGACCGAGATCGGGAGGCCAGGCGCGAATGGGTCGCCGAGGCCATCGTTGCTCTCCTGAGCGCAGATGAGCGGGCGCAGCTCAGCGCTGTGCCTGAGCTCTTGGATCGATTGTCCGCATATGAGGGCGACCGTAGGTGACCTATCCGGCGCATCATTTCGAGCTTCGATCCGCCGTAGGAAGGAAACCGCCATATCACCAGCCGGACAGTGATTTTCGTAGCGAGTTTGGTGGTGTGGCGGCATCCACGGGCGCAGTGTGCAGCCATCCGGCCGCGTTCCGAATCACCGTCGGTTTCCGCTTGCCGGCACCGCTTTTCGGATCCGGCACCGAGGCCGCCGAACGTGGACAACGTGACATCGGTGCCCCGAGTCCCGCAGTGGTCCATACGACGGGGGAGTGCTGCTCCGCTGATGTCGCCGCGGCCGCTGGAGATCTGGTAGCAGACTCTGTGGCCCACGATGACCAGGTCGTGGTCGTTGATATTGCCTCGGTCGACCCCGGATGTGTTGATGGAGTCGATGAATCCGGGCGCGTCTTCGGTTTGTGCGTCGATCTGGGCCTGGACCAGGGGGCGGGGCGTGGATCGGCGTGTGCCGCAGCGGTTGTCGTGACGAGTGGTCTTACGGCGGACACGATCACGTGGCTCGGCGGTAACGAGTACGATCCGTTACGGCAATGTGCGCGTCTACGAGAACACCTCTACCTCGTCAGCGGACCCCCTTCGTATGCGGCCGACTCGCAGGCACACCCGCCGGCGCGATCGACGACGGCACTCCGCAAATGCGAAAGGGATTGTGCCGTCGGCTGACTCGTACGCTGGTGAGCAGGTGTGGTGCGACGTGGAGCCCGCGATGACGGTTACACCTGCGAGCGGGTCGGCGGTTTCACCGTGATCTACATCTGATCCGCCAAGTCTTGCGAGGAAGGGAGCCCCAGTGGCCGCCGAGCCGTTCGAAGTCAGTATCACTGAAGCCGAGATCGCGGATTTGCGTGAACGATTGCGAAGGACGCGGTGGCCCGAGGCCGAGCCGGTGGACGACTGGTCGCAGGGTTTGCCGCTGGCTTATGCGCAGGAGCTGTGCCGCAGCTGGGCCGAGGACTACGACTTCGGGTTCGCCGAGCGGCTGAACGTGTTCCCGCAGTATCGCGACACGATCGACGGGCTGGGCATCCACTTCCTGCACGTCCGCTCGCCGGAGCCGGATGCGTTCCCGCTGGTGCTCACGCACGGGTGGCCGGGTTCGGTGCTCGAGTTCCTGGAGATCCTGGGCCCGTTGACCGACCCGCGCGCGCACGGTGGGGACCCGTCGGACGCGTTCCACGTGGTCGCGCCGTCGTTGCCCGGGTACGGCTGGAGTGACAAGCCGTCGACGACCGGGTGGGGCGTCGATCGCATCGCACGCGCCTGGGACACGTTGATGGTCTCGCTGGGTTACGAGCGGTACGGCGCGCAGGGCGGTGACTGGGGTTCGGCGGTGTCCGGCGCGCTGGGCGAGGTGGCGCCCGAGCGGGTCGCCGGCGTGCACTTGAACATGGGGTCCGTGGCGGCGGGCCCGTTCGACGACCCGACACCCGCGGAGCTGGCGAACCTGAAGGCCGCCAAGGAGTTCCGACGCACCGGTCGGGGGTACTCGGCGATCCAGGCGACGCGGCCGCAGACGCTCGGCTACGGCCTCACCGACTCCCCGGCGGGCCAGGCCACGTGGATCGCCGAGAAGTTCTGGGCCTGGACGGACAACAATGGTCATCCCGAGGACGCGTTGTCGCGGCAGCAGATCCTCGATGAGATCTCGGTCTACTGGTTCACCGCGTCGGCCACGTCGTCGGCCCGCCTGTATTGGGAGAGCTTCGCCGCTTTCCGCGACAAGGTCACCGCGCCGTCCGGGTTGTCGGTCTACCCGCGCGACATAACCCGCCCGTCGCGGCGGGAGGCGGAGCTGCGGTTCACCGATCTACGCTGGTTCGAGGAACTGCCGCGAGGTGGCCACTTCGCCGCGCTGGAGCAGCCGAAGTCGCTGGTCGAGCAGGTGCGCGGCTTCTTCCGCCTCTTCCGCTGACGGTCTGCCCCAACCCACCACAGCCGGCCCAGCCCACCAGTATCTCGGGAGCGCCGCGCGAGAATCCGGACCCACGCGTGCCCTCTCACGTCGATGACGGTGAAAATGGCGACGGGAGTGTCGAATTCGCGCATTGCGTGCCTCTCGCTGGTGTACGGCCCTTACCATGTGAGTCGGGACATCGGCGCCATCCCGGACATGCCCGCGCGTCACCGGTGAACATGCCGGGCGAGGACGCCGAGCAGGCGGGGGACGGCGACGTACACCGCGGCCGGGACCACGAACGCGGTCAGTACGAGTGCGCGCAGCACGGGATGCCAGCCGGCCGTGAACGGTGCCATCGCGGTCATTCCGAGGGCGACCATAGGGAAGATCGCGAGCCAGGTGACGGCGGCGCGGACGTGCACGGATGGGGCGGGAACAGGGGTGCTCACAGTGACTCCTCAAGACTCCAACTAGATGGTTGTAGATGTGAGTAGACACCTCCGGAAGGAATTCTGCAACTGTTTAGTTGGAGAATTTGCTAGTCTGGCCGCATGGCCTGGGACACCGAACGCACCCGACGATTGCTGCTGGACGCCGCGGTGGCGGAATTCGGTGAGCGCGGGCTGGCGGGTGCGCGCGTGGACCGCATCGCGGCCGCTGCGGGGGTCAACAAGGAGCGGATCTATAAGTATTTCGGCACCAAGGATCAGCTCTTCGCCATCGTGATCGCCCGGGAAATCGGCGAACTCGGCGAGGCGGTTCAGGTCGAGGGGGAGGGAACCGCTGCGGTGATCGGTTATGCCGAGCGGTTCTTCGATCACCTCTGCGACAAGCCCGCATTGGCGCGCCTGCTGTTCTGGGAGAGTCTGGAATTGGGGGCACCGGTGGCCGAATCCGAGCGGCGCGAGAGCATGCTGGGCAAGATTCGAGCTATTCGCGATGCCGTGCCGGAGCTTCCGGAATCCGCTGCGAGAGAACTACTTCTGACGATTCTGTCGCTGTGTTACAGCTGGCATGCGTTGCCTACCCTGGATCGCCTGGCCACCGCCACGGAGCCCGACGCTGCCCGGCGGTCGGCCCGGCGTACGGCGATCGGCGAAACGGTGGCGGCCGAGCTGGCGCTACACGTGTCCGACCACGCCTCGGTTGCGCGGCAGTGGTCGGGATAGGCGGCGCGACCCATGGTGCGCACGAAATCGCATCATGTGGCCGTCGGCGCGGCTTACGGGCATTTCAGAATTTGGCATGCCTGGATGAAGTGTTCACGCCGGACGTCTCTTCCATTGGAACCGCCGTTGATGATGCGTGAGACGGGGTCGATGCTCGCGGGGTCCTGGGGGTGCGCGTGGTCGGCGGCGGCGTTGAGATTGTGGGTGTTCCAGTACCACGCGGCCGTGGCGAACGCGTACTTCGGATCCGCCACAAGCTCAGGGTGATTGACGAAGTCGACACCGAGCGCCTGGCTTGCGCGTTCGTAGTTGTTGCGTCCGGTGAGTTGGAGGCCACCGCGCCCTTTGTACCTGGGGCCGTCGCCCGGTTGGGTGTTGCCGAGATCTGCCCGTCCGTTGTAGTCGCTACCGTCGCTGTACTCGGTCAACGTGGCGAAACCGGCGGTCTCCTGTCCGACCTGGGCGAGGAAAGCGGCGGCACGCTGTGGTGTGTCGATACCGGCCGACTGCATCGCGCTGTTGATCTCCGGTAGCCAGGTGGTGACATTCGCCTGATCGGCGCCGGGCAGCGCCGCGGGGGCCGCGATGGGCGCAGGGGCCGGGGCCGCGACGGGCTGAGGAGCCGGGGCCGCGACGGGCTGAGGGGCCGGGCCGGGTGCCTGAGCTGCTCCGGGCGCGCCGGCTGCGGCGACGGTAGTCGCGAGCGCCTTGATATCGATCGCCTGTGCTGTGGACGACTGGCCACCGCCGGCCGTGGCGATGATGGTCGCTGCCGCGGTGGCGGCCAGCGACACGGCACCGGCGGTGCGGACGATCGAGGTCATGGATCTGCGGCGTGCTGATGTTGCGGACATGCGGTCTGATTCCTGTTCTCGACTGTTCGGGCACACAGCGGGCAGCGAGCAGCCGGGCGGGATCGAATGAACTCGCCTCTGCACGGAGTGCTGTGGGGATGGCCTGACCCGGAACGACCGAACTGTCGCGATGCTGCGGGCGCTGCGCTGTGCCGCGCCTCGACCGGAGTCGGGCGCGCGTCCTACCGCGATCAGTCCGCCGACCGGTTTCTCACGCCGAAGGCGCGGCCGAATTTGGCGACGGTTTCAATTGGGAGGTGCGAATTACGATTCGCAAGGCACATTCGGACCAGGTAGCCGAACGTATTTCTATACGATAACGCTCCGGCATCACTCCGACAACGACGAGACGTCGGAAGCGGAGCCGCACGACGGTTGGTTACCAACTTTTCAGGCGTCTGACCGGGCGGCCTTTCCTAAACTATGTCGCCGCTCACAGTTTGTGGTTCTGTACTCCAGATCACGTTCACATCACGAAGGCTGTTACGTGTTCGAGCGTCACGGGGCCGGACGGGGGCGTATTTCGCCGGCCTGGTCGCCCTGCGGTCGGCCGTGAGCGAGGGACGCTGCCCCTGGATACGATGATTTACGCCACGCCACGCCACGCCACACCGGCGACGTGCGGACGCGGACCGATGGCTTGATCGGCCGTATCGGGGGTCGTCTCATCGCCGGTGATTTCGCGACGTCTCGACTGGCCGCGTACTCGGCGGCGGTCATGTTGAAAGACCGGGCGCGCGATCTGGTCGTCATTTACACCGTCACGGTTTGCCTTTCAGTCGCCCCTTCGCTCGCGACTTGGCCATGTCTTCGCGGGTGCACAAGTGGCCGAGGTTGGCTTCGAATTCGGCGACCATCGTCAGGGTTTGCAGGAAGAGCGTCGGTGATCGCGGGATGGGCACCCGACGAAGCGTTCTGGCTCACCGGTGACGTCCGCGCCGACGGTGACATCATCGAATGGGCGCGCGACGACATCAACGAGACGTGGTCCGGCATCCGAAGCGGGGTTGGTGGCCGCAGTACCCGATCCGCAGCCGACATCCTGATCATCAGCCAATTGGTTCTGAGCGCCAACGCTTTCGCCTGCTGCAGAGTTGATCAGGACGCCCACGAGCGGTGCAGTAGCCCCTGCGCCGCGGTAACAATGTCTGTAGCAAGCTGGAAAGGAGTGGCGGCTTGGTTGGCTTCCCAGTCGCCGTAGCGGTCGGTGAGTTCCAACAGCGGGCGGAGCGATTCCGGCTGGTTGAGCTGCATCCAAGCCTCGGTCGAGATCAGTTCGGCACCGATTACCGGTGGCAGATGTCCTTGTGTGATCTGACGAAGCCACCATCGAACCAGTAGGTGCCGGATATCGCACTCATCGGTGGGAATCGTTGCCACGATGTCGAGTTCGTTCAACACTTGGTCGAACAGTTCCTCGGCTTGGTCGATCTCTGCTCGGGCGAGACCGCCGAGCAGAGGCAGAGATTCGCTGTCGATATCGAGAACCAGTGCGACGAGGGCAGCTTCGACGAGCTTTTCCGGTTCCACTGGGCGTCCGATGTGCCGCTCCAGCGCCAGCATGCGCAATTGTTCCACGGCATGGTCTGGGCTGACAGCGTAGGGATCCGATGGCGCGATGACTCTCAAGTCCGGTGGTCCGCCACTGTCGCCGAGCAGGTAATTCCAGAAGGGAGCTGTTGCGTGAGCCAAGTCCAGGTCACTGGCCTGCTGCAGAAATTCGCGCCGAAGATAGTCGGAAAGGTCTAGGCCAGCGTAGATTGCGTCGGTCTGGACAATCGACACCACCGGGTGACCGCATTGCCCCGCGATGCCTGGCAGGAACCGATGACCGAACACAGGAATCAGCTGCGGCGCGTCCGCGAGCCCGCGGCGGGCGATATCCAGACATCGGATCGGATCGGCGGGCCGGTCACCCCATGCTGGGTGCCAGAAACCGTTGTGTTCAACGTCGAACAACACACCCTCTGCGGGTTGAGCGAGCCACGTTCCGAGAACGTCCGGATCCTCGTGTCTCCAGTCCGGCCAGCCACGCCAGCCGGACTCGCCCGGCTCGTCCACGGGAAGTCCAGCCGCCAGAAAGGCGCGGTGGTCGTCAGCGAATCGAAAGTGGTAGCGCGATTCGATGGAGTCGAATTCGCTATCGGTCAGTCCTGGTGTGACCTCGGCTGGCAGGTGCCGCTGGAGCCGGCGGGCCGATTCGATCGAGAAGCTGTCACGCCGCTGCTCATTCATGGCCGCTCGATGACATCGCTACCCCGCTCTGCCCGAGCAGGTTCGTCATGATCCTCATGCGACCTCATTGTCCTCGGCTCCGTGGTCGAACCTCCTTACCAGACACAGGAAGGCTGCATCCAATCGAGGGCGGAACCATGCCCGCCCCGCGTCGGCGTCATAGATCCCGTATTCCGTTGTGCCCAGTTCGGGTGCCGATGCGGATTCGCCGACGGCGATTTCGACGAGAGACGGGACGGAGACGGGACGCGGCCGCGTCCTGACCCCGAAAACCCCCTCTCACCAGGCGATCTACAAGCTCCGCCCGATAATCAGCTTCATGATCTCGTTCGTCCCCCCATAGATCTTCTGGATCCGAGCATCCGTGAACACCCGCGAAATCGGGTATTCCGCCATGTACCCATATCCGCCGAACAGCTGGAGGCATTCGTCGGCGACGCGGCATTGTTGTTCTGTCAGCCACCATTTCGCTTTGGCGGCGGTGGGTATGTCGAGCTCGGCGCGGAGGTGTTTGGCGACGCAGTCGTCGAGGAAGGCCCAGGCGACCGAGGCGATGGTGTCGCATTCGGCGAGGGTGAATTGGGTGTTCTGGAAGTTGAAGATGGGTTTGCCGAAGGCCTGGCGTTCCTTGGTGTAGGCGACGGTCATCTCGACAGTCTTCTCGATCGCTGCCGCGGCGGCGACGGCCAGGATCAGACGCTCCTGCGGTAGTTGCTGCATGAGCTGGATGAAGCCGGTGCCCTCGGTGGCGCCGAGGAGGTTGGTCTTCGGGACGCGCACGGCGTCGAAGAACAGTTCGCAGGTGTCCTGGCCGTGCTGGCCGACCTTCTCGAGGTTGCGGCCGCGCCGGAAGCCGTCTCGGTCGGTCTCGACGGCGATCAGCGAAACCGATTCCGCGCCTTTGCCTTCGGAGGTCTTGGCGGCGACGATCACCAGATCGGCGAGCAGGCCGTTGGAGATGAAGGTCTTGGCGCCGTCGATGACGTAGTGGTCACCGTCGGCGACCGCGCGGGTGCGGATGCCCTGCAGGTCGGAGCCGGTACCGGGTTCGGTCATGGCGATGGCGGCGACGATCTCGCCGGATGCCATCTTCGGCAGCCACGCCTGCTTCTGTTCCTCGGTGCCGTAGGCGTTGATGTAGTGCGCGACGATCGTGGAATGCACCGGGTTGCCGAGGCTGGGCGCCATGGCGCGGGTCTGCTCGATCGCGATCACGGCCTCGTGGGCGAAGGTGCCGCCGCCACCGCCGTACTCCTCGGGGATGGAGATGCACAGCAGCCCCAATTCGCCTGCGCGGTTCCAGATTTCGCGGTCGACGTGGTGCTGGCGGCCCCAGCGATCCTCGTTCGGTGCGCACTCCTTCTCGAAGAAGCGGCGCGCCAAATCGGTGAGCGCGTCGAGATCTTCGTCCATCCATGGGGACCGATGCACCGGCACGGGGAAACTCCTCTGGTCGAATACAGTGTTCGTTCGCCAAGGTAGGAGCGCGCCGCGCGGCAGCCAATGACCGCAGCGCTCGATCTTGTGACCGGATCGCTCAGGGCGCGGCGGCGGGACCGCGATAGGAACCGGGGGAGCTGCCGGTCCAGCGCCGGAACGCGCGGGAGAAGGCGCTGGGTTCGGAGAAGCCGAGCCGGCGCGATATCGCGGTCACCGTCTCGCCGCGCACCAGCACCGCGATCGCGGCATCGCGCAGGATCTGTTCTCGGATGCGGCTGGGCGAGGTATGTTCCTCGCTCAATTTGCGCCGCAGTGTCGCGGGACTGACGGCCAGTTCGCCGGCGATCTGTTCGACGCCGGGCCAGTGCCGTGGTCCGCCGCGCTCCAGGATCCGGCGCACCTGCGCCGCGGTGGACACCGAATCGTCGCCGCGGCCGATCACGGCCTCGGGGGCGTTGCGCAGGAAGCGCAGCAGATCGTCCTCGTCGCGCACGAGTGGTGCGGTGAGCAGGGCGGCATCGAACACCAGGGCGGGATGTGGCGCCGAAAAGCGCACGGGCGCATCGAAGATCAGGTCGTAGTCGTCGAGATCGTTGGGCGGATAGGGGACTTCGACGCGCAGCAGTCGCAGCGAGCCGCCCACCGACCAGTCCAGGAAGCGGTAGACGACCATCAGCATGGTGTCGATGATCAGGCTGTGCGGATGGCGGATATCGCTGAGGTCGAACGCGATGCGCGCCTCGCGGGCATCGGTGCTCAGCTGTAGCGGCGGAAATCCCGGCAGGGCCTTCTGGAACATCCGGAACCGGTGCAGCGCGGTGGCGAGATCGCGGGAACCGAGCAGGGCGAAGCACACCAGCCGGAAGGTGCCGCGTGGCATCGGGTGACGGCCCAATCCGAGTAGTTCGTCGTCGGTGCTGCGCCACAGTTGCTGCACCAGATGCACGGCTTGCCCGACGGTGACGCGGGCGCGTCCCTGGTTCAGCAGTTGCGGCGCGATGCCGGCTTCGGCGAGCAGTTCCCCGGTGTCCCAGCCGCGCCGGCGCGCCAGGTCGACGATCGTGTGCACCCGCCCGATGGGCAGCGTGAAGGCGGTCGACGGCGGGGGCACTCGGCGACGCTATCAACGCCGCGTTCCGGTGCCCGTGACCGCCTCGGCGGCCGGATGTGCCGGGTTCGTCCGCGTGCACGACTACCATCGATCTTCCCGCCGTGGCACGGGCGTTCCGGTGTCGGAAGGAGTGCGATGAACCCTGCGACGATGGCCGCCTGGCAGGTGGTGCGGCCCGGCCCGATCGACGAATCCCCGCCGGTCCGCGCCCGGATCCCGATTCCCGAGCCGGCCGCGGGCGAGGTGCTGGTGCGAGTGCTGGCCTGCGGCGTGTGCCGGACCGATCTGCATGTCGCCGAGGGTGATCTGCCGGTGCACCGGCAGCGGGTCGTGCCCGGTCACGAGGTGGTGGGGGAGGTGGTGGCTGCGGGTGCCGGAGCGACGGCTGTCGCGCCCGGCGACCGGGTCGGTATCGCGTGGTTGCGCAGCACGTGCGGGGTGTGCGCATACTGCCGCCGCGGCGCGGAGAATCTGTGCCCGAATTCGCGCTACACCGGATGGGACGCCGACGGTGGTTACGCTGAATATGCGACGGCGCCTGCCGATTACGTGTACCCGCTGCCTTCCGGGTATGCCGACGCGGAATTGGCCCCCTTGCTCTGCGCGGGCATCATCGGCTACCGGGCGCTGCGGCGGGCCGCGCTGCCGCCGGGGGGACGGCTCGGCATCTACGGTTTCGGCGGCAGCGCGCATCTGGCCGCCCAGGTCGCCCTGGCTCAGGGCGCCGAGGTGCACGTGATGACCCGCGACGCCGCCGCGCGGGAGTTGGCCCTGGCACTGGGTGCGGCGTCGGCGCAGGGCGCGGCCGACCCGCCGCCGGTGCCGCTGGACTCGGCGATCCTGTTCGCGCCGGTCGGGGACCTCGTGCTGCCCGCGTTGGAGGGGCTGGACCGCGGTGGTGTGCTGTCGATCGCGGGTATCCACCTCACGGACATCCCGGTGCTGAACTATCAGCGCCATCTGTTCCAGGAGCGCGAGATCCGTTCGGTCACGGCCAACACGCGCGCGGACGGCCGCGAATTCCTGGAGTTCTGCGCTCAGCACCGGATGCAGGTTCGCATCAACCCCTATCCGCTCGAATCCGCAGACCGGGCCCTGGCCGACCTGGCACACGGCCGATTCGCCGGGGCGGCTGTGCTGCTGCCCGGAGCCCGCTGACCGCACCCGGTACCATCGAATTGGAACGCGTTCTAATTCATGACCGGGCCGGCGGTGCGGGAGGTTGCGATGGCGGCGGAGCGGCAGACGGCGGGCAGTGGTCGCGAGGCGCCCGGTGGGCGCTTCGGTACCCGCGTATCGGGCACGACCTCGGTGCCCGCGGGGCGGATGGTGGATCTGCCCGGGCGCGGGCGGACCTATCTGGTCGATATCCCCGGGCCCGAGGGCGCACCGACGGTGATCCTGTTGCACGGTCTGGTGACCACGGCGATGCTGAACTGGTTCCCGGCCCTGGCGGAGTTGTCCGAGCACTATCGGGTGGTGCTGTTCGACCAGCGCTGGCACGGGCACGGAATCCGTTCGCCGCGTTTCGATCTCGACGATCTGGCCGATGATGTCGTCGCCGTCGCGGAGGTGACCGGCGTGGACCGGCCGATCCTGGCGGGGTACTCCATGGGCGGCATCGTCGCCCAATCGGTCGCGTATCGGCGCCCGGACCTCGTCGGCGGCCTGGTGCTGTGCGCGACGACCTACCGTTTCCGGGAGAAATGGCGGGAACGGCTGTTCCACGGCGGGATGGCGCTGCTCGCCGGGGTGATGACCGAGACGGCGGGGCGCCGAGTGGCGGAGGCGGCGACCAAACTGCCGCATATGCCCGAAATATCTTGGGAGACAGGTCGAATGGATCGCTGGGCGCTGGCGGAGCTGCGCACAACCAGCGGGTGGGCGATGACTCAGGCGATCGCCGAATTGGGGCGCTTCGATTCCTCGCCGTGGCTGTCGAGCCTGCGGGTGCCCACGGGTGTGGTGATCACGACACACGACCGCGCGCTGCCGGTCTACCGGCAGCTGGAGATGGCGACAATGATCGCCGGTGCGGAGATTTTCCTCGTACCGGCCGGACATGCGGCATGTGTACTCGAGGCGGACGCCTTTGTCCCTGTGCTCCTCGAGGCCTGCGCGGCGGTGGCCGCTCGGCGGGAGAGCTGAGGCGCTCAGCGCTGGGCCTGAGCCGCCTTCAGTAACGCGGAGATGCTGTCGTGCACGGCGTCGGCCATCCGGTCCGGATCGGGAACCAGTTCACGGCAGGCGATGAAGCCGAAATCGAGATCCCCGTTGGCCGACAGCACCGTGACGTTGAGGCCGGCGCCGTGGAAGACCGGGCCGAACGGGAACAGCGCGTCGATGCGGTAGCCGAGGAAGTACAGCGGCTGCTGCGGTCCGGGCACATTGGAGATCACCAGGTTGTGCACCACCGGATGCCGTTCGGCGAGTTTGAACGACGAATAGGCGCGCACCGCGATCCGGAAGGTGTTCGGCGGCGCGTATTCGGCCCAATCCTGCAGGAAGTCCGCGCCCAGGACTTCGTGTTCCTCCTTGGCGCCGACGTTGGCCTCCGCGATGAGCCGCAGCCGTTCCACCGGATCCTCGACATCGGTGTAGAGCTGGGTGAACAGCGTCGACACCTTGTTGACACCGCGTTCGTGCCGCGTCGTCTCGTGGGTGGAGACGGGCACCGAGGCGATCAGCGAGGTGTCCGGCAGTTCGTCGTGTTCGCTCAGGTATTGCCGGAGCGCCCCCGCGATGACGGTGAGGACGACATCGTTGATCTTCACCCCGAACGCCGCCCGGATCTCCTTGATATCGGCGAGCGGGGCCGTGGTGAAGGCGACGCTGCGATGGCGGGTGATGGTGCGGTTGAACGGCGTGCGCGGCGCGGTGAACGGAATTGCCATGCCTTGTTTCTCGCTGCGACGGCGCTGCACCAGCCCGCCCAGTTTGCCCAGTGTCTTCGGCACCATGCCGACCACGCCGAGTTTCGCCGGCATCCGCACCAGCCCCTCGGCCGCGAGGGCGAGATCGTTGGGTTCGGCGGACTTCGTGTCGGTCTCGGCCGGCGGATCGGGGTAGTGCACACCCGGTTCGGCATCGCACAGATACGCCATCATGTTGGCGCCGGTGACACCGTCGACGGCGGCGTGATGGTATTTCGACACCACGGCGACCTTGCCGTCGGCCAGTCCCTCGATCACCCACATCTCCCACAGCGGCCGGGCGCGGTCCATCGGTTGCGCGGCGATGTCGCCGACGAGTTCGGCCAGTTCCTTCGGTCCGCCGGGGGAGGGCAGCCCGAGGCGGCGGACGTGCCGGTCGAGGTCGAAGTCGTTATCGGTGACCCAGACCGGGTGGTCGAGGTCGAACGGGACCCGATGGACGCGGCGGCGCATGGAGGGGATCAGGTGCAGGCGGCGGCCCAGTTCCTCCTTCAGTGCGGTGAATTCGTAGTCGGTCCCGTCGGCGGGCGGGTCGAGAATCAGCAGCGCGCACACGTGCAGCAGTTGGGTGTCGGTCTCCAAATACAGAAAGCTGGCATCCAGCCCGGTCAGTCGCTCCATACCTACAGACTATTAGAACACGTTCTAGTTTTGGCCGAAACGGCCCGGGGAGTTCGGTCACATTCCGGTGGGTTTCGTGCCAGCGATCAGTTGCGAGACGGTCACGAAACCGTAACCGCGCGAACGGAGTTCCGCGACGATGCGCGGTATCGCTGCCGCCGCGGCCGACTGGTACATCGCATGCAACAGAATGATCGACCCCGGCCGGGCGCGGTTCACCGTCTCCGAGACTATGGCATCGGTGCTCGCGCCACCGGTGGAATCGGATTCGACATCCCACATGACGGTGGTGCGGTCGTGGTGCGACAGATACCAGGGGAGTGCGACCAGCTTCTTTCCGTAGGGCGGGCGAAAGGTCACCGGGCCGTGGTATCCCGTGTGCTCGATTTCGGCGTCGGTGCGCTCGATCTCGTCGCGGACCGTGGCCGGGGTGACGAAGATCAGCCGCCGATGGGTGTAGCTGTGGTTACCGAGTTCGTGCCCGGCCGCCGCGATCTGCGCCCCGTAGTCGCGATGGGCTGCCAGGTCGCGGCCGACGAGGTAGAAGGTGGCCGGAACATGTTCGGCGGCAAGGGTTTCCAGAATCGCGGGGGTGTGGTCGGTGGGGCCGTCGTCGATGGTCAGCGCGACGACCTTTTCGCTGGTGGCGACGCGGTGGACCAAGCGGCCGGCGACCTGGAAGGTCCGCGAATTCATCAGGATGTAGGTGCCGGTAGACAGCACTGTCGCGAGGACGACGACGATCGCGCCGCCGAGCAGAAGCCTGCGTTTCACCGGCGAAACCTACCACCGGACACCGGGTCCGGTGGTAGGTGCGGATCACCAGTGCAGGCCGGGCAGTCGGTTGACGATCCGAGCCGCGGGGGTGGGCAAACCCATCAGCGGCTGCACCACCGGCGCGAGCGCCAGCAGCGGACTGCGGCCGCCGGTCTCGCCCGTATCGGCGGCGGCGCGGCCGTGCTTGGCCGCGGTGGATTCGCCGGTCCGCCGGAAGCCTTGGTGCAGAATGGCCTTCTTCACCGAGGGCATGACCGTGTCGATGACCTGGGCGAAGGTGCCGATCGGAGTGTCGATGCGCGCGGGCCGCTCCTCGAGTGCGCGCACCACGATCGCCGCCGCCTGTTCAGGGCTGTGCACCGGCAGTGACCGGTACATCTCGGTCGGCGCGATCATCGGGGTGCGCACCAGCGGCATCCGCACCGAGGTGAAGGTGATGCCGGCGTCGGCGTTCTCGACCGCCGCGATCTCGCTGAAGGTGTCCAGTGCTGATTTGCTCGCCACGTAGGCGGCGAAGCGCGGCAGTTTGGTCTGCACCGCGATCGAGGAGATGTTGACCACGTGGCCGAATCGGCGCTCCCGCATGGCCGGCAGCAGAGCCAGGATCAGCCGCACCGCGCCGAAGTAGTTGACGGCCATCGTCCGCTCGAAGTCGTGCATGCGGTCGGTGGAGTTCAGCACCGAGCGGCGGATCGAACGCCCGGCGTTGTTCACCACGTAGTCGACATGGTGATGGTCGGCGAGCACCTGCTTGACCAGCAGTTCGACCGCCTTCTCGTCGGTGATGTCGCACGAATAGCTGTAGGCGTCGCCGCCTTGCTCGCGCACCTGGGCGGCCGCCGCCTCGAGTTCGTCGACCCCGCGTGCCACCATCAGCACCTTCGCACCGCGCTGCGCCACCGCGTGCGCGGTCGCCAGGCCGATCCCGGAGGAGGCGCCGGTGATGAGCACGATGCGGTCGCGCAGCCGGTCGCCGCCGCCGTGGCGGCGCGCCCGGTCGGGATCCAGGTGGGCGCGCCAGTACCGCCACAGATTCTCGGCGTAGGTGTCGAAGGCGGGGACTTCGAGATCGGTGCGGCGCAGCAGCGCCCGGGTGGAATCGGAGACGAATTCCGATGCGAACGAGGTGTGCGGGGCGACCTCGGCGGGAATGCCGAACTGGCTCAACAGGAAATCGCGCGCCGCGGTGACACCGGGCAGCCGGTTCAGCGTTGCCAGCGCTGTGTGGCTGCCCGGCACCGGGCCCATGCCACCGGGTGCGCCGGCTGCTCGCGACAGCGCGCCGTAGATCTCGGTGAACGGCTGCGGACGCGGGTTGACCAGGTGGAAGGTGCGCTTGTTCAGCCCCGGGCGGCCGATGAGCTCGACCATGGCCTGCGCGACGTAGTCGACCGGGACGATATTGGTCGCACCGAGATCCGGCAGCGGCAGCGGCAGCCCGCCCGGGAGCGCGGCCAGCCGCGCGATCGCGGGGAAGAAGTAGTACGGACCGTCGATCTTGTCCATCTCGCCGGTGCGCGAATCGCCGACCACGATGGCCGGGCGATACACCCGCCAGCGCAGCCCCGTGCTTTCGCGGACCAGTCGCTCGGCGGCGAATTTCGTTCGGTGGTAAGGAGATTCGAGATTCTGTCCGAGGTCGAAATCGTCTTCGAAGAATTTGCCCCGATGGTCACCGGCCACCGCCACCGACGACACGTGGTGCAGCATCGCACCCAGTTCGGTGGCGAGCGCGATCACCGCGCGGGTGCCGTTCACATTTGCCGCGTAGGCGGATTCCTCATCGGCGGTCATGTCGTAGACCGCGCCCAGATGCACCACGTGCTGTGCGGCCGGCGGTTCGTCCACCAGCCCCAATCCCTCGGCCGTCAGGTCTCCGACCAGCGGAAACACCCGGTCGGTGGCATTCCATCGGGCCGCGAGTTCGGCCAGTTTGGCCGCCGAGGCCTCGCGTACGAGCACGTGCACCACGGCGTCGGAATCGGAGGCGAGCAATCCCTCCATCACGCGCCGTCCCAGAAAACCCGTTCCACCGGTCACGATATAGGTGGCCATAACCCCTCCTTGCATGTCGAACATGTTGTCGCACAACGTTGTTCGTCCGACATGCGTCGGTGGATGCGGACTGAACGAATCGGCCTCTATCAGAATCGAGGTCGCTGTAGGAACCCCTGCGTGCCTAACTGGTGAGTAACTTTAGCTGGCGGCGAGTTGCGCCCGCAACCACACGGCGCCCCCTGTGGTGTGGGACTTGTCACCACGTGGGAGCGCCGATCAGTATGTGTAACAACGATTTTGATGTAACTCGGAGACGCATCTGGCTACTAGCTGGCAACCTTCCGGTCGATTGTCCAAGAGTGTCCGAGGGCGGTTCAGCCTTCGCGGCGGACCGGGAATTCGCTTGCCAGATCCGCGAATACGGCACTGTTGAGATCGAAGGCGCGCCGGCACTCGCCGAGTACTCGCTGCTTCTCCAGATCGTCGACGGCCAGTTCGTCGAGCAGGGTGCGGTAGCCGCGCTTGAAAGCGGCCGGGTTCGCGATCTGATCGAACACGTAGAAGCGCACCCCGTCGCCACGCTTGGGCAGCTGCCACAGCTTCGCCGCGGTGCCCCGAATGACCTGACCGCCGGACAGATCACCCAGATAGCGGGTGTAGTGGTGGGCCACATAGCCCGCGGGCCAGGTCAGTGCGCACTCGGTGATGCGGGCGGCGTACTCGGCGGTGGCGGGCAGGGCGTCGATGTCGTCGCGCCACTGCGGCCCGCCCAGATGCGCCAGATCGTCCTCGAGATGCGCCAGGCGTGCGAGTTCGGGCCGGATGAACGGACCGGCGACCGGATCGTCGGCGAGGGTGTCCCAGTGCGCCTCGAGCGCCCGGTAGATGTGCCAGAGCTGGCCGGTGTAGCGATAGAACGCCCGGACGTCCAGGGCGCCGCCCAGCATGTCGCTCATGAAGGTGGAGTTCTCGGCGCGTTCGTGCTGTTCGGCGGTGGCGGAGCGGATCTGCGCGGAGAACGGCACGGGCTGCTCGGTGGAGGTGGCGTCCGGCATGATCCTGTTTTCCTCGCTTCGTGGGACGACAAGTATGGGTAACCTAATTTCGCCTCCGACGATACCGGTCGACAAGCGTGACGGAATCAAACTTTCGGACGAGAAACCCGCGCGCGGCCGTGTGCGCAGCGACGATCGGCGATCGACGAACCGGGTTCTTCGCCGGCGGTCGGTCGCTGAAGGGGGGCGAAGCCCAATCGGGACGGCGCGGCGCCGCCGCGTTCTGCGTCTCGAAGAGCTTGCCCGCCGTGTGATCGGCGCGCTCTGCGCATCATGTGCCGGACCGGCCGAATGAAGTGGGCTGTTGCAGTGGTGGGCTGTCTGCGCCCGCGGCTTGCGCAATGCGCATCGGGGAGCCGGATCGGGGTGTTGTGTGGAACTCGGACTCGGTATGCGCAATACCGACTGTGGCGATAAAGCGGCACGCGAGCGTCCAGCTATTCAATAAGTACGTACGTACATATTTGTAATCCGGCGACAAAGATTGTTCTATTGTCAGAAAGCGTCAACGGCTGTAGTTTCACGATAACACCGGGTGTAGCCTTATGCCTGAACAAGGCGTTCTTCACACTGAGGCAAGACAATTCGACATCAATTGTTATCCCGAAGGGAGCTATAGGATGTCCGGCCTACCGACTCGCGGAATCGTCGCTGTGCTCGCGGCGGTGGCCATGATCGTTTTTCTGCCCGGCATAGCGGCGGCCAACGCGGCCGCCACCTTCTCCACCTCCGGTTCAGTGCTTACCGCCCAGGTCGGTAATGTGGCGAGTGGCGAATCGTGTGTGTTCAGAATCAATAGCGTGGTGAAGTACTCGAGCCCGGCACCGAATCCGAGCACATTGACCTATACGTACGACTTCAGCGGGACTTCTGCCGGGCAATATACGGCCGACGTCCAATGCGATGGCGGGCAGGGGGTCTTTTACACCGCCGGCTCGACCAACGTGACTTGGAAGGGTAGTAATTTCGGCGGCACAGGCACAGGTGCGCGCTCGGCCGTGGATGTTCTCGTCCGCAACTTCCCCTTCCTCGCCCCGCTATTTCCTCTACTGCAGCTCGACTAGTTCCGGCGTGCGGCGGCGACACCCGCATCGGTAGTCGATGATCAGCCCGTCCGTTCGATTTCGCTTGCGATGCAAGGTTGTTGTCGTCGCCGGGAAATCATCGGGCGGGTAGAGGTCAATCGGCTTCGGGCGGGCGAAGTTCATTCACCATCGGCGACGTCCCTCGGGAGCGCCACCCGGGTCAGGCCGCACCGCAGCCCGCGTCGCCGGGATCGGCGGTCGTGAAGGATGCACTCCCGGTCGCGCTGGGGTGGGTGCATTCGGAGTCGCCGTGTCTCGACTGGGATATCGCTCAGGTGCGACGGCTGGCGGAGCGGCTGGGCTATCGGCTGGTGTGGGGGCCGGAGACGAGTTGGATACCGCTCGCCGATCAGGTGCGCGCGGCCGATGCCGACGTCGTAATCGCGCCGTCGACAGAGCATTTCGACTTCCTTGCCCTGAATTCGGTGATGGCGGTCGCCGACGTCGAAACCGTGAATCCGCGGTTGTCTTTCGCACGTTGGGCTACCGGAGGGCAACCCGACCGGTAGTCGAAGTGGGGGCCGGGTGACGATAGGGGTGGTGGCGCGTTCGGGCGGTGCGGTCCCGGGGCGGCGGAACGAGAGGTTTCCGGTTGTTCGCCCGCCGCGGGCGAAGTGAACTATTCGGGCGAAAGCGGCGAGTTCGGACAAGCTCGGACAAGTCGGGCGCGTGGTGGCGCGCGCGAGACTCCTTGTGTTACAACGGTTTTACGGATAGTTCCCTAAGCTAATTAATTATTGAGAGGCGGCGGAATGTGCGGAATCGCGGGCTGGGTGGCGTTCTCGGACGACCTCACCCGGCAGCAGGGGGTTGTCGATGCGATGACCGAAACCATGGCCTGTCGCGGGCCGGACGGGCGGGGCACCTTCGTTCGTACACACGCGGCACTGGGGCACCGGCGACTGGCCATCATCGACCTGCCGGGCGGGACGCAGCCGATGACCGTGCCGACCCCGGCCGGCGACGTCGCGATGGTGTACTCGGGGGAGGCCTACAACTTCCGGGAACTGCGCGAGGAGCTGCGCGGACTCGGCCACCGCTTCGACACCGACAGCGACACCGAGGTGGTGTTGCACGGCTATCTGCAATGGGGTGAGTCCGTCGTCGACCACCTCAACGGCATGTACGCCTTCGCGATCTGGGACGAGCGCGACGAGAAGCTGGTCATGGTGCGCGACCGGATGGGGATCAAACCGTTCTACTACTACCCGACCCCCGACGGTGTGCTGTTCGGTTCCGAGCCGAAGGCCATCCTCGCCAACCCGCTGGCGGCCGCGACCGTCGACCTGGACGGCCTGCGCGAGCTGTTCGCCATGACCAAACAGCCCGGCTGGTCGCTGTGGAAGGGTATGGAAGAGGTGCTGCCGGGCACGCTGATCACGGTGGACCGCAACGGAATTCGCCCCCGCACCTACTGGCGGCTGCATGCCGTCGAGCACACCGACAGCCAGGAACGGACCGTCGCCCGGGTGCGTGAGCTGCTGACCGACATCGTCGATCGCCAGCTCATCTCGGATGTGCCGCGCTGCGTGCTGCTCTCGGGTGGACTGGATTCGAGCGCGATCACCGGCCTGGCCGCGGCCCGGCTCGCCCGCGACGGCGAGCAGTTGCGGACCTTCTCGGTGGATTTCGCCAACCAGGAGCAGAACTTCGTCCCCGACGAGATGCGCGACACCCCGGACTCGCCGTTCGTACGGGAGGTGGCCGCGCTGGTGCGTTCGGCCCATCGCGACGTGATGCTGAATCCGGCGGATCTGGCCGCCCCGGCGGCACGGCGCGCGGTCGTCACCGCCCGCGACATCCCCGTCGGTTTCGGCGATATGGACACCTCGCTGTACCTGCTGTTCGCGGCCATCCGGCAGCAGTCGACCGTGGCGTTGTCGGGGGAGTCGGCCGACGAGGTGTTCGGCGGGTATCGCTGGTTCCACGACGAGGTGGCGCTGAAGGCGGACACCTTTCCGTGGCTGGCCTTCAACAGTGCCCTGACCGGCGACGCCCGCTGGCAGATTCTGAACCCGGCCCTGCGTGAACGACTGCGGCTCGAGGAGTTCGTCGCCGACCAGTACAGCGCGGCGGTGGCCGAGGTCGAGCACCTCGACGGCGAATCCGAGGTCGAACACCGGATGCGGACCGTTTGCCACCTGCACCTGACCAGGTTCGTGCGCACGTTGCTCGACCGTAAGGACCGCGCGTCGATGGCGGTCGGCCTCGAGGTGCGGGTGCCGTTCTGCGACCACCGCCTGGTCGAGTACGTCTACAACACCCCGTGGTCGCTGAAGACGTTCGACGGCCGGGAGAAGAGCCTGCTGCGGCATGCGGCCGAGCATGTGCTGCCGGAATCGGTGGTGCGGCGGGTCAAGAGCCCGTACCCGTCGACGCAGGATCCGGGCTATGCGGCGGTGCTGCAGCAGCAGGCGAAACACGTTCTCGCCGATGACGATTCACCCCTGTTCGAGCTCATCGATCGGCAGTGGCTGCAGCGAGCGGTTGCCCACGACCCGTCCGGCATCGACAGCTCCATGCGCGCCGGACTGGACCGCATCATCGATCTGCACACCTGGCTGGAGCTGTATTCTCCGCAACTGCAGCTGGACTGAGTGCTTGTCCGGGCCGGTCTCGATCTCGTGTGGGGCCGGCCCGTGCACTGTCCGCGCTGGTCGGGGCTGGTGCCGGCCGTTTGCTCGCGCGCCGTAACAAGCGCGTGAACATGATTTACTAATAGGTGTTCACAAAACGGGTGTGGTGTGGTTCACTCCATAGGAACGTGTTCCAAAGGAGGTACCGTGTCCGCGCCGTCTCTGCCGTCCATCAGTCACGATTTCGATTTCACCGACCCCGATCTGCTGTCGCAGCGCCTGCCCGTGGCCGAATGGGCCGAACTGCGCCGCACCGCCCCGGTGTGGTGGGTCGACCAGCCCAACGGAGTGAGTGGATTCGACGACGGCGGCTACTGGGTGGTGAGCCGGCTCGACGACATCAAGGAGATCTCGAAGAACTCCGAGGTCTTCTCCACCCAGGAGAACACCGCGGTGATCCGCTTCAACGGCGAGATCACCCGCGAGGAGATCGAGATCCAGCGAGCCATGCTGGTCAACACCGATCCGCCGGCGCACGACAAGCTGCGCCGGATCATCTCGCGCGGCTTCACCCCGCGCGCGGTGGAGAGCCTGCGGGCCGCGCTGCGCGAGCGGGCCGAGCGGATCGTGCACGAGGCGAAGAAGACCGGCGGCGGCGACTTCGTCCAGCAGGTGGCCTGTGAGCTGCCGCTGCAGGCCATCGCCGAACTGCTCGGCGTGCCGCAGGAGGATCGCGGCAAGCTGTTCGAGTGGTCCAACCAGATGATGGGCTACGACGACCCCGAGTACGCCGACAGCTACAAGATGGCCAACGCCCAGGTCATGGGCTACGCGTGGAACCTCGCCGAGGAGAAGCGCAAATGCCCGGCCGACGACATCGTCTCCCAGCTGCTCAACGCCGATATCGAGGGCGAGGCGCTGGGCTCGGAGGAGTTCGCGTGGTTCGTCATCCTGCTGGCCGTGGCCGGTAACGAGACCACCCGCAACGCCACCACCCACGGCATGAAGGCCTTCGTGGACAACCCGGCGCAGTGGGAGCTCTACAAGGCCGAGCGGCCGCGCACCGCGCCCGACGAGATCGTGCGCTGGGCGACCCCGGTCATCGCGTTCCAGCGAACCGCGTTGTCGGACACCGAAATCGGCGGTCAGGCCATCAAGAAGGGCCAGCGGGTAGGCCTGTTCTACTCCTCGGCGAACTTCGACGAGGAACGTTTCGACAAGCCGTTCGACTTCGACATCATGCGAAACCCGAACCCGCACGTGGGTTTCGGCGGTACCGGCACCCACTACTGTGTCGGCGCCAACCTGGCCCGGCTGCAGCTGGATCTGATCTTCAACGCCATCGCCGACGTGATGCCCAACCTGCGTGAGGTTTCCGAGCCGGTCCGGCTACGCTCGGGCTGGTTGAACGGAATCAAGAGCTGGCAGGTCGCCTACGAGTGAGCGCCGCGGCCGCCGGGGCAGCGCCCTCGGCGTCCCCGGTCTCCGGCGGCCCAGGACACAGTGTGCGTACCGGCCTCGACGTACCCGCGACGTCGGGGCCGGTGCGCATGCGACGAAGGACGACGCATGACAGCCGCACGACGGGGCCGGATGCCCGCGGTCAGCGACGCCGACATCCGGCGCGTGGCCCGCACGCTCCTGGTGGAGCAGGGACCCGAGGCGGTGACCCTGCGCGCCATCGCGCGTGAGCTGGGTATCACCGCACCCGCGTTGTATCGGTACTACGCCTCCCGCGACGACCTGGTGGGTGCGCTGCGCAGCGATATCTGCGCCGACCTGGCCCAGGAGCTCGCCGAACAGGTGGCCGAGCTGCCCGAGGACGGCATGGTCCAGCTGTTCGCCATCTGCAAGGGTTTCCGGCAGTGGGCCCTGGCGCATGCCCACGAGTTCACGCTCGTCTTCGCCTCGCCGGCCGGGGGTTCGGCCAGCGCCATGCGGCAATTCGACGAACCGTTCGGCCGCATCTTCCTGGAGGCCGCGGGACGGTTGCTGACCACCTACGACATCGTCACCCCGCCGACCGATGTGATCCCGCACGCGCTGCGCGAAGACCTCATCGGATTCCAGACCGAACTGCTCACCGTGCTCGCCGAATCGGGGCAGAAATTCCCGGCCGAGAAGCTGGACCTGGGTGTCACCTATCTGATGATCCAGTTCTGGGCCCGGCTGTACG
The DNA here is from genome assembly GCF_001612845.1 of Nocardia elegans NBRC 108235. Lineage (GTDB taxonomy): Bacteria > Actinomycetota > Actinomycetes > Mycobacteriales > Mycobacteriaceae > Nocardia > Nocardia nova. The sequence continues at coordinate 13,044 of NZ_BDBF01000027.1, read as the reverse complement.
GGCATGTCACCCTCGAAGTCTTCGGCAACTACCCGATGCCGGTAGGCAACCCGGATGCGCTGTTCGATGCGACGCTGGCCGATCTGGCCCGCTCCATCGGGTTCGCGGCCTGAGGCCGGGCCGCGAACCCGGCGGTCTCAGGTGAAGTCGTCGGGGCGCACCCCGGTGACCCGCCGCAGGATCCGCGGCCGGCGCAGCCACCGGGCGAACCACTCGCCGAGCGTGATACCGCCGCCGAGGGCACAGCCGACGACCAGTGCGGCGAACATCTGATTCAGCCCGACCAGCAGATCGTCGTTGATCAGGGCGAACAGGCCGCGATAGACCTTGAGACCGGGAAGCAGCGGAGTGATGCCCGCGATGGCGACGACCAGCGGGGGCGTCACCGCGCGGCGGGCCAGCAGACCACCGGCGAGACCGATCGCGGTCGCCGAGACCGCGGCCGCGATCACCGGCCCGAAACCGGCGTGCTGCACGAACAGGTAGCACACGGTGATCCCCGCGCCGCTGATGGCGGCGACGGCGAGGGCCCGGCGCTCGGCATAACAGGCGAGCGCGAACGCCGCCGCCGCCACCGCACCGGCGGTGATCTTCAACGGCAGATTGGTGATGTCGTAGGACGGCGACATGTCGATCGGCGGCACCTGGGCGCCGAAGGCTTGCGCTCCGCGCAGCGCCAAACCGACCCCGCCGATGATCGCACCGGTCATGACCAGCACTTCCAGCATGCGGGCGGCGGCCGTGATCGGTGCGCCGGTGATCGCGTCCTCGACCGCACCGACCAGCTGTAAACCACTGAGCAGCACGGTGATCCCGGCCGCGACGATCACGCTGGGATTGGTCTCCAACCCCTCGGCGAAGGTCTGCAGCAGTATCGCGGGCAGGGTCGCGATGATGCCGCCCATCATGTTCTGGAAGAAGAAGGGCAGGCCGCGCTTGTTCAGCTCGCGGTTGCATCGGTCGATCAGCAACGTCGTGGCGAAACTCACGGCCGCGACCAGCACGCCACCACCCAGCAACAGCGCGATGGACGCGGCCAGCAACGACCAGCCGAAGGTGGCGACCCACCGGTTGTAGGGGTGCGGGGCGGTGGTGATCGCGTCGAGGGCGGCGTGCGCCTCCTGAGGCGGCACCACCTCGCGGCGGATCCGCCGGGTGAGGCGGTCGACGGCCGACAGGCGAGTGAAGTCCAGCGAGCGATACTGCACCACCCGCATGGTGCTGGCGGGTGGCAGCGACGGACCCCGATCGGCGGAGATGCGAATCGAGTTGTAGGTCACGTCGATATCGCATTGTGCCAAACCGTATGTCGCGGCGATGAATTCGACCTGTGTGCTGGTGTCGGTCACGGCGGTGCCCGACGCGAGCACCACCTCGCCGACTCGCTCGGCCAGGTCGAGCACCTCGGTTACGGCGGCGTCGTCGGTGAGATCGATCGGCTTCAGCGGGGCCGGTGCCTCGACCACCGAGTCCACCGTGGCGCGCCGCTGGGCGACCAGCCGATCGGTTACCGCTCCCATCGCCCGATGCCACAACGAACTCGGCCGGGTTTCCGGCCCCGTGCGGACGAGTTCGGGCTCCAACTCATCTGTCACACTGCACACGGTAGCCGGAGTCGGCGCACGGCCCGGGGGCAGCTCCCTCACGCCGCCGGAAGCGGCGAATAGAGCAAACCGCTGGTTATCGCCGGTGGCTTCCCGGTCCCGCTACAGTCGATAACCATGGGCACCGATACGGCTACGGGTACTGAAGCAGCAGCTTCCGTGAGATCAGACTCCGCGCAGTCGGAGGCCGGGACATCGAGCACCGGGAGATCGAAGAACGGGAAGTCGACCGCCGACCATCTGCGGGCCGCGCTCGACGGCCCGTGGCGCGAGGTCCGCGAACAGGCGCGAAGGCAGCTGGTCGACGACCGGTTGTTCGGTGATCCCTACCTCGACTACCGCCAGGCTCGCGCGCGAGTACTGGACCAGATGCGCCTCATCGCCGAATTCGGTTATGCGGAAAAGGGTTTCAGTCTGGAGCACGGGGGAACCGGCGATCCCGGCGGGGCAGTCACCGGCCTGGAGATGCTCGCCTACACCGATCTGTCGCTGTGGGTGAAGGCCGGCGTGCAGTGGGGTCTGTTCGGCGGCGCGGTGGAAAACCTGGGCACCGACCGCCACACCGACATCGTCAAACGCCTGCTGTCGCTGGATCTGCTCGGCTGTTTCGCGATGACCGAATCCGGGCACGGCAGCGACGTGGCGAATCTGGAGACCACCGCCACCTACGACCCGGCGACCGGTGAGTTCGTGGTGCACAGCCCGACCGCCTCCGCCCGCAAGGACTACATCGGCGGCGCCGCCGAACACGCCCGGATGGCGGCCGTCTTCGCCCAGCTGATCACCGGCGGCGAGAGCAAGGGCGTGCACTGCTTCCTCGTCCCGATCCGCGACGAGGAGGGCAACGACCTGCCCGGGGTGACCACCTCGGACTGCGGTCTCAAGGGCGGTCTGCCCGGGGTCGACAACGGTCGCATCGAATTCGACCACGTCCGGATCCCGCGGGAGAACCTGCTCAACCGCTACGCCGACGTCGACCCGGACGGGACCTACCGCTCCGATATCGAGAACCCGAGCCGCCGGTTCTTCACCACGCTGGGCACACTGGTGCGCGGACGGATCAGTGTCGGTGGCGCGGCCGCCGCCGGTGCGCGGGTGGCGTTGAGTATCGCGCTGCGCTACGGCGACAAGCGCCGCCAGTTCTCCGATCCGGACGACGGCAGCGAAACCCTGCTGCTGGACTATCGCAGCCATCAGCGCCGGCTGTTTCCGCATGTCGCGCGCGCGTTCGCGCTGGCGTTCGCCCAGAACGATCTGGTGCGGCGCATGCACCTGGTGCAGACCGGGCAGAATCTGGACCCGGAGGCGCAGCGCGCGCTGGAGAAGCGGGCCGCCGGGCTGAAGGTCGCCCAGACCCGCCACGCCACCCGATCCATCCAGGAATGTCGCGAATGCTGCGGCGGCGCAGGCTATCTCACCGAGAACCGGCTGGTCACCCTGAAGGCCGACACCGATGTGTTCACCACCTTCGAAGGTGACAACGTGGTGCTGACCCAGCTGGTGGCCAAGGAACTGCTCACCGCCTACTCCGACGAGGTGCGCGATCTCGACGCTCTCGGCTGGGTGAAATTCGCGGCCACCATGGCCCGCGACGTGGTGCGCGAGACCTCGGGTGTGCGCCAGCTCATCCAGCGCCTGCGCGACCGCTCCGACGACGGGGTCGACGAGGGCGATCTGTCCCGGCGTTCGGTGCAGCTGCAGCTGTTCGCCGACCGGGAGGACTATCTGACCCGCACCGCCGCGCACCGGCTGCGCGCGCGGGCCGAGGAGACCGGGCCGTTCGAGGCGTTCAACAACGCGCAGGACCACATCCTCGCCGCTGGTGAGGCGCATATCGACCGGCTGGTGCTGGAGGCGTTCATCGAGGGCATCGCCGATATCGAGGATCCCGACGCGCGAGCGTTGGCCGACACCGTCTGCGATCTGTTCGTGTACTCCACCATCGAACAGAATCAGGCCTGGTACATCATGCACCGCTTCATGTCGGTGGATCGGGCCAAGTCGGTGCGGCGCGGTGTCAACGAACTCGTGGACCGGTTGCGGCCGGAGTCGGCCACACTCGTCGAAGCGCTCGGCGTGCCCGAGGCCATGCTGCGCGCGGCGATGCTCGACGACGCGAGCGTGCACCAGGGCGCGTGAACCCACGCCCGATATCGGCGGCCGGTGACGGTGGGGCGGTAGGCGGACGCGGCTATGGTCGACAGGTGCCCGCTCCACCGCCGGTCGCTCGATTTCGAGCGCATGTCGTTGCCGCCACCGTCACCCTGATCGGCCTGCTGATCACCGCGACGGTTCCGCTGAGCTTCCCCGCCGACGGGGGGCCGACGGCGTTCGATCGCGCGATCGACGATCGCGTGCACGAGGGGTTGGACGCGCATCGCGGCGTCTACGACGCGCTGGTGGTGCCCAGCGACGCCTATATCGTGTTGCCGCTGTTGCTGATCGGTGTGCTCTACTGTGCCCGCCGGCGCGACTGGTGGGGTGCCGGATTTCTGGTGCTCGTCCCGGAGTTGGTTGTCGCGATCAATACCTGGGCTTTGAAACCGCTGTGGGACAGGCATTTACAGCACTATCTCGCCTACCCGAGTGGGCACACCGTCCAATTCGTCGCCATCGCAACGGGTTTGCTGCTCGTCGCCGCCACCGTGCGCTTGCGCCTCGTCCTCGGCATGGTCGCCGCGCTCGCCTTGGCGGCCCTGGCGGTGGGCATGGTGGGTCTCGGCTATCACTATCCGACCGATGTCGTCGGCGGCACCGCGTTCGCCGTCGCGGCGGTGACCGCCTGCTGGGCGGTGACGACGGCACTGCGCATGCGGTTCGAGACCCGGCCGCTCCGGGCGGAGGCCGCCGGCGAGACCGGTGCCGGCGCACAGGCGGAATCGGGCGAGGATGCCGCAGGGGACACCGATCGTACGGCGGGCACGCCCGCGGCCTGAGGGATGCCCGCGGCGGGCGCCGCCGGTCCGGCTCAGCCGGGGCCGAAGTTCAGGACCAGCGAGATCACGAACCAGACCACCCAGGCGGCGCCGACGAGCATGCCGATCGCGAGCAGGATGCGCAGCACCGCCCGGCCGGGATCGATGCGGTCCGCCTCCTTCGGATACAGGTTCCACGGGCTGTACCAGGGCATCGTGATCGCGACGGGGCGCCCGTAGGACTGATCGGCGTGGGCCTGTTCCTCCAGGAACGCTTCCGCCTGCGCCTGTTGCGGGCCGCCGTACCACAGCGTGGTGTCCACCGGTCCGCCGAAACCCTCGGCGACGAGATCCTGCGGGGCGGGCAGATACGGCAGAATGCCCAATCCGCGGAAGGTCAGCGCGACCTCGTTGACCGTCCACTGCGCCCGGCCCTGCGAGGTGAGCGCGGTCAGGCAATCGGCCAGCCGCCGGGGATCGTCGCCGAGTACCACCTGGAAGCCGGGATCGTTCCAGAGCTGGCGGATCGTCGGCTGGGCCCCGTGCGGCGGCACCACCACGACCACGCCCTGCACCACGCGCTGGCCCAGGCCGCGTTCGGCCAGCCAGTTCTGCAGGGCGTGGGTGTGCTCGCGGGAGCGGTCCAGCGGTGTGCCGCGATCGCCGCCCTCGAAACTCACCACGTGCCCGCCGACCCGCCACGGCCCGTTCAACGGGACCTCGAGGTCGCCGCTCACCCGCTCGACCAAGGCCTCGGCCTCGATCACCACGCAGGTGGTCCGCGTCCAGATCACCGCATCGAACTGATGCAGCCGGTCGGCGTAGAACAGGCTGCAGTTGACCGTTGCCACACCCTGCGGGTCACCCGGCCCCTTCCAGGTGCGCAACCAGTCGATGAGGACCCGCTCGGCCAGGGTCCCGGCCGCATTCTGCACTCGCACGAGCATTGGCGACCGCCCTTCCGTCGACACTCGGTACCGGAAAGCATAAGGGGCACTACGGGTCCGGGGGAGACTTCGACGCGCCGGTGTCGGCATATCGCGCGCCTTCGCCGCCCGGCGGGGCAGTGGCGAAGGCGCCCGGTATGCAGACCGTCAGCGCTCGGCGGGCGCGGGATCGATCGGCGCGATGGGCAGCCGCAGCGCGCCGGGCGCGGTATCGGGCACGGTGGCGTAGTGGGGGGCGACCGGGTCGATGCGGCGGTAGCCGGCGCCCAGTTCCGGCCGCGGATCGGGTTCACCCTTGTTGGGCCAGAACGCCATCGCGCGTTCGGCCTGTGCGGTGATCGTCAGCGACGGGTTCACCCCGAGGTTCGCGGTGACCGCGGATCCGTCGGCGATATGCAGTCCGGGATGGCCGAATACGCGCTGATACGGGTCCACCACACCGCTTTCGGGCCCTTCGCCGATCACACAGCCGCCGATGTAGTGCGCGGTGGCGGGGATGTTGAACACGTCCATGACCAGGCCGTGCACGTCGCCGTCGACCTTCTCGCCGAACCGGCGGCCGACCTCGTGGGCCAGCGGAATCCAGGTCGGATTCGGTTGTCCGGTGCCCTGTCTGGTCTTCAGTTGTCCCCAGCGGCGGAACGAGGTCAGCGAATTGTCCAGCGACTGCATCACCAGCAGGATCACCGACTTCTCCGAGGCGTGGCGGGCGTTGAGGCTGCGCGCGAACACCAGCGGGTGCAGCACGATGGCCAGCAGGAAGCGCAGGAACCGGAACGCGCCGCCGTCGACGATCGGCACCGACATCGGGAACAGCGCGTTCTGCCCCTTGCCGTAGTGGCAGACCTCGACGTGGGTGTCGGGTTCGGGATGGATCGAGGACGTGATGGCGATGCCCTCGGCGAAATCGCTGCGCTGCCGGCTGACCACATTGAGAATGGCCTCGGAGTTGCTGCGGGTCAGCTCGCCCAGCCGGGGCGACAGGTTCGGCAGCACCTTGTCGTCGCGCATCTTGTGCAAAAGCTTCTGGGTGCCCAGCGCCGCGGCGGCGAAGACGACCTGTTCGGCGGTGAAAGTCTTGCGGCCCTTGCGAACCCAGCGATCCGAGCGCTGCGTCTCGATCGCGTAGCCGCCGCCCGCCATCGGCCGCACGCGCGTCGCCGTGGTCAGCTCGAACACTTTCGCACCGGCCTGTTCGGCGAGGTACAGGTAGTTGGTGGGAGTGGTGTTCTTGGCGTTGTGCGGGCAGCCGGTGAAGCAGCGCGCGCAGTGGATGCAGCCGCTGCGGCGCGGGCCGGCGCCGCCGAAGTAGGGGTCGTCGACCTCGACGCCGGGCTGCTCCTCGTTGAAGAACACGCCGACGTTGGTGGGGTGATAGGTATCACCCACGCCGAGATCGTCTGCGATGGAACGGATCACCTCGTCGGCCGGCGTCACCCGCGGATTGGGCGCCACGCCCAGCATCCGCTTGGCCTGGTCGTAGTAGGGGGACAGTTCACTGCGCCAGTCGGCGATATGGGCCCACTGCTTGTCGGTGTAGAAGTTCGGCAGCGGTTCGTAGAGGGTGTTGCCGTAGATCAGCGAGCCACCGCCCACACCGGCGGCGGAGAACACCGCGCACTTGCCGAGCACGCTGATCCGCTGCGGCCCGGTCAGGCCCAGGCGCGGCGCCCAGATCGACTTGCGCACATTCCAATTCGAATTCGGAATGGACTCCGCGGGCCAGCGCCGGCCGGATTCCAGAACGGCCACCCGATAGCCCTTCTCGGTGAGGCGCAGCGCACTGACGCTGCCACCGAAGCCGGAGCCGATCACCACCACGTCGTAGTCGAAGTCGGGCATGTCTTCCTCTCGTCACCGCGTTCACAATGAAACGAATTACGGCTCATTGTGTCACTCGCTAGTGTGCCATCCGGGCGGATGCGACCGGTAAACCTATCGTGCCGCCGCACCCGTCGCGGCGTGCCCGAATGGCGCGGCGGGATCGGTTCGGGTAAGCAACAGGCGTGAGCAACCGACCGGCCGGCGGGTCCGGCCCCGACCATCAGGCCTCCGAGCCCTCGGAGCCCGCGCGCGAATCCGCGGACGCCGAGGTCGGCACGGAGACCGACCGCATTCTCACCGTGCCGAACGTGCTGAGTGTGCTGCGGCTGATCGGCGTGCCGGTCTTCCTCTGGCTGCTGCTGGTCCTGCATGCCGACGGCTGGGCGTTCGCGCTGTTGGTCGCCAGTGGCGTCACCGACTACCTCGACGGAAAGCTGGCGCGGCTGCTCGATCAGTACTCGCGGCTGGGCGCGCTGCTGGACCCGTTGGTGGATCGGTTGTATCTCATCGCCACCGTGCTCGGCCTGCTGGTGCGCGGAATCCTGCCGTGGCCGTTCGTCGTCGTACTGATCGGCCGCGACCTTATTTTGAGTGCGACGCTCCCGATCTATCGCCGCCGCAACCTCGATCCGCCGGAGGTCATCTACCTCGGCAAGGCGGCCACCTTCGCGCTGATGTCGGCGCTGCCGTGGCTGCTGGCCGGCCAGATGGATTGGGCGGCGGCCGGTTTCGGCCGGGCCTTCGGCTGGGCGCTGCTGTGGTGGGGTACGGCGGTCTACGTGTGGACGGGTCTGCTGTATCTACGCAAGGCCTTCGCCGTCGCCCGGACCATACCTGTTGCGCCGCGAGCAACTTCGTAGCGGGTGTGGCGATCCGCCGTGTCGGCACGGGTCGATAGAGTTGTGCCGAACGCCGGTCGGCCGACACCCGTGAAAGGACGCCCCGTGAGAGGAATCAGCCTGTGACCAACCTTCCCGAGGACCTTCGCTACACCGAGGAACACGAATGGGTGCAGCGGATCGCGCCGAACCGCGTGCGGGTCGGTATCACCGATTTCGCGCAGTCGCAGCTCGGTGATGTGGTGTTCGTGCAGCTGCCGGCAGTCGACACCGTGGTGTCGGCCGGCGAGGCGATCGCCGAGGTCGAATCGACCAAGAGCGTCTCGGAGATCTACGCCCCGCTGAACGCGAAAGTCGTTGCGGCGAACGAAGATCTCGACTCCGAGCCGGAATCGCTGAACACCGATCCCTACGGTGACGGGTGGATGTTCGAGCTGCAGATCGACGACGCCGAGGCACTCGATACCGCCCTCGGTGCATTGCTCGATGCCGCAGGTTACCAAGGAGTTATCGAGGGCTGAGTCAGCCTTCCCAGTTCTACCTGCACGGGTGCGGCCGAGCAGGGTACGGTCAATGCCAACAGATGTGCCGGCGGCCGGTGCCGGGAACTCTGCCGGAACTTGCCGGTGACACCTGACAGCGCGACAGCCGGTCGCGATGGGTGGCGACGGTGAGGGCAGTGCGCTCGGAATTGGCGCCGGATACCGGTACGGAAAATCGGTTCGAGGAGGAGAGCAAGGGTGAGCGAGAACAAAGACCCGGGATACGGGGAGAGCGCGGCCGAAACGACTTCGGTGTTCCGCGCTGACTTCCTCAACGAGGTCGACGCGTCGCGCTCCGGTGAGCAGACCGGCGAGCAGCCGGTGCAAGGGGTCGAGGGGCTGCCCGCGGGTGCTGCCCTGCTGGTGGTCAAGCGCGGTCCCAACGCGGGGTCGCGGTTCCTGTTGGATCAGCCCACCACGTCGGCGGGCCGTCACCCCGACAGCGACATCTTTCTCGACGATGTCACCGTGTCCCGTCGGCACGCGGAGTTCCGGCAGGACGAGGACACCTTCCAGGTCGTCGACGTGGGCAGCCTGAACGGCACCTACGTCAACCGGGAGCCGGTGGATTCCTCGGAGCTGCAGAACGGTGACGAGGTGCAGATCGGCAAGTTCCGGCTGGTCTTCCTGACCGGACCGCGACCGCAGGTCAACGAGCCGAGCGCATAACGGCCGAGGCGGATTCCACTGATGACTGGCGCAGCGCAATGGACACGCGGAGGAATGTCGATCGGCTCCGTGCTGGACCTGCTGCGTCCGGATTTTCCGGACATCACCATTTCCAAGATCCGCTTCCTCGAATCCGAGGGGCTGATCCGCCCGGAGCGCACGCCTTCGGGATATCGCAGATTCTCGGTCGCCGATGTCGAGCGGCTGAAGTTCGTGCTGACCGCGCAGCGGGATCAGTATCTGCCGTTGAAGGTGATCAAGGAGCAGCTCGAAGCGATCGACCGCGGCGCGGCGACCCTGGGTGTGCGCGAGGCGCGGGCCCGGGCCGACGGCGCCGGTGTGGACGGCTCGGGGCGTGCGCCCGAGTCCACCCGCACGGTGGGCGCCCCCGCGGCGCCCCGGCGGCTGGGTGTGGTGCCCGGCGAGGTGTCGCCGGACGAATTGCGTCTCGATCACGAAATGCGCGTCACGCGTGCCGATCTGCTGGAGCAGGCCGGGATAGATGAGAAATTTCTCACCGAACTGATACGCGCCGGGCTCATCACGCCCGGCGCTGCCGGATTCTTCGACGCCGAGGCCGTCACCTTGGCTCGCACCGCCCAGGCGATGAGCGAATTCGGTTTGGAGGCACGGCATCTGCGGGCGTTCAAGCTGGCAGCGGACCGGGAGGCGGCCATGATCGCCCAGATCGCCGCGCCGATAGCCAAGAGCCGCGACGCCGATGCCCGGGCCCGCGCCGAGGAGACCGTACGCGAGTTGGCGGCGTTGTCGCTGACGCTGCATACCAGCTTGGTGAAGACGTCGGTGCGGGCTTCCCTCGGCGGCTGAATTCTTCGCCTAGACTCGGTGATACGGCCTGCCCAGCTGGGCTCGTGCGGGCGGCCGGCGAGTATGGGAGGCCAGTGCGATGAGTGAAATGCGTGTGATCGGCATCCGGGTCGAGCAGCCCCAGAACCAGCCCGTGTTGCTGCTGCGTGAAGAGTCGGGCGACCGTTATCTGCCCATTTGGATCGGTCAGGCCGAGGCGACCGCCATCGTGCTCGAGCAGGAGGGGGTGACCCCGATCCGGCCCCTGACCCACGACCTGATCAAGATCCTGATCCACGACCTCGGCCACACCTTGAAAGAGGTGCGAATCGTGGATTTGCAGGAGGGAACCTTCTACGCCGACCTCGTCTTCGACAACGACGTGCGGATCTCCGCACGTCCGTCGGATTCGATAGCTATCGCCTTGCGGGTCGGTTGCCCGATCTACGCGGAGGAGCCGGTCCTCGAGGAAGCCGGGCTGGTGATGCCCGACGAACGCGAGGACGAGGTGGAGAAGTTCAAGGAATTCCTGGAGTCGGTGTCACCGGACGATTTCAAGGCCACCGACAGCTGAGCTGTCTTCGAAGACACCGACAGCTGAGCTGTCTTCGAAGGCACCGACGCTGAGCTGTCTGGGAAGGTACCGACAGCTGAGCTTCTCGCCCGGGTTACTGGCGACCGCGTATGGCGGGCAGGTGATCTCGACCGTGCTCTATACCTCACGTAGAGGGTGAGAAACACGCCGCACGCGGAGTTTGGCTCCATGCCCGTGCTGCCGAGACAATCGACAGAGTAGCCTCGACAGTTAGGCCGTTGTTCTTCTTCGGCGATGCAGTGAGGGAGTAGCAGTGGGAGACCGACCGCAGCAACCAGCACCCGACCCGCGGCCCGCCGCGGTCGTGCAGCCAGGGCTGTTCCCTGACGACACGGTGCCCGACGAGCTGGTCGGTTACCGCGTTCCCAGCGCCTGCCAGGTGGCCGGTATCACCTACCGGCAGCTCGACTACTGGGCCCGCACCGGGCTCGTCGTCCCCTCGATTCGCAGCGCCACCGGTTCCGGCAGTCAGCGCCTGTACTCCTTCAAGGACATCCTGGTTCTCAAGATCGTCAAGCGGCTGCTCGACGCCGGGATCTCACTGCAGAACATCCGCATCGCCGTCGATCATCTGCGCAGCCGCGGGGTCGAGGATCTGGCCGGGATCACGCTGTTCTCCGACGGCACCACCGTCTACGAATGTTCCTCGCCGGAAGAGGTCGTCGATTTACTGCAGGGCGGTCAGGGCGTCTTCGGTATCGCCGTCAGCGGGGCCATGCGCGAGCTGACCGGCGCGATCGCCAACTTCCCGGCCGAACGCGCCGAAACCCACGAGGCGAGCGACCGGCCCGAGGACGAATTGGCCTACCGGCGCAAGGCGCGCGAGAACCGCAAGACCGGATAGTCGTCGCTCGTCGAATGTGACGCAGCCGACTGCGCGCTGAGCTGGGTCGGAAACATGGCGTTTACCGCGCACCGCTTAGACTGAGGGTGCGTCGCCGCCGTGCGGGAGAGTTCCGGGTTCCGTCCCGGACGCCGAAGGAGCAGCACCTCCCCGTCAATCTCTCAGGCATCAGGGACCGTACGGAGTTCGACGCCTCTGGAAAGCGGCGGCCGCACACAATGCGGGCCGCCCGCCCATGGGGAAAGGGATCGCGCGCGACCCCGAATCTCTCAGGCGCCACGACAGAGGGGGAGGGCCGACAGTCGTCGACGGTGGCACCCGGGGTGCCGGTCGACCCGCCCGAGCCTTGGAGCTGCCGTGACCCGTAGTTTCGCCGACCGCCACATCGGACCCGACACCACCGAACTGGATCGGATCCTCGATACCGTCGGCGTCGGGTCGATGGACGAACTCGCTGCACGTGCCGTGCCGGCGAGCATTCTGGACGCCGCCGGCGAGACCGGCCTGGACGCGCTGCCGGCCGCGATCTCCGAACACGACGCACTCACCGAACTTGCGGCGCTGGCACATTCGAACACCGTCGCCACGTCGATGATCGGCCTCGGTTACTACGACACCCTGACCCCGCCGGTGCTGGTCCGCAACCTGCTGGAAAACCCCGCCTGGTACACCGCGTACACGCCGTATCAGCCCGAGATCAGCCAGGGCCGGCTCGAAGCGCTGCTGAACTTCCAGACGATGGTCTCCGATCTGACCGGGATGGAGGTGGCCAACGCCTCCATGCTGGACGAGGCCACCGCCGCCGCCGAGGCGATGACGCTGCTGCAACGCGCCAACCGCAAGAGCAGCTCCCAGCGGCTGCTCATCGATGCCGACCTGTTCCCGCAGACCCGAACCGTGCTGACCACCCGGGCCGAACCGCTCGGCATCACCTTGGTCGAGGCGGATCTGAGTTCCGGCGAACTGCCCGAGGGCGACTTCTTCGGCGTGGTCCTGCAGACGCCGGGCGCCTCCGGCCGGATCGCGGACCCGACCGCGGTGATCGCCGCGGCGCATGCGCGGGGCGCGCTGGTCGCGGTCGGCGCCGATCTGCTGGCGCTGACGCTCATCGCCCCGCCCGGGGAGCAGGGCGCCGACGTATGCTTCGGCACCACCCAGCGGTTCGGTGTCCCACTCGGCTTCGGCGGTCCGCACGCCGGATATCTCGCGGTGCGCACCGCACACGCGCGGCAACTGCCGGGCCGGCTGGTCGGCGTTTCCGTGGACGCCGACGGGGACCGCGCCTACCGGCTCGCGCTGCAGACCCGCGAACAGCACATCCGCCGCGAGAAGGCGACCTCGAACATCTGCACCGCGCAGGTGCTGCTCGCGATCGTGGCCGCGATGTATGCCTCCTACCACGGCGCCGACGGGCTGCGCGCGATCGCGCGGCGGGTGCACGGCCACGCCGAGCGGCTC
>NZ_BDBF01000026.1 GCF_001612845.1 Nocardia elegans NBRC 108235 | reverse complement strand
GGCGGCCACGGTCTCTGCCGCGGCGCCGGCGGCGGTCGGTGCGACGCGGGTGGCTCGGCGCCGCGGTTCGGTGTCGCCGCGTTCGGGTGCGGGGGCCTGCGCGGGTGCGGGACGACGCCGGGGGCTCGGTTCGGCGGCGGCGTCGGGTTGTTCCCGTCGTCCCGGACGATGCGGCGGCGGGGCTGCTCGGCGGGTGCGTTCGCTGTCTCGCTGGTCGGCGGGTGCGGCCATGCCGCGACTCCAGGGCGGAGTGGCCGCCCGGACCGTGCGGGGGCTATGTCGACCGGACCGATCGTGCGGCGACTCGTCGTCGGGTCGCGCGTGCCGCGATCGGCCGCTGCCACCGCGGGGGTCCACCACCGGGATCGGTTCGGTTTCGTCGTTCATTTCGCCGTTCAGTCTTTCATTCCCGGATATGGGAAAGCTGAGAATGAGCTTTATCGGGTTGTGACATCCTGCACGATGGCGGTCACGAATGCATACCCGCCGCGCAGGCTAGTCCGCTGGGGCAGCGCGGAATCCGAGGATCGCGCACAGATTGTCCAGGTGGATGTCGAAAACCTGGGTGCGGTCGGTGAAGGTCTGCGCGCCGTACATGTCGAACACGTCGAAGCTCACCGCGCCGAACAGGCCGGTCCACACCGTCAGCGTGCGCACCATCGCCCAGTCCGGCAGCTCCAGCCCGAATTCGGCCCGGATGCGCTCGATATCGGCGGCCAGTTCGGCCGGGGTCTCCGGGACGGGGTCCGGCGTCGTGAGCTCTCCTGCGCGACAAGCGTTTTCGACGATGGCGAGCAGTGATCCGATCACCCGGGTGCCGGGGGCGGTCGTCTCCTGGGCAGGTGCGTCGTAGCCGGGGACGGGGGTGCCGAACAGCAAGCCGTAGCGGGCCGGTTCGGCCAGCGCCCATTCGCGCACGGCGTGGGCCAGCACCCGCAGCCGGGCAGCGCCGTCGGCGGGTGCGCCGGCCAGGGCGGCGTCGACGGCGTCGGCCAGTTCGGTGTAGCCGTCGACGACGAGCATGGTCAGCAGTTCGTCGCGGCTGCGCACGTAGCGGTACACCGCCGAGGAGACCACGCCGAGGTCGCGGGCGACAGCGCGCAGCGACAGCGCCGCGGCGCCGTGCACCGCCAGATGGTCACGGCCGATGCGCACGATCTCGTCCATCGTGCGGGCGCGGGCGCGGGATCGGGGAGTGCTCATACCCCCACCCTGCCATATAGAGAGCGGTGCTTACCAGAGTGATCGGCGATCTGGCGATGCGAGTCGTACTTGTCACAAATCGTGACGCAGATTACTGTTACCCGCCGGTAATGAGCGTGCCCGGCCACCGACCGGCGAACAAATGCGAGGAGATCGACACCTGATCGATTCGAGATCGCCGCTCGCCCCGCCGTCGCCGCCGACCCGGACCGCGACTCGGCCGGACCTGCCGCGCCAGCCACCCGGTCACGCGCCGATTTTCCCTCGATCCGCGCCATGAGCAGGCGCGACATTGTTTAGGGATACCGGGGGACACACCTAAAATACTCGGTAGTAGCGTTGATATTCGTCACCGGCGACACACACTCACGGAGGCCCGATGAGACACCATGCGCAGCCCGTTCACGGGGCCGACCGGTTGCGGGTGGCCCGCACCCGGCAGGAGCGGCCATGACCGCGCGCGACACCGATTTCGACGTCCTGATCGTCGGCTCCGGATTCGGCGGCAGCGTCACCGCGCTGCGGCTGGTCGAGAAGGGTTACCGGGTCGGCATTCTCGAGGCCGGTCGCCGCTTCGCCGACGACGAACTGCCCGAAACCAGCTGGGACCTCCGCAAATTCCTGTGGGCGCCCGCCCTGGGCTGCTACGGGATCCAGCGCATCCACCTACTGCGCGATGTACTGATCCTCGGCGGCGCGGGCGTCGGCGGCGGCTCGCTCAACTACGCCAACACCCTCTATGTGCCGCCGGAACCGTTCTTCCAGGACAACCAGTGGCGCGACATCACCGATTGGCGCGCCGAACTGACGCCCTACTACGAGCAGGCCACCAAAATGCTGGGCGTGGTGCGTAATCCGCACATCACCCCCGCCGACGAGGTGTTCAAGCAGGTCGCCGACGACATGGGCGTCGGTGACACCTTCGTACAGACCCCGGTGGGCGTGTTCTTCGGCGAGCCCGGAAAAACCGTGGACGACCCGTATTTCGGCGGTGTCGGCCCACAGCGCACCGGCTGCCTGGAATGCGGCGAATGTATGACCGGCTGCCGCCATGGTGCCAAGAACACGCTGGTGAAGAACTACCTGTATCTGGCCGAGCAGGCCGGTGCCCAGGTGCTGCCGCTGACCACGGTCACCGCGGTGCGGCCGCTGCCCGACGGCAGCTGGCAGGTCGACACCCGCCGCACCGGCGCGAAGATCCGCAGATCACCGGCCTCCTACACCGCCGGACACGTCGTCCTCGCCGCCGGCACCCGCGGCACCCAGAAGCTGCTGTTCGACATGCGCGACAAGGGAATTCTCCCGCAGCTGTCGCCACGGCTGGGCGAGCTGACCCGCACCAACTCCGAATCCATTCTGGGCGCGGCGACCCCGACAGTGGACCCAGAGCGCGACTTCACCCGCGGTGTGGCCATCACCTCCTCCATCCACCCCACCCCAGACACCCACATCGAACCGGTCCGCTACGGCAAGGGATCCAATTCGATGGGCCTGCTGCAGACACTGATGGTCGACGGCGGCGGACGGATCCCACGCTGGCTGCGATTCCTGCTGGAAGTGCTGCGCCATCCGCTGACCCTGCTGCGGATGCTCAGCGTGCGCAACTGGAGCGAGCGCACGGTCATCTCGCTGGTGATGCAGCATCTGGACAACTCCATCACCACCTACACCAAGCGCGGTGTGTTCGGCCGCAAGCTGACCTCCAAACAGGGCCACGGCGAACCGAATCCGACCTGGATCCCGGCCGGCAACGATGTGACCCGCCGCGTGGCGGAGAAGATCGGCGGCACCGCGGGCGGCACCTGGGGCGAGGTGTTCAACATCCCGCTGACCGCCCACTTCCTGGGCGGCGCGGTGATCGGCGCCGACGCCGATCACGGTGTCATCGACCCCTACCACCGCGTCTACGGCTATCCGACGCTCAGTGTGGTCGACGGCGCGGCGGTATCGGCGAATCTCGGTGTGAACCCGTCGCTGACGATCACCGCGCAGGCCGAACGTGCGGCCGCACTGTGGCCGAACAAGGGCGAACAGGACACCCGCCCGCCGCAGGACAGCCCCTACCAGCGCATTTCCCCGGTCGCGCCGCGGCAGCCGGTGGTTCCGGCCTCGGCGCCGGCGGCGCTGGTGCTGCCGATCGTCGAAATCAAGCGCGACAGCGCCTGATTCACCCGCACCCGCGATCCGGCCGCCGTGGCGATCTCTCGCCGCGGCGGCCGGTTCAGTTCGCGGAGATGTGGGCGAAGCCCATCGGCGAGGTCGGCGGCGGCGCCGAGGTCAGCGGCGCCCGGAATTCCTGCAGCGCGGTGAGCACATCGACGTGCCGCCCGGCATAGCAGCGCACCTGCGGTAGCGCGTGGGCGACCTCGCTGCGCTCCATGGCCTCGGCGTCGATGTAGCCGATCGCGTCGAGTTCGATCCGCAACTGTGCCGCGATCCGCGTGATCGCCGCCGATTTGCGACCCCACCCGACCTCGACGGCGGCGAACAGCCCGTGCAGGCCGTGACGTTCCAATTTGTCGGTCGTCCAGGACCATTCGCCGCGGCTGGCCACGGCGTGCATCACGCCCCGGCCGGTCAGCGTATGCAGCGCCCGCACCGCGTCCGGGCGCAGTGCACCACTGGTCGAATCGCAGACCACACCGTCCCACATGGTGTTGTCCAGTTCCCAGACAAGACATTTCACTGCCGGTGCTGTCATCTCGCCCCTACGGTCCACTCTCCTCAACACCCACATCGGCCACACCGCGGGGCACAGCCGATGGGTACCGCCACCATCCAGGTACCGATTGTGCCGGACAAGCCCCCGCTTTCCTGGGCCGGTCCCGCGAGAGGTCATAGTAGGGATGCGGGGCCGCGCACACCAGCCCTGGCAAATCACTGGCTCGCGGCACGGCTCACAGCGTCGGTGTCACCAGCGGGACGGCCTCCACCGGATGGCCGGCCTGGATGGGGGCGCCGATCGAGGCCACCCGCCACACGCCTCCGTCGCGATACACCTTCGCCACCACCATGCCGGTGTGCGGACCACCGCCGCGCAGATTGCCCCGCGCCAGCTCGGCGGTCGACGAACCGTCGATCATGCGCCAGTAGCCGTTTCGAATGCGTTCGAAGGTATGCCCCGCATACGAGGTGACCACGAAAACCACCGACGTCACCTGCGCCGGCAGCCGGGCCAGATCCACGGTGATGACCTCGTCGTCGCCCTTACCATCGCCGGTCAGGTTGTCCCCGGAGTGGCGCACCGCACCGTCACGGGAGGAAAGCTGCTGGTAGAACGCCACATCCACGAGTGTCTGCCCGACGAACAGCAGCGCCGAGGCGTCCAGGTCGATCTCGAGTGCGCGCAGCCCGCGCGGGCCGTGCACCTTCATCGGATCCCATCCGACACCCATCTTCACCATCGACAGCTCACCCTTGCGGATCTGGTTGAGCGCCACCTCCTGGCCGGGCGCCAGCACCGCCGGTCCGCGATAGGGCAACTCGTCGGCCCCGCCGCCCACCGCGACACCGTGCGCGGTCACCAGCGCCGCGAACCCGGCCGGGAATCCGTGCCCGAGCGGACGCACCTGCCAGGTGCTGCCCACACGGTCCAGATCGGCGACGATCACCGCCGGTTCCTCACCCAGGCCGTCGACGGTGTACTCGTACACCGCATTTCCGCTCGAATCGGCCACGATCAGCTGCGGCGGCGCGTAATCGCTGAAACGATCCTGCTGATCCTCGAGCGAGGCCACGATGCGCACATGCTCGATTTCCGGTGGGAGCGAACGCAATCCGATCGACAACTCCGGGCGGCCGGAGGCCAGGCGCACCCCGTGCGCTGCGGGCTGGTTGTAGAAGATCAGATCGGTTTCGTCACGGACCCTGCCGGCCGAATTCAGCAGCAGCGCCGAGACATCGACGGGTTCGCTGTGCCGGACGGATACGACGACCTCGTCGTGGGTCAGACGATCCACCTGTCCCTTGGTCAACTGAGCGGCCACCCTCCCACTCTACGTCGACTCCCGGCGGTATTCGGGCAACACGGGCGGGCGGCCCCGCCGGTTCCGGTGCGCCCGGGCGTGGCGGGTAGCGTGAGCGGCGACGGTGGATCGCGACGTCGAAAGGGACGCGGATGAGGTCGGGGGCACGACGAGCACCCGGTCGCGGGCCGCGAGGGCCCGCGGCGGCAGCGGTGGTGGTGGTGTCGGCCGTGCTCGCGGTCGCCGGATGCGGCGACGACTCGGCGAGCACCGAATCCCCCGCGCCCGCAACGACCACTGCCGTGCGCACTTCCGAGGCACCGACCAGCGCGCCGCCCGCCGAACCCACCACCGATCCGTTCGCCGGCAGCTCGCTGATCGATCACACCGAATGGACCGACGACCCCGACGGCCGCCGCCTGCACGTCTATCCGACCGCCGCCGGTCGCGCCGACCAATTCCCCGCCGCCCTGGACCGCGCCTGGTCGGAGGTGCTCGCCGACTCCCCCGACGCCGACTCGCCGGGCATGTACGACCAGTTCCGATGCCACTGGGTGTGGGCGCGAATGGTCGCACCGAACAAGCCGAGCTGGAATCTGGAACCGTGGCGGCCGGCCGTCGGCTACCAGGCCACCGTCCAGGCGATGTGCAATCCCGGGGGTCCCGACCCGGCCGGCAACTGATCGCGAAACCGGCCTGCTCCGGCCACGATTCGCGCCTCTGGACGATCGACCGGTGAAATGTGTTGTCCGCGACCGGCTTCGAAGGAGACCGCGACGATAGGTATCGTGGATGTGGTCGCCAGCGTACGAGCCGAAGGGAGCGTCACGTTGCGGTCGCCGATCCCTCGGCCCGCGCACGCCCACCCGGCGAGCGCCCCGGCCTCCGCACCCACTCCCGCGCACACCATCACCCGGATCCCTTCGCCCCCTGCGGGTGCGCGTTCCCGCCCGTCCGGCGAGGCCATTGCCCCGGCAGCCGTCCGCGATCTCTTCCCCGCGCTCACCGGCGACGGACCGGTCTATCTGGACAGCGCCGCGACGACGCAGAAACCGCTGCCGGTAATCGAGGCGATCGAGGGCTATCACCGCCGCCACACCGCCAATTCCGGCCGCGGCACCTACCCGTGGGCGACGACGCTGACCCGCGCGATCGAACAGGTGCGCGCCGATACCGCTCGCTTCCTGCACGCCGAGCCGGACGAGGTGGTGTTCACCGCGGGCGCCACGGCCGGCCTCAACGCGGTCGCCCTCGCCTGGGGGCTGACCACCCTCGCCGACGGCGACGAAATCCTCTACAGCCCACGCGATCACGCCTCCAACGTGTACCCGTGGCTGCAGCTGCGGGCCACACTCGCCCACTTCGGCCGCCGGGTGCGACTGATCCCCTATCGGACCACCGCACTGGGCGAGGCCGATATCGACGACATCGCCGCCAAACTCGGGCCGCGCACCCGGCTGCTGACCCTCAGCCACCTGCACCACGTCTACGGCGCGCGCACCACTCTCGAGGAGCTGCGCGGCCGCATCGACGCCCGGGTGGCCGTGTGTTTCGACTGCAGCCAGAGCGCCGGGCACATCCCGATCGATGTCCGTGAGCTGGGCGCGGATTTCGCGGTGCTGTCGGCGCACAAGATGTTCGCCGCGCCCGGCACGGGGGTGCTGTTCTGCCACCGCCGCATCCACGACCAGCTGAGCCCGTTCCTGCCGGGCGGCAACTCCGGTGTCAGCGTGCGCGATTCGGCGCTGTTGCCGGCTCGGATGCCGCATCGGCTCGAAGGCGGAACCCACAACATCCCGGGCATCCTGGCCCTCGGCGCCGCCCTGCGGGTACTCGACTCGATCGGCATCGACGCCGTCGAACGGCACAACCGGATGCTGACCCGCCGCCTCCTCGACGGCATGCGCGCACTACCGGGGCTGCGCCTGCTGCCCGGCCCCGGCCACGCCCCGTGCGACACCGGGTACGGCATCGTGTCGTTCACCCTCGGTGGGATCACCGCCACCGATCTCGGCTTCGTGCTCGCGGAACTGGGTTTCCTGGTACGCACCGGCGCGCACTGCGTCCCCACCGACACCGTGAGCGAGGACGCCGAAATGATTGCGGCCGAAGCCGATTCGGTGCGCGTGAGTACCCACGTCTACACCACGGCCGAGGAGATCGACCGTTTCCTCGGTTGCCTCACCACCATCGCCACGGAGGTCCGATGACCACACGCCGCGAAACCGCCGCAGCCGTCTCCACCGCCGACCCCGAACCGGAGTCCGGGTCCGACGCCGGCGGCGCACCGCAGAGCAACGCATCGGATTACGACCGCCGCAGCGCGTCCCGGATTCTCGCCGAACTGGCCCGTCCCGGCCTGTTCACCGCCGCCGCACCCACCGCGGCGCGCACCATCGCGGTGACCCGCACGCCGGTGCGACCCGAACCGGGCAGCCACCTGACGCTGTCGCAGCGGATGTATCTGGAATCGTTCATGCGCCCGTGCCGCGCCGATCAGGTCACCAGCGCCACCCATCGGGTGGTGTGGACCGACAGCGACGGCATACCCAATACCGGCCACGTCCGCGCCGACGGTCTCGGGCCGATCGTGCCGGTCGCGGTCCGCGAAACCGTGCTCGCCCTGTGGCACAGCCTCGAGGCCGATACCGCACTCGCCGAACGGATCGCGACGCTCACCCCGCACGAGCGCGCCGTGTTGGGCGCGACCACCACCGATCAGGATCCGATCGACATCTTCCGCGTCGGTATCGAAGCCACCGGCCGAGCGCTGGCACAGCACGCGTTGCTGGCCGCCGCGACTCCGTACCGGACCGCCACCGAATTCGCCTGCGGGCTGCGCGATTCCGGCATCTTCGCCGCGGTCGCCACCCGCTGGTACTGGGAGCAGCAGGCCTCCACCTATCGGCGCGGCATGATCGCGGCCGCCTTCGACACCCAGCCCGACGGCACCGTCCGCTACACCGCCGACACCATCGCCACCCTGCGCGCGATGAAGGACGCCACCATCCACGACGCGCACACCGTGATGCGGCGGGCCACGACCGAGGAGGGCCTGTCGGTGGAGGCGGCCATCGGCAAGTATCACGACGAACTCGACCTCATCTCACGCCAATACGCACTGCTGCCGGCGGGCGTGCGCCCGTCGTGCCCGGCGGCGATGCCGCATCGCATCGACGGCGAGCACTACTGTCTGCTGCCCGAGGTGGTCGATCGGTTCGTGGACCTGTTCACCCACACCGTGACCGGACTCGACATCGTCGAAACACCCGATGCCACAGGCGATCTCGCGGGAACGGCCGACCTCCTGTTCTATGTGCCGGATATGAACTGCAAACATTGTGTGCGCACCATCGGCGGCGTGCTGGAATCGATGCAGATCGCGGTGCACGAGATCGATCTGATCAGCAAGGAGGTGCGCGCCGAATTCCGCAGCGCCCGCAACCGGCACCGGGCCTTCGAAGCGTTGCGCGACAGCGGTTACAACCCGACCCTCGCGGCCCCGGACCCCGCGGGATGAGCGCACCGCCCGCGTTACCGGCGCTGCTGCATCCCCTGGTCCGCGCCTACCTCGACTGCCCGCGCGCCCTCACCGCGGTCGTCGCCCGGTTCGGCACACCCGCGCATCTGCTGTTCCCGCAGGTCTATCTCGACAATCTGCGACGACTGCGGGCCGTACCGGTGCGGCATCGGCTGCGGCATCGGATCTGCTACGCGCACAAGGTGAATCATTCAAGAGCGTTACTGGCGACCGCGCACCGGGCCGGTATCGGCGTCGACGTCGCCTCGGCGCAGGAACTCGCCGCGGCCCGCGAGGTGGGCTTCGCGCCCGGTGATATCGAGGTGACCGGACCGAAGGGCAGGCGATTGCTCACCGCACTCGCCGGTTCCGGTGTGACGGTGAACGTGGACAATCCGTGGGAATTGCGCGAGCTGGCCGGCCTGGCCACCTCGTCCGCGCCGATCCCGGTGCTGTTGCGGCTGAGCGGCTTCCCCGGCCCCGGCGGACAGCCGGCGGTGAGCCGATTCGGCATCGGCCCTGACGAGGTGGCCGAACAACTGGTGTTACTGGCCGCGAGTCGAGACCGGATCATATTGCGCGGCTTCGCCTTTCACCTCGATTCCGGAGACGTCGGTGAACGGGTGCGGGCGGTGGAGGCGTGCCTGGACTGGATCGAACGCGCCTACGCCCACGGCCTGGCCCCCACGGTGATCGATATCGGCGGCGGGTTCCGGCAGGTGTTCACCGCCGACGCCGACCGGTTCGACCGCTACGCGCTGGCGCTGCGGGAATCGCTCGTCGGGCGCGGGGAGCCGATGAGCTGGGCCGGCAACACCTTCGGATACACGATCGACGACACCGGCGCGCACGGCATCCCGATCTTCCACAAATACGCCAACACGATGCCGGGGCCGCGGATGCTCGACGACCTGCTCGGCGCGCCGCTGGCCGCCCACGGCGGGCAACCGCTGGCCCGGGTACTCGCCGACAACCTGCTGGAACTGTGGTGCGAACCGGGGAAGGCGCTGGCCGATCATGCCGGGATCACGGTGGCGGGAGTGGAATTCGTCAAGCGCACGGCCGACGGCAGCACGGTGGTGACCGTCGATATCGGGCGTGACACGATCACGCCCGCCGACCAGGAGGTGATGGTGGATCCGCTGCTGCTGCCCGGACCCGAATCCGGTGACCACCCCGTCGAGGATCCCGGCGGGCCGGTCGGGGTGTACATCGGCGGGCATCTGTGCCTGGAACGCGATCTGATCAGCAATCACAAGGTGTGGTTGCCGCGGCTGCCGCAGCCCGGTGATCTGCTGGTCTTCCCGAATACCGGTGCCTATCACATGGATTTGTCGGCAGCGCGCGCATCGATGCATCCCCTGCCGCCGAAATTGGCCGTCGACTACCGCGACGACGGCTTCCACGTGGTGCCCGACGCCGAATACCGCCCCGGGAGGCCGTGATGCGCTACGACGACATCACCGATCTGATCGGTGACACGCCCCTGCTGCACCTGGACCCGGCCGTGCACCGGCTGCCCGGGGTGCAACTGTATGCCAAACTCGAGTTCTACAACCCGTTCGGTTCGGTGAAGGACCGCGTCGCCTGGGGCATGATCCGCGACGAGATCGACGAGATCACCGCGCGCGGCCAGACACTCATCGAGGCCTCCAGCGGCAACACCGCCAAGGCGTTGCGGCTGCTGGGCGCCCGCCACGGAGTGGGCCTGCACGCGGTGACCAACCGGATCAAGGTCGACGAGGTGCGCGATCTGCTGCAGCTGTTCGGCACGCGGATCGAGGAGCTGCCTGGACTGTCGGAATGCCCGGATCCGACCACACCCAACGACGTGTACTCGGTGATCGAGACGACGATGGCGAAAAATCCCGGCGCCTACCACCATCCGTCGCAGTACACCAACGAGAAGAACATCGACGCCCACTATCACGGCACCGGGCGCGAGATCCACGAGGACCTGGCCGCCGCCGGACTGGGCGCCGACTATCTCATCGGCGGACTCGGCACCACCGGCTCCACCCGCGGCACCGCCACCTATCTGCGCAAACATCACCCGGACCTGCGCACCATCGCGGTGGTGTCGCAGCGCGGTGACTTCATTCCCGGCATCCGGTCGGAAACCGAGATGTGGGATGTGGGGCTGTTCCAGCCCGAGTTCTACGACCGGATCGTGACCATCGATGCGGCCCGGGCGATCGAAGCCACCCTCGAATTGGCCACCGGCTACGGCATTCTCGCCGGCCCCACCAGCGGCGCCGGATACGCCGCCGCGCTGGAGGTGTTGCGCGAGCTGCCGCCGCGGCCGACGCCGATCGTGGCGGTGCTGATCGTGTGCGACCGCATCGAACCATATCTGTCCTACATCAAGAAACGCCGCCCGGACCTGTTCGGACGCACGGGTTCCGCTGTGGCGGCGCCCACCGACGCGGAACTGGACACCGTCCGCGAACTGTCTGCGGACCAGCTGCGGGAACTCGACGCCACCAGCCGCCCGACGATCGTCGACACCCGCGGCGCGATGGCCTACCGGATCGGGCACATCCCGGGCGCGATCAATATTCGCGACGACCAGCTCGACGACATGTTCGCCCACGGGGTGCCGTTCTCCCGTTCGCGCCCGGTGGTTTTCGTCTGCCCGGTGGGTGATCTGTCCCGCCGCTTCGCCGCCACGGCCGCCCGCGCGGGCTACGATGCGGCAAGCCTCGCGGGCGGCATCGTCGCCTGGCGCGATGCCGGGTTCGAGCTGGAAGGGGCAGCGCCACCGGCGATCTGAGCACCGGCCGGTCCGGGCACTGCCCACCTGCCGCCATCCCACCGCCACCGTTTCCGCACGCGCGTGAAGGCGGCGGTGGGCGCGGCTACCGTGATTCGGTATGGCGGTGACGGTGCTGGTACCACACGAGATCGGGGTGTCGGCCCTGGCGCATCTCGACGGTGTGACCGCCCTGCACTATCGCCACGATGTGTTGCCGCCCGGCGCCGAGGCGGCGCGGGTGCTGATTCCCGATTTCCCGGCCGGCGCCCACACCGTCGCGCTGGCTCACCGGCTTCCGGAACTGGGTCTGGTGCAACTGCTCACCGCGGGCGCCGACGGCTGGGCGGGCGCATTGCCCGAAGGGGTGCTGCTGTCGCATGCGCGCGGCGCGCACGACGCCGGGGTGGCCGAATGGGTTCTGGGAGCGTTGATCACGCTGTGCCGCGACTTCCCCGTCTTCGCCCGTGCCCGGCAGGAACGCCGCTGGGCCACCCGCCCCACCGACAACCTGTACGGGAAGAAGGTGCTCATCGTCGGCGCCGGCGACCTCGCCGATGCCCTGGCCCGCGCGCTGGCGCCCTTCCGGACTCCGGTGACGGTGGTGGCGAGTACCGCGCGGGCGGGCGTGTATCCGGTCGACGAGCTAGCCGCACTGCTGCCCCACCATGACATCGTGGTACTCGCGGTGGCGTCGACCGCCCGCACCCGCCGACTGGCCGACGCCTCGATGCTGGCCCGCATGCCCGACGGCGCGATTATGGTGAACGTCTCGCACGGACCGGCGGTCGACACCGAAGCCCTTGTCGCCGAACTGTATTCGCATCGGTTGCGCGCCGCGCTCGATGTCACCGATCCCGAACCGCTGCCGCCGGATCATCCGCTGTGGGGTGCGCCGGGGCTGTTTCTCACCCCGCATGTCGCGGGCACCGGCAGCCACAGCACGATCCGCGCCTACGCGGTGGCCGCCGCCCAGATCGAGCGGTTCCTCACCGGCCGGCTTCCGGACAACCTCGTCCGCCGAGCACGGTGAGCGTGCGCCGCGGGTCGTTGCCGCGCAACGATTGTCAGCGTGAGCCCGGCCGGCGGATGTGTTCGGTCATGGCCTCGGCGATCGGCGCCGGTGGGGGCGCGGACGGTGCGGCCTGGGTGCGCCCGTCGTGGGAGATGCGGATCAGCAGTGCCACGATCACGTAATTGGCCAGCAGCGACGATCCGCCGTAGGACATGAACGGCGTGGTCAGTCCGGTCAGCGGAATCAGCTTCGTCACACCGCCCACGACGACGAACAACTGCCAGCCCACCGAGAACGCGAGCCCGCCGCCGAGCAGTTTCCCGAACGCGTCCCGCGTCGCCAGAGCCGCCGCGAAGCCGCGCACGGTGATCACCCCGAACAGCAGAATCACCGCCGTCAGCCCGAACAACCCCAACTCCTCGCCGATGGTGGAGATGATGAAGTCGGTTTTGGCGAACGGCACCTCCTGCGGCCGGCCCGCCCCGAGCCCGGTCCCCCACAGCCCGCCGGTTCCCAGCCCGAACAACCCCTGCGCGATCTGATAGCCGTTGGTGTAATAGGTGGCCATCGGATCCTCCCAGACCCGCACCCGCACCCGCACGTGCGCGAACAGGTGATAGGCGACCACCGCGCCGACGGCGAACATCGCCACCCCGATCAGTAGCCACGACGCCCGCCCGGTCGCGATGTACACCATCGCCAGCACCGTGCCGAACACCAGCAGCGAGAACCCCAGGTTCTTATCGTACACCAGCACCAGCACCGACACGAACGTCACCACCAGCAGCGGCCCCAGATCACGCAGCCGCGGCACCGTGAAACCCAGCACCCGCCGCCCGGCCGCACCGAACAGATCGCGGTTGGCCACCAGGAACGCCGCCACGAAGATCAGCAGCAGCACCTTGGCGAATTCGCCGGGCTGAATCGAGAACCCGGAGAACAGGATCCAGCTCTTACCGCCGTTGACCTCGCTGAAGCGGGCGGGCAGCACCGCCGGGATCAGCAACGCCACCACACCCGCCAGCCCGCACGTGTAGGCGTAGCGCGCCGGCTGCGTGTGGTTGCGCACCACCACCAGCACGAGCGCGAACAACGCGATACCGGCTGCGGTCCAGATCAATTGGTGCGCGGCGTCCGAGGACGGCGCGGCCGTCCCCTTGGCGGCGGCGCTCGCGGCCTCGGCCCGGTCGAGCCGGTCGATCAACACCAGCCCGAGCCCGTTGAGCAACACCACGCACGGCAGGATCACCGGGTCGGCGTTGCCGGCGAACTGCCGCACCGCCAGGTGCGCCAGCAGCGTCAACGCGGCGAACACCAGCAACGACGACTGCAGCGATCGGCCGTCGTCACCACCCGCGGCCGCGGACATGATCCACGCCGCGATACCCATCACGACCACCGCCGCGGCACACAACGTCAATTCCGTACGCCGCGGCCGGCCGCGCACGATCGGTCCCGACGACATCCCGGTCCGCAGCGCATTCATCGTGTCCAGTATGCGGATCCCCGCCGCCGCGCGCCGACCGGCCGCACCCGCCCGGATCGTCCCCGGTGCCCGGATGCGCGTACTACCAGGCGTAACTGGCACGATGGGCGGGTGCATATCGCGTTCGGGGTTGTGGCCGTGCTCGCCGTGGCGGTCGCGCTGGCGGCGCTGGCCCGCCGGATCGGCATGGCCGAACCGCTGCTGCTCACCGTCGCCGGGGTCGTCGCCTCCTACCTGCCGTTCGTCCCGCAGATCGATATCGATCCAGAGTGGGTGCTGCTGGGTCTGCTGCCACCGCTGCTGTACACGGCCTCGATCAGCACCTCGCTGCTGGAATTCAAACCGAAGAAGGTCTCGATCACCCTGCTCTCGGTCGGGCTGGTGCTGGCCACCACCTTCGCGGTCGCGGCGGTGGTGTGGCGGCTGCTGCCGGTGCCGTTCGCCGCCGCGGTCGCCCTCGGCGCGATCGTCGCGCCGCCGGACGCGGTGGCCGCCATCGCGGTGGCCCGCCGGGTCGGGATGCCGCGGCGCATCGTCACCCTGCTCGAGGGCGAATCGCTGTTCAACGACGCCACCGCGCTGGTGGCGTTGCGCACCGCGATCGCGGCGATGGCGGGCAGTTTCAGTGTGTGGCAGGCCGGCGGCGACTTCGTCTACGCGGCCGCCGGCGGCGCGGTGATCGGCATCGCCGCGGCCGCGGTGCTGGTGTTGGTGCGACGCCGCATCACCGATCCGGTGCTGGACACGGGTGTGTCGTTGCTGGCGCCGTTCGCGGCGTATCTGCCCGCGGAGGCCGCGCACGCCTCCGGGGTGATCGCGGTGGTGGTGTGCGGTCTGATCCTGGGCCAGGGTGCCCCGGTGTGGCAGTCGGCGGCCTCGCGCGTCGCCGAGCGCACCAACTGGCGCACCATCCAATTCCTGTTGGAGAGCGCGGTATTCCTGCTGATCGGCCTGCAGGTGCGCCATATCGTCGACGACGCCTGGAACAGCGGGCTCGACCACGCCACCATCGTGTTCACCGCTCTCGCGGTGCTGGTCACCGTCATCGTGGTGCGCCCGATCTGGGTTTTCCCCGCCACCTACTTCTCGTGGTTCGTCGAAAGCCGCCCCCGCGGCAAACCCAAACCCACGTGGACCGGTCCCGCGGTGGTGGCGTGGGCCGGGATGCGCGGCGTGGTCACCCTCGCCGCGGCCACCCTGCTGCCCGACGACACCCCGCAGTTGGCGACACTGAAACTGCTCGCCCTCGTCGTGGTCGGCGGAACGCTACTGCTGCAAGGTATTTCGCTGCCCGCGCTGGTGCGGCTGCTGCAACTGCGCGGTCCCAGCCGCGCCGAGGACGCCCTGCAGGAGGCCGCGCTGCTGCAGCAGGCCACCGCCGCCGGACTCGAGGCCCTCGACGAGGCGGTCGCCCCCGAAACTCCACCCGAGGTGGTGGCGAGCCTGCGCGACCGGGTCGCGCGGCGCACCCACGCGGCGTGGGAACAACTCGGGCGCGCGGAATCGGTGCGCGTCACCCCCAGCGGCGAATACCGGCGGCTGCGCCTGGTGATGCTGCACGCCGAACGCGAGGCGGTGCTGCGCGCCCGCGACGGCGGCGGTATCGACCACGAAGTCCTCGAACAGGTGATGACCGCGATCGATCTGGAAGAGTCCACGATCGACCGGATCAGCGAGGCCGACGACGACGAGGCAGCCGGTCCGCTCGCGGCCCCGGTCTCCGGCGGCTGCGAACATCTCGTCGACGCCCCGCACACCCACACCCCCGACCACCCGGACTACTGTTCCGAATGCGTCGCCGAGGGGTTGACGTGGGTGCATCTGCGCATGTGCCTGACCTGCGGGCACATCGCCTGCTGCGATTCCTCGGTCGGCAATCACGCCACCAAGCACTTCCACGCCACGACGCATCCGGTGATGCGCAGCGTGGAGCCCGGCGAGAAATGGCGCTGGTGTTATGTCGACGAAATCCTGGGCTGAACCCACCCGTTAGGCTCGGGAATGTGCGAACAGGTCAGGACTCCGCCGACAACGACACCCGCATCTGGGGTGGTACCACGCTCACCGAACGCCGCGAGGCGCGCCGGACCGCGTTGCTGGAGGCCGCGTTGGATCTGATCGGTGAGGCCGGCGCGGGCGCGGTCACCATGCGCGCGGTGTGCCGGCGCGCGGGCCTCACCGACCGCTACTTCTACGAAAGCTTCACCGGCCGCGACGATCTGCTCGACGTGCTCTACCGGCAGGTCGCCGACGACTTCCGCGAACCGATGACCTCCTTCGCCGCGGCCGCCGACCCCGACCGCGACCGCGAACTGGCGACGGTGCTGGTCGACAAGGTGCTGGCCGATCCCCGCAAATCGCGGCTGTTCCTGGTCGAACCGTATTCGAGCACCGGATTGGGCCAGACCACCATCGCGGTGATGCCGACGTTCACCCGGCTCATCCAGGATCATCTGTTCACCGATATCGATGATCCGATGCGGCGGCGGATGGCGGCGGTCACCATGGCCTCGGGCAATGCCGGACTGTTCGCGGCCTGGCTCAACGGCTCCCTGCGCGCCGACCGCGAGCAGGTGGTGAACCATCTGGTCGCGGTGATCGGGGCCTACCGGTCGATGTATCGCGACTGACTCCCGCCCCGGCGCCGATGATTTCCGGGCGCGGCTGTCGTCTGTCTCGGTGAGAGCCGAGTGCGGCGCGAGAGCCGAAGGAGCGAACAGATGGCGACAGTGGTGTGCGGGGCGAGCATGTCCCTCGACGGATATATCGCCGGGCCGGAGGAGTCCGGATTCGAGCATCTGTTCGCGTGGTACGAGGCCGGTGACCGGACCTACCCCAGTACCCATCCGGAGGTGCGGTTCTCGATGACCGACGTCGACTACGACCATGTGAGCGCCTATCTCGACGCGGTCGGCGTGTTCGTGGTCGGGCGCCGGCTGTTCGACCTCACCGACGGCTGGGGCGGCGTGCATCCGTTCGACCGGCCGATAGTCGTTGTCACCCACCACATTCCGCAGGAGTGGATCGACTCCCATCCCGGGGCGCCGTTCACCTTCGTCACCGACGGTATCGCGGCCGCCGTCGAGCGCGCCGCCGCCCTCGCCGGCGGCCGGGCGGTGGGCGTCAACGGCGGCATGATGGCGCGCCAGGCGCTCGAGGCCGGACTGCTCGACGAGATCTGGATCGACCTGGTGCCGGTGCTGCTCGGCGGCGGCACACCGATGTTCGATCATCTCGGCGCCGCACCGCAGCTGCTGGAGGATCCGGCCGTCGTGGCCGGCAGCCGGGTCACCCACCTGCGTTATCGAGTGCGCCGCTGAGTTTCGGGGTGCGGCTGCTCGGTATCCGGCGCCGGGCCGGGGCGGCCCAGGTCGGCCGTGGGCGCTTCACCCAGGCGCGCGGCCATCCCGTCCAAGACACAGACCAGCCCGAAGTCGAATGCGAGCGCTCGCGCCACTTCCGGATCCTGCGGTAGCGCGTCGCGGTAGTCGGCGCGCAGTTGCGGGTAGTCCGCGGCCAGCTGGTCCATCGAGGCGAGCACCGATTGGTGGTCGACCTCACCGCCGACGGTCTTGCGGTATGTCAGCTCCGGAATCACCTGTCCCAGAATGAAACTCATCACCAGGGCGCTGGCCAGATAGACGTCGGTGCCATCGAATCCGGCCCGCAGGCAGGTGCGGCGCAGCCGGTCGGTGAGCGCGAAGGCGTTGGGGCCGACGCTGGGCAGCTGCCCCAGCAGACTCGCCGCCCACGGATGGGAGCGGATCGTGGCGCGCAGGCTGTAGGCGAAGGTGGTGAAGACCTCCCGCCAGGTCGTGCGGTCGGGATCGGGGATCTCGACCAGGCCCCAGACCTCGTCGAGCGCCAATTCCAGCAGTTCGTCCTTGTTGGCCACATACCAGTAGAGACTGGTCGCGCCGGCATTGAGGCGGGCGCCGAGTTTGCGCATGCTCAGCGCCTCGAGGCCGTCGGCGTCGAGCAGTTCCACAGTGGCCGCGACGATCTGTTCGCGAGTCAGCCCCGACCTCCTGGGCGGGCGGGCCTGCCGCGTCCACACCGAGCTGAACGGTTTGGTCACGGCACCACTGTAATTGCCTCGCACACTGTTCGAGTTTATCGTACGCTGCTCGAGTGGAATCGAACACTGTACGAGAACCCGCGGAGACGACCCCGCGCGATCCCCGCCGCTGGTGGATCCTGGGTGTGCTCTGCCTGTCCCTGCTGGTGCTGATGATCGACGGCACCGTCCTCAACCTGGCCATTCCGTCACTGATCCGGGAACTGGGCGCGAGCCCCTCCGACATCCAGTGGATCCTCGACGCCTACGTCCTCGTCTTCGCCGGACTCCTGCTCACCGCCGGCAGCCTGTCCGACCGGTTCGGCCGCCGCCGCATGCTCATCACCGGACTCGCGGTATTCGGCGCGGCGTCACTGCTGGCGGTCCTGGCCAGCGAACCGTGGCAGGTGATCGCCGCCCGCGCCGCCATGGGCGTCGGCGGATCGCTGCTCATGCCCTCGACACTGTCGATCCTGATGACGACCTTCGAGGAGGACGAACGCCGCAAGGCGATGGCCGGCTGGTCCACGGTGTCCATGGTCGGCATCGTGCTCGGCCCCACCCTGGGCGGCTTTCTGCTGCAGCACTTCTGGTGGGGGTCGGTCTTCCTGCTCAACATCCCCGTCGCGATCGTCGCGATCATCGCCGCGGTGGTACTGATGCCCGAAACCTACGGGCAGCAACGCCCCGTCGACCTGGTCGGGGTGCTGCTGTCGATCGCGGCGCTCACCGCGACCGTCTACGTGATCATCGAACGCGAATGGAACATCCCCGTCATCGCACTCGCGGTGGTGGCCGCGGCCGGATTCACCTACTGGGAATATCGCTCCCAACATCCGATGCTGCCGCTGGCGGTATTCCGCAATCGCGACTTCACCGGCACCTGCCTGACGCTGCTGCTGATGGTGTTCGGCATGGGCGCGGTCATGCTGATGCTCACCCAGTACCTGCAGTTCGTCCTCGGATACGGCCCGATGAAAGCCGGGCTGGCACTGCTGCCGTACGCGGTGGCCGCGACAGTGTGCAACGGGCTGGGCGCCACGCTCGGCAAGAAGCTGAGCAACAAGACCCTGATCGTCGCGGGCTTGGCGGTGATGGCGGGGGCGTTCGTCATCCTCGCCAACGCCGACAGCTACGCGTGGGTGCTGGCCTCCATGCTGGTGATGGGTATCGGCGGCGGCCTGGCCGGTCCCGCGGCCTATGCCGCGATCATGAGTGCGATCCCGCTCGAACACGCCGGTGTCGGCTCGGCGATGAACGACACCATCCAGCAGGTCGGAATGGCGGTCAGCATCGCGGTGCTCGGCAGTGTGCTGGCGGGCGTGTTCACCTCCCACATGCCCGCCGATGCTCCGGACGCGGCGCGCGAGAACATCGGCAACGCCTTCGCCCTCGGCTTCGGCGAACCGGCCAAGTCGGCGTTCACCACCGCCATGTCCTACGGGGCATGGATCAGCGCCGGTTTCAGTCTCGCGGCCGCCCTGCTGGGCCTGATCCTGCTGCGACACCGCGCGGCGCAACCGGCTGCGCAACCCGAACCGGCGCAGGCGAGCTGAGCGCGGTCACGCCACGGCACGCGGATCGGTCCCTGCGGCACGCGCGGGGACCGATACCGTTGGGCGCAAGGCATTGTCGGGCAGCCACCGGGAGAACCGTTCCACCACTTCCAGCGCGCCCAGCCCCACGTATCCGGCCAGCACGCTTTCGGCCAGCGTCATATCGTCCTCGGGCAGACCGTAGACCGAGACGAGCAGACCACGCCGCGGTCCCGGCGCGAGCACCGCGCGGCCCGAGCCCGGCAGAGCCGTCTCCTCCACCAGCGCCGGACATCCCGAATGCAGTACGAGCGCGGCCTGCACTCCCAGCGACAAATCACGAATACGCGGACGATGCCCCGCCGCCGCGGCGCCGATCAGCGAGCCCGGCAGCAACTCGGCGCCGTCCAGATATCCCGGCTCGACGGCGCGCCAGCGCTGCACAGGCGGGAAATGATCGCAGTCCCGGCGACCCGACCAGCGGCGATACGCCCGTTCCAGCAGCACCTCGGTCGCGTCCCGGCAACCGGACTCGTTCACGACCACGGCCCGCATCCGCAGTTGCCGGCACCGCAGCCGATCGGGCCGCGCCCGTTCGATATCGGCGATACTCATAGCCCACCGCCACTGTCGAATTCGGAACGCAGGGATTTCGCCCGCACCGCGGCGACGCTGCGCACCCGCCCCGGCGCCGGAGTGTGGGCCCGCCGCCACGCCGAGACGAACAGGGCGAAACCGCCCGCCACAGCGATGATCACGGCGAACATCGCCAGGACCAGCGGTGTCGTCGCCGCCGCGTCGGTGCGGCCCGCTCCGCTCGCGCGGATCAGCATCGCCGCGAGCAACGGACCGAGCAGGGCGAGTCCGGCGCCGGTGAGCAGCAGGCCGCCGGTGGTCAACGCTTCCGGGGTCAGTGAGGCGCGAACGGGCGTGGCGGTTTTCGTACTCACCGATTCGGTTCGCGATCCCAGCAAACTCTTGCGCAACGGCATGACCGCCCCTTTCGTTCACCCGCTCGTCAGTGCATTTGAACTGGGAATTCAAACGTACAACTCGAAACGCCACGGGTTCATCCAAAGTGATCCAACTGTCACCGGAACGTTGGCAGCAATTCAGCAGCGATCAGCGTCGAGGCGTCTCGGGCTACAGCGCGGAAACGACGCATGCCGTCCGTGCGGACCCGAAGGTCCCGCCCGGACGGCATGCGGTGCGTTCGTGCATCCGGTGCACGAACGCGGTGGGCGAACGAGGGCTCGGCGGCCCTCGCCGGTCAGTGCCCCATCAGCACCGGTGCGTCGGCATCTTCCTGGGGCAGTTTCGGTTTGGAGCGCGGCAGGAACGCCGCCGGGATCAGCGTCACCAGAACCAGCACCAGGGCGACGATGTAGGTGTGCGCGTAGGCTGTCGCGGCCTGGTCGAAGCCGGTGTCGAGCTGCTCGGGCGGCACCTTCTGCGCGATGGTCGGATCGAACTGCGATCCGATCGCCGCCTGCGCCAGCGGTTTGTTCTCCAGCATGTTGGTCAGCAGCACCGACATGGTCGCCGTGCCGATCGAACCGGCCGCCTGGTTGACGATGTTCATCAGCGTCGAACCCCGGGCCACCTGCGCGTGGGTCAGCGTCTGGATCGCGGCGGTCATGGTCGGCATCATCGTGCAGCCCATGCCCAGCCCCATCACGAACAGCGCCACACACATCAGCGGCAGCGAGGTGTCGGCCGAGAGCTGGGTGAAGAACAGCATGCTCACCGCGATGACGGTCAGACCGCTCATCACCACCTTGCCGGGGCCGATCTTGTCGACCAGCTTGCCGCCGATAGGCATCGTGACCATCGCGCCCAGACCCTGTGGTGCGATGAGCAATCCGGTAACCAGTGTCGACTTACCCTGCACCTGCTGCAGATAGCTGGGCAGCAGCAGGCCGGAGCCGAAGAACGCCACCGCGAAGAACACCGCGGTCAGTACGGCGAAGGTCAACTGGCGATTGCGGAACAGATGCAGATCGATCAGCGGATGTTCGGTCCGCAGCGCGTGGAAGACGAAACCGACCATCAGCACCAGGCCGATCGCGGCCGGCACCAGCACCCGCGCCGAGGCGACCGTGTGCTGTTCGGGAATCGAGGACACACCGAACAGGAACAGCGCCAACCCCGGTGACGCGAGCAGCATCCCGAGGAAGTCGAACGATTCCGAGGGTTCGGGCCGGTCCGACGGCAGCACCACGACCGCCAGGATCAACGCCACCACACCGACGGGCAGGTTGATCAGGAAGATCCAGTGCCAGCTGAAACTGCCGATCAGCCAGCCACCGAGAATGGGCCCGAGAATGGGCCCCAGCAGCATCGGCACACCGAGGACCGCCATCACGCGGCCGATCCGCTGCGGTCCGGCCGCGTGGGTCATGATCGTCATCCCCAGCGGCATCAGCATGCCGCCGCCGAGGCCCTGCACCACGCGGAAGGCGATGAGCGACTCGATGTTCCACGCCGTGGAACACAGCACCGAGCCGAGGATGAAGAACGTCAGCGCCAGGATGTAGAGACGTTTGGTGCCGAATCGGTCGGCAGCCCAGCCCGTCAGCGGGATCACGCTGGCCAGGGCCAGGGTGTAGCCGGTCATCGTCCAGGCCGCGACGGCGTAGCTGGTGTCGAATTCGTGCTGGAACGTCGGCAGTGCGACGGTTACGACGGTCACGTCCAGGATCGACATGATCGCGCCGAGCACGACCACACCGGCTACCTTGAACACCGCGGCATCGAGTGTGTCGGAAGCGGGATCCGACGTCGCCGCAGGAATATCCGGAGGAGAGGTCACCGCTTCAGCCTGCCAGGTGACCGATTGCTTGACCAGTCCCCGTTCCCAGGGGAGGCCATATCGAAACCTCCGACTTTTAGCGCCCGATTCGTCCGTTCCCACCGTCATCTTGCCGCCCGCGGCGCGGTCCCGGCGCGCGCACTACATTGGTCTCCATCCGTTCATTCGTTGTCCGGCAAGGAGTTCCCCGCGATAGAAGACCCGGTACTCGGTTCGACCGGTAGGCTCACATCGCCGATCCGGGGCGCAGGCATGCTCGGGGAGGTCCTGGTCGCGATCAGAGGGGGCACCGAGCTGTACATCGCGCGATCCACCGAACCCTTGGATGCCGGCACCACCGTACTCGTGGTCGAGGTGCATCCCGGCCGGATCGTCGATGTCGTCGAGTGGATCCCGCTGGATGTCGGACCGGGTGGGGATACAACGAAATAACAAGGGAGACACCAGTGCTGGGCTATCACGTGCCCGATCCCGACGAGGCCATGCTGATCAGCGGCGGCCGCGCCAAGGACAACGCCCCCTTCCGCGTCATCACCGGCCACGGCGCCTGGGTGATGCCGTTCTTCCGCAAGGTCAGCTACCTATCGCTGGCGATGTTCGAATCCGAGATCCAGGAACGCTGCGTCACCCGTCAGGCCATCCAGCTCGACGTGCGCGCGGTCATCGCCTTCAAGGTCGCCAACGACACCCAGTCCGTGGTCAACGCCGCACAACGATTCCTGTCCGAACAGGAACGCGAGATGTCGGTGCTGACCGGGCGCATCTTCTCCGGCCATCTGCGCTCCATCGTCGGTTCCATGACCGTCGAGGAGATCATCCGCGAACGCCAGAAACTCGCCGACGAGGTCCTGGTCGCCTCGAAGGTGGAGATGAGCAATATCGGACTGTGGGTCGACTCGTTCCAGATCCAGTCCATCGACGACGGCGGGCTCGGCTACATCGCCGCCCTCGCCGCACCGCACAACGCCGCCGTCCAGCGCGACGCCCAGATCGCTCAGGCCGCCGCCGCCCAGCTCGCCGCCCAAGCCGAACAGGAATCGCTGCGCAAACAGGCGGAATATCAACGCCAGACCGCGATTCTGCAGGCCGAATACCAGCGCGATATCGACAAGGCCAAAGCCGAGGCCAGTCAGGCCGGCCCCCTCGCCGAAGCCATCGCCCTGCAGGAAGTGCTCACCGCCCAGGCCGAACGCGCCCGCAAGGAAGCACAGCTGCGCGAACAGCAACTGCAGGCCGAGGTCGTCAAGCCCGCCCAAGCCGAAGCCGAACGCGTGCGCGTACTCGCCCAGGCCGAGGCCGACCGCACCCGCATCCAGGCCGAGGCCGCGGCCTCCAACAACCGGATCGCGTTGGACCAGTTGCTGATCGAGCAGCTGCCCGAAATCGTCAAACAGGCCGCGCTCGGCCTGTCCAACGCCAATCTGACCGTCCTCAACGGACCCGACGGCGTCGGCGAATTGGTCAACGGAATGGTCGGGCAGGGACTGACGGTATTCAACTCACTGCAAAAGGCTCTTTCCACCGACAACCACTCCGGGGCACCGATAGAGTGACCGCACACGGACGGCAATGAGGAGCAGGTGTAGGTGTCGATCGGGAAATTGGTGTCCTTCGACAGTTCTCGGGGGTTCGGATTCATCCGTCCCGAAGACGGCGGGCCGGACGTATTCGTTCATGTGAACGACATCGGATTGGACGAGGACGAACTGCGGCAGGGGCGAGTATTCGAATTCGAGGTTACCGAGGGTGATCGAGGACCCAAGGCGGTCAACCTGACCGCGGTCGGCGGCGCACCGGCGCCGCCGCGGCATCGCGGCCGCGGCACCGGCCAGCTCACCGCCGCAGAACACAAACGGCTGATCACCGAATTGCTGCTCGACGCCAGTCCCGCTCTCACCGCCGGCGAGATCATCACCATCCGCGACCGGCTCGCCGAATTCGCCGACCAGCACGGCTGGCTGGAGAACTGACCGGACCGGGCGAATGTCCCGCGACCGCGGATGCGGCTCTCGGCCTACGATCATGACGACGGTGCCGGGCGATGAATTTCTCCCGCCCGCACCGTCGGCATGGGTGAGACCGACCCGAGGAGGATCGCGTGGACCTGCCCGTCATGCCGCCGGTGAAACCGATGCTGGCCAAATCCGCCGGCGCCCTGCCCCGCGAGGACACCCTCCTCTACGAGCCCAAATGGGACGGCTTCCGGTGCATCGTCTTTCGTGACGGCACCGATATCGAACTCGGCTCCCGCAACGACCGGCCACTCACCCGCTATTTCCCGGAAGTGGTGCGGCGGCTGGACGCGGCGCTACCACCGCGATGCGTCCTCGACGGTGAAATCGTCGTCGTCACCGAACACGGCCTCGATTTCGATGTCCTGCAGAACCGCCTGCACCCCGCGGCCTCACGAGTGAACAAACTCAGCGTCGAAACACCCGCGAGCTTCGTCGCCTTCGACCTGCTCGCCCTCGGCGACGAGGACCTGACCACCAGGCCCTTCCACGAACGCCGGCAGCTGCTGGAATCCATCCTCGACACCCCGCACGAGGGCATCCACCTCACACCCGTCACCTCCGACCCCGACACCGCCCAGGACTGGTTCACCCGATTCGAGGGCGCCGGCTTCGACGGCGTGATGGTCAAATCCCGCGACCTGCCCTACATGCAGGACAAACGCGTCATGGTCAAGGTCAAACACGAACGCACCGCCGACTGCGTCGTCGCCGGATTCCGCTGGCACAAGGACGGCCAGGGCGTCGGCTCACTGCTGCTGGGCCTCTACGACGAGGACGGCCATCTGCACCACGTCGGCGTCGCCAGCAGTTTCACCGCCGCCCGCCGCAAACAACTCGTCGACGAACTCGCACCGCTGCGCGAGGACGCACTCGACAACCATCCCTGGCGCAACTGGGCCGACGCCGCCGCACAAGCCAGGGCCGAAGGCAAAATGCCCGGCGGCATCAGCCGCTGGACCGGCGGCAAGGACCTGTCCTGGGAACCACTGCGACCCGAACTGGTCGCCGAGGTCCGCTACGAACACCTCATGGCCGGGCGATTACGCCACGGCGGGCGCCTGGTCCGCTTCCGCGACGACCGCACCCCGCAATCGTGCACCTACGCCCAACTCGAAGAGGTCGCGCCCGCCGAACTCGCCGACGTCTTCACCGCCGCGAAAGCGCAGGCCCAGCCGTGAGCGAAGCCATCGACATCGACACCGACGGCGTGACCGTCCGCATCAGCAACCCGGACAAGATCTATTTCAGCAAACGCGGCGAAACCAAACTCGACCTCGTGCGCTACTACCAGGCCGTCGCCGAACCACTGCTGCGCACCATCGGCAACCGGCCCGTGCTGCTCGAACGCTATCCCGACGGCGCCGGCGGCAAATCCTGGTTCCAGAAACGCGTCCCGAAATCGGTCCCCGACTGGCTGCAGACCGTGCAGGTCTCCACACCCAACGGCACCGCCAGCGACGCCCTGGTCGCCGCCGACCTCGCCCATATCCTCTGGGCGGTCAACCTCGGCTGCCTCGGCTTCCACGTCTGGCCCAATCACGTTCCCGCAGGCGGCGTTCCGGCCCGCACCGAAGGTGAGATCGGCGACCTGGACATCAGCGACGAACTGCGCATCGACCTCGATCCCTCCCCCGGCATCGGCTTCGACGAGCTGCGCCACGTCGCCGTGCTCACCCGCGAACTGCTCGCCGAACTCGGCATCGACGCTCGCGTCAAAACCTCCGGATCCCGCGGCCTGCACATCTACGCCGTCCTCGAACCCGTCTGGGACGGCTACCAGGTCCGCGCCGCCGCGGTCGCGATGGCCCGCGAACTCGAACGCCGCCACCCCGACCTGATCACCGCCAACTGGTGGAAAGAGGAACGCGGACAACGCGTTTTCATCGACTACAACCAGAACGCGCCACACAAGACCGTCTTCGGCGCCTGGTGCGTGCGACCCAAGGTCGGCGCCCAGGTCTCGACCCCCATCGCCTGGGACGCACTCGATGCGATCGTCCCCGACGAACTGACCATCGCCACGGTCCCCGAGCGGCTCGCCGCATCCGGCGACCCCTGGGCCGACCGCACCCC
The DNA here is from genome assembly GCF_001612845.1 of Nocardia elegans NBRC 108235. Lineage (GTDB taxonomy): Bacteria > Actinomycetota > Actinomycetes > Mycobacteriales > Mycobacteriaceae > Nocardia > Nocardia nova. Next base: position 103,083 of record NZ_BDBF01000026.1, on the reverse strand, counting down.
GCAATCGATCCAGCCACTACTCGAAATGTCGCGCCGCGACTTCGATTCCGGCCTGCTCGACGCCCCCTGGCCACCGAACTACCCGAAGATGCCCAACGAACCACCGCGCGTCCAACCCAGCCGCGCCCGCACCCCCGGCTGAGAACCACACCGCGCCGGGTGCGCCGTCAGCGGGCCTGTTCGATCCGCGGAAACGTGGTCTGGACCAACGCCATCAACACATCCGCGAGCAGATGATGCACCTGCTCACGATTCAAGCTGCGGCGCGTAATCCATTCGCGCCCAGCGGTTTTCACCATACCGCTGTAGGCGCGGACCAGGGCCCGCAACTCGTCGTCACGCGCCGATCCGGACAGGCCCACCATCTCCAGCAGCCGGTCGGCCGCGGCGTCGTCGGCCTCGTCCAGGATGCGCTGCACCTCCGGATCGTCCCCGATCCCCTCGTGCCCGGTCACCTTCACCCAGGTACTGCCCAACCCGCTGATCGTGTCCAACAGCCACGACACACTCGCGTCCACCCGCTCCCGCGGCGTACCGGTCGGCATCACCATGTAATCGGCGCGCGGCAACGTCACCATCCGCCGCACCACCGCCAGATACAGATCGCGCTTGTTGCCGAAATAGTGATTGATCAGCCCGCGCGCCACCCCGGCGCGCTGCGCGAGTTCAGCGGTCGACACCGCCGCATACGGACGTTCGCCGAACATCTCGATGGCGCAGGCCAGAATCTGCGCGCGCCGTTCGTCCGGCTCCAGCCGGCGCCGCCGAGCCGAATCGGCATCGGCCGGCACCGGCTGGGTCGTGGTCTCAGAGTGAGCGGGCAATGAGATCCTTCATCACCTCGTTGGAACCGGCGAGGATGCGCAACACGCGCGCACCGGTGTACAGCTGGGAAATCGGGTACTCCGTCATGTATCCATAGCCACCGAACAGTTGCAGACAGCGGTCCACCACAATACCCAACTGGTCGGTAAGCCAGTACTTCGACATCGCAGCGGTGGGAATATCCAGCTCACCCCGCAGATGCTTCCCGATCGCATCATCCAGGAACGTCCGGCTCACCCGCGCGATCGTCGCGCACTCGGCCAGCTCGAACTTCGTGTTCTGCATCGCGAACAGCGGCTTGCCGAAAGCTTCACGGCCCTTGGTGTATTCGACGGTCAACTCCACCGCCCGCTCCATCATCGACACCGCCATGATCGCGGTCACCAGCCGCTCCTGCGCCAGCAGCTGCATCATCTGATAGAAGCCCTGCCCCTCGGCCTCACCCAGCAGATTCGACGCCGGCACCCGCAGGCCGTCGAAGAACAGCTCCGCGGTGTCCTGCGCCTTGCCGCCGATCTTGTTCAGGATCCGGCCGCGCCGGAAACCCGGCGTCTCATCGCTCACCTCGGCGAAGATCAGCGACACACCCGCCGCACCCTTCGTCGGATCGGTCTTGGCCGCGATGATGATGCCGTCGCACAGCCAGCCGTTGGAGATGAAGATCTTCGACCCGGTGATCACGTACTCGTCACCCTCGCGCACCGCGCGGGTCTTGATGTTCTGCAGATCCGAACCCGTCCCCGGCTCGGTCATCCCGATCGACAGCACCATCTCACCGCTGGCCGCCTTCGGCAGCACCCGCCGCTTGAGGTCCTCGGTCCCGAAATGATGGATGTAGGGCGCGATGATCGACGAATGCACCGGCATACCCAGTGAACCGTCCCCGGCATAGGACTGCGCCTCGATCAACGCGGCCTCGTGCGCGAAAGTGCCACCGCCACCGCCGTATTCGGACGGAATCGCGGCACACAGCAGGCCCAGCTCACCCGCCCGGTTGTACAGCTCGCGGTCCGGATGCCCCTGCGCGACGAACTTCTCCTCGTTCGGCAGGACTTCCTTCTCGAAAAAGGTCTTCGCCAGATCCCGGACGGCCTCGACCTCATCGTCGCTCCACGCGGCGCGCGCCATCGTTACTTCCTTCGTCTCGTACCCGGAACCGGACCGCACCGGCCCCGCGCACCAGCCTGGCGCACTATTGGCGGCATGTCAACAACAGGGGTTCAGTGCGCCTCCCGCGCGATATTCACCTCCGCCAGCGTGCTGAAAATCGGAACCTCCGGATCCGCCACGATCCGCTGACGCCGCAGAAACCCGTCGATCAGCGACCACACCAACTCGGTGAGCTCCGCCACGAAATCCGCACTGCTCCGCCGCGGCGACTCCATCCCCTCGAGCCACAGATCCGTCGTCGCCACCACCACGCCGACGACCGCTCGCGCCAGATAGTCCAGGCCCGCCGTCTCGATCGGCACCGCCTCCGCGATCGATTGCGCGAGCTTCGCGAACCGCCGCGCCGCATCGCGCCCCAGATCGAACTGCAGCACCGCCCCCACCGCCTCTCCCCCCGACCTGCTCGCCTGCGCCGTCTGCACCACCGGCGCCTGCATCAGGAACCGAAAGACATTGGGATGCTGAAGAATTCCGGCCGCATAGGCGGTGAAGACCCGCCGCAGCGCGGGCCGCGGCGGCTGCAGCAGCAACGTCATATCCTGCCCGGCGGCCGCGAACGCGTCGCGCGACATCCGATCGGCGATCTCGGTGTACAGATCCGCCTTGTCCGCGAACTGCCGATACAACCGCGGCTTCGTCATCCCCGCCGCACGCGCGATGTCGTCCATACTCGGCTGCGGGCCGTCCCGGTCGATCACCCGGATCGCCGCATCGACGATCTCCTCGCGCGTGACCCGAGGCGCGGCAGCTCGCCGACCGACCCGAGACACCATGGGTACCTCCCCAGCCGAGCGAATAGTTGCACCCACGCTACACGTACCGCCGGTACGAAATCGATGACCGCCCCGCGCACCAGCCGAAACAGTACTGAATAAGGAGATAGCCCACCGAGGTCCGCCGACCGACAGCCGATCGCGTACTGTCGCTACCGTTGACCGTACCGGCAGTACGAGCGGCTCCGACCCCGCGCTCACGAGGTAGACCGATGAACCCAGCCCGCACCCCCTCCCGCCACCGCACCGTCACCGCCCCCGGCGGCGACCTCGCCGTCTACGAATACGGCCATCCCCAGGCCGACACCATCGTGCTCATCCCCGGCATCACCGACACCCATCGCATCTGGAACCGTGTCGCCACCGGACTCGCCGACAGCTTCCACGTGGTCACCTACGACGTCCGCGGCCACGGCCGCTCCAGCGCACCCACCCGCACCCACCGCTACCGCCTGCCCCACCTCGCCGACGACCTCTTCGCCGTCCTCGACGCCGTCAGCCCCCGCACACCGGTCCACCTCGGCGGCCATGGCTGGGGCGCGATCCAACTCTGGTACGCCCTCGGCGACCCGCGCGCCAACACCCGCATCGCCTCCGCCACCGCGCTGTCGGCACCCCACCTCGACCACCTCGCCCTCGCACTGCGCGATCTCCGCTGCCCTCGCAGTCCCTGGTGGCGGCTCCCGCGCCTGAGCTGGCTGGTTCTCGGCCGCCGCCTCCTGCACTGGCCCCGCCTGCGCGCCCGAGTCCTCCCGCAGGCCACCACCTGGCCCGCCGACCTGCTGGCCGGCGCCCGCATCGTCGCCGCCAACCTCGCCCACCACCTGCGCCATCCGCGCCCGCAACACACCGCCGTTCCGGTCCAACTCATCCTCGACCGCGCCGACACCGCCGCCCTGCCCAGCCTGCGTGCCCATATCCGCCGCGACGTCGACCGCCTCTGGCTGCGCGAACTGCCCGCCGATCCCTGGCTGCCGCTGACCGAACCCCTGCTGGTCGTCGAAGCCATCGCCAACTTCATCGACGATCAGCACACCGACCACCGGCCCATCCACTACACCCCGCGCTGAGGAGCCCCGGCAGCCTCCAACAGCCGCGATGCGACAATAGGCGTCGCACATCCCCGCACACGAAGGATCATCCGGCAGCACGATGGCTGAGCACACCACGACGAACGCGCCCACCACTCCCCTGCCGGACACCATCGATCCCGAGGAGCTCGCGATCTGCCTGCGCGTCCTCGACCAGGCCGCACTGCTCGACGACGACAACCCCGATTCCATCGCGGTGCAGCGTGCGGTCGGGCACATGTTCAAGAAACTGAAGCGGCGCCGCCGCAATCAGGCCCGCGACGCCGTCGCCGCCGCCGACCGGGCGGTGGTTGCCGCCACCGCTACCGGCTCCCCGAACCGCATCGACGACGAGACCGCCGGCATCCCGCTCTCCACGTCCGTCGACGGCGACGCCGCCGGCACCCTGCTGCGCGCGCGGCCCTGCTACATCTGCAAACAGCGCTACACCCGCGTCGACCGGTTCTACCACCAGCTCTGCCCGGACTGCGCCGCCCGCAACCATGCCAAACGCGATGCCCGCACCGACCTGTCCGGCCGCCGCGCGCTGCTCACCGGCGGCCGCGCCAAGATCGGCATGTACATCGCCCTGCGACTGCTGCGCGACGGCGCCCACACCACGGTCACCACCCGCTTCCCCAACGACGCGATCCGCCGCTTCACCGCCCAGCCCGACAGCGCCGAATGGCTGCACCGGCTGCGGATCGTCGGCATCGACCTGCGCGATCCGGCCCAGGTCGTCGCCTTGGCCGACGATGTCGCCGCGCAGGGGCCGCTGGACATCATCATCAACAACGCCGCCCAGACCGTCCGGCGCTCGGCCGGCGCCTACGCCGCACTCGTGGAGGCCGAATCCGCCCCGCTCCCCGCCGGCGAACTGCCCGACACCATCACCTTCGGCCACACCACCCAGGCCCATCCGAACGCACTCACCGCGTCCCTGCACTCCGTGCCGGCACCGACCACCCTGTCCGCGGCCGAGGTCACCGATCTCGCACTGGTCGCGGGATCGGCCACCCCCGAACGCATTTCGCGCGGCGTGGCGATCGACGCCGGTGGCCTGGTACCCGATCTCGCCCACACCAACAGCTGGGTGCAGACCGTCGCCGAGGTCGACGCCACCGAACTGCTCGAAGTCCAACTGTGCAACTCGACCGCACCGTTCCTGCTGATCTCCCGGTTGCGGGCCGCCCTCGCCGCATCGCCTGCCCGCCGCAAGTACGTCGTCAACGTCTCGGCCATGGAAGGTGTGTTCAGCCGCGGCTACAAGGGCCCCGGCCACCCGCACACCAATATGGCCAAGGCCGCGCTCAACATGCTCACCCGCACCAGCGCCCGCGAGATGTTCGAAACCGACCGCATCCTCATGACCGCCGTCGACACCGGCTGGATCACCGACGAGCGCCCGCACTACACCAAGGTCCGCCTCGCCGAGGAGGGCTTCCACGCTCCCCTCGACCTCGTCGACGGCGCCGCCCGCGTCTACGACCCGATCGTGCGCGGGGAAGACGGTGACGACCTCTTCGGCTGCTTCCTCAAGGACTACGAGCCGTCCAACTGGTGATCCCCGGTCGCGTCGGGGCTGCTCTGTAGGCGTGAGTTTGTGGCGTATTCGGATGGCACGCGTTATCGCGAAACATGTTTAGATGCGCATATCGACGTATCGATATCGAATGCGGTTTCCAGGCGCCTGAGGACATCCCTGCAGCTCCAGCACGACTCGAATCACCTCGCGGCGAAAGCACTGCAAGCGCTTCCCTCTCCCAGCCGGCCGGCCCGTACTCCCCCGCGGAAAGCCGCGGCGCCTTTCTCCATGTCGTTGGCCTTGCCCGATATGGGCCGCTCCCCCATGTGTCGGCTGAGAGTCACGCCGGGCGATCAATCGTTTAATGCGCATATGTGCGTACCGGTATCCTTCCAGCTCCGAATCGCTGGCCGCGGCCGGAAGGCCGTGGGAGACACAGTCGTTCACCCGGCAGGCGCCGACGCTCGAATCCCGCACACGCCGGCGACAAGCGCCCTAATCTGGATTACGTGATGTACCGGCTGCTGGCAGATGCCACCGCGGGTGTGCATTTTCTGTTCATCGCCTACCTCGTCGTCGGCGGATTCGTCGCGTGGCGGTGGCGTTGGACGATCTGGACCCATATCGCCGCGGTGGCCTGGGGTTTCAGCACGGTACTCTTCGGGGTCGACTGCCCCCTGACCTACCTGGAGACGTGGGCCCGGGAACGCGGCAGCGAAGCCGGCCTACCATCGACCGGCTTCATCGACTACTACATCACCGGGGTTCTCTACCCCCGCAGCGCTCTGGACCTCGTACGCATACTGGTCGTCGCGCTGGTCGCGGTGTCGTGGATCGGCTTCGTCCGGCTCGGTAGGCGGCGGCGGTACCGCTCTCACCACGCAGTCGCCGAATAGCGCACTCGCGCGAGCTATTCCCGGCTCATCGCTCGCACCGCACGAACGACGTCGTCGCCGGTCAGCTGATCACCCGCGGGCGCGATCAGCCACTGCAGCGCCATACCTTGGAACAGCGCGAAATAGAGCTTGGCGACGGCGCGGGCATCGCCGGCCGACAGCTCCGGATGAACTTCGCGCAGGGGCTCGACGAGTGCGGCATAGACCTCCTCGGTCGCACCCGAGAAGTACTCCTGGGATTCCGGCGACCGGGCCACTCGCACCCCGTTCTCGAAGCTGAGAATCAGCTCGTCCGGATGGTTCTGGATGACGTCCAGCATGCCGTTCCAAGTGGCCTCCAGCGACTGCGCCAGGGTCCGCCCCTCCCCCGCGTCCCGGATGGCCGCCTCCATACCGCGGCCGATCTCGTCACCGGTCGCCTCGGCGATGGCCTCGGCGACCAACCGATCCTTGGTACCGAAGTGGTAGCCGATGGCCGCGAGGCTGACCCCGGCCGCACCGGCGATATCGCGCGCGGTCACCTTGGCGAGACCTCGCTCCAGAATCGCCTTCCTCGCCCCCGCCAACAGATCCTCTCGATTACCCATAACCCCAGGTTACAACGTCTTAGACATTTGTACTAGACAAGCGTGCCAACCATATGGCACATTTGTCTAAGACGTTCGGACCAAACGATAGGAATCGCGCCATGAACACCGTCTCCCGCCCCCTGCACATCCTGGTCTCCGGCGGCGGCATCGCCGGCAATGCCGTTGCGCTGCAACTGCTTCGAGCCGGTGTCGCGGTCACCGTCGTGGAGCGCGCCACCGCTCCCCGACCCGGCGGCCAGGCGGTCGATCTGCGCGGCCCCAGCCGCGAGGTGGCCGAGCGCATGGGCCTGATGCCCGGCATCGCCGAGTACCAGCTCGAAGAACTCGGCATTTCCTACATCGACCACAAGGGCCGCACCTACGCGAACATGGCGATGGAACATTTCGAGGGCAAGGGCCCGGTGGCCGACATCGAGATCACCCGTGGTGACCTCAATCAGGTATTGCTCGACGCCGTCGCGGCGGCCGGCGGTGAGCTGGATTACCGCTACGGCGAGTGGATCGAATCGCTGACCCAGGACGACACCGGCGTGACGGTGACGTTCGCCTCGGGACGCAGCGGCCACTTCGACCTCGTCGTCGGCGCCGACGGCGTGCATTCGGCGACCCGGCGGCTGGCCTTCGGCCCGGAGGAGCAGTTCAGCACCTTCCTCGGCGGCTACGCCTCGTTCTTCACGATGCCGACCCCGGCGGGGATCACGCCCGGCTGGTTCGCCATGCAGTTGGTTCCTTCCGCCGCGGTCGGCTTGCGGCCCGACCGCGATCCCGCGACCGCCAAGGCGATTCTCACTCTGCTCGGCGACCCCGATCCGGCGCTGCGCCGCGATACCGCCGCACAGCAGCGGCTGATCCGCGAGAAGGTCGGTTCGCAGCCGCATTGGCACGCGCCGACCATTCTTGCGGCGATGACCGAGGCCGAGGACTTCTACTTCGACGAACTCGCGCGCATCGATATGCCCACCCTGGCGGCCGGGCGCGTGACGTTGGTCGGCGACGCCGGCTACTGCGGCTCACCGATGACCGGGATGGGCACGGCGATGGCGCTCGTCGGCGCATACATCCTCGCGGGTGAGCTGGCGGCCGATCCGGCCGATGTCCCGGCGGCGCTGCGCCGCTACGAGGAGAAGGTCACCCCGTTCCTCGACAAGGCCAAGGAACTCCCCGGCGGCGGGATCGATATGATGCTGTCCCCCAGCGCATTCGGCACATCCATGCGGCGAACCGCCAACCGGATCATGATGTCGAAGCCGATGCGGCCGGTCATGATGAAGCTGTTCTTCGGCAAGACCGACGACTACGAACTGCCCACATACGAAACTTCCGCCGCCACGACCGGACGGTAGGCACGGGTCACAGCTGGGCCGTCGTGCCCGGCGCCAACCCCTGCGCGAGCCGCAGCTTGGCGGCCAGCTCCGACAGCAGCTCGATCGAGGAGGCGGACAGTCCGGCCGCGGTGGTGAGCAGCCGCCGCAGCGCCGGATCGTCCACCGCCGCCGACACCAGGTCGTCACCGGGCACCGGATCACCGGGACCACCGTCGTTGAACCGGGTCAATTCCACCGCCAGCACCCTGGCCACGGTTTCGACCAGAGCTCGGGACGGATTGTCGCGGTTGCCCGACCGCAGCTGGGACAGATAGGTCGCCGAGACCGGATGCCCGGCCTGGGTCACGCGAAAAGCCAAGGCACGATTGGTCATCCGGGTACCGTGCGCCTGCTCCCACTGCGAGACGACCTCGTTGAAACGGTCCGCGAATCTCACCGGCGAAACACCCCCAGGCCGCTGCGAGGAACGCGCACGGTCCACAACACGAGAATTGACATGTCGAAACTACCCTCGCCCGCATTGTTTCGCCCGCCGACAGGCCGGACGGGGCGGGCCGGCGGCGGGCCGCTAGTCTCGCACCGTGCGGCAGACGATCATGGTGGACGTAGACACCGGAATCGACGATGCGCTGGCACTGCTGTATCTGCTGGCGGATCCGCAGCTGGAGATCGCCGGAATCGTCTCGACCGGAGGCAATGTCCCCACCGCGCAGGTCGCGGCGAACAATCTGGCCCTGCTGGATCTGTGCCGGGCGCCGGGCATCGAGGTGGCACTGGGTGCGGCGCAGCCGCTGGCGATCCCGCTGCGCACCACCGAGGACACCCACGGTCCGCACGGGATCGGCTATGCCGAACTGCCGCCCTCGCCGCGCCCGCTCTCGGATCGTTCGGCGGCGCGATTGTGGGTCGACACGGTCCGGGCGCGTCCCGGTGCGGTACTGGGCCTGTGCACCGGGCCGTTGACAAATCTGGCCCTGGCGCTGGAACTGGAACCCGATCTGCCGCATCTGCTTCGGCGGTTGGTGATCATGGGCGGCGCGTTCCGGCATCCGGGGAACACCACCCCGACCAACGAGTGGAACGTGCATGTCGACCCGGAGGCCGCCAAAGTGGTCTTCGACGCGTTCTCCGCCGCCCCGCAGGATCATCGGCCGATCGTCTGCGCGCTCGACATCACCGAATCGATCGAGATGTTCCCGGACCATCTGCGGCGGATCGCCGAGCGAGCGCACTGCGGCGGTGCCGCGATGCCGGCCCCCGGGGATCCGCCCGGCCTCCGGTCCGAGGCGGCCAATCCGATCGTGCGGTTCCTGATCGACGCGGTGCGGTTCTACTTCGAGTTCCACCAGCATTACGACCAGGGGTACCTGGCACATATGCACGATCCGTTCGCCGCGGCGGTCGCGCTCGAACCGACCCTGGCGGTACTGCGCCCGGCAACGGTGGACGTCGAGTTGGCCGGGACGATCACCCGCGGCACCACGGTCGCCGATTGGGCGGGCATGTGGGGTCGCGCACCCAACGCCGATATCGCGGTCGGCACCGACCCGGCGGCCTTCTTCGACCGCATGATCGAGCGGATCGGTGATTTCGCGGCGGCGCTGTATCCGCCGGTGGCACAGGAGGTTCGGTGACGGTCGACGAGAGTGACCAGGCGGCGGTCGCGCAATTCCGGAGCCGGATGGAGCTGCCCGGAATCATCGACGTGCACACCCACTTCATGCCCGATCGGGTGCTGCACAAGGTGTGGGCGTATTTCGATTCCGCGGGCCCGCTGATCGGACGGCCGTGGCCGATCACCTATCGCGACGACGAACAGCAGCGCCTGGATACGCTGCGCGGCTTCGGAGTGCGCGCGTTCACCTCGCTGGTGTATCCGCACAAACCCGATATGGCGGCGTGGCTGAACGAATGGGCGGCCGACTTCGCGGCGCGCACCGCGGACTGCCTGCACACCGCGACCTTCTATCCCGAGCACGGCGCCGGAAGTTATGTGAGCGACGCGATCGAATCCGGAGCGCGCATCTTCAAATCACATATTCAGGTCGGTGACTACCATCCGGGCGATCCGTTGCTGACCGAGGTGTGGGGGCTGTTGTCCGAGGCCGGGATCCCGGTGCTGATCCACTGTGGCTCGGGCCCGGCCCCGGGGGAATTCACCGGTCCGGAACCGATCGCGGCGCTGCTGCAGCGATTTCCGCGACTGACGCTGATCATCGCCCATATGGGCGTGCCGGAATACTCCGAATTTCTCGACCTCGCCCAGCGCTACGACAACGTGCACCTGGACACCACGATGTCGTTCACCGACTTCATCGAGGAACGAAACCCGTTCCCGCGCAACGAATACTCGCGACTGGCCGACCTGGGCGAACGGATCCTGTTCGGCAGCGACTTCCCGAACATCCCGTACTCGTATGTCCACGCGCTGGAAGCGCTGGAACGACTCGGCTTGGGCGCGGAGTGGGTGCGCGCGGTCTGCTATGGCAACGCCGCGCGGCTGTTCGCGCCGGCTCGACATCACCAGCCGAGCGTCGGCGAATGATCACGCATGAACACGGATGCCGTCGAAGACGAGAGTCAGCAGCGTGTGAGCCTGCCGATGCCCGTCCGGTTCCTGTTCGGTGGCAAGGGCTATCGCGTTGACGAGTTTCAGTAGTTGCGACGCGGTCAGCTCGGAGCGAATCTCGCCCGCCTCCTGAGCGTGCCGCAACAATCCGTTCGCCGCTGCGAATATCCTTTCGCGGCACCATGATTCGGTTGGGGAGCCGATGACTGCGAGCAGTGATGCAGCGAGGCCGCGGGTGGCGCTGCCTTGTGCGACCAAGGTTTCCAGCCACAACGCGAGCGCCTCGGCAGGGGTGTGCGTCGTGGTCAGTTCGCCGGCTCGGCGGGCCAGCGCCTCGACGTGGTCGTGGTGCACCGCTTCCAACAGGGCCTGTCTGGTCGGGAAATGGCGGTAGAGCGTGGCATTGCCGACTCCGGCGGCGCGTGCGATGTCATCCAGCGGCACCTGGGGGCCGTATTCGGCGAAGGCGTCGGTGGCAGCGGCGACGAGACGCTCGTAGTTGCGCAGCGCGTCGGCGCGGGTCGGTCTGCGCGGTGCTGATGTCACGGCACTCCGATTGCAAAGCGGGGATACTCCCCGTATCGTAGCCCACGGTTTAGCGGGGACAATCCCCGTTTCGTGTCAGCGCAGGCCAACAGCGCTTTTCGAGGAGGGCCCGGTGTCGGACATCGTAATGGTGACCGGAGCAACAGGTACGCAGGGTGGCGCAGCGGCACACGCGCTGCTGACAGCGGGGTGGCGGGTGCGCGCGCTGGTGCGCGACCCGGACGCGATGAATGCCCAGGCGCTGGCCAGGGCGGGTGCGCAGCTGGTACGCGGGGATATGGGTGACCGGGCCGCGCTGGATACGGCGATGGCGGGCGTGCACGGTGTGTTCAGCGTGCAGCCGACCGCCGGATATCCGGGCACCCCTCCCGCCTTCACCATCGACGACGAGCTGAGGTTGGGGCGCAATGTCGCGGATGCGGCGGCGGACGCGGGGGTCGCCCACTTCGTTTACGCCTCCGTCGGCGCCGCGGACGCCGACCACGGCATCCGGCGTTGGCGAAGTAAGGCGCAGCTGGAGCGATACGCCGCTCAGCTCGGACTACCGACCACCGTGCTGCGCCCGGTGCGCTTCATGGAGAACCAGGTAGACCCCCGCTTCGGCTTCCGTGACGGAGTACTCACCGATGTCATCCGTCCGGACGTACCCGTACAGCTGATCGCCGGCAGCGACATCGGCGCCTTCGCGGCACTCGCCTTCGCTCACCCCGACGAATACCTCGGCGCCACACTGGAACTCGCGGGTGACGAACTGACCATGACCGAGGTGGCGGCAGCCATGAGCCGGTCCTTCGGCCGACCGATCGAGTACCGCGCGATTCCACGAGAGGCGTTGTCGGACAAGGATCCCGACGCCATCGCCGGTTACCGGTTCGCCAACGACAGCGGCGGCTGGACCGTCGACATCGCGGCGCTGCGGCAACGCCGCCCCGAACTCCTGGATTTCACCACCTGGTTGGGGTCCGTGGGAAAACCGCGCTGACCGTGAGGGCGGCGGTCACACGCGAGGACGTTATCGCTCGTCGAAGGCGCGCAGCAGCTCCTCCGCCGCCAGGGCCGGGGTCAGCGATCCGTCGCGGATCTGCTTTTCCACCTGCGCGCGAATCGCTTTCACGCCGGGACTGTCGGCCAGCCGGCGCAGCAGCTGGTCGTGCACCATCGTCCACGTCCAGTCGACCTGCTGGCGGCGGCGCTTCTCGGCGAACTCTCCCGCCTCGGTGAGAACGCGCCGGTGTTCGAGGACCGTATCCCAGAAGGTGTCCAGGCCGGTGCCGTTCAGCCCGCTCATGGTGAGAACCGGTGGACGCCAGAGGGATTCGCGCGGATGGATGAGCCGCATCGCACCCTGCAGTTCGCGTGCGGCGGCCCGCGCCTCCACCTCGTGGCGGCCGTCGGCCTTGTTGACCGCGACCAGATCGGCCAGCTCCAGCACACCCTTCTTGATGCCCTGCAACTGATCTCCGGTGCGGGCCAGGGTGAGGAAGCAGAACACGTCGACCATATTCGCGACGGTCACCTCGGACTGACCGACGCCCACCGTCTCCACCAGGATCACGTCGTAACCGGCGGCCTCGAGCAGCACGATGGTTTCGCGGGTCGCCTTCGCGACACCGCCCAACGTGCCCGCGGTCGGCGACGGGCGGATGAACGCGTCGCGTTCCACCGACAAACGCGCCATGCGGGTCTTGTCGCCGAGAATCGATCCGCCGGTGCGAGTCGAGGACGGATCCACTGCCAGCACCGCGACCCGATGCCCCTGGCCGATCAGATACATCCCGAGCGCGTCGATGAACGTCGACTTGCCCACGCCCGGAACGCCGGTGATGCCGACGCGATTGGACGCGGCGGCGCCGGCTTCGGCCGTCAGCTCGAGCAGCAGCCGCTGTGCCGCCTCGCGGTGATCGGCACGGGTGGATTCGACCAGCGTGATCGCGCGGGCGAGCGCGGCGCGCTGATTGTCGCGGATCGCACCCGCCAACTCCGCCACATCGATGGTCCGGCGTCGTCCGCCGCCCGGCGACTGCGGTCCGTCCACGCGCAGCGCCGGAGGCAGGCCGCGGGCGGTGGATAGGGCCTGACTTCCGGGCAACTCAGCCTTGGTGGGCAACTCCGCCTCGGTGGGCACCTCAGCCCCGGCGGGCGCATCGCCCGCCGGGGTCCGGTCGGTGTCGCTCATTCCGCCTCGGCTTGTCCGCCGATCTCGTGGCCGAGTTCGGCCGCCAGCTTCTGCAGCAGACCGATCGCGGCATCGGCGATCACGGTGCCCGGCGGGAAGATCGCCGCGGCGCCGGCGGCATACAGCTCGTCGAAGTCACCGGGCGGAATCACGCCGCCGACGATGACCATGATGTCGGGGCGCCCGACATCGGCCAGTGCCTGCCGCAGGGCGGGCACCAGCGTGAGGTGACCGGCCGCCAGCGAGGAGACACCGACGATGTGCACGTCGTTGTCGGCCGCCTGCTGGGCCACCTCTTCCGGGGTCTGGAACAGAGGGCCCACATCGACGTCCATGCCGAGGTCGGCGAAGGCGGTCGCGATCACCTTCTGGCCGCGGTCGTGGCCGTCCTGGCCCATCTTGGCGACGAGGATGCGGGGGCGGCGGCCCTCGGCCTCGGCGAATTCCTCGACCAGCTCGATGGCCCTGCTGATGTTGGTCACCTTGCCGGCCTCCTCTCGGTAGACGCCCGACAGTGTGCGGATCTCGGCCTGATGGCGACCGTACACCTTCTCCAGCGCGTCGGAGATCTCGCCGACCGTAGCCTTGGCGCGGGCCGCGTCGATGGCCAGGGCGAGCAGGTTGTTGGCCATCCCGCCCTCGGAAGACGCTGCGGCCCTGGTCAATTCGGCCAGCGCCCGCTCGACCTCGGCGCTGTCGCGTTCGGCGCGCAGGCGGCGCAGCTTCTCGTTCTGCTCCGCCCGCACGCGCGAGTTCTCGACCTTGAGGACCTCGATCTCCTGGTCCTCGGTCACCTGGTATTTGTTGACGCCGATCACCGGCTGCGCGCCGGTGTCGATACGGGCCTGGGTGCGGGCCGCGGCCTCCTCGATGCGCAGCTTCGGGATGCCCTCCGAAATCGCCTGCGCCATACCGCCGTGCGCTTCGACCTCAGCGATGTGGGCCCGGGCCCGCTCGGCGAGCTGGTGGGTCAGCCACTCGACGTAGTAGGAGCCGCCCCACGGGTCGATCGGCCGCGTGGTCCCCGACTCCTGCTGCAGCAGCAGCTGGGTGTTGCGGGCGATGCGCGCGGAGAAGTCGGTGGGCAGCGCCAGCGCCTCGTCGAGGGCGTTGGTGTGCAGCGACTGCGTGTGGCCCTGGGTCGCGGCCATCGCCTCGACACACGTGCGCGCGACGTTGTTGAACACGTCCTGCGCGGTCAGCGACCAGCCCGAGGTCTGCGAGTGGGTGCGCAGCGAGAGCGACTTCTGGCTCTTGGGCTCGAACTTCGACACCAGCTCGCTCCACAGCAGGCGGCCCGCGCGCAGCTTGGCGACCTCCATGAAGAAGTTCATGCCGATGGCCCAGAAGAACGACAGCCGCGGCGCGAACTGATCGATCTCCATGCCCGCGTCCAGGCCGGCGCGAATGTATTCGACGCCGTCGGCCAGGGTGTAGGCCAGCTCCAGATCGGCGGTGGCTCCGGCTTCCTGGATGTGGTAGCCGGAGATCGAGATCGAGTTGAACTTCGGCATCTTCGCGGAGGTGTAGGCGAAGATGTCGGAGATGATCCGCATCGAGGGCTTGGGCGGATAGATGTAGGTGTTGCGGACCATGAACTCCTTCAGAATGTCGTTCTGAATGGTTCCGGCCAACTGTTCGGGCTTGACGCCCTGTTCCTCGGCGGCGACGACGTAGAGCGCCAGGATCGGCAGCACCGCGCCGTTCATGGTCATCGACACCGACACCTGATCCAGCGGAATCTGGTCGAACAGTTCCCGCATATCGAGGATCGAGTCGATGGCGACGCCGGCCATACCGACGTCACCGGTGACGCGCGGGTGATCGGAGTCGTAGCCGCGGTGGGTGGCCAGGTCGAAGGCGACCGACAGACCCTTCTGGCCCGCGGCCAGATTGCGGCGGTAGAAGGCGTTGGAATCGGCGGCGGTGGAGAATCCCGCGTACTGGCGGATGGTCCACGGCTGATTCACGTACATGGTCGGGTACGGGCCGCGCACGAACGGCGCCACACCGGGCACGCTGTCGAGCGGATAGCCTTCGGCCACAACGGCATCGCGGTCGGCCTTGGTGTACACCGGCGCGACGTCGATACCTTCGGGGGTGGCCCAGACCAGTTGTTCGGGCGCGTAGCCGTTGGCGGCCGCCGATTCGGCGACGAACGCCTCGACGTCGCCACCACCGGTCCGCCCGACCGCCGGCTCGCCCAGCGGCACCTCGGCGAAGCTGCCGATCACGTGGTTCACATCTCGAGTAGTCATTACGCTCCCAGCTTCTCCAGCAGGCCGGACAGGGTCGCCACCGCGTCCATGCGGGCCGTGAGGAATCCGTCCGGCCGCTGTGTGCCGCTCACCTCGGCCACCGCCTTCTCGGGCCCGGCCAGCAGGACCGTCGTCACGCCGGCGTCGCGCAGCTGCTGCACGGCGGGCGCGGCCTCGGTGCCGTAGCGGGCGTCACTGCCGCACAGCACCGCCATCGTCGCTCCATATTCGGTTGCGGCAGAGCCGATCCCGGATATCTCCAGCGTTCCCGGGTTCACCGTTTCGATGCCCCCGGAGGCCAGTACGTTCGCGGTGAAGGTCACGCGCACGTTGTGCTCGGCGACCGGGCCCAGCGGGACCAGCAGCGCCCGGGGCCGGCGGCCGTGGGCGGCCAGGTAGGCGTCCGAACGGTTGCGCAGCGCCTCGAAGGCCGCGCCGTAGCGGGCCACCCCGTTCGTGTCGCGCGCGGCCTCCGACAGCGGCTCCTCGGCAAGGTTCGGGAACTCGTTGACGCCGGTGACCGCGGTGCGGCGGTGGGCGATGTCGGATTCGCGGCGGGTCCGGGTGTCGGCGATGCGCTCGGCCAGCAGGCCGGACTCCAGCGCGGCGCGGTATCCGCCGGCGCGCTCGAGCTCCTGCATGAACGCCCACGCCGCGCCGGCCACCTCCGCGGTGAGGCTTTCCACGTGCCAGGAACCCGCGCCCGGGTCCTGCACATGTCCGAGATGCGACTCCTCGAGCAGCAGCAGCTGCGTGTTGCGTGCCATGCGTTCCGAGAATGCTTGCGACACACCGAGTTCCCCGGCCGGCAGGGCCGCGTCGAAGGGCAGCACGGTGACCAGATCCGCGCCGCCCACACCGGCGCCGAAAGCGGCCAGGGTGGTGCGCAGCATGTTGACCCACGGATCACGCTGGCTCAGCATCGCTTCCGAGGTGACGGCGTGCTGCGGCGCGTTGCCGAAGTCCGGCGCGCCGGCCTCGTGCGCCACCCGGGCCCACAGCCGGCGGGCGGCGCGGAATTTCGCGATCGTCTCGAACTGATCGTCGGTCGCCGCCAGCTGGAAACTCACCTGATCCAGCGCATCGGCGACATCGAGGCCGGCGTCGGTGAGCGCGCGCAGGTAGTCGAGGCCCGCGGCGACGGCCGCGCCGATCTCCTGGGCGTCGGACGCGCCGGCGTTGTGGAAGACGGTGCCGGACACCGTGATCGCACGGACGGTCTCGGTGCGGCCGGCGGCGGTGCGTGCCAGCTCGACCGTGGCGTCGAGGTCGGTGTCGGCCACCCCAGCGAAGCGGCTGGTCAGCGGCGCCGCGCCGAGGAAGACGTGGATATCGGAGCGGTCGGCCACCTCATAGCCGTCCAGCAGGGCCAGCACCTGCGCGGCGGCTGCGGGGGTGTCCGCGCCCGCCCGCAGGCTCAGGGGAGCCAGTTCGAACAGCAGCCCGCGCAGCGTGTCCGCCAGACCGGCCACCGGGACGCCGTTCTCGCCGACCCCGAGCCATACGGAGCTGACGCCGTTCTCCAGAGCGGCGAGGATCTCCTCGTTGACGGCGGCCGGATCCGTTCCGGCGAAGCGGGCGCTGACATGCCAGCCCCGATGCACGTCGCGGGTGGCCTCGTTGCCGCGCACGAACGGGAACCGTCCGGGCAGAGGCTGTTCGGGCAGTTCGTCGCGACGGGTGTACAGCGGCGCGACGGTCACTCCGTCGTAATTGGTGACCTCGAGCAGACGCTCCGGCTCGTCACCGAGTTCGGATGCCTCGACCTTGCGGGACTTGGCCAGCACTCCGGCCACACCCTTGCGCCATGCGGCGTATCCGGGCACGGTGTCCGCACCCGGATCTGAACCAATCGGCATCGCTGCTGTACCTCTTCCACTCGACTCCGATACTTCACTCGTACCGGATACCTACGCTGGGACCCAACTCTTCGCAGCGCCTTCGCAACCGCCTGTGTGACCCATTCACAGTGCGACGGGCGTGCGGTATCGGCAGGTCGACGACCAGTTCGGTTAACGATCATTCATCAACCTTCATTCGATGCTAGCCCGGTGTTCGCATACTCTTCGCACAGCCTGGCCATACCGACCGGTAACCTGTCGCGGTGCCGAGGACGACGAATGTGGCCTTGCGACTACTGCGCAATCGACGGGTCGTGATGCTGGCGATCCTCGCGGCCGCGCTGGTCGCGGTCGCCGTACTGGCACCCCATCCGGCCCCGCAGCAGATCCGGGAGTGGGCCGATTCGGTCGGCCCGATGTTTCCGCTACTCTTCTTCCTCGTCCATGCGCTCGTGACGGTGGCGCCGTTTCCGCGCACCGTCTTCACGCTCAGCGCCGGCCTGTTGTTCGGGCCGATTCTCGGCATCACCCTCGCGGTCGCCGCGACGACGGTCAGCGCGGTGCTGGCGCTGCTGCTCGTGCGAGCCCTGGATCGGGAGCAGGTCGCCGCGCGGCTGACCCATCCGGCGGTACAGGCCGTGGATCGGCGACTGGCCCGGCGCGGCTGGCTCGCCGTCGGCTCGCTGCGGCTGATCGCACCGGTGCCGTTCTCGGTGATCAACTACTGCGCCGGACTGTCCTCGGTGCGGATGATGCCGTACCTGCTGGCCACCTTCGTGGGCATCATCCCCGGCACCATCGGCGTCGTCGTCCTCGGAGACGCGTTGACCGGCCGGACGAACCCGGGTCTGCTGGTGCTGTCGGGCGTCTGCATCACCATCGGCGTAATCGGCCTGGTAGTCGACGCGCGGTGGGGCGCAGACCAATTCGCGGCACTGGCCACCGAGGCGGCCGAGGAACCGGCACCACGCTGACGCCGCGCGGCCTCAGCGGGTCCGCAGTTCCAAACTCGCCGGCACCGCCGCGAAGGCCTCCCGCACTCTCTCCGTCAGCGCGGCGCGGCCGCCCCGGCCGTCGGCCCGGACCCATTCCCGTCCGGCCACACTCCACGCCGAGGTCACCAGTTCGGCCAGGACCTGCAGTCGCAGATCGTCCGCAGGCAGTCCCAGGCGATCGGCGAGAATCGTGACCGCGTCCGCCTCCACCCCGTGGCGGTGGTACTCGACGTAGGCGAGCAGTGCCGGGGTGGTGCGGATGAGCCGGCGAGTGGCGACATACCGGTGATCCCATTCCGGCTCCAGATCGGCGACGGCCGCGGTCAGCGTCTCCCGTATCGCGTCCAGCACGATTCCGGTCAGCGGTCGAATCGCCAGCGCCGCGAGATACGCGGACCACAATTGCGCCTCCGCCTCGATCGCGACCGCTTCCTTGGCCGGATAGGTGCGAAAGAAGGTGCTGCGAGATACCTCGGCCTCGTCGACGAGTTCGTCGAGTGTCGTCGCGTCGAATCCGCGCTCGGTGAACAGCCGCAGGGCGGTGTCGGCCAGTACGCGACGAGTACGCAGTCGTTTGCGCTCTCGCAGCGGGAGTGTGCGGTCGGATGCGGGATCGGGCATGCCGAGATGCTATCCGAACCCGAGGCACGTAAGAAACTGGAACACGAACGACACTTGCGCTCGTATGGAACTGAGTGTCAGAATTGTGGCCACAGTCCGGCAGTCAGGAGTTCGTCATGTCCCCCGCTATCACGCTCGATCCGTCGATCATCGGCCAGGCCGAAAAGCACCACAACGCGCTTTTGCACCGCGTCCTCGCCGGTACCGGCATCGACGAGGCGCAGTGGATCACGCTCAGCCAGGCCGCGGCCGCCGGCGGCACCGTCGATCGAGAGCGGCATATCGCCACTCTCGCCGCGAAGACGACCTGGGCACCCACCGTCGTCGCGACCGCCACGACGCGGCTCGCCGACCGTGGCCTGATGCTCGAGGCGCCGGGCGGTGAACTCGTGGTCACCGAGGCGGGCGGCCGCCTCGTCGCGGACCTCCGCTCCCGCACGAGCGCCGTCCTCGGCCGCGTCTACGGTGCGGTTCCGGCGGCCGACCTCGCGATCGCGGGGCGGGTCCTCGCCGCGATCACCGCGGGTTTGTCCCGCGAACTGGAAGACTGATCGTCGTCACGCCCGCCGGAATTGGCGGCGGGCGGCGAAACGTATTCGCTACCGCGACGAGATAACGCCCGTTCTCGTCCGCGAAGCGGGATGATCGGCTCGCGCTGCGCACAACCATTGCCCCACGTCCCTTGCCGGACCACAGTGCCTATATCACTTTCGGTCCCGGCAGGAGGATGGATGGCCGCCACCGATGAATCGCGTTCGGGCGCACGCGTTGTCGAGCAGGCGAGTGCGGCGCCGATAGCCGGACCCGGCCGACGGGTACGCGGCGTGCTGACGCGACGGCGCACGGTCGATCTCATGCGCGTCCCGCACGGGATCTGTCGCGCCTGAACCCGGGCGCCATCGTCGTCGCCGACAGCCGTTGCCAGGCAATTCGTTTCGCCGATCTACCGGTCACCGCACCCGGATGTGCGCGTGACCGCAGACGCATTCAGTGAAAGAACCGATCATGTTGTCGTTCAGACGACCCCGGGTCGTGCGCGCGTTCGCCGCCGCCCTCGCCCTGCCCGTGCTGGCCGCGCTCGCCGCCGGCTGCTCGAGTTCCGGCGCCGGAACCACCGCCGACGGTAGGACCATCCTTCGCTACCAGGGCCAGGCCGGCACGGTCACGCCCTACGAACTGGCCGCCGACCTCGGCTACTTCTCCACCATCGAGCTGAAGTGGGAGGGCGACACCACCAGCGGTCCGGCCAATATCCAGGCCGCCACCACCAAGCAGATCGAATTCGGCAGCGCGTTCAACGGCGCGGTCGTCAAGCTCATCGCCGGCGGCGCACCGGTGACCTCGGTGCTCAGCTCCTACGGCGCCGACCGGCAGAGTTTCACCGGCTACTACGTCCGTGACGATTCGGGCATCAAGACCGCCAAGGACCTGATCGGGAAGAAGGTCGGCGTCAACACCCTCGGCGCCCACCACGAATTCATCACCCGGCAATGGCTGCACGACCAAGGGCTCACCGACGACGAGAGCAGGCAGGTGCAGCTCGTGGTGCTGCCGCCGGTCAATACCGAGGACGCGCTGCGCAAGGGCCAGATCGACGCGGCGGCACTGGGCGGCCCGCTGCAGGACATCGCGCTGGCTCACGGCGGCATCCACGCGCTCTACACCGACAAGGGCCTGTTCGGCGAATTCGACTACGGCACATACGTCTTCCGCAACGACTACATCGCCGGCCATCAGGACGCGGTGGCCGACTTCGTCCAGGGCACCGCCCGCGCGACGCGCTGGCTGCAGATCACGCCGCGTGATCAGGCGGTGGCGCGACTGGCCGACATCATCCACAAGCGCGGCCGCAACGAGAACACCACACTGCTCGACTCCTACAAATCGTCCGGCATCCCGGTGCCCGGCGCGGTGATTCAGGAGCGAGAGCTGCAGATCTGGATCGACTGGCTGGTCCGCAACGGTGAACTGCCCGCCGGGAAGTTCGCGGCCAAGGATCTGTACACCAACAAGTTCAACCCCTACGCCAACGGCAAATATCCCGCCGAGAGCGGGCCGACCGGAGAGGCGGTGGCCGCCAAATGAGCGACACGGCAATCAAACTCGCGCTCGACGGGGTGCGCAAGGAATTTCCCGCGCGAGGCGCCGGAACACCCTTCACCGCGCTGGAGAACATCACCGTGGACGTGCGCGACGGTGAATTCCTCGTCCTGGTCGGACCCAGCGGTTCGGGTAAGTCGACCCTGCTGGATCTGCTGGGCGGGCTGACCCGGCCGACCCACGGGCAAATCCTGCTCGACGGGCGGCCGGTCTCCCGCCCCGGTCTCGATAGGGGCATCGTCTTCCAGCAGTACGCGCTGCTGCCGTGGCGCACCGCGCGCGGCAATATCGAATTCGGGCTGGAGGCCAAGCGCATTCGCCGGCGTGAGCGGCGCCGGATCGCCGAGGAATATCTGGAGCTGGTCGGCCTCACCGGCTTCGGCGACCGCTACCCGCACGAGTTGTCCGGCGGCATGAAACAGCGCGTGGCCATCGCGCGCAGCCTCGCCTTCGATCCCGAGGTGCTGCTGATGGACGAGCCGTTCGCCGCGCTCGACGCCCAGACCCGTGAATCGCTGCAGGACGAACTGCTGCGCATCTGGCGCACCACCGGCAAGACCATCCTGTTCATCACCCACGACATCAACGAAGCCGTGTATCTGGGTCAGCGGGTGGCCGTCCTCACCTCACGGCCGGGACGGGTCAAGGCGGTGGTCGATATCGATCTGGACCGCGACACCGCCCCGGAGGCCGACATCCGCTCCAGCGAACACTTCAGCGAAGTCCGGCACCGGATCTGGTCGCTGCTGCACGACGAGGTGGCCCGCGCGCAGGGTCTCGAGCAGGCCGACCTCGCGGCCACCGACAGGAAGTAACACCATGTCCACCACATTGCCCGCCACCGCCGAACCCGTGCTGGTGTCGAAGAAGTCCTCCGTCTCGGCCGGGAGTGCAGCCGAGACTCCCGCTCGTTCCACCGCCGGCACGGGACGGCAGCTGGCCACCCTGGCCGGTCGCTGGGGCTGGCGGCTGTTCAAGCCCGTCCTGGTCATCGGCCTGTTCCTGGCCTTCTGGGAACTCGCGCCCCGATTCGGCCTGGTCGATCAAATCTTCCTGCCGCCGTTTTCCACCGTCGTGCAGCGCGGCGACGAGCTGATCCGCAACGGCCAGCTCTGGGACAACACCTCCGCCAGTCTGGGCCGATCGCTGGTGGGCTTCGCGATAGCGGTGGCGTGCGCCGTTCCGGTCGGCGTCGCCATCGCGTGGTACAAGCCGGTGGCCGACTTCGTGAACCCGCTGCTCGAGCTGTTCCGCAACACCGCGGCGCTGGCGCTGCTGCCGGTGTTCATCCTGATCCTCGGCATCGGCGAAACCTCCAAAGTCGCGATCGTGGTCTACGCGGGCTTCTTCCCGATCTTGCTGAACACCATCAGCGGCGT
This sequence comes from Nocardia elegans NBRC 108235, assembly GCF_001612845.1. GTDB lineage: Bacteria > Actinomycetota > Actinomycetes > Mycobacteriales > Mycobacteriaceae > Nocardia > Nocardia nova. Next base: position 80,424 of record NZ_BDBF01000026.1, on the reverse strand, counting down.
GCGATCGGTGGACCCGCTGCTCATCAAATCGGCTGTGTCACTGGGCTTCTCGCCGCTGCGGCTGTTCCAGAAGGTGATCCTGCCCGCCGCGGTCCCGACCATCTTCACCGGCATCCGGATGGCGGCCTCGGCCTCGATCCTGGTCCTGATCGCCACCGAGATGTCCGGTGCGCGAGCGGGACTCGGCTACCTCATCACCGCCGCACAGCAGAATTTCCAGATTCCCGACATGTATGTCGGGATCGTCGCCATCGCGATCGTCGGCCTGGTCTACAACGCCGTACTCGTCGCGATCGAACGCCGCCTCACCCGCTGGCGCCCGCAATCAGATCGTTGAAGCACTACACCGAAGGGACGACGACGCTCGATGTCGCCATCACCGAAAACCTTTCATCTCAACGCCTTTCTGATGGGCGTCGGTCATCACGAAGCCGCCTGGCGCCATCCGCGCACCGAGGAACGGCGCGTGCTGGACGTGAAGCATTTCCAGGAATTGGGCCGCATCGCCGAGCGCGGTAAACTGGATTCCGTCTTCTTCGCCGACGGCTTGGCGGTGGGCCCGCGCATTCAGCGCAATACGCTCGCGGTGTTCGAACCGGTGACACTACTGTCGGCCATCGCCGCCGCCACCGAACATATCGGTCTGATCGCGACGGCCTCGACGACCTATAACGAACCGTTCAATCTGGCCCGTAAATTCGCCTCGCTCGATCACATCAGCGGCGGGCGGGCCGGATGGAACATCGTCACTTCCGGCACGGTCGACGAGGCCTACAATTTCGGCTACGACGCCATTCCCGACCATGCCCGCCGATATGAGCGCGCCACCGAATTCGTCGATGTCACATTGCAGTTGTGGGACAGCTGGGAATCTTCGGCCATCGTGCTCGACCCCGAGGCCGGAGTGTTCGCCGACCCGGACAAGGTCCACACCATCGACTACGACAGCGACCGGTTCCGGGTGCGCGGTCCGTTGAACTCCCCGCGCGGTCCGCAGGGTAGGCCACTGCTCGTGCAGGCCGGATCTTCCGAGAGCGGAAAGGAATTCGCCGCCCGCTACGCCGAGGCGGTGTTCACCGCGCAGCGCAGTCTCGAGGACGGGCAACGTTTCTACCGCGATCTGAAATCACGGCTGCCGAAGTACGGCCGTGGCGCCGACGAACTGAAGGTGCTCCCCGGTCTCGTGCCCTACATCGCCGATACGCCCGCCGAGGCGCTCGCGCTGGAGCAGGAGTTCACCGATCTGATCTCCCCCGACTACGCGTTGCGGCAGCTGTCCACGCAGCTGGGCATCGATCTGACCGGCCATCCCCTCGACGCGCCGCTGCCGCCGCTGCCGGTGGAGAGCGAGATCGAAGGGAACAAGTCCCGGTTCACGCTGGTGAAGGAGTTGGCCACGCAGGAGCAGCTGACGGTGCGGCAGCTGATCGGCAAACTCGGCGGCGGGCGCGGACATCGCAGCTTCGCCGGCACGCCGGAGCAGATCGCCGACGAACTGCAGACCTGGTTCGAGGCCGGCGCGGCGGACGGATTCAACATCATGCCGCCGTATCTGCCGGGCGGACTCACCGATTTCGTCGACCGGGTAGTGCCCATCCTGCAGGAACGCGGCCTGTTCCGCACCGAGTACACCGCCGATACCCTGCGCGGGCACTACGGCCTCGCGCCGGTGGAGAGCCGTTTCGCGACGGGAGCCGCGATCAGCGCCTGACCGGCGGATACAACGCGACAGGCCCCTTCCGGGTAGATCCGGGAGGGGCCTGTCTGCACGCTTGTGTATGCGGACGAACCGCGGGCGGCGAACCTTAGAGGTTGGCGCCGCAAACCGGCCAGGCGCCGGGGCCCTGGCTGGCGAGCACGTTCTCCGCGACGCGGATCTGCTCGGCGCGGCTGGCGTTGGCCGGGTTGCCACTGCCGCCGTTGGCCTCCCAGGTGCTCTGGGTGAACTGCAGGCCGCCGTAGAAACCGTTGCCGGTATCGGCGCCCCAGTTGCCGCTGGCCTCGCACGCCGCCACGGCATCCCAGTCGTGGCCGCCGTCGGCAGACGCGGTAGCGGTCAGGCCGAAGGGGACGGCGACGATGGCGCCGGCGACGGCGGCGAAGCCGAGTGCGCGAGTGCTGAACTTACGGTTACGAGACATGTGGTTTTTCCTGCCTGCGCCCAGCCGGCCCGATGGTGGCGATTTCGGGTCCCTGCCCCCAGGTATGTCGGGGTCGAACTCGAACCGCGGGACAGGGTTGCCGGTGTTCAGCGATTCGAGCGTCAGCCCGGAATTCCGAGCTGCAAACGACGGTAACGGAGAAATCTCGAAACATCACGTTGCGATAACAACCGAACTGTCTCAACCCGACATGGAGGATATTCACGTTTACGCAGCGCATAGTGCGATAAACGCGCGTTACATTACTGTAGTTATATAAACGTTATGTGGTCGAGATCACTGAGATATAGTGACCTCAGTCGCATGACGACGCCCGAAATCGGCGGTTTCGCGGCCTCGAATCGCGGGCGAACGCCTATTCGGGCCGGTCGGAGGGCTAACGCTCGGACACGGTGACGGGCCACCGGTCCACCGTCTCCAGCGGCGCGACATGCGCGTTCTCCAGCGCGTCCGCGACACGCCGACGGTAGCGGGCGGCGAGGGCGGGCGCGCGGCCGGTACCGCCCGGATGGCACCGCGCGGCATAGGCCAGCCAGCCGGAGGCCTGGCGCAGGACCTCTCCGGTGCTCAGCGGCCCCGCGAGCAGCAGACCGCCGTATTCGGGTGTCACCGCGACGGCGCTGCCCAGATGCTGCAGACACCGGCAGATTCCCAGTTCGTGACCGAGATCGCGATAGCGGGTCAGCGCCAGCAGCCACCAGCGCATCGCGCGCCGGGGCTCGCCGCGCATCCACCACAGCAGGCCCAACGTTTCGAAGGTGTGTGCCCGCCCGGACGGATGGCGACCGCCGCGGGTCAGGGTTTCGGCCAGTTCGAGCCGGTCGCGCGCGGCGTCCAGGCGGCCTTCGTACAGATGTGCGATGGCGAGGTCGTTCAGGGCGCAGACCTCCGCGGCGATATCGCGCCGTGGCAGCAGCCACCAGGCGCGCTCGAATCCGGCCACGATCTCGGCCAGCGGGTACTCCCCGCCCGGTAAGCGATCGAAGTCCCGCATCGCCTCGGCATGCGCGCGGCGAGCGTGCAGGCCCGTGCTCCGACGCGGGCGGCTGCGTGGCCGCCGGAGGGGACGCGGCCATCGTCGGCGTGTCGCGGTGTCGGGCGGCAGCCCGCAGCGGATCGAGGCCAGTTCGTGAATCTGCGGATGCGCCGCTTCGCTCAGCGCCACCATCGCCCGCGCCGCGGGACAGTCGGAAGGCTTCCCGATCCGGGCGTACCAGAGGTCGAGCGCGTCGGCGATGCGGGCCAGGGCGGGGATGTCGAGCTCGATGCCGTGGTCACATTCGTCGCATTCGCGCACCAGCTCGGCCAGTCGGTCCGCCGATCCCGTGAACCACCGATGCGCGCCGGCACCGAGCCGGTACGAATCCAGGGCCACCGCCCAGCGCGTCGCCCGATCGGAGTAGTGCCGGATCAGCGCCGGCCACGCGGCGCGCCACTGCGGTGTGCGGCGGATCACGGCGAGGTCCGGCGAGTTCGTGGACTTGTCCACGGCGAATCGGTCGTGTCCGTGGTGGACGATCACGCCGTGGGCGGCGAGCCGGATCAGAACCTCGCCGGTGGAACGCCGCAGGACCGCCTGCTCCCCCGGCAGGACCGTCGCGCTGTCGAGCATCGCGGTGACCGTGTCATAGAGCCCGGCGGCCTCGTAGTCGGTGAAGGGCAATGCCCGCAGGACGTCGGCGACGGCCGTATCGGCCTCATCCAGCGGCCGCGCCCCGGCCGGTGCGGAGGCCGGCAGCGCCGCGACGGTCCGCTCGACCACCGGTGGCGGCTGGACCAGGTCCGCGGTGAGATCCAGTTCCCGGCGGATGCGCGCACCCTCGCGCATATCCATCGTCTTGCGCCACAGCACATACAGCGCGGCGGCCGCCACCACCGCGACCGCCACCCACCGCAACACCCCGGCCAGCGAGTTCAGCACCCGGCTCTGCCCGACCGAACCCTCCAGCAGTTTCGCCACCACCTCGAGCAGCAGCGACGACGACATCACCCAGGCCGCACCCAGGAAGCCCTGCCAGATCGAGGATTTCGGGGTGGCGATGAGTTGCGACCCGATGTCGTGCTCGGGCCGGTGCGAGTGGCCGCCGCTCATCGCACGATCCCGCCCGTCAATCCCGGAACCAGGAAGCGACGCCAGGTCACCAGCAACAGCAGCACAGGCGGGATCGTCGACAGCAGAGCCCCGGCCGCGAGATGGGCGGCGTTCTCCTGGAACTGCCGGGCGTCGCCCCACAGCAGCAGCGACCACGGACTGACGTCGGCGCCGCTGACCATGAGTCCGATGAAGAAGTCGTTCCACACCTGAATCAGTTCGAGCACCGCGACCGCGCCGACGGCGGGCCAGGCGGTGGACACCACGCGGCCCAGGACGGCCCACGGTTTCGCCAGACCGTGCAGTGCGTCGGCGGCCGGGCCGTCCGAGGGCGCGAGCAGCGCCCCCCGCAGAATCAGGATCGCGATGGGCAGGCCGATCGCGGCATGCACCACGATCAGCGAGGAAAACGACGTCCCGGTCAACCCCATCCGCTCGATGACACGCCGGATCGGCCCGACGTAGAGCTGCGCGGGCAGGACGGTGAACACCACCAGCACCACCACCGCGATCCGCGAACGCAGCGCATCGGCGGGCAGCGCGGCGAGTTGGTGGGCGACCGGGAAGGCCGCACCGATGACCAGGACCGTCGCCCACACCGCGACCCAGCCGGTATTGGCCATGGCGTGCAACAACTCTCGGTGCTGCCAGACCGAACCGGTCCCAGCGAAGGCGGGCCCGTCGGCGCCCACCCAGCCGAACACCGCCAACGCCAGCAGCGGACCCAGCGAGAGGAGCGAGACCGCCACGACTCGCAGGACGCCGCGCGCAGTGCGCCTGGTACGGACCGGATCGACGGCCGGGCGGCGCATCCAGCCGACGCGGTGGCGTCGCACGTCGGTCTGCAGAATCCACGCCGCCGAACCGATCAGCACCGCCAGCGGCAGCGAATAGGCCGCGGCCACACCGGGATCGGCATCGGGATCCGAGACCAGCCGCCACCAGTGCACGGTCGCCGAGTCCAGCGAATACTGCAGCGACCCCGGCACCGCGACCAGGATGATGTCGAAAATCCGGGCCGCCGCGACGGCGACGACGAGGCCCAGAATCAGCAACACCGGCCGCATGAGTTCGAACAGCCGGGCCCGGGTTCGCGCCACGCCGCGCGCATCCTCGAGATAGCCACGCCGCACGGGATCGGCTTCGATGGCGGCGATCGCGGCGCGGAACAGCGCGAACAGCGCCCCCAGCCAGCACCAGACGAAGGCCACGATCAGCGTGGTCATCAACCAGATGCGCTGCCCGGTCACGCCCGGGACCGGCATCCGGTAATCGGGGTTCTCGGCCAGCAGGCGCAGGGCCAGTCCGGCGACGAACGCGGACACGCCGAAGGGCAGGATCAGCGGCTGCCAGGGCCACCAGCCGCGGCGGCCATGCCAGGCCAGTTCCAGGGCGAGGACCAGAACCGCCACCGCGCACAGAACCCAGACCAGGGTCCGGGCGTAGGCGCCGCGCCCACCGGGCCCGAGCTCGACGCCGATTCCGCGGATCGTGACCGCGAGCGCGATCACCAGGACGGGCCACCACAGAGACCGCCAGCGTACCCGCGCGACGATTCTCGCGCCGTCGGGTGCCCGGCGGCGGAAAACCATCGGCCACAATCGGTTTCGCAGCAAACTCCAGCGGCCACGCACGGCCGCCGCCACCACCGCGCGCACCGCGTCGTCCCCGCGCCACAGCATCGTGCTCACCGCGACCAGGACCACCAGCAGCGCACACCAGCCCACCATCTCCCACTGGGCGCGGACCGCGGTCCAGACCGTGGTGGCGGCCGGTCCCACCAGCAGCAGCAGGATCAGCAGCAGTGCGGGCAGCTGCGCCGGCCACATCGACCACCGCCGGGGGTGGCGGCCCGGGATCACCGGACCGGCGATCCGCGTGAGCGCCGGCTCCAGATCCAGCCCGTGAGCGTGGATGTGCCCGGCCGTCATCGCGCTCTCCGTTCGAACTCGTCGAGTGCGCGCACGGCGTGGTCGACCGCCGCCTCCAGTCGTTCGGCGTGGCCGTCGCCGACGGTGATGAGCAAATCGGTCAGTACCCGCCACAGGCCGTCGCGGCGTCCGGCGGCGCCGATGAGGTCGGCGAAATCGAAGGCGGTCCACGAATGCAGCTCGCCCGCAACCGGTTCCAGCATCGGCGGGTGATCCGGGACCGTGCGCGGGCTGGGCGCCAGGAAGCCGCCGTAGTCGCCGATCCAGGCCGAGACGGCGGCCGGTGCGGTCAGGGCGGCGAGCACGGGTACCGCATCGTGGGCGCCGGCCGCGGTCGCGACGATCACGTCGCCGCCGCCGATGGCCGGGCGCAGACCGCCGGGCGCCACCGCCGGAAAGGGCATCACGCCCACGGCATCGCCGGGCCGGCCCGCCCGGCGCAGACAGCTGCGCACGATGGGTTCCGCGAAATCGGGCGCCACCACCATCGCCGCGGTGCGCCGTTCGAACACCTCACGCACCGATTCCGGAAATTGCCGGGTCAGCGTCGCGGCGATACCGCCCGGGAAGGTGTCGCGCGGCGCCCACAGCGTGCCCAGTCGGTACAGGGTCGCCCGCACCGCGTCGCGATCCCATTCCCGCGGACGGTCCGGTTCGCCGGCGGAGGCCAAATCCTGGTAGTCCCAGGCGGATTCGCCGTAGAGGATGTTGCCGAACAGGTCGGCCAGTACCCAGCCGTCGGCACCGCCCAATGCCAACGGACGGCGGGTGGTCGCCGCCGCGATGCGTTGCGGCCACTGGGAGACGGTCCAATCCCGCGGGTCGTCGCGCGGGCGGTCGCCGCCGAAGGCGTAGCGGTCGTACCACACCAGCGATTTGTCGGCCGCCTTGAACGGAATGCCGTACAGCGCACCGTCTTTCCACAGCAGCGAGCGCCACTGTTCCGGATAGCGCGGGCCCGCCGCGTCGTGCCACAACGTGGGGGGCAGCGCCCGTAGCACCCCGCCCGCCAGCTCTCCGATCCGGCCGACCTCGGGCAACATCACCAGATCGGGTGCGGAGCGGCCGCGCGCCTGCAAGGCCGTATCGATGTCGTCGCCGAGCGGCAGCACCGCGACCGTGGCACCCAGCCCCGCGTCCTCCAGTACCCGGCGGAACGCGGCCAGCTCGGATCCGCTCCAGGGCACCGCGATACGCACCGAGGCGGGGTGGCCGAACAGCACTCCGGGTGCGCACGCGGTCAGCATCGGCGCCAACGCCGCGGCACGCAGCACCGCCCGCCGTGTCGCCATCGCCACCCCCGAGTCCGCGTGCCGTGCACCGAAATTCGAATGCCGGTCCGCATGATATGCGGACCGGCATTCGGATCATCGCCGAAATACGGTTACCCCGTTAACGTCCCGGATATTCCGGCGGCTGCCACGGGCGCCCGCCGGCATCGCCGGGGCGCGGCGCCGGTTGCTGCTGCTGCGCCGGCGGTGACGGCGGAATGGGCGCGCTCTGCGGCGGCAGATGCCGGGGCTGATTGGGCGCGACAAGCGGCGAATCGACCGGTGTGGCCGCCGCGGCCTCGGCGGCGCGCACCGCTCGCTCGGCGGCCGGGTCGGTTTTGATGTCGAACCAGTCGGCGACTTCATCGGCGTCGTCGTCGGGTGCGTTCGCGGCGCCGTCGTCACTGGGCTCGTAACGGAAGACGCCGTCCTCGCCCTGGGTGCCGAAGTTGCGAGCGAACCCTTCCAGTGCCTTGCCGAAGTCGCTGGGCACCATCCAGACCTTGTTGGCGTCGCCCTTCGCCACCAGCGGCAAGGTCTGCATGTACTGGTAGGCGAGCAGTTCCGGGGTCGGTTTGCCGGATTTGATGGCGGCGAAGACCTTTTCGATCGCCTTGGCCTGGCCCTGCGCCTGCAGGTAGGCGGCCGCACGTTCACCCTGGGCGCGCAGAATCCGGCTCTGCCGCTCACCTTCGGCGGACAGGATGGCCGACTGCTTGGAACCTTCGGCCGCGAGGATCTGCGACTGCTTGGCACCCTCGGCCGTCTTGATCTGCGCCTCGCGATTACCTTCCGCGGTGAGGATCATCGCGCGCTTCTCGCGGTCGGCCTTCATCTGCTTCTCCATCGATTCCTGGATCGACGGCGGCGGATCGATGGCCTTCAATTCCACTCGCGCCACCCGCAGGCCCCAGCGGCCGGTCGCCTCGTCGAGGACGCCGCGCAGCTGCGAGTTGATCTGGTCGCGCGAGGTCAGCGTCTCCTCCAGGGTCATACCGCCGACCACGTTGCGCAGGGTGGTGATGGTCAGCTGCTCCACCGCGGCGATGTAGTTGCTGATCTCGTAGACCGCGGCCTGCGGGCTGGTGACCTGGAAATACACCACCGAGTCGATCTGCACGGTGAGGTTGTCCTGGGTGATCACCGGCTGCGGCGGGAACGAGACGACCCGTTCGCGCAGGTCGACCTTGGCGCGGATCCGGTCGGCGAACGGGACCAGGAATGTCAGCTGGCCCGATACGGTGCGCGAATATCTGCCCAGCCGCTCGATCACCGCGGCCTCGGCCTGCGGTACCAGCGCGATCGACTTGAAGACCACCACCGCGACCAGCACCACGATGACGATCGCGACGATCAGTACAGCCATTACGGCCCCTTCCAGACGACGGCGTGCGCGCCGTCGATCTTCATGACGTAGACGGTCTCACCCTCGGCATATTCATCGGCCGGGTCGAACGGGCGTGCACTCCACACCTCGCCACCGATCTTCACCTGACCGCTGTTCTCGTTCACCGGCTCCAGCACCTTCGCCGTCTTTCCCGGCAACGCATCGACATTCGTCGGCGTGGGCGGTGGAGTCGCGAAGCGGCGCAACAACATCGGGCGGACGACGAACAGCAGCCCGATGGCGGAGATGGCGAACACCACGGCGTCGATCACCACCGACGTCTGCGCGATCCCGGCAACCCCCGCGGTGATCAACGCCGCCCCGCCCAACATGAGCAGCGTGAAGTCACCGGTGAGCATCTCGGCTGCGGCGAGCAGAATTCCCGCGACCAGCCATACGATTGCGGCCACGAGTCAACCGTACCGTGCCTGTCCGTTTTTCCGCGCCTTTAAGCGGGACGAGTCGAGCGGAAACACGCCGGTCATCGGTCCGGATCCGGTGGGCGCGAGCCGTCGTCGGCCGGACCGCACCGTCGCTCGTGGCCTCGCCTCCCGCCGAACGGCAAGGGAAACAGGTAGTTTCGGCCGGGTGAGTGCGCGCGACTACGGTGACATCTATTCCGGACATGCTCGAACCCGCAAGCGCGCGGTACCGCAGGTCGTCGCCGAACGCGATCTCGTCGCCGAGGACGCGGCCAGCGGATTCTGCGGTGCCGTGGTCGGTTTCGAGCGCACCTACGACGGCGACTTCGTCAAACTCGAGGACCGGGGTGGAAGGGTCCGGCTCTTCGCCTTGCGGGAGGCGGCGTTCCTCATCGACGGCCGGCCGGTGACGCTGGTTCGTCCGACAGTGGCCGCGCCGGCCGCACCCACCCGCTCCGCCTCGGGCTCGACGCGGGTGGAGGGGCTGCGCGCCCGCGTCGCGCGCGCCAGCCGGATCTGGGTCGAGGGCGTACACGACGCGGCGCTGGTAGAACGCGTGTGGGGGCACGATCTGCGCGTGGAGGGCGTGGTCGTGGAGCATCTGGAAGGACTCGACCATCTCGCCGAGCGTCTGACCGACTTCCGCCCCGAGCCCGGCCGCCGGGTCGGGGTACTGGTCGATCACCTGGTCACCGGGTCCAAGGAGACGAATCTGACCACCGGCCTCGGCCCCCACGTCCTGGTGACGGGTCATCCCTACATCGATATCTGGCAGGCGGTGCGGCCACAGGCCCTCGGTATCGAGGCCTGGCCGCAGGTCCCGCGCGGTGAGGACTGGAAGACCGGTGTCTGCCGCCGCCTCGGCTGGGGTACCCCGTCGGAGGGCTGGCGGCGGGTCTACAACGCCGTCGACAGCTTCCGCGATCTGGAGGCGCCGCTGCTGGGCGCGGTGGAACAGCTCATCGACTTCGTCACCGAACCTGAGTGAGGACGCCGGTTCGCCGTACGCATGCCGATCCACAGGTTGCGTGGTTAGGCTGGCCGGTATGACGCCGCTGCAGCGCTACATCGCAGAGGAGATCGGTACCGACCACGCCGAGGGCCTGGTCAGCCGCCGGGAGGCGCTGCGGCGGCTGAGCCTGCTCGGGCTCGGCACCCCCGCCGCGGTGGCGCTGCTGGCCGCGTGCGCGCAGCGCTCCGGCACTCCGGCGGGGACGGCGAAGCCCACCGCACCGGCAAGCTCGGCCCCACCACCCGGAACCGCGACCGCGGTTCAGCCCGCCGCGATCACCTTTCCCGGCCCCGACGGCCGCACCCTGCAGGCCGCCTGGGCCGCCGCGGCGCAACCTCGCGGCGGCGTCCTGGTGATCCACGAGAACAAGGGCCTCACCGACCACATCCGTTCCGTCGCAGGGCGTTTCGCCGGAATCGGCTATTCCGCGCTCGCGGTGGATCTGCTCTCCGAAGAGGGCGGTACCGCCACCTTCACCGACCCGGCCGCCGCCACCGCGGCGCTGGGCAAGGCACCGCAGGACCGTTTCATCGCCGATCTGCAAGCCGGTGTGGCGGAGCTGGGACGCCGGCTGCCGGGAAAGAAGCTGGGCGCCACGGGTTTCTGCTTCGGCGGCGGCCTCACCTGGCTGCTGCTCACCCACGGCACCCGGGAACTGGCCGCGGCCACGCCCTTCTACGGTCCGTACCCCGCTGACGACGACATCACCACGACGACGGCGGTTCTCGCCGTGTACGGCGCACTCGACAAGCGTGTCGACGCCACACGGCCCGCGGCCGAGGCGGCGTTGAACCGTGCCGGCGTGCCGCACGAGATCTTCGTCGCCGACAACGCCAATCACGCGTTCTTCAACGACACCGGCGCGAACTACCAGCCCACCGCGGCCGCCGCCGCCTGGCAGCGCGTGACCGACTGGTACGCGCAGTATCTCGGTTGAGGCGCTCCGGTGCGATCAGGCTCGCGGTCCTCGCGGCGGGTCTCGTCGCGGTGGGCGCGGCGATGTCCGGGAGCGCGGTGCGTCCGCCGTTGTTCGAGCCGGCCGCCGTGCGGGCGACTCCCCCGATGGGGTGGAATTCCTGGGATTCCGGAATCGCGCTGACCGAGCAGTCGGTGCGGGAGACGATCGACGCGATGGTGTCGAACGGCATGCGCGACGCCGGCTATCGCTCCGTCGATCTGGACGCGGGCTGGGCTGCGCCGCAACGAGATTCGTCGGGCGATCTCGCGGCGGACCCGATCCGGTTCCCGCACGGCATCGCGGCGGTGGCCGGCTATGCCCACGAACACGGTATGTATCTGGGTCTGTATGCCAGCCCGTTCAACGAGATCTGCGGGCAGTCCCCCGCCACCGCGAGTCGTGGCCACGAACTGCAGGATGCGCGGCAATTCGCACAGTGGGGTGTCGACCTGCTCAAATACGACTGGTGCCGGACCGATGCGAATCACGACGAGCAGGTTCGCGATTTCGCCCGGATGCGCGACGCGCTGCGATCGACCGGACGCGGCATCGTCTACATGATCAATCCGAACAGCTCTGCCGACGCCCGCGCCGGCGTCGACTACGACTGGTCGGGCGTGGCGAATTCGGCCCGCAGCACCGACGATCTGATCCCGATGTGGCGCAACACCTTTCCCGAGCCCGATATCGGCGGATTCGACACCACGTCGGTCCGCGGTGTCGCCGACGAGGCGCAGGCCGCCCTGCAGGCCCGGCCCAGCCGTCCGGGATACTGGCCCGACCCCGACATGCTCGTCGTCGGACTGTCGATGTCGCAATTCCTCGGAGCCCATCTGGACGGTCTGCCCGGAACCGCCGTGCGCCGCTCGGCGCTCAGCGCCGCCGAAACCGCCTATCTGGCTCGGCGGTTGGGGATATCGCCGGATACGCTGGCGATGCTGCGCGATCCACGCACCCTGTCACCCGCCGAGGAGCAGGCGCATCTGTCGTTGTGGGCGATGCTGTCCGCCCCGCTCATCGCGGGAAACGATGTCCGCACGATAAGCGAGCCCACGCGCGAGCTGCTCACCGATGCCGGTGTGATCGCCATCGACCAGGACCCTCGGGTGGCGGCCGCGGCACCGCTGCGCCGCGATCACCGAATCCTCACCAAACCGCTGGCCGACGGTTCGGTCGCCGTGGCGCTGCTCAACCCCGGCGAGCGGCCACTTACGCTCGTGACCACCCCCACCGAAACCGGCCTCGCCCAAGCGCACTCATACACGGTGCACGACATCTGGGCCGCGACGACCACCGTGACCGACGGCCGTATCGTCGCGCCGGACATCCCCGCACACGGCGTGGTGCTGCTGCGGATCACGCCCACCGGCTGAGATGTCCGGGCTCCCGCGGACCCGTCGCCGGCAACCCCGGATCGCGCCGTCCGGGCCCGGTGGGCACCAGCGTCATCAGCACCCTTTCCGATGCCCGCCGTCGCATCGATTTCGCGCGCACCTCCGCCGCCGGAATGGGCGGCGTTGCGGACTGATTCGCCTACTCTCCTATCGCGCCCGCGCGGCGGGGTGTCCGGTGGCCGGGCCGTGGGCGGCACCCGGCCGAGGGGAGGCACTCGACAGGTCGAGCTGCGGCTCGCCGCCGAGATACGGTCGCAGCAACATCGCCGCCCGCTGCCGCCACGGGCGGTCCACGCTCGTACCCCGGTCGGCGACGATCTCGCCGAGCCGGGCGCGGAAACGCTGTTCGCTCATGCCGAAACGCACGAGGATCTCCTCCTCCGGCGGGCCGCCGTAGGGCAGCCACAGCAGTGCGACATCGATGATTGCCTGTTCTTCGTCGGTCATCGTTCACTCACGAGATTCGCGGGCCCCGCGGCACGGCGCCGGGGCGGTCGGACTTTGCGGTACCAATCTAAGTGTAATATTGTCCAGACAGGTGTCCACCTCGATGGCGCCGACGACCGCAGGCACTTCCTCCGCACCGGAGGGGAAGAAGCGAAACGCTATGGCGACAACACCGCACAGTCCGTTCGACGTCGCGAGTACTCGCACCTTGATCGCGCCGGAAATTCGGCGTCGAATTCGTGCGGCAACCGGCGCCGATGTCGATCCCGAGCGTATGAAGGCACTGGAGGCCGTCTATCTCGGGACCGTGCTGACCGCGAGCATGGGCTACTCACTGCACAGCGGCGCGTGCTCGATCGAACATGTCGCGACCCGGATCATCTACCGATGACATGCGCCCGGACGCGCATCGCGTCCGGGCACGAGTGGGTCAGCGGCGATCCGGCTGCGGATCGCCCAGCCGGGCGCGGATCGCGCCCCACGGGTCGGCGAATGCGTGCGAGCCGTCGCGGTACGGCGACAGGCGGCCGAGGTACCACCGCATCACCGGCGCGAACGGACGGGCGAGAAGCCGCATTCGGCCTGTCCTGCCGCGGATTTCGGCGAGCATGTCCGGAAACGAGTGATGCTGGAAGCGCAACACTTCCTGGGAGCGCCCGGTATCCATCCAGTCGGTGGCGAACCAGTCCGCATCGCTGTCCGGGTTCCCGTCCAGCCCGCGCGGAATGGCCCCCGGTAATCCGGAGGCGGCGGCGATCGATGCGCCGATATCGCTCTGGCGCAACCGATGTGACGCGTCGCCGCCGATCAGGAAGACCTCGCGCACGGACGGCGTGACGGTCGCGGCCGTGAACGCGGCGGCCACATCGCGCACGTCGACCGTGTTGATCCGTCCGTCGGCGGGCAGCGCCGCCTCGAAGGCGAGCATGTCGGCGTGCAGGCCGAGCATCGGCTCGACGGTGAGCACGCCGCCGAGCCGCAGGATCACCCACTCCAGCCGCGACGACCGCACCAGCTGTTCGGCTTCCACTTTGTGCGCGCCGTACAGATCGGTCGGCCGCACCGGGGTGTCGGGCGTGAGCAATTCGCCGGACCGATGCGGATTGCGGGAACCGTAGACCGCGATGCTCGACGCGAGGACGAATCGCGGCGGCGCGGTGAGCTCGGCCGCGGCCTCGAGCAGCGTCGCCGTGGCATCGACGTTGACCGCCCGGGCGAGGCCACGACGCTGGTAACAGACCGGCGGGATGATCGCGGCGAGGTGGACGATCGCACGGGGGCGCACCGATCGCAGCAGGTCGTGAACCTGCTGTGGCACAGTCAGATCGGCCCACCGCACCTCGACCCCGGCACCGGCGGACTTGCGCGCGGCGCGGCGGTTGGCCGGGATGTCGAGGTCGGTCGCGACCACCCGCACCCCCTCCGCCGCGAGGGCGCGCACCAGCGCGGTGCCGACGAGTCCGAAGGCGCCGGTGACGAGAATCGGTCCCGAAGTCACTCCGACACCACGCTTCCGGCGATCAGCGGCAGGTCCAAGGCGGTGCGGATTCCGGCGGGGGCAGCGCCCACAGCGGGGATGGCATTGACGATCCGGCACGCGGCGGCCACGATCGCCGCGTGATTGTGGTCGCCGTGGCGGCTGGTGGGACAGATGTCGACGGTATAGGAGGGCTCGCCCACGATCTCGACCCGATAGGACCCGCCCGGCTGCGCCGGCTGCGGCCAATCGGGACGCAGATCGCCCCGCAGCCGGGTGGTGTGCTCGATGACGATGACCGGGCGGCCCTTCACCAGTCCGCGGATCTCGAAATGTATTGCCGCGACCGACCCTTCGGGCACGTGCCCGGCCGCGATGTCGAAGCTCTCCGGCGCCGGTTCCCGTTCGTAGGATTCGGTGATCTCGTCGACGGTGATGCCCAGCCCGGCCTCCAGTTGCCGGATCGTCGTGCCCCAGGCCATGCCCAGCACACCGGGCTGCAGCAGCATCGGCACCTCGTCGAGGGGTTTACCGAATCCCATGACGTCGAACATGACCGTCGCGCCGTCATAGGTGGCGTAATCGGCGATCTCCGAACACCGCACCTGTTCGATGTCGCGGCAGGTGCCGGCGAAGGCGAGCGGGATCAGATCGTTGGCGAAACCGGGATCGATACCGGTGATGAAGATGCTCGCATCCCCCTCGCGCGCGGCCTCCTCGAGCGGGGCGAAGAACTTGTCCGGCAACACCTTCCACGGATATTGCAGCAGTCCCGGGGCCGATCCGACAATATCGACGCCGGCGGCGAGGATGCGGCGGCAGTCCTCGAGGGCTTCCAGCAGCCGGGTATCGCCCATCGCGCAGTAGACCGCGCAGTCCGGGCGCAGGGCGAGCAACTCCGCCAGGTCGCCGGTGGCGCGGACACCGGTGGTGACGTCCAGCCCGGCCAGTTCCCCGGCATCCTTGCCGACCTTCTCCCTCGTCGAGACGCACACGCCGACCAGTTCGAAGCGCGGGTCGTCGATCAGGCCGGCCAGTGCGAGCCGGCCGACGTTGCCGGTGCCGATGTGCACGACGCGGATGGGCATTCGTTTCTCCTCGGGTCGCTGCGGCCCAGCGCCGCGCGGTCGGGGTCGGCGTCGCCGCAACACCGTCGGGTGATGACGCGAACCACCGCCGGACATCTGTCTGGACAGTACTACGATTCTTCGGCGGCGGACACCGGATTCCCGGCGCACACCACGGTCAGAGCCCTGGAACAGTGTCTAGAACATGTTCCAGTTTGCATGGTAGCGTCACCGGCATGGGACGTGTAGACGGCAAAATTGCACTCATCAGCGGGGGCTCGCGAGGTATGGGTGCGGCCCATGCGCGACTGCTCGTCGCCGAAGGCGCGAAGGTCGTGATCGGGGACATTCTCGACGACGAAGGCGCCACTCTGGCCGGCGAGCTCGGCGATGCCGCGCGTTTTGTGCACCTCGACGTGACCGAACCCGACGACTGGGCGGCGGCGGTGTCCACGGCGGTCGGCGAATTCGGCAAACTCGACGTGCTGGTCAACAACGCGGGCATCGTCAACGGCAATTCGCTGCGCAAATTCGAACTGGAACAGTGGCGCCGCATCCTCGATGTGAACCTCACGGGAACGTTTCTCGGCATGCAGGCCGTGGTCGATCCGATGATCGCCGCCGGCGGCGGATCCATCGTCAACGTCTCCTCGATCGAAGGACTGCGGGGCGCGCCGTGGGCCCACGGCTATGTCGCCTCCAAGTGGGGTGTGCGCGGCCTGGCCAAGTCGGCCGCACTGGAGTTGGCGCCGCACAACATTCGCGTGAATTCGCTGCACCCCGGGCTGATTCGCACACCCATGACCGCCGCCATCCCCGACGATCTGGTGACGATTCCGCTGGGCCGCCCGGCACAGCCCGAGGAGGTGGCGACCTTCGTGCTGTTCCTCGCGAGTGACGAATCCTCGTACGCGACGGGCTCGGAGTTCGTCGTGGACGGCGGTCTGGTGACCGCGGTGCCGCACAAGACCTCCTGACCCCGGACGACATCACCACCAGGAGCACAGATGCCCGAAACACACACCAGCACAATCGATCCCGCGACCCTGCTGCGGCTGCCGACCCACAACGGGCACGCCCTGCTCGCGGGACTGCGGCGTCATCGGCGCGACCCGGTCATGACACTCGGCGACACCGTCCTCACCGGCGCCGACGTCATCGACGCCATCAGCCGGTACATCGCCGCGTTCGCCGCCCACGAGGTCGGGCTCGGCACCCCGAGCGCGCTGCTCGCCCTCAACCGTCCCGAGGTGCTGTTCATCCTGGGCGCCGGCCAGATCGCCGGACATCGGCGCACCGCACTGCATCCGATGGGTGGGCTCGACGACCACGTGCACGTGCTGACCGATGCCGGGATCACGAATCTCGTCATCGATCCGCAGCCGGCGTTCGTCCGGCGCGCCCGCGAACTGGCCGACCGAGTGCCCGAACTGAAGCGCATCCTCGTCCTCGGCCCGGTACCGGAGGAACTGGCCGACATCGGCGTCGACTTGATCTCCGCCGCAGCGCAATACACTCCGGAACCGATCGAAGCGGTCGACATCCCACCGGATTTCGTCGTCTCGATCAGCTACACCGGCGGCACCACCGGCAAGCCCAAGGGCGTCATCGGCACCGCCGGGACCATGGCGACCATGACCCAGATCCAGCTGTCGGAATGGGAATGGCCGCAGCGCCCGCGATTCCTGATCTGCACGCCGCTGTCGCACGCGGGCGCCGCGTTCTTCCTGCCGGTGGTACTGCAGGGCGGGCAATGCGTGGTTCTTCCGCGATTCGACGCGGGCGAGGTGCTGCGCGCCATCGAGGAACACCGCATCTCGGCGACCATGCTGGTGCCGTCGATGCTGTACGCACTGCTCGATCATCCCGATATCGACTCGCGCGATCTGTCCTCGCTGGAAACGATCTACTACGGCGCCTCATCGATCGATCCGAAACGCCTGACGCAGGCCATCGCGCGGTTCGGCCCCATCTTCGCCCAGTACTACGGCCAGTCCGAAGCGCCGATGGTGATCAGCTATCTGGCCAAGGACGAGCACGACGAGGCTCGGCTCACCTCCTGCGGCCGCCCGTCGGCGGCACTGCGCACCGGGCTGATCGGCACGGACGGACAGCGCGTGGCCCCGGGCGAGGTCGGCGAGATCTGTGTCTCCGGGCCACTGTTGGCCGGCGGGTACCTGAATCTCCCGGATGTCACCGCGGAAACCTTCCGCGACGGCTGGCTGCACACCGGGGATCTGGCTCGCGAGGATCGCGACGGCTTCTGGCATATCGTCGGGCGCAGCAAGGACATGATCGTCACCGGCGGCTTCAACGTCTTTCCCCGAGAGGTGGAGGACGTCATCGCCGCCGACGCCCGCGTTCAAGGCGTTGCCGTCGTCGGCGTCGCCGATCCCCGCTGGGGCGAGGCCGTGACGGCCGCGGTCGTCTTCGACCCCGCCACCGCCGCCGATTCCGAGGCGGTGGCCGCGGCGATCGACGATATCCAGCAGGATGTCAAGCGCCGCAAGGGTTCCGTACAAGCTCCGAAACACGTCATCGTGGTCGAAGCGCTGCCGTTGACGGGGCTGGGCAAGGTCGACAAGAAGGCCGTGCAAGCCCTCGTCACCGCCGAACTCGAGCGGTAGGTAGAAGACCCGGCCTTACGAGCGCGCCCCGCGCCTCGGCTCACTCACGATGTCGGCGAAACGTAGTGCGCCGGTGGCGATCTCGGTCGCCTCCGCCATATCCAGCCGGAATTCGTGGTCGGCGGCGGATGCGGGGCCCTCGTGATGGCTGATGCCGGCGGCGCCGATGACGTAGTGCAGTGCCGTGTCGCCGATACGAACCGTGACCGTGCCGGCGGACACGACCTCGGCGACCGCGCGTCCCAGCGGCAGCGCGAACCAGTGTGCGCGCACCGCGTCGGTGGCGCGCCGCTCCCCCAGCAGCGGCGCCCCCCATTCCGACAGCGCTTCCAGCACAGGCCGCAGCGCCGCGCCGGCCGGTGTGAGCTCGTAGACGGCGGCCGCCGATCGCGACCCCACCTTGCGATGGGTGAGTATGCCGTCGCGTTCCAGATCCTTCAGCCGGGCCGCCAGGATATCGGTGCTGATGCCCGGAAGGTCGGCGAACAGATCGCTGTATCGCCTTGGCCCCGAGCACAATTCGCGAACCACCAGCAGATTCCAGCGGTCCCCGACGACTTCGAGCGCGCGGCTGACCGGGCAGTAGTGGTCATAGGTTCGGCGTGGCACATCCTCAGCCTATCTCAGCACTTGGAAATTCCAAGCGTGAACTTGGAATAACCAAGTACAGTAGGCGGCCTACACGCCGGAAGGGGATGTTCATGCAGGTCAACCAGTCCAGCAAACTGATGGGAGTCTCGTACGAGATTCGCGGCCCGGTCGCCGAGCAGGCCGCACGACTGGAAGCCGAGGGCCATCACGTCGTCAAACTCAACACCGGCAACCCGTTGCCGTTCGGCTTCGAGGCGCCCGCGGAGATCCTGCAGGACATCGTCCGCACTCTTCCCGCCTCGACCGGCTACTCGTCCTCGAAAGGCCTGTTGCCCGCGCGGCGCGCGGTGGCGCAGTACTACCAGACCCTCGGCGTCCCCGACGTCGACGTCGAGGACGTCTTTCTCGGCAACGGTGTCTCCGAGCTGATCATGATGGCGCTCACGGCGCTTCTGGAAAACGGTGACGAAGTGCTCGTTCCCGCACCGGATTTCCCGCTGTGGACGGCGGCGACGACACTCAACGGCGGCCGGCCGGTGCACTACATCTGCGACGAGGGCGCCGACTGGTATCCCGATGCGTCCGACATCTCGGCCAAGATCACCGACCGCACCCGCGCCCTCGTGCTCATCAACCCGAACAATCCCACCGGCGCCGTCTACCCGCCCGAGGTGCTGCGGGAGATCCTCGACATCGCCCGCCGCCACAACCTGGTGGTCTTCGCCGACGAGATCTACGACAAGATCTACTACGACGGCCTCACCCACACCTCGATCGCCGCGCTGGCGCCCGACCTGCTGTGCCTGACCTTCTCGGGCCTGTCCAAGGCCTATCGCTGCGCGGGCCTGCGCGGCGGCTGGCTCGTCGTCTCCGGGCCCACCGGCCACGCGGAGAACTACCTCGAGGGCCTCACCATGCTCGCGGGGCTGCGGCTGTGCGCGAATGTCCCTGCGCAGCAAGCGATTCAGGCCGCGCTCGGCGGGCACCAGAGCATCCACGACCTGACGCTGCCGGGCGGGCGCCTGCGCGAACAGCGCGACCGCGCCTGGGAGGCGCTCACCGCCATCCCGGGCATCACCTGCGTGAAACCCAAGGGCGCCCTGTACGCGTTCCCGCGCATCGATCCCCGCGTCTACACCATTCACGACGACGAACAATTCGTGCTCGATCTCCTGCTGCAGGAAAAGCTGCACATCGTGCAGGGCACCGGCTTCAACTGGCCCACTCCCGACCATTTCCGGATCACCACCCTGCCGCACGCCGACGAACTGGAGGCCATCATCGAGCGGATCGGCCGCTTTCTGTCCACCTACCGGCAATAGCCGCGTCCGCCGCACCGCCGACGATCCGGCTACCGGTGATATCCGGAATCTCGCGGAGGTTTGGGGCGAATCCCGCGCGGCATTCCGATCACTTCACCGAGGGGTCTGGGCAAGATGTTCGGGCGCGGCCGGACCGTCCACCAAGCCTGATCGGGGCGGCCGGTGTCCGTGCCGCCTCTTTCTGCTTTTACCCACCTCCGGCACCCCTGTGCCCGGTACCATTTATGGGCGCACAGGGTGTGATCAGCCATATCCGGACGCCTTTCGCGAACCGGACGAGTGGCCGTCGCACGGCAGTCCGTATCGACTCTCGGCCGTTCGTACGAGTTCGAGAGTATCCAGCAGGCATCGAGGCCGCGCCCCGACGACCCACGGATGGACACGTGCGGGGGGCGGCCCCGGACCGGATCGACAGTGATCCGATGACTCTCCGTCCGGAGGTGGATGGTGGCCGAGAAATTCGAAGGACATATCGCGCTCGACATTCGTGATTCCGTCGCCGACTGGAAGCCGTTCTCGGAACCGACCGCGCCCCGCGGCGCGCCCAATGTGCTGTATCTGGTGTGGGACGACATCGGAATCGCCACCTGGGACTGCTACGGCGGGCTGGTCGAGATGCCGAATATGCAGCGAATCGCCGACCACGGAATCCAATTCACCCAGTTCCACACCACCGCACTGTGTTCCCCGACGCGCGCTTCGCTGCTCACCGGGAGGAATCCGACATCCGTCGGAATGGCAACCATCGAGGAGTTCACCGACGGCTTTCCGAGTATGAGCGGCCGGATTCCCGACGACACCGCCCTGTGTTCGGAGGTCCTCACCGAGCGCGGATGGAATACCTACGCCGTCGGCAAATGGCATATGACTCCGCTCGAGGAAAACAACCTGGCGGCGTCGAAACGTCATTGGCCGCTGGGGCGCGGATTCGAGCGGTTCTACGGATTCCTCGGCGGCGAGGCCGACCAGTGGTATCCCAATCTGGTCTACGACAATCACCCGGTCACGCCGCCGTACTCGCCGGAGGACGGATATCACCTGTCCAAAGATCTGGCCGACAAGTCGATCGAGTTCATTCGTGACGCCAAGGTCATCGCACCGGACAAACCGTGGTTCATGTACCTGTGTCCCGGGTGCGGTCACGCGCCCCATCATGTGCCGCGGGAATGGGCGGACAAGTACCGCGGCAGATTCGACATGGGATACGAGAAGTACCGCGAGATCGTGCTGGACAACCAGAAGCGCATGGGATTGATCCCGGAGGACACCGAACTGTCTCCGATGAACCCGTACGCGGACGCCACCGGAAGCAACGGCGAGCCCTGGCCGCTGCAGGACACGGTGCGCGCATGGGATTCGCTGTCGGAGGACGAGAAACGACTGTTCCGTCGCCAGGCGGAGGTATTCGCCGGCTTCCTGTCCTACACCGATGCCCAGATCGGGCGGCTTCTCGATTATCTCGAGGAGAGCGGGCAGCTGGACAATACGATCATCGTCGCCTTCTCCGACAACGGCGCCAGCGGTGAGGGCGGTCCGAACGGGTCGGCCAACGAGATGAAATTCTTCAACGGCTATATCGACACGATCGAGGACAGCCTGGCCAAACTCGACGAGCTGGGGTCGCCGACCACCTACAACCATTACAGCATCGGGTGGGCGATGGCCTTCAACACCCCGTACAAGCTGTACAAACGGTACGCCTCGCACGAGGGCGGCATCGCCGACGCCTGTCTGCTCTCCTGGCCGGCCGGAATCGCCGCCCGCGGCGAACTGCGCCACCACTACCTCAACGTCTGCGATATCACCCCGACGGTCTACGACCTGCTCGGCATCACGCCCCCGGACACGGTGAAGAATGTCGCGCAGCGCCCGCTCGAAGGGGTCAGCTTCCGGGCCCTGCTCGACGATCCGAACGCCGACTCCGGCAAGCACACCCAGTTCTATTCGATGCTCGGCACTCGCGGCATCTGGCACCGGGGATGGTTCGCCGACGCGGTGCACGCGGCGTGCCCCTCGGGCTGGGGGCATTTCGACAGCGACCGGTGGGAGCTGTTCCATATCGAAGAGGACCGCAGCCAGATGCACGACCTGGCCGGCACACATCCCGAGAAGCTGGAGGAATTGAAGGCGCTGTGGTTCGCCGAGGCCGAGAAGTACAACGGTCTGCCGCTCTACGATCTCGACATCGTGTCGGTGATGCTGCGCGACCGGCCGACGTACGCCAAGACCCGGGACACCGCCGTCTACTATCCCGGCATCGCCGAGGTGGGGCCGGGGGCCGCGCTGGAGATTCGCGGCCGGTCCTTCGCCTTGCTCGCCGAGACGACCATCACCAGTCCCGGCGCCGAGGGCGTGCTGTTCGCCCACGGCGGGCGCCTCGGCGGTCACACGCTGTTCCTGCAGGACGGACATCTGTACTACGTCTACAACTTCCTCGGCGAGGAGGAGCAGGTGATGGTCTCCGACCGCCCCGTGCCGCTCGGTGACCACATCCTGGGCATGCGCTACGAACGGAAGGGCACGCGGCCGGACAATTTCACCCCGACCGGGGAGGCGGTCCTCTACATCGACGAGAACCCGGTGGGTTCACTCGACGATATGCGGACCCAGCCGACCGTGTTCTCCGGCGTCGGCGAGGGCGTCCGGGTCGGTCGCGACGGCGGCCAGTCGGTATCGCCGCGCTACCACGCACCCTTCCCGTTCACCGGTGGAATCATGCACCAGGTCGTCGAGGATGTGAGTGGTAAGCCGTATCTCGACCTCGAAATGGCTGCCGCCGCTGCCTTTTCGCGGGATTGAGGCTGCCCGCCGCGGCAACCCCGACGCGCACGATAGCTGCACCAGTGCCCACGGGATTGCCGCGGCACCACTATCCTCGAACCATGTGTTCTCCCAGTGCCACGCTGACGGTGTGGGCGGGCTCGTGGCTGGCGGGCCGCAGCGCGCCCGACGACGTGCTGGACGCGTTGCGCGCCTGGTCTCCGCAGCACAGTGTCGCCGCCGGTGACCCGCTGACCGGCGGACGGACGGGACTGCCGTGGCCCTCGGCCGAGCCGTTGGAGGCCGGCACCGGAATCATGGTCCTGCTCAAGGTCATTCGCGAGGCGATGGCCGAGCCGGGGGCCCGGATGCGGCTGGTGCTGCCCGTGCCGGGCGATGCGCGCGGATTGCCGGCGGGCACCGAATTCGCCACGGCGGCAATGGATGCCGAGGAGGGCGTGATCGCCGGCGTACCCGGCGGCGAGGGTGTGGCGCTGGTGCCGCAGTGGACCGACGAGGAATCGCTGCAGTGGACGGTCTTCCACACCCCGGTTCCGGTCCCGGCACCGGATATGGCGCTCGGCGAGGCCGAATACGCGATGCGCGAGGCGGTGCGCGAGGCCGCGGAAGCCCTGATGCGGTTGCACACCACCGCGATCGGCGGTGACGACGATCCGCGCGAGTTGATCGAGGCCGAATTGGCCGCCTGCTCGCGCCACATCTACCCCGACTCGGCGCCGCTGCGGGCCCGCCGTATCCTCGATTCGGCCGACCATGTGGCCGCGATCCTCACCGTGGCCCAGCAGACGGCCCCGTCTTCCCCCAGTTCGGCGAGCGCTGTACAGGCCCAGGAGACACTGCTGCGACCGCTGTGGAACGCCCTGCGCGCGGCCCGTCTGGCCGCGGTGAACGCGGCGGCCGGCCCGCGTTAGGTCGCGGCCTCGCCGGTGCGCGGCCCGGGCAGGTTCAGCTCGTAGTCGTTGTAGCGCCCGCAGACTCGCATGCCGATCCGGGCCAGGGCCGCGCGCAGCGCCTCGTCGTCGAATTCGAACACCCGCAGCACGGTGATATCGGGCATGACAGCGCGCAATTCGGCCACGACCGCACCGAACGCCGCGGTCAGCAGATCGGCGTCGGCCTCGCGGTGGGCGAACCCCTCCTCGGCGCTGATGTAGGCCTCGACGCCACCGGCGAAGGTCGTGATCGTGGTGATCGGTTCCGTCGCCGAGCGGGCCGAGAGCACGGTCGTCAGCAGTACCCGGCCCGGCGGGTCGGCCGATTCGGCGAGGGTGTGCACCAGCCGCCGCAGGGGCGCGGTGGTGTCCGGTGCGGGCGGCCGGGTGAGATCCAGCTCCCACAGCCGCGCGTATTCGTCGACCCGCCGTGCCCCCAGTTCGACGGCCGCCCGGCCCGAGGGCCCGATATCGGTGCCCTGCCAGCGCAACACCCGGTATCCGGCGGCGGTGGCCCGCCGCACGGCCTCGGCGGTCAAGCGGCAGATCATCTCGGTTTCCGCCGCCTGCGGTTCGGACTCGTCGGCGCGGCCCAGATGCAGCGAATGCACGAGGCGCTGCGCGGACACCGCCTGCACCCACGCCTCGCCCAGCCCGGCATCGCGCAATTCCGCCCAGCCCAGCAGCTCACCGCCACCGCGGGCCGCGATCACGCCCAGCAGATCGGCGGTGCCGTCGGCGACGGACATATCTTCGAGCAGGGGCAACCCGGTGCGGCCCGCCAGTTCGGCGGCCAGCCGCAAACCCGTTCCCGGATGCTGGTCCCACTCCAGCGCGATGTCCACCTCCGCACAATAGCGGTGAATTAGCTGATCGCAGGCCAGTTACCGCGCGAAACGTCGGCGACCGGCCAGACGAGCTCAGTGCTTGCGCACCACCGTCTCCCCCTCGGCCGGTTTCCAGATCACCACATCCATATGCCCGGCGCCCACCTCGACCGCCGAGGCGCCGGTGATATCGGCGGCGAAGAACGGATCCAGGCGCTGTCCGCGCAGGTCGAAACCCGTATCGGCGTACAGCGATTCGGCCCACCGGCGCTGCAGCTCGGGATCGGGCACCTCGCGCACCACGCCCCACAGCTTGGCGTCCCCGTCGCCGACCTGGGGGTCGACCGTGGCGGTGTGCAGGCAGAAGCGCGGGTCCCGGCGCAGGTCCGCGAATTTGCGGGTGCCCGGCATGCCCACCAGCCACAACTGCTCCTCGAACAGGCGTGGTTCCAGCGGGCTGATCCGTGGGTAACCATCGCGACGAGTCGTCGCCAGCAGGCACAGATTGCCCGCCGCCGCATGGCGGCGCAGGAAGATTCCCGCGATGCGCGGGGCGGCACCGGCGAATTCGCTCCACCTCGTCATGGTCGTACGGTAGAACTTTCGGCGGGCAGGTCATACAGCATCGAGGTGGTCATGAAGATTTCCCCGCGCCGGGCGGCGGGCGCCGTCGCCGCCGCGCTCGCCTGCGCTCTGGTGCCGACGACAGCGGCGCAGGCCGTGGTCGGCGGTGTCCCGATCAGCGCCGCCAATTATCCGTGGCTCGCGGCCATCGGCACGCCCGCCTATGCGACGAGGCCGGGCGGCCAGTTCTGCGCCGGCGCCCTGATCGCCCCGGACCGGGTACTCACCGCCGCGCACTGCGGCGCCCTGGCCCGCACGCTGCCGGGGACGACGGTGACCTTCGGCCGCACCGACGTCGCCGGGCACGGCGGGGTCACCGTCGGAATCGCCGATGTCCGGATCGACCCGGCTTTCCGGGTCTCGCTGTTCGGCACGGATCTGAGCTATCACCACAATGTCGCCGTCCTGGTGCTCAGCGCACCGGTCGCCCTGCCGACCGTGGCCGTCGCGGCGCCACAGGGAGCTACCGCGACGGTGGTCGGCTGGGGCGCCACCTCCGAGGACGACCAGTCCAACAGCGTGCTGCGAGCGGCGACGGTGCCGCTGGTATCCGATACGGCCTGCGCGGTCGCCTACGGCGCCGAATTCGATCCGGGCGAGGCGCTGTGCGCGGGCTCCCCCGCCGCCGACACCGGTGAATTCGACAGCGGCGGACCACTGTTGGTCGACGGCAAGATCGTCGGCGTCACCTCGTGGGGTAAGGGTGCTGCCGAGCCCGGATTTCCCGGTGTGTACGCGCGGGTGCCCGCCCTCGACTTCTGATCACCGCGCCGGAACCGGCTGGGCCGGCGCGACCGGACGGAACGAATCCGGGTCGGCGGCCTCCCAATCGGCGCGCCAGCTCGCCGGCGGATGGACGAGCAGCTCCCCGGGCGCCAGCCATTCGTAGAGTTCGGCGTACGACCGGATCTCGTTGGGCGCCACCTTCTTCCGCAGCATATGGGTATCCAGTTCGGCAGGGTCGTGCACACCCATCGAGGCCATCATCTGCATCGCCTGGCGCACCGTGGCCTCCTGATACCGCTGCACCCGCTCGGCCTTGTCGGCGACGTCGAGGGCACGCGCTCGCCGCGGATCCTGGGTGGCGACGCCGACCGGGCACTGATTGGTGTGGCAGCGCTGGGACTGGATGCATCCCACCGCCATCATCATCGCCCGCGCGGCATTGGTGAAGTCCGCGCCCTGCACCAATCGCTTGACGATATCCGTGCCGGTGGCCACCTTGCCGCTGGCGCCCAGCCGGATCCGCTCCCGCAGACCGGTTCCGACGAGTGCGTTGTGCACGGTCATCAGACCGTCGGTCAGCGGCAGGCCGACATGGTCCTCGTATTCCAGCGGCGCGGCCGCCGTACCGCCTTCGGCGCCGTCGACGACGATGAAATCGGGTGCGGTCCCCTCGGCGATCATCGCCTTGCAGATCGCGAGAACATCCGTGCGCGAACCGACGCACAGCTTGAACCCGACGGGCTTGCCGCCGGACAGTTCACGCAGGCGGACGAGAAAGCGAATCAATTCGCGCGGGGTGTGGAATTCCGAATGCGACGGCGGGCTGACACATTTCTCGTGTGCCGGCACCCCGCGATAGCGGGCAATCTCCTCGCTCACCTTCGCGGCCGGCAGGACCCCGCCGAGTCCAGGTTTCGCGCCCTGACTCAATTTCACCGAGATCGCCTTCACCTGTTCGTAGCCGGCCTTCTCGGCGAACTGGTCCGGATCGAAGCGACCGTCGCGGGTGCGGGTGCCGAAGTACGCCGATCCGATCTCCCACACCAGATCCGCGCCGCCCTCCAGATGGAACGGAGTCAGCCCGCCCTCACCGGTGTCGTGGGCGAAACCGCCGCGGCCGGCGCCGATGTTCAACGCGCGCAGCGCATTCCCCGACAGCGCGCCGAAACTCATCGCCGAGATGTTCAGCAGCGACATCGCATAGGGTTGCCGGCAGTCCGGGCCGCCGATCAGCACGCGCGGCGGCTGCTCCGGCTCGGGAAGCGCGGCCACCGAATGGACGAGGAATTCGTATCCGACCGCTTCGATATCGCGCTCGGTGCCGTAGGACAGTTCGCCGTGAATTCCCTTGGCGCGCTCGTAGATCATCGTCCGCACGTCGCGGTCGAAGGGGCGGCCGTCGAAATTCCGCTCGATGAAATACTGCTGCAGTTCGGGCCGGATACTTTCGAGCAGGTAGCGCATGTGCCCCAGCAAGGGATAGTTGCGCAGGATCGAATGCCGGCGCTGCGCCAGATCGTAGGCGCCGACCAGAACGAGCGATCCCGCTGCGACGGCGAGTATCCACCAGGCCCACGAACCGATCGCCGCGATCACGCCCAGGACGACCACCGTCACCGTGAGCAGACCGAAGAGGAAGAATCGCGTCATCGCCCCACCGCCACCTTTCGCACGTTCATACCGGGGGCATACCCGCTCGGCGGCGGTTACTTTCGGCGACGCACGGGTTCACAGCACCCGGGTGCGCAGATCGCCCCGTTACGGGTGCAACCGTACCCGGGCACCGCGCCCAGGCGCCGTGGTTCGTTTCCGTCGAGATGTTCGCCGACCAGTTCGGCGACCATCCGGGCGAAGCGTGGGTCCGGGCCGGGGGTGGCGGCGCGGGCGAAAGCCATACCGAGTTCGGCGGCCTTCTCGGCGGCCTCGTTGTCCAGGTCCCAGACGACCTCGAGGTGATCGGAGACGAATCCGACCGGGCACACCACGACGGCCTCGACCCCCTTGCCGGACAGCGCTTCCAGATGGTCCACGATGTCGGGCTCCAGCCACGGCACCTGCGGCGGTCCGGACCGCGACTGCCACACCACGTCGAAGTCGTCGAAACCCGTTGCCGCGGCGCACAATCGGGCCGCCTCGCCGACCTGGCGGCTGTAGAGGTGACCACCGTCGGCGGGCGGTCCGGCCGCGCCATCGGCGGCGACCGGGATCGAATGGGCGGTGAACACCAGCCGGGCCCGATCGCGCACTTCGGCCGGCAGGTCCGCCACCGCCGCGCGCACGGCGTCGGCGAAGGAGTCGATCAGCAGCGGATGATCGAAGTACTGCCGCAGCTTGGTCAGTTCCGGCGCCCCGTCGACGGCCGCGCGGGCACGCTCGATGTCCTCGTCGTACTGGCGGCAACCGGAGTAGCCGCCCCACGCCGAGGTCGGGAACACCAGGGCGTGGCCGATGCCGTCGGCGCGCATGGTCGCGACGGTCTCCTCGACCATCGGATGCCAGTTGCGGTTTCCGAAGTACACCGGCAGATCCACTGCTCGCGCGGCGAATTCGGCCTCGATCGCGGCGATCAGCTCGCGGTTGAGCGCGTTGATCGGCGAGACGCCACCGAAGTGCAGATAGTGCTGGGCCACCTCGTCGAGGCGTTCCCGCGGTACGCCCCTGCCCCGAGTGACGTTCTCCAGGAACGGCATCACGTCTTCGGGGCGTTCGGGACCGCCGAAGGACAGCAGGAGCAGTGCGTCGACGGTCCCGGTCACGGCTGACTACCTCCAGGCTCTCAGTTGGCCGACCAGTTCTCCGGGAACCAGGTGTTGTGGCTGGCGCCGCCGTCGACGTAGATGATCGAACCGGTGGTGCCGGGCAGCCAGTCCGAGAGCAGGGTGACGATCGACTTGGCGACCACGGTCGGGTCGTCGACGTCCCAGCCGATCGGCGAGGCGCCGTCCCAGTAGGTGTTGAGCATGTTCAGCTGCTTGGCATCGTCGGTGGCGGTGCCGGCGATCGCCTTGGCGGCGAGGGTTTTGATCGGGCCCGCGGCGACCAGGTTGGAGCGAACTCGCTTGGCCTCGCCCACCTCTCGCGCCACGTAGCGGTTCACCGACTCCAGCGCGGCCTTCGCCACACCCATCCAGTTGTAGAACGGCATCGCGGTGCGCGGGTCGAAGTCCATGCCCACGATCGAGCCGCCCTCGTTCATCGCGGGCAGCACCGCGCGCGCCAGCGAGGCGTAGCTCCACGCGGAGATCTCGAACGCCTTGGCGGCGTCGGCGCCCGGGCCGTCGAGGAACGGCAGCGCGTCGGGGCCCATCAGGGTGCGCGGGGCGAACGCGATGGAGTGCAGCACGCCGTCGATGCCTTCGGGCGCGAGTTCGCGCACCTTGTCGGCGAGACCGGCCAGGTCCTCCTCGTTGGTGACGTCGAGGCCGATCGCGGGCGCGATTTCCTGGGGCAGGCGCTTGGCGATACGGTCGATCAGGCGCAGCCGCTCGGGGATACCGGTGATGATCACCTTCGCGCCCTGCTCCTGGGCCACCTTGGCGGCGTGGAAGGCGATCGACGAATCGGTGATGATGCCGGTGATCAGGACGGTTTTACCGTCCAGGATTCCGCTCATGGGTGGTGAATTCTCCTCGGGAAACTCGGATGGGAAGTCGACAGGCTCGGGGGCCGCTGGCTCAGTGGCCCATGCCCATGCCGCCGTCGACCGGCAGGATCGCACCGCTGATGTAGGACGCGTCGTCGGAGGCCAGGAAGCTGATCGCCGCCGCGACTTCTTCGGGCTGGCCGATGCGGCCCGCGGGAATGACCTTCAGCGCCATCTCGCGCATGTCCTCGGTCATCTCTTCCCGAGTCATATCGGTGTCGATGAAACCGGGCGCCACCACATTGGCGGTGATGTTGCGTGAACCGATCTCGCGGGTGATCGCGCGCGCCATGCCGACCAGACCGGCCTTGGCCGCCGCGTAGTTCACCTGGCCGGGACCGCCCATCTGGCCCACGACCGAGCCCAGGAAGATGATGCGGCCGAAGCGGGCCCGCAGCATCGCCCGGTTGGCGCGCTTGGCGCAGCGCCACGCGCCGGTCAGGTTGGCGTCGATGACCCGGGTGAACTGCTCCTCGCTCATCCGCATGAGCAGGGTGTTGTCGACGATTCCGGCGTTGGCCACCAGCACCTCGACCGCGCCCTGCTTGGCCTCGATCTCGCTGAAGGCCGAATCGATCGAATCCGAGTCCGTCACATCGCATTTCACGCCCAGAAGACCTTCCGGCGCGCCCGAGCCACGATGGGTGACGGCAACCTTGTGCCCGTCGGCGGCCAGCCGCTGGGCCACCGCGAGACCGATACCGCGGTTGCCACCGGTCACCAGGACCGATCGGGAAGTGAAGTTCGACATGAATGTCAACCTATCTGTTCGAGTTCGACTGTCGTGGCCGGGTTGCGCGGTACCCGTTTATGGCAGGCGTTGACGATAGACCAAACCGCTCACCACACCCGCAGCGGTCAGCAGCAGACCCAGCAGCAACCACGGCCGGCTGGCATCGCCCATCTGCATCTCGTAGCCGATCTGCTTGTCCAGGGTGTCGTAGACGGCGCTGAGTTCTTCCAGCGTGGAGGCAGTGTAGAAGTCTCCGCCGGAGATCTTGGCGATCTCGCGCAAGGAGTCGTCGTCGACCGGCACCCGGACGCGCTGGGAGCCCTTGCCGTCCTGATCCGGGATCTCGACCGAACCCCACGTGGTGCCGAAGGAGATGGTCGAGACCGGGACGCCCTTCTGCTTGGCGACCCGCGCCGCGACGAAGCCGTGGCGGGGATTGTCGACGTCCTTGTCGTCGGGCACGGTCTGCTTGCCGTCGGACATCAGCACGATCCGCGCCGGGGGCGGTGTCTGCGCCCCGCCCAGGACCGAGGCGAGCGTATCGATGGCCTGCAGGGCGCTGAAGATGCCCTCACCGGTGGCGGTCCGTTCGGCGAGCTTCATATTGTTGATCGCCGCCTTCATCGCCTCCCGGTTGGTCGTCGGGGAGACCTGAACCGACGCGGTACCGGCGAAGGTCACCAAGCCCAGGTTGATGCCCGGCGTGAGACCGTCCACGAAATCGGTCGCGGCCTTCTTCGCGACCTGGATCCGCGACGGCGGCACATCGGTGGCCTCCATCGACAGCGACACGTCGATCACCAGCATGACCGTGGCCCGGTTGCGCGGCACCTTCTTGGCCGCCTGCGGACCCGCCGCGGCGACCGTCAGCAGGGCCAGGCCCACCAGCATCAGCGCCACCGGCGCGTGCCGCCAGTTGCTGGGACGCTTGGGCGCCACGCGTTCGAGGGCCTCCATATTGGAGAACCGCAGCATGTGCCGTTTGCGACGCCGCTGGACGAGCACGTAGAGCAGCGCGATCGCGACGACGACGATGAGGAACGCCAGCCAGATCGCGGACGTGAAATGCGAAATACTCACTGTCGGGGCACCCGCCCGGTCGGGGCGCCGAAGGTGTGGCGCCGAGTGGACACGAAACGGACCACGTCGGCGATCCAGTCACGATCGGTGCGCAGCGTCATCACCGGCGCGCCGCAGCTGCGCAGCGCCGCCTCGACCTGTTCGCGATGCTGCTGGGCAGCACGTCCGAAATCGGCGCGCAGGGTGGGAGTGACGGTGAATTCGCGGGTGCGGCCGGTTTCGGGATCGTGGAGCACCACATCACCGACGTCGGGCAGATCCAGATCCAGCGGATCCAGGATCTCCACACCGAGCAGATCGTGACGGCCGGAGATCGCGCGCAGCGAACGCTGCCAGTCGATCTCGCCGAGGAAGTCCGAAATGACAACGGCCAGACCGCGTTTGCGCTGCGGCCGGCGCAGCGACTCGATGGCGCCGCGCAGATCGCCGCGCACGCCGTCGCTCGCATGGGGGGTGGTGGCGATGCTGCGCAGCAGCGACTGGGCGTGTACCCGGCCGGTGCGAGCCGGAATCCGGTACAGCCGTTCGCCGTTGGCGACGACCGCGCCGATCCGGTTACCGCCGCCACTGGTCAGATGCGTCACCGCGGCGGCCGCCGCGACCACCAGATCGCGCTTCTGGCACAGCGCGGTGCCGAAGTCCAGACTGGCCGACAGGTCGACCACCAGCCAGGTCTCGAGCTCCCGGTCGGCGATCATCTGCCGCACGTGCGGATGGGTGGTGCGCGCGGTGACCGACCAATCCATCTGGCGCACATCGTCACCCGGCTGATACATCCGCGCGTCCCCGGGCTCGGACCCGGGGCCGGGGATCAGGCCGAGATGATCGCCGTGCAGGACGCCGTCGAGGCGGCGGCGCACCGTCAACTCGAGGGTTTTCAACGCCGCCGACAATCGCGGATCACGCAGATCTCCGGACCGGAACGACGGCGGCGCGCTGTCGTGGTGAGCGGGGACGTGAGCTGAGTTCGTCACTGGCGCAACCGAATCCGATGCCCCGCTCACTGGCGCTGCGGCTGCCCGGCGCCCTGACCGTTCTGCGGCTGACCGGCCGGATGCGGGGCCATGGGCTGCGGCGCGGCAGCCTGTGGGCCCGGGGCCGGCATCGGCGCCGGGCCGCCGGGGGCGGGTGCGTTGGCCTGGGTGGCGACCTGCGGCAGGCCGACGGTCTGCAGCACCCGGCGGATCACGTCGTCGGGGCTGACCTCGTCGGCGAGCGCGTCGTAGGACAGCACGAGGCGGTGGCGCAGCACATCCGGAACGACCTCGACCACATCCTGCGGCACCACGTAATCGCGGCCGCGGATCAGCGCGACCGCGCGGGCGGCGGCGATGATGCCGAGGCTGGCACGCGGCGAGGCACCGTAGGCGATCCAGCCCGCGACGTCCTCGAGCCCGAATTCGGCCGGTTTGCGGGTCGCGGCGATGACGCGCACGACATAGTCGACCAGGGCGTGGTGGACGAAGGTGTTGGCGGCCAGCTTCTGCAGCCGGATCAGTTCGGCCGGCTCCAGGATCTGCTTGGGCTCCGGCGGGGTCACACCCATCCGGTAGATGATCTCACGCTCCTCCTCGACCGTCGGATAGTCGACGACGACCTTGAACAGGAAGCGGTCGCGCTGCGCCTCGGGCAGCGGGTAGACACCCTCGCTCTCGATCGGGTTCTGGGTCGCCATGACCAGGAACGGATCGGGCATCGGGTAGGTCTTGCCGCCGATCGACACGTGCCGTTCGGCCATGACCTCGAGCAGCGCCGACTGCACCTTCGCGGGCGCGCGGTTGATCTCGTCGGCGAGGACGAAGTTGGCGACGACCGGACCCAGTTCGGTGTCGAACTCCTCGCGTCCCTGCCGGTAGATGCGGGTACCGATGAGATCGGTGGGCACCAGGTCGGGGGTGAACTGCACGCGCGAGAAGCTGCCGCCGACCACCTTCGCGAAGGTCTCCACCGCCAGCGTCTTGGCGATACCGGGCACACCCTCGAGCAGCACGTGCCCGCGAGCCAGAACGCCGACGAGCAGCCGCTCGACCAACCGGTCCTGACCGACGATGACCCGTTTGACTTCGTAGATCGCCTTCTCCAGGGTCGCGACGTCACGCTCCAAAGTGCCCGAGGCGGCCTCCGCCTGCTTCACCGCACTCCCAGCGCTCACATCGTCCGTCGAAGTCACCAAACTCCCCGCTTTCGCTTCGGTCTCCATGCGTGCCGCCCCAACTATTCCAGGTATCGAGCAAGATTGCCGCAACTGGGCTCGCACAATGTCGCGGGCCAGGCCTCCCGGGCGGATCGGAAGGCACTCGACGGTGTCCGGAATGCGCCGATTCCGAATTGCCGTGTCGCAGCCGGTCGCCGTCGGCGGTATCAGCCCACCGCGGCCAGATATTCGGCGTAGAACAGGGCCAGCCCGACCGCCGCCGCGATGCCCGCGAGCAGCCAGAATCTGATGATCACCGTGGTTTCGGGCCAGCCGCCGAGTTCGAAATGGTGGTGGAACGGCGCCATCTTGAACAACCGGTTGCGAGTGGTGCGGAAAACCGCGATCTGCAACGCCACGGACAGAATTTCGGCGAAGAACAACGCGCCCACGACCACCATCAGCAATTCGGTGCGCGTGGTGATCGAGATTCCGGCCAGCAGCCCGCCCAGGGCCAGCGACCCGGTATCGCCCATGAAGATCTTGGCCGGATTGGCATTCCACCACAGGAATCCGATGCAGGCCGCGCCACCGGCCGCGCAGACCACGGCCAGATCCAGCGGGTCACGCACGCTGTAGCAGCCCGGAAGCGCGTGGGCGGCACAGGAATTGGTGTACTGCCAGAACGTCACGATGACGTAGGCCCCGAGCGCGAAACCCATCGATCCCGCGGCCAGCCCGTCCAGCCCGTCGGTGATGTTCACCGCGTTGGACCAGGCGACGACCACGAAGCACACCGCCAGCAGGAAGACCACCAGCGGAAACGCCACCGTGGGCCAGTCCCGCACGTAGGACACCTGCCGGCCGGCCGGGGTGAGCCCGGTGCTGCCGGAAAAGCGCAGTGCGAGGATTCCGAACACCACGGCAGCGCCGATCTGGCCGATGTACTTGCCCGTCGCGGTGAGGCCCAGATTGCGGTGCTTGCGGATCTTGATGAAATCGTCGAGGAACCCGACGAACCCCAGCGCGCTGGCCAGGCCGAGCACCAGCAGCCCGGAGGCCGAGGGCCCGTCGGCGTCGTAGCGCAGGCCGATCAGGTGTGAGCCCAGATATCCGGCCCACAGCCCGGCCACGATGGCGATGCCGCCCATGGTGGGAGTGCCACGTTTGGCCTGATGACTCTGCGGTCCCTCGACGCGGATCTGCTGGCCGAGATTCCGGCGTGCGAACAACCTGATCAGCAACGGCGTCACGGTGATCGAGACCGCGAGTGCGATCGCCGCCGAGAACAGGATCTGCCTCATCAATACCCCAACTACTGCCGAACTCTCGGCTCGTGCCGAACGGACCGGCACGATGTGTGCCGATTCGCATGGTAGCCAAGATCATTCGGAGGTGCGTCAGGTGATCAGGCGAACGGCGTACGGCATGATGCCGCCCTCGC
The DNA here is from genome assembly GCF_001612845.1 of Nocardia elegans NBRC 108235. Lineage (GTDB taxonomy): Bacteria > Actinomycetota > Actinomycetes > Mycobacteriales > Mycobacteriaceae > Nocardia > Nocardia nova. The sequence goes on along the minus strand of NZ_BDBF01000026.1, from coordinate 45,340 downwards.
GCACCGGCGAAATCTTCACGACGTCACCGGATTCGGGCGCCTCGATCATTTTGCCGTCGCCCAGGTACAGCGCGACGTGCTCACTGCCGTTGGCGCCCCAGAACAGCATGTCCCCGCGCTCGCGCTGGGCGACTTTGACCCGGGTGCCCATCGTGTACTGGTAGCCGCTGTAGTGCGGCAGGGAGATGCCGACACCGGCGAAGGCGTAGATCATCAGGCCGGAGCAGTCGAAGCCCACCTTGTTGTAGTCGCCGTAGGAATCGGCCACACCGCCGTCGTGGATGCCCTTGGTGGGGCCGTCCTCGTCGCCGCCGCCCCAGGCATAGGTCACGCCGAGCTGCGACATCGCACGGTCGACGACCGTCTCGATCAGTTCGGAGCGGCTGCCGCTGGGCCGGCTGGGGGTCGACATCGATCGGCGCGGCGGCGGTGCGTTGTCCAGCTGGGTGTGCGGCCGCTTGCCCGCGCCGAGTTCGGCCGCGCGGTCCTGGGCGGCCTGATCGGCGGCGGCGCGTGCGGCGGCAGCGGTCGCGGCGGCCTGGGCGGCGGCGACCTCGGCCCGGCGCTGACGATCCCAGGCCAGGTAGGCGTCGCGCTGGCCCTGCAGTCCGGTCACGGTGGCCCGGGCCTGGTCGAGCTGCTGCTGGGCCGAATCGCGCTGGGCCATCAGGGCATCGCGCTTCTGCGCCTGCTCGTCGAGAGCGGCCTTGGCGGCGGCGACCGCGGCTTGGGCCTGCTCGCGCTTCTGATCGGCCGCTGCCGCGGCCGTGTCGGCGGCCTTCTTGGCCTGACGGGCCGCGGAATCCTTGTTGGCCTGTTCGACCTGCGCCCGGCGCAGGCCGTCGATGGCGGCCTGCTGATTCTTCGACGCCATGCCGAGCAGATCGGCGCGGTCGAGCGCGGAGGCCGGATCGGAGCCGGCGAGATAGTTCACCATCGACGTCGAACCCGGGTGGGTATAGGCGTCGACGGCGAATTCGTCGAACCTGCCCTGGGCCTGATCGAGCTGCGCCCCGGCGAACTGCAGGTCGCGCTGGGTGGCGGCGACCGTCGCCGCGGCCGCGTCGGCGGCGTCGCGTGCGTTCTGGAGATCGACCAGCGCCTTGTTCACGGCTTCCCGCTTGCCGGCGACCTCGGTGTCGAGCTGGGCGAGCTGCTGGTCGGCGGTGGCGACCTGATTGATCAGACCGCTGACCTGATTCACTCCCGCATCGACCTGCGCGCCCGCCGTGGCGATATCGCCGTCACTCGGATTCGGAGGTGGCGGGGGCACCGCGGCCACCAGTGGAGCGGTCACCGTCAGAGCGATCCCGCATAAGAGCAACCCCACAGCGACCTTTGCGGCGCCCCCGGACCGCCTCGCCGATATTCGCATAACACCTCCCTGATCCCGCTGCGGCTCCCGGCGAGCACCAGATTCGCCAGGACTGCGCTGGGCGACCGATCGAGGCGTCGCCGCACGAGCACCAACGGTCCATCTGCCCTCGAGGGACGCTGGAGGCCCATGTGACACTTCTTCCCCAAGAGTGTCACCTCGAAACCGTACGACACTTCTTTCACAGAGGAAACATCGGACGACAAATCACAGGGGAGTAATTTCCGGTTTGCTGAAAATTTGCTAACCGTGAATAGGGGTTTCGGGGACGAATCAAACCGGTCGTTCAGTTTCGTCCCGCGAATAGAGACGTATCCCTCGAATCGGGCATGACGCCGAGGTGGTGGCTAGATTCCGGCGATCATCCGTATCGGCTCACGACACGCCGATGGCCGCCGGAACGCCTACCGGGACGACACCGCCGGATTCGGCGCGGCGTCGGCCGCCACCGCGGCCCGCTCGCGCGCCGCGCGGCGGGACTTCAGGTAGTACAGGCCACCGATGGTCAGCACGGTGCCCGCCAGCAGAACGCCCGTGATCGCCGTCCACGACACCTTTTCCGGCGTCTCCAGCCGGTCGACGAAGATCTGCGCGGCGGTCGCGGTGTGCCCGCCCTGATATTTGGCCTTGTCCTCGGCCCACTCCAGCCGCGCGCGGTTGATGGAATCGCTGTAGGTGCCGATCCAGTCGTCGCTGAACACCACGACCGTGCCGTGCTCACTCTTGCCGAGGGTGGTCGCCAGGTCGCGCAGATCCGAATCGCGGCCCGGATTTCCCTTCACGACCACGATGTTCAGCTCGATGCCGTGCGCCCGGGCCTGATCCGCGATCTCGGCGAGCTTGTCCTGATCCTTGGAGGGCGGCGCGGCTACGTGGTTGTCGGCCAGATCCAGCACGATGGCGTCGACGTCGGTATCCGGCGGTAGCTCCGCGGCCATAGGGGTGAAAACCGAGGCATACGAGACGGTCATCTTCCATCCGGTCTTGTCGAGCCGCCGACTCCAGCGACGGACGTCCAACACATTCACGAGATCAACACACACCTGGCCGGCACACCGGAGGCGACGACTCCGACGGGGCCTTCGAGCACAGTACGCGACGGGGGCATCATGGATGGCGGCACGCCGCGCCGTACGTGCCCCGCATGCTTCATAGGACAAGCGTACTGTTAGAGTTCGGAAGTACGAGGCGCGCAGCCCGAAACGCGTCCTCGGCGACAGCCGCCGGCGCAGCCCCGCCGGTGGCCACCCCCGGGGCCCGCACGCGCCCCGATCGGAACACCGACGAGTGGAGCTGAACGTATGACAAGTATCGATACATTCGGCGCCAAGGGCACCCTCGAGGTCGGAAGCAACTCCTACGAGATCTTCCGCCTCTCGGCCGTGCCCGGCACCGAGAAGCTGCCCTACGCCCTGAAGGTCCTGGCGGAGAACCTGCTCCGCACCGAGGACGGCGCCAACATCACCGCCGACCACATCCGCGCCATCGCCAACTGGGATCCGTCGGCGGAGCCGAGTATCGAGATCCAGTTCACCCCCGCCCGCGTGATCATGCAGGACTTCACCGGCGTGCCCTGCGTGGTCGACCTGGCCACCATGCGTGAGGCCGTCACCGCGCTCGGTGGCGACCCGAACAAGGTCAACCCGCTCTCCCCGGCCGACATGGTCATCGACCACTCGGTCATCCTCGACGTCTTCGGCCGCGCCGACGCCCTCGAGCGCAACGTCGACCTCGAGTACCAGCGCAACGGCGAGCGCTACCAGTTCCTGCGCTGGGGCCAGGGCGCGTTCGACGACTTCAAGGTCGTCCCCCCGGGCACCGGCATCGTGCACCAGGTCAACATCGAATACCTGGCCCCGACCGTCATGACCCGCAACGGCCAGGCCTACCCGGACACCTGCGTAGGCACCGACTCGCACACCACGATGGTCAACGGCCTGGGCGTGCTGGGCTGGGGCGTCGGCGGTATCGAGGCCGAGGCCGCGATGCTGGGCCAGCCGGTCTCGATGCTCATCCCGCGCGTGGTCGGCTTCAAGCTGAGCGGCGAGATCCAGCCGGGCGTCACCGCCACCGACGTCGTGCTCACCGTGACCGAGATGCTGCGCAAGCACGGTGTGGTCGGCAAGTTCGTCGAGTTCTACGGCGCGGGCGTCGCCGAGGTGCCGCTGGCCAACCGCGCCACCCTGGGCAACATGAGCCCCGAATTCGGCTCCACCGCGGCGATCTTCCCGATCGACGAGGAGACCATCAACTACCTGCGTCTGACCGGCCGCTCCGACGAGCAGCTGGCCCTGGTCGAGGCCTACGCCAAAGAACAGGGCATGTGGCACGACGCCGCGCACGAGCCCGCCTACTCGGAGTACCTCGAGCTCGACCTGAGTACCGTGGTGCCCTCGATCGCCGGTCCGAAGCGCCCGCAGGACCGCATCCTGCTCAGCGAGTCGAAGGCGGCGTTCCGCTCCGACATCACCGACTACGTCACCGGTGACTACACCGCGCTCGACGAGGGCGTCGAGGAGACCTTCCCCGCCTCGGATCCGGTCTCGGTGTCGGCCGGCGTGGGCGCGGAGAGCTACACACCGGCCCACTCGGCGGCCAACGGCGCCGAGGGGCGTCCGTCCAAGCCGGTCAAGGTGGTTTCCGAGGATCGCGGCGAGTTCATCCTCGATCACGGCGCTGTCGTGGTCGCGGGTATCACCTCCTGCACCAACACCTCCAACCCGTCGGTCATGATCGGCGCGGCGCTGCTGGCTCGCAACGCGGTGGAGAAGGGCCTGTCCAGCAAGCCGTGGGTCAAGACCAACATGGCCCCGGGTTCGCAGGTCGTCTCCGACTACTACGAGAAGGCCGGTCTGTGGCCCTACCTGGAGAAGCTGGGCTTCTACCTGGGTGGCTACGGCTGCACCACCTGCATCGGCAACACCGGCCCGCTGCCGGAGGAGATCTCCAAGGCCGTCAACGACAACGACCTGTCGGTGACCGCGGTGCTGTCCGGCAACCGCAACTTCGAGGGCCGCATCTCCCCCGACGTGAAGATGAACTACCTGGCCTCGCCGCCGCTGGTCATCGCCTACGCGCTCGCGGGCACGATGGACTTCGACTTCGAGAAGGACGCGCTGGGTCAGGACACCGACGGCAAGGACGTGTTCCTGCGCGACATCTGGCCCTCGGCCCAGGAGATCGACGACACCATCAAGTCGGCGATCAGCCAGGACATGTTCCGCAAGTCCTACGCCGACGTCTTCAAGGGCGACGAGCGCTGGCGCAACCTCGACACTCCGTCCGGTGACACCTTCGCCTGGGACGAGAACTCCACCTACGTCCGCAAGGCGCCGTACTTCGACGGGATGGAACTCGAGCCGGCCCCGGTCGAGGACATCAAGGGCGCCCGCGTGCTGGCCCTGCTGGGTGATTCGGTCACCACCGACCACATCTCCCCGGCCGGTCCGATCAAGCCGGGCACCCCGGCCGCGCAGTACCTCGACTCGCACGGCGTCCAGCGCAAGGACTACAACTCCCTGGGCTCGCGGCGCGGTAACCACGAGGTCATGATCCGTGGCACCTTCGCCAACATCCGGCTGCGCAACCAGCTGCTCGACGACGTCTCGGGTGGTTACACCCGCGACTTCACCCAGGAGGGCGGCCCGCAGGCGTTCATCTACGACGCCTCGCAGAACTACCAGAAGGCCGGCATTCCGCTGGTCGTGCTGGGCGGTAAGGAGTACGGCTCGGGTTCCTCGCGCGACTGGGCGGCCAAGGGCACCCGTCTGCTGGGCGTCAAGGCCGTCATCACCGAGTCGTTCGAGCGCATCCACCGCTCCAACCTGATCGGCATGGGCGTGATCCCGCTGCAGTTCCCGGCGGGTGAGTCGGCCGCGTCGCTGGGCCTGGACGGCACCGAGGTGTTCGACATCGAGGGCATCACCAAGCTCAACGAGGGCACCACGCCGAAGACCCTGAAGGTCACCGCGACCAAGGAGAACGGCGAGAAGGTCACCTTCGACGCGGTCGTGCGCATCGACACCCCCGGTGAAGCCGACTACTACCGCAACGGCGGCATCCTGCAGTTCGTGCTGCGCAACATGATTCGCGGCTGATATCCCGTATCCGCGCTACGTCGTGCCGCGCCCGGCGTCCGTTCGGCTCGCCGGGCCGGCACGAACAGCGTTGCGCCGCTGCAGGATCTACGCGTTCATGCTCGTACTGTGAGAACCCCCGCGCCGGATCGTCCCGGCGCGGGGGTCCGTGCATTCCCCGCTGGAGGAGCCCATGCCCAAGGTCAGTGACGATCACCTCGCCGCCCGGCGCAGCCAGATTCTGGACGGGGCGCGGCGGTGTTTCGCCGAATTCGGGTACGAGGGTGCGACCGTCCGCCGCCTGGAAGAGGCGATCGGGCTGTCCCGCGGCGCGATCTTCCATCATTTCCGGGACAAGGACGCCCTGTTCCTGGCACTGGCCCAGGAGGATGCCGAACGGATGGCCGAGGTCGCGGCCAACGAGGGCATCGTGCAGGTCATGCGGGAGATGCTCGACAATCCCGCGCAGTACAACTGGCTGGGCACCCGCCTCGAGATCGCCCGGCGACTGCGCACCGATCCCGAATTCGCCGCCGGCTGGACCCAGCGTTCGGCCGAGCTGACCGCGGCCACCCTGGCCCGCCTCGAACGCCGCAAGGCGGCCGGCGCGCTGCGCGACGACGTTCCCACCGACGTGCTGCTCGGCTATCTCGATCTCGTCCTCGACGGCCTCATCGCCCGCATCGCCTCCGGTCATGTCAACGAAAACCTCACGGCCGTACTCGATCTCGTGGAGGCGTCGGTTCGCCGCCGGGAGTGAACCGGCCGCGACAACCGTCCGTGCCCGGGCCGGATTCGCCGTACCATGTGCTGATGATCATGGGGCGGGGACGACGACACGGATTGGCCGGCGGTGCGCCGCGTACCTCGTTGCGGCGCGCGGCGGCCCTGCTGTCGATCGCCGTGCTGGCCGCGGCGTGCGGCGGTGGCGCCTCACCGCAGGATCCGTATCTCTGGCTCGAAGAACTCGACAGTCCGCGCGTGCAGGCGTGGGTCGGCGAACAGAACCGCCGGACCCTCGACGTGCTCGAACACGATCCGCGCTACGCCGACAATCTCGTGCAGGCGACGGCGCTGGCGAAGACATCCGACCGGATCCCGATGCCACGCTTCGAGGACGGCACCGTCGAGAACTTCTGGCAGGACGGTGACCACAAACGCGGCATCTGGCGCGAGACGACAACCGCCGATTACGAAGCGCCGCAACCGGCCTGGACCACCCTGCTCGACCTCGACGAGCTGTCACGAGCCGAGGGGAAGAACTGGGTCTGGCGAGGCGCCGACTGCGATCCGGTCACCCATCGCCGGTGCCTGATCAGTCTGTCCGACGGCGGTGAGGACGCCGTGTCGGTCCGCGAATTCGACCGGGGCACACGGCAGTTCGTGCCGGGCGGATTCGTGGTGCCGCGAGGCAAGGTGGACCTCACGTTCAGCGACGAGAATACGGTGCTGATCGCCCGGGAATGGCAGCCGGGCGAGACGACGGCCTCCGGATACCCGTATATCGTCCGGCAGTGGCGCCGCGGCCAATCCCTGGACGCCGCAACCGAACTCGCGCGGGGCGAGCGGACCGATCAGCTGTCGACCGCGCCGGTCGTGCTGGACAACGGCGCCGGCCGCCGGCTCGATCTCGTCGTACGCGGGCGCACCTTCTTCGAACACGACGTCGACCTGCTCACCGCGACCGGCCCGGTACCGACCGCGCTCCCGGCGAAGTCGGACCTCGCGGGTTTCGTCGGCAATCACATCCTGGTGTCGCTACGGCAGGACTGGGCGGTCGGCGCGACGACCTATCCGTCGGGTGCGCTGGTGTCGGTGGATGCCGACCGGCTGATCGCCGATCCGGCCCGGCCGCAGGTGACACCGGTCTATGTTCCGGGTCCGTCGGAGAGTCTGAGTGGTGTGCAGACCACGCGCGACCACGCGGTGGTCACCTCGCTGAACGACGTGCGCGGTCGCGCCACCGTCTACACGCCACGTCCGGACGGGAGCTGGTCGCCGACTCCGGTGCCGTTGCCCGACAACGCGACCGTCGACACCGTCACCGCCGATCCGACGGGCGATCGCGCCTATCTCTCGGTGACCTCGTTCCTCGTGCCGACCACGCTGTGGAGTGTGGACACCGCCGCCGGCACGGCCCGGCAGGTGAAAAGCACACCGCCGCAGTTCGATTCGTCGCGCTACGTGGTCGAGCAGCGCAAGGCGACCTCGGCCGACGGCACGGCCGTGCCGTATTTCGTGGTCCACGCCGCCGCTATGGCGTTCGACGGCTCGAACCCCACCCTGATGTACGCCTACGGTGGTTTCGGCGTGTCGCAGACTCCGTCCTATCAGGGACTGCTCGGCCGGCTCTGGCTCGATCACGGCGGTGTCTTCGTCCTGGCGAACATCCGCGGCGGCGGTGAGTTCGGGCCCGCCTGGCACGAGGCCGCGCGCACGACCGGCCGGCAGCGGGCGTTCGACGATTTCGCGGCCGTCGGCAAGGATCTGGTAGCCCGCGGCGTGACCAGCGCGCGGCGGCTCGGCATCCAGGGCGGCTCCAACGGCGGCCTGCTCACGGGTGTCGAATTCGTCCAGCATCCGGAGATGTGGAACGCCGTCGACATCCAGGTACCGCTGCTGGACATGATGCGCTACGAGAAGATCGCCGCGGGCGCCTCCTGGGTCGACGAGTACGGCAGCGTCGACGATCCCACTCAGCGGGCGTTTCTCGAATCCATCTCGCCGTACGGGCAATTGCGACGCGGCGCGCACTATCCGGAACCGTTCGTCTGGACCACGACCAAGGATGACCGGGTGGGCCCGCAGCACGCCCGCAAATTCGCCGCGCGGCTGGCCGAATTCGGCGATCCGTATCTGTTCTACGAGGCGGGCGAGGGCGGCCACGGTGCGGGCGCCGACCGCGAGGAGCAGGCCCACACCAGCGCGCTCGAGTACACGTATCTGATGCGGCGACTCATGTAGCCGCCGCCCGGACGGTGACCGATCCCACGCTCGATCCGGAAATACCGGGAACACGGCACCCGTTCGCCTCGGATATGACCTTCTCTGTGCCCGTCACCGTCCGCGGTTACGAACTCGACGTCAACGGCCATCTCAACCAGGCCGTATACCACCAGTACGCCGAGCACGCCCGCTGGGAGGTGCTGCGCGCGGCCGGTCTGGTCCCGGACAAGATGCGGCTGTCCGGACTCGGTCCGGTGGTTCTGGAATCCACCGTCAAGTATCGGCGGGAGCTGCATCTGGGCGACGAGATCACCGTGACCTGCGAATGCCGCTGGGGCGAGGGCAAGGCGTTCTGGATGGACCAGCAGATCCGCAAATTGGACGGGACCGTCTCCGCGGAATTCTCCGTCGTGCTCGGGCTGATGGATCTGGACGCGCGCAAACTCGTGTCGAACCCGGGTAAACGCTTCCTCGAGCTTGCCGAATCCCCCGATGTGCTCGGCCTGTGACCCGTTGACAGCTCAACCGAATCGCTTTCGGCGATAGTGTTTTCCGCGCCCGGGCCAGGGCACCGAGTTTGCACCGGAAATCTTTCGTTGCGAACCGGCCCGGCACCGCGGCGGGCTATGATCCAGATCACGCTCGACTTCCGGGGCAAATTGCGAGCAGATCGGAGTCCAGCCCATGAACGATGCCCGCCGCCAGGTACCCGAACGCACCCGGCCGCGCCCGCTACCCCGTCACCCGGCGCCACCGCTGTCCGGTCGCCTGGTCGCCGAATCTCGCGACACCATCAGCGTCCGCGTCGCCGAGGGAATCTGGACTCTCCGTCGCGACGACGTCCTCCGGCTGCGCGACGGATCCCCGGACGCCGGCACCGGCGCCGCGGAACGCCCCGTGCTCGTCTGGATACGGCCCGGCGCCACAGCCGATTTCACGCAGCGGCGCCGCATTCAGCTCACCGAACGCCCGCTGACGCTACCGCCTCGTCCCAGCCCCGCCGTCGGTGACGATCTGCTGGCCCGGCTGACCGACCAGTGGGCCCGGCGGCTCGACGTCGCGCCCGCCCCGGGAGCCGCCGGTGCGACGGTGAGCTACAGCCAGACTCGCAGCGGCGGTGGCAGCGACGACGGCACCGCCTGCGACAGCCTGGACTGAGGGGCCGTTCGATGAGTGCCCGGTCGCCGGGTGCCGTGCTGATCGTCGCGGAGACCGGCGATCTGCACGCCGACGCGATGGCCTCGATGCTGCGGAATATGTACCGGCTCAGTCCGATTCGTCTGGATATGCGCGATTTTCCGCGCGAATGCGGCAGTTTCCGGCTCGACCGGGCCGGCGCCGCTCGCTCGATGTCGCATATCGCCGGTCTCGACGACGTGACTGCCGTCTGGTGGCGCCGGCCCCGCCCGTGCCAGGTGCCCGGCGGTTTCCTGGACGGCGACGACGATTTCCGGCAGGCCGAATGCGACGGGTTCCTGCAGGGCCTGCTCTGGTCGATACCGGCGGTCTGGGTCAACGATCCCGGCGCCGACCGCACCGCCACCCGCAAGATCGTGCAACTCGACACGGCCCGGCGCAGCGGTTTCGCGATCCCGGAAACGTTGATCACCAACGATCCCGACGAGGCCCGTAGTTTCGTCGATTCCCGCGGCGGGTCGGTGATCTACAAGCGGACCGGCACCGGCCGCTCCGAATTCTCCGAAACCCGCATCGTGAGCAGCGAGGATCTCGGCCGGTTCGACACCATCCGCTCGGCGCCGACCACCTTCCAGGACTATGTCGAAGCCGAATGCGATCTGCGGGTGGTGTGGATCGACGGCGTCGAATGGGCGGTGCGGATCGACTCGCAATCCGGTGTGGGATGGGTGGATTCGCGCCTGGACACCTCGGTGGCCTTCACGCCCGAGCGGCTGCCGGCCTCGGTGAGCAAGTCGCTGACCACGCTGATGGGTGCGCTCGGACTGGTCTTCGGCGTGCTCGACATCAGACTCGGACTCGACGGCGAGTATTACTTTCTCGAGGTGAATCCGCAGGGGCAGTTCGCGTACCTGGAGATCAAGACGGGGCTGCCGATCTTCGCCAGTCTCGCTCAGTTCCTCGTCCACGGTGAGGCGATGGTCTCCGGCTGAGCCGGTGTCACGGCCGGTCCAGTTCGGCCAGTAGCAGCCGCGCGATCCGGTCCAGTTCGGCCCGGTCGCGCACCGACAACCCGGACAGCAGACGGGTCTCGTTTTCGGTGTGCGCAGTCACGACCTCGTCGACGCGGGCGCGACCGGCCTCGGTCAGCGCGACCCGGACCGCGCGGCGGTCGGCGGGATCGGCGATACGGCGCACCAGTCCGGCCGATTCCAGGCGGTCCAGGCGGCCCGTCATGCCGGCGCGCGACAACATCAGGGTGTCGGCCAGGACCGACGGGGTGAGTTCGAACGGTGCACCCGAACGACGAAGTGCCGCAAGCACATCGAACTCACCGCGCTGCAGCCCGTGCGCGGTGAACACCGCGTCGATCGCGCGCTCGGCGAGGACGTACAGGCGGCCGAGGCGGCCGAGCACCGCCATCGCCGCGAGATCCAGGTCGGGGCGCTCACGCTCCCACTGCGCCACGATCGCATCCACCGCATCGGTCTGTCGTCCAGCCATGGACACATACTATTCGACGGGATATAGTTCGGTAGCGAACTATCCGATAGCGAATTACTTTGGGAGATCCGATGACCACCGCACCCCGCATTCCCGCCGCCGTCGTCCAGCCCGCCGAGGCCGAGGTGCGCGCGACCGACGCTGTGACCATGCGGCTGCTGCTGGATTCCGACCGCACCGGCGGCAGCGTCAGCACGCTCGAGGTCACGATGGCCCCCGGCGCCGACGGGGCGACTCCGCACTACCACACGCTGTCCGACGAGCTGTTCTACGTCGCCGAGGGCGAATTGCAGGTGCTCGCGGGCGAGCAGATCACGACGGTCGCCGCGGGTGGCGCGATCACGGTGCCGCGGTTCATGCCGCACGCCTTCGGCGCCGCCCCCGGTTCACCGGCGCGGATCCTGATCGCGCTGACCCCGGCCGTGCAGCGCTTCGGCTACTTCCGGCTGCTCGAGCGAGTGGCCTCCGGGGAGGCCACCCTCGCCGAACTCGCCGCCACCCAGGACGAATACGACAACCACTTCGTCGACGCGCCGCAGTGGTGGGCCGAACGCAACGCCCACCGCGCGTGACCTCCGGCGGAGCAGCAGAAGACGCCGACGACCGCGGAAGCCGATCGGCCGCTTCGGGCGAGTGGGCGGGTCAGGCCTTGCTGACCGCTTTGCGCCGGTTGGCACCACCACGACTGCGGAGTTGCACATGCGACTCCACGAGCACGTTGTGTATGAATCCGTACGAGCGGCCGGTCTCCCGCGCCAGCGAACGAATGCTGGCGCCCGCCTCGTATTGCTTCTTGAGCTGGGTCTGCAGCCGGTCGCGCGACTTGCCCGTGACGCGCGTGCCCTTACCCAACATCGACTTCCCCTGTGCGGGCCTGTCACTCATGGCTTCCTCCGGTCGCCGTGCAGCCTCATTCCAGGCTAGACACTCGATCCGCAGTGATCAACGCCTCACTGTGATGAAACTCACCGATTGCGAGGATCTTTCGGCGTGTCTCGGCGCGTCGCAGGAAGCATTCGCCACGCTCAGGCCAGCTGAATCAGCTCCAGGTAGTCCTGCGACCAGTGGTCCTCGGTGCCGTCGGGCAGCATGATCACCCGTTCCGGGTTCAGGGCCTCGGCCGCGCCCGGGTCGTGGGTGACCAGAACGACGGCGCCCGCGTAGCTGCGCAGCGCGTCGAGGACCTGTTCGCGCGAGACCGGATCGAGGTTGTTGGTGGGCTCGTCGAGCAGCAGCACGTTGGCCGCCGAGGACACCAGGCCGGCCAGCGCGAGCCGGGTCTTCTCACCGCCGGACAGGGTGCCGGCGGGCTGGTCGAGCTGCGGGCCGGTGAACATGAACGCCCCCAGCAGCCCGCGCAGGTCCTGCTCCCCCGCATCGGGTGCGGCGTGGCGGATGTTCTCCCAGACGGTGGCGTTGTCGTCGAGGGTGTCGTGCTCCTGCGCGAAATAGCCGATGCGCAGGCCGCGGCCCGGATCGATCTGCCCGGCGGTCAGCGGCTCGACCCCGGCGAGCAGACGCAGCATGGTCGTCTTGCCCGCGCCGTTGAGGCCGAGGATCACGACCCGGCTGCCCTTGTCGATGGCCAGGTTCACGCCGGTGAAGATCTCCAGCGACCCGTAGAGCTTGGTGAGGTTGGTGGCCATCAGCGGCGTCTTGCCGCAGGGAGCGGGTTCGGGGAACTTGATGCGGGCCACCTTGTCGGCCACGCGCACGTCGTCGAGTTCGGACAGCATGCGCTCGGCGCGCTTGACCATCTGGTGTGCCGCAGCGGCTTTCGTCGCCTTGGCACCGAGTTTGGCCGCCTGCTGCTTGAGCGCGGAGGCCTTCTTCTCCGCGTTGGCGCGCTCGCGGACCCGGCGCTGTTCGTCGGTGGCGCGGGCGTCGAGATATTTCTTCCAGCCCATGTTGTAGATGTCGGCCTCACCACGCACGGCGTCGAGGAACCACACCTTGTTCACCACGTCGGCGAGCAGATCGACGTCGTGGGAGATGACGATCAGGCCACCGTCGTGGTTCTGCAGGAAGCCCCGCAGCCAGGTGATGGAGTCGGCGTCGAGGTGGTTGGTGGGCTCGTCGAGCAGCAGCGTCGTATCGGATTTGCCGCCGGAGCCGTCGGAGGCGGAGAACAGGATGCGCGCCAGCTCGATGCGACGGCGCTGACCGCCCGATAGCGTGCGCAGGGCCTGGCCGAGCACCCGATCCGGCAGACCGAGGCTGTGGCAGATCCGGGCGGCCTCGCTCTCGGCGACGTAGCCGCCCAGTGCCGAGAATCGTTCCTCGAGCCGGCCGTACTTGCGCACCGCCTTCTCGCGTTCGGCGTCGTCGACGACCTCGGCCATCAGTGCCTGCTGCTTCTCCATATCGCGGATCAGCTTGTCGAGTCCCCGCGCCGAGAGCACGCGGTCGCGGGCCAGCACGTCGAGATTTCCCTCGCGCGGATCCTGCGGCAGATAGCCGATTTCGCCCGAGCGAATCACTTTGCCGGCGTAGGGTTCTCCCTCACCGGCCAGGATGCGCAGGGTGGTGGTCTTGCCCGCGCCGTTGCGGCCGACGAGACCGATCCGATCACCGGCCTGCACCCGCAGCGCCGACCCCGGCGCGGTGAGCAGGGTGCGGATTCCGGCCCGGACCTCCAGGTCGGTCGCGGTGATCACAACAGTCTCCTAGCACGGTAAGGGGGCAAACGGTTCGATTGTGCATCCCTCGGACACACCAGAACCACCCATTTTACCGGCCGTCGACGGTCACTCGGCCACCACCCGCAGCGTGCGCAAGCTCGGATCGGCCGGATCCGGCACATTCATCCCGTTCTCGACTCCGGATCGCAGGTAGTCCACGACCGCGGCGTCGACCAGTTCCCCGGGGCACGATCACCGGGATACCCGGTGGATACGGCGTGACCTGTTCGGCGGTGATGCGGCCGACGGCCTTCTCGAACGGCACCGTCTCCTCCGGGCCGAAGAAAGGCGTCACGGGGGTTCATCACCGATTCCAGCTGTAGTTCGCGCGGTGCGGGCACGTGGATGTCGGCGGGGCTCGGGCCGGAACCGCGGTACCGCACCCGGCACGCGGTCATGGCGCCGACCAGCGCGTCGACGGTGTCGGCGTCGTCGGCCATCGACAGCGTCGCCAGGATCCGGCGATGGTCGCTGTGCCCCATATCGATGCGGCGATGCTGGCGCAGCCAGTCGGCGACCTCGAAACCCGTTGCGCCGGTGCCCGATACGTCCATCAGCACCTGCATGCGATCGACGTCGTGGGAGGCCTGCGCGCCGAACGGTTCGTCCTCCATCACCGAGATGCCGGGAATGCGGTCGAGCCCGGTCAGGGCTCGTTCGGCCGCCCGGGCGCACCAGGTCACTGCCGGTCGGCGCCGCCGACCGAAAATTTTCCGACCGAGTCGGCGAGCCGCATACCGTGCCCGGTGCCGCGGCCGGTCGCGAGTACACCGTCGCGGACCTCGGGCACGCCGTCGACCAGCAGTGGCTCCAGCCGGGCGTGGTCGATGAACCATTCCACATGACGCAGATGCGCGAACGAGGACACGATCGGGGCGTGCAGCGAGGGCGCGCAGTGGGCGGAGATGTCCAGGCCGTGCGCGGCGGCGAGGGCAGCGCATTCCAGGAAGCCGCTGTAGCCGCCGCAGCGGGTCACATCGAGTTGCAGGCAGTCCACCGAGCCGATCAGCGCGGCCGCGTCGTAGTGGCGGTAGACGTATTCGCCGGCGGTCACATCACAGCGCAGTGCCGCCCGCAGCAACGCCAGCCCGGGCGGATCGTCGCTGGTGACGGGCTCCTCGAACCAGATCACGCGGTGCCGGTCGAGGTCGGCGCCGACCCGGCGGGCCAGAGCGGCGGAGTAAGCGCCGTTCGCGTCGACCATCAGGCGGGCGCGGTCACCGAGCAGCCCGGTCGCGAAAGACACCCGCTCGAGGTCCCGCTCGGTCCGCTCGCCACGATCCTCCCCGATCTTGATCTTGACGCACCGGCACCCCGCCGCTAGCCAGCCGTCGATCTGCTCACCCAGCTCATCGTCGGTGAGGGTGGTGAATCCGCCCGAGCCGTAGACCGGTGTCGCCGGGCGCACCCCGCCGAACAGCCGGGTCAGCGGCACGCCGAGCAGGCGCGCCTTCAGGTCCCACAGGGCGATGTCGACGGCGCTGAGCGCATGTGCGACGACGGCGGCGGTGCCCAGATTGCGGCAGGCGCGCTGCATCCGGATCCGGCAGTCGCCGATATCGAACGGCGAACGCCCGGCCAGGACCGGGGCGAGCACCTCGCGCACGATCGCCGCGGTGGCGCCGCCGCTGTAGGTCCACCCCAGCCCGGTCTGCCCGCCCGCGTCGATCTCGACGGTCACCGCGGTGGTCGCCTCCCATTCGAGGGTGCCGTCGGCCTCCGGCTCCGGCGTCGGAAACCGGTAGACCCCGACCCGGACCGACTCGTCGATGGTCGCCGCACTCATCCCTGGCCCTTCGCCGCCAGCGCCGCCGCCAGCAGTTCGACCGCGTGGCGCGGATCGGCGTCCGGTTGCAGCTGCCGGATCTGGGTCCGGCAGCTGAATCCGTCGGCGAGCACCACGGTGCCCGGATTGCGCTCGCGCACCGCCGGCATCAGCTTGTCCTCGGCACAGGCCACCGAGACGTCGTAGTGGCCGCGTTCGAAGCCGAAATTGCCTGCCAGACCGCAACATCCGGCATCGAGGACCTGCACGTCGGCGCCGGTCGAGGACAGCAGTTCGCGATCGGTGTCGTAATGCATGATCGCGTGATGGTGGCAGTGCGGCTGCACCATGGCCGCGGTGTCGACGTGCGGCGGGTTCCAGTCCGGCGCCCGCTCGGCCAGCAGTTCGGCGAGAGTGTAGGTCTGTTTCGACAGCCGCTCGGCGTCCTGGTCGCCGTAGAGCAGTTCGGGCAGATCGGCCCGGAACACGGCCGCGCAGCTGGGTTCGAGGACGACGATCGGCGTGCTGTCGCGCAACTGCGGCGCCAGCACCCGCAACGTGCGGCGCAGCACGCCTTTGGCGGTGGGCAGCTGGCCGGTGGAGATCCAGGTCAGACCGCAGCAGACGGTGCGCTCGGGCACGATCACGGAGAAGCCCGCGGCCTCGAGCACCGTCACCGCGGCTTCGGCGATTCCCGGTTCGAAATTGTTGGTGAAGGTATCGGGCCACAGCAGCACCGTGCCGCGCTCGCCGGTGGTGGAGCTCGTGTGGTTGCGGAAGGTGCGGGTGAACCGGCTGCGCGCGAAGCGGGGCATTTCCCGTTCCTGCGCGATGCCGCCCGCGGCCGAGACCAGGCGCCGCAGGCCCGGGGTGTGGGTCACGGCGTTGGCGAGCGGAGCCATCGAGGTGCCGAGCCGGGCCCACAGCGGAATCCAGCCCATAGAATAGTGGGCCATCGGCCGGACCCGGTGTTCGTAGTGGTGGGACAGGAATTCGGCCTTGTAGGTGGCCATGTCGACATCGACCGGGCAATCGCTGCGACATCCCTTGCACGCCAGGCACAGATCGAGCGCGTCGCGCACCTCGGTGGATCGCCAGCCGTCGGTGATCGCCTCGCCCTGCAGCATTTCGAAGAGCAGCCGGGCCCGCCCGCGGGTGGAATGCTCCTCCTCCCGCGTCGCGCGGTAGCTGGGGCACATCACCCCGCTGCTCTCGCCGCGGCATTTGCCGACACCCACGCAGCGTCCGGCCGCCTCGCTGAAGCGGTGGTCGTCGTCGGGAAAGGCGAAGTGCGTCACCGGTTCCCACGGCCGGTAGTCGCTCCCCTGGCGCAGATCCGAATCCAGTCGATGCGGCTGGACGATCTTGCCCGGATTCATCCGGTTGCGCGGATCGAACAGCGCCTTCACCTCACCGAAGGCGCGAACCACCTTGTCGCCGAACATGATCGGCAACAGTTCGGCGCGCGACTGGCCGTCGCCGTGCTCGCCGGACAGCGACCCGCCGTAGCGGCTCACCAGGCGCGCGGCCCGTTCGACGAAGCGCCGGTAGTGCGCGATCCCGTCAGCGGTGCGCAGGTCGAACGGGATGCGGGTGTGCACGCAGCCGTGACCGAAATGCCCGTAGAGCGAACTGGATTCGTATCCGAATTCCTCGAGCAGCGCGTCGAAGTCGCGCAGATAGTCGCCGAGCCGCTCGGGCGGGACCGCGGCATCCTCCCATCCCTCGTGCGTTTCCGGGCCGTCGGGCGGATAGGCGGTGGCGCCGAGTCCGGCCTCGCGGGCGGCCCACACCTCGGCCTCGCGGTCGGGATCGTCCAGGATGGTGGAGCTCGCGCCGGTGGCGCGTTCGAGATCGGCGATCATCTTCTTCGCCCGCGCGTCGGCCTGTTTCTGGTTGTCGCCGTCGAATTGCACCATCAGCCAAGCCTTCCCGTCGGGCAACTGGGAGATGGCCTTCGCCGCCAGATGCCGGCTGTGCTCCAGTTGGACCAGGCGATGGTCGAGGCCCTCGAGGGCGGCGGGGTCGTGCGGCAGGATGCGGGAGACCGCGTCGGCGGCGTGATAGACGTCGGGAAAGCCGAGCACGACCATCGCCTTGGCGGCCGGCACCCGGACCAGCTCGATCTCCGCGCGCAGCACGGTCACCAGTGTGCTTTCGCTGCCGACGAGGAACTTCGCGATATCGAATCCTCGCTCCGGCAGCAGCGCGTCCAGGTTGTATCCGGAGACCCTGCGGGGAATGTCCGGATACGCGGCGCGGATGTCGTCGGCGTAGCGGTCCCGGATCTCCCGCAGCCGGCGGACCAGCTCGTCGGCCTCCGGATTCGCGCCCGGGATCGGGTCCTCGGCACCCACCCAGGCCCGCAGCCCGTCATAGGTGAGGATCTCGAGCCGGCGCACGGAGTCGACCATTTTTCCGTAGGCCTGTGCCGTGGCACCGCACGAGTTGTTGCCGATCATTCCGCCGATCGTGCAACTGACATGAGTCGACGGCTTGGGGCCGACCATCAGCCCGGACGACTTCAACTGCTGATTGAGCGGATCGAGCGCTATCCCCGGTTCGACCACGGCGGTGCGCGTTTCAGGGTCGACGCCGAGCAGCCGGTGGCAGTACTTGGTCCAGTCGATCACGACCGCGGTATTGCAGCTCTGCCCGGCGAGGCTCGTGCCACCGCCACGGGAGAGTAAGGGGACGTCGTGGCCGCGGCAGATTCCGACCGCGATCGCGGCGGCATCCGGTGTGTGCGGAACAACCACGCCCAGTGGCAGGGCGCGATAGTTCGAGGCGTCGGTGGAATAGGTGGCGCGACTTCCGGAATCGAAACGGACCTCCCCGTCGACCGCCTCCTTCAGGGCGGTTTCGAGTGCCTGCAGCGGCCATCGGTCTCGATTCGAGCCGCGGTGCGGGCGGGCCGCGCGATCCGAAATCGCCATTCGTGCACCCCTGTCGTGGTCGGCCGGATGTGGTGCGGCCGCACCTCGCCGCGGGCGGCCGGACATCGCGCGAATACCCGGTCGACCGCAGGTCACACCCGACGAATCGGACACGATGGCAGGCGATCCCGGCCCGAATAACGGCGCGCGGCGCGGGTACGCCGCAGATGCGACGTCCCTGCCGCGGCCTTCGGCGGGGCGCCGGACAACCGCGCGAGAGAGGAGACCGAGTGAGCGCGCAGTCACCCGTAGTCGTCGTCACCGGAGCCAGCGCCGGAATCGGGCGCGCCGCCGCGCGGCGCTTCGCCGCCGACGGTGCCCGCGTGGCGCTGCTGGCCCGCGGGCGCGCCGGACTGGACGCCGCGGCGAAGGACGTGCAACGAGCCGGTGGTACGGCGTTGCCGATCCCGACCGACGTCGCCGACTTCGACGCCGTCGAGGCGGCCGCCGACCGCGTCGAAGAGCAGTGGGGTCCGATCGACGTGTGGGTGAATTCGGCGTTCACCTCGGTCTTCGCCCCCTTCACCGAGATCGAGCCGAAGGAGTATCGCCGCGTCACCGAGGTCACCTATCTCGGCTCGGTGCACGGGGTGATGGTGGCGCTGGCCCGGATGCGCCCGCGTAACCGCGGCACCATCGTGCAGGTCGGGTCGGCGCTCGGCGAGCGGGCGATTCCGTTGCAGTCGGCCTACTGCGGCGCCAAGCACGCGGTCAACGGATTTCTCGAGGCGGTGCGGGTGGAGCTGATGCACGAGCACAGTGACGTGCACGTGACGATCGTGCAGGCGCCGGCGGTCAACACACCCCAATTCTCCTGGGTGCGTTCGCGTTTGCCGAAGAAGCCGCAGCCTGTGCCGCCGATCTACCAGCCCGAGGTGGTGGCCGACACCATCGCCTTCGCGGCCGAGCATCCGGAACGCAAGCAGTATTGGGTGGGCGCGAGCACGGTCGGCACGGTCGTCGCGCAGCGGCTCGCGCCGGCGGTGCTGGACCGTTATCTGGCGCGCACCGGCTACGACTCGCAGCAGACCGACGCCGAGGAGACCGACCGGCCGGACAACCTGTGGCGCCCGCTCGACGACGAAGACGGCCACGACTTCGGCGCGCACGGTGATTTCGACGGCCGGGCCCACCGGCACAGCCCGCAGGCGTGGATGTCGCGCTGTGTCGAATCGGTGGCCGGTTCCGTCGCCCGGATGGCCCGGCACTGACCGCGAACGGGCCGGTCGGCCGCGGTTGAGTTCGACCGCCGCGGGTACCCGCCCGGCGACCAGGGCACGCAGGGCAATTCCCGTGGGATCGACCCGGACAGGACAGGAGAGGATATGGCGCAACAGGTTGCTGACTACGTCGTGGCCCGGCTCAACGAGTGGGGCGTGAAAGAGGTTTTCGCCTATCCCGGCGACGGAATCAATGGTCTCGTCGCGGCTTTCGGGCGCACCGACGACCGTCCGACGTTCGTTCAGGCCCGGCACGAGGAGATGGCGGCGTTCTCTGCCACCGGCTACGCCAAGTTCAGCGGGCACGTCGGTGTGTGCATGGCGACGTCCGGCCCGGGCGCGGTCCATCTGCTCAACGGCCTCTACGACGCCAAACTCGACCATGTGCCGGTGGTGGCGATCATCGGCCAGACCGCGCGCAGCGCGATGGGCGGCAGTTATCAGCAGGAGATCGACCTGCAGAGCCTGTACAAGGATGTGGCCTCCGAATATCTCGTCGAGGTCAATGTCGCCGAGCAGCTGCCCAACGCCCTCGACCGCGCCTTCCGCACGGCGTGGACCCGGCGCGCGCCCACCGCGGTGATCATTCCGGCGGATCTACAGGAGGAGAGCTACGAACCGCCGCAGCACGAATTCAAGCAGGTGCCGTCGAGCGCGCCCGCCGAGATGCATTCGGTGGTCGTGCCCGCCCGCGCGGAGATCGAGCGCGCCGCGGAGGTGATCAGCGCCGGTTCCAAGGTGGCGATCCTGGTCGGCCAGGGCGCCCGCTCGGCCGCGCGCGAGGTGACCGAACTCGCGGAGATCACCGGCGCCGGGGTGGCCAAGGCGCTGCTCGGTAAGGATGTGCTGCCCGACGACCTGCCGTTCGTCACCGGTGCGATCGGGTTGCTCGGCACCCGTCCCAGCTACGAGCTGATGCGCGACTGCGACACCCTGGTGATCGTCGGTTCCAACTTCCCCTACAGCCAGTTCCTGCCTGAGCTGGACCAGGCCCGGGCGGTGCAGATCGATATCGACGGCACCATGATCGGCATGCGGTATCCGACGGAGGTGAATCTGGTCGGTGACGCGAAAGCCACTCTGGCCGAGCTTGTTCCGCTGCTGAAGCCGGTGAGTGACCGGTCTTGGCGCGAAACCGTGGAGTCGAATGTGGCGCGGTGGTGGGAAACCGTCGAACGGCAGTCGACGCTGGCCGCGAAACCGGTCAACCCGATGCGCGTGGTCTGGGAACTGTCGCAACAGATTCCGGACAACACCATCGTCACGGCCGATTCCGGATCGTCGACCAACTGGTACGCGCGGTGCCTGAAGTTCCGCGGCAGCATGCGGGGGTCGCTGTCGGGCACGCTGGCCACCATGGGCCCCGGCGTGCCGTACGCGATCGGCGCCAAGTTCGCCCATCCGGACCGGCCGGTGGTCGCACTCGTCGGTGACGGCGCGATGCAGATGAACGGGCTGGCCGAGCTGATCACCATCGCGCGCTACGCCGAACGCTGGGACGACAAGCGACTGGTGGTGTGCGTCTTCCACAACAACGACCTCAACCAGGTGACCTGGGAACTGCGGTCCATGGGCGGTTCACCGAAATTCGAGGATTCCCAATCGCTTCCGGACATTTCGTACGCCGACGCGGCGCGCTGTTTCGGACTCGCGGCGATCGAGGTCGACGACCCGGAGCAACTGGCCGGGGCCTGGGAACGCGCCCTGTCCGCCGACCGCCCGACGCTGCTGGACGTGCGCTGTGATCCCGAGGTGCCGCCGATCCCGCCGCACGCCACCTGGGATCAGATGAAGGCGACTGCCGAAGCGGTGCTGCGTGGCGATCCGAACGCCTGGCATCTGGTCGCTCAGGGCATGAAAACGAAGGCACAGGAGTTCCTGCCGGGCGGTCGCTCCGACGACCGATGAGTTCGGCCGCGCTCGGACCTACTCGCGCGCGGCATCCCAATCGGTCAGCGAATGCCTGGCTTGCCGTAGCACGCACCGGAACCGCTCGCGGTCGGCGCCCGGTGCCACGCTGTCGAACAGGCAGGCCGCCACCGCCGCCACGACCGCGATGATCAGCAGAGTTGTCATAGCGGCCAGTCTGCGACGATCGGCCACGAAGCGACAGAGCCACTACCACATCACTGGCCCGGAAGCCGGGCGTCGGCCACGTGGCCGATGCCCGGCTTCCGCTGCGCAACCGGCACGCCGGTAGGTATCATCGGCCCCCGTACCTCAGATTATGGTTCGGTCCAACGCTTTTGGCTTCACGACGGTGGCCGCTGCCGCCGTCGTCGTCCACCACGACCGTTTGGAGTTGTCTTCTGTGACCACGCCGCATTCGCTGGAATCGTCGTCGAACAGGTGCCCCGTGGCACACAATTCACCGATCGCCCCGGATGGACCGCGTGTTCCCATCTACACCGAGGAATTCGCCGCCGACCCGCGCGGCGGATACGACCGAATGCGCGGCCACCACCGCTCCTTCGCTCCGATCGAGCTCGCCCCCGGAGTGCCGGCCACACTGGTGATCGGCTATCAGGCCGCCGTCGGCATACTCAACGATCCCGAGCATTTCCCGGCCGACCCGCGTACCTGGCAGCGCACCGTACCGGCCGACAGCCCGATTCTGCCGATGCTCGAGTGGCGCCCGAATGCGTTGCGCAATACGGGTCCCGAGCATGCGCGTTTTCGCGCCGCCAACGTCGCCGCCATCGATGGGGTGGATCTGCACACGGTGCACACGGTCGTCGAGCAGATCGCGATGCCGCTGATCAACTCCTTCAGCGCCGACGGCCACGCCGATCTGCTCACCCAGTACATCCATCCGCTGGTGTCGGCCAACCTGAACACGATGCTGGGCATCGAACCGGATATCGCCAAGCGGGTGGCGGCCGGGATGGCCGCCATCTTCGACGCAACCGGCGACGCGGCCGCGGGCAACCGGATGCTGGCCGCCGCACTGCAGGAACATACCGATCGCAAGCGCGCCTACCCGGGCGACGACATCACCTCGCGGCTGATCGCACACGACAGCGGTCTCGACGACGAGGAGGTCATCAACCAGCTGGTCAGCCTGTTCGGCGCCGGGATCGAACCGCAGGTGCATCTGGTCGCCAACGCCCTGCTGCTGATGATGACCGACGAACGGTTCTCCGGAAGCCTGCTCGGTGGCGCCCTGACCACCCGCGACGCGCTGGACTGGGTGTTGTTCAACAATCCCCCCCTGGTGAACTACTGCGCGAGCTATCCGCGGCAGCCGATGCTCGTCGAGGACGTGTGGCTGCCCGCGCATCAGCCGGTGCTGATCGGCATCGCGGCCTGCAACAACGATCCGCAGGTGCGCGAGGGCGACCGCAACGGGAACCGCTCCCATCTGTCGTGGGGCGCCGGGCCGCACGCCTGCCCGGCCCGGCAGATCGGCTATCTGGTCGCCCAGGACGCCGTCGACCAGCTCCTGGACGCGCTGCCGGATATCGAGCTGGCCGTGCCGGTGAGCGAACTTCGCTGGCGCCCAGGACCTTTCCACCGTGCCCTGACCGCCCTACCGGTCACCTTCCCGCCCTCGCCGCCATTGCGCGGCGCGCTCGGCTAGCGGGCCCACGACGGCGGAGCGGCGATCCGCTGCCGGGCGCACGAGCCGCGCGCGAGCTACCGTCGTGGCATGCACACCCTCGTGATGACCGGCGCGACACGTGGAATCGGCCGGATCGCTGCCCGGGAGATCCTGCGCCTCGCACCCGATACCCGCCTGCTGGTGCTGGCGCGCGGCGCGTCCGGACCACAGGTGTGCGCGGAACTGTCCGGTGCGGGATACGCGGCCTCGCATGTGGAGGCCGATCTCGCGTCGCTGGCCGGTATCCGTTCGGCGGCGCGGCGAATTCACGACATGCTCGATCGCGGCGAGGTGCCGCCGCTGGCCGGTTTCGTCGGCAATGCCGGCATCCAGTACACCGACGCGACCATCGCGACCGAGGACGGACTCGAGGCCACCTTCGCTGTCAACGTCGTGGCCAACCACCTGCTGCTGCGCCTGCTCGGCGACCGCTTCGTCGTGCCGTCGCGGATCGTGATCACCGTCAGCGACACCCATTTCGGCGATCTGCGGCACAACTTGGGCATGGTGCCCGGCCCGGTGTGGCACTCCCCCGATGTGCTGGCCCACCCCGGCGCCTTCGCCGATCCGTCGAGTACGGCAGCGGGCCGCACCGCGTACTCGACGAGCAAACTCGCCATGATCTATCTGGTGCACGAGTACGCGCGCCGGCTTCCTGCCGGAGTCGAGATCCTTTCCTACAACCCGGGTTTCGTTCCCGGCACGGAATTGACCCGCAACGCCGGCCGCCTGGAGCGCTTCGCCGCCCGCCGCCTCGCCCGCGCGCTCACCTGGACCCCGCTGGCGAGCACGCCGAAGACCGCGGGCCGGCGCCTCGCCGCAGTGGTCACCGGATCCGTCCGGGCCGAGTCCGGCAGCTACATCGATCGCCACCGGGTCACCGAGTCCTCACCCGAGTCCTACGATCCGGCTCGCGAACGCGAGGTGTGGGAGTGCGCCGAACGTCTCACCGCTGCGCATCCGGACTGAGCCGCTTCACCTTCCGCTAGCGTGATGCCACCGAACGGAAGGATCACCGGTGAAAGTGCATCTGCAGGTGGAGGGTTCGCCACTGCGCGCCCGCGAGAGCGCCCGGGCGATCGCCGCGCTCGGCGCCGACGGCATCTTCTCCTTCGAGGGCCCGCACGACGTCTTCGTGCCGCTGGTTCTCGCCGCCACGGAGACCGATCTGCGGCTGATGACCAATGTCGCCATCGCCGGCCCGCGCAGTCCGCTGCACCTGGCGCACACCGCCTACGATCTGCAGGCGCTCAGCGGAGGGCGGTTCCGGCTGGGCTTGGGGTCGCAGATCCGGGTGCACATCGAGAAGCGCTACGGCAGCCGGTGGGAACGCCCGGCCCGGCGCACGGGTGAATCGGTAGCGGCGGTGAAGGCCATCCTCGCGGCGTGGGAAGGTCACGCGCCCTTGGATTTCCGGGGCGAGTTCTTCACCCACACGCTGATGCCGCCGACATTCGATCCCGGCCCCAATCCGTTCGGCCCGCCGCCGGTGCTGATGGGCGCGCTGGGACCGGTGATGACCCGCACCGCCGCCGAGGTGGCCGACGGGCTGCTGGTCATGCCGTTCAACAGTGCCACTCATTTCACCCGGCGCACGGTACCGGCGCTGCGGCGCGGGCTGGCCGAATCCGGGCGCACGCTCGACGACTTCGAGGTGGTCGCGCAGGCCATGGTCGCGCTCGGCCGCACCGCGCCCGACCTGGCCGCCGCCGTCGACGCGGTCGCGCGGCTCATCGCCTTCTACGCGTCCACTCCGGCCTACCGCCCGGTCCTCGACGCCGAGGGCTGGGGTGAGCTGCAACCCGAACTCAACGCCCTGTCCAAACAGGGTCGCTACGCCGAGATGCGGGCGCTGATCACCGAGCCTATGGTCCGCACCCTCGCGCTGGTCGGCTCTCCCGCCGACTGTGCGGCCCAGGCTCACGCCCGCTTCGGCGAGTACGCCCGCGACATCTGCTGTTACTTCCCGGGTTACGACCCCGCGACCGACGACGTGGCCGAATTCGTGGGCCGGTTGCAGTCCGCGCGATAACGGTCAGAAATCTCCTTCTCGTTTAGTGGAAACTGAATTCTCACATGTCTATTATGTGATTCACCGCACTCAGGCCGCAGCGAGCCGACGCACGGGTGGCGGTGAAGGAGAAGAACTACCCATGGCAACCGCGACCACCAGCGTCGAAAGCCCCGATGACAACGACACCGGACGCCTGGAAAACGCCTCCACGCTCCGTGTCGTCCTCATCATCGTGGCGATCGTCGCGAGCACCGAGATCGTCCCGTTCCATTTCACGTTCATCAGTCTCAGCGCCCGCTTCATCGGTGAATCCTTCCCGGAGCAGAACGCCGGCCAGCTCACCTGGCTGACCACGCTGTACTCACTGATCGGCGGCGTAGCGGTACCGGTCTTCGGCAAATTGTCCGATCTGGTCGGCAAGAAGAAGATCATCCTGTTCTGCCTGTTGCTGTCGATCATCGGCTGCCTCATCGATGCCCTGACCTCGAACTGGGTGCTGATGCTGCTCGGCCGCGGACTGCAGGGGCTGGCCTTCCCGGCGATCTTCGTGTCCTACGGTCTGATCCGCGATCTCGCGCCGCGCCGCCACCTGAACATGGCGATCGCGCTCGCGGGCGGCGGCACCGGTGTCGGCGCGATCCTGGGCCCGGTGATCGGCGGCGTCCTCACCGACCACTACAGCTGGCGTTCACTGTTCTGGTTCTGCGTGATCTGGACCGTGGTGACGATCCTGCCGCTGGCACTGTTCGTGCCCGAGACCAAGCTGCGCGCCAAGGTCAAGATCGACCTGCTCGGTGCGGTACTGCTCGGCGCCGGCATCGCCGGTGTGCTCATCTATCTCAGCAACGGCGCCACCTGGGGCTGGGGCGAACTGTCGGCGCTGGCCTGGCTCATCGGCGGCGTGGTTCTGCTGCTGGCGTTCTACGTCTGGGAGCTGATCACTCCGGAACCGATCATGGATCCGAAGTTGTTGCGCGCCCCGCGGTTCACCGGCATCCTCGCCGCGGCGTTCCTGTCGGTGGGTGTCATGCAGGGCCTGTCGTATGCGATGGGCTATCTCGCGGAGACACCCGGCGGAGCCGAGGGTGAGGCGATCAAGAAGCAGATCGTCGACGGCGCGGCCGCCGAAGCCGCGAAGCAGGCCTCCGAACAGATGCATATCAAGGTCCCCACATCGGCTGTCACGCAATACTTCTCGGTCGAGGGCACCCTGCCCGGTTTCGGTCTGACGCTGCTGCAGTTCACCGTGCAGGCCATGCTGGGCCTGGCGCTGGTGTACGTGCTCGTCGCCCCGCTGTGCGGCTGGATGTCGACCCGGATCGGATTGCTCAAGCCCTATCTCGCCTCGACCATCGCGTTCGTGATCGGATGTCTGCTGTTCGCCCGCTTCCACGACAGCGTGTGGCAGATGGCGCTGATCGCGCTGATCATCGGTGTCGGTGCGGGAGCATATCTGGGCACCCTGCCCAATATGGTGGTGGAAGCGGTGCCGCAGGAACAGCAGGGCATCAGCGCCGGAATGTACGGAGCCTTCAACAGTTTCGGCACCGCGGCCGCCACCGCCGCCGTCGCGGCGGTCATGTCGGCGAACCCGCTGATACTGCACATCAACGCCCCCGGACACGTCGAGGAACGTAAACTGAACACCGGTCCACTGGCGCAGCTTCCGGACGGTGCCGCCTATACGAACATCTTCTACGTGTTCGCCGCCGCGTCCGCCGTCGCCTTCGTCCTGGCACTGGTGTTGCTGCGCAACTACAACCGGCCGAGTACCGGAGGTACCGCCCACTGAATCGACACCCGTTCTCGCCGCAGCCATTCCGCATCGGGCCACAGGAGGGCACGTGACCGGCAGACTCACCGACCGGGTCGCATTCATCACCGGGGCCGCCCGTGGGCATGGCCGCGCGCACGCGGTGCGGATGGCGCGCGAGGGCGCCGACATCATCGCCGTCGACATCGCGGGACCGCTACCGCTCTGCGTCCCTTACGATTCCGCGACCGGCGCGGATCTGGCCGAGACGGTCCGCCTCGTGGAGGCGGCCGGCCGGCGGATCCGCGCCGCGGCGGTCGACACCCGCGACCTCGACGGCATGCGCAAGGCCGTCGACGAGGGGGTGAGTGAATTCGGCCGGCTCGACGTGGTGGTGGCCAACGCCGGGATCGCGGTCCCGGAACCGTGGGATGCGATCACCCCGCAGTCCTTCCGCGACGTCATCGACATCAGTGTGACGGGCACGTGGAATACCGAGGACGTCGCCGATACCGTCTGCTGGCCGGCCTCCGACGAATCCCGGTATCTCACCGCGGCGGCGATCCCGGTGGACCGGGGCAGCACGCAGTACTGAAGTGGTTGGGAGAGAACAGATGAGCGACTTCGACAGCACCGTACCGACCCCGCGGCTCGCTGCGGCGTTGTGCACCGCGGCGCACCTGCTCGGCGACGAGGTGCGCGCCGTCCTGCTGCACAGCCCGCGCCCGGTCTTCCTGTTCTATCTGGCCCAGACCTTCGACCAGTTGGAGGACGATCTGTCCTCGGGCCGCCCGCCCGGTCCGGCGACCCCGGCCCAGCAGCTGTGCCTGCATCTGATGCTGGCCCACGCCGAAGCGCAGGTGCCGGCCCACGATCTGGCCCGGGCCCGGCATCGGCTGTTGCGCCACGACACCGGCGACATCCTGGCCGAGGTGCGCGCGGTCGCCGGAAAGTCCGGTGGCAGCTACGATTTCATCGCGCTGGGCGACGTCCTGGCCGTCGGCGGGATGGGCGCCTTCTTCGCACCGTTCGAATCGTCCGACCTGGCCGCCTGACAACCGGCGTCCCCGATGTCCGCCGATCGGCCGGGCGCGTCCCGGCGCAGCTTCCACGAGCTCGATATCTCCGATTCCACGTTTTGGCGCAACAACTTCCGCACCCGTGACCGGACCTTCGCGACGTTGCGGTCGGAACCGGGCCTGAGCTGGCATCCGCCCGTCGAGTCGATCTTCCCGCACGAGGAGCGCGGCTACTGGGCCGTCACCCGCCATGCCGATATCCAGCACATCAGCCGCCATCCGGAGATCTTCTGTTCCCGGATGGGCATCAGCATGGATCCGATGCCGGCCGAGATGCAACGCGCCATCTCGTTCTTCCTGACGATGGATCCACCCGAACACACGCGCTACCGCAAACTGATCAGCTCGGCGTTCACCCCGAAACAGGTGCGCCGCATCGAATCTCAGATCCGCGCCAACGCGGCCGTCGTGGTCGACGAACTCCTCGCCGACCTGCGGGCCGCCGGCACCGTCGACTTCGCCGCGACCTACGCCAAGAAGCTGCCGATGCGCACCATCTCCGACATGATCGGACTGGACCCGGCAGACCGGGAACCGGTGGCTTTCGCCGTCGAAAGCCTGTTCAGCACGACCGACGAGGAATACGCGAGCCTGGCCGAACGCGCCCCGCACCTGATGAGACAGCTGTCGGTGCTCACCGGGGCGGGCATCGATCTCGCGCGGCGCCGGCGCGAGCGGCCGCGGGAGGATCTGATGTCCGGGATCGTCGCCGCGGAGGTCGACGGGCACCGCCTCAGCGACGAGGAGATCGGCGCGTTTACGGTGCTGCTCGGCTCTGCCGGGAACGACACCACCAAACAGGCGAGTTCGCATGCCCTCGCCGCGCTGGCCGCACATCCCACGCAGCGGGCCTGGTTACTGGCGGATTTCGACGAGCGCATCGACGGCGCGGTCGAGGAATTCGTGCGCTGGGCGACACCGGTGATGCATTTCGCGCGCCACGCGACCGTCGATACCGACGTTGCCGGGACACCGGTCGCGGCAGGTGAGAAGCTGGTGTTGTTCTACTGTTCCGCCAATCGCGATGCCGCCGTTTTCGACCACCCGCACGCATTCGACCTCTCCCGCTCCCCCAATCCGCATGTGGGGTTCGGCGGTCCCGGCCCGCACTTCTGCCTGGGCAGGCAACTCGCGAAGATGGAATTGCGGCATCTGTTCCGGGAACTCCTGACCCGGCTGCCGGATTTCGACGTCGGCGAACCGGACTACGTGCACAGCGCTTTCGTGCACGGCATCAAGCGCCTGCCGCTCAGCCTGCGCTGACCAGCCGCAGCTCAGTCGCCGGATTCGCGGCTGAGCCCGCGCATCAGCAGGCGCCAGGCGCGTCGTGCGGTGGCCTGGCGCGCCGGAAGTTCGGTTTTGATCAGCACGGCCGCCAGCATGGCCAGAGCCGTCACGACGTCCTCGGCGGTGAGTTCCGGTCGCAGCGAACCACGCGAATCGGCATCGGCCAATTTGGCGCCGATCAGGTCGACGAGCCGGCGCGACACCTCGAACAGCCGGGGATCGTCGAAGCCGGTGGGGTCGATGGTGGCGATGAAGCCGGCCGAGACCGCGATCTGGTCGACGATGAAATCCAGCAGATCCACCGCCGTGGTCCCCGGCCGATTGGCCACCTCCTCGATCTCGACGATGTTGTCGTCGAACACCGCCAGGATCATCGATTCGCGGGTCGGGAAATGCCGGTACAGCACGCCCGGGCCCACTCCCGCCGCGCGGGCGATCGAGTTCATCGGAGCGTCGAAACCGTTCTCGGCGAACACCTCCCGCGCCGCGCGAACCAACGCCCGTCGGTTCGCCGCAGCTGCCTTCGGCCCTCGATTGGCCCGGGGTGACGCGGTCATCTGCCCGACGTTACCGCACGCGTGCCGCGACCCGGCATAGCGGACCGACGCCGTCGCCCGAGCCCGGTGTCGTTCGGCGCGTACGGATTTCGCGATCGCGGAGCCTCGCGACCTCAACTGAAACAAGTTGCAGTTGACGAGACCGGCCGGGTCGTACAGACTGCGCTAGCAACCGGAGACAGTTGTCCGGTTGGATTCGGTCGCACCGGTCCGGCACGCACCCCGCTTTCGCGGCCGGAGCGAACCTCGCGACCGATATTACGTACCTGTAGGTCTTGATGGAGAGTGCATGCCCCCGATGAAGCGACGCTCCTTTCTGCTCGGCGCCACCACCGCCGGTCTGACTCTGGCCACGGCGGCCACCGCGAGCGCCCAGCCCTGGATGACCACCGGGAGACGGCGCACGTCCGTCCCGCTGACCAGGGAAGATCATCGCGTCGTCATCATCGGGTCCGGATTCGGCGGCGGCGTCAGCGCGCTGCGGCTGGCCGAGGCCGGCGTCGACGTCCTGGTCCTCGAACGCGGGATGCGCTGGCGCACCGGCCCCAATGCCGACACCTTCCCGCATCCGTCGCGCCCGGACAAGCGCATGCTCTGGTACCGGTCCGCGCCGCAGGTGCTGGGCGTGCCGGTGGCGGTCGAGCCGTACACCGGCCTGCTGGAGGCCGTCGTCGGGGAGAACATGACCGCGGTCTGCGCAGCGGGCGTCGGCGGCGGCTCCCTGGTGTACCAGGGCATGACTTTGCAGCCCACCGAGGCGACCTTCGCCGCGGTCTTCCCCGCCGAACTCGACTACGCGCCGATGGCACGTGAGCACTATCCCCGGGTGGCGCGGATGCTGGGCGCCGATGTCGCGCCCGACGAACTGATCGACAGCGCCACCTATCTGCCCTCCCGGGCGTTCGCGCGCAACGTCGGCGCGGCCGGCTACGAGCTGTCGAAGATCCCCATGCCGATCGATTGGAGCTTCGCGCTGCGCGAGGTGCGCGGCGAGATGAAACCGTCCTACATCAACGGCGACTGCGCGCTCGGGGTGAACAACGGCGGCAAACATTCCGTCGATGTCACCTATCTGGCGCGCGCCGAGGCCACGGGCCGTGCCACCGTGCGGACCCAGCACGAGGTCACCGACGTGGCGAGGACGCCCGACGGCCGCTGGCAGATCAGCGTCGACCGGATCGATACCGCCGGACGGGTCGTGGAACAACTCGTCCTCACTGCGCAGGCGCTGATCATGGCCGCGGGCAGTATCAACACCACCAAGCTGCTGCTGCGGGCCGGAGCGAAGGGACAGATCCCGGATCTGCCCGACGGCCTCGGGGGCCAGTGGGGCAACAACGGCGACCGGATCTTCACCTGGACCAGCGCGACCGAGGATTTCGGCACCGCCCAGGGCGGGCCGGTGGTCTACGGCAGCAAGGAGTGGGACGACCCGGCCATCGCCAACACCGTGATCCAAGCGTCGATTCCGCCGGCCGGTGTCGACGCGCATTCGACCATGCTGGTCGGATTCGGAATCACCGACGGCCGTGGACATCTCGCCTACGACGCGGCCACCGACGACGCGAAACTGTACTGGCCCGCCGATGCCGACGCCGCACTGCAGCAGCGCATCGCCGCTCGCGTCCACGCCATCGCGGGACCCGGCAGTACGGTGCTCGACACCAATGCCGCGGCCCCGAGCACCTGGCATCCGCTGGGCGGCGCGCCGATGGGCACGGTGTGCGATCTGGAGGGCCGGGTCCACGGCACGCGCGGTCTCTACGTCCTCGACGGCGCCCTGATTCCCGGCAGTACCGCGGCCTGCAATCCGTCGATGACCATCGCCGCGGTCGCCGAACGCGCCCTCGACCGGATCGTCGCCACCGATATCGGCACCGTCATCTGAGGCGCGGCACGCGCGCCTCGCCGCTGCGCCGCGCGGCCTCGGCTTCGATCCAGTCGCCGATCATGTGCGCCGTCATATCGATGGCCTCGCGGCGTTGCCGCTCGTCGAATTCGATGGCCGAGGCCCGCAGCACCGCGGAGAAGCCGGTGTTGATGATGACGAAGGTCATCACGTCGTATTCGTGATCGTCGCCGGGGCCGAGTACCTGGATCAGCAGCACCTTGATCAGCAGCCGCAGCCGCGGCTCGAACTCCGGGATGCCGCTGCTGTAGAACTGCACCCCGGCGACGAGTGCCCGGACCAGGAGCGCATTGGCCACCAGTTCCTCGGCGATCGAGTTCAGCAGGCGAGCGGTCAGCTCGTGCATGCTGGCGTCCGAGCGGTCGAAAATGCTGTCGGTGGCGCGCTTTTCGATGTTCTCGAGCAGACGCGCGAGCAGCTCCTCGACGATGACGGTGCGATCGGAGAAGTAGCGGTACACCGTGCCGATACTCATCCCCGCCTCGGCGGCGATCCGGTTGGTCGAGGTGTTGGCGATCCCACGCTCACCGAAAAGCCGGGCGGCGGTGTCGAGGATCTGCTCCCGGGTCGCCTTGGCGCGCTCCTGAGTGGGCCGGCGACGCTGCCCGGCGGCCTTCGACGCCATCACACACTCCTACCCGGTCTTCGCCCGAGGACCGATCGCCGATCCTAACCCGGCGGACGGTCCCGCCGAGACCTGGGAAAGTTCCCAAATTATTTTCTCCGGCCGGGAAAAAGCGGCTACCCTCGATATCGCGGCGCGATCGCCCAGCGTTGTGCGACGCGTCGTGCCGACCGTCGCTTCCCGAGGAACAGCGAGACCCCATGGCGGAGACCGATGATGCGGTGGCCGCCCCCGCCCGTGCTCGCGGACGCCCGCCCCGGCTGAACCGTCATCTCATCCTCGCCGCCGCGCGCGACCTGGAGCCGGAGAATCTGACCATGCAGGCGGTGGCCGACGCGCTGGGCGTGCATCGCAAATCGCTCAACTATCACGTCAGCGACCGCCAGGGCCTGCTGGAACTGGTCGCGTTCGACGCGTTCGACACCGGCTTCCGCCGGGTCGACCTGCCCGAGCGAGCGGACTGGCGTGAGCTGCTGCGATCGTTCGGCTACGCGGTGGTCGATGCTCTGGTGCAGGTGGGGGCGCTCATCGCCTACGTTCGGTTCGACGGGAAGGCGGGGCTGTCGGCACTGCAACTGGTCGAACGGATCATGGCCGCGTTGGTCGGCGCCGGACTCGAGGTGAACGAAGCCGGTCGCACGCTGAAACTTGTTGCCGCGATGGCCTATTCGGCCGCACGCGAGGCGCTCGACGCCACCGGCGGGCCGGCCGATCCGCAAGCGGCCGCGGTGCGGCGCACGCTGGGAAACGAGTCCGGATTCCCGCTCCTGCGCGCGGTCGCGACCGCGCGCGAGAGCGACGGCCGCCCCGGTGAGCAGTTCGAATTCGTTCTCGCGCTGATCATCGAGGGCCTGGAACGGCGGCTGGAGGTTCGGCACGGCGCCGCTGCGGTGGCGCCGACGGGTGGTTCCGGCCGGTGACTTCACGCCGGCGCGGGTCAGTGTTCCTTGGCGCGCCGGTCCACGGCCTCGGCGAGATAGTCGCCCAGCTCCTCGCGCAGCACACGATCCAGCGACCGTGCCAGGGTGTTGTTCACCGCTGTGACGGCGAGACCGCGTAAATGGTTGAGCATCTTCGCGGTTTCGGCGATTTCGTCGTCGGTGTCGGGCAGCCAGCCGGGGCCGTGGGCATCGACGATCTGTTGCTTGGCGACCGACATCATGTCGTGGGCGATCTCGTCGAGGCGGCCGCTGACGGCTGCCTGCAGATCGGCCAGCCGGCCCAGCCGGAACCCGTAGCCGTGCAGTTCGGCGAAATTCTCCAGCAGCTGCGGATCGGTGAATTCGATTGTCTCCGTGCCGATCCGGGCCAGCCCGAGTTCGGCGAGACGTTCCAGGATCTCCGGATCGGCCGCCTCCTCGCCCAGGAAGGTGTCGATCAATTCGCGCGGTACCTGCAGCGTCTCGTCCTGCTGCCCCCACGCGGCGGTGACCGCGTGCTGCAGCCCCAGGATCTCGGTGAGGTCCTTACCCGTTTCCCAGCCGGTGATGAAATCGGCGATATGGGCGGTGGTGAACCCACGCTGCAACAGCACGTCGATGATCTTCAACCGCTCCAGATGGGAATCGTCGTAGATCAGCGCGCGCCCGATCCTGCGCACCGGCGGCGGCAGCAGGCCGCGTTCCTGGTAGGCGCGCACATTGCGGCTGGTTGTGCCTGCGGCGCGGGCGAGTTCATCGATGCGGTACTCCGCCATCCCGTTCTCGCCCACCCTTTCCTCGTGCCGGACGCCGACCCGCGTCGCACCCGCCTCCGGCCCGTGTGAGCAGCTCGGGCGCGACGCATCGTGTCGACATTAGCCCAACGAGGTCACCGCCCGATCGGCGACAGGCGCGCGGGCGCCGCCCCGCCCGGGGATCAGCACATAGTCGTGCGGATCGAGGGTGGCGAGCTGACCGGTGAACTGGCTGCCGAAGCCCGGGAACATGGTCGCGTTGAAGCCGTCCTCGGTCAGATACCAGCTGCGGCACCCGGAATTCCAGGTGGTCGCCCGCAGCCGGCGCTGCAGCCGGTGGTTGTAGCGGTCCTGCCGGTCGCGGCGCACCTCGAGCGAATGCAGATTCCGCTCGAGCAGCATGCCGATCGCCGCGGCGAGATAGTCGATCTGCGCCTCCATGTACACCAGCGCCGAATTGTGCCCGGGGCCGGAATTGGGCCCGAAGGTGAAGAACAGGTTCGGGTAGCCCGCGACGGTCACACTCTTGTACGCGTATGCGCCCCTGCGCCATTCGTCGTCCAGGACCCGCCCGCCGCGGCCGGTGATCGGGATCGGCGCGCCCGCCTTCGACACCTCGAAACCGGTGGCGAACACGATGCAGTCGAACCGGTGCTCGATCCCCTCGGCGGTGCGGATGCCCGCCGGCGACATCCCCGCGATCGGCCAGGTGACCAGGGTGCAGTTGTCGCGCTGCAGCGCCGGGTAGTAGTCGCTGCTCATCAGCAGCCGCTTGCATCCGGCCCGGAAATCGGGAGTCAGTTGCCGCCGCAACCACGGATCGCGGACCTGACTGTGCAGATGGGCCAGTGCCACCGATTCCACGATCCTGGTCAGTGGGGTATTCCACACCACGCCCAGCGCCACCGATTCATGCCCCCAGAACCAGGCCTGCCGGGCGAGCTGCTGGGTGAGCGGCAGGTGCCGGTACAGCTGCCGGGTCAGGCCGGTGGTGTGCCGGTTGATCCGCGGCAGAACCCAGCCGGGCGTGCGCTGGAAGACCTTCACCGACCCGGACCGCTCGACCAGTTCCGGGACGATCTGCACCGCGCTGGCGCCGGTGCCGACCACGGCCACCTTCTTACCGGTGAAGTCGTAGTCGTGATCCCAGCGGGCGGAGTGGATCATATGCCCCTCGTAGCTGTCGCGACCCGGGATGTCCGGCAGGCTCGCATTGGCCAGCGGCCCGGACGCGAGCACCACCGAACGGGCCCGCACCGGTGGCCGGCCGGCGTCGAAGGCGATCTCCCATTCTCCCGCCGCCTCGTCGTAGGCCAATCCGGATACGTTGTGCCCGAAGCGAATCGATGCGCCGAGTGCGAACTTCTCGACCATCGCATCGATGTAGCCGAGGATTTCCGCACTGCCGGAATAGGTCTGCGACCACTCCGGATTCGGCGCGAAACTGTAGGAGTACAGCCGCGACGGAATATCGCAGGCCGCCCCCGGATAGGTGTTGTCGCGCCAGGTGCCGCCGACCCGCCGGTCCCGTTCGAAGATCGCGATATTCGTGATTCCGCGCTGCCGTAGCCGGATCGCCGCCCCGATCCCGGCGAATCCGGCTCCGACGATCGCGACGTCCAGCACGGTGTTCCCGCTCATCACGCGACCGGCTCGTAGGTCAGTTCCTTCGACCAGGTCGGCTGCGCGGGCAGCACCCGGTCGGGGATGCGGGCGGTCACCTTCACCAGCGTGTCGGCCAGCAGGTGGTAGGGGTGGTCGCGGTTGATCACCCAGTCGCTGTGCATCTTGACGATCCGGTACATCGGCACCCGGTTCACCACGGGGGTACGCTCCCCGACCGCCTTGAACCGGCGCATCGCGGCATACAGCTTGTCCTCGTCGACGCCCATCGCGACGATGTTGTCGCGCATCTTGTTCAGCAGCGGCACATAGCTGAGCACGCCGATCATCAGCGACGGCTTCACCCAGCCTCCGACCAGATCGATCGCGAGTTTGCGGGCGGTGGAGTGCCCGAGCAGTTCCATCACCGCGTAATCGGTGGCCAGATGCCGGGATTCGTCGGAGTTGATCTTGCGGAACACCTCCTGGGCGATCGGATCGGCGATCTCGTCGGTGACGAATTTGATCAGCGCGCCGTCGAGTGCCACCTCCAGCATCGGAATCACCGTGCCCAGAAACGACAGCGACATGCCGTCGGCGTATTTGTCGAGGAAGTCGATAACCAGCTTGACGTTGATATTCGGTTCGGGGATCTCGTCGCCGTCGAGCATGCCCCAGCGGCGCATCAGGGCCAGTTCGGCATTGGCGTGGCGCTGTTCCTCGGCGTGGAAGTACCGGTAGATCTCGCGCAGTGTCTGCGTCGGGGCCTTCTTCGCCATCGCCGCGAAGCCGCGCGCGCCGACGTTCTCGATCCACATCAGATCCGCCATGAACGGCGTCAGTTTCGCGTGCAGTTCGGGATCGATCAGTTCCGCGCCCGGTGCGTCCCACTCGATATCGGCCAGCGCCCACTGCCGGGACTTGATCTTGGCCAGCATATCGTCGAAGTCGAAGGACATGTCAGACTCCTGTCTTCTCGCTGTCGGCCGATGCCGGAGCCGAATCCGCTTGCGGCAGATATCGGTTCAGCACGCCGAGGGCCCGGGTGTAGGTGGCCGGGAATTGTCGTTTGAGATGCCAGACGACCACCGCGTCCAGCTGCGGCAGCACATGCAGGCGGCCGCGCTCGTGGGCGTCGAGGGTGATGCGCGCGACGTGGCCGGGCGAGAAGCCGGTCCAGCGCATCAGTTCGGTGGCCAGGCGGGCCGATCCGGCGGTGATGCGCCCGTCGCGGGCGACGTTGGTGCGCACGAAGGTCGGGCACAGTACCGTCACGGTGACGCCGGTGCCCGACAGTTCGGCGGCGAGGGTTTCCGACAGCGACACCACGCCCGCCTTGGAGACGTTGTACGGGGCCATCGCGGGTGCGGCGGCGAATCCGGCCGCCGAGGCCACATTGATGATGCCGCCGCGCCCGGCCCGGCGGAGCCGCGGCACGAACAGTTCGCATCCGTGCACCACACCCCACAGGTTGATGCCCAGCGCCCACTGCCAGTCCTCGAATCCGATGTCGCCCACCGGCTTTCCGCCGATGCCGACACCGGCGTTGTTGATCACCAGGGTCGGCGGGCCGTGGAAGATCGCTTCGCTGTGCTGCGCCAGCGATTCCATCTCCGCGCGCTGGGCGACGTCACAGCGATACGCGTACGCGCGGCGGCCATGGATCCGGTCGATGAGCGCGACCGTCTCCTCGGCGCGGCCGAGGTCGATGTCGGCACAGATCACCTCTCCCCCGCGCCGGGCCAGCTCGAGGGCGAAGGCACGCCCGATCCCGCTGCCGGCTCCGGTGACGACGGCCTTCGCGTCATAGGTACTGCGGTCGCCGCCGATCACCGACCGCAGCGCCGCATTCGCCCCCGCCATCGCATCCACGATCCACATCACTATCCCGCCTCTCGGGCACTCGATACCGGTTGTGCCGCACGGGATCGCGCGAGTACCCCGGTGATGAAGGCGGCCGCGCGGTGCAACGCCGCCGCGGCCTCCGGTACGGCCAGCGGCAGCACCGGCCCGCAGATCGCCATGATCGACGCGACCAGCCCACGGGCCGCGGCGATGCCGAGCGGATTCGCCGGCAGCAGGCAGTTGATCGGCCGTACCCCGTACCGTCCCGCGGTCAGCGCCAGCCGCGAACGCAGCGACGGTGACGACGGGACCGGTGCGGTGGCCGACGGTGAGGTCTCCGTTGACCTTCTCGTCTCCATATACCGAGCATCAGCTACCTATGTGCCATTTGTCAATGGCAGATAGCATGGCTGGTCGCGCCCCGGCTGGGCCACCTCCGTGACCAGGGCGCCGAGCATGTCCCGCGCGAGTTCGGCGTGTTCGCGTAGGTCCGGAGAGGCTTCGTTCGCGGCGAGTTCGACGATGGTGTTCAGTTCACCGAAGGCCACCACCAGGCGTCGCAACGCGGCGCGCTGCTGGGCGGCCGAGAGGCCGTTGATACTCACATCCGAGGGATCGCCACGCCGGATGTTTCGTTACGGTGCCGAACGATCGAGCAGTGCACCGGCCGGACCGAGGCTCAGCATGCCGGTGCCCGCTCCGAGCAGTTCGCCGCGCGCCGGGGACAGGGCGCGATGCACCTGACGCGCGGTACTCCGGTCCGAGCATCGGTCGGCGGCGATTCCCAATAGCGCCCAACGCAATTCGGCCAAGTGGTCCGGCGCCGGCGCCGGCGCCGCGCGCAGCAGTTCGTGGGCGCGCTCGGGTTCGAGCAGCGCGGCGACATACGGAGTGTTCGGCCCGAAGTCGGCCGCGGCGAATTCGGCCGGGTCCCGGCCTGCCCGCAGCGCGAGGCACAGGCCGGTCAGCGGCGCGAGACCCGCTGCGACACCGGGCATGCCGCAGCCCGGCAGGGTGGCGAGCGCGCGTTCGTAGGCGTCTGCCACTTCCGGTTCCGGCCGGTCGGTGAGGACCGTGCGCAGCGCGCGGTACCAGGTGGTGAACACCCCGACGAGGTCGCGCTCGTAGCGCACCGCGAGCCGGTCCGCCGCGGCGGCATGCTCGTCGGCGACGCCCACCTCGCCCACCGCGGCCGCGGCCTGCATCGCGACGAGGTGACCCAAGATCAGGTAGGTCGACAGGTCGTGCCGGCGCGACACCGTGATCAGCTCCTCGGCGAGCCGCGCCCGCATCGGCCAGCGGCCAGGCGTGTGGAAGGACTGCAGGAATCGGGCGTCGAGAGCGAGCACGAGCACGGCCGGATC
This sequence comes from Nocardia elegans NBRC 108235, assembly GCF_001612845.1. Taxonomy (GTDB): domain Bacteria; phylum Actinomycetota; class Actinomycetes; order Mycobacteriales; family Mycobacteriaceae; genus Nocardia; species Nocardia nova. The sequence continues at coordinate 6,390 of NZ_BDBF01000026.1, read as the reverse complement.
CCCCAGGTCGCGGGCGATGCGTTCGGCCGCTCGCGCGGCGTCGGCGCCGGACGCGCCACGGCGGCCGACGGGTTTCGATCGCGAACAGCGCGAGCAGCCGGGCGCGCAGCGCGGGCGCGGCATCGTCGTCCAAGCGTTCGAGGGTGGTGCGGGCGGCCTCGGCCACGCGCGCCGACCGGGCCGGATCATCGAGCACCGACCAGACCCCCGGTACCTCCATGCGGGTCAGCGCGGTGGCCGTGAGTTCGGGATCGTCACTCGCGAACAGGTCGTCGATGGCGTGCGCCCGGCGATCCTGGGCGGTCATCAGACCGGTCGCGTCGGTCAGGGCCAGGCCGCGCAGCAGATCGGCGGCGGAGGTGATGCGGCTGCGCGGGCCGGTGGCACCGTAGGCGGCGACAGTGTCACGCCACAATCGGCGCTCACCGAATTCCGTTTCTCCGGTGAGGATTTCGCGTTCGAGGGCGATCAGTTCGGCGCTGGGATCCAATCCGGCTTCCGTGCCCAGCCGGGATCGGGCCCGCCGCAGCGCCGCCAGCGCGTCGGCCCGCCGCCCGGCCTGCCACAGTCCTCGCGCCTGCAGCAGCCAGGCTCGCTCCCGCACGGGATGCTCGTGCAGATAGGTTTCGAGTTCGGCGACGGCCTGTTCCGGCCGTCCCTGGCGGATCCGCGCCTCCGCGAGCATTTCCACTGCCGCAGAACGTAATTCATCGAGCTTCGCGATGTCTCCGGCCGCCCACCGGTAGTCGCCGTAGGCGTCTCCGCGCCAGAGCGCGAGGGCCGTCTCCAGCGTCTCGATCCGCTGCGGCCCGGCCTGATTCGCCGCCGCGCGGACCAGATCGTCGAAATACCAGGCGTCGACGTGATCGCGAGGCAGCACCACGCGGTATCCGGCGCCCTCGGTGACGACCACGCGGGAAGGGGTGCGCGGCGCGCGGCCGGGTTCCAGGGCACGGCGCAGGGCGGCGACGAAGGTGCGCACGGCGGCGACCGCGCCCGGCGGCGGGTCCTCCCACAGGTCTGCCACCAAGGCCGGCACCGGCACCATCCGTCCGCCGGCGGCGATCAGGCGGGCCAGCACCTCGGCATGCCGGGGGCCGTGCAGCGGCAGCGGCGTCCCGTCGGCGGCGACGGCCCGCACCGGGCCCAGGACACCGGCCGTCGGTGCCGCGTCGGAGCCGGTGAGCTGCGCACTCATCGGTTGCTCATTGCCGCCGCCGAGCATGGATATCGCACCGAACCAGCCTAGAGAAGGGATCGTCACCGCATGTCCGCACCCACCGTCCCCGGTCTTTACTACGATCGCGTTCCGGTCGCCGAGGATGTCGCGTTGTCCGTGGCGCACGCCGGCTCCGGTACTCCGATCGTGCTGTTGCACGGCTTTCCGCAGACGCATCTGATGTGGCGTCACGTCGCACCGGCGCTGGCCCGCGACCACACGGTGCTGTGCCCGGACCTGCGCGGCTACGGCGACAGCGACAAACCGGTCGCCGCCGATTCCGGCACCTATGCCAAACGCACGATGGCCTCCGATGTGATCGCGCTGGCCGACCACTTCGGATTCGATCGGTTCGCGCTGGCCGGACACGACCGCGGCGCCCTGGTGGCGATTCGCGCCGGACTCGACCGTCCCGATCGGATCTCCCATCTCGCGGTGCTGGATGTACTGCCGACATCGGATATGTGGGAGGTCCTGCACGGCCGTACCGCCGCGGTCGCCTTCCACCTCTATCTGATGGCCCAGCCGCCCGGGCTGCCCGAGCGCATGATCCGCGCGAGCGCCGACGACTTCTTCGGCCATTTCCTCGACGCCTGGTGCCTGCGCCCCGACGCGATTCCCGACGACGTCCGCCGGGAGTACCTGCGCGCGTGTGCCGGCGCGGTGGATTCGATCGTCGCCGATTACCGTGCCTCGGCCACCGTCGATCTCGACCACGACCGGGCCGACCGCGCCGCCGGACACCGACTCACCATGCCGGTCACCGTGATTCAGCAGGATTGGGGCGCCGAACTCGGTTACGACGCGGCCGCGGTATGGCGTGAATGGGCCACCGACCTCGACCACCGCACCCTCGCGCTGGGACATTTCATGGCCGAGGAGGCGCCGGACGCGGTGGTCGATGTGATCACCGATCTCCTGCGGCGCTGAGCGACACGCCGGGCATATCGCGGCCGAGGGAGGCCGGCAGTTGCCGACGAGGGAACCGCCGGCTTTCCTCGGCGCGGGCGAGCTGCCGGCGCCGAAAACTGAAACCCCTGCACCACTGCGGGTTTCACCGCCACATGACCTGCTCCCCCGCGTAGCGGATGCGCACGTGCCATAGCGGGCACGTACAGTGCGCGGTATCGGACGAGCGCAGGCGAGGGGGCCGTAGAGGTGAGCAGCGACAGCCGGGCCGACGAGATACGCAGCGGCGGCGAACCTAACGCGCACAGCGGCGCGACCGCGATTGCGCCCACCGACGCCGATGTCGATACCGCTCTGGATTTCGAGACGCACACCGGTGCGGTGACGATGGCCGACGAACGCATCGGCGTCAACGACGCGGTCGCGGCCGTCCTCACCCGCTGGATCGGATCGATGCCCGCGCTGTATCTGGTGCTCATCGGGTTCAGCGCCTGGATGGCGCTGGCGACCTGGGGGCCGCTGCGCCCGGTAGACCCGTATCCGTTCCCGTTCCTGCTGTTCGTCGACAATGTCGCGCAGCTGATCCTGTGCCTGGTGATCCTGGTGGGCCAGCGGGTGCTCAGCGCCGCCGCCGACCGCCGGTCGGTGCAGACCTACGAGAACACCGAGGCGATCTTCGCCCAGGTCGCGGATCTGCAGGCGCATCTGGACCACCACGACCGCGCGCTCAGCCGGGGCCTGAGCCTGCTCGAGTCGACACCGCATCCGTGGATCGAACGGCATCGGGTGCAGCCGCCGCCGCAGGCCGCCGACCAGGCGGTCAGCACCAACGACCGGATCGCGGTGTGGCTGACCGAGCGACTGGGCAGCGTGTGGGGCTTCTATCTCGCGCTCGGCTCGCAGATTCTGTGGGTTGTGCTGGCGCAGGCGGGAATTCAGCGGGTGGACCCGTACCCGTTCGCCTTCATGGCGTTTCTGTCCACGCTCGCGCAACTGGTGTTCATGATCGTGATCATGGTGGGCCAGGACGTGCTCGGGCGCACCGGTGACCGCCGTTCCGAGCAGACCTTCCTCGACGCGCAGGCGGTTCTGCACGAATGCCGGCGGATGAAGGCCCGGCTCACCGCACAGGACCGCGTCATCGACAGCCTCACCGGATACGTCACCGACCGGGTCAGCGAACAACTCGGGCGCGCGCTGCACGAAACCAGCGAACGGGTCGACCACCAGGCCCGCGCTCACACCGTCATGACCACCGGTGAGGCGCCGGCCGACGCCGCCGCCCTGCGCCACTGGAACGAACTCAGCGACCAGGACCGCCGCACCTATCGGCTGCAGGCCCGCGGTATCGGCGAAGATCTCGCCGCGATCGGCTGCTTCATGGTGCCCGCCTTCGATCCGGCCTTCGCGGTCACCTTCGACGACGACGAGATCGGGCTGCTCGCGCGGCTCGACTACGAACGCCGGATCGCGGATCGGCGCGCCCTGCTCGGCGGAGCCGCCCACCCCGACCCCGACGACGCCGAACCGCTGCCGTGGCCGGAGCTGCCCCGCTCTGCGCGGATCCGCTACCTGCAGGCGGCCCGGCGCATCCCGGTCATGGTCTCCGGTGCCGGCTTCCAGGTGCTGCGCAGCACCCCGCCCCGGGTCCGCGACGCCGCCCGCGCTCACCTGACGTAAGGTCGCGATCCATGAGCGAGGATCTGTTGGGTAAGGGTGCGCTGGTCAGCGGTGCGAGCCGCGGTATCGGGTACGCGGTGGCGGCGGAGCTGCTGCGACGTGGGGCGAACGTGCTGATCACCGCCCGCAAACCGGAACCGCTGGCCGAGGCGGCCGACCGGCTGCGCGCGCTCGGTCATCCGGGAAAAGTCGTTGCGCTGGCGGGCAATTCGGGTGACGAGGCGGCGCGGGCCGAGCAGGTGGACACCGCCGTCGCCGAATTCGGATCCCTGGACATCCTGATCAACAACACCGGCATCAACCCCGTCTACGGGTCGTTGATGGAGGCCGATCTCGGGGCGGTGCGCAAGATCTTCGACGTCAATGTGGTCGCGGCGCTGGGCTATGTGCAGCAGGCCTACCGGGCGTGGATGGGCGAGCACGGCGGCGCGGTGGTGAACCTCGCGAGTGTGGCCGGCATCCGCTCGACGGGTGTGATCGCCGCCTACGGCGCGTCCAAGGCGGCCCTCATCCGGCTCACCGAGGAACTGGCCTGGCAGCTGGGTCCGTCGATCCGGGTGAACGCCGTCGCGCCGGGCGTGGTCAAGACGAAATTCGCCGACGCGCTGGTCACCGACAACGAGGAGGCGGTGGCCGCGACCTATCCGCTGCGACGCCTGGGCACGCCCGAGGATGTGGCCGCGCTGGTCGGATTCCTGGTCTCCGATCAGGCCGCGTGGATCACCGGCGAAGTGGTGCGGGTCGACGGCGGCCTGCTCGCAACCGGCGGTATCTGAACCGGGCGACCGCACACCCCGTCAGCGGAAGGCGAGGGCGCCGAGGATGTCGTCGTGCCGGTACTTCAGGTACTTCTTCACGGTGCCCTCGTCCACCGAACTGGTCGCGGTGGCGAAGGTGACGACGAGGAACTGCTTCTCGGCGTCGTCCTTCCACTTGCCGGTCGTGAAGTTCGAGATGTAGGTACCGGGCCGCAGTTTCAGGTCGTCGTCGGTATACGCGCCGGGTGCGGCCGCGGCGGTGTCGCTGCTCGACATCCCCATGATGAATTGGGTCAACATCAGCGAACCGCCCTCGGCCTTGTACACCATCTCCGCCGCGTACCGGCAGCCCAGCGACGTGAGTTTGCCTCCGACCTCGATATCGGCGCAGCTGGGATGGTCGCGGCCCTCGATCCAGTCGGCGTGTAGTTCCACATCGCCGGCCTTGAAGTTCCAGTCGTGCCCGTATTCCTGATAGCTCAGGTGCCCGGACGTGCCGGGACTCGCGCTGGTGGTCGGGGCCGCGGTGGTGGTCCGGGCGTCGGTGGTGGCGGGCACGAGCGAGGGCGTGCTGGTTCCGCCGGCCCGGTCGTCGCCGCCGGAGTCGCGAGTCGCGACCACCACGATGCCGACGGCGATCACCAGCAGCGCGATCACGCCGAAGACGATGCCGACGACGAGCCCGCTGTTGTTCTTCGGCGGCGGCGGAGTCGGATAGCCGCCGGGCGCGGGCTGCCCCCAGTTCGGCGCGGGCATCTGCTGATCCCACGCCGGCGTCTCCCACCCGCCCGGTGCCGCGTCCCAACCCGAGCCGGGCCGGTTCGGGTCGCGCCCCCACCCCGCGTCGTGGGGCTGTTGCGGGCCGTAACCGTACGGCCCGGATCCGGGGGGATACGTCATCTTGCCACCTTCCGCGTCCCGGGGCAGCGCCCTCCGCGGTTGTGGTCCCCCCGGGCATCGTGGGTCGACCCTACCGGACCCGACATACCCCCCGTGATGCGACGGCCGGTCACACCGCGTCCGTCCGATCTGCTGCAATGGCGGCATGAGTGCCGATCTCATCGTCTGCGGGCTCGGCCCGTCCGGGCGGGCGCTGGCGCATCGCGCGGCCGTCCGCGGACTCGCCGTGACCGCGATCGATCCGCATCCGTGGCGCCGGTGGCCCGCGACCTACGGCACGTGGGCCGACGAATTGCCGGACTGGCTGCCGGCCCGGGTCGTGGCCGCGACGATCGAGCGGCCGCTCGCCCGGGGTATCCGCGAGGTCGAGATCGCCCGTACCTATCAGGTTTTCGACACCGCGGCGCTGCAGGACGCGCTGGACCTGTCCGGCGTGCGGGTGATCGCCGACCGGATCCTGGACATCGAGCGGCCCGACCGCGTGCGGCTGGCCTCGGGCCGGACACTGACCGCGCACCGCGTGGTCGACGCCCGCGGACTGGCCCGCGACGTGCGACGAGCCGAGCAGACCGCCTACGGCGTTGTGCTGCACCGTGATCGCGAACCGGCCGTCTTCATGGACTGGTCCCGGGACAACGGCACCGAGGCCGATGAACCGGCGTCGTTCCTGTACACAATCCCACTGGGCGGCGGCCGGGTGCTGTTCGAGGAGACCTGCCTGGCCGGACGGCCGGCGATCGGCCAGGACGAGCTGCGGCGCCGCCTGGAACACCGATTGCGCTGCCGGGGAATCGAATTCGGCGCGGACGCACCGATCGAACGGGTGCGCTTCCCAGTCGAGGGCGGCCGGGCTCGCGACGGCGTCTTCGGGGCGGCGGGTGGACTGCTGCATCCGGCGACCGGATACAGCGTCGGCGCCGCACT
>NZ_BDBF01000025.1 GCF_001612845.1 Nocardia elegans NBRC 108235 | reverse complement strand
GCTGACCTCCAGCGGCGTCGCCATCACCGGCGACGGCGGCGCCGTCCGCGGTCTCGATGCGGCCACCGGGCGAGAGCTCTGGAAATACCAGCGCGATCTGCCCCTGTGCGCGCTGGAGAGCCAGTTCGGCACTGTGATCGCCACCTACCGCGATCCGCGCGGGTGCAGCCAGACCGCGATGCTCGGCGCGGAGGACGGGCGCCGGCGCACCGCGCGCAGCAGCTATATGGACTCGCAGGTCCGGCTGTCCACCGACGGCACCTATGTGCTGGCGCAGGGACCACGCCGGCTGGAGATGTGGCGTTCGGATCTGGTCCGCACCCTCGAATACGGCTACGTCGACGCGCAGGTGAACCCGCACACACAACCCCGGCACGACTGCACGCTGCTGTCGGCGGCCTCGGGTGGCAGCCGCCTGGCCGTGCTGGAACGCTGCCCCGACGACGCCGCGGACCGGCTGACGGCGCTGAATCCGGCGCCGAAGGACGCCTCCGCGCCGGAGGAGTACGGCTCGCACGTCCTGACCGAACCCGGTGCGGCGGCCGGCAACGCCCGGGTGATCGCGGTCGCGGACAACCGGATCGCCCTGTATCTTCCCGGAACCGACGCCGCCCCACCGGAATTCGCGATCTACGACGCCAACGCGAATTCACTTGCGGTGCACCGCCTCTCCGCGCCGATCGCCGACAACAGCACGGTGACCCGGCTCGGCTCGGCGTATTTCGTGTTCACCGGCAACAGCGTGATCGCCTTGAGCGCGAGCACCTTCGAGCCGCTGTGGACCGCACCGGACGCCCTGGGCGCGCCCGCGATGATGGCGGGCAACGTCCTGGTGCCGGTGGCCGACGGCATCGCGGCCCTCGATCCCGGCAGCGGCGCCCAGCAGAAGCGGATCCCGTTGCGGCGCAGCGACTACCACGGGGAGCCGATCTCGCTGGCCGTGAGCGGTCCGATGGTGCTGGAGTTGCGGGGTGGCCGGCTCTACGGAACCAGCTGAACCCTCGCGTCGATCCGTCCGGCCGGTCGGTCCCGCGGTGCGGCATGATCGGAATCATGAGTGCATCGGACAGGGACTATCGGCTGGTGCTGCTGCGGCACGGCGAGACCGCGTGGTCGGCGGCACGCAAACACACCGGGCGCACCGATACCGCGCTCACCGAACGCGGCGAAGCACAGGCGCGAGCAGCCGGAAAGGTCCTCGCGGGTCTGGACCTGAGCGATCCGCTGGTGCTGACCAGCCCGAAGAAGCGTGCCGTGCACAGCGCCGAACTGGCCGGGCTGCCCGATCCGCGGATCGACGACGAACTGGTCGAATGGGATTACGGCGACTACGAGGGCCTGACCACCCCGCAGATCCGCGAAACCGCCCCCGGCTGGACCGTCTTCACCGGCGACGTACCGGGTGGCGAATCCGCCGACGCGGTCGGCGCGCGGGCCGACCGGGTGCTGGAATCGGTGGCGCCGGCGCTGCGCACCCGCGATGTGGTGCTGGTCGGGCACGGACATTTCTCCCGGGTCCTGATCGCGCGCTGGGCGGGTTTCCCGGCCCGGGAGGGACGGCGCTTCTTCCTGTCCACCGCCGCGATCAGCGTGCTCGGCCACGATCATCAGGCCGCCACGATTCTGGCGCACAATATCGAGGCGCCCGAGGCCGGCCGATGATCCGCCGCGCCACCCCCGAGGATGTGCCCGCCCTCGTCGAACTGGTCTACGACCTCGCCGAATACGAGAAGGCGCGCGAACAGTGCGCGCTGACGGCCGAGGACCTGCACGCCGCGCTGTTCGGGCCGACGCCGGCGGTGTTCGCCCACGTCGCGACCGTCGATGCGCGGGTCGCCGGATGCGCGATCTGGTTCCTGAACTATTCGACCTGGACCGGTAAGCACGGCATCTATCTGGAAGATCTCTATGTCCGGCCCGAGGCGCGCGGTCGTGGCCTGGGCAAGGCGCTGCTCGCCGAGCTGGCGCGCGAGGCCGTGGCCCACGGCTACACCCGGGTGGATTGGTCGGTGCTGGACTGGAATACGCCCTCGATCGAGTTCTACCGCGGGCTGGGCGCGGTGGCACAGGACGAGTGGACCGGCTTCCGGCTCGCCGGTGACGCGCTCGCGCGGCTCGCCGATGCCGGAAATTCCTGAGAATTTCTCGCGCCGGTGTCGATTCCGCGGCGGGGTGCGCGTCGAAGAGTTGAATGGCTCGAAAGGCGGGCCACCTACTCGGAGGACGAAACCATGTCGCAGTATCTGATCCTCATCTACCAGGACGAGCGTGCCGCGGCCGAACCGGAGTCCGGCAGCGCGATGGCGGAGAGCCACCGGCAGTTCGGCGAGGACCACGCGGCGGCGCTGCGCGGCGGAAACGCCTTGCACCACAGTCACACCGCCACCAGTGTGCGGCCGGACGGCGCCGGCGACTTCGTGATCACCGACGGCCCGTTCGCCGAGACCAAGGAGCAGCTCGGCGGCTACTACCTGGTCGAGGCCGAGGACCTCGACGCCGCGATCGCCATCGCCCGGCGGGTGCCGATGGAATTCGGGGGCGTGGAAGTGCGCCCGATCCTCGAATTGAGCTGAGCCGCACCGTGCTCGACAACTGCTCCGACCACGGCTCGACCGATCGCGGCGGCCCCGACCGGGTCGCCGCGGCGGTGGCCGACGCGCATCGCCGGGAGTGGGCGTTCGTCCTGGCGGCGACCGTGCGGGTGACCCACGACCTCGAACTCGCCGAGGAATGCGTTCAGGACGCGTACGCACAGGCGTTGATGCGATGGGCCGCGGACGGAATTCCGTCCCGGCCCGCGGCCTGGCTGACCACGGTGGCGCGCAACCGCGCACTGGATCTGCTACGCCGCCGGTCCACCGCGCGCCGGGCGTTGCCGCTGCTTATCGCGGACGAAAAGACCACCGAGACAGGTGTTTTCGATGCGATCGACCCGTACGACCCACAGTTCCCCGACGACCGTCTGCGACTGATCTGCACCTGCTGCCATCCGGCACTGGCCCCGCAGACCCAGGTCGCGCTGACCCTGCGCCTGGTCTGCGGACTGACCACGGCCGAGGTCGCGCGCGCCTTCCTGGTGGCCGAGCCGACGATGGCCGCGCGGATCACCCGCGCCAAGAAGAAGATCGCCGCCGCCCGGATCCCCTACCGCGTGCCGGGCCCGGCGGAGTTGCCCGAGCGCATCGAGGCCGTGCTGGCGGTGGTGCATTTGCTGTTCACCACCGGGCACACCGCACCGTCGGGCGAGGACCTCATCCGCCGCGATCTCACCGAACGCGCCCTCGATCTGGCGCGGATGCTGCACGGTCTGCTGCCCGAGGATCCGGAGATCGCCGGCCTGCTCGCCCTCCTGCTGCTCACCGACGCCCGCCGCGCGGCGCGGGTGACCGCCGAGGGCGCCATGATCGCGCTGGCCGATCAGGACCGCGCGCGCTGGGACCGGGAGGAGATCGGACAGGGCATCGCGCTGGTCCGCTTCGCACTGGAACGGCGGCCGGGGCGCTACGCGCTGCAGGCCGCGATCGCCGCCGTTCACGCCGAGGCGCCCAGTTACGACGCCACCGACTGGCAGGAGATCCGCGGGCTCTACGACGTCCTGAGCCGGATCTGGCCCTCGCCGGTGGTGGCGCTCAACCGGGCCGTCGCGATCGGGATGGCCGGCGATCCCGCCGCCGGTTTCGCCGCGCTCGACGCACTCGCCGCCGAACCGCAGCTGGCCGGGTACAGCTATCTCCCCGCCGCCCGCGCGCACTTCCTCGCCGAACTCGGGCGGCTCGACGAGGCCCGGCTCGCCTACTCCGAGGCCCTGTTGCTGACCGAGAACGCGGCCGAGCGCGAATTTCTCGACCGCCGCCTGGCCGACCTCGACCGATAGGGTGGACCGATGGAGGTCACCGTTCGTCCCGTGACGGAATCGGAAGTGCCGGAACTGGCCCGGGTACTGGGTCTGGCCTTCGACGACGATCCGATCATGCAGTGGTGCATACCGGCCGACCGCACCCGGCCCGCCCGCGCGGCGACCATGTTCGGCGCGCTGATCCGGCATCTGTACCTGGCGCACGGAGCGGTCGACGCGGCCTTCGACGAATCGGGCCGGATCGTTGGGGGCGCGGTGTGGTCGCCCCCCGGGCGGTGGGATTCGTCGGGTGGCGATCAGCTGCGGATGCTGCCCGCATTGGCACGTGCGTTCCGATTGCGACTGCTCGCCGTCGGGCGGATGTCGGATCGGATGAGCAAGGCGCATCCGCACGAACCGCATTGGTATCTCGCCATCGTCGGCACCGATCCCGCGGTCCGCGGCAAGGGGTACGGGCACGCCCTGCTGGCGCCGCGGCTGGCGCACTGTGACGAAACCGGCGCGCCCGCCTACCTGGAATCGAGCAAGTTCGCCAATATCGCCTATTACGAGCGCTACGGCTTCGATCTGCGCGGCGAACTCGACGCCACGGGTGGCGGACCGCTGCTGTGGCCGATGTGGCGTCAGTCGGCGACGTCGTAGGCCTGGGCCATCCAGCGCACCGACGGCGGCGAGAAGATCAAGCCGAGAGTGACGAGGGCGACCAGCCCGACCGGGATGCCGAGTTCGAACCGATGCGAGCTGAGCATGTACCACGCGGCGGGCAGCAGCAGCACCTGCGCGATCACCACGATGGCCCGGCCCCAGCGCCTACCGCGCAGCAGGCCGATACCGGCGGCCAGCACCGCGCCGGCCAGGATCACGAACCAGGCGGCGGTGCCGTACGCCGATTTCGCGGAGGTGTCCGCCGACGTGATGCCCTGCACCACGAGCACGATCGCGATGATCACCCCGATCAGGCCCTCGAGCGCGGCCAGCGCGCCCGCGCCGCGCACCGTGCCGGGAGTCGGGTCGGCCGCGCCGCCGGTGGTGCCGCCGGTGCTCTCACTGTCCGCGTTCTGCTTCGCCACCCGCCCAGCGTAGAACCGCGCGAACCGGGCCTCGCACGCGTGGTCGCCTCCGCGGGATCCGGTGGCGATCGCTCAGTAGGCTGCTGAGGGTGCGGACGCTGTTGATCGTGAATCCGAATGCCACCTCGACCACTCCGGCCACGCGGGATCTGCTCGCCCACGCGCTGGAGAGCCGCACCCAGCTCATCGTGGCCCATACCCAGCATCGCGGGCACGCCGCCGAATTGGCGCAGTGGGCGACCGATGCCGAGATGGACCTGATCGTGGTGCACGGCGGCGACGGCACGGTCAACGAGACCATCAACGGATTCCTCCCCCTGCCGAAACAGGCCACGCCCGGGCCGGAATCGGCCGGCGTCGCGGAATCGGCCGCCGCGCAACGTTCGGGCACCTGGATCCCGCGACTGGGAGTGATCCCCGGCGGCTCGGCGAACGTGTTCGCGCGCTCGCTGGGTATCGAAGCGGATCCGGTGGCCGCGACCAATCAGCTCATCGATCTGCTCTCGCTCGACGACGGTGAGGCGCATGCCGGCGATCGCCGGATCGGCCTGATGGTCGCCGACGGCCGCTGGTGCGCGTTCAGCGCGGGCGTCGGGTTGGACGCCGACGTGTGCGAGGCGATCGATCGCAGCCGCGCCGCGGGCCACGCCGCCACCCCGGCCCGTTATCTGCGCACCACGGTCCGGCAATTCTTCCGGGCCAAGCGGCGCGAGCCCGCGATCACCGTGCGTGTTCCCGGACACGAACCGGTGTCGGGCGTGCATTACGCCTTCGTGACGAATACCAGTCCGTGGACGTATCTGGACAGCACCCCGGTGCGCACCAATCCCGGGACGACGTTCGAACGCGGACTGGGTGTGTTTGCGATGCGGACGATGGGGGTACTGCCGACACTGTCGGTCGCCAGGCAACTCCTGGCTTCCGACGGAGATCCGAAGTCCCGCAATTTATTTCGCGTCGACGATGTATCTTCGGTGCGAATCGAAGCCGACGACGAGGTCGGTCTGCAAATCGATGGCGACTTCATCGGCCGGCGCAACGTGGTGGATTTCACCTCGGTGCCGGAGGTGCTCGAAGTAGTCGCTCCCAAGCCGGAATCCAGCCGACACAACTGAGAAACATCGCAGTTGCGCTGCGGAAACCAGCACAAGCGAGTACAAAGGACTCCGCAGGCCCGGCTTTTCAGGGCTTTAGAGCGTGAGCTTCCCCACGGTGCACCCGAAGGCTATTGACATCTACGGTGTTCGTGAAAGCATTCACAAGCAACCGTGCGGAAACATTCGAGACGCACAAGTGAACGGACCACAAACCAGCGGCGCCTTGCGGCGCCCATGCAAAGGAGCAGAGGAATGGACTGGCGCCACAAGGCCATCTGTCGCGACGAGGACCCCGAGCTGTTCTTCCCGGTGGGTAACAGTGGTCCGGCGCTCGCGCAGATTGCCGATGCCAAGCTGGTCTGCGCCCGCTGCCCCGTGACCGCCGACTGCCTGTCCTGGGCCCTGTCCTCCGGGCAGGATGCCGGCGTGTGGGGTGGTATGAGCGAAGACGAACGTCGGGCGCTGAAGCGGCGCAACGCCCGCACCCGCACTCGCAGCGTCGTCTGAGACGCGCGGCGTTACCGGCTCGTAGTAAACCGCACAGCCTCGACCGGTAACGCATTTCGGCCCGGCACCGGAAAGGTGCCGGGCTTCACTGTTTTTGTTGCCGGATTGTTTTCCCGCCCTATTTCACATAACCGTCCGACGGCGATTCGGACTTATCCGATTTCCGCGAGTGGCGGTGCTTGCGCGGGACGCTTTCAGCGTGAGTTGCGACGGCCCAGCGGCACCCGCAGCACCGCGTCGGTGCCGATATCGGCGCCCGGATGCAAACCGATCGAGCCCCCGAGTTCCGCGGTGACCAGAGTGCGCACGATCTGCAATCCCAGCCGATCGGAACCCTCCAGGCTGAATCCCTCCGGCAACCCGCGCCCGTCGTCGCTGATGATGACGTCCAGCCAGCGCGCCGAGCGCTCGGAACGTATTGTGACAGTTCCGTTTTCGCCGGCATCGAAGGCGTGCTCGATGGCGTTCTGCACCAATTCGGTCAGCACCATCACCAACGGGGTCGCGCGTTCGGCCGAGAAAACTCCCAGCGAACCGTCGCGGCGGACCTTGATGCGGGCGGTGTGCACGGTCGCCACATCGGCCATGATCGGCAGCAGGCGATCCACCACCTCGTCGAGGTCGACCTCCTCGTCCACCGACATCGACAGCATTTCGTGCACGGAGGCGATGGAGGTGACGCGGCGCACCGATTCGGTGAGCGCCACGCGGGCCTCCTCGTTCTCGGTGCGGCGGGCCTGCAGGCGCAGCAGCGCGGCGACGGTCTGCAGGTTGTTCTTCACCCGGTGATGAATCTCGCGGATGGTGGCGTCCTTGGACAGCAGCGCCCGGTCGCGGCGCTTGACCTCCGTGACATCGCGGACCAAAACCGCGACCCCCGCCAGTTCACCGTGCGGGCGCAGCACCAGCGTGCGCAGCAGCACGGTCGCACCGCGCGCCTCGACCTCCATCCGCCGGCCCGATTTGCCGGCCAGCGCGGCCTGGATGTCGCTGACGACCTCCTGCGCGTCGAACGGATCGGTGATCAGGGAACGGGTCGACTGGGCCAGATCCTGTCCGGCCAATTCGCTCTGCAGGCCCATGCGGTGATACGCCGACAGCGCGTTCGGGCTGGCGTAGACGACCAGGCCGTCGGTGTCGAGACGGATGAAGCCGTCCCCGGCGCGCGGACTGGAATGTGAGCCGGTGCGGTCCTCCAGCGTCGGGAAGGTGCCGTCGGCGATCATCTGGCACAGATCGTCGGCGCAGCTCATATAGGCGTGTTCGAGGCTGCCGCGGACCTTCGAGCGCTGCATATCGGTATCGCGGCCCAGCACGGCGATGACGTCGGTGCCGCAGCGCACCGGAATACCCTCGCGGATGACTCGTGCGGGGGTCGGGTGGTAGACGCCGGTGGATTCGCCGTCGCCCTCGACGCGCACGATCTCGCCCGAGCTCAGGGCCTGGAAGATCTGCGGGTGATCCTGGCGGGAGGCCAGCGACCCGACCAGATCGTCGGGCTGAACCGTCGGGGCGGTCGTGGGCCGGCACTGGGCGACGCACACCACATCGGCCCCGTCGGTCACCGGGCCGATGCCGACCCACAGTTGCAGATCGGCGAACGACAGATCGGCCAGTAGCTGCCAATCCCCCACCACGCGCTGCAGATGATCCACCGCCGCACCGGGGAGATCGGTGTGTTCGGCGAGCAGATCACTAAGAGTGGACACGGAAACAAAGGCTACGGCACGCGCCCGCGGGCCGAAGTCGTGTCGCGGCCGAAGCTACGAGATGACGGCGATCAGATCGCCCTTCTGGAGGACGTCGCCGGGTTTCACATTGATCGAGGCCACGGTTCCGTCCGACTCGGCCACCACCGGGATCTCCATCTTCATCGATTCCAGCAGGACCAGGGTGTCACCCTCATGCACCGCCGCACCCTCGTGCGCGACGATCTGGAAGACGGTCGACACCATCTCCGCGAGCACTTCCTCAGCCATGACACCCTTCCGGTCGATCGGCCCGTATCCGCTGACGGTACAGCCAACCACATCCGTCCCGAGAGCGTTCGATCGCTCGAAAGATACCGGGCCGTAGGCGCTGTCGCGCCGGCTATGCGGTGGCGCTCACCGTGACCCAGGTGTTGTTGACCGCGGCCGTGCCGGACAGCGGGTCGACCAGCGCCGGGTCGTGGAGGAGGTTGACATTGGCGCCCGGGAGGGAGGCGGCGACCCGCCAGCCCACGCCGGGTTCGCGGTGGCCCCAGCCGTGCGGGATCGCGACCGTGCCGGGGCGGATATCGTCGCCGACCTCGAGGGTCACCACGATCGAACCGCTCGGCGAGGAGACCGTGACCGGTTCGCCGTCGGTCAGCCCGCGCGCGCCGGCGTCGACGGGATGCATGAGCACGGTGCAGCGATCGCGGCCCTTCACCATGGCCGGGACGTTGTGCAACCAGGAGTTGTTGCTGCGCAGGTGGCGCCGGCCGATCAGACGCAGATCGTATCCGTCGGCCGCGGTGCGCGGCCTGGCCGGCAGATCGGCGAGCAGCTTCGCCACCTCGGCACGGAAGTCCTGCGGCGCCAACCGGACCTTGCGGTCGCGAGTGCCGATCAGCGTGCGCAGGCGCGGGCGCAGCGGTCCGAGATCCACACCGCCCGCGGAAGCGCGCAGCTTGGTGATCGTCAGGCCCGCACGTCCGCGGCGCAGCACGCCGTACGGACCGGCCGCGATGCCCAGGGCAGCCAACCGCATGGGCGAGAGTCGTTCGAATACCGCGTTCAGCGCCCTGCCCGTGAGGCGTCGCGCGGGCAACGGCACCACCTCGGTGACCAGCCGGGCCATGATCTGCCAGTCCTCGAGCCCGTCGGCCGGCGGCTCGAAAACCTTGGCGTCGTAGCGCAGGTTGTTGCGCACACTGAACACCGGGAACAGCAGATTGACGTCCTCGCGCTCGAACTGGGACACCGGCGGCAGGATGATGTCGGCGTGCCGGGTGGTCTCGGTGACGTACATGTCCACGGCTACAAAGAAATCCAGCGATTCCAGCGCCGCGTCGAGGCGCCCGCGCTGCGGCGTCGACAGCACCGGATTGCCGGCGTAGGTGACCATCGCCCGGATCTGCCCGCGGCCCTCGGTGAGAATTTCGTCGGCCAGCGCCGCCACCGGCAGTTCGGATCGGAAGGACTTGTAGCGGCCCGACCGATCGGTCCACGCCCCGTGACCCATCGGCAGGTACTTGGCGTACCGGGCGGCGTCGACCGGCGCGGTCGCGAACATCTGGCCGCCCGCCCGGTCCAGATTGCCGGTCACTGCGTTGATCGTGTTCACCAGCCAGTGCGTGAGCGTGCCGGTCACCTGCTGACATACCCCGATCCGCGCGTAGAGCACGGCCGAGCGGGCCGCGGCATGGTCGCGGGCGAAACCGCGGATGGTCTCGGCGTCGACACCGGCGTGCGGGGCCGCGAGTTCGGGAGTGCACTGTGCGACGGTCTCGCGCAGCTCGTCCCAGCCCGAACAGCGCGCGCGCACGGCCCGTTCGTCGCACAGTTTCTCGTCGATCAGCACATGGAGCACGGCCAGCAGCAGATAGACGTCACCGCCGGGGACGACGGCGATGTGCTGGTCGGCCAGTCGCGCGGTCTCGGTGCGGCGTGGATCGATCACCACGACCGTGCCGCCGCGCTCCCGCACCCGCTTGATGCGCTGTTTGGCGTTCGGCATGGTGGTCACCGACCCGTTCGACACGGCCGGGTTCGCACCCAGGATCACCAGCCGGTCGGTGCGATCGATATCGGCGACCGGCATCAGGACATTGGATCCGAACATCCGCCAGGCCGCGAACTCCTGCGGGAACTGATCGATCGACGAGGCGGAGAAGAAGTTGCGGGTCAGCAGCGCCACCCGCAGCAACACGCCGTACAGCACCGAAGAACTGTGTGCCGCGGGGTTTCCCAGATACATGCCGATCGCGCTCGGACCGTGTTCGGAGCGGATCTCGCGCAGCCGCTGCCCGATCTCCCGGAACGCCTCGTCCCATCCGATCGGCTCGAACCGATCGCCGACTCGGCGTACCGGCGTGCGAAGCCGGTCCGGGTCGTGGTGCAGTGCACCCATCGCCGTGGCCTTGGGACAGATATATCCCTGGGACAGCACATCGTCGGGATCTCCCTCGATCCGGACGACGCGGTCGTCCTCGACGGTGACCCGGATTCCGCAGTGCGCCTCACACAGGGTGCACTGCCGAGAAACAATGCGAGTATCCATGGCACATCCTCTCAGCGCGGCATCTCGCAGCGTACCGGCGCCCGCGGCATCGGTACAGCCCCGCCGGATCGGCGCTACCGCCCGCGGATCTCGTAGAGCAGGGTGCGGCCGTCGCGGACGACCGTGCGCACCGATTGCCGGTAGGTCGTGTGACCGCCGTCGGGCCGGTACTCCTCGATATCCACATCGAACAGCTCCGGCTCGCGCGTGGTGATGTGGACGCAGTACGTGGTCCCGACCGGGATCACGGTGTCGATCGCCTGCTGCAGCCCCACGGCGGGAGCGACGTTGACGGTATCCGGCGCGACGAAGGCCTGGGCGCGCTCGCCGCTGCGCTCGGTGTAGTACGAGTATTCGAATCCCAGAATCGAATTCGGCCCGTCGGTGACGCCACCGGCGCCGTTGCCGACCACGATGCCGTCGTGCGCCTCGGCCGGGCATGCCGGAGTCTGCGGCCCAGGAGCGGGGGCGGACGTTTCGGCGGAGCCGGCCGGAGCAGAGGCCGTCGAGGTCACGATCGCGGCGGCGGTACCCGGTTCCTTTCGCGTGGCCGTGACGGCCAGCGCGATTCCGCCACCGACCAGCGCGAGCACGACGACGGTAGCCGATGCGGCGATCCACCATTTGCGGCCACGGGGCCGGCGCGGCGGACGAGTGGCCGGGCCCAGTGCGAGCTGGATGGCATCGGGATCGATTGCCCATTCCGGCGACTCGGGCGGGCGCCGGACGATCCGCGGCGGCGAGGCCGCGGGACGCGAATCGCGCAGCTGAGGCGGCTGCGGCGGACGGGGCGGCGAATACCAATCGGCGGAGCCCACCGGCGGCCCGAACGGTTGCGGCGCGTGCCCGGGCGGCCGGTTGGATTCAGAACTCATCACATCCCTCACGCCCGCTGCTGTCCCGCGGGGAAAACGATGCCAGCACTTGCCTCGTCGCACAACCGGAAGCCACTCCCAGCGATGGGAGGCGCTACTTGCAATTCACGAGCGATCTTGGTTATCGAACCGACTCGGGCGCGCTCTCGGCAATCATGCGGATAACGCATCGGCTATGACACTACCGAACCGAAATAATGCGCTATAGCTATTACCATCCGGAAGGGAACGAACGGCTCGATGGCGCCGCCGGACGATCTGCTCTCGGAACTGATCATCGCCGAGGAGGACGGTGGCCGGCTAGACCGGAGCGAGCTGATCTCTATGCCGTTGCTGCTGCTGGCGGCCGGGCACGAAACTACGGTCACGGTGCACCTGGCCACCGCGTGCTACACCACCCGGCCGATCGTGCTGGGTGGCCGGGAGATAGGCGCCCGCGCATTCATCATGATCTCGCTCGCGGCCGCCAACCGCGATCCGGACCGCTTCACCCACCCGGATCGGATCGACGTCGATCGTGCGGACAATCGGCATATCGCCTTCGGGCACGGCATCCACTTCTGTCTCGGCGCCGCACTGGCCCGGATGGCGGCCACCATCGCGATCAACCGGCTGCTCGACCGGATTCCGGAGCTGTCCCTCGACCCCGAGTACGGGGAACCGATCTGGCGTAGGAGTTTGCTGATTCGCGGGCTCACGGCGCTGCCGGTGAGCATGGTGCCGGCGAACGAGCCGGAGTTGGAGTTCTCGGCGGTGTGATCGGCGGATGACGCCGGGCGGCCGGTCGGTCGCCCGGCGTGCGTCTCACCGCCGTCGCACCACGATCACAGGGCATTCGGACGACTGCAACAGGGCATGACCGGTCGAACCGAGCAGCATTCCGGTGAATCCGCCGCGGCCGTGGCTGCCGACCACCACCAGCTGGGAATGTTCGGATTCGGCGAGCAGCGCCCGAGCCGGCCGGTCGGCCCAGACCACCGGCCGCACATCGACATCCGGATACTGTTCCCGCCATCCGGCCAGACTCTCCGAGAGAGCGGCGCGCTCCGATTCGCGCACTGTGTCCCAACCGGCCACCGCGACCTCGGGCAGGCTGATATCGCTCCACGTATGCACGGCGATCAGCGGCACCTTCCGCCGCGACGCCTCGTCGAAGGCGACGCCGATCGCGGGTTCACTGTTCTCGGTGCCGTCGACGCCGACCACCACCGGCTTCGCCGCGGTCACCATGTCGGTCGCGGAATTTCCGGGAATCACCGCGACCGGGCAGTGTGCCCGCTGCACCACCGCCGAACTCACCGAACCGAGCAGCGCCCGCCGGACGGCGCCGCGCCCGCGACTGCCGACGACCACGCGGTAGGCGCGTTCCGACCGCTTGATCAGGGTCGGGATGATCGGATCGAACACCAGCTCGGCATTGATCTCCAGCGGCCCCTCGACCAATCCGGCGATCCGGCGCGCCTCGGCGACGATGCGCTCGCCGTCCTCGCGCACCCAATCGGCGCCACCGGTCCATACTTCCGAGCCGAAACCGGTCGGCAGCCTGGCCGAGGTGACGATGTCCAGACGCCGCCCGTGCATTACGGCATCGACCGCGGCCCAGGCCACCGCCTGATAGGAGATCTCCGAGCCGTCGACGCCGACCACGACGGGCCGGTCGGGTTCGTCGGCGGTATGCGCGTCAGCTGATTCCGTCATAGTGGCTCCACTTCGTCTCGGCGAGCGGTATCCGCGCCGAGATTACCGGGGACAGCGCGAGGCAGCATCGTTCGTTCCGAATGAATGACGGATTCGCGGGCGCACAGGCTAATGGGATCACGCCGTCGCGGGCATCCAGTACCGTCATATCAGCAATTTTTCAGCGCACAACGTCACGCTTCCCACCACGACGGTCGAACCGGCGAGTTGCGCGCAGGTATCGAAATGCAGACAAGTTGAGCCACAATGATTCCGGCGCGGTGGTCGGCCTTTACACGGCCCGGATATGTTGGACTCATGTCTCGCGATTCGACACCGACCAAGATCGCCCGCAATCGCCGGGCACGACACGGTCCGCTGGTGGTCGTCGCGGCATTGGCCTCGATCGCGGCCGCGACCGCCGGCGCATCGGCGGACCCCACCGGCGCGACGGCCGTACCGGAGGGGCAGGCGTTCTACGACGCACCCGCCGAGGCGATCGCCGGACCGCACGGCTCGGTGATCCGGGCCCGCAGTATCACCGGTGATCCGGGCCTGCCCGGAGCGCGGAATCTGCTCGTCCTCTATCGCTCGGTGGATCTGCAGGGCCATCCGGTCGCCGTCTCGGGAACGCTGGCGGTGCCCGGCGGTACACCACCACCGGACGGCTGGCCGCTCATCTCGTGGGCGCACGGCACCACCGGAGTGGCCGATATCTGCGCACCCTCGCGCGACACCGGTCCCGACTACCCCGCCCACGACTACACCGCGCAGGTGCGCGACGTACAGCAGCGCTGGCTCGCGGCCGGATACGCGGTGGCACAGACCGATTACCAGGGGCTCGGCACCCCGGGCCCGCACGGATACCTGATCGGCACCACCGAGGCACGGGCCGTGGCCGATATGGCCCTGGCCGCCCGTGAACTCGACGCATCGATCGGCACGCGGTGGGCGGCGATCGGCCACTCGCAGGGTGGCCAGGCGGCCGTCTTCACCGATGCGCAGGCCCGCGCCTGGGCGCCCGGACTCGATCTGCGCGGTGTGGTGGCACTCGCACCGGCATCACAGGTGGAATTCGGCATCGGAGCGCAGCGGGTGGTGAGCACGGTCGGGGCCGGCGAAGTCCTGGCCGGCCCGCTCGGCAACTCGAATGCGTTCCTGCCGTTGCTGATTCGCGGCGCGCAGACCGCCGAGAACATCGATCCGTCCCGCTTCCTGACCCCGCGCGCACTGAACCTGCTGCCCGAGGCCGACACCGGATGCCTCGGCGCCTTGCGCGCACCGGACAGCTGGGGCGGCCTGCCCGCCGATGCGGCGTTCAGCCCGCTCGGCGACGCCGCACCCCTGCTCCGGGTACTGACCGACAACGACCCCAGCACACAGCGCGTCGACGTACCGCTGCTGGTGTTGCAGGGCAGCGCCGACACGACGGTGCCCCCGCGCGCGACGGATGCGATGGTCGCCCGCTTGCGCTTGGCCGATCAGCAGGTCACCTATCGGACCTACCCCGGCGTCGACCACCGCGGCATCCTGCAGGCCTCACTTACCGACGCCCTCGCCTGGGTCGACGCGCGCTTCACCTCCTGAATCCGCACGCGAATTCGGCTCCAGGACATTCGGACGTGCCACCCGAGCCGTCGCCACCGTCTATTTCCCGGCGTACATCTCTCGCATGTTCTTGCCCATGAGGGCGACGGCTGTCCTGCGCGGCAGAATTCGGGACAGCAGTGTGCCGTTGAAGCGATTGGCCCGGCCGGGAATCACCGAGGGTTGTCTGCCGAGTGCGGCCAGGCCGGCGGCGACCACCGGGGCGACCGGCATCACCTTCGGGGAATTGCGGACCGTGCGCGGTTGGTCGGCGCGGTAGCCGGGGGTGTCGGTAGGGCCGGGAACGACCGCGACGACGTCGACACCGTGCGGGCGCCATTCGTCCCACAGTGATTCGGCCAGATTCAGCGTCAACGCCTTGGTGCCCGCGTACGAGGCGTACATGGGGGTGCCGAGCAGGCCGGACATGGAGCTGAGCAGGATCACCCCGCCGCGACCCCGTTCGATCATCGGCGGCACGAATCGGTGCAGGACGGTCATCATCGCGGTCACGTTGATATCGATCGTCTTCAGATGCCGTTCCAGCGGTGTATCCAGCCACATGCCACAGACCGAGAGCCCGGCGTTGTAGACGACCAGGCCGAGTTCGACGTCGTCGACCAGCAGCGCCACCGATTCCAGCACCTCCGGCGCGGTGATGTCGCCGGTGACCGCGTGGGTGCGGATTCCGTAGCGGTCGGCCAGATCCGTTGCCAGCGTGTCGAGTTCGTCCTTCTCCAGCGCGACCATGACGAGATTCAGGCCGCGTTCGGCGAGCTGACGGCAGAATTCGGCCCCCAATCCCAGCGCGGCACCGACCACCAACGCCCACGGCCCGTACCGCTGCGGAAAGCTCATCTGCTGTCTCCTCGACCTCGATCAGAAACGGGTGCGAGTCCGATCATTGCATCCAGGAGTCGAACTCGCCTCCGGCGCGGTCTCGAGGCGCCGGCCGGATCTTCGCGATCCGCCTGCGCGACAACCGGTTCAGGTGCGGGCGGGCAGACTTTCCCAGCCGCGCACCGTCGAGGTCGGCGACAGGCGCGCCTGCGACATATCGACCTCCCACTCCGGGAACCTCTTCAGGATCTCCTCGAGTGCGATGCGACCCTCCAGCCGCGCCAGCGCCGAACCCAGGCAGAAGTGGGTGCCGACGCTGAACGCCGGATGCGGTTGCGGTGCGCGCCGGATGTCGAAAACGTCTCCGTCCGGGGCGAAGTGGCGGTGGTCGCGGTTCGCCGCGCCGATCAGGAACATCAGCACCGACCCCTCGGGCACCTTCTGCCCGTAGTACTCGACCTCGCGGGTGACGTGGCGGCAGGTGTGCGGGGCGGGTGATTCGAAGCGCAGCAGTTCCTCGATCGCCTGCGGGACGAGCGCCGGATTCTCGACCAGCAGCCGGCGCTGGCCGGGATGATCGGCGAGAACCCTTCCGGCCCAGCCGATCAGGCGGGTGGTGGTCTCGTTCCCGGCGCCGGACACCATGCCCTCGGAGGCGGCCTTCATCGGCTTGCCCTCCTCCGTGCGCATCTGCTCGTTGGCGAAATCGCGGATGGCTTCCTGATCCTCTTCCGGGATGCCGAGCAGCATGCCGATGGTCCGCGTCGGCATCCGGAGAGCAGTTTGCGGTGAAACGTATGCACCGGCGGATCCTCGAAAAGCAATACGCCGGACGGTATTTCGATATTCGCCTTGATGAGCTCCAGGATCGCGCCGCGGCCGGAGATGAAGGTGTCCTTGTCGATGAGGCCGGCGTTGACGTCCTCGAATCGGCTCAGCGCGTAGAAGTCGTGCTCGGCGTTGTAGTAGATCGGCAGCTCGTCGCGCAGGCGCTTGAACATGGGATAGGGATCGGCGTTGAGTTCGACGTCGTACGGGTCGTAGTGGACGTCGCTGGCCGCGCTGACGGTCACTGGTTCACCCCTTGCGGAAATCTCCGGAATGCGGCTCGGCCGCGGACAGGCACACGGGCAGGCGGCTGCGGACCTCGGGTCATGGCGCCTCCCTCCACCGCGAGAGACGGATATTCTCCAAAACTGTTAATGACAATCCCGCAGGTTACATGCAGATCCCGCTATATCTAGGGCGTTCGCAGCGCCTCGCAGGTAGAGTATGATTCTCAATGCGTGGAAGTATTGTTCTCGCAGGTCTGCCAGCCACCGGCCCGACGAACGGAGCGCGCAGTGACGTCCGGAACACACCCCTCGCCGCCGGATACCGGTGATATCTCCGATCGCGATCTGCTGCTGGCCGCCGCCGAAGCCGAAGCCGAGGCCGAAGCCGCCGAGGCGGTGGCAGCCGCTGCCCGCGCCCGAGCTCGCGCGGCAACGCTGCGTCGCCGCGCCGGATCCGCCGTACAGGCGAGCACACACCCGAACCCAAACGACACGCCGGACAGCGACGACCCCGTCCCCGGCCCGGAAGACAGGCAAGCCCGGCAGCCCGCGACAACCGCCGAGCGGACCCTCGACGATGACCATGCGGACACGGCCTCCGACGCCGCTACCACGTCCGATCTCGAGCCCGAGTCGGACCTCGAGCCCGCCGCGACGAACGATCCCGGCTCGGAGCCCGAGGGAAGCAGACGCCACAAGAGACCACGGCTGGGCGCCGTTCGACATATCCGGCGGCGCACGGCCGGTGTGGCGGTCGCGGCGATCGTCCTGTGCGCCGGACTGGGCAGCAGCGGATACATGATGTGGCGGCATCACGATGTGACCGCGAGGCAGCATCGCGAAGCGGAGTTCGTGGCGGCGGCGCGGCAGGGCGTGACCACGCTGACCTCACTGGATTTCAATCATGCCGCCGATGACGTGAAGCGCGTGCTCGACGATTCCACGGGTGCCTTCCGCAACGATTTCCAGTCGCGCGCAGACGATTTCGCCAAGGTGATCCAGCAGTCCAAGGTTGCCACCCAGGGCAGGGTCGACGCGGCCGCGGTGCAGTCGATGACCGACGACTCGGCGGTGGTCCTGGTCGCGGCGACCTCCGAGGTCACCAATTCCGCCGGCGCGAAACAGGAACCGCGCGCCTGGCGGTTGAGCGTCACCGTGGAACGCGTCGACGGCCAACTCAAGATGTCGAAAGTGGAGTTCGTCCCGTGAGCACATCCTCCGATTCCCGGCCCGAGCACATCGACGAGCGCGAAAGTGCGAACTCCGAAAGAAACGGGGCGCCTGCGCCTTCCGAGAAGGGTGCGCGGAAGCTCCCACGCCCGCGCGCGGCGCTGACCTGGGTGCGCGGCCACCGCGCCGGGGTGGGGGCCGGACTGCTCGGCGGACTCGCGGCGGCCTCCGTGGTGGCGGCGACCAGCCTGTACTTCACGCAGTACCGCCCCGATCAGCAGACCGACGACGCCGCCCAGCGCGCGGCGATCGCCGCCGCCTCGAACGGCTCGGTCGCGATTCTCTCCTATGCTCCCGACACCCTCGACCACGATCTCACCGCCGCGAGGTCCTTCCTGACCGGAGACTTCCTCACCTATTACGGGCAGTTCACCCAGCAGGTGGTCGCGCCGGCGGCCAAGCAGAAGGCGGTGAAAACCTCAGCGGCCGTGGTGCGTTCGGCGATCGAGCAGATGCGTCCGGATTCGGCCGTGGTGCTGGTGTTCATCAATCAGACCACCACCACCTCCGACAAGCCCGATCCGTCGATGACCTCGAGCAGTGTCAAGGTCTCGCTCTCGCAGGTCGACGGCAAGTGGTTGATCTCGTCCTTCGATCCGGTGTGAGTCCGCACCGCGAGCGAGCGAGGTAGGCGTCGAATTCAGTGCGCCACCATGTCTTTCCAGCTCGCCGGGCGGGTACCGGCCAGATCGTCCTGCCGATACATCCTTCCGTCCGGCGCCAGGTAGTTCCCGGTGCGCGGGTCGTAGTGGGCGAAGCCCACCGACGGTGCGGTGGTCGAGCGCGATGCCGCGGGCGCGTTCAACCCGGGAATCCTGGGCAGCTCGATCTGCGGCAATTGCGGCAGGGGAACTCCCGGCGCGGCCGGCGCCGGCGGCGGTGCGTTCCACCGCGAATCCGGCGGGATGCCTTGTGCTTCCAGATTCGGATCGCGCGGATACGGTCCCACCACCGGCTGGTCCGGCGCCACCGGTTCGTATTCCTGGTCGCTGTTGCAGATCTCCGCCGTCGGCGCCCGCTTCCCCGGTTTCCCGGCGCACGGGAAATTGCGCGCGCCGCGGACCGCGACGGGCGAATCCTGTGGCAGCTTGCAGTACAAGCCGTCGGGGGTGTCGATGGTGGTGGTGTCCGACGGCGGCCGCCATGCCGACGGCGGCAGGAAGCCGACCGTACAGGCCGGCGGATCCGAGACCCCGCTGATCCGGAAGTCTCCGGGCCCCAAGCCCTGTGCGTTCTTCGTGGGTTGCACCGCCTGCACGATCGAGACCTCGGGTGGCAGCAACACCAGCACCTGTTCCAGCCCGGCGTGATAGGTCACGCCCAGCTGCGCGACCGAGGTCAGATTCGACAGGAGCACGGGCAGTGTGAGCTTCACCGAATCCAGAAGTTTCGTCGCCTCCTGCGCCGCGCCCGGCCCGGTGTTCAGCAGGGTCCGCACCTGCTCGTCGTCGGTGGCGATCTGTCCCGACACTCCGGCCAGGCTGCGCGCCCAGATCCGGATCGCGTCGGCCGAGCGGTCCTGCGAGTCCATCAGCGGCTCGGCCTTCGCCAGCAGGTCGCGGGTGGTGTCACCGGTCCGGTTCGCATCGGCGGCCACCGTCGACGCGGAGTTCAGCAGCGACTGCAGGTCGTATCGGGCACCGTTCACGCCGGTGAACACCTCGTCGAGCATGTCGTGCAGCCTGTCCTTGGGAATGCTGCCGACGAGAGTGTCGAGTTCGTCGAGCATCGGTCCCACCGGTTGCGGAACGGTGCTGTCGCGCACGTCGATCACGGATCCGTCGTGCAGATACGGCGGTGCGTCGGTGCGCGGTTGCAGATCGACGTACTGCTCGCCCACCGCCGACACGCTGCGCACCTGCGCCCGCAGATCGGCGGGGATCTTGTGCCCGCCGTCGATGGACAGGGTCGCCTTCACCCCGTCGTCGGTCAGATCGACGGAGGTGACCTTGCCGATCTGAACGCCGCGATAGGTGACATTGCCGAATCGATACAGCCCACCGGAGGTCGGAAGTTCCAGCGTCACCTTCATGGTGCCGATACCGGCGAGGGTCGGCAGCCGCATGTACTGCACGGCCATCGACACCATGCCGATCACGGCCAGGATCGAGAAGATCACCAGCTGCGCTCGGACGAATCGGGTGAGGATCATCGGCCGCCTCCGTTCGGATCGGGCGGGTTCACCGGCGCACCCAGCGGGTCGTTGGTCTGGGTGCCGTAGCCGGGGTCGCCGACCATCGCCTGCAGTACGGCGTTCGGGTCACCCAGCGGGGTGCCGAGCAGCAGTTCGCGCCGCAACCGCGGCACGGTGAGGTCGATGGTGGCGAACAGATTGACGTAGTCGCCGCGGATACCGTGGTCGATGCCGTATTGCCCGTAGGGGAACACGGTGAGGAAGGAGACCGCGCCGTCGATCTTCGATCCCACGTCGGCCAATTCCCGCAGGGTCGGTTCGAGGTTGTGCAGATTCGTGAGCAGATCCGACTGCACCTGCGAGATCACCCCGGTCGCGGTGTCGCTGAAGGTACGCAGTTTGTCGAGTGCGGTGGTGATCTTCGGCCGCTCGGTGAGCAGCACCTCGAGTGCGGGCCCGACCTCGCGCAAGGTATCGCTGACCGTATCCCGTTGCTGGGCGAAGGTTTCCGCCATCCGGTTCAGCCCGGTCACGGTGGCGAGCAGATTGTCGCGCTGCTGATCCAGCACGGTCATGAACGCGTCCAGGCGCGGGATCAGATCGTGGATGGCGCTTTCACGACCGGAGAACGCGGCATCGAGATTGTGGATGATGTCGTTGATCTGACCCATCCCGCCGCCGTTGAGCACCACCGACAGCGACGCGAGGGTCTGTTCGGTCGACGGATAGGTCGAGGTCCGGTTCAGCGGCACCGTGGCCCCGGGCTGCAGGCGCCCGCTCGGCGCCTGTCCGGCCGGCGGATTCAACGCCAGATGAGTCGAGCCGAGCAGACTGGTCTGGCCGATCGTCGCCGCCACATTCGCGGGCACGACCACATCCGGCTTCACCGAGACGTCCACGACGGCGTGCCAGCCGTGCACGGTGATCGACCCGACGCTGCCGACCACCACGTCGTCGATCATCACGGGCGAATTCGACACCAGCGTCCCGACATTCGCCATCTCGACGTGATAGATCGCGGCGTCCGCACCGCGGCCGGGGGCGCCGGGCAGCGGCAGCGAATCCACGCCGCGCCAGCCACATCCGGTGACGGTGACCAGTGCGCACGCGCACAGGACGAGCAACCGCGCGATCATGACGGTGGCCTCCCCCAGGGCTGGAGCAGTTCGGTGACCGATGTCGGCGCCGACGGGCCGGGCTGCTGTCCGACGATCTTCGGCACCAGATCGGGTTCGCTGTAGATCACGTTGTTCGGGTCCGGCGCCGGCCCGGTCACCGGGCTCACCGGGAACGGCAGATAGTTGAAACTCAGCAGGGGCAGAATCGGCCCCAGATACTGGCGGCACTTCTCCCCCGATTCGGCGGCCGTGGCGTTCTCGATACTCGCCACCCCGGCGCAGATGAACTGCATCGGATTGGAGAAGTTGTTGAGCTCGAAAACCCCTGCCTCCGTGCCGGTGTCGGGGTTGTAGATGTGATAGAAGTTCGCGATGCTGTTCGGCGCGATATGCAGCAGATTCTCCAGATCCGCGCGATGATCCACCAGATTCTGGGTGACATTCGCCAGCCGCTGCACCTGTTCGCCGGCCTTCGCGCGGTTCTCGGAGACGAACCGCCGGACCTCACCGACCGCGACCGACAGTTCGCGCAGGGCCGCGTCCAGATCGGATTTGCTGTCGTCGACAACGCTGGACAGTGTCGCCAGCCGATTCTCGAACTCGACGATCTGGGTACTGCTGCCCTTCAGCGCGTCCACGAACGTCTGCAGATTCTGCAGGATGTCGACGATATTGCCGCTGCCGTCGGCCAGGATGCGCCCCACCGCGGACAGCTGGGCCAGCATCTGGCGCAGCTTCTCCCCGTTACCGTCGCTCAGTGCGGCGGCGGTACTGTCGACGAACCGGCCCATCGAACTCCCCGCCGCGTCGCCGTTCGGGCCCAAACCCGTTGCCAGCTTGGTCAATTGCGTCTTGATCTCGTCCCATTCCACCGGCACCGCGGTGCGCTCGACCGGGATCACCGCACCGTCGGCAAGCGTGGGGCCGCTGGTTCGATAGGCGGGAGTCAATTGGACGTAGCGGGCCGCGACCAGGCTTTGTGCCACGATCACCGCCTTCGCGCCGGCGGGCACCCGGACGTCGCGGTCGACGGCGAGCACCATCCGGGTCGTCGTGCCCTGCGGCCGGATCGATTCGATATGCCCCACCTTCACCCCCGCGACGCGTACGTCGTCGCCGGGATAGATCGCGGTCGCGGTGGTGAATATCGCGGTGAAGTGCTTGGGCCCGAACAGTTCTCGATAACCGATCACGCCTCCGGTCACCACGACCGCGACGATCACCACGGCACCGACGATCCGGACCATCCATCTCGTACTCATCGCGGCGGCTCCGGATGCGGTAGCGGGAACTGGGCCGGCGGGTTCACGCCGAACGCCCGGTCGATGAAGGGCTGAATATCCTGGCCGTCGATCAGATTGGCGACGTAGGCGTTGTAGAAGCGGCCGCCGGAGACCGCTTCACCCTGGGTCAGTGCGACTTTCGCGTATCCGGGGATGGCCTTGCCGATATTGTCGCGATTCTTCTCGAGCATCGCGGCGATCGAGTTCAGCCGGTCCAGTGTCGGCCCGAGCGCGGCCTCGTTGTCGGCCACCAGGCCCGACAACTGCTTCGCCACCGCCGAGGTGTTGGCGAGCAGGTCGACGATTTCCTGGCGACGCTGCGCGAGCACGTCGACCAGCGCGTTCGCGTTGAGAATCAGCGTATTCACCTGCTCGCTGCGCTGGGCGAGCACCGAGGTGACCGTGCCCGCGCCGGTCAGCAACTGCCGTAGCGATTCGTTGCGGCTGTTGATCGTCTTCGACAGCTGTGTCAGCCCGTCGAATGCCGGGCCCACCTGCGGTGCGATCTGATTCAGCGTCGAGGACAGCATGTCGAGGGAGCGGTTGAGCGAATCGATGTCGATCGCCGAGGTCTTGGTGCTCAGATCACCGACGGCATCGGTCAGGGAATACGGCGAGGAGGTCCGCGAGGACGGAATGGTGTCGAGTGAGCGCATCCGGCCGGTTCCCGCGGAGACCACCGTGAGATCGCGTTTCCCCAGCAGCGAACTGGTCTTGATGTGCGCCGAACTGTCGGCGCCGAGCCGGATGGTCGAGTTCACCGAGAACACCACCAGCGCATCCCCGTTGTGCAGCACCACCTTCTGCACGGTGCCGACCCGTACGCCCGAGACGATCACGTCGTCGCCGACCGCCAGTCCGGCGGCCTCACCGAACAGCGCCTGGTAGCGCACGGTGGTCCCCCATGCCATGAACTTCTGCGACTGCAGGCCGATGAGGATGACGCAGACCATCACCACGATCCCGACCAGTCCGGGACGTAACAGATGAGCGCCGCGATAATGCAGCATTTACGGTGCACACCTCCCCGTCTCGGTCTTGATCCACGGCAGCTGGACGACCTGCCCGGACGGATCGCTGACTCGGATGGTCAACGCGCACACGAAGTATTGGATGAAGTTGCCGTAGGAGCCGGTCCGCACCATCTTCCGGAAGTTCTCCGGCGCCCGCTGCAATGCGTGGTCCACCTTGTCCTTGCCGTCGTCCACGGCGGGAGCCAGCCGCGCGAGCTGTTCGACGCTGTCGGCCAGGGGAGCCCGGGTCTGCGTGAGAAGGTCTGCGACGGAGCCGGTTCCGCGGTCCAGTGCGTCGATCGCGGAGCCGATCGGATCGCGGTCCTGCGACAGCTGGGTCACCAGTTGCTCGAGGCGGCCGATGGCATCGGAGAACTGGGTGCCGTTGCTCGCCAGAGTCTCCATCACCTGGTTCAGGTTGTCGATCAGCTTGCCCACCACATCGCTGGTGTCGGCGAGCCGGGAGGAGAAGGAGGCGGTCTTGGTCAGCAGCGAATCCACCGTGCCCTCCTGCCCCTGCACGATCTGCACCAGCGACCAGGTGAGCGAATTGACCTCCTGGGCGTTCAGTCCCTGCAGCACCGGTTTCAGGCCGCCGAGCAGGAGGTCGAGATCCAGTGCGGGCGTAGTGCGTTCGAACGGAATCCGCGCGCCGGGCCGCAGGGTCGCGGTGGATCCCGGACCGTCCGTCAGTTCGAGATAGCGGTCGCCGACGAGGTTCAGATAGCGGATGGCGGCCTTGGTGCCCCCGGTGAGCACGATGTCTCGGTCGGCGTCGAAGGTCACCACCACCCGCTGATCCGGACGCAGCGTCACCCCCTGCACCCGGCCCACCTCGACGCCGGCCACCCGCACACTGTCTCCGGAACGCAGTCCCGACGAGTCGGTGAATTCCGCCGAATAGCCGTTGGTCGCACCGGTGCGGTACTGGCCGAAGACCAGGACCAGGAATCCGGAGAGAATCACCATCACCACCGCGAAGGCGCCGAATTTCAGCAGCGGCGTATCCCGTTGTCTCATCGCGGACCTCCGGCGGCGGGATCGACGGCCCCGAACAGCACGCTCTGCAGCAGATCCGGATTCACGCGCAGGGTCCGGTTGGTATTCGGGAACGGGACGGCGCCGTCGTCGACCACCACGAACTTGGGCTTGCCGTTGTAGGGCACCGGCAGCACCGAACACTGCGGGCCACCGGATGCGGCGACCTTGGGCAGATCGCGCGGATATCGGTACGGTTCGGCGCCCCACAGGAAGTTGACCGTCAGTCCCATGCCCGGAACCTGCACCGGTTTCACATTGTCCATGTAGTCCAAGCCCTCGATCGAACATTTCAGCGCCGGTGCGTATTCGGCGGCCAGATCGGTGGTGGGTACCAGCAGGTGCAGCATCGATGCCAGCGGCGCGCCGTTGTCGCCGAGCACCTGATTGCCGACATCGGCCAGGCCGATCGCATTGACCAGCAGCGCATCCAGATTCGTTTGTTCGTCCACCACGGTCCGGCTGATCGTGGCGGCGTTGCGCGCGGTGGACAGCAGGTCCGGCGCGGCATCGCCGTAGGAGGCGGCCACATTCGGTCCGGCCGCGATCTCATGACTCAGCGAGGGCAGAGCCGGCTCGATCTCGGCCAGGAACGAGTCGAGATCGGTCAGCATCTGCCCGACCTGTTCGCCGCGGCCGTTGGTCGCACCGGCGATCGCGCCCAGCGTCTCGTTCAGCTTCTCCGGTTCGATCTGCCCCAGCACCGCGGTCAATCGTTCGAAGATGGTGTTGATCTCGACAGTCACGTGCCGGGAGTCGAAGATCTGGCCGGCGTGGATCGAGGACGCGGATTTCTCCGCCGGCGGCAGGAATTCGACGAATTTGGCGCCGAACACGGTGGTGGAGGCGATGTCCACGGTCACATTCGACGGAATCCGTTTCACCTGATCAGCGTCGATCGCCAGCTGGATCGCGGCGAGCCCGTCGGGCCGCTCGTCCACCGCGGCCACCCTGCCCACGGTCACCCCGCGCATCTTCACCTTCGCATCGGGGTACATGACCAAGCCCGCACGCGGTGACAGGACGGTGACCCGCACGGTGTCGGCGAATCCGCCGCGGAACATGACCACCGCCAGAGCGACCACCCCGGCGATCGCGGCGATCGACAGCAGACCCACGATCGGACGTAAAATGCTGCGCAACAAGGCTTCTCCCCTAGCCCGACAGGTTGAAGTTGCCGTTGGAACCGTAGATGGCCAACGAGACCAGCAAGGTCACCGAGACGACCGCGATCAGCGAGGTCCGCACCGCGTTGCCGACCGCGGTACCCACTCCGGACGGCCCGCCGGCGGCGAAAAAGCCGAAATAGCTGTGTATCAACAGAATTGTCAGTGCCATCAGGATCGCCTGCACGAACGACCACACCAGATCGAGCGGATTGAGGAAGGTGGTGAAGTAGTGGTCGTACAGCCCCGAGGACTGGCCGAGCAGGAAGACGGTGGTGACCCGGCTGGCGAGGAAGGAGGCCACCACCGCGAGTGAGTACAGCGGCGTGATCGCGATCATCCCGGCCACGATGCGGGTGCCGACCAGATAGGCGATCGGCTCGATCGCAATGGATTCCAGCGCGTCGATCTCCTCGTTGATCCGCATGGCGCCCAACTGCGCGGTGGCTCCCGCGCCGAACGTGGCCGCCAGTCCGATGCCGGCCACCACCGGCGCCGAGATGCGCACATTGATGAAGGCCGACAGGAATCCGGTCAATGCCTCGATGCCGATATTGCCCAGGGAGCTGTAGCCCTGCACGGCCAGGGTGCCACCGGTGGCGAGGGTGAGGAATCCGACGATCACCACGGTGCCGCCGAAAACCGCCAAAGTGCCGGAGCCCATGCTGAATTCGGCGATGAGCCGGATGGTCTCCTTCTTGTAGCGCCACGCGGCGAACGGAGCGCCGAACAGCGCCCGCACGTAGAAGAGCGTGTGATCGCCGATGCTGCCGAGGCTTTTCACCGGCCGGCGCGCCCGCCGCACGGCACGCGGATATCTTGCTTCCAGTACCACAGCCGTTCCCCCTCATCTGGCCGTCATCTGGATGCCGATCGCGGTCACGACGACATTGATCACGAACAGCGCCATGAAGGCATAGACCACGGTTTCGTTCACCGCATTGCCCACGGCCTTCGCGCCACCGGAGACGATCAGCCCGCGATAGCAGGCGATGAGCCCGGCGACGAGACCGAACAACAGCGCCTTGACCGCCGAGATCACGACTTCGTTCAGCCCGGTCAGCAGGGTGATGCCGTTGGCGAAGGCACCGGGATTGACGTTCTGCACATAGACGGAGAAGACGTAACCACCGGCGATACCGATGATGCAGACCAGACTGTTCAGCAGCAGCGCGACCAGTCCCGAAGCGAGCATGCGCGGGGTGACGAGTCGCTGCACCGGATTGATGCCGAGCACCTCCATGGCGTCGATCTCCTCGCGGATGGTCCGCGAGCCCAGATCCGCGCACATCGCGGTCGCACCGGATCCGGCGACGATCAGCACGGTCACCATGGGACCCACCTGGGTGACCGCGCCGAATGCCGCGCCCGCGCCACTGAGGTCGGCCGCACCCAATTCGCGCAGCAGAATGTTGAGCGTGAAGCTCACCAGCACGGTGAACGGAATCGCCACGAGCAGGGTCGGAATCAGCGAGACCCGGGCCACGAACCAGGACTGCTCCAGGAATTCGCGGGTCTGAAAGGGACGGCGGAACGCGAACTTCACCGCATCGGCCGACATGGCGAACAGTCCGCCGATGGTCTGCAGTCCGCCCGCCGAACGGCGGGACATACTCCGGGACCAGCCCGGCAGAGTTATCGCCATGCCGCCACCTCCCGGAACCCCGCTACGTCGCGACAACCTGGCGGAAATCGCATTCTCGGTTTCGATAATGCTACATCCGCAAGACAAGAACGCAATAGCTATTGCGAGTAGGTAGCGTTTCGGATCACCAGCGGTTGCGCGCCTCTTCCGCCCAGCCGGTGAGGCCGTCGAGCTCCACCCAATCCCCGTCGTCGGTGCGGGCCCGGCCGGTGAAGTGCCCGAAGCACTGATGAGTGTCGTTGGCCAGCACACCCAGCGCCGTCCGGGATTCGCGCACATGGAAGGGCGTGAATTCGACGGCGACGCGCGGGCCGCGAATCTGCCACGGCCGCAACCAATCCCGGCGGTCGTACACCCATTCCAGCTCATCGTCGATCTTGTGCAGCCGGCCACGCACGAACAGCGCGTTCTCGGTCGAACCGGTGCCATCGGTCCATTTGCCGCCGAGTTGGATCGCCGTCTCCGGGCCGCAGCCGGCGGCCCAGTTCCACGCGATCGAGTACGGCCACTTCCCGCGTCCGTGGTCGAGGACGGCGAACCCGTCGGCGACCACGTAGGCGACGCCGTCCACGGTGAGGGTGCCCGATACCGGACGGCCGAGATCCTTGACGGTGTACTGGAAGCGCTTCGCGCTCCATGGCACCACGACACCGAGCGATTCGTGTCCCGCCGGCAGTCCGGCCGCCAGATCTATATCGATGCGCGGGGTGGCGGCGTGAATCCTGGTGCCGTCCGGGTCGTTTCGCAATTCGATCACCAGATCGCCGGCATGTCCGGTCGCGGCGCCGACACCGCTGCGATCGGGAAGGTGCACACCGCGGGCGAACGGCGTCACCACATCCTTGACGATCTCGGTGCCGCTCGCCCGATCGAGCAGGTAGATACCCTGCAGACCGGCGTAATCCAGCGACGTCAGCACGATTCCGATGATGTGGTCCGGGGTGACGATGCCCCAGTACTCCCACCGCTTGGTGCGACCCCAGCCACGCAGATTCGCCCGGTGCAGCGGCCGGCGCGTCCAGCCCACCGCGTCGGGATTCAGCCGGCCCCGCGACGTGCACAGATCGACACTCACGGTGATCTCGCGCTCCGTGGTCACCCGTTCGGCCATCGTGGCCCTCCTTCGCTGCCGTGGTCGCCGCGACCGCGGTCGGTCCATTGTCGCGGGCGGGCCGGTCATCACGAACGGGCCACGCCTGCGACGAGGCCGGCACCCGCGCACGTGGCCGACGTCATGCTGGACGTGTTGCACTTCCGATAGCTCTGAGTATGCTCATTTATGAGCGCACTCATTCTTATCGGCCGATAGGAGGTGTCGAGTGGCAAGTACACAGCAGAGCCGGCAGGTCGGGCGGCGGGTGCGCAATATGCGCGAGAAGCAGAGCCGGATCTTCGAGGTGGCCGCGCGGTTGTTTGCCGAACGCGGTTTCTCCGCGGTCACCACTCAGCAGATCTCCGATCGGGCCGATATCGCCGCGGGCACGCTGTTCCGCTACGCCTCGTCCAAGGGACAGCTGCTGCTCATGGTCTACAACGAGGACTTCCGGTCGGCGCTCGAGGCCGGCGCCCGCCGCGCCCGCGACATCGCCGATCCGGTGGGCGCGATCACGGCATTGCTGCGGCCGATCCTGGTCGCGGCGGCGCGCAATACCGAGAACACCATCGCCTACCAGCGCGAATTACTGTTCGGCCCGCCCGAGGAGACCTACCGGGAACAGGGGCTGGCATTGGTGGCGCAGCTCGAGTCGGTCCTCGCCGAGATTCTGCTGACCGCGGTCGCGAACTCCGGCGAGCCCACGGCCGCGCAGCGGGAGGCGGCCCGCGTGGCGGGCCGCAGTCTCTTCGCGGTACTGCACATGGCGCTGGTGCGCCCGTCCACCGGCGTCCACCCCCACCACGATCCGATCGACGATCTCCACGCCCAGATCGCTCAGCTCGTCGCCGGTTTCCGCAGCGCCGCGGTCACCGGAGCCTGAAAAACCAACGCGGGCCACGGCCCGCAGAACGGAGTCGACATGTCCGGCACGATTCGCAAGGTGAGCGTCCTCGGGACCGGCGTCCTGGGATCCCAGATCGCCTTCCAGACCGCCTTCAACGGTTTCGAGGTGACCGCCTACGACATCAACGACGAGGCGCTGACCGCCGCGCACGAGCGTTTCGACAAACTCGCGGCCACCTACCGTGAGCAGGTACCGGGCGCGGGTGACGGCAAGGCCGAGGCCGCCGCCGCGGGCATCGCGCTCACCAGCGATCTCGCCGAGGCGGCCCGGGACGCGGATCTGATCATCGAAGCGGTGCCCGAGGTGCTGTCGATCAAACAGGACACCTATCGCCGGCTCGGTGAGCTCGCGCCCGAGCACACCATCTTCGCCACCAACTCCTCGACGCTGCTGCCCAGCGACATGAAGGACGCCACCGGCCGCCCGGACCGATTCCTCGCCCTGCACTTCGCGAATCAGGTGTGGCACTTCAACACCGCCGAGGTCATGGGCACCGAGGACACCGATCCGAAGGTGTATCAGGCGGTGGTGGAATTCGCCCGGGCCATCGGCATGGTGCCGATCGAATTGCACAAGGAGAAGGCCGGCTACGTCCTCAAC
Organism: Nocardia elegans NBRC 108235; assembly: GCF_001612845.1. Taxonomy (GTDB): domain Bacteria; phylum Actinomycetota; class Actinomycetes; order Mycobacteriales; family Mycobacteriaceae; genus Nocardia; species Nocardia nova. Next base: position 100,338 of record NZ_BDBF01000025.1, on the reverse strand, counting down.
TCGCTGCTCGTGCCGTTCCTCAACTCGGCGATGGCGCTGGCGGCGGGCGGCTACGCGGAGCCGAAGGCCGTCGACGAGACCTGGCGCATCGGCACCGGCGCGCCCGCGGGCCCCTTCCAGATCCTCGACATCGTCGGTCTGACCACGCCGTACAACATCCTGGTCAACAGCGGCGAGGACGGCCAGAAGCTGGCGCGGTGGCTGAAGTCGGAATACATCGACAAGGGCAGGCTCGGCCTGGCCAGCGGCGAGGGCTTCTACCGGTACAACGCGTAAGGCGTTACGGCACAGCCACATTCGACAGTCGGGGCGAACAACCTAGAGGCAGGAGAGACCCGAATGTACTACAGCAGCGGCAACTACGAGGCGTTCGCCCGCCCGCGCAAACCCGAGGGCGTCGACGACAAGACGGCGTGGTTCGTCGGGGCGGGCCTGGCCTCGCTGTCGGGCGCGGCCTTCCTGATCCGCGACGGGCAGATGTCCGGTGACCGGATCACCATCCTGGAGCGATTGAAGCTGCCCGGTGGCGCGCTGGACGGAATCAAGGAGCCGGCAAAGGGTTTCGTCATCCGTGGTGGCCGCGAAATGGAGAACCACTTCGAGTGCCTATGGGACCTGTTCCGCTCGGTGCCCTCGATCGAGATCGAGGGCGCGAGCGTCCTCGACGAGTTCTACTGGCTGAACAAGGACGATCCGAACTACTCGCTGCAGCGTGCCACGGTGGATCGCGGCCAGGACGCGCACACCGACGGCCTCTTCGCGCTGAACGACAGGGCGCAGAAGGACATCGCGAAGATCTTCCTCGCCACCCGCGAGGAGATGGAGAACAAGCGCATCGACGAGGTGTTCGGAAAGGACTTCCTGCAGAGCAACTTCTGGCTGTACTGGCGCACGATGTTCGCCTTCGAGGAGTGGCACAGCGCGCTGGAGATGAAGCTGTACCTGCACCGGTTCATCCATCACATCGGCGGCCTGCCGGACTTCTCGGCATTGAAGTTCACCAAGTACAACCAGTACGAATCGCTGGTGCTGCCGCTGTATCGGTGGCTGCTCGATCAGGGCGTGACGTTCCGGTTCGATACCGAGGTCACCGATATCGACTTCGACATCACCGCGGATCGCAAGCAGGCCACCGGTATCCACTGGGTCTCGGACGGGGTCGAGGGCGGCGTCCGGCTGGGCCCGGACGATCTGTTGTTCACCACGATCGGTTCGCTGGTGGAGAACTCCGACGAGGGCGATCACCACACCCCGGCGACACTGAACGAGGGACCGGCGCCCGCATGGGAACTGTGGCGGCGGATCGCGGCCAAGGATCGCGCCTTCGGCCGCCCCGACGTCTTCGGATCCCATATTCCCCAGACCAAATGGGAATCGGCGACGGTCACCACACTCGATCAGCGCATACCGGAGTACATCCGCAAGATCTGCAAACGCGATCCCTTCAGCGGCAAGGTCGTCACCGGCGGCATCGTCACCGCCCGGGATTCCAGCTGGCTGCTGAGCTGGACGGTGAACCGGCAACCGCACTTCAAACAGCAACCGGCCGATCAGATCGTGGTGTGGGTGTACTCGCTGTTCGCCGACAAGCCGGGCGACTACGTGCACAAGACGATGCAGGAGTGCACCGGCGAGGAGATCACCCAGGAGTGGTTGTACCACTTGGGCGTTCCGCTCGACGACATCCCGGAACTGGCGGCCGAGGCCGCGAAGTGCGTGCCTGTGATGATGCCCTACGTCACCTCGTTCTTCATGCCGCGCCAGGCCGGTGACAGGCCCGACGTGGTGCCCGAGGGCGCGGTGAACTTCGCCTTCATCGGCCAGTTCGCCGAAACGAGCCGGGACTGCATCTTCACCACCGAGTACTCGGTGCGCACCGGTATGGAGGCCGCCTATCGGCTGCTGGGCATCGAGCGTGGCGTGCCCGAAGTGTTCAACTCCACGTACGACGTGCGCAGACTGCTCAATGCGGTCGGCCACATGCGCGACGGGGACGCGCTGAAGATCCCGGGCCCGGAGGCGTTGCGGCGCAGGCTCATCGGGAAGCTGGAGAGTTCGGAGGTCGGACTGCTGCTCGCCGAGTACGGGCTCATCGCCGACAAGTAACCGGCATTCAGTCGCGGGGATCGGCCGAGGGCCGGTCCCCGCTTCGGCGCGCGAAGGTGGACAGCAGTTCTCGTGCCTGCTCACCCCCGTCGAGCAGCCGGCCGGTGCGGCGGGCGATGCGCCACCCGTCGGATTCGCGGCGCAGTTCGAGCCGGTGCACACTCGCGCGCAGCACCTCGTAACCGTCCGATTCGCGATGCACCAGCAGTGATTCGAAGACCGCGAGCGCCTCGTCACCGTCGATGTCGATGCGTGCCGGACCCTGGAAATGCGCCGACCCGGCGGCGATGAGCGTCCGATGCGCGGGCGATTCCACCATCGCGCGCACCTGGTCACGCCCCCGCATCCGCCAGCCCTCGACGTCGTATTCGCCGTCGGTACACCATAATTCGGCGGTCGCCTGCGCCTGCCCGGCATCGACCAGCGGTCCGTAGGACGCGATGATGCGCAGGATCGCGAGTTCGTCCTCGACCCGTCGCAGCCGGCGGAGAATATCCGCGAGTTCGACCTCGGTCATCTCGTCCTCCTCTGGTCCGCCCGTGGCGATATCGGGCTCACCGGTTCGCCAGCTCGGCCAATGCGGCCAATTGGTCGCAGTAGTGTTCGGCCGAGTTCGCGGTGACGGCGCATCCGGCCAGTGTCGCACCCGCATCCGCCAGGGCCGCGAGCCGCCGCGTCACCCGGTCCGGCTCACCGAGCGGATCCAGCGGACCGGTGGGCAGTACCACCTCGAATCCGGGTGGCGAATCGACCTGCGAGAGCATCGTTTTCAGCTCCGCCATCGGCAAGCCGAACGGCATCCACCCGTCGCCGAAGCGGACCGCGCGGCGCAGCGAGCGCATGGTTCGCCCGCCCACCCAGATGGGCACCCGGGATTGCACTCCGGCAGGCTCGACGATCAACCCGGAGAAGCTGTAATGCGTTCCGGCGTAATCGGGTTCGCGCACGCCGAATGCGGCGCGCAGGGCGGCTATCGCATCGTCGGCGCGCTCTCCGCGTCCCTCCCAGATCGCCCCGAGCAGATCGAATTCCGCCCGCAGAGATCCCACCCCGACACCCAGGACGACCCGGCCGCCACTGATCCGGTCCAGTGTGCCGTAGCGCTTGGCGATCTCGAGCGGGTGGTGATACGGCAGCACCAGCACCGAGGTGGCGAGCCGGATCCGGGTGGTGCGGGCGGCCAGATACGCGAGCGTGGCCAGCGGATCCCAGTAGGTCGCACCCCGGGAAGCGGCCACCGACGCCGGTACCGCGGTGTGTTCACTGCAGGTGAGATGGTCGAAGCCCAGGCGGTCGGCGGTCTCGGCGATGCGGGCGAGTTCCGCCATGCCGGCATCGGCCTCCCACGGCGAGTACTGCCCGGGGAACCGCACCACGATCGGCGACGACAGGGCCAGGCGCACCGGGCCGGTCATCGCGGATCCGGTTCGGCGCCGATCAACTTCTGCATCCGGCGATGCCCGCCCAGCACGATCGCCGCCCGATCCGGACCGCTGCTGCGCGCCGCCGTCTCGGCATTGCCGCCCGCGACGAACACCGGTCCGTTGGCCAGCTGCTCGAGCCCTTCGCGCGCCACATCGGCCGGTTCGGCCACGAGCATGCCGGGGATGTCGAAATTCAATCCCGCACGTGCCATCGCCGGTGTCCGGGTGACACCCAGCACCAGATGCAGCACGTCGACGTTGTAATCCCGCAGTTCCAGCCACAGGCTCTCGGCGAAGATCCGCAGATACGCCTTGGAACCGCCGTAGACGGTGTGGCGGGCCGAGCCGCAGTAACCGGTGAGCGAGCCGACCAGCACGATGCCGCCGCGGCCCCGCTCACGCATGCCGCGCCCGAAATGGTGCACGAGCGCCAGCGGCGCGGTGACATTGAGCGCGTTCATGGCGGCGAACGCGTCGAGGTCGCCGTCGAGGAATTCGGCGCTGTGGGTGTTGGCCCCCGCGTTGTAGACGAGCAGGCCGACCTCCACGTCGGCGGTCGCGGACGCGACGCGCGACGGTGCGTCGGGCGCGGTGAGATCGACCGCCAGTGTCCGTACCTGGACCCCACGCGCCGCGACACGTTCGGCGGTCTCGGCCAGCGGGCCCTCCCGCCGTGCCAGCAGGACGATATTGATTCCCGCGGCGGCGAGCCGGTCGGCGAACTCCGCGCCGACCCCCTCCGAACCGCCGGCGATGACGGCCCACGGCCCGTAGCGGTGCGGATCGATGATGTCGTTCGGTTCTGCGGCCATGCCCGGACGGTAACTGAAACAGGTTTCGGTCCGGCGCGCACTCCCGCTCACCGGACACTCGTGTCGCGAAGAAAAGCACTGCTCAGGGTGAAATGAACGCTGTTCACTAAATTGCCGAAAGATAGTGCGCCGCAACGTTTTCAGTTCGTGATCGTGCCGATCGCGCGCACGACACATTCGCCAGTATTTTCGAACATGGTTGCCGAGCAGTGTTTTCGCGGAAACGGGGCACTCGGTATCACATTCCTTCATTTCGAGAACTCGCCGTGAAACTTCCATTTCGAAGCCGACGGACGGCACGAAACACTTCGGGTAGCGCACCCTCGGGGTCGGCGTTATGCTCGTGCGCGAATTTCGAAATCGTCTGGCGGTCCGCGCATTCGAGTCAGCCGTGCACAGCGGAAGGTGGGGGAACTGTGCCATCTCCGCACACGTGGATGTGGATCCGGAAGTATCGATAGTGACCTATTCAGTCAATTCGCAGCAGGCGCCCGGCGGCGCCGCCACATCCCGGCCACCGCGACGAGTACCGGCCTTTCTCCTTCCCGCGACGATTTGCGTCTTCGTCGGCGCCGCGGCTTGCCTCGGCATGCTCCGGTTCGCGCCCGAGACCGAACGAATGACCGCGGTCGTCGCCGCCGCGGTCGTGGGGCTGGCCTTGGCCGTGACGTCGGGATTCGCCGGTCACTACCGTGACCAGGCTATTCGCTACCGCGAGGCCAACGATCGAGCCGAGCGTGCGACGGCACACTACGTCGCCGAGAGCGAGGCGCGCCTGGCCGCCGCCCACGACACCGCGGTCGCGGCGGGGCGGGAGGCCGGCGGCAGCGAGAACCGCCGGGTGGCCGCGATGGCGGCGTTCGCCGGCGCCGCCGGGCGGATGCAGGCGATGACCACCTCGATGCTGGCCGAATTGCGCGAAATGGAACATCGGCACGCCGATCCGTCGGTGCTGGCCGATCTGCTGACCCTCGACCACCGCACCGCACAGGCCGGCCGTCTGGCCGACAGTATCGCGGTGCTCAGCGGCGCCCGCTCGGGCCGGCGGTGGGCGAAACCCATTGCGATGGAATCGATTCTACGCGGCGCCATGGGCCGCGTCGCGGGCTACCGCCGGGTGCGCCTGCGCGCGGTCGCCGAAATCGCGATCGCCGGTCATGCCGCCGAGGGCGTCATGCACGCGCTGGCCGAGCTGATCGACAACGCGTGCAATTTCTCCCCGCCCACCACCGAAGTCCACGTCTACGCCGCCGAAGTGCCGGCCGGCGTCGTCGTCACCATCGAGGACAGCGGACTGGTGATGAGCGAATCCGCCCTGCGCCGCGCCGAACAGGCGGTGTCCGGCACCCGGACGGCACGCGGAGCGGATACCGATCTGTCCTCGCTGACCGGCACCCGGCTCGGGCTCGCGGTGGTCGGCAATCTGGCGCGCAAACACGCGCTCACCGTGTCGTATCGCCCGTCGGCGATCGGCGGCACGGCGGTCGTCGTGGTGGTTCCGCGCGATCTGACCACGCGCCTGGACCGCTCCCCCGGCTCCACCGCGACGATCGAACTGCCGCCCGCGGCGCGGGTCGCGACCCCGGCCGCCCTTCCGGCGAGTCCGTTCGGACCGCCCGTCACCGACGACCGGGACGCCGACGCCCCCACCGCGGCCTCGAAACACTCTGCCAAGCAAGCGGTTCCGCATCCCGACCGGTCGGCCGAGCCCTTACCGAAGCGCCGCCGCGGCAGCACTCTCGCCGCGGTCCATCCCGACGGCCTGCGCACCGCCGCCGTCGAGGATTCGGCCTACCCGCGGACGCGGCCGTCGGCCCTCGGCGCCTTCCAGCGCGCGGTCTCGGCCCCGGATTCCCCTTCCCCTTCGATTGCCCTGGAGAACGATCGATGACCACTTCGGTACCGGCGCACCTGGATTGGCTCCTGGACCAGCTGCTGGCCCGCACCCCGCACAGCCGGCACGCCCTGCTGCTGTCCAGCGACGGTCTCAAGATCTGCCACACCCCGGAACTGTCGGTGGACAAGGCCGATCAGCTGGCCGCGATCGCGGCCGGAATCCAGAGCCTCTCGCACGGCGCCTCGGTGGAATTCGGCGACGGGCGCAGTGGCGTGCGGCAGTCGATGACGGAGTTCTACGGCGGCATCCTGTTCATCGTCGAGGCCGGATTGGGCGCCCACATCGCGGTCGTCGCCGATGCCGAGGCAGATGCCGGACTGGTCGGCCACAACATGAGCGAACTGGTCGAACAGCTCGGCGAACACCTCTCCGCCGCGCCGCGCGGCCCGCGGCCGTGAGGCGGGCGCGATGACCAGGCCGGGCCGCGACGACACCCCGGACCGGCTCTACACCCTCACCGGCGGCCGCAGCCACCCCGATACCGACGCCTTCGATCTGGTGACACTCGTGGTGGCCGAATCGGAGCCTGCCCCGGGGATGCAGTCCGAGCAGGTCGCGATCCTCGAGATCTGCCGGGCGCCGACGGCCGTGGTCGAGATCGCCGCGGAATTACGGCTGCCGGTCGGCATCACGATGGTGTTGCTGGCCGACCTGCTCGACGCCGGAAAGATCACCGTGCGCCACCCGCATTCCCCGCCCGCGTGGGAGCCGTGGAATGCCCTGCCCGACACCGAAATACTGGAGAAGGTGCTCGTTGGACTCCGCAACCTCTGACCCCCTCCGCACCGGGTTCGGCGACCGTCCCGCCCGGGCCCAGGCGCCGCTGGCCGACACCGCCCGGCACGGGCTCAAGGTCGTCATCGTCGGCGGTTTCGGCGTCGGTAAAACCACCATGGTCCGCGCGGTCAGCGAGATCCGCCCGCTCGACACCGAGGCGACGATGACCTCGCTGGGCATCGGCATCGACGATCCCACCGGCGCACCGGCCAAATCCACCACCACGGTCGCCTTCGACTTCGGCCGCATCACCATCGACGCGGAACACGTTCTCTATCTGTTCGGCGCACCGGGGCAGGAGCGCTTCTGGTTCCTGTGGGACCGGTTGTTCACCGGCGCGCTGGGCGCGATCGTGCTCGTCGACCCGCGCCGGATCACCGACTCCTGGTACGCCATCGACCGGCTCGAACATCAGCAGACCCCGTTCGTGGTGGCGTGCAACATCTTCGGGCCCGCCGGCCACGACGACACCCAACTGCGCGCCGCCTTGGACCTGGATCCGCACGTGCCACTGGTGGAATGCGATGCGCGCTCGCGGGATTCGGGCAAGCGGGTGCTGATCGCCCTGGTCGAACATCTGCACGCCGCCGGCCTGCGGGCCGCCGCCCGGGGATCGGCCCGATGAACGCGCCGCAGGCCGGTCTCAGCGCCGGTGGTTGCCCGGTCTCGCCCGCCGATCCGATGCCGTTGAGCGGCCCGCGTTTCCACACCGACCCGCACGAGTTGTACCGGGAGATGCGGCGAGCGCATGGCCCGGTGGTCTCGGTGGAACTGCCCGGCGGAATTCCGGCCTGGCTGGTGATCGGTTATCGCGAAGTTCACCAGGTCACCAGCGATGCGGAACTGTTCCCGCGCGATGTGGCGCGCTGGAACCAGTGGCCGAACATCCCCGAGGACTGGCCGCTGCTGCCGATGGTCGGCCGTCCGATGCCGTCGATCTACTTCACCGCGGGAGCCGAGCATCTGCGGCATCTGGCCATGGTCGAGCCCGCACTCGAACAGGTCGACCCGTTCGGATTGCGCAGGGCCTGTGAGGATCTGGCCGATCAGCTGATCGACCGCTTCTGCGGGCGCGGCACCGCGGACCTGATCGCGGAATTCGCCGAACCACTGCCGGTGCTGGCGCTGGCCTGGGTGATCGGATTCCCCGACGATCAGGGCGCGGATCTGGCCTGGACCATGAAGACCCTCGCCGACGGTGGCGCCGAGGCGCAGGCGGCCTACGGTCGATTCGCCGAACATATGCAGCGACTCGTCGCGATGAAGAAGTCGCGCCCGGGCAACGATCTCACCTCGCGGATGCTGCACTCGCCCGAACGGTTCAGCGACGAGGAATACGCGCTCGATCTGATGGCCGTCACGGCCGCGGGCCAGCTGCCGACCAGCGACTGGCTGGGAAATTCGGTGCGGCTGATGCTCACCGACGATCGCTTCGCGGCCGCCCTCGGCGGTGGCCGCCACAGCATCGGGCAGGCGATGAACGAGGTGCTGTGGGAGGACACCCCCACCCAGATCCTGGCCGGGCGCTGGGCCTCGCGCGACACCCGGCTGGCCGACAAGACCATCCGGCGCGGCGATATGCTGCTGCTCGGCCTGGCCGGCGCGAACGCCGATCCGCATGTGCGCCAAGATCTTTCCGATTCCCTCGCACCCGCGCACAGCGGCAACAGCGCGCATTTCGCGTTCAGTTACGGCGAATACCGCTGCCCCTTCCCGGCCCAGCAGATCGCGGAGATCATCGCGCGCACCGGGATCGAAGTGCTGCTGGATCGGCTGCCGGATCTCGACCTCGCCGTCGCCGCCACCGAACTGACTCGCCGGCCGTCGCCGTTCCTGCGCGGAATGACGGCGCTGCCGGTCACCTTCACACCCGTTCGTACCGTGGGAGGTACCCCGTGAATGCCAGTTGCCCGCATGCCGCACCGCTCGTGATCGATCCGATGGTCGGCGACCTCGCCGGTGAGACCGCCCGATTACGCGATGCCGGACAGCTGACCCGGATCGAACTGCTGGGCGTACCGGCCTGGACCGTCACCGGCCACACCCTGGCCCGGCAGTTGCTCATCGACCCGCGGCTGGTCAAGGACATCAACTCCTGGTCGCTGTGGCGCGACGGCGTGGTCACCCGGCAGTGGCCGCTGATCGGCATGATCGACGTCGGAGTCTCGATGTTCACCGTCGACGGCCCCGAACACCGCCGCCTGCGCATCAAGACCACCCAGGCGCTGACCGCGCGCCGCCTGACCTCCCTGCGCCCGTTCATCGAATCGACCGTCGCCGCACTGCTGGACGATCTGACCGCCGCCGGCGACGGCACGGTCGACCTGAAATCGGTCTTCGCCTATCCGCTGCCGATGCGCGTGATCAGCGAGCTCATGGGCGTCGACCACGCCGATCATCCGATGCTGCTCGACTGGTACAAGGCGTTCTTCTCCCTGCTCACCCCACAGGACGAGCGGCTCGCGGTGATCGAGCGGATGGGCGAGTACTTCACCGAGATGGTGCGCAAGAAGTCCGCCGACCCGGCCGACGACCTGACCAGTGCGCTGATCCTGGCCACCGACGGTGGCGATCCGCTCAGCGAGGCCGAGGTGGTCGGCAATCTGCAGGCGCTGGTCGCCGCCGGGCACGAGACCACGGTGTCGTTGATTCTCACCACCGTGCGCGCCCTGCTCACCCATCCGGAGCAGTTCGAGCTGGTGCGGTCGGGGCAGATCGATTGGGAGACAGCGATCGAGGAGACGCTGCGCTGGGACGGTCCGGTGACACATCTGCTGATGCGGTTCGCGACCGAGGACATCACCGTCGGCGACACCGTCATCGAACGCGGCGAGGGGGTGGTCATGTCGTATCGGGCCATCGGCCGCGACACCACGGTGCACGGCGCCGACGCCGACGCCTTCGATATCACCCGGCCGACGGCCAAGCGGCACATCAGTTTCGGTCACGGACCGCACATCTGCCCGGGCGCCGCGCTCGCCCGGCTGGAAGCCTCGATCGCACTGCCCGCGCTGTTCGAACGGTTCCCGCAGCTGTCGTTGGCCGTACCGGTGGAGGAGATTCACAATCTTCCCGTGCTGACGCAGAACGATCTGGCCCAGTTCCCGGTCCGGCTCGGCGACTGAGTTCCGCGCGCGACACCAGGGCCGCGCTACCAGGATTTTCGGTAGCGGATTGCTATCGTCGATGACCGGCCCAGTCGTGCGCGAAACTCAACCGAGAAGGGGCGTGATGTTCGGGCAGCTGCGATCGCGCAAACCCGTCGTGCCCGTCCGAACCCTGATTGCCGTTGCGGCAGTGGGGATTTCCGCGACCGCCACCGCCCTCTTCGGTGGCCTACCGCACTCCGCCGCCCCCGGCCTCGCCGGCCGCGAGGACCAGTGGACCGCCGTGCACGACGGCCCTCAGCAATATTCGGACGTCCACCTGGACTCCGATGTGCCGATCCGGATGAGCGACGGGATCGTGCTGAAGGCCGACGTGTACCGGCCGGTCGACGCCTCCGGCGCGGTGGTCGCCCAGCCGCTGCCGACCATCGTCAATCTCACGCCCTACACCAAGCTGATGACCGATCTGGTCGGCTCGGCGGTGGAGAATCCCGCACTGCAGCCCCTGGTCATGTCCCTGGTCCGGCAGATCAACCTCTCCGGCACCCCGATCAGCAGCTTCGGCGATCTGCTGCACGCCCTCGACGGCGGCACCGTGCCGACCGTCCTCGGCTTGGACCGCAATCTGATTCGCAGCGGCTACACGCTGGTGGTCGCCGACGTGCGCGGCACCGGACAGTCCCAGGGCAATTGGGAGACCCTGGGCGCGCGGGAACAGATCGACACCCGCGAGGTGATCGATTGGGCTGCGGCACAACCGTTCTCGAACGGCAAGGTGGCGATGAGCGGCGGCTCGTACGCGGCCATCAATCAGCTGCGAGCGGCGGAGGACGCCCCGGCGGCGCTGCGCGCCATCTTCCCGGTGGTGCCCGGCAGCGATCTGATGCGTGACGTGGTGGCGCCGGGCGGTGGCGTCGGCACCACCTTCCTGCCGATGTGGCTCCAGACGGTCAATCAGCTCAAGCTGATCCCCGATCTGAAGGCGATCCTCAACGGAACCTTCGACTGGAAATGGCTCAGCGCCCGGGTGGCGGATCCGGCCACCAATGTGGACCTGCTCGCTCAGGCCCTGTTGACGCCGTCGATGGACGATATGCCGCCCGCCCTCTCGGACGCATTGGACTCCGGCAGCGATTTCCGCCAGGCCCTGATGGGACATCCGGAACGAGTTACCGTGCCCACCTTCGTCTACGGCGGCTGGCACGACATCTTCGCCAACAGCGCCACCAAGATCTACCAGGCCATCCCGCTGCCGGCCGGGCGGAAACAACTCGTGGTCGGCGACACCTATCACGCCAATCCCGGCGCCGGCACCGGCGTACCCGGCGCCCCGCCGCGACTCGAGGTGTTGCAGCGGGCGTGGTTCGACAAGTGGCTCAAGGACATCGACAACGGTATCGACAGCTACGGCCCCATCGTGCTGAAGGAGCAGGGCGGCGGCTGGGTGACCCTGCCGCAGTATCCGCAGCCGGGAGCCGACCACCGCCGGGTCTACCTGACCGCCGGGCCCAGCGGCACCACCGATGCGGCGGTGCACGACGGGTCGTTGAGCGCACAGCCGCCGGCCGAGGTCGCCACACTCACCGTGGCGCCGGGACTGGCGACCCTCTGCTCCCGGGACGCGGCCCAGGGTTCGGCCGGTTCCGCGGCGATGCTCGATGCCTGCGCCAAGGACTCCCGGGTGGCTGAACACGATGCGCTGACCTTCACCAGCGCCCCGGTGTCCGCGCCGACCGCCATCTCCGGGCCCATCGACATCCACCTCGAGACCGTGCAGGACGCCACCGACGGATTCTGGAGCGCCACCGTCAACGACGTCGCGCCCGACGGCACCTCCACCGCACTGACCACCGGTCAGCTCACCGTCTCCATGCGCGCCGTCGACGATGCCCGCAGCAGCCGATCCGCCAACGGCGACTACACGATTCCGTTCCATCTCCTCACCGCCGCGGCGCGGCAGCCGGTGACACCCGGCGAACCCGTGGGCCTCGACATCGCGGTGATCCCGACCCAGGCTCGGCTGCAGATCGGGCATCGGCTGCGGATCGACCTGTTCGCGGCCAATGCGCCCAAGGCCATGCCGTTCCGTCCGATGCTCAACGATTCCGAGCTCGAGCCCCAGCATCTGCGCCTGGATCCGAACGCACCGAGTTACGTCAATCTTCCCACCGATCGGCCCATCGGCTGAATTACTCAGTGGCCGAGCAATTTTCGGGCCGCACCTGAGTTTCGGCACCGGCCGCCGGTTAACGTCGCGCACTCGACGGTCGATAATGACCGCGAGAAGCCGGTGCGCACCGACGTCGCACCGCTCGGCGGGGAGGTGCGGCTGATGTCCGGAGAACAACCACAGGGCGCTGCGGGTCCGGTGGAATTCGCGACCGTGAGCCTGGGATGGGACCCCGCCCGCGGCCGGCGCTGGTTCGGCGCCCGCCGCACCGCGATCGACCTCAACGCGGCCGCCGTCCTGCTGGCCGGCGACGACCCGGTGGAGGTGGTGTATCACCAGCACCTGATCTCCGCCGACGGTGCGGTGCGACTGCTCGGCGACAGCGTCAACGGCGAGGACGAGGGCGACGACGAGATCATCACCCTCGACCTGACCCGGGTGCGCCCCGAGATCACCGGCATCGTCGTGGTCGTCACCTGCTACAGCGGCCAGACCTTCACCGAAGTCGAGAACGCGCGCTGCCGCGTCACCGCCGGCGACGGCATCGTGCTCGCCGATCGCGACCTCGGCGCGGGCGGCGATACCGGCATGGTGGTGGGAGTTTTCCGCCGCGAGCGCCACGGCTGGGAATTCCGCGAGATCGCCGCCGGAATCGCCGCCGCACATCCCGTCGAGGCGCTACCCCACCTCGCCGCCTTGCTGCGCTGACGCGCTCAGTGGACCTGTCGCTCCGAATCGCCCCAATACTGTTTGCGCAGTTCGCGTTTGAGAATTTTGCCCGCACCGGAGACCGGCAGGGCGTCGACCAGCTCGATGGTGCGCGGGGTCTTGTAGCCGGCGATCGATTGCTTGGCGTGATCGCGGATCTCCTCAACGGTGACCGTGGCGCCGGGATGGCACACGATCACCGCGTGCACCCGCTCGCCCCACTCCTCGTCCGGGACACCGATCACCGCACACGCCGCCACCGACGGATGGGCGGATACGGCGTTCTCCACCTCGGCGGAGTACACGTTCTCGCCACCGCTGACGATCATGTCCTTCATCCGGTCGACGATGTAGACGTAACCCTCGTCGTCCATGTAACCGCCGTCGCCGGTGTGCATCCAGCCGCCCCGCAGCGCCGCCGTGGTCTCCTCGGGCCGGTTCCAGTAACCGAGCATCACATGCCCGCCGCGGACCAGGATCTCGCCGACCGTGCCGCGCGGCACCTCGTTGTCCTCGGCATCGGCGATGCGCACCTCGGCATGCGGGGCCGCGCGGCCCGCCGAACGCAACCGGCCGGCCAGGTGGTCCTCGGGACCGAGAAGTGTTGCCACGGGGGACAATTCGGTCATTCCGTAGGCCTGGGCGAAGCGCGCCTGCGGGAACGCCCGCATAGCACGCTCGAGCACGGCCTGCGCGATCGGCGAGGCCCCGTAGACGATGCCGCGCACACTGGACAGATCGAAGTCGCGCACCCGCGGGTGGTCGACGATCATCTGGATCATCACCGGGACCAGCAGCGTATCCGTAACCTGGTGATCGGCAATCGCTTTCATCACCGCGACCGGATCGAAGGCCGGAACCATCACCTGCGCGCCACCCATCATGATCTGGGTGACACAGCCGGCCAGATCGGCGAGGTGGAACATCGGGGCGGCGTGCAGATAGCGAGCGCCGGGTTGCGCCAGATATCCGGTGGACAGACTGCCCAGCCCCGAGATCTGCAGACCGGCGTGGCTGAGCACCACACCCTTGGGGTGACCGGTGGTCCCGCCGGTATAGAAGATCCCGGCCGGTGCGTCACCGCCGCGGCGAACATCCTCGACGGGGTCCGCGCCCGCGATCAGTTCCTCGTACGACAGCATGCCGTCGGGCGCGGGACCGTCACCGCAGTGGATCACGGTGCGCAGCACCGGCGCGGCCGCCCGCAGCGCGGGCACCATCGCGGCGAAGGTATCGTCGACCAGCAGGACCGCCGTCTCGGAATCCTCCAGCGAATAAGCGATTTCCGCCGGACTCCAGCGAATGTTGACCGGATTGAGCGCTGCTCCGGCCCACGGCACGGCCAGCACGTACTCCAGATACCGATCGCTGTTGAGCGCCAGAATCGCGACCCGATCACCCTCGCCGACACCCAGCTGCCGCAACGCCGCGGCGAGCCGCGCGACCCGGTCGGCACCCTCGGCGAAGGTGCGAACACGATCGCCGCAGATCGACATGACCCTGTCGGGGTTCTGCTGAACGGCCCGGTGCAGGCCCTGAGTGAGATACATGCGCGTCTCTGCTTTCTGCCTTCGCTTCGCTCCGGCGGGGGCACGGAGGAACTCCGATGAGTGTCGTACGCCACAGGCTGGGCAGCCATGGATTTCGCGTCGAAGTTCGGGGGCCGCGATTTGTTGGTTTCTCCAAAGTCGCGTCGTATTCTCGGACCTGTCATGACTGAGTCGTCCGAGTCCTCGAGCGCCCCGCGGCAACGCTTGCTGGCGCGGATGCGGGCCGAGCGCGACGCCCTCGCCAGCCGAATCGTCGACCGGGCCCGCGCCGAGATTCCGGATTACCGCACGATCGATGCGGCCGATCTGCTGCCGACGACGATGGCGATCATGGACCGGCTGTTCGCCTCCCTCGCCGGTACGGCCGATGTCGAATCGTCCGAAGGCACCCGGCTGACCGATTACGGCCGGATCCGCGCCACGCAGGCGGTGTCCATGGAGGCGCTGCTACGCGCCTGGCGCCTGGCCGAACGCCTGCATCTCGAGACGCTGAGCGCGGTGGCGGCCGAATGCGGCGCCGACGACGCGGTGCTGTTCGAGATCACCCGAGATCTGCTCGAATTGGTCGACGATGCGACGGCCTCGTTCTCCGACGCCCACCACGAGGTCGAGCGCACCCGGGCCGGTCACGACCGTATCCAGCGCGCGGAATTCACGCGAGCCGTGCTGGCGGGCACGATTTCGGCCACCGAGCTGACATTGGGCATTCAGCGCTACGGCCTGCGCGCCGACGCCGACTATCGTGCCTTCCGCGCCCGCGCCGACGCGGCGCCGCCGACCGAATTCGACCGTCTGCTGCGACCCCAGGGCGCGGATTACGCCTTCCGCACCGTGATCGACGGCGACTACGCCGGGTTCACCGATCGCACGATCCACATTCCGGGTGCGGCACTGCTGGCGTTCGGACCACCGCGCCCGCTCGCCGAGGCCCCGCGGTCGTTTCGGCTGGCGGGCCGCGCCCTGGCCACGGCGGCCGCGCTCGGCCATACCGGGACCTGTGAATTCGACAGTCTCGGACTGCTTCCGGGCGTCGCCGCCGATCCCGAACTCGGCGCCGAACTCGTGCGTCGCTATCTCGCGCCGCTGGGCAGCAGCGGCTCGGCCGCGACGCTGATCGACACCGTGACGGCGTATCTCGATACCGGCATGCGCATCGAGGCGACCGCACAGCGACTGATCGTGCATCCCAATACGGTCCGCTATCGCATCGGCCGTTTCGAGGAGCTGACCGGGTGCGATCTGCGCCGGGCCCACACGGGTGCGCAGGTGTGGTGGGCGATTCAATACGACCGTCTGGTACGGCCTGGCGCAACGAATTTCGCGTCTGCGAATTAGTGAAGTTTCCCCCGAAATGCCGTGCGGTTGCTCCGGGGTGGCTTAGGCTCTGACTGCCTCGATAGCTCGGGGCTTGCAGAGCGGGTCGCCATGCCCACAGCGTCCCGCTGTCGCAACATCAGGTCAGGTGGGGGCTGCGTCCCCGACAGCCCCCATCGCCCCTGAACAACACCGTAGTGTGAAACATCGATAAATCGAGGGACAGTATGCGCGGATTCCACGCCCCGTCGCCCGCCGAACGATTGCTGGCCGAGATCTACGAGGCCGGATACACCTCCGTCGATGACTTCATCGATCGGCTACGGTTTCGCCCGCGCCACGCCGCGCCGGAACCGGCCCGCCACGCCGCGGTGATCGACCCGTTCACCGACACCATCGAGCTGCAACTCGACATCCCCGATGCGGCGGATTCCCTTGCGGGCATGACACATTGGTATCCGGAGTTCGATGCGGACGTCGAGGTCGACCCCAGCGCCGACACCACGGAATTTCCCGCGGTGCAGCGCATCTGGGTCGTCCCGGAACGCCACGCGAGCTGACCGGTCGCACCGGCCCGGCCCGCCGCTACATCTGCGGTAGCGAATCTCCCTGCACCAGTTCGATATCCAGCTCGATCTTCACCGTGGTGCCCACCGCGGCCACACCGGCGCGCACGACGGCGTTGTAGTCGATCGCGAAATCGTTGCGGTGCAAATGGGTCTCGGCATGGAATGCGGCGCGGACCCCGCCCCACGGATCGGGTCCCGACCCGCCGTAGGTCAGGTCCAGCTCCACCGGGCGGCGCTGACCGTGCAACTCCAGTTCACCGGGCATCACCCAGGTGTCGGCGCCGGTGCGCCGCAATCCGGTTCCGGTGAATCCGATCAGCGGGTAACTCTCGACATCGAGGAAGTCGGCCGAGCGCAGATGGTCGTCGCGCATCCCGATTCCGGTGTCGATGCTGGCCGCCTTGATCTCGGCGAAACCCGTTGTCTGCTCGAAGTTCCGGGCCACGTCCAGCCGGCCGCCGACCTCGGCGAACCGCGCCTTGATACTCGCGATACCGAGGTGGCGGGCGGTGGCCACGACCGTGGAATGCACCGGGTCGATGGTCCACGGGCCGGGTGCCGGCGTGCCGAGGGAGTTCGCCTCCGACTGCAACGCCACCGCACCCAATTGCCCGCTGCCGGAAGCCGATATCCGCGCGATCTGCGCCACCGGCTGATAACCGGGGGCGGTCACCACCGCGGTGTGCATACCGGCGGGCAGCGGCTCGGTCGCCGCGGCCCCGGTTTCGTCGGCCACCGCACGGGCGAGCTGGCGACCGTTCAGATCGGTCACGGTCAGCAGCGCACCCGGCACCGGCCAGCCATCGGAATTGCGAACCTGTGCGGTCAAACCGCTCATGAGTGCTCCGTGTTCTGATCGACACCACTGGGCTCGACACCATTGTGCCGGACCCCGTTCCGTTCTCCGTTCGTCGCGGCACCGTTGGTGCCGGCGACTCCGGTGGGCCCGGCGGCCGGGCGCTCGTCCTCGTCACCGTCGTCGTAACCCAGCCGGACATCGTGCTCGACCTCGCCGCCGCCGACGGCGACCCGGCTGGTCACCGGCGGATATCCGCGCGCGACCACCGTGTACTCACCCTCGCTGAGGTCGGTCAGTACATACTGCCCGTTCTCGTCGGTGCGAGTGGTCCCGATCGGGGTTCCGGAGCGATCCAGCATCGTGACCTCCGCGTCCGGCACCGCACCGCCGTCGGCGAGCACGGTTCCGGTCAGCACCGCCATCGGCGAGAGCTCGATGTCGTGGTGCAACAGGCCACTGTCGGGCACGACCAGCGCGGTCGCGCTCGGGCGCATGTGTTCGGCCACCGCGACCAGGGTGTAGGTCCCCGAGACCACCCCGTGGCAGAGGTAGTTGCCGGACTCGTCGGTGACCGCCGCACCCACTACTTCACCACGCAGATCGGTGAGGGTGACGGTCGCACCGGCCAGCGGCTGACCCGTCACAGTGGTCCGGACCGTCCCCGACAGCTCGCCCGAACCCTGCAGGGTCAGGTCGAGGCGCTGAGTGCGGCCGTCGGCGGTGACATTGACCGCGGCGGGCTGGTGACCGTTCGCGGAGACGATCAGCACATAGTTGCCCGCGCCGGGCGGCTCGATCGAGTAGCGCCCGCCGCTGTCGCCGGTCGAACGCGAAACCTGGTGTCCGCGTTGGTCGATCAGTGTCAGCGCGGCGCCCGCGACCGGTCGGCCGTCGGCCCGACGCACCTGCCCGCCGATGGCGTGGCCGCTGCCGTGGGAGTTGACGACAGGAGTGTTTGTCATCGCCGAAACCTCCGCAATTCGATGTGATTCGTGCCCGTTGGCCGCGGCGTGCCGACCCGCCGCCGCGGCGGCGAGAACCGGTTCGGGCTCGGAGAGCGCCTGGGCGGCACCCTCCCACACCTGGTTCTCGGCCCATTCGGCTTCGGCCGCCTCGACCGGATCCTTCGGCGCCGGGGCGGGCGCCGAAGCATCCTGCAGCGGAATCTCTTTCATGAACATCATGACAATGCAGGCCAGCAGGGCCACGCCCGCCGCGGCGTAGAAGACGCCGTGCATCGAGTTGGTGAATCCGATCAGGATCGGATCCTTGATCTGCTGCGGCAGCGCGCCGATTCCGGCGGTGTTGGCCTGCAACTGGTTCAGCTTGCCGGCGTCCAGTCCGGGCGGCAGGTGACCGCCGAAGGCGTCGGTGATCTTGTGCGGCAACAGATTGAACAGAATCGTCAGGAACACCGCGACGCCCAGCGTGCCGCCGACCTGCCGGAAGAAGGTCGCCGACGCCGTCGACACACCCATATCCGAACGCGGACCGGCATTCTGCGCCGCGATGATCAACGTCTGCATACAGCAGCCCAAGCCCAGACCGACCAGCGCGCCGATCGCGAGCACCTGCCACATCGCGCTGTCGAAGTGCAACTGGGCATAGAGCAGCGCGCCCACGGTCACCAGGAAGGTGCCGACCACCGGCAGGATCTTGTAGCGGCCGGTGCGCTTGACGACCTGGCCGGAGATCATCGACCCGATCATGATGCCCAGCACCAGCGGCAGCATCAGCAGACCCGCCTCGGTCGGCGAATAGCCGCGCACCACCTGCAGATACAACGGCACCATACTGATCGCGCCGAACATCGCGATACCGACGATGAAGCCGCCGATCATCACCACCGAGAAAGTGGAATTCTTGAACAGCCGCAGCGGAATCAGCGCGGAGTCCTTCATCAGGTACTCCACCCCGATGAACAGCACCAGGCCCACCGCGCCGACGGCGTAGCAGATCACCGAATCGCCGGAGCCCCAGCCCCAGGTGCGGCCCTGTTCGGCCACGATCAGCAACGGCACCACACAGATCGCCAGCGCGATCGCACCCCACCAGTCGACATTCAACTTCTGCCGCTGATGTGGGACGTTGAGCACCTTGGCCACGACCGCGAGCGCGACCACGCCGATCGGCACGTTCACCAGGAACACCCAGCGCCAGCCGTCGATCCCCCACAGGGTGTCGTAATCGGAGAACAGACCGCCGAGCACCGGGCCCAGCACGGTCGAAGTGCCGAAGACCATCATGAAATAGCCCTGGTAGCGGGCCCGTTCACGCGGCGGGACGATATCGCCCACGATGGTCATGGCCAGCGACATCAGGCCACCGGCGCCCAAACCCTGGAACGCCCGGAACGCCGCCAACTCGTACATCGACGTCGCGAACGTACACGCCGCCGACCCCACCACGAAAATACCGATCGCCAGCAAATAAAACGGCTTACGCCCATAAATATCGGCCAACTTGCCGTACAACGGCGTCGAAATCGTCGCCGTAATCAAATACGCCGTCGTCGCCCACGCCTGCTGATCGAAACCATGCAAACTATTCGCGATCCGGACAATCGCCACACTCACAATATTCTGATCCAGCGCCGCCAAGAACATCCCCAGCAACAAACCGGACAAAATAGTCAAAATCTGCCGATGCGACAGAGACGGTCGCACGTCCGCCGGCGGCGCGACGGTCGGAGCGTTCGGCTGCGCCGGCGGAGCCTCACTGGTCGAAGTCGTCATGTGTATGTAAGCCCTAATTCGAATCGGCTGTTGCAGTGGATTTTTCGGCTGTGGATTCCTCGATGCCGCTGACGAGCAGCTCGAGGAGATCGGTCAATCTGGCCCGCTCGTCGGCGGGCCACTCGGCCATCACCTCGGCCAGCCAGCGGTTGCGGTTTCGACGGTTCTCCTCGAAGACCCGCACCCCCTCGGCGGTGGGCGCCAGCACGCAGGCCCGGCCGTCCACGGGGTCGGCCCGGCGTTCCACCAGGCCATGTGCCACCAGCGATCGAGTCTGCCTGCTGATGGTCGATGTTTCGGTATGCAGAGTGTCCGCCAGCTTTCCCGTCCGCTGCGGACCGTCGTGGACCAGGCAGAACAGTACAGAATAGGCCGATCGCTCCAGACCGTCCGGACCGTACTTGGCTATGTGCGATTTGGTTCTGCCGATCGCCCGCATCAACCGGATCAGCTGACCGCCGAGTCGATCGGCCACATCCTGTTCGGTGACGCCGGCGCCGGGATCACGGGCATCGACGACCATGACCGAGCTTCCTTCTCCCCACGACGCATTTGATTAGCATGTACAACTAGTTGCTGAGGCCAACTATACATACGTTCGGAACCCACTCGCACGTACCCCGGCCCACACCAGGGAACACCGGCCCGGACACGCCGAGAGCAATCCGGACATCCCGGGATTACCGATGGTTTGCTCGAACTGTCGCATTTCCGACTCTGATCGATCGGCAAGTCGACGCGGAAGGACCGAGCTGACCATGTCTGCGCCAATCGAGCCCGCCCGAATTCCGGCCCAGCCGACAAATCAGACCCCGAACACCGCGGATTCCGCAACGCATTTTCCGGCCGCCTTCGCAGCGCCGATCGACTCGGCAACCTCGCCGCCATCTTTCGACCCCGCTCGGACCGCCGGCCAAATTGTGACCGAGACGACACCAGCGCCTCAGCGTCGCCGCGCCGCTCTCGCCGCATTCTGCGCGCTGTGGCTGGTCGGCGCGCCGGTGGCCCTCGCCGCGACGGCCGGCGCCGACTGCGGGCCCGCGTGCGCCGACACCTCCGGATCGGCATCCGGTTCGGCCTCGGGTTCGGCGGGATCCTCCGGTTCCGCCACCGCGGGTCTGCTGCTGGGCCTGCCGATGAAGACGGTCGCCCTGACGATCGTCCCGGCTCCGCAGTTCCCGTCGTTCGACAACGTGATCACGCACGAGAGCAGCTGGAACCCGTTCGCGGTCAATCCGGAATCGGGCGCCTACGGTCTCGGGCAGGCGTTGCCGCCGGAGCGGATGGCCTCGCACGGGGTGGACTGGATGATCAACCCGGTGACCCAGATCCGCTGGACCTACGACTACATGGTCGAGCGGTACGGCAGCCCCGACGGTGCCTGGGCGTTCTGGCAGTCCCACCACTGGTACTAGCCCTCGATTGTCGCCGGACCACTTCAACTGTCACAATCGAAGGCAGGGTTGCGAGCACTCTGAATGCTGTAACCCGCGAGGTCATACCCCCCGCGGGTGTCGAATTGACGAAAGGCATCGGCATGTTCGTGCGAGTTTTCGCCCTGTCGTTCCTGGTTGCCGCGGCGTCTCTCGTCGTCGCGCTGCTGTACGGCGGGCCGGAGGCCGTGGTGCTGGTCGCGGCCCTCGGCGTTCTCGAGGTATCACTGTCGTTCGACAACGCGGTGGTCAATGCCAGTGTCCTGCAACGCATGAGCGCGTTCTGGCAGCGCATCTTCCTGACCGTGGGCATGGTCATCGCGGTCTTCGGTATGCGCCTGGTGTTCCCACTGGTGGTGGTCGCGATCGGGGCGCATCTGGACCCGATCGAGGCGCTGCGGCTGGCGATGAACCCTCCCGCCGGCGGCGCGCCGTTCTTCCCGGACGGCCGGCCCAGTTACGAGACGCTGCTCAACGACGCCAATCCGAAGATCGCGGCTTTCGGCGGCATGTTCCTGCTGTTGCTGTTCCTGAACTACATCTGCACCCAGCGTGAGGTCACCTGGCTGAGCTGGCTGGAGCGACCGCTGGCGCGGATCGGGCGGTTCTCGATGTTCACGGTGGTGATCGCGCTGATCGCGTTGGTGCTCACCGCCGGTGTGCTCGCCCCCAACAACAAGGCCGACGTCGTCATGGTCTCCGGCGCTCTGGGCATGGCCACCTACTTCCTCGTCGACGGTCTCGGCGCGCATTTCGAGAACGAGCAGCCCGGCCAGGGCCCCTCGCGCGCCGCCCTTCTGACCGGGCGCGCCGCCTTCTTCGGCTTCATCTATCTGGAAGTGCTGGACGCCTCGTTCTCCTTCGACGGCGTGATCGGCGCCTTCGCCATCAGTGCGGATCCGATCGTCATCGCCTTGGGACTGGGTCTGATCGGCGCGATGTTCGTCCGTTCGATCACCGTCTACCTGGTCCGGCGCGGCACCCTGGCCGAGTACATCTACCTCGAACACGGTGCGCACTGGGCGATCGGCGCGCTCGCGGCGATCCTGCTGGTCTCCACCGGCCACCATCTGAACGAGGTGGTCACCGGCCTGCTGGGAGTGGGGATCATCGCCGCGGCCTACCTCAGCAGCATCGTCCACAACCGGCGCCACCCGGCGCCCGCCGCCACCGAGACCGAGCTGGAGCATCTGTCCCTCGGCGGGGACGAACTGACGCTGCGCGGCGACACCGGCCAGCTGTCCAGCCTCGACGCCGGGTTTCCCATCGATCGGGTCACGCTGCCCGGCGACGCGCTGCCGCCGCGGGACAAGCTGAATACCGAAGCGTTCTGACGACTACTGCGCGAGTTCGCTGTCGACCCCGGTCGTATTCTCGGAGCATGAGGTCGCGGCCGCTGACACTGATCCAGGACGAACTCGTCGACTACGACAAGGCCATGGAGCGCATGGCCGAACTGGTGGAACAGCGCCAGCGCGATGAACGACCGGATACGTTGTGGCTGCTGAGTCACCCGCAGGTCTATACGATCGGGCGCCGGACGCCGAGTGCGCATCTCCCCGATCCCGACCACGGGATTCCGGTGGTCGAGACCACCCGCGGCGGGCAGCTCACCTATCACGGCCCGGGACAGCTGGTCGGATATCTCGTGGTGAAACTCGGGGACGGCGAGGGCGTGGTGGACTACATCCGCGAGGTCGAGCACCGCCTGGTCGCCGCACTCGACCGGCTGGGCATACGGGCGCAACGCCGCGACACCCCGCCGGGTTCGGAACTGCTCACCGGCGTGTGGACCGTCGAGACCGGCCGCAAGATCGTCTCCATCGGCATGCGGCAGAGCCGCGGCGTCACCAGTCACGGATTCGCGCTGAACGTCGACGGCGATCTGGAGCCGTGGCAGTGGGCCGTCGCCTGCGGACTGCCCGATGTGGATATGACGTCGGTGCGGCGCGAACAGCCGGGCGCGCGAATGGATCAGGTCCGGCCGATCGTGGCGGAGGCGTTCGAGGCCGTCTGAGCCTCCGGCAGCCCGGAGTCCGCCAATCGCAGTATCGACGCGGCTACCGCCGCGCTGTAGGCCCGGCTGGCCGGGGCCGGTCGGCGCGCCGGATAGTTCGAGCGGTGGGTCACCACGACGCCGTTGCCCAGCACCACGGTCGCGTCGGTGACGGTCGCCGCGCAGTTGCCACCGGCCTTGGCGGTCAGGTCGACCACGACCGCACCGTCGCCGAGCGCGTCGAGTGCGGTCCGGTCGACCAGCAGCGGCGCCCGTTGTCCACGGCGCACCGCGGCGCAGAAGAGCAGATCCGGTTTGTCCGCGCGGATCCGCTCCAGGACGCAGGCTGCGTCGACCTCTTCGGACCAGTGAAAAACATTGGGGCCCTGCGCATCCAGTGCCTGCCGCAGTTCGGGCCGGCGCCCCAGCACCACCGGGGGTTCGGCCCCGCAGGCGGCTGCCGCCGCGACGGCGGACAGTCCCGCCTGCCCGCACCCCAGGATCAGTGAGCGGATCGGCCGGCGCACGGTGCGCGGCACCAGCCGCCGGCCCGCGAGATAGGCCACGCTGCCGGCGATCCGGCTCATCGCCGAGAGCGCGTCCAATTCACCGGACTCGCGCGAAAAGAGTTCGAACGCGATCGATTCCACGCCCAATTCACGCAGTTCGGCGATCTGCGGGGCTCGCCGCAGCGGGTCCTGGAAGCCGATCAACGTGAGGTGCGGCCGCCGCGACATCGTGCGCAGATCGTGGGTCGTCGGCTTCACCCACGCCAGCACATCGCAGGCCGCGACCACGGTGACCGGATCCACGGCGACGGCAGCCCCCGCGGACCGGTAGGCCGCGTCGCCGAAGCCCGCCGCCCGCCCGGCATTCGCCTCCACGACGACTCGCATCCCCGCCACGGTCAGGCATCGCACACCGTCCGGTGTCAGCGCCACGCGCCGTTCCCGCGCGGCGGTTTCGCGCAGCACGCCGACGATCACGCCGGTGGCTCCGCGATACCGCGCCGACGCAGGATGTCGCGGTAGGTGGCACCACCGGCCAGGTCGGCGACGAGCCCGCCGAGCCGGTCGAACAGTTCGTCGATCAACTCCCGGGACTCGGTGCCGGGGCCGTGCCGGGGCGCGAGGACGTTGAGCCGCACACCCCGCCGCGGTGATCCGGTGCGGCCCAGCGCGACGCTGTCGATTCCCGCGCCGGCCAGCAGCAGATCCTCCAATGCGGCGCTGTCGCCCACCCCGGCCGCGTCCAAGAGGGCGGAATCGGCGACCACGGACAGGAACATGCT
This sequence comes from Nocardia elegans NBRC 108235, assembly GCF_001612845.1. Classification (GTDB taxonomy): domain Bacteria; phylum Actinomycetota; class Actinomycetes; order Mycobacteriales; family Mycobacteriaceae; genus Nocardia; species Nocardia nova. The sequence goes on along the minus strand of NZ_BDBF01000025.1, from coordinate 75,650 downwards.
GGCCCCGGAACCCAACGGTCGCAGTGTGTTCGATCCGAATTCGGCATTGATCGCCGCGATCCGCTCCAAGGCGGTGTCGAACTGTTCGCGCACCAGCTTCCGGTTGTGCTCGAAATACGCGTCGGGCGTATGGTCCAGCACCGCGCGCACCAGATGCGTACTCTCACGCTGAAAAGCGATCGTGAGTCGCGCCCGGATACGCTCCAGCCACCGCGAGTCCCCGGAGCAGGCCGCGCCGAGCTTGCACGGGCCGAAGGCGTTGTAGCCCTTGGAATTACCGGTGACGGTCACCATCCGGTCGTACAGCCGGACCGGACCCTGCGCGGTCGGCACCTCCAGCGCGGCGAGCGGAATATGCCCGCCGACGATCCGGTCGAAGGCCATATCGCAGACCACCGGAACATCGGCGGCGACCAGAACCGCCGCCAGTTCGCGCAATTCGTCCGAGGAGTACCGCGTGACGACGGGATTGCCCGGCAGCGTGAGCAGCACGGCACAGACGGTGTCACCGTGCCGTTCCAGTTCGCGGGCCAGTGCCATCGGATCGATCCGGAACGAGTCGTCCGGCGTCGCCTCCGGAACCACCACTCGTACATCGAATTTCGCGATGTGGGTGGCGAAGTTCTTGTAGAAGCCCTCGGGACAGACGATCACGCCGCCGGGCCGCACGACCGTGGCGATCACCTCCTCGAGCATCAGCATGCTCGAATACGGGCAGACGACAACCTCTTCGGGACGGACCCGGACGCCGGCCACTCCGTCGGCGGGGCGGTGCAGCCGGTCGAACAGGTGGGCGGCGGCCGACTCCCGCAACTCCAGCGGTTGCCGCTTGTCGTAGTCCGGCAGGCCGCGGCGCCGGATCCGATGGGGCGCCAGATCGTTCCACGCACGCCGCAGGGCGCGCGCCGCCGCCGGATCGATCTCGAATCCGGTCTCGCCGTGATATGCGTCCAGCACACCGTGGTACCGGCGACCGGATCGGCCGAGAAACGGCACGCTCTCCGGCAGCTGCCGGCGCAGTTCCTTCTTGCGCTCCTCCGAACGCAGAATCAGCGCGGCGGCGGCGCGCTCGGCATGCCCGGGGCCGGTCGTCACAGCCGCCCTGTTTCCAGCGGCGCCTGGCCCGGCGTCGGGATTTCGTTCCACGCTCGAACGAGCGTCTCGCGGAACAACTCCCGTCCCTCGCCGTCACCCAGACGCTCGAATCGGGCCAGTCGCGGATCGGCCAGCAGATCGTTGACCACGATCGCCGAACCGATGCGCCGCAGGTCGTAGAGCTTCTCGAAGCGTCGGACCGCGAATGACACATCGTGTTTGAGCACCGAGAAACGCGTCGCGACCCGGGTCTGCCGTGAATAGTCGTATTCCCCTACGCAGACGTATCGGTCGTCGACGACGAGCATGCTCTGCGCATTGCGCGCGTGCTCGCGCTTGACCAGCACACTCTCGACACCGGAGCGCGCCTGCCACCACAACTTGTCGTCGTATGGCCACACATCCTCGATGCGATCCAGAACGTACATGCGCCGCACCGTGACTCGCGGCTCGTGCACCGAATCGGCGAGGCGCACGATCGCGGCGTGGTAGTCGTCGCCGACGTCACCACCGATGGTGCCCAGGTCGGCGGTGTGTATCGCGCGGACGGACTGCTCGGCCTGCTCCAGAATGGTCAGCCAGTCGTTGACCGTATTCCACTCCCACACCGTCGCACTGCGCGAAGGTATCTGCGCCAGCAGCTCTTCCGCGCGTTCGAGCTGGCGGGCGGCGATGAGGCGCAGTGGCTCCACCTCCTCGCGCGCACCCCGGGCGTCGAGCACGGTCTGGGCGATCGTCAGCACGCGATCCACCACCGCGGGGTCCTTGCCGAGGAGCACGTTGAAACGCATCCGCAGGTCGTAATGCCCGCCGGGTTCGGACGAGCCGGCGACGCCGTCCATCGGAAGTTCCTGCCCCAGCGCAGAACTCAAACGTTCCCGCAGCGGCAGCGGCGGCACCCGGGTGCCGTTCTCGATCTGCTGCACGAGGCTGCGTGAACAGTCCGCCTGTTTGGCCAGCGCGGCCTGGGTGAGACCGGACTCGATACGGAGCCGGCGCACCAGTTCGCCGATCCGTTCGCCACCGTCTGGGTCAGATTGTGTCACGATGCGGAATTCTAATCACATGTGGCCCATTGCATCATCAGCTAAACATCAATTTTTCATTACTCCGATGAACGCACCTCGAACACCGCTCGTCGATAACTCGAATGCGCTGGGCCCGCTGCGGATTCTGCCACAAGGCGCCCGAACTCCTTCCGCGAAGCCAACTTTCACCCCTTCGTACCCATCACTGGTAATCAATTCGGATATTCGCTGGGCATATCTGATTCAAGATGGGCATTGAGGTCCCGAAGATATCTCAGATAAGCACAGATGCTTAGTTGACAGCCCCGGAAAGCCGTCCTTAGCATTTAGCTATAGCCACCGGCTCTCCGTTTATCGGAGCGGCAACGACCGCCGCAGCGGCCGGCTTGGTGGAAGGGGAATGCCATGACGCTTCATATCACCGACTGGTTGATGACCAGCGATGTCACCCCGGAATCTGCCCAGCGTCTGCCCTCACTTCCCGGGCAGTGGCTGCTGAGCTGGCTGCCCGGCGAGCTTCTGACCCAGGAGCAGGCGCTGAGCGGCATGATCGTCGACGAAATCCTGTCCGATCCGGCTTTCGTGGACGACCTCGGGGCCGTCGAGATGGCCACCCTGCACGCCGCCGAACTCGGCATCACCCTGGACGAGGCGGTGATCCGGCTGTGCGCCCGGGTCCTCGAGCGCACCGCCCTGCGATCCGGCGAAATCGGACCGGGCGATATCGAGCCCGGGGATATCGGGCCGGGCGACAGGGGGGCGAGCACCACCGAATACGGCCCGGTCCGAGGCCACCCACACCTACCGCACGCCCACCGCACCCCGGTCTCGCTGCACCGGCCGCGGCATACCGATCACGATCTGTCGGCGGCGCCGTCGTAGCAGAGCCGCAGGTCGTGGGCGATCCGCTCGCCGTCGACCGCGACGCGCGCACTGGCGGGCGGATAGCCGCGCCCCACCACCGTGTAGTCGCCGGCGGGAAGATCGTCGATCCGGTAGCGACCGTCGCCGTCCGTCAACGCGGCGGCCACCATCGTGCCGCCCGAGTCCAGCACCGCGACGTGGGCATGGGCGACCGGGCCACGCTCGGAGCGCACCCGGCCCGACAGCACCGCCGTCGGCGCGAGCTCGATGTCGTAGCGCAGCATGCCGGTCGCGGGCACGGTCAACGTCGTGGCATCGGGCCTGCGATGTCCGGCGACCGCGACCAGGGTGTAGGTGCCGGCGACGATGCCGTGACAGGCGTAGGCGCCGTCGGGTCCGGTCACCGCCGCACCGACGACCTCGCCCCGCCGATCGGTCAGCGTGACGGTCACGCCCGCGAGGGGTCGGCCCGGCCCCTCGGTGACGATGCCGGACAGCTCCCCCGCGCCCAGCAGGGTGAGCTCGGCCGTCTGCGGCTCGGCACCGATCACGACGTTCACCGCGGCGGGCTGATGCCCCTCGGCGGACACGATCAGCACGTGGTTCCCCTGGTCCGGCGCGCTCAGGCGATAGGCGCCCGCGCTGTCGGTCGTGGCTCGGGAAACCTGATGTCCCCGTTGGTCGATCAGAGTCAGCGCCGCGCCGGATACCGGTTGCCCGTCTTCGCGGTGAATGCGTCCGGACAGGGGCGCGTCGCCGGCGCTCTCCGGGAACGCGGCGTGCGCCCCCGTTCCGGCGGGTGCCGGCTCCGGCCGGGCGGCTCCCTCGTCATCCTCCCGCAACCGCTCTCGCTCCCAGGCTTCCGGCTCCGACCCTGCCGTCTCGGCGTCGTCGGCGGGCGCGGCGTCGAGGTCGAGCACGGCCGGCTCATCCGGTGCCGACTCCGCGCGCTGCGGTTGCGCCGGTGGCGTCGGACTGTCCTGCAGCGGAATCTCTTTCATGAACAGCAGCACCACACAGGCCAGCAACGCTACCCCGGCGGCGGCGTAGAAGACGCCGTGCAGGGATTCGGTGAAGCCGATGAGAATCGGATCGCGCACCTGCGCCGGCAGCGCCGCGATGCCGCTGGTGTTGGCCTGCAACTGGTCGAGTTTCCCCGCGTCGAATCCGGGTGGCAGCACACCACCGAAGGCGTCGATGATCTTGTGCGGCAACAGATTGAACAGAATCGTCAGGAACACCGCGACGCCCAGCGTGCCGCCCATCTGGCGGAAGAAGGTCGCCGACGCCGTCGACACACCCATATCCGACCGCGGACCGGCATTCTGCGCCGCGATGATCAACGTCTGCATGCAGCCACCGAGTCCGAAGCCGATGACCGCGCTGTACACCAGCGGTTGCCAGAGCGGGCTGTCGTAATGCACCTGCGCGTACAGCGCCGCCCCGCACGCGATGATGAAAGTACCCAGCACGGGCAGGATCTTGTACCGGCCGGTGAGCTTGGTGATCTGCCCGGCGATCAGCGAGCCGATCATGATGCCCAGCACCAGCGGCAGCATCAGCAATCCCGCCTTGGTGGGCGAATAACCACGCACCACTTGCAGATACAGCGGCACCATACTGATCGCGCCGAACATCGCGATACCGACGATGAAACCGCCCAGAATGGTGATGGAGAACGTCGAATTCCGGAACAGCCGCAACGGAATCAGCGCGGCATCCTTCATCAGGAATTCCACGAGGAGGAACAAGAGCACACCGGCGGCGCCGATTCCGTAGCAGAGCAGCGCCCGCGGTGATTCCCAGCCCCAGCCGCGGCCCTGTTCGGCGACGATCAGCAACGGCACCACACAGATCGCCAGCGCGATCGCGCCGAACCAGTCCACGCGATGCCGCTGCCGCTCGTGCGGCACGTTGAGTACCTTCGCGACCACGGCCAGCGCGAGCACGCCGATCGGCACGTTCACCAGGAACACCCAGCGCCAGCCGTCGATCCCCCACAACGTGTCGTAATCGGAGAAGAAGCCGCCGAGCACCGGGCCGGCGACCGTCGCGGTGCCGAACACCATCATGAAGTAGCCCTGATACCGCACGCGTTCGCGAGCGGGCACGATATCGCCGATGATGGTGAACGCCAAGGACATCAGGCCACCGGCGCCCAAACCCTGGAACGCCCGGAACGCCGCCAACTCATACATCGACGTCGCGAACGTACACGCCGCCGACCCCACCACGAAAATACCGATCGCCAGCAAATAAAACGGCTTACGCCCATAAATATCGGCCAACTTGCCGTACAACGGCGTCGAAATCGTCGCCGTAATCAAATACGCCGTCGTCGCCCACGCCTGCTGATCGAAACCATGCAAACTATTCGCGATCCGGACAATCGCCACACTCACAATATTCTGATCCAGCGCCGCCAAGAACATCCCCAGCAACAAACCGGACAAAATAGTCAAAATCTGCCGATGCGAGAGTGTGCCCGGCGCGGCGCCCGGGGCCGGCTGCGCCGCCGGCTCCCGAGTGGTCGAAGTGGTCATATTTCCAAGCCCTGTTTCGGTTCGGCCGTCGATGGTGGGGTTGATTCGATACCGCAGTTGAGCCGGTCGAGCAATGCGATCAGCGTGGACCTGTCCGCGGCGGGCCAATCGGCCATCACCTCGGCGATCCAGAGGTTGCGCAAGCGCCGATTCTCGGCGAACACCCGAAGACCCTCGTCGGTCACCGCCAGTACGCATGCCCGGCCGTCGATCGGATCGGCGCGACGCTCGACCAGGCCGTGTGCCACGAGAGATCTGGTCTGCCGGCTGATGGTGGAGATCTCGGCGTGCAATTGCTCGGCCGGCTTGCCCGTCCGCTGCGGTCCGTCGTGAACCAGACAGAAGAGCATGGCGTAGGCGAGTTTCTCCAGTCCGTCCGGGCCGGTCTTGGACAGCTGCGTCTTGGCGCGATTCACCGCGCGTACGAACCGGATCAATTGGGCGCCGAGTCGATCAGCGTCGTCGAGCGCTGTGGCAGTGACGGTGCGGTCAAGGCCGGCAGCGGTCATCGGGTGTCCCTTTTCCCAGATCTGCATACTTGCTTAGCGCGTACAAGTAGTTGCCGACGCCAACTATACAGACGGCGTACGGCGGTGGTTCATTTCGTTCAGAACAACGTCATCGGCTCGATCGGCGCCGGATCCACGAGGGCCGGCAGTTCCGCGCCGGCGGACCGCACGTCATCGTAGAACCGCCGGGCCAGCAGTAGCGAATCCGCATTGTCGGGCGTGTGGACGAATACCGTCGGCGACCGCCCTTCCCGCAACCACTCGACGACGAGGTCGCGCCACGGCCGCCAGCCGGCGACGGTCGCCTCGATATCGTCGTTGCCGTGATACCGCACGATCGGATAGTCGGTCAGTGCGCGCAAGCGGCGCGGCAGCCGCGGCTTCTTCGCGCTCGCCTCGTACTCAGCCGGGCTGCGCGGCGGCGCGGCGAACAGAGTGGTGGTGTCGAACGGAATCCATTCGGCGCCAACCCGTTCCAGCACGTACTCCAGCCGGTCGGCCGCCTCGGGATCGGCGAAGAACGCGCGGTGGCGCACCTCGACCGCGCAGCGGTACCGGCGTGGCAGGCGCTGCAGCAGTCCGGCGAGCACGCCGAGATCGTCCGGCCCGAACGAGGCCGGCAATTGCGCCCAGAGCGCGTGGATGCGCGGCCCCAGCGGTTCCACCGCGCTGAGGAATTCCGCCAATTCCGTTTCCGCACCGCGCATCCGGCGTTCGTGGGTGATGGTCCTCGGCAGCTTGAGCACGAACCGGAAATCGTCGGGCGTCTGCTCGACCCACGACCGCACGGTGGCCGGACTCGGCGTCGCGTAGAAGGTGGTGTTGCCCTCCACCGCCGTGCAGTACCGGGCATAACCGCCCAGCCGCCGCCGCGAATCCGGCTGATACGCGCGCCACGCCTCGTGGGTCCACTGCGCGCATCCGACCGAGAGTGTCATGGTGTCGACGGTAACCGCCCGCGGTGACAGGGAACGCGGGGCGGGCTCAGTCCTGCCGCGGACCGCCGCGGAAGAACAGGATCTGGTCGCCGTAATCGGCCAGGGCACGCGCCTGCCCCGCCTGCCGGATTCCACTGGCGGGCAAGTTGGTCAGCTTGGCGAACATGCCGGAGTTGCCGAACGCCGCCCGGACCTGAGTTTCGGAGGCGTAGTCGGCGCCGTAGTCGGCGAGCATCGCGAAGTCCAACGGCGCCAGCGGAGTGTCCAGCGGCTCCTGTCCGGCCGGGCGGCCCAGGGCGGCGAACTGCCGCGCGGCACCGTCGGCGTACCAGCACAATTCGTAGGTCAGATTCTCGATGGTGTTGACCGCGAGCACCGGCCACTGCCGCGAAAGCCGCAGCGCCAGCGGGTTTTTCCCGGTGGGCGCGAGTTCCCAGAACAGGCTCAGTACATGCACCCAGCTGCCCGCGCGCTGCAGCAGCACCACGTCGTCACCGAGGTTCGAATCGGCGTTGAGGACGGGATCGGGTATATGCCAATGGGTTTCGCCGACCCCGGCGAAGGCGCTGCTGTCCACCGGATGCGCGCCGTCGGCGGCATAGGCCTCGATCACCGCCGCGCGCACCCGGGCCACCGCGTCGGCGGCGGCGCAGCGCACGCTCAACGCACCGTAGGAGGTGGCGATCTCCATCGGCTTGGACGGTGGGTCCGCCAGCGCACCGGCCGCGAGGGGTTTGAGCCCGACCAGGCCGAGCTTCCAGTTGATCTCCTCGATCGTGGTCAGATCGCCGGCGGTTTGGTAGAGGATCTGCTGCTGGGTGAGATATCCGGCGCGCTCGAGCGTCGGGCATTCCAATTTCACCAGGGCGGCATGGGTTTTGCTGGTGAACTCGAGTTCATCGATCGAGGTCTCACGCAACCGGGTGGTCATCTCCGGCGTGGTCCACGCGGAATACCGTTCGCGATACATCGCCAGGGCCTGTTTGCGCGCGCGGCCGATCATCAGGGTGCGCAACAGCATGTTCAGGCTGGCCAGATAGCGGCCCGCCTGATCGGGATTGGCGGCGAACAGGCCCGCGCGGATGCGCACCGCCTCGGCACTGGCCGCCACCGCCGACTCGGGATCCAGCCGGCACAGCCACACCCCGCATTTGGACAGACCGTCGGCACACACCCCGGCCGCCATCGGATAGTTCTGCGCCACTTGGTGATACGCGTCGCAGGCCTGACGGATGGTCGCGGTGGCCAGTTCACGATGGCCGATGGTGCGAGCGGCCTGTTCGAACAGTCGCAACGCCTCGGTGACCTGCCCGGCGAATTGCGCGGTCACATGACCGGCGGTCAGCCAGTGCAGCCGGATCAGCACCGCCTCCTGGGCGGGTTCCAGCGCGGCCGGCGCGCGGTCGCGGTCGGCGCCCTCGGTCTTGGTGTCCAGGCAGGCCTTGGCCAGCTCGCACAGCGACGTCGCCAGGCGCAGTTCGGCCTCGGCCGATCGTTCCTGAGCGGCGGCCCGTCTGTGGTCGGCCACCTGCTGTTCGATCGCGCTCAGCGCACTCGCCATCCCAACTCCCGCATCACCTTCCACATACGGTCGTCGACCGGCCGCATCGTGCCGTGCCGAGTCTGCCACATCCGGGGACCGCGCAGCAGCCGACGACGCCCGCGAGCCGCGCCGCCGCCGGGCCGCAGACCGCCGGCAGACCGGGCCACTCTCGGAAAAGAAGCGAATCGGTGTTAACTTATAGCAGAACCTCGAGTAACTTTGATCGATCGGAGTGGCTATGACCACGGCAGTCGTCGTCGATGTCGTCCGGACCCCGTCCGGTAAGGGAAAAACCGGTGGCGGCCTGTCCCAGGTCCACCCGGCCACCCTGCTGGCCGGAGTGCTGTCCGACCTGGTCGCACGCAACGACCTGGATCCGGCGCTGGTCGACGATGTGATCGCGGGCTGTGTGACGCAGAGCGGGGAACAGGCGTTCAACATCGCCCGTACGGCAGTGCTCGCGGCCGGATTTCCGGAGGCCGTCCCCGCTACCACCGTCGACCGCCAGTGCGGCTCCAGTCAGCAGGCCGCGCACTTCGCCGCTCAGGGGGTGATCGCCGGCGCCTACGACATCGCCATCGCCTGCGGTGTGGAGTCGATGTCGCGGGTTCCGATGTTCTCCAACGGCCAGGGCGCCGACGCCAATCGGGGTCCGATCGCCCATCGCTACCCCGAAGGGCTTGTGCAGCAGGGCATTTCGGCAGAGGTGATCGCCGCGCGGTGGAAGTTCGACCGCGCCGCACTGGACGAATTCGCGGCCCGGTCGCACCGGCTGGCCGCCGAGACCGCCGCTTCGGGCGGGTTCGATCGCGAGATCGTCGCGGCCGGAACCCTGCGGGCCGACGAGACCATCCGCCCGTCCACCACGGTCGAGGGCCTGGCCGGTCTGCGTCCCGCCTTCGCCGACGACCAGTATCTGGCCCGCTTCCCCGAGATCGACTGGTCCATCACGCCGGGCAACTCCTCCCCGCTCACCGACGGCGCCTCCGCGGCCCTGATCATGAGTGAGGAGAAGGCCGCCGCACTCGGCCTGCGCCCGCGCGCCCGCTTCCATTCCTTCGCCGTCACCGGCGACGACCCGCTGCTGATGCTGACCGCGGTCGTCCCCGCGACCCGGAAAGTCCTGGCGCGCGGCGGTCTGTCGATCGACGACATCGACGCCTACGAGGTGAACGAGGCCTTCGCGCCGGTCCCGCTGGTGTGGGCACACGAACTGAACGCCGACCCGGCCAAGCTGAACCCCCGCGGCGGCGCCATCGCACTGGGGCATCCGCTCGGCGCCTCGGGCGTCCGCATCCTCGCGACGCTGGTCAACCACCTCGAACAGTCGGGCGGCCGCTACGGCCTGATGACCATGTGCGAGGCCGGTGGTCTCGCCAACGCCACCGTCATCGAACGACTCTGAGGATCGATCGGATCACGTGTGCCGGTCGGCGTCCCCGACGCCGACCGACGCACGCTACCCGCGGCGCCGGCAACTGTCGGGCACGATATGCCCGGCGGTTACCAGCGCGTCGAACGCCGCCTGCTTGATACCGCAGCCGTCGGTCGAACAATCGGTGTGCAACTGCATCACCTGATGCGCACGCTCCACTGTCAATGGCCGGGTGGGCGCCGAATGTGCCATCACCACAATGAGATAATCGGTAGACAACTCCATGACATTGCCCCATATCCGGTTCTACATGTTGACGTAGCTACACGGTAACTCCGCAACGGGGCGTCGCCGACGGACAAGTACCGGACAATCCGGTGCCCAGAGGACATCTCAACGGGCACACGAGGATTGCCTCACCTAATCAGCCTCCCCCACTCCGCCACGGCTAGTCGTCGGAGACGTCCGGGAAGGCCTGCTGGCGGTGGCCGCCGCGCAGGGTTCCCGTCAGATATGCGGCCTTGCAGGCACGTCGGGCGATCTTCCCGCTCGACGTGCGCGGAATCGATCCGGCCGGCACCAGGAGCAGTTCGCGCACGGTGACCCCGTGGCGCGCCGAAATCGCCGCCCGCACCACCTCCGCCACCACCGGCCCCGCATCGAGTTTCGCTGCGCCACTTTTCCGTTCGGCCACGATTACCAGATGTTCGCCTCCGGCCCCGGAGGCGGCGAGTTCGGCGGGCAGCTCGTCACCGCGCACCGAGAACGCCGCCACGAAACCCGGCCGCAGTGCGGCCGACGACTCCTGTGCCGACATCTCCAGATCCTGCGGATAGTGGTTGCGCCCGTCGACGATCACCAGATCCTTGACCCGGCCGGTGATGTACAACTCGCCGTCGTGATACACGCCGTAGTCCCCGGTGCGCATCCAATATGCCTGTGGCGCAGCACCTTCGGCATGGCTGCCAACGGGCTGCCAAGCGCTGAGCCGGTTGTGGAAGGTCGCCTCGGTCTCCTCGGCACGACCCCAGTAGCCGATCCCCATGTTCTCCCCGTGCAACCAGATCTCGCCCACCCGGCCGTCCGGCAGTTCGGCGCCGTTGTCGTCGACGATCACCGCCCACTGTGAACGCGCCACATATCCGCAGGACACCTGTGCCACGGCGTCTTCCGCATCCGGGGCGACCTCGACCAGGTGTCCGGCATTGAGGCGGGTGCGGTCGGCGTAGACGACCCGCGCGGTGTCCTCGCGCCGGGTGGCCGACACGAACAGGGTGGCCTCGGCCATCCCGTAGCACGGTTTGATCGCCGTCTTCGGCAATCCGTAGGGCATGAAGGCATCGTTGAATTTCGCCATCGACGACACCGACACCGGCTCACTGCCGTTGATCAGACCGATCACATTCGACAGATCGGGGTGCTCACCCGCCTTCGGGCGTCCGCGCGTCGCAGCGTGCTCGAACGCGAAATTCGGTGCGGCGGCATAGGTTGCGGCGCCGTCGGAGGCGGCGGCCAACTCCTTGATCCAGCGATAGGGCCGCCGGACGAACGCACTCGGCGACATGATGGTGATGAACTTGCCGCCGATCGCCGGCAGAATCACACACAGCAGGCCCATGTCGTGGAACAGCGGCAACCAGGTGACGCCGCGGGCGGTTTCGTCGATGCCGAGCGCGTCGATCATCTGCAGCAGATTCGTGCCGACCGAGCGATGCGTGATCTCCACCCCGGCGGGCGTGCGGGTGGAACCGGAGGTGTACTGCAGATACGCGACGCTGTCGATGCTGATATCCGGTGCGGTCCAGCCCGCGCCGACGCTGTCGGGAATCGCGTCGACGGCGATGATGCGCGGACGCTGACCCGTCGGCATGCCGCGGAAGAATTCGCGCACCCCGGCCGCCGCGGAACTCGCGGTCAGAATCGCGGTCGGCCGGCAGTCGCCGAGGACGGCGTGCAGCCGGTCGGTGTGGCCGGGTTCGTCCGGATCGAACAGCGGCACAGCGATATTGCCCGCGTACACCGCCGCGAACATCGCCACCACGTAGTCCAGGCCCTGCGGCGCCAGAATGGCCACTCGATCCCGCGGCCGGGTCACCTGCTGCAACCGGGCGGCCACCGCCCGCAACCGCGCACCGAACTGACGCCAGGTGAGCTCGTGGTACTCACCGTCGCGCTCGCGCGAATAGTCGATGTAGCGGTAGGCCAGCTCGTCCCCGTTCGCCGCGCTGTGCTTGTCGACGAAATCGATCAGGGTCGCATCGCCCAGGATCTTGATGTTGCCGTGTTCGTCCAGATAGTCATCGAAGGTCTCGCCGATCATTCCCTCATCCTTTTCACGCACGAACGTCACGCACGGACAGTCACGCAGGAACGAAAGCCCGGAGCCCGCACTCGGCGGAGCTCCGGCGGGCAACTCAATACCGGCCGAAGGTCAACGACACGTTGTGGCCGCCGAATCCGAAGGAATTGTTGACCGCGTAGTCGATCCGCCCCGCCCGGGCCTGGCCCTTGACGATGTCCAGATCGACATCCGGATCCTGGTTGTCCAGGTTGAGCGTGGGCGGGACGACGCAGTCGCGAATGGACAGCACCGTGAGCACCGATTCCAGTGCCCCGACGGCGCCGATGGAATGTCCCAACGCCGATTTCGGCGCGTAGACCGAGGCGTGATTGCCGACCGCCGCGGCGATGGCACGGGCCTCCGCGGTGTCGCCGATCGGGGTGGCGGTGGCGTGCGCGTTCACATGTCCCACATCGGTTTTCGACAATCCGGCGGTCTGCAGCGCGCGGGTGATGGCCCGCGCCGCGCCCGTGCCGTCCGGATCCGGCGCCACCAGGTGGAAACCGTCGGAGGTGAGGCCGGCGCCGAGCAGCCGGGCGTGCACGGTGGCGCCGCGAGCCCGGGCGTGTTCCTCGGATTCGAGCACCATCATCGCGCCGGCCTCACCGAAGACGAATCCGTCGCGATCGGTGTCGAAGGGGCGCGAGGCGCGTTTCGGATCGTCGTTGCGCGTACTCATCGCCCGCATCATGGTGAACGCGGCGATCGGCACGGCCTGGATCGACCCCTCCACCCCGCCGGTCACGACCACATCGGCATCACCCATCACGATCATCTTCCACGCGTTGGCGATGGCCTCCGACCCCGAGGAACACGCCGAAACGGGGGTCGCGATACCGGCTTTGGCACCCAACTCCAGCCCGACCACCGCCGCCGCGCCGTTGGGCATGATCATCTGGACCGCGAGCGGGCTGACCCGACGATATCCGCCGTTGGCCATCTTGTCCTTGACGTCGATGAACGCCTCCGCACCACCGAGCCCGGTGCCGATGGAGACGCCGAGCCGCTCCGGATCGACCTCGGGCGCACCGGCGTTGCGCCACACCTCGCGCCCCAGCACCAATGCCATCTGCTCGACGTAGGACAGCCTGCGGGTCTCCTCACGGCTCAGAACGGTGGACGGAACGACCTTGAGGTGACCGCCGATGCGGACAGGAAGTTCGAACTGGTCGATGAAACCGTCGTCGAGTACGTCGATTCCGCTCTCACCGTTCAACAGTCCCTTCCACGTGGAGTCGACATCACCGGCGATGGACGTGGTCGCGGCCAGGCTGGTGACGACGACATCGCGGTAGCGCATACGGCTGGAAACCGTCATTCTCGGCTCACTTTCGACAGGCAACACTGCGGAACAGGGGCAACACTGCGGCGAATACAAGCTGGAGCGACAACGGTGGCGGTGGAGCGGCTACATTAGCGAGACGAAACACGACCGGCACAGCCCTGCGTGCCACCCGGCAACCCGGTCGTGACTGCACTGTACCGGTTTCTTCCCGCAGCGTCGCACGGCGATCCACAACGAGGAAGGGCAACACCGTGGTCAGGAATCTCACCCAACTCGAGTTGCTACTGGAACTCGAGCCAGTGGCGGAGAGCAACGTGCATCGGCATCTGTCGATGGCGAAGACGTGGCATCCGCACGACTACGTCCCGTGGGATGCGGGACGCAATTTCGCCGCCCTCGGCGGAACCGATTGGGACCCCGCCCAGTCACGACTGAGCGAACTCGCCCGCGCCGCGATGGTCACGAATCTTCTCACCGAGGACAATCTGCCGTCCTACCATCGCGAGATCGCCGAGAACTTCTCCACCGACGGCGCCTGGGGAACCTGGGTGGGGCGCTGGACGGCCGAGGAGAACCGGCACGGCATCGCGATTCGCGACTATCTGGTCGTGACCCGCGCGGTCGACCCCGTGGCCCTGGAACGGGCCCGGATGGTCCATATGACCAACGGTTACGACGCGATGAAACTCGTGCGCGAAAGCGGCAAGGCCAGCGTGGTGGAGCGGGCCGACACCGGATTCGTGCACTCGGTCGCCTACGTGACCTTCCAGGAACTGGCCACCCGCGTCTCACACCGCAACACCGGCAAGGTCTGTGACGATCCGGTCGCCGACCGCATGCTGGCGCGCATCTCCGCGGACGAGAATCTGCACATGATCTTCTACCGCAATATGTGCGCGGCGGCTTTGGATCTGGCGCCCGACCAGGCGCTGGAGGCGATTACCGATATCGTGTGCAATTTCCAGATGCCGGGCGCCGGAATGCCGGATTGGCGGCGCAACGGCGTGCTGATGGCAAAACACGGAATCTACGATCTGCGCCAGCATCTGGAGGAAGTGGTGATGCCGGTGTTGCGCAAGTGGAATGTGTTCGATCGCAACGACTTCACCGCGCGCGGCGACCGGGCGCGCAATACCCTCGGGGAATTCCTGGAGAAACTGCGAAACGATTGTGCGCGTTTCGAAGAACAGCGGGACCGGGCGCTGGCCCGGGAGGCCCGCAAACGGGAGCTGGTGGGCTCCCGGTCGTGAGCGGCGGCAGCGCGGCGGTGTAAGCGACTGCATCCCCGAGCATTTCGATTGGGTTTCGAAAGCGACAGAGCGGCAGAACACATTGCCAGAAAATAGCCGCGGGTGCACACTGGGAGTTATGACCGCTTCACCCCGCGCTGCTCACTCCACGGACCGCGAAACCGTGGCGCTGATCGACGCATCCCATCCCGTCGTGCACGTCGAATTCCGGATCGGCGATCCGCACCGGCAAGCCAAGATGCGCGCGGTCATGGACCGGCTGCGCGTGGGAAACCGGTTCCGGAACCGCTGATTTCGCCTGCCGCCCCGACCGCCCGCTAGACCGCGATACCGACCAGGTGGCCGACCACATAGGTCGTCGCCATCGCCAGCGCACCACCCGCCAGCACGCGAATCGTCGCGCGCCCCACCGGCGCCTGCCCCAGACGGGCGCCGACGGCGCCGGTCGCGGCCAGTGCCACCAGAACCGCCGTCGCGGTGACCGGAACCCGGATCGCCGCCGGTACCAGCATGGCCAGCAGCGGCAGCAACGCCCCGATGGTGAACGCCGAGGCCGACGACAGCGCGGCATGCCACGGGTTGGTCAGCTCGCTCGGATCGATGCCCAATTCGGCCTCGGCATGGGCGGCGAACGCGTCCTTGGCCGTCAACTCCTCGGCGACCTTCCACGCGGTGGCCGGCGTCAGGCCCTTGCCCTCGTAGATGGCGGCCAGCTCGGCGAGCTCACCCGCCGGGTCCTCGGCGAGTTCCCGCCGTTCCACGTCCAGCACCGCGCGCTCACTGTCGCGCTGTGTGCTCACCGACACATACTCGCCCAGTGCCATCGACACCGCGCCCGCCGCGAGTCCCGCGACGCCCGCGGTGACGATCGCCGACGTCGACGTAGTGGCGGCCGCCACACCCACGACAATCCCTGCGACGGAGACGATTCCGTCGTTGGCACCCAGCACCCCGGCCCGCAGCCAATTCAGTCGTACCGACAAACCCGGTCCGTGAGTTTCCGGCCGGACCACACTCTCCATTACCGCCGTATCCGCTTGCACCAGACAAAAATAACCCGGCCGCCTTTTCCTCGCCAGCAAAGAAAGGCTGCCCGAATTTAGGTAAACCATTGCACAGGAAGGTATTCCATACCTTATTTCGAAAAGTCGGAACACTCCCCCGGTTATTGCGTCGGATATCGAATTGCGTTCGTCGCCAAGACTTTCGGCGATGCCTCCAGGCCGGACCCGCACGGGTTGCGGCGCTGTCCGATTCGCGTCGATCGCCCGGGAACCGCGGGCGGTCCCGGCCGGGTGGCGTGGCGCGACCCAGCGATGGGAGGGCCGGATTGCGGGGTGATTGCGGCTCTCGGCGCTTACACTTTGCGAGACCAACTGGAAAGGGACTGGCGCAGAATGGACGCGGTCGTCACGGAAGTTGCGGTCGAAGGTAAGCGGCTCATCGACGAGGTATGGCTGGGGCGGATTAGTCGCGAGCAGGCGGTACACCGGTTCGTGCAGGTGGGCGACGGTTTGGTCGAGTTCGACACGGCCGCCGACATCGTCGACGACGGACTGGCCTGGCTCGATTCCCACGCCTCCCGGCTACGACTACTGGCCTGGTGCTCCTGGCTGGAACTACCGGTCTTCGGCGGCCTGGCCGTGCTCGGCGTGCTGACCGAGGACTACCTGTCCACCGGATTCTCGCTGATCCTGCTGGCCGCCCTGCAATTGGTGCACCGGCACATCGGTCCGCCCCGGCCGCCGATCCGGCGGCGGCAGCGCAGCATCTGAGCGCTCGGACTTCCAGCGCCGATACGCCTCCGGCAGACACCGCGCGCACGGCCGGTATCCGGCGGCGACGGCGGTGGCCTCGTCGGCGAAGAACACCCGGTATGCGGCGTATTTGCCGCGGCGCAGGGCGCGCAGTGCCGCCGGGCAGTCCAGCCGCCCGTAGATGCGCTGACGCCGATGCCCGCCGATCGTGCCCGCGGTCGGGCTGCGGTACGGCACGGCGTCGGAGTTGAGCAGCACGTAATACCGCGCCGGAGCGCGGTCCCCGTCATCCATCGACACCCCTGTCGACGCCGCCCTCACGCATCGTGGAAAACCAGGCCGAGAGTATGGCGGTGTCCGCTGCGCACCACGCTCACGCCGTGGCGCATGGGCGCGGCCGACCAGCCGCGGGTGGACCGCACCGGGCGCTCGCGGGTGGTGAAGACCAGCCCGTGCCCCTGCGGCAGAGTGACTGCCGCGCCGCGGGATTGGGCGCGCGGGCGCTGTTCGACCATCAGGAATTCACCGCCGGTGTAATCCGAGCCGGCGGCATCCAGTCCGACCACCACCTGCAGCGGAAAGATCATGTCGCCGAAGAGGTCTCGATGCAGCGCGTTCCAATCGCCCGGGCCGTAGCGCAGCAGAATCTGCGCCGAGCGGTTCTGCCCGGCCCGGTGGCACTGGGCGATCCAGTCGTCCAACTCGTCCGGCCACGAACCGGGGCGGCCCAGTCGTTGCGCCCACATCCGCGCGATGGGCAGCAGTTTCGGATACAGCGCGGCGCGCAACTCGGAGACCACCGGAGGCAGATCGTGGGTGAAGTAGCGATATTCGCCGGACCCGAAACGGTGGCGCGCCATCTCGATGGTGGAGCGGAAGCGGCCGTCCTCGTCGTACAGGGCCGCGAGCGAGCGGCATTCGTCCGCGCTCAGCAGGCTGCCGCTGAGCGCGTACCCGTGCTCGTCGAGGTCGTCCGCCATCCGCGTCCAGTCCTGCGCATCCACCCGAGCACCGAACGACGTCGCGGTAAGTCCCGGTCCGGTCGCTGCCGGACCGTTTTCACGCCGCATGTTCGAGCTCCAGCAGTTGACGCTTGCGCTCGAGCCCGCCCGCATAGCCGGTCAGGCGGCCGTTCGCGCCGATCACCCGGTGGCACGGTCGCACGATCAGAACCGGGTTGGCGCCGATCGCGGCCCCGACCGCCCGCACCGCAGCCCGCGGCGCACCGACCCGGGCGGCGATGTCGCCGTAGGTCACCGTGCGGCCGTACGGGATGTCGTCGAGCGCCTGCCACACCCGACGCCGGAATTCGCTGCCCTCGACCGCGCAGTCGAGTTCGAAGCGGGTGCGCCGCCCGGCGAAGTAGCTGTCGAGCTGGTCGACGACCGATTCGAACGGTGCGCGATCTTCGATCCAATCAGGTTGCGCTACAACACCTTTCCCGCCCGCGATGGACAGGGCGGTGAGGGCGACACCACCCGGGCGCACCTCGCCGACGAGCATGAGCTCACCTAGCGGACTCGCCGTCGTCGTGTAGACCGTCATTGCTGATCCTTTCGGTATTCGATCCGTACGCTCCCCAATCTGCCGGAGCCCCGGATCGAATACCGGCGGAAATCAGACATCGCGTCCCAGCCGCGCGGCGAGTGCGCGCACCGCGGGAATGAAACGATTCGCGCAGGCGTCGGACTGGATATGCGACTTCCCGATTCCGCGCGCGAATTCGTCGGCGCCGGGGCCAACGCGACCCTGGTCACCCTGAATGCCGACGGCAGCCCGCAGATTTCCGTCGTCTGGGTGGCGTTGCAGTCCACTCCCGAGGGCGACGAGCTGGTCAGCGCCCATCTCGGCGAATATCTGAAGGTGCGAAACGTGCGCCGCGATCCGCGGGTGGCGCTGACCATCGTCTCGGATCAGCCCAGCGAGTTCATGCGACCGTATCTGTCCGTCATCGGCACCGCGCGCATCGTCGAGGGCGGGGCGCCCGAACTGCTGAAGGAACTGGCCGCCGTGCTCGCCGCACCGGGTCTGAACTTCCCCCCTGCCGACGCACCGCCGGGACTGCTGACCCGCGTACGGATCGACAAGATCGGCGGCGTCGGCCCCTGGGCGAGCTGACCGGACCGGTCCGGCGCGGCGCTCAGGCGTTCGACAGCGCCGCCGTGCGCCGGACCGGCTGCAGCGTCTTGTCCAGATTCGTGCGCATGGTCGTGGCCGAATCCAGCAGGTAGTTCTGCCGCACCTTCCACGGATGCCGATCGCCCTGCCGCGGGAAGTCGCCGATGGACCGCTGGATGTAGCCGGAGGCGAGGTCGAGCAGCGGATGTTCGGTGAGCTCGCCCTGCGGTTGCGGTACCACCGCGTCGTATCCACGCCGGTCCATATGGGCGATCACCTTGCACACCAGCCGTGAGGTCAGGTCGGCGCGCAGCGTCCAGGACGCATTCGTGTAGCCGATGCAGACCGCGAAGTTGGGAACGCCGGTGAGCATCGTTCCCTGCCAGACGAACCGGTCGGACAGGTTCACCGGCTCGCCGTCGACCTCCAGCGTGATGCCGCCGAAGGCCAGCAACTTCAGGCCGGTCGCCGAGATGACGACGTCGGCGGGGAGCACCCGACCCGATGTCAGCCGGATGCCCTCGGGCACGAAGGTGTCGATGTGATCGGTGACCACCTCGGCCTTACCCTTGCGCATCGCCTTGAAGAAGTCGGCGTCCGGCACCGCGCACAGCCGCTGATCCCACGGGTTGTACTCCGGGGTGAAGTGTTCGGCGACCAGCTTCTCGTCCTTGAGAATGCGAGTGGTCAGCCCGGTGAGCAGCTTGCGCGCCGCCTGCGGACGACGTCGGCAGTACTGATAGAAACCGACGTTGAACAGGATGTTCTTCGTGCGGATCACGCGATGCGCCAAGCCCGCCGGTAGCAGTTCCCGAATCTTGTCGGCCTGCTTGTCCCGGCCGGGCACCGCGGAGATCCAGGTCGGTGAACGCTGCAGCATGGTCACCAGTTCGGCCTGCTCGGCCATCGCCGGAACCAGCGTCACGGCGGTGGCGCCGCTGCCGATGACCACGACCTTCTTGCCGGCGTAGTCGAGATCCTCCGGCCAGAACTGCGGATGCACCATGGTGCCGGAAAAGGTCTCCACGCCGGGGAATTCGGGAGCGTGGCCCTCGTCGTAGTCGTAGTAGCCGGCGCACGAGTAGAGAAAGCGGCAGCTCAGCGTGCGCTCCGCATCGCCCTGCCGCAGGGTCAGCGTCCATCGCGACTCGGCGCTGGACCATTGTGCCGCAACGACTTTGGTGCCGTAGCGAATATGCTTGTCGATCCCGTAGCGGCGCGCCGTCTCGGTGATGTAGCGCAGAATCGAGGGACCGTCGGCGATCGATTTGGCATCGCGCCACGGCTCGAACGGGTAGCCGAGGGTGAACATATCCGAATCCGAGCGGATGCCGGGGTACCGGAACAGGTCCCAGGTGCCGCCCAGCGACTCGCGCGCCTCGAGAATCGCATAGGACTTTCCAGGCAATTCGGTCTGCACGCGGTAACCGGCGCCGATTCCGGACAGACCAGCGCCCACGATGACGACGTCGACATATTCACCAGCTGCGGTCATGGTTCCAGTCTCCTGGTTCCGCCCGCGGCATTCTTGATTTTGCGCGACAAGTATTTGATTCTGAACGACATGTCGGTGATCCGCTCGGCCGGTTTGCGCGGTTTTCGCGCGACCGTGGCCGAACTCGGGGGAAATGCGGAGGAATACGCGGCCGCGGCCGGTTACCCGATCGCCGCCCTGGACGCGGACGATCTGCTGGTGTCGGACGAGGCGATGGCGCTGGTGCTGGAGATCGCCGCCGACCGGCTGCGGTGTCCCGATCTGGGCCTCCGGATCGCCGCCCGGCAGGACCTCGGCATGCTGGGACCGCTCGCGCTGGCCATCCGCAGTTCGCCGACCCTGGCCGATGCGCTGGAGTGCACCTCGCGCTACCTGTTCGTGCACGCGCGCTCGCTGAGCCTGACCATCGAACCGGATCCCTACGGCGACCGTGGTGTCACGGCCCTGCGCTACGGCGTCGAACCGGGGTTCCCCCAACCCGTCCAGGGCACCGATCTCGGCCTGGGATTTCTGCATCGCACGCTGATCCGGCTGGTCGACGGCCCGTACGGCCTGCGCTCGGTGGAGCTGCCGTACCGCCCGCCGGGTCCGCGCGCGGCCTACGAGAATTTCTTCGGCGTTCCGGTGCGCTTCGAGCGACCGGCGGCCATGCTGCGGCTGCCGAGCAACCTCACAAGCCGGGCGATCGCGGGCGGCGATGCGAATCTGCGCCGGCTGGCGGTGGCATTCCTGGCCGAACAGGCCGGTGACACCGGCGCCTCCACGGTGCCGGGGGTGCGGGCCGCCGTGCAACAGCTGCTGGGCACGACCGCACCGCAGATCGATTCGGTGGCAAGGCTTTTGACGATCCATCCGCGCACCCTGCAGCGGCGCCTGGCGGCCGAGCACACGACCTTCGCCGCCATCGTCGACGACGTGCGCCGCAGTGAGGCCCGACGCTATCTGACCACGACGGATCTGCCGATGAGCCAGATCGCCTCACTGCTCGGCCTCGCGGAACAGGCCACCCTGACCCGCTGCGCGCGCCGCTGGTGGGACAGCACTCCCACCGCGATCCGGCGCACCGCCCGGGCCTGAGCGGCCGACCGGATCAGTGCGTGACGCTGGGGTCCCAGCGGCTGGCGGTGATGGTGAATCCCTGGATCGAGGCCAGCGGCATCATCGCCTCGTAGTTGCGCTGATAGCCGGTCTTCGTGATGCGCCAGCGGCCGTCGGATTCACGGCGATAGGTGTCGCGGTAGTACGCGGCGCCGCGAATCATGATCCCGTGCTCGGGAACGATGACCGTATCCTCCAGACACCAACTGCCGGAGGCGGAATCGCCGTCCACCGCGATCTCGGGATGACTGCACACATGCGAGGTGATCATGGTGCCGGTCATCGCGCCGCTGAGATAGCCGACGATGGCGTCGCGGCCCTCGAACTGCAGCGGCTTACCGCCCGACGGCGAGCCGTAATCGGCCACCGCGTCCGCGGCGAGGGTATCGGCGAACTCGTCCCACTCCCGCAGATCCAGCGTCCGCAGATAGCGGTATTTCAACGCACGAATCTCTTCCAACGCAACCAGATCCATCGCGGTCACCTCCTGGTTTCGGCCCCGCCAGCACAATAGAACACGTTTCTGTTTCGGTCCGGGCTTTCCCGATGACCGGGACGGCCCGGACCGATTCGCCGCATCAGGCGTGGGTGCCGCCGTCGATGCGCACCTCGGTGCCGGTGATGAAAGCGCCGTCGTCGGAGGCGAGCATGGCCACCACGCCGGCGACCGTGTCGGGCGAGGCGAAACCCTGGCCGAGCATTGGCATGAGCTTGGTGAACAGCGAGAAGTCGGCGTCCTCGGGCAGGCCCGGGCCGCGGCCGTCGGTCATATCGCTCGAGATCGAGCCGGGCGCCACGGCCACCGCGCGCAGGTTCTGCTTGGAGTACTCCGAGGCCAGCGCATGGGTCATCGACATGATGCCGCCCTTCGACGCGGCATAGGCGGCCATATACGGGTGCGCGAAGTAGGTGGACGTGGAAGCGAAGTTCACGATGACGCCGCGGCCGCTGTCCAGCAGCGCAGGCAGCGATTCCCGGATCATCAGGAAGGTGCCGGTGAGGTTGGTGGTGATGATGCGGTTCCAGTCCGCCAGCGGCATCTCGTGGGTGTGCGCCGAGCGGAGAATGCCGGCCGCGTTGACCAGCGCGTCCAGCCCGCCCAGGGTCTCCACGGCCTTGGCGACCCCGGCCTGCACCGAGGACTCGTCGGAGATGTCGATCGTGACGGTGGTCAGCCGATCGGCGCTGCCCTTCTCGGCGGCCTGCTTCGCGGTTTCGGCCAGCCCCGCCTCGTTGACGTCGGCGGCCACCACGGTGCCGCCCTCGGACAGGATGCGATGCACGGTGGCGCGGCCGATCCCGGATCCGCCGCCGGTGATCAGAACCCGGCGGTCTGCGAAACGCTCCATTGCGAAAACTCTCCTCAACTGCGATTTTCTCGTTTTGTTTGACACAGTACGCCTGAGTGGCACGTTGTGCCAGAGTGGCAATTCACGCTTAGACTGTGCGGACAGGAGGTGACTCATGCCCGAGTCGAGAACCGGCCCGTCCGCCCCCGCATCGCCGCGCCCGAACCTGGCCGCGCGGCGCAAGTCGGCGACCCGGATGGAGATCGCCCACACCGCCGCCCGCTTGTTCGCCGAGCGCGGCACCGCGGCGGTCACCGCCGAGCAGATCGCCGCCGCCTCCGGCGTCGGCCTGCGCACCTTCTATCGCTATTGCCGTACCAAAGAGGATGCCGTGGAACCGATGCTGTCGGCGGGTGCGTCTCGCTGGCTGGACATCCTCGGCGACGGACCGGACCGATTGCCTACGATCGCGGAACTGGAGACCGCCGCGATCCGCGCGCTGAACGTGGTGGACCGCGACGAACTCGACATCACCCGCGGCCTGTTGCGCGCGATGGCCGACGATTCGGCCCTGCGCGCGGTCTGGTTCCGGGTCAACCTCACCGGTGAGCACGCCCTGCTGGAGCTGCTGACGAAACTGTCCCCGGACACCGATCCGCTGCGCCTGCGCACCCTGGCCGCCGCGGCAGCCGGCGCGATCCGCATCGGGCTCGAGCAATGGGCCGACGACGACGGCCCGGTGGCACAGCCGGGTAGTGTTGCCGAAACATCCTCGGCCGCAGCGCGAACCGATACGCGAGCGAGCGGACCGGCTCCCCTGGTGGTCAGATGTATGCGCGAACTCACCGCCGGCGTCTACGCACAAGCCCCTGCGGACACGACAACGGCGGGCTGAAAACGGCCACGGCTCCGGACCGCGCGATCCGCCCACGGCGACATGCCGGCCTGCGCCGATCCGCCGCACGGGGTTCATGAACTCAGCCGGAGAGATCCGTCAATCCACCTGTGCGGCACCATGTTTCAGCTTGCGCCAACCGCCTGCGCGATTGTTCGCGATGATCTGCCGCAGCATCGCCGACAGCGCGGGGGCGTTGATCGTCTCCCCCTCGCGAATCGCCACGGTGCGCGCCGTCGTGTTGTCGTGACCGCCCGTGATGATCCCCTCCGGATCGGGCACCATCGCCCCGTCGTAGAGGAATATGTCGACGTGCGTCTTCGTCGCCAGAAGCGCGCAGATGTTGCCGTCGAGGACGAAATACGGTCGTACTCTGCGCTTTACGGTCTCGGCGACATCCGCGTCGGCGGCGTGGACGAGTGCGCGCACCTGGCGGCAGATATCACGCTGCCACGCCGGTAGCGCGTCGATGTAGGCGTCGACGCGCGGATCGGCCACGTAACTCACCATGCCGGACTCCTGGCGGATGTCAGCTCTTTCCGGACTTCGCTCCGGACTTCTTCTCGGACTTGGCATCGGACTTACCGTTCGTCTTCTTACCCTTCGGCTTCTGGCCGTTCGCGGAGGCGTCGAGCGAGCGTTCGGCCCCGGATCCGGCCACCGCGGCGACGAGCAGCCCGGACCCGTCGGCATCGACGCGCACGGTGTCGCCCGGGTTCAGCTCGCCACCGAGCACCAGCCGGGACACCTGATTCTCCAGCTGCTTCTGCACCGTCCGGCGTAGCGGGCGAGCGCCGAATTCGGGCTGATAACCGTTCTCGGACAACCAATCCCGCGCCGCGTCGGTGACGTCGAGTTCGATATCCTGGGCCCGCAGGCGGCGCCGGGGGCCGTCGAGAACCAGATCGACGATGCGGCGCAGCTGTTCCTGGTCGAGCCGGTGGAACACGATGGTCTCGTCGATGCGGTTGAGGAATTCCGGCCGGAAATGCTGTTGCAGCCGCTCCATCAACCGCGGGGTGATGGCGTCGAGCTCCGCCGAAGTGGCCTTCAGAATCAGATCCGAACCGATATTGCTGGTCATGATCACGATGGTGTTCTTGAAATCGACCGTGCGGCCCTTGGCGTCGGTGACGCGCCCGTCGTCGAGCAACTGCAGCAGCACATTGAAGACGTCCGGATGCGCCTTCTCCACCTCGTCGAACAGGATCACCGAATACGGCTGGCGGCGAACCTTGTCGGTGAGCTGTGCGGCATCCTCGTAGCCCACATATCCGGGCGGTGCGCCGACCAGGCGGGACACCGTGTGCTTCTCCTGGAATTCGCTCATATCGAATCGGATCAGCCGGTCCTCGTCGCCGAACACCGCCTCCGCCAGCGCTTTCGCCAATTCCGTCTTGCCCACACCGGTCGGGCCGAGGAACAGGAACGAGCCGATCGGACGGTTCGGATCCTTCATCCCGGCGCGGGCGCGGCGCACCGCCTCGGCGACGGCCACGATCGCCTCGTCCTGCCCGATCACCCGCTTGTGCAGCACGTCCTCCAACTGCAGCAGGCGCTGTCGTTCCTCGACCGTCAACTCCGACACCGGAATTCCGGTCTGCTTGGACACCACCTCGGCGATGTCGTCGAGAGTGACCGTCGGCGCCTCGTCGGCGGTGATGTGGCCGACCCGTTCCTCGGCGGCGGCGATCTCGCTCTTGAGTTCGTCCGCGCGGGCGTAGTCCTCCGCCGCGACGGCGGCATCCTTCTCACGCTCGAGGCGAGACGATTCCTCCTGTGCCGCGCGCAGATCCGGGCCCGGCATGCGGGTGCGCAACCGGACCCGGGCGCCGGCCTGGTCGACCAGGTCGATCGCCTTGTCGGGCATGAACCGGTCGGTGATGTAGCGGTCGGAAAGCTCCGCCGCGGCGACCAGCGCCTCGTCGTCGTAGTGCACCTGATGGTGCTCCTCGTAGACGTCGGCGAGTCCGCGCAGGATTTCGATGGTGTCGGCGACCGACGGTTCCGAGACCAGCACCGGCTGGAAGCGGCGCTCCAGAGCGGCGTCCTTTTCGATGTAGCGCCGGTATTCGTCGACGGTGGTGGCGCCGATGGCATGGAGTTCGCCGCGGGCCAGCGCCGGTTTGAGCAGGTTGCCCGCGTCCATCGAGCCCTCGCCGCCGGTGCCGGCGCCCACGATGGTGTGCAACTCGTCGATGAACAGCACCAGTTCGTCGGAGTGCTCGCGGACCTCGTCGAGAATCTTGGTCAGCCGCTCCTCGAATTCGCCGCGGTATTTGCTGCCCGCCACCAGCGAGCCCACATCGAGGGCCACCACCCGCCGGTCGGCCAGGGTGCTGGGCACATCGCCGTTGACGATGCGCTGCGCCAGGCCCTCGACTATCGCGGTCTTGCCGACACCGGGGTCGCCGATGAGTACCGGATTGTTCTTGCGCCGCCGGGAAAGGATTTCCACGGTCTGCTCGATCTCCTCGGCGCGGCCGACGACCGGGTCGACCTTGCCCGCTCGGGCCTCGGCGGTCAGATCCCGGCCGTATTCATCGAGCGTCGGAGTGTCGGTGGGCTTCTTCTGCCCCTCGGCGACGGGCAGTTTCGCCCCCGAAAGAGCCTGCGCGGCAGGACTTTCCGGATTGTCGGCAATGCCCAGCAAGATATGCTCCGGGCCGATGTAGCTCGATCCCGCTTCGGCGGCGTTGCGCTGCGCGGTGCGCAGGGCCAGTTTGGCGCCGGGTCCCAGGACGACTTGGCCGCCCGCGGTCGCGGTGGCCTCTCCGCTGCCGGCGGCACCGCGCATCTGCGCGGCGACCTGGTCCGGATCCCGGCCCAGCTGGGCGATGATCCCGCGCGACGGTTCGACCTGGGTGGCGGCGTAGAGCAGATGTTCGGCGGTGACCTCCGGATTACCCCAGTCCTGCGCGGCCGAGCGGGCGATCGCGATCAGCTCCTTGGCGCTGTCGCTGAGCAGCCGGCCCAGATCGATGCGCTGTACCGGTGGCTGCGCGGCCATCCCGGGGCCGAAGAAGCGATTGAACAGATCGTCGAAGGAGTTGAACGAACTGGGCCAGGCAGCGGTCATGTCCACACCTCGTATCTCGGAATCTCGTCGTCGCAGCGGCGAGCGAACGGACAGCTACGGTCCGCACCGCCACACTCACCTCAGAACCACTCCGGAACGGTCGGGTCCCACCGTACTCCCGGCCGTCGCTTCCGTGGAGGTCACCGAAGCATCCGTTACTTCCCAGCGATCCTCGTGGAAGTTTCCGGCGATCCATCTGCCGGGAAGTGGGTATCGATGGGAGCATGGGCGCGTCCGGCGAAGATCACGACCGATCGCGCACCGATACCCGGCGGGATTCGACACGTTGATCTTGCCGCGGTGCCACACTCGAAGATGGTTGGGCTCGAGGAGGAACTGTGACTACAGCACCATCTCGCGGCGCCGCCGAGATCGAAGCCGCAAGGCCTTATCCCCGGCGGATCGCCCCGAAGGGTTCGCAGATCTGGACGATCGTCACGACGACCGATCCGAAGCTGCTCGGCATGATGTACATCGTCAGCTCGATGGCGTTCTTCCTCGTCGGCGGCCTGATGGCGCTGCTGATGCGGGCCGAGCTCGCTCGCCCCGGGCTGCAGTTCCTGTCGCCGGAGCAGTTCAATCAGCTGTTCACCATGCACGGCACCCTGATGCTGCTGTTCTATGCCACGCCGATCGTGTTCGGCTTCGCCAACTGCATCCTGCCGTTGCAGATCGGCGCGCCCGATGTGGCGTTCCCACGACTCAACGCCCTCAGTTACTGGCTCTATCTCTTCGGCGCCACACTCGCCACCGCCGGATTCGTCACACCCGGCGGCGCCGCCGACTTCGGCTGGACCGCCTACACCCCGCTGTCGGATATCGTGCACTCCCCGGGGGTGGGCTGCGATATGTGGATTCTGGGTCTGGCCGTCTCCGGCCTGGGCACCATCCTCGGCGGTGTCAACATGCTCACCACCGTGATCGTCCTGCGCGCGCCGGGTATGACCCTGTTCCGGATGCCGATCTTCACCTGGAACATCGTGGTGACCAGCGTGCTCGTCCTGATGGTCTTCCCGATCCTCACCGCGGCCCTCATGGCCCTGGCCTACGACCGCCATCTCGGTGGCCACATCTATGATCCCGCGACCGGCGGCAACCTGCTCTACCAGCACCTGTTCTGGTACTTCGGCCATCCCGAGGTCTACATCATCGCCTTGCCGTTCTTCGGTATCGTCACCGAGATCTTCCCGGTGTTCAGCCGCAAGCCGGTGTTCGGCTACACCGCCCTGGTCTACGCGACGATGAGTATCGGGGCGCTGTCGGTGGCGGTCTGGGCACATCACATGTTCGCCACCGGAGCCGTACTGCTGCCGTTCTTCTCCTTCATGACTTTCATGATCGCCGTCCCGACCGGGGTGAAATTCTTCAACTGGATCGGCACGATGTGGAAGGGCCAGCTCACGTTCGAAACGCCGATGCTGTGGGCGCTCGGATTCCTGGTTACCTTCCTGTTCGGCGGCCTGTCGGGCGTCATCCTCGCCAGCCCGCCGCTGGACTTCCATGTCACCGACACGTATTTCGTTGTGGCGCACTTCCATTACGTGCTGTTCGGCACCATCGTGTTCGCGACGTTCGGCGGCATCTACTTCTGGTTCCCGAAGATGACCGGCCGGCTGCTCGACGAGCGACTCGGCAAGATCCACTTCTGGACCACCTTCGTGGGCTTCCACACGACCTTCCTGGTGCAGCACTGGCTGGGTGCGGAAGGGATGCCGCGTCGCTACGCCGACTATCTGCCCTCCGACGGATTCACCACGCTCAATACCGTGTCCACCATCGGGTCGTTCATCCTCGCCTTCTCGATGATCACCTTCGTCTGGAATGTGTTCCGCAGCTACCGCTACGGCGAGGTGGTCACGGTGGACGACCCGTGGGGGTACGGCAATTCGCTGGAGTGGGCGACCACCTGCCCGCCGCCCCGGCACAACTTCTACGAACTGCCCCGAATCCGTTCGGAGCGACCGGCATTCGAGTTGCACTATCCGCACATGATCGATCGCCTGCGCGCCGAATCGCATATCGGCTGGGGCGCCCCGCATGCGGATGTGCACGAGACCGCCCCGGCCGAACAGCAACGGGCCTAGATCGTCGGGACCGCCGGGGGCGGTAGCGGTTCCAGCGGGCCGAGCCTGCGATGGACGACGTGCTGCTGCACGAAGGTCCAGGTATTGCTGGTCGCGAAGTAGACCAGGATGCCGACCGGCATCACCAGGCCCGCGACCAGCGTGCCCAGCGGAAACAGCCACAACGTCACCGCGTTGATCAGCCGCATCTGCGGGGTGATCTCGAGCTGGCGAGCGATCGACGCCCGCGCGGTGTAGTGGGTCGCGACGGCCGCGATCAGCACCAGCGGGACCGCCACGACGGCCACCGACGCCACGCTGTCGGTGGAGGTCAGCGTCGCCGACAGCGGTGCGCCGAACAGATCGGCGTGCAGGAACGACCGCACTTGCTCCGGTGCGAACACGTAATTCGCGGTATCGGCGTTCTGCGCCGCGGACATCGCGGTGGTGTTGCCGAGGAACGGCACATACGAGCCGCCGCCGGTGCGGTCGAAGGAATGCAGCACATGCAGCAGTCCCAGGAACATCAGCAGTTGCACGAGCACCGGCAGGCAGCCGCTGAGCACGTTGAAGTTGTGCTGCTGCTGCAATTTCCGGGTTTCCACGGCCAATCGCTCGCGGTCGTCGCCGCATTCGGCGCGCAGCTGCCGCATCTTCGGTTGCAGAACGGCCATCGTGCGGGAGAACCGGACCTGAGCAAGGAACGGCCGATACAGGGCAGCGCGCAGGGTCACCACCAGCATGACGATCGCCAGGGCCCAGGACAGGCCGCTCGCGGCGCCGAACAGGACGGCGAATCCGGTGTGCCAGAGCCAGAGAACGGCGGCGACCGGGTAGTACACGAAATCGAGCATGGGATATCACCTCACTTCGAGGCACCCGTGAAGGTACGGGCGAGTGAACAGGGGCGGCTGGACAGCTGCGCGTTCACTGCGGCCGGCTGGGAGCACCGGCGTGGGTTACGCGCGATCAGCTCCAGCGCCCCGGTGCCCTGGGCCGCACCCGGCCCGCCGTATCCGGATTGCTCTGTCGCAGAAAAGATCCCCGCCGCCGCTGCTGCGCCGACACGGGTGGTCCACTGCTGCCACCGATCGGCTGCAGTCGCACCCGGCTGGAGTAGGCGGCGACGACCGCCAACGCGAGCACCGCCGCGGCGGCAACCGCCAGCAGTGAATTCGGTTCGCCCGCAGGCATGATCGTGGCGGCGACCACGGACAGTACGAGGGCGCACAGCATCAGCGCCGTCGAACGGATCCGCATCACCATGCCGATCAGGGTACCGAACGGCACGGCGCGCCGAGCTGAGCCGACGGCCTGGTGTCCGGGCAAAGGGACCGACGGCAGACCCGGCAAAACGCCCACAGCGAACCAAGCACTTGCTAGTGTCGGAGCGATGATCTCGACGATCGTCTGGGGTACGGGCAATGTCGGCCGTGCCGCGATCCGCGCCGTGCACGCGCACCCCGAACTGGAGTTGACCGGGGTGCTGGTGCACGATCCGGCCAAGGTCGGGCGCGATGCGGGCCGGCTGGCCGGACTCGATCACGACCTCGGTGTCCCGGCCTCGGCCGATGTCGACGCCCTGCTGGCACGCCATCCCCGCGCGGTCGTGTATGCCGCGTCCGGCGATATCCGGCCCGACGACGCCCTGCGCGATATCGTGGCCGCGATCCGCGCGGGCGCCGTGGTCGTCACCCCCGCCCTCTACGCGCTCTACGATCCCCGCAACGCTCCCGCCGAGGTGCGCGAGCCGGTGCTGGCGGCGATCGCGGCGGGCGGCGGTTCGCTGTTCGTCTCGGGTATCGATCCCGGGTGGGGCAACGACGTGCTGCCGCTGCTGGTGAGCGGGCTCGGTCACCGGGTCGACACGATCCGCTGCCAGGAGATCTTCGACTATTCCACCTACGATCAGCCGGATTCGGTGCGCTACCTGGTCGGAATGGGACAGCCGATGGACTACGAGCCGCCGATGACCGCGCCCGGTGTCCCGACGATGGTGTGGGGCGGTCAGATTCGCCTGATGGCACGCGCCCTGGGCGCCGAACTCGACGGCATCCGCGAGACGCTGGACCGGCGTGCCCTCGACACCACGGTGAGCACCGCGGCGATGGGTGACTTCGACGCGGGCACCCAGGGTGCGGTGCGATTCGAGGTGCAGGGCATGGTCGGCGGCCGGCCGCGCATCGTGATCGAACACGTCACCCGCATCCACCCCGACTGCGCACCCGACTGGCCGCGCCCGCCCGACGGCGCGGGCGCGCATCGCATCATCGTGGAGGGCGATCCGCGCATCGAGGTGACCGTCGAGGCCGAGACCGAGGGCGGGAACCGCGCCGCCGGCGGAAATGCCACTGCCGTCGGCAGATTGGTCAATGCCATCGACTGGCTGGCCGCGGCCGAGCCCGGCCTCTACGACGCCCTCGACGTCCCCTTGCGCCCCGCGGTCGGCAGATTCGCGAGCGACCCATCCGAAAGGACACCGCAATGAACATCGACATCCCCGAGGGGAAGGATCCGATCGGCTACGTCTGGGGTGAGATGGTGCCGGGGATCGGGCCCGCCGCCTCGAAACTGTCGCTGGCGGTCTACTCCCACAGCACCCTCGGACTGCGAGAGTTCGAGGCGGCGCGGCTGCGGATCGCGCAGATCAACGGCTGCCTGTTCTGTCAGGACTGGCGCACCGAGCGCGACGGGCAGAAGGTGGAGATCGGCTTCGAGCAGGCCGTCACCGATTGGCGCACCACCGATTCCTTCGACGATCGAACCCGGCTGGCCGCCGAGTACGCCGAACGCTACGTCCTCGACCACCACAACCTGGACGACGAGTTCTGGGCCCGGATGCGTGCGCACTACAGCCAAGCCGAGATCGTCGAGCTGAGCATGTGCATCGGTTCGTGGCTGGCGTTCGGCCGGCTCAACCGCGTCCTCGGACTCGACACCGTGTGCGTGCTGCCAGGCCACTGAGGGTCCGGGCGCTGTCCGGGGCCACTACTGCTCGGGCAGGGCTGTCACTGTTCGGGTAGGGCCCCGGCCATGCCGCCGACGTCGGTCACCTTCCAGCCGCTGCCTTAAGTGAACGCGAGTTCTGGAACCTGTTATCAGCAACGATCCGCTATCGCTATGACCCGTGTCACGTGTGATCGGCCACAAGGCGGCTACCAGAGACCCACGACGGCCGGCGCCGGAGCTTTCATCTGCGACCGCCCCGGGATCCGGACAGTCCGCTGATCGTCGCGTTGCACGGGAATATGGGACCGGATGCCTCGGGCGGCGGTCTGCTCATGCACGACTGGACCCGATTCGCCGATCACGCCGAGGAATGGGGTGTCGGTGTCGTCTATCCGGACGGCTGCCACGGCAGTTGGGCGGACGGCCGCGGCGTCACGGCCGCGGAGGAGAACGGGGTGGACGACGTGGGGTTCCTGCGCACCATGATCGACTGGTGCGCGGAGAAGTTCCGGACCTCATCCGATCGAACGCTGGTGGCCGGAATATCCAACGGCGCCTTCATGTCTCATCGTCTCGCGCTCGAATGCAGCGAACGGGTCGCCGTCTTCGCCGCGGTGGCCGGTGCGCTGCCCGCCGATCTGACCGCGGTGCGGCCGACCCACGCGGTGTCGGCGATGCTGATCAACGGCGATGCCGATCCCCTTGTTCCGCTCGCCGGCGGCTACTCCCGCCACCGCGGGCCGGACGGCGAACCGCGCGGGCGGATTCTCGGCGCCGCCGCGACCGCCCAGCACTGGGCGAGCCTCGACCGATGCGCGGACGAACGAACTACCGTCACGACCGCCGGCTCACGACGCGTCACCGCCGCACACGGCATCGGCGATACCGCCGTGACGGTATGGACGGTAGTCGGCGGCGGTCACACCTGGCCGGGTGTCGCCGTCCCGGAGGAGTGGGCCGGTGCTCCCGGTGCGGTAGCCACCCTGGAATTCGATGCCACCGTCGAAATCCATCACTTCGCCCGCCCGCTGCTGCGACCGGCGGCGCGGCGGCTGCGTCCACCTCGGTCGGAGAAGGAGAACCGATGAGCATTCTGGGCAAACTGCTCGCCAATCGCCGCGCCGGTACATCGGAGCTGGCGTGGAATCAGCCGAACCTGCGCAGCGACACCGTCTTTCGGCTCACGAGTCCGGATTTCGAGCCGGAGACCACGCTCGACATCCGGCATGCCTCCCACCGAATCGGTGGCGCCGACGAGTCCCCGGCGCTGGACTGGAGCGGCGCGCCCGACGACGCGACAGGCTTTCTGCTGGTCGTCGAGGATCCCGACGCTCCGATGCGGAAGCCGTTCGTCCATTGCGTCGCGCTCCTCGAGCCGTCGCTGCGGAGCTTGACACGGAACGCAGTACGTGCCGATACCACCGAGCCGGGGGTACGGGTGCTGCGCTCCGGTTTCGGCAGCGGGTACATGGGTCCCGCACCGATCAAGGGGCACGGTCCGCACCGGTACGTCTTCCAGTTGTTCGCCCTCGGCGCGCCCCTCACCACAGCCGCGGGCAAACCTGTAGAGAACGCGAAACCCCGGGATGTGCTGGCGGCCGCGCAGGCCGTGGGCCGGGCCCGGATCGACGGTTTCTACGAACGTCGTTGAGGCTCACTCGCCGTTCGGCCGATAGCTGCGCAGGGCCTGCCGCAGTACCGCCAGTCGCTGGTCGCGAAAGTCCGTGCGGCCCTGTTCGATCGCGTCCAGTACGTCGAGGGCGGGGTCGGCACATGCCCAGAAGCGCAGCTTGGTCTCGGTGACGGGCTCGAGATCCCGCGCGCGACAGCGCTGGATCTCGCACACGAAGTCGCGTCCCGCCTCCGGGTACAGATAGCAGAGGTCGTAGTCGGGGTCGCCGATCTCCACATCGCCGAAGTCGATCAGGCCGCTGATCGCGCCGCCGGTGATCAACAGATGATCCAGGCTCATATCGGCATGGATGAGGGTCGGTTCGTAGGCGAAGTTCGCGTCGTCGTCGAGATATCGCTGCCAGGCCGCGGACAACTCCTCGGCCTCGGCCGCGTCCAGCAACGGAAGCACCTCGGCGCGAACGGACTTCAGATCCGCGGCGAAATCACACCGCAGATCGGTGACCTCGACACCGAAGCTCCGTGCACGGTCCACCGGAAACGAATGGATCCGATCGATCAACTCCGCGATCGTCCGCGCCGCGACGGAGCGCAGCAATCCAAGCTCGGCCCATTCTTCTTCGTCGAGCGATTCGCCCGGGACCAGCGGATACACGCAGAACTCGCCCGGCCCCAGCGGATTCGGCGCGGTGAACAGGAATTGCGGAATCGGCACCGGCAGCAACGGGGCCAATTCCGGAAGCAGACCGGCCTCGCGCGCGATTCCTTCCGCGCCGTGCGGGTCCTGAGGCAGGCGCAACACGTAGGGCTGTCCCGCCGAATCCAGCTGCAGCGCAACGCTGTCCAGCCCGGCGCCCAGCGGGCGCAGTGAACCACTCGCCAACTCCGGCCGGGGCGAGCCGGCGAGGGCGCCGCGTACCCGGTCCTGCCAGTCGGGGGGAAGTTCCACGCTCGCGCGCATATCCATGTCCGAATCGTAGAACCGGTGGCCACCGGTTATCGCCGAGCGGCGATCGGCGCACGCCGGGCGGCCGGGGTGACGGCCGTCTAAGATCGGCGGCGTGCCGGAATCCGGGAGCTCAGTACCCGCCTCGGTCCAGGTGTGGCGGGCGTTGCAGCGGGTGTACGTCGACCTGCGCCCGGAGCTGGATGCCCAACTGCGTCGCGGCTACGGCATGCCCGCCAGCTGGTACGACATGCTCGTGGAACTCGCGGGCACGCCGCGTCTGCGGATGAGCGACCTCGGCGCGACCATGGTGCTCAGTCGCACCCGGGTGAGCCGCCTGGTCACCGAATTGGAGGCGCGCGGCCTGGTCACCCGCGAAACCAATCCCGCGGACGGCCGATCGGCGTACGTCGCCATCACCATGGCGGGGCGGCAGCGGCTGGACGAGGCCACCCCCCATCATCACGCGGTCGTCGACCAGCATTTCGCCGGTCTGGGCGCCGACGAACTCGGCGCTCTCGCCACCGCCCTGCACAAGGTGCTCGCCGAGGACCGTCCGTGACCCGGTTGGCGCACAATGGACCGATGTCCGCTCTCTCGACGGTGCTCGATCCGCTTCGGCACACCGCCGGCTATGCCCGCTACTTCCTGAACAAGAGCGCGCGCGACCGCGAGGATGCGCAGGCATTGCGCGAGCTCGAAGCCCGGCCGCTGACGCTGCCCGCCGGTCTCGAACTCGAATGGCTGGGCACCGCCGGGTATCGAATGACCTACGAGGGCGCGACACTGCTCGTCGATCCGTTCCTCACCCGGGTGCCGTTGTCGACGGTGGTGCGCCGCCGCACCGCGCTTCCCGATCCGGCATCGATCGACCGCTTCCTGCCCGGCCTCGGCGACGTATCGGGAATCGTTGTCGGACACGGCCATTGGGATCACGCGCTGGACGCTCCCGAGCTCGCGCGCCGTTTCGGCTGCCCGGTCTACGGCTCACGGTCGGTGCGCAATCTGATGGCCCTGCACGGACTCGGTGATCGGGGTGTGGAGGTGGAGCCGTACCGCCGCTACGAACTAGGACCGTTCACGGTGACCTTCGTGCCGAGCGTGCATTCGAAGATCCCGTTCGGCACCCGGATCCCCTCCCCCGGCGACACCAGCTGCGAATCCCTGGCCGCGCTGGCGCCGATGGCGTACGGCTGCGGACAGACCTGGGGCATCCACATCGCGGTGGCCGGTATCGAGATCTACCACCAGGGCAGCGCCGATCTCATCGATGACGCGATCCGGCACCGCGACGTCGACATCTTCCTCGCCGGAGTGGCCGGACGGTCGGTGACGCCGGACTACTGGCACCGGATCCTGACGCGGCTGCGCCCCGCCACCGTCGTGCCGATGCACTACGACGATTTCCTCCGGCCGCTCGACGCACCCATGGGCTTCACCGTCGACATCGCGCTGGCCGCGGTGCCCGACGAGATCGGCGCCGTGAGTCGCGCGATCGACGTGGTCGCCCTGCCGGCGCTCAGTCCTCGCGAACCGGACGCCCGATGAGCAGATGAGCCGGAATGGGCTGCCGGTCGATCTGCCGGTGTTCGACCGCCAGCCCGGCTCGTTCCAGCGCGCCCGATACCTCGTCGACCGGCCGCAGCCGGAAGCCGTGCGCGGTGAACGGCATCTTCGCCATCGCCGCCGGATCCCCGATGCCGACCACCACCCGGCCACCCGGGCGCAGCACCCGCGCCAGCTCCGCGCAGGCCCGGTCCAGATCGTCGATGAAATAGACGGTATTCACCGTGATCACCGCATCCAGGCTCGCCGATGCGAGCGGCAGCTCGGTGAGCGCGCCTTCCACGATCCGCAACCGGCCGGTGCCGATGTCGCGGGCGAAGCGAGAACGGGCACGCGCCGACATATCCGGAGAGATCTCCACGCCGTGCACGGTCCCCGCCTCACCGACGGTGCGCAGCAGGATCGACAGCCCCACACCGCCGCCGAAGCCGATATCGGCCGCGGCCTGTCCCGCGCCCACCTCGGCCGCCTCGACCGCGGCGTCGATGGCGAAGCGATTGGCCCGGTTCAGCATCCGCGCGACCACCTTGCCCAGCACCCCGTGCGGATTGCCCAGCTGTTCGGCGACCGTGGACATAGCGCGTGTGACAAGGGAATTCATGGCACGCATGCTACCGATCCCGGCTCGCCTCGGCGGCGGACGCGGCTCGCCTGCGGGGCAGGTCCACCACCCGGCCCGCTCGGCGGCCTACTCTGCATCCGTGAACGACTCCGACAATGTGCGCGACTCCGGGAGCTGGAAGCATCCGCACGAACCCCACGGCGGCGGTTTCGCCTCCCGGCTGAATTGGTTGCGGGCCGGGGTGCTGGGCGCCAACGACGGCATCGTGTCGACCGCGGGCCTGGTGGTGGGCGTCGCCTCGGCCACCGCGGCTACCACGCCCATCCTCACCGCCGGTGTGGCCGGGCTGGTCGCAGGTGCGCTGTCGATGGCGGCCGGCGAATACGTCTCGGTCAGCACCCAGCGCGACAGCGAACGTGCCCTGCTCTCGCTGGAGAAGCGGGAGCTCGCCGAAGATCCCGATTACGAACTGACCGAGTTGACCGAGATCTATCGGCACAAAGGACTGTCGGAGGCGACCGCGCGGCAGGTCGCGCAGGAATTGACCGCCCACGACGCCTTCGCCGCGCACGCCGAGGCGGAATTGGGTCTGGACCCGAACGAGCTGACCAACCCGTGGCAGGCCGCGTTCTCCTCCGCGCTGGCGTTCACCTGCGGCGCCCTGTTGCCGCTGCTGGCGATTCTGCTTCCGCCGGCGAGCTGGCGCATTCCGGTGACCTTCGCCGCCGTGCTGGTCGCGCTGGCCGCGACCGGATCGCTGAGTGCGCGCCTGGGCGGCAGCAATCGACGCCGGGCTGTGCTCCGGGTGGTGATCGGTGGTGCGCTGGCCATGGTCGTGACCTACGGTATCGGCCAGATCCCGGGCGTATCCAGCGGCTAGTCGCGGATCCGATTGTCGCGCACGATGATTCCCGCCGCCCGCGCGAAGGCGGGCGCCATCTCCATCAGCTGGGGTGTGGTGATGATCGCCCCCTTCAGCGTTCCGATATCGGCGATGAGGTCCAGGGCGGCCGCGCCCCGCAGGTCCACATCCTTCAAGGTGGCCCCGTGCAGGGCGACGCCTTCGAGCCGCGATCCGGGGAAGTCGACCTTCCGAAGTGTGGCGGCGGAGAAGTCGGTATCGCGGAAGACGCAGTCGGCGAAGGTCACGTCCTGCAGTGTGGCCGCGCGGAAGTTCACCGATTCGAATTTGCACCCCTCGAACCGGATGCGGCGCAGCTGCGCGTCGACGGCGATGACTCCCGACCACGCGGAGTCGACGAATTCCGCATTCAGCCACCGAGTTTCGCAGGCGTCGATCCCGATCCACCGCACCCCGCGCAGCCAGACGTCGTCGAATCGACAGTGATTCAGGCTGCCGCCGCCGAGGACCACACCGGTCAGCGCCGACTCGCTGAACCAGGAGCCGCCCGCCGACACCTCCTCGAGGGACGTGGCGTCGAGGTGGACCCGCTCGTACTCGGTGTCGGGTGCGAGCGGTTCCAGCAGTGGCGTCAGACTCCGGGCATACGGCAGATCGGCGAGGTCGCGAGGCATTCCTGCACCCTAGACATGCGCACCGACAGGCCCGCGGCGGCTCACTTCACGAATTGGTGGTCGGTGCGCACCCTCCCGTCGGTGTCGAAGGTCAGCACCTCGAGTCCGGATCCTGCGACCGTGCCGTCCGCGCGCGAACGCATCACCCAGGTCAGGGCCACGGCGGCCCCGGCGTGCCGAACCGGCTCGCCCTCGGGCTCGAAGACATGCTCACCGTCGGCGACGAACATGTCGTATGCCCGGGTGACACGGTTGAACATCGCGTCGTAGCCGCGGACCTCGATCGCCGGAGCGGAGACCCCGTAGTGGCGGGCGGTATCGCGAATGCCCTCGGGCGGATTGACCATGACCTGATAGCCGTCCTCGGCCCAGACCTCGCGGATCAGCTCCCGACGCCGGTCGACATCGGGTTCGTTCCACTGCCCGACCCAGCGGTCGAGCAGATTCTTCAATTCGATATCGGTGGGTTCGTAGCTCATGCCGCCGAGTCTGTCCGCCGGCCCGCGCTCGCGCGATTCCCTCCAGGGTATGGCGGAGCGCCACGCCGGGGCCGACGATGATCTCATGACGACAGTCGCGCAACCGGGACCCTTCGCGCAGGAACTACGACGCTGGCGGGGGCTGCGGCGGTGGAGCCAGCTCGACCTGGCCATCCGCGCCGATACCACGCAGCGCCACCTCAGCTATCTCGAACAGGGCCGCTCCCGGCCGGGCCGGGCCATCGTGCTGCGGCTGGCGGAATCACTGGAACTGTCGCTACGCGAACGCAATGCGTTGCTGGCGACGGCCGGCTACGCCCCCGCCTACGACGAATCCGGTGTGGACGCACCGCAATTGGCTCCGGTGCGCGCGGCGCTGCGCACGATCCTGTCCGGGCATATGCCCTATCCAGCGCTGATCGCCGACCGCTACGGGTGTTTGATCGAAGCGAACGCCGCGTTCGACGTCTTCACCGAGGGCTGTGCGCCCGAACTGCTCACCGCGCCGATCAATGTGCGCCGCCTGGCATTACATCCGGACGGCCTGGCACCTCGGGTGGTCAACTTCGCCGAATGGGGCCGCCACGTCACCGAATCCATGCGGGCACGCAACCGCCACTCACCGGATCCGCGCGCCGAGGAACTGGTCGCCGAATTCGAGAGCTACCTCCCGGAAACCGATCCCGGGCCCGGCTATCTGGGCTTCGCGGTGCCGCTGCGACTGCGCGGCGAGACCGGCGAGTTGCGCTTGATCACCACGCTGACCTCGTTCGCCACCGCCACCGACGTCTCGCTCGCGGAACTGCATCTCGAGGCCTTCCTGCCCGCCGACGAATCCACCGCGAAACTGCTCCGGCAGCGCGCTCGGTGACCGATCGCGCTCGACCGGCCGGCGTCGAAACCTACTGCACCGATTCGAAATCCATGCGGCCGTCTTCGGTCACCGCGTAGATGCCCGAGGCCAGATCCAGCGCGACCACGGTCCGTGCCGCGGCCTCGGCGATATGAATGCGCGGCGGATCGGGCCGGTCCGCGTCCTCCGGATAGTAGGTTCCGGGACCGTAGAACTGGCCGTAGCGCAGGACGACGCCACCGATCCCGAGCACCGCATCCTCGAGGAACTGCTTGGCGGCCTGCCCCTCTCCGGTCATCTCCCACGCGACGCTCTGGGCGAGAAAGCGTTTCGCGCCCGCCGCCTGTGCCGCGGCGATCAGGTTCGCGGTGCCCTCCCGGCGCATCCGCGAATTCGCCGCCCGTCCGGCGGGCAGATCGGCGGGATCGTCGGGCAGGTCGGTGAGCTGGTGCATCACCAAATCGGGCGCGAAATCGCGCACCGCCTGTTCCAGCGCCGCCGCGTCGTAGACATCGCAGACGACCGGCCGGGCGCCGAAGCCGGTGAGCATCGATGTCTTCGACTCCGAGCGCGTGAGCCCGGCTACCTCGAATCCGGCCGAAACCAGCAGAGGTGTCAATCTGGCGCCCAGCACTCCGGTCGCGCCCGCCACAAAGATCCGCACGACGAATCACGATAACCGCCCGACTCCGGTCGGCCGGTCCGACACTCTCGACTACCCGGTGCGTGCGCTGCTTCGTTCGTCTCCCTCTTGCCCAGTCATACTCGTAGACGTATATTCGTAGACGAGTAAGGAGGTGTGGGGAATGCGCGAGAAGCGGAAAGTCGCCAATCTGCTGGCCCTGGCGGTCCTGGCGACGCTGATCGAACGTCCCATGCACCGCTACGAGATCGCGGCCCAGATGCGCGAACGCGGCAAGGACCGCGATATGGACATCAAATGGGGTTCGCTCTACACGGTTGTGCAGAATCTCGAGAAGCACGGATTCGTCGAGGTCATCGGCAGCGAGCGCGACGGCGCCCGGCCCGAACGGACGATCTACCGGCTCACCGACGCCGGCCGCGCCGAGGCCGAGGACTGGATCCGGGAACTGATCTCGACCCCCGAACCCGAACCCCATCGGTTCGTGGCGGGCCTGTCCGTCGTGGCCCTGCTGCCGCCGGACGAGGTGATCACACTGCTCGACGAGCGCACCCGTCTGCTCGCGGCGCAGATCGCCGAGCGCCGCCGCGAAATCGAGGAGCAGACACGATTTCTGCCGCGGCTCTTCCTGGTCGAGGCCGAATTCGGCGTCGCGATGCTCGAGGCCGAGGCGGCCTGGGTCGCCGAACTGCGTACGGAACTCGCCTCCGGCACCTTTCCCGACATCGATTTCTGGCGGCGCGCCCATTCGGAGCAGATTCCGCCCGCCGAGGTCGCCGCGATGGTGGAAGGAGGGACGTTCCGACAGCCGACCGACGACTGAAGTCCACGCTACGACAATCCACCGACGAACCAGGCCCGGCGCAGTGCGGCAACACCGCGCCGAGCCCGATCCACTTACCTCTCGAACCGCATTCACGCAGGCGAACCCAGCCCGAGTATGGCAACTTCAGGATAACTGGGCAGCGCGTGCGCGGATCGAATCGGGTTCATCCACTCGAGGAGAATTCCCATGTCCGCAGTCACATCCGCCCTCGTCATCGGCGGCGGTGTCGCAGGCCCCGTCGCCGCCACCGCCCTGCGCAAGGCCGGAATCGAGGCCACCGTCTACGAGGCCTACCCGGGACCGGCTTACAACATCGGCAGCGCCCTGGGTTTCGCACCCAACGGCCTGGCCGCCCTGGACACCATCGGCGCCGGCGATGCCGTGCGGGCCGTCGCTCTGCCGATCACTCGCACCGTGATGTCGTTGGGCCACAAAGATATCGAGCTGCCGACGGCCGCCGGCCTGGAACCGCTGCACGCGATCGATCGCAGCGCCCTGCATCAGGTCCTGCACGATCATGCCGTCGACACCGGCGTGACGGTCGAGTACTCCAAGCGTCTCGTCGGCGTCGAGGAACATCGCGACGGCGTGACCGCGCGGTTCGCCGACGGCTCCACCGCCACCGCCGATATCCTCGTCGGCGCCGACGGCATCAAGTCGCGCGTGCGCGCGCTCATCGATCCGAACGCCCCGAGCGCCGACTACACCGGCATGCTCGGTTTCGGCGCCTACACCGCATGCTCGCACCCGGTCACCCCGGAGACCATGGTGTTCGCCTACGGTCGCAACGCCTACTACCTGTATTGGTCGATGCCCGACGGCCGGGTCGCCTGGGGCGCCAATCTGCCCCACAAGCAGTATCTTTCGCTGACCGAGGCGCGGGAGGTCCCCGCCGAACGGTGGTTGCGGACCCTGCGCGAGGTCTACGGCGAGGACACCCCCGGCGCCGAACTGGTTCGCAACACCCGGCCGGAAGATTTGGTCGTCACCGGCGGCCTGCACATCATGCCGCCGGTGCCGCACTGGTATCGCGACCGCATGGTGCTGGTCGGCGACGCGGTGCACGCGCCGTCCAACAGCACCGGCCAGGGAGCGTCGATGGCCATCGAGAGCGCGGTGCAGCTCGCTCGCTGTCTGCGCGATTTCGATTCACCGGCAACGGCTTTCGCCGCCTACGAACGGATCCGCCGTCCCCGGGTGGAGAAGGTCGCGGCCCGGGGAGCCAAGATCAACCAGTCGAAGACCGTCGGCCCGATGATGCGCCGGATGATGCCGCTGGTCATGCCGCTGGCGACCAAACTCTTCAAAATGGAGGAGGTCATGGCCCGCGAACAGAGCTACACCATCGACTGGGACGCACCGGTCGACGAGCGCGCCGAACTCGCTGTCGCATGAGCGTATTCACCTGGAGGGCAAGGTAATCGAGCCCGGGCGCTGCGGCCGGCGGTGATCACACCGTCAGCCGCAGCGCCTCCGGCCGTTCCACTTCCTCCAGCAGTTTCGCCGCGATATTGTCCAGCGCGCGGTCGAAGAGTGCGCGATCGTCCGGGTCGGCGCAATCCCAATCGTCGAGATAGCGGCACAGCCACTTGCGCCAGGCGGCGAGAATGCGGTCGTACTCGGCCTGGCCACTCGCGGTCAGATCCATTCGGTCGCCGTCGAATTCGATGTAGCCGGATCGCACCGCCTTGTCGTACACCGGTTCCAGCACTTCCGGCGGCATCCAGTGCGCTCGCGCCACCGCCGCCAGCTCGGCCGAACCGCGGGCGCGCTGCAACATCTTCACCTGCCCGATGGCCCAGGCCTGATCCCGGCCGAGCGGACTGTCCGCGGCCGCCAAGATCTGCGGGTCGGGCAGCTCGTCGTCGCGCAGTCTGCGCAGCACGTTCGCCAGCGAATGTTCCAGGCGGACAACACGATCCGGAGAATCGGGCACCGAGAAACCGCCGCCCACATCGGCCGCCTCCGCGCGGACGCTGTCGCGCAACGGCACCTGCTTCAGGAACCACGCCACGACGAAACCGACCACGGCCACCGGCACCACCCAGCGGAAGACGTAGTCGATGGTGTCGGCATAGGCGTCGATGATCGGGATCGCCTGGGCGTACGGAAGCTGGTGCAGCAGTTGCGGACTCTGCGCCACAGCGGGCGGCACCCCGGGCACCTCGGTGAGTGCCTGGCGCAGATTCGGTTCCAGCTGATTGCTGTAGAGCGTGCCGAAGATCGCGGTGCCGAAGGTCGACCCGACGGTCCGGAAGAAGGTGACACCCGAGGTGGCGGTGCCCAGGTCCTGATACGGGACGGTGTTCTGCACGACGATCGTCAGCACCTGCATCGCAAGGCCGATACCCAGACCGAGGATCAGCATGTACAGCGATTGCAGCCAGAAGCCGGTGGTCCGGCCCATGGTCGACATCAGATACAGCCCCACCGCCATGACCGCGGTGCCCGCGACCGGGAAGTATTTGTAGTAGCCGGTCCGGCCGACCACCTGCCCGGAGATGATCGAGGTGGTGAACAGGCCTACCACCAACGGCAGGGTGCGCAGTCCGGACGCGGTGGCCGAGACACCGTTGACGTATTGCAGATAGGCCGGCAGATAGGTCATCGCGCCGAGCATCGCGAAGCCGACGATAAAGCTGAGGATCGAGCAGACGGTGAAGACATTGCTGCGGAACAGGTGCATCGGCAGCATCGGCTCGGCCGCGCGGGTCTCGACGAAGACGAACGCTGCCAGCAGGACCACCGCGGCCGCGAACAGCCCGATGATGGTCGCCGAACCCCACGGATACTCCTGGCCGCCCCATTCCAGTCCGAGAATCAGACAGCTGACGCCGATCGCGACCAGTGCGATGCCGGCGTAGTCGACCACCGGCCGCACCGCGGCGCGGATCGACGGAATCGCCCGTGCCGCAACGGCGATCATCAAAATCGCCAGCGGCACGTTCACGTAGAAGCACCAGCGCCAGCTGGCATGGTCGGTGAACAGCCCGCCCAGCGTCGGGCCGACCACGGTGGTGATGCCGAAGACCGCGCCCAGCGCACCCTGATATTTGCCCCGGTCGCGCAGCGGGATCACATCGGCGATCAGCGCCATCGAGGTCACCATCAGCCCGCCCGCGCCGACTCCCTGGATGCCGCGCGCGACGATCAGCAGCGTCATGCCGTGGGCGAGCCCCGCCACCATCGACCCGATGATGAAGATCAGGCCGCTGAGCTGGAAGATCAGTTTGCGGCCGAACAGGTCGCCGAATTTTCCCGCCAGCGCGGTGGCGACCGCCTCGGCCAGCAGATACGCCGTCACGACCCAGGCCATATGCCCTGCGCCACCCAGGTCGGCGACGATGGTCGGCAACGCGGTCGACACGATGGTCTGGTCGAGCGCGGCCATCAACATTCCCAGCACGACGGTGGCGAAGACGACGTTGACGCGGGTATGGCTCACGGGTGCGGGCGATTCGGCGACTGCGGCGACACCGGACATTAGCTCAGTATGTGCTCTTGGCCCGATTCGATCGGCGTAACACGGCAATTCGCCGGCTCGCGTCCCTCATCCGCAAATCTTCGGCATTCATTTCGCGCATGCCGGAGCCATGGTCGATACCCTGACGACACGGCGACCGAACCCTACCGCCGGAACTTACTCTGGAGTAAGGTCACGCGGTGAGGATGCGACGAGGCTCCTACTCCCAAACGTAAACAGTGAGGTCTCACCATGGCGTGGAATCCCAGCGAGATCCCGGCGCAGCACGGACGCACGTTCGTGATCACCGGAGCCAACGGCGGTATCGGCAAGCACACCACCCGAGCACTGGCCGCCAAGGGGGCGACCGTGATCATGGCCTGCCGCAACACCACGACAGCACAGCAGGTCGCCGACGGTATCGAGGGCGATGTCCGAGTGTCCGCACTGGATCTGGCCGATCTCGCCTCGATTCGCGAATTCGCCGAGCGCACCGGGGAATTCGATGTGCTGATCAACAACGCGGGACTGATGAACATCCCCTTCTCGCGGACCAAGGACGGCTTCGAAACCCAGTGGGGGGTCAACCATCTCGGTCACTTCGCGCTGACCGGAATGCTGCTGGACCGTATCGGCGACCGGGTGGTCACTCTCGCCAGCATCGCGCATCGGCAGACGCCGAAGCTGTGGATCGACGACCTCAACTACGAGAACCGCCGCTACCAGCGCAACCTCGCCTACGCACAGTCGAAGTTGTCGAATCTGATGTTCGCGCGCGAACTGCAACGGCGCCTGGCCGAGTCCGGATCCGCCAAGCGGTCCTATGCCGTCCACCCCGGCGTCTCGCCCACCGATCTGTTCACCCGGACCGAGACCCCGCTCGACAAGGTCGCCAAGCCCTTCATCGCACTGGCC
Organism: Nocardia elegans NBRC 108235; assembly: GCF_001612845.1. Lineage (GTDB taxonomy): Bacteria > Actinomycetota > Actinomycetes > Mycobacteriales > Mycobacteriaceae > Nocardia > Nocardia nova. The sequence goes on along the minus strand of NZ_BDBF01000025.1, from coordinate 30,715 downwards.
GGGCACTCCCCGCGCAAGGCGGCGGAGTCGAGCCTCTACGCGGCCACCGTGCCGGACGCCGATCCGAACACCTACTGGGGACCGACGCTGCTGTTCGGTTCCCGCGGTCCGGTGCGGCCGTCACCGTCGAGCGGGCTGTCGAAGAACACCGATCTGCAGCGGCGGCTGTGGGAGGAATCCGAGCGGCTGACCGGCGTGACCTACAAATTCTGACCAGCGCCGATCGCCGGGCACCTCACACTACGGCCCGTGTAGTAGACCGGGTACCGTGGTAGGCGTGTCCGCTCCACATCGTCGCCCGGCCCTGATCATCCTGGTGGTCGTGGCCGCGCTGGCGTGCCTGGGGTTGGGCTGGTGGCAGTGGGGACGGTTCGAATCCTCGTCCGGAACCGCGCAGAACCTCGGTTACGCGCTGCAATGGCCGCTGTTCGCCGGATTCGTGGTCTTCGCCTATTTCCGGTTCGTGCGACTCGAACGCGATACCGCCGCCCAGCACACCGAGGCGACGGAACCGGCCGAGGCATCGATCCCGGCCGACTCCGCGACCCCGGCTCGGCGGAAGACCAAACGGGCTGCTCCGCGCGAGATCCCGGCCGGCATCCTGCCCGAACGGCCGACCGCCGCCCGCGACGACGACCCGGTGCTGGCCGAATACAACAAATACCTTGCCGATCTGCACGCACAGGATGTGCGCGAGCGGATGCACGCCGTGGGGCTCGACGGCCCCGACACCGAGAGGAGAGCCGGTTGAGCGCCGACCACCCCACCACCCCGGCCGCCACCACCACACCGGCACCGGCCGGCACGCCCGCCCCCGCGGCCCGCGACACCGGCCGCATCCGGTCGGCGCTGACCCGCTACCGCGTGCTCGCCTATATCACCGGTGTCTGGCTGCTGCTGTTGTGCGCGGAGATGGTGTACAAGTACCTGCTGCTCGACGACAGCAGCAAGGCGCCGCACTGGCTGTTCTACATCGGCCAGATCCACGGCATCTTCTACATGCTGTATCTGGTGTTCACCATCGACCTGGGCATCAAGACGCGCTGGAAGCCGCTGACACTGGTGATCACGGCGCTCGCCGGAACCATCCCGTTCCTGTCCTTCGTCTGCGAGCACTACCGCACCCGCCAGGTCCGAGCCGAGTTCTCGAGCTGAGCCGCCCGGTCGCGCTCAGGACTCGGCGAGTTCGGCCAGTGCCGGGAGCAGGGCGCGCAGGGCTCGGCCGCGGTGGGAGGCGGCGTCCTTGTCCGCCGGAGTGAGCTGGGCCGCCGAGACCGATCCGCCGGCCGGGACGAACAAGGGGTCGTAGCCGAAACCGCCGTCGCCGACCGGCTTTCGTGCGATCCTGCCCGGCCATTGGCCGAGGGTGACGACCTCACGGCCGTCGGCGACCAGGGCGCAGGCCGAGACGAAGCGGGCGCCGCGGCGTTCGTCGGGGACGTCTCCCAGCTGGGCGAGCAGCAGTTCGTTGTTGGCCGCGTCGTCGCCGTGGCGGCCCGCCCAGCGCGCGGACAGCACGCCCGGCATACCGTTGAGAGCGTCGACCGCGAGGCCGGAATCGTCTGCCACACAAGGCAATCCGGTGGCCGCCGCGCCGTCGCGCGCCTTGGCGAGAGCATTCTCCTCGAAGGTCGCACCCGTTTCGGGGGCCTCCGGGAACGGCGGCACCTCGTCCAGGCCGATGATCTCCAGACCCGCGACGCCCGCCTCGGCGAGGATGCGGCGCAATTCGCCGAGCTTCTTCGCGTTGCGACTGGCCACCAGTACCCGGCGCGCCATTACTTCCTCTTCTCGCCCGGCTCGGGCAGATGCCCCGGATACGGCAGTGCGAGCGCCTGCTTCTGGACCTCGAACAGCTGCTCGCAACCGGCCAGCGCGGAATCCAGCAGCTTGTCCAGGGTCGAGCGAGGGAAGGTGGCGCCCTCGCCGGTGCCCTGGATCTCGACCAGGGTGCCGGTGTCGGTCGCGACCACGTTCATATCGACCTCGGCGCGCGAATCCTCCTCGTACGGCAGGTCCAGGCGCACCCGCCCGTCCACCACACCGACGCTGACCGCGGCGATCATGCACGAGATCGGCTGCGGATCGGCCAGGCGGCCGGCGGCTCCGAGGTAGGTGATCGCATCCGCCAGCGCCACGTAGGCGCCGGTGATCGCCGCGGTGCGGGTGCCGCCGTCGGCCTGCAGGACATCGCAGTCGAGGGCGATGGTGTTCTCGCCGATCGCGGCCAGGTCGATACACGCCCGCAGCGACCGGCCGACCAGACGGCTGATCTCCTGGGTGCGCCCGCCGACCTTGCCCTTCACCGATTCGCGCCCGCTGCGGGTGTGAGTGGCGGCCGGCAACATCGCGTATTCGGCTGTGAGCCAGCCCAATCCGGAGTCGCGCCGCCACGGGGGCACGCCCTCGGTGACGCTCGCGGTGCACATCACCCGCGTCTGACCGAATTCGACCAGTACCGAACCCGCCGGATGCGTGGTGAATCCCCGGGTGATCCTTACCTCGCGGAGTTCGTCGTCCGCTCTGCCATCGGCTCGTCTAGACACCACGCCAGCCTAAGGGATGGGTACGACGCCCCTCCCCCGGCGGGGCATCAACATCTCCACCCGGCGGGGTCGACGCTCAGATGTCGATGACCTCGCCCGGCGAGACCGCGTGCACGGGCCCGCTGAACTGCTCCTTGGCCTCGGCGATGACGTCCTCGCGCGAGGTCCACGGCGGAATGTGGGTGAGCAGCAGTTCGCCGACACCCGCACGGGCGGCGATCATTCCGGCCTCGGTACCCGAAAGGTGAATCCCCGGTGGGCGATTGGCCGGATCGTGCGTCCACGAGGCTTCCGACAGCAGGATGTCGGCACCCTCCGCGAGTTCGAAAACGGCGGGGCACAATGCGGTGTCACCCGTGTAGACCAGGGTGCGGCCGGTGGCGGTGGTGATGCGCAGGCCGTAGGACTCCGGCGGGTGGTACATCCGGCGGGCGACCACCGTGTGGCCGGGACCGAAGCGCACCTCGGCGCCCTCCTCCCAGGGGCGCATATCGATCACGTCGGACCAGTCGTCGCATTCGCCGCCGATCTCGGCCGAGGCGTTGCCGATCCGCAGCGCCGAATCCGAGGGGCCCTGCACGATGGCCTTCCCGGTCGGCGGGTTCGGGTGATACCGCCGCCACACCAGCAATCCGGGCAAGTCCAGGCAGTGATCGGCGTGCAGGTGAGTGAGGAAGATGTCGACCTCGCCGGGATCCAGGTGGCGCTGCAACGCACCCAGCACGCCGGGACCGAAATCGATCACGGTGGGGGTCATATCCGGACCGGTCAGCAAATAGCCCGACGCAGGGGAATCCGGGCCGGACACACTGCCCGAACACCCGAGGACGGTGAGGCGCATTCCCCCATGCTGCCACGCTGCATTCTCACTCAACTGGGGATCCCCCAAATCGCCGGCCGGGTTCCGCAGTCACCCCGACGATGCGAGGCGGCCGGCACTCTCCCCGCGACGATGACGACGTTCATTCGATGAGAGTACCCAGCCGGCCAGCAGTCCACCCAACGCACCGAAAAGATGCCCTTGCCAAGAGATTCCGGATTGTCCGGGCAGCACACCCCACAGAATCGAGCCGTAGAGCAGACCCACGACGACGCCCACGAGGATCTGCCACAGGTTGCGGGTGAACAGGCCGCGCGAGATCAGATAGGTGAGCCAGCCGAACACCAGGACCGAGGCGCCGATGTGCACCGAACCGCTCGCCCCGGTGAGCCAGGTGCCGATCCCGGCCACGACCCAGACGATGGCGGTGGCGGCCAGACCGCGACCGATCCCGGTGAGCAACGTCAGCAGTCCGAGCACGATCACCGGCAGGGTGTTGCCGATCAGATGCGCCCAGTTCGCGTGCAGGACGGGGGCGAACACGATTCCCTCCAGACCCGCGGCCGTCCGGGGCCGCACCCCCGCGCCGTCGAGGTCGTGGTTCGAGACGGTGTCGACCCCCTCGACCGCGTACAGCAGCGCCACGAAGCTGAGGGTCATCGCAATCGCCCGCTGCCACAACAACTTCAGCGCGGCGGTGCGTCCGGACTCGGATGCCGGCGTGGCGGGAACGGGCCGCGGCGACGGAGATTGCGGACCGGGCGGTACGGAACCGGCGGGTGTTCCCGCGGACCTCTGCAGTTCGGCCCGCAGCGCGGCAATCCGATCCGGGTCGAAGGACGGACCCATCTGCTCGGCCACCGCCATCACCTCCTCGCGAGACCGGCCGTCCGGTCGCTCGCCCTCAACGGTACCGCTGCGGCGAGGAACCGGACTCGGACCGGCGCTGCGGCCGGTCCACCGGGATTACGCCCAGAGCTGGCCTTCGAGCCGTTCCTCGGCATCCTCGAGCGTGCCGTCGTAGGCGCCGGTCGACAGATATTTCCAGCCACCGTCGGCCACCACGAACGCAATATCGGCCCGCTTGCCCGCGCGCAACGCCTTGTTGCCCACACCGAGGGCGGCGTGCAGGATCGCACCGGTGGAGATGCCGGCGAAGATGCCCTCCTCCAGTACCAGCTCCCGAGTGCGCCGCACCGCGTCGTAGGGCCCGACGGAGAACCGCGAGGTCAGCACCGATTCGTCGTAGAGCTCCGGAATGAAGCCCTCGTCGATGTTGCGCAAGCCGTAGACCAGTTCGCCGTATCGCGGCTCGGCGGCCACGATATCGATCTCCGCGACCTTCTCGCGCAGGTAACGACCGGTTCCCATCAGAGTCCCGGTGGTGCCCAGACCGGCGACGAAGTGGGTGATCTCCGGAAGGTCCGCCAGGATCTCCGGGCCGGTGCCCTGATAGTGCGCGTCGGCATTGGCGGGATTGCCGTACTGGTACAGCATCACCCAGTCGGGATGTTCGGCGGCGATCCGCTTGGCCTTCGCGACGGCCTGGTTGGAACCACCGGCCGCCGGCGAGTCGATGATTTCGGCACCGAACATGGTCAGCAGCTGCCGCCGCTCGACCGAGGTGTTCTCCGGCATCACACAGACCAGGCGATAGCCCTTGAGCTTGGCGGCCATGGCCAGCGAGATGCCGGTATTGCCACTGGTCGGCTCCAGGATCGTGCAGCCGGGCCGCAGCGTGCCGTCGGCCTCGGCCTGTTCGATCATGCGCAGGGCAGGTCGGTCCTTGATCGACCCGGTCGGGTTGCGGTCTTCGAGTTTGGCCCACAGCCGGACGTGGTCGTCACCGTCCCATTTGGGCGACAGCGTCCGTAGACCCACCAGCGGGGTGTTGCCGAGGGTCTCGATCAGCGATTCGTAGCGTGCCACGGAAATCAGCGGCCGAGCGCGCCGCCGGCGACGGTGCTGTCCAGGCCGCCTCCGGCGACGGCAGGAAGAATGGTCACCGATCCGTTGGCCGGAACCTCGGCCTCCAGCCCACCGGCGAAGCGCACGTCCTCGTCGTCGACGTAGATGTTGACGTAGCGGTTGAGCTTGCCGTCGGACAGCAGGCGCTGTTCGAGTCCGGGGTAGTTGGTCTCGAGGTTACCGATCACCTCGGCGAGGGTGGAACCGGTCGCCTGGACCCGCTTCTCACCTCCGGTGAGGGTGCGCATGATGGTCGGGATGGACACGGTTACCGACATGGGTGCTCCTGTTTCTTCTGGTCGCCTGGTTCGCGGACGCGTCGGGCTCAGGCCCGGGGGTATTCGGTCACGATCTTCACCGGTTCCTCGGTGACCACACCGTCGAGGATCCGGTAACTGCGCAGTTCGTGCTCGTGCGGGTCGCGGGTGGACACCAGCACGTAGTGGGCGTTCGGCTCGGAGGCGTACGAGATGTCCGTCCGGCTCGGATAGGCCTCCGTGGCGGTGTGCGAGTGGTAGATCACCACCGGCTCCTCGTCGCGGTCGTCCATCTCCCGCCAGACCCGCAGCTGTTCGCCGGAGTCGAACCGGTAGAAGGTAGGCGAGCGCTCGGCGTTGATCATCGCCACGAATCGCTCGGGGCGGTCGGAGCCCTCGGCGCCGGCGATCACACCGCAGGCCTCGTCGGGATGATCGGCGCGGGCGTGCGCCACCATCGCATCCACGAGATCGGCCCTGATCACCAGCACAGTTCGAATCCTTCCGCTCACGCCCGCGACGCGCCCGGCCCGCGCGGGTCGCATCGCTGCCGTCAACGGCCGAGGATATTCGGCTATTCCCACCCACCGCGCGGCCGGGCCTGATATAGCACGTCGGAGGGCGGCGGAAGACCTTGTCCGGGGCGTACGCCACTCAGCCGAACAACTCGCGGTAGGTCGGAATGCCCGCCACCGGGTTCGCCCGCAGGACCGCGTCCACGATCGCCCGCTCCACACAGACCGCGGCCGCGGTGCACAGTTCGTCCAGCAGCAGCAGATCCGCCGGAAACGCGGGCGGCAGGGCGATATTCGATTCCGCGGTCGCCGTGCCGGTGGCCAGCGCGAACAGAGTGTCGCCGTCCAGCGGGGAATGGGCGGGACGGATCGCGCGGGCCAGCCCGTCGTGCGCGGTGACGGCGAGGCGGCGACATCCCGCCGGATCCAGCGCGGCATCGGTGGCCACCACACCGATGGTGGTGTTGAGCACGGTTCCCTTCACCGGCAGGGCATTGGCGCGGGCCAGCGCTTCGGCCGTGGCGGGTGCCAGACCGAAATGCTCCGGTCCGTCGGTACCCGCTCCCCACGGCAGACCGGTCCGCGGATCGAATACCGAGCCGACCGGATTGGCGACCACCAGCGCACCGACGGTGTGACCGGCGGCCGGGCCCGCGGTGAAATGCACACTGGCCGTGCCGATTCCGCCTTTGAGAGAACCGGCTCGCGCGCCGGCACCGGCGCCCACACTGCCGCGCTCGAACGCCACACTCGCCGATTCCGTTGCGCGATAACCGAATTCCGCGGTCGGCCGGATATCCCACGCTCCCACCGGAAGATCGAAGATCACCGCGCCCGGAACGATCGGCACCACCCGCGAGGGATCGGCCGGATCCATCGGGATGCCCTCGCCGTCCTCCTCCAGCCGGCGCATCACCCCGTCGGCGGCAGCCAGCCCGTAGGCGCTGCCGCCGGTGAGCAGCACCGCATTCACCTGCCGCACCGTCTGTCCGGGATCGAGCAGATCGGTCTCGCGGGTACCCGGTCCCCCGCCGCGCACGTCGACCGAGGCGGTGGCGCCGCCCGGCACCCGCACCACGGTGCATCCGGTCGCGGCGCCGGAACCCAGCGTCGCGTCCGGATCGAGTTCGTGATGATGGCCTACGAGCACACCAGCGACATCGGTGATCGAATCGCGAGGTCCCGGCACCGAAGTCACATGTCCTCCTGCAGAGGTCGGCATCCGCGCGGCGAGAGCGGGGTCAGGGAGCGAGGGCGTGCAGCAGCGAATCCTGCATCCAGGTGAGCCAGTGGTAGACGTCCAGGTGCGGCGCGCGGGGGTCGTCCGGATCGAGTTGGTCCGGCGTGTCGGCGTCGATGCCGAGTGCGGTGCCGAGCGCGAGCCGCACGTCGTTGAGCGCGTTCAGCCAGGCGTCGGCCTGTTCGGGGGTGAGCACGATCTTGCCGCCGCGCTCGGGCAGGGTTTCCAGAACCACCGTGCCGGCGGCGACCTTCGCGTCGATGATCTCGGGTTCGTGCAGGCTGCGCAGAGCGCTGTTGAGATCGGCGCGATCGGCGTCCGGGGAACCGGGTTCCTTGCGATGGAAGTCGGGCAGCAGCCGCGCCAGCCGCGGGTCCTCCGGCGGAGCGCTGTTGCCGGTGCGAAGTCCGGTCAGCTCCGCGAGATCGTCCTCGGGGGTGGACCGGGCCCGATCGGTGAGCAGTCCGGTTACCGCCCCCACCAGCGAACGCAGAACGTCCGCCTCCCTGGGGTCCATTTCCGACCGCAGCTTGAGCCCGCTCAGCGAGTTCTTCCTGCTCCACTTGCGCACGGGGCTACCGTAGCCGTCGCGGTCACTGGTCACGTTGCATGGTCGCCCAGAGTCCGGCGGCATGCAGACGCTGTACGTCGTGCTCCATCCTGTCCCGGGACCCCGACGACACCACCGCCTTGCCCTCGTTGTGTACCTGCAGCATCAGTTCGGTTGCCTTGGCTTTGCTGTAACCGAACAGCTTTTGGAAGATGTAGGTGACGTAGTGCATCAGGTTCACCGGGTCGTCCCAGACCACCGTGACCCACGGCCGGTCCTCGGCCTCCAGGATCTCGGTGACCTCGACGGTTTCCGGTGTGGCCTGAGCCGCCGACAACCGTCCGGCTACGGCGCATACGCGGCTGCTCCGCCTCGCCCACGACTGCCCCGGCCATGCCGTGTCCTGCGGGCCCGTCGCTCGCGCCGCTGCCTGGTTCGCGCCGACCGGACCGGCGGCGATCCGGACGGCGTCTCTCATGCACAGACCCATACCCTCAGAGTACGACGCGCCTCCGGATAAACAACACCCGCGCCGAGCAGCTCCCGAAGGCCATCCGCACCGCCGCGCGTCCGGTATGTCTACAGTGGCCGCGTGGACACATCGGCCGCCGCCGCGAGCACCGCCCTGCTGACCGACCAGTACGAGCTGACCATGCTCGCGGCCGCCCTGGCCGACGGTTCGGCCCAGCGGCAATGCGCCTTCGAGGTATTCGCTCGCCGGTTGCCACACGGCCGCCGATACGGCGTCGTCGCGGGTACCGACCGGTTGCTCACCGCGTTGCGGGACTTCCGTTTCGGCGAAGCCGAACTCGCTGTGGCAGCGCGATTCCTTGACCCGCGCACCCTGGAATGGCTGCGCGATTTCCGCTTCACCGGCGATATCGACGGCTATCTGGAAGGCGATCTCTACTTCCCCGGCTCGCCGATCCTGTCGGTACGCGGCAGTTTCGCCGAGTGCGTGGTGCTGGAAACGCTGATCCTGTCGATACTCAACCACGACAGCGCGATCGCCGCCGCGGCGGCTCGGATGGTCAGCGCGGCCGCGGGACGCCGGATGATCGAGATGGGTTCGCGCCGCACCCACGAACTGGCCGCTCCCGCCTGCGCCCGCGCCGCCTATCTGGCCGGATTCGACGCCACCTCGAATCTGGAGGCGGTGCGGCGCTACGGGATTCCCGGCGCCGGCACCAGCGCTCACGCCTTCACGCTGCTGCACAGCGGCCCGGACGGACAGCACGAGGCGGCGGCGTTTCGCAGTCAGGTCGACGCGCTGGGCATCGGCACCACGCTGCTGGTGGACACCTTCGACATCACCGCCGGGGTGGCCCGGGCCATCGAGGTGGCCGGGCCTGAATTGGGCGGTGTGCGTATCGATTCCGGCGACCTGGGCGTCTTGGCGCGGCAGGTGCGCGATCAGCTCGACGCCCTCGGCGCGAAACACACCCGCATCGTGGTGTCCGGCGATCTGGACGAATACGCGATCGCCGCCCTGCGCGCCGAACCGGTCGACGTCTACGGCGTCGGCACCTCCCTGGTCACCGGGTCGGGCGCGCCGACCGCCGGAATGGTCTACAAACTGGTGGAAGTCGAGGGCGTACCGGTGGCCAAGCGCAGTAGTCACAAGCAGTCGCGAGGCGGTACCAAGCGCGCCGTGCGACTGTCCCGCGAAACCGGCACCATCGTCGAGGAGATCGTGTATCCGGCCGCGGCACCCCGCCCCACCGGCAACGGGTACGAGGTGCGGGATCTGCTGATTCCGCTCATTCGCAAGGGCGAGCCGGCAGCCGATTCACCGGACCTGGCCGGCAGCCGGGAGTTGGTGGCACGCGGGCTGGTCAGCCTCCCCTGGGAGGGTTTGAAATTGTCCGCGGGCGAACCGGCTGTCGCGACCACATTCCTACAATGAAGGAGAGGCAACCGGCGCGAAACGAGGTGCGGGAGATGGGTAGAGCACTCATCGTCGTCGATGTGCAGAACGACTTCTGCGAGGGCGGCTCCCTCGCGGTCGCGGGCGGCGCCGCGGTGGCCCGGCAGATCAGCGAGTATCTGGTTGCCCGGGGCGACGACTATGCCGCCATCGCCGCCACCCGCGATCTGCACATCGATCCGGGCGGCCACTTCTCCGATCGGCCCGACTTCGTGGACACCTGGCCGCGTCATTGCGCCGCCGGCACCCCGGGTGCGGATTTCCACCCGAACCTGGAGACCACACATTTCGAGGCGGTGTTCTCCAAGGGCGCCTACAGTGCCGCCTATTCCGGCTTCGAAGGCGCGACCGAAGACGCGGTCGGATTGGCGGAGTGGTTGCGCGCCAAGGGCATCGACGCGGTGGACGTCTGTGGCATCGCCACCGATCACTGTGTGCGCGCCACCGCCGCCGACGCCCGCGCGGCGGGTCTGTCCACCCGGGTTCTGCTCGATCTCACCGCGGCGGTGTCGGCGGAGACGACGCAGATCGCGCTGGATCGTCTGCGTGCGGCCGGTGTCGAGTTGTCCGGACAGGTCCCTTTGCTGAACTGACCCGAGCCGCCCCGCGGTCCCGGGCGGACCGGACTTCGACCCCGCCCGACCCTCACCCGGCCAGGAAGTCGACCAGCGCACCGGCCACCGCCTCGGGGTTCTCGACTTGGGGATAGTGACCCGTCGCGGGCGGTTCGTCCAGCACTTCGAAGCGCGCTCCCGGCAGCCGTTCCCGCAGGCGCGGAAGGAGATGGCCGCCACTGATCGGATCGGCCGGACCCCATACGAAAAGCGTGGGCCCGGAATACGTTTCGAGCGCCTGCTGCCAGCGTTCGGCATTGGCCCGGCGCTCGGCGTGGTAGCGATTGAGCGCCCATTGCACGTGCTTACCGCCGCCGTCGGTCATCGCCAGCCACATCTGATGCAGATCGGCATCGGGGACCGGGCGCCCCAGGATCCTGCGCAGGGTCATCCGGAAGGTCGTCTCCGACATGAGCGGATTCAGTATCTTGCCGATCGGGGTGGTCATCAGATGCTGAATCGGCAAGGGCCGGTACAGGTCCGGGTACAGGCCGCCGTTGAGCCAGGCCATCCGCTGTACCCGCGTACTGTCGCGGGCCAGCAACTCCTGTGCCACGCTGACCCCGTAATCGTGTGCCACCAGCGCGGTGCCGGTGATTTCGAGCCGCTGCCAGAGCTGTTCGACCAGCGTGGCCTGTTCGGTCATCCGGTACTCGTGCCCGCGCGGTTTGTCGCTGGCACCGAAGCCGAGGAAATCCAGAGTCGTTACCCGGCAGCCGGATTCGGTGAGGGCGGGCAAGAGCGAGACCCAGTCGTGCGATGACGTCGGATATCCGTGCAGCAGCGTGACCGGCCGCCCGTCGATCGGGCCGTCCTGCCGGTAGAAGATCCGGTGGCCACTCAGCTCCAGGTGCGAACCCCCGGCGATCCAGGTGCGGTAATCCGGCTCCACGCGCGTCTCCTTCCCCGTACCGCACCCCCTGATGCGGATTACCGCCAACCCTACTGGCCGTCCCGGACGCGGCCACCGGATCCGGCGTCACCGCGACGGCCCCTGTGGACAACCGCCGGCCTGTGCACAACCTCGCTCGGACGGGAGCGGGCAGGCACGGGCGACCGCCGCCGGTCGGGTCGATTGTCGGCCGGGGGCGCTAGTCTTCCTGGGTGCCCGAACTCCCGCCCGTACCGACCCTGCTGGCGACCGCCGTGGAAGCTCTCGGCGGTACGGCGCGTACCGGTCAGCAGACGATGTCGGCCGCGGTCGCGCACTCCATCGACACCAAGGAGCACCTGGCCGTCCAGGCCGGAACCGGCACCGGTAAGTCGCTGGCGTATCTGGTGCCGAGCCTGCGGCACGCGGTGCAGAGCGGACGGACGGTCGTGGTGTCGACGGCCACCATCGCGCTGCAGCGGCAGCTGGTCGACCGCGATCTGCCGCGGTTGGCGCAGGCCCTGGAGAAACCACTGGGCCGGCGCGCCCGGTTCGCGATCCTCAAGGGCCGCAACAACTATCTGTGCCTGCACAAGATCAACAGCGCGATCCCGGACGAACCACCGGAGACCGAACTGTTCGACGCCTTCGCGATCTCCCGGCTCGGGCGCGAGGTGCAGCGACTCAACGAATGGGCCTCCGATACCGAGACCGGCGACCGGGACGAACTGGTCCCCGGCGTCAGCGACCGGGCATGGCGCCAGGTCAGCGTGTCGGCGCGAGAATGCCTCGGCAAATCGCGCTGTCCGTTCGGGACCGACTGTTTCGCCGAACGCGCTCGCGCGGAATCCGGACAGGCCGATGTGGTGGTCACCAACCACGCGCTGCTGGCCATCGATGCCATCAGCGGCATCCAGGTGCTGCCCGAACACGATGTGGTCGTCATCGACGAGGCGCACGAACTGGTGGACCGGGTCACCGGCGTGGCGACCGCGGAACTGTCCACCGCCACCATCACCGCGGCGGCCAAGCGCTGCACCAAACTCGTCGACGAGGGCGATCTCGACCGGCTCGAGGGTGCGGCGGAGGCTTGGCACGAATTGCTCGAGGATCTGCCGGCGGGTCGCTGGGACGAGTTACCCGCCGGCGGCGATCAGGTTCTGGCCCTGCTGCGCGACGCCGCCTGGACCGTCCGCACCGCCCTCGCACCTCCCGGTTCCGGTGCGCCACAAGGTGATCCGGAGGCCGCCGCGGCCCGCAACATGGCGGTGGCCGCGGTCGAGGAGGTGCACGATACGGCCGTGCGCGCGCTGACGGCGTTCGAGGAACCCGATCCCGCGGCCCGCCGCGATGTGCTGTGGCTGGCGGTGGACGAGGTGCGCGGCGTCGCCCGGCGCACGCTGCACATGGCCCCGCTCTCCGTGGGCGGGTTGCTGCGCAGCCGGTTGTTCGGCAGCGCGACGGTCATTCTCACCTCGGCCACGCTGCAGGTCGGCGGATCCTTCGACGGATTGGCCGTCACGTGGGGCCTGCCCCCGCAGACACCCGATCGCGCCGGAACCGACGTCCCGGGCGCCGACCGCGCGGACAAGGGCATCCGCCGCATCGACCCGGCCATGGCCAACGGGGCCGAAGCGCCCGCCGACACCTCGGCCGTGCGCTGGAATTCGCTGGATGTGGGCTCACCCTTCGATCACGCGAAATCCGGCATCCTCTACGTCGCCAAACATCTCCCGGCCCCCGGCCGCGACGGCCTGGCCCCGTCCTATCTGGACGAGATCGAGCGGCTGATCGAGGCGGCCGGCGGGCGCACGCTGGGGCTGTTCTCCTCGATGCGGGCCGCCAAGGCCGCCAGCGAGATCCTGCGCGAACGCCTGGACACGCCGATCCTGTGCCAGGGCGAGGACGCCACCGGCACGCTGGTCCGCCGCTTCGCCGACGATCCCGCGACCTCGCTGTTCGGCACACTCTCGCTGTGGCAGGGCGTGGACGTTCCGGGACCGTCACTGAGCCTGGTCATTCTCGACCGGATTCCCTTCCCCCGGCCCGACGATCCACTGCTGGTCGCCCGGCAGCAGGCCGTCCAGGCACGGGGCGGCAACGGCTTCCTGACCATCGCGGCCAACCACGCCGCCCTGCTGCTGGCTCAGGGCACCGGACGCCTGCTGCGCAGCGTGCACGATCGCGGCGTGGTGGCGATTCTGGATTCCCGGTTGGTGACCGCCCGGTACGGCGGATATCTGCGCGCCTCGTTGCCGCCGTACTGGGAGACCTCCGATCCCGAAGTCGTCACCAAGGCGCTGCGGCGCCTGACCGCCACGGCCGCCGATCTGACCACCGCCGCCGAAAAATGAGCCGAACCGTTATGTGACACCACCCACATTGGCTGGGAAACTACTTCTATCCGAAAGTAAGTTGGCGGGCGATACTTCCGGTGCACCCCCAATTCCCACATCGGAGTATCCGAGGTCCCCGCGTCGCGAACCCTGCACGCGACGTGGGGACACTCATATCGCCCGGCTCGCGAAACTACTTCACCAACAGGGTGATCACCGCCGCCACCACACCGATCACGACCGCGCCGACTCCCCAGACGATGCCGTGCCGCTGCCACGGCCGCCCGTGGTCGACCGAGAACCGGCCCGGGCCGGTGAAGCCCAGTGCCACCGCGACCACCGCGAACAACAGAGCGGATTCGTATCCGGCGAGCCCGTGCGGCCAGGTCACATGCATCGCATTGATCATGGTGCCGAGCACGATTGCGGCCGCCAATGGCGTTACCAGCCCGAGGAACAGCAGACCGCCGCCGACGGCCTCGCACAGTCCGGCCAGGGTGGCGAAGAATTTCCCGGGGTCGTAACCCATCTGCTGGAATCCGTCGGCGGTCGCGGACAGGCCGTAACCGTTGAACCAGCCGAAGAGTTTCTGGGTGCCGTGCACGAACAGCAGTCCGCCGAAGACCAGCCGCAGCAGTAGGAGGCCGATATCGGCGGCGACGGGATCGGCGACCGTCCGGAATTCCAGCGGGCGGGCGGTCCGGGTTTCGGTGTTGGCGGTCATGATCGCGGAGTCCTCATCTCGTTAGTTGGCGAAAGCAAAACGGACTGCGGTCCGATTGATAACACGGTCACCAACCGAACCCGGTTCACGGGGTTGTTCCGTGCGGTTCGTTCCATCCGGCTTGCTCATAGGACGAGGAATCCCCGCCGAACTCATCGGCGGCCGCCGAGCGGTCTACTCGGCGAGGAAGAAGAAGTACGCGAGGAAGACCGCCATCAGCACCCACATGACCGGGTGCACCTCCCGGCCGCGCCGCCGCGCGACCATGACGACGGGATAGAAGGTCAGCCCCATCGCGATTCCGTTGGCGATCGAGTAGGTCAGCGGCATCATGATCACGGTGATGAACGCCGGAATCGCGAATTCGAGCTTGCTCCAATCGATGTCGCCGAGCGCCCGCGACATCAGCACACCCACCACGATCAGCGCCGGCGCCGTCACGGCGGGAACGTCGGCCACCACCGCGAAGATCGGGAAGAAGAACATGGCGGCCAGGAACCACCCGGCGGTCGACACCGCGGTGAGCCCGGTTCGGCCGCCCGCACTGACGCCGGCCGTGGATTCGACGTAGGCGGTGGTCGTCGAGGTGCCGATGATCGCCCCCGCGGCGGTACCGATCGAATCGGCGGCCAGCGCCTGCGCGGCGCGCGGCAGTTTCCCGTCGGGCCCGAGCAGCCCGGCCTGGTTGGCGATTCCGATCAGCGTGCCCGAGGCGTCGAAGAAGTCGACGAACAGCATGGTCAGCACGACGATCGCCATCTGGCCGGTGAAGGCGTGCGGCAGATTCACGATGGCCTGGCCGAAGGTCTGGTCCAGCCCGTGCGGCAGCGCCACCACCTGATGCGGCAGATGCACCAGCCCGCTGACGATGCCGACGACCGTCGTGCAGACGATGCCGTACAGCACCGCGCCGTGCCAGCCCAGCACCAGGAAGACCACCGTCACCAGCAGTCCGAACAGAGCCAGCAGCGTGGTCCCCTTGGTGAAATCACCCAGGTGCACGAAGGTCGCCGGATCCGAGACCACGATCCCGGCGTTCTTGAAGCCGAGGAAGGCGACGAACATGCCGATCCCCGCGCCGACGGCAAGCTTCAGCTGCAGCGGAATCGCGTCGATGATCTTCTCGCGGATCTTGGTCACCGCGAGGATGAAGAAGATGATGCCCGACAGCAGCGTGCCCGACAGCGCAACCTGCCAGTCGATCCCCATCCCCAGCACGACCGAATACGCGAAGAAGGCGTTGAGTCCCATCCCGGGCGCGAGCGCGATCGGGTAGCGCGCCCACACCCCCATCACCAGCGTGCCCACCACCGCGGCCACCGCGGTCGCGGTGAACACCGCCTGGGTCGGAATGCCGCGCGATCCGAGCTGACCGTGGTCGCCGAGAACCGCCGGGTTGACCGCGAGCACATAGGACATCGCCAGGAAGGTGACGGTGCCGGCCATCAGCTCGCGCCTCATGGTCGATCCGAGCCTCGCGATTCCGAAGTAGGAATCGAGGCGTCCCTTGGACCGTGACAGGACGTCGACACTGCTCATGTACTGCTCTCCACCCTCGCCCCGGACCTATCGGACTGTGCCGAGGGCACCGTATCGGTCCCGGACCGTTCGATTCCATTCAGATCGGCGAACATGCGGCAAATCACGTTCCCCGATATCCCCACTGACCAGACGTTCTACGGCCGCGCCGCGGCGACCAATCCGAGTTCTGCCGGGCCCGACAGCAAACGGTGTCTGGGCAGCACGCGGACGGTATACCCGACAGCACCGGAATGCGGCACCGGCGTGGTGACCGCGAACTGCTCCGTGCCGGCGTCCGTGGCGATGTGGTCCATGTCGACGACCTCGGTATCGGTCAGCTCGTCGTCGGAACCGACCCGGCCCAATACCGCCTGTACCACCACGTCGCCGGCGGACAGCCCGGCGAGATCGATGCGGGCCCGCAGCGACAGTTCCGCACCGATCACCGGAATATCGGGCAGGCCGGAGCTGTCGACCTGCAGGACCTTCACCTGCGACCATGCCCCCTCGAGGCGGCGGCGGTAGTCGGCCAGCTCCCGCGCCCCGGCGAAGTCGTCGGCCGCGACCGCGGCGTACGACGCGGCGGCTGGGAGGTAGTAGCCGGTGGTGTAGTCGCGGACCATGCGCGAGGCGAGCACCTTCGGGCCGAGGGTGCGCAGCGTGTGGCGCACCATTTCCATCCAGCGCACCGGCAGGCCGGAGTCGTCGCGCTCGTAGAACCGCGGCAGCACCGAGCGCTGCAGCATCTCGTACAGCGCGGCCGCCTCCAGATCGTCGCGCCGATGTTCGTCGCGGACGCCGTCGGCGGTCGGGATGGCCCAGCCGTTGTCGCCGTCGTACATTTCGTCCCACCAGCCGTCGCGGATGGAGAGGTTGAGGCCACCGTTGAGGGCGGCCTTCATCCCGGAGGTCCCACAGGCTTCCAGCGGACGCAGCGGATTGTTCAACCACACATCGCAACCCCAGTAGAGGTAGCGGGCCATCGACATGTCGTAGTCGGGCAGGAACACGATGCGGTGCCGCACCGCCGGATCGTCGGCGAACCGCACCACCTGCTGGATCAGTGCCTTACCCCCGTCGTCGGCGGGATGGCTCTTACCCGCGACCACCAGTTGCAGCGGCCGCTCCGGATCGAGCAACAGCGCGCGCAACCGGTCCGGATCGCGCAGCATCAGCGTGAGCCGCTTGTAGGTGGGCACCCGCCGGGCGAATCCGACGGTCAGCACCCCGGGATCGAAAACCTCGTCCACCCAGCCCAGTTCGGCCGGGGCCGCGCCGCGTTCGAGCCAGGATTCCCGCAGCCGGCGACGCACCTCGGCGACCAGCACCGCACGCAGCGCCGCCCGGGTCTCCCACAGCTCGCGCAGCTCCACCGACCGCAGCTGTTCCCAGCCGCGCGCCTCGGCCACGAGCTCCGGCCCGACGAGATCGCGAGCCTTGTCTATCCATTGGCGAGCCGCCCAGGTCGGGGCGTGCACCCCGTTGGTCACCGAACCGATCGGCACCTCGGCCGCGTCGAATCCGGGCCACAGCGGCGCGAACATGTCGCGGCTGACCTCGCCGTGCAAGCGCGAAACACCGTTGGCGCGCTGAGCGAGTCGCAAACCGAGGTGGGCCATGTTGAACACCGAAGGATCGGCCTCACGTCCCAGCGCCAGGATCCGGTCCACCGAAATTCCCGGCAGCAGTGGCGATTCCCGTTCCCCGTGGGCGCCGCCGAAGTAGCGGCGGACCAGCCCGGCGGCGAACCGGTCGATGCCGGCGGGCACCGGAGTATGCGTGGTGAAGACGGTCGCGGCCCGCACCGCGGCGAGCGCGGAGTCGAAATCCATTCCGTCCGACATGTATTCGCGGATCCGCTCGATCCCGAGAAATCCCGCGTGGCCCTCGTTCATATGCCACACGTCCGGATCCGGCAGACCGCGAGCCCGGGTGTAGGCGCGGATCGCGCGCACGCCGCCGATGCCGGCCAGAATCTCCTGTTTGATGCGGTGGTCCTGATCGCCGCCGTAGAGCCGATCGGTCACCGCCCGCAGTTCCGGATCGTTGTCGCTGATATCGGAATCGAGCAGCAGCAACGGAATTCGCCCCACCTGCGCGATCCACACCCGGGCGCGCAGCACCCGGCTCTCGGGCATGGGCACGTGGACGAGCACCGGGGCGCCCTCCTCGGCCAGCAGTCGCAGCGGCAGACCTTGCGGATCGAGGTCGGGATAGCGCTCGGCCTGCCAGCCGTCGGCGGTGAGCGACTGCCGGAAATAGCCGGAGCGATACAGCAGGCCGACGCCGATCAGCGGCAATCCCAGATCCGAGGCCGCCTTGAGATGGTCACCGGCCAGAATTCCCAGCCCGCCCGAGTAATTCGGCAGCACCTCGGTCACACCGAATTCCATGGAGAAGTAGGCGATACCGCGCGGCACCGGGGTTTGCGGTTCCGCGGAGTCATGCTCGGCGAACCAGCGGGGTCTGGTCAGATAGTCCCGCAGGTCGGCCTCGGCGGCGTCGACGGCCGCCTGATAATCGGGGTCCGCGGCCCACTCGTCGAGCCGGTCCGCGTCCACCTCGCCGAGCATCCGCACCGGATCGCGGCCGACCCGCACCCACAACTCGGGATCCAGCTGCGCGAACACATCCTGAGTAGGCCCGTGCCACGACCACCGCAGATTGGCGGCCAGCTCACCGAGGGCGGCCAACCGCTGCGGCAGATGGGCACGGACGGTGAAACGACGCAATGCCTTCACCGGGTAGACCCTACACGGGGGCATCGGGCCGCACCCCGCACGCCGAGACCGGGCCAGCGCGCTGACCTGCTGCGAAAGGTGTTATCCCCGCAGCGTCCGAGCGAGCAGGGCCAGCAGTTCACGCCGGTGCCGCGCATCGGCTTCGCGGTCGTAGGCCGCGGTGTCGGTCTGGGTGTAACCGTGGTGTGCGCCGGGGTAGACCTCGGTGCGATAGCGCACTCCGGCCGCGGCCAGCGCCTTGTCGAACGTCTCGATCTGGTCGGGCGTCAGCGACCGGTCCTGGTCGGCGTGGCCGAAATACATTTCCGCCGTGGCACTCTCGACGGCGAGATGCGGGCTGTCGGGGCCGCCGACGACCAATCCCCCGGTGTGGAATCCGGCCGCGGCCGCGATCCGGTCACCGAACGCGCCGGCCGTGTACACCGCCAACCGGCCGCCCATGCAGTAGCCGGCGGTGGCCATCGGCCCGTCGGCCGTGTGCTCGAACGCCGTGAGCCAGTCCAGATAGGCGCCGGCGTCGCGGACCACGAGATCGCGGGTGAGCTCCCGCAGCATCGGGACGATCGTGGCGAACAGGTCCGGACGCTGCTGCGGATCGATGAAATCCGGCAGTTCGACCAGCGGCGCCCGGCCGTGCCGGTAGAAGACGTTGGGCACCAGCACGGTGTATCCGGCCGCGGCGACATCGTCGGCCAGCGCGCGCAGGCTCGGACGCAGTCCGAACGCGTCCATGTACAGCAACACACCGGGGTACTTCCCGCCCGCCGCGGGATAGGTGACGTACGCGTCGGCGACACCGTCGGGCGTCGCGATCTCCACGGCCTGCCCCTGCACCGCTGTCATGCGCAATTCCCTTTCTCTCGGCTCTCTCGGCGAATTCGTTCGTGCCGGTAGTCCGCACCGGCGTCCACAGAAACGGAACCAACGCCCCGGAAAGTCTGCCACGGGCACCTCCGACCCGCAATTGCCCAGGCCCACGTCGCGCGTGTTCGTGGTCGCCCCCGGACTACCGGTACGGTTGGTGCCGTGACCGGTCGCATCGCCATCGATGACACCGCCCCGGCCGTCGCGGGCGGATATCCGGCCAAGGCCGTGGTCGGCGAGGTGGTGCCGGTACGAGCCGTGGTGTGGCGCGAGGGCCACGACGCGGTGGCGGCCACCCTGGCCGTGCGCGGACCGGGCGGCGGCCGCACCCAGCGGATCCGGATGGCGCCCGAGTTCGAACCCGATGTCTTCAACGCGGTCTTCACCCCGAATACGCCGGGGCCGTGGACCTTTCGCGTCGAAGGCTGGGGCGATCCGATCACCGGGTGGCGGGCCGCGGTCGAGGCGAAACTCGCGGTCGGCCAGAGCGCGGCGGATCTGGCCAACGATCTCGAGATCGGTGCCCGGCTGTTCGAACGGGCGGCCCAGGCGGTGCCGAAACGCCAGTGGGAGAAATTGCGCGCCGCAGCGGCCGCGCTGCGCAGCGATGCGCAACTGCCGGCGCGGGTGGCACCCGCCTTCAGCGCCGAGGTGGCCGAGATCCTGCGCGAGACGCCGCTGCGCGATCTGGTGACCCGCGGTCCGGCCCACACCGTGCTCGTCGAGCGGCGGCGAGCGCTGGTCGGCTCGTGGTACGAATTCTTCCCCCGCTCCACCGGCGGCTGGGACGCCGACGGAAATCCGGTGCACGGCACCTTCGCCACCGCGACGAAGGAACTGCCACGCATCGCGGCCATGGGTTTCGATGTCGTCTACCTGCCGCCGATCCACCCGATCGGAACGGTGAATCGCAAGGGTCCCAACAACTCTCTGACCTGCGGTCCCGATGATTTCGGCTCCCCCTGGGCGATCGGCTCGGCCGAGGGCGGCCACGACGCCGTCCACCCGCTCCTGGGAACCGAGGCGGATTTCGCCGAATTCGTCCGTGCCGCAGGCGAACTCGGTCTCGAGGTGGCGCTGGATCTGGCGCTGCAGTGCGCGCCCGACCACCCTTGGGTGCGCAGCCATCCGGAATGGTTCACCACCCTGCCCGACGGCACCATCGCGTTCGCGGAGAATCCGCCGAAGAAGTATCAGGACATCTACCCGCTGGATTTCGACAACGATCCGGACGGGCTCTACGCCGCCGTCCTGGGCGTCGTGCGGCACTGGATCGCCTTGGGAGTCACCATCTTCCGGGTCGACAATCCGCACACCAAACCGGCCGACTTCTGGGAATGGCTGATCGCGCAGGTGCGCCGGACCGACCCCGACGTAATCTTCCTGTCCGAGGCATTCACCCGCCCGGCCCGGCTCTACGGTCTGGCTCGGCGCGGATTCTCGCAGTCCTATACCTATTTCACCTGGCGCACCGGCGCCTACGAACTGGCCGAATTCGGTCGCGAATTGGCCGCCAAGGCCGACGAGGCCCGGCCCAATCTGTTCGTCAACACTCCCGACATCCTGCACGAGAGCCTCCAACACGGCGGTCCGGGCATGTTCGCCGTGCGCGCCGTGCTGGCGGCGACGCTGGGCCCGAGCTGGGGTATGTATTCCGGCTTCGAACTTTTCGAGCACCAGGCGGTGCGCCCCGGCAGCGAGGAATATCTCGATTCCGAGAAGTACCAGTTGCGCCCGCGACGATTCGCCGAGGCCGCGGCCCGCGGCGAGTCGCTGGAACCGTTGATCACCCGGCTGAACGAGATTCGCCGAGCCCATCCCGCGCTACAACAATTGCGCTGCATCGCCTTTCACCACGTCGACAACGAGGCACTGCTGGCGTACTCGAAGATCGACCCGAGCTCCGGAGACGCGGTGCTGGTCGTGGTCAACCTCAACCCGTTCGGCGCCGAGGACGGGATGATCTCGCTCGACATGCCGGCCATCGGACGGGAATGGCACGACCGTCCGACGGTCCACGACGAGATCAGCGGCGAGGAATACCACTGGGCGCAAACCAATTACGTGCGGCTCGAGCCCGTGCGCGCGCCCGCTCACATCCTCGCCCTCCCGGCGGTCTCCGCGGCCGCGCGCACCGAATTGGCCTACCGCAGGACCTTCCGGTGACGGCACGCCGGACCACGGCACGGCGGCCGCGCCGATGAATCGGCGCGATCTGATGTTGCTGGCCGCCGGTACCCACACCGACCCGCACACGGTCCTCGGCGCGCATCCGCATCCGGACGGTACGGTGATCAGAGCCCTTCGCCCCCATGCCGATTCGGTGTCAGCGCGCATCGGCGGCGTCGACCATCCGCTGCACCCCATCGGCCACGGGGTCTTCGAGGGCGTGGTCGAATTTCCGGATCTGTGGGACTACCGCCTGATCGTGTCGTATCCGGGCAGCCGGACCGTGCTGACCGCCGACGGATACCGCTTCCTGCCGACCGTCGGCGAACTCGATCTGCACCTGCTCGGCGAGGGACGACATCGGCGGCTCTGGGAGGTACTCGGCGCCCATCCGCGCCGCTACACCACCCTCGACGGCGAGGTCACCGGCACGTCGTTCGCGGTATGGGCGCCGAATGCGCGCGGCGTGACCGTCTTCGGCGATTTCGACAGCTGGAGCGGAGCCAGTACACCGATGCGCCGGCTCGGATCGTCCGGGGTGTGGGAGGTATTCGTACCCGGCGTCGCGGCGGGCACGCGCTACAAATACCGCATCCACGGCGCCGACGGACGGATCGCCGACCATGCCGATCCCCTCGCCTTCGCCGCCGAGACCCCGCCCGCGACGGCGTCGGTCGTCGCCGACGCCGACTACCGGTGGACCGATCAGGACTGGTGCGCCACCCATGCCCGGCGCGACCCCACCCGCGAGCCGATGAGCGTCTACGAGGTTCATCTCGGCTCGTGGCGGCCCGGGCTGGACTATCGCACCGCCGCCGAACAGCTCGCGGAATACGTTCGAGCCCAGGGCTTCACCCACGTCGAACTGCTGCCCGTGGCGGAACATCCCTTCGGCGGCTCCTGGGGTTATCAGGTCACCTCCTACTACGCGCCGACCGCCCGCTTCGGCTCCCCCGACGATTTCCGCGCCTTCGTCGACCACCTGCACGCCCACGGGATAGGTGTCATCCTCGACTGGGTGCCCGGCCATTTCCCGCGCGACGAATGGGCCCTCGCCCGCTTCGACGGCACCGCCCTCTACGAACATCCCGATCCTCGTCGCGGCGAGCAATTGGAATGGGGCACCTACATTTTCGACTACGGCCGCAACGAGGTGCGCAACTTCCTGGTCGCCAACGCGCGGTTCTGGCTCGAGGAGTTCCATATCGACGGGCTGCGCGTCGACGCCGTCGCCTCGATGCTGTACCTGGACTATTCGCGTCCGCCCGGCGGCTGGGAGCCCAATGTGCACGGCGGACGGGAGAATCTGGAGGCCGTCGCCTTCCTGCGCGAGTTGAACGCCGCCGTCCACGCCGATCATCCCGGTGTGGTGACCATCGCCGAGGAATCCACCACCTGGCCGGGCGTCACCCGGTCCACGGAGGTCGGCGGGCTGGGCTTCACCCTGAAATGGAATATGGGCTGGATGCACGACACCCTCGGTTACTTCGGACGCGATCAGGTGCATCGCAGCTGGCACCACAACGAGATCACGTTCTCGGCGGTCTATGCCTGGAGTGAGAACTATCTGCTGCCGATCAGCCACGACGAGGTGGTGCACGGCAAGGGCACGCTGTGGACCCGCATGCCCGGCGACGACTACGCCAAGGCCTGCGGCGTTCGCGCGTTGCTGGCCTATATGTGGGCGCACCCGGGCAAACAGCTGCTGTTCATGGGCCAGGAGTTCGGCCAGTTCCGGGAGTGGTCACACGATCGCGGACTGGACTGGGACGAACTCGCCAACCCCCTGCACGACGGTATCCGCGCTCTCGTCGCCGATCTCAACACCGTCTATCGCGCCCACCCCGCGCTGTGGACCCAGGACACCGCGCCCGGTGGCTACGCCTGGATCGAGGCCGACGACCACGCGCACAACCTGCTCGCCTTCCTGCGCTACGGCACCGACGGCTCGGTGGTGGCCTGCGTCTTCAATTTCTCCGGCGTCGAACATCGCGACTACCGTATCGGCCTGCCGGCCTCCGGCACCTGGCGCGAAATCCTCAACACCGACGCCACCTCGTACGGCGGCAGCGGAACCGGCAACCTCGGCGCGGTATCGGCGTCCGCCTGCCCCTGGCACGGCCGGCCCTATTCGGCGGAGGTCACCGTCGCCCCCAACAGCGCGATCTGGCTGACCCCGATCACCACCGCAGCATCGGCAACGGCCGCAACGGATGACGCAGCGCGCACCGCGTGGCGCTCTCGGCGGTGACGATCGGATGGGCGGTGCGCACGGTCATCCAGGCTCAGAACTTCCAGGGCGCCGGCAGGTCCGGGACCACACACCCGTAGGTGTGCTCGACCGACACCGGGGTGCCGTGCGCACGCAACTCCACCGGGTAGTACCGGAAACAGCGAACTCCGGAATCCGAATCGGGTAACGCCAGTTCGGCATCGGCCAGATACGCGCACGCCGCGGCGGCCTCGGGATGTGAGCCGCCGGTCGGATCGCAGGTCAACGTGACAGTGCGAGGCGAGCGATCGGGTTCGGTGCGGGTGAAGATCAACTGGGTGGCCGCATCGTGGGCCGCGACGCTGCTCGCCGGCATCAGCACTGCCGCGGCGCATGCGGCGCCGATCAGACCACGCATCGTCGCCTTCACATCGGCTCCCGTCCCCGCGCCGACGGCGGATTCCGCCGGCGCCTGCGCCGATTATCGGTCGTCGCGGACGATCGGTCGACCACCGCGACGACCGGGCGTGGCTCAGTACAACGCAGTCGCCAGCTTGCGCCGGGCCGCGACCACCACCGGATCGGCGGTGTCGAACAGCTCGAACAGTTCGACCAGGCGGGTGCGCACGCGGTTGCGGTCGTCGCCCGCGGTCCGCTTGATCAACCCGATCAGCCGATCGAAAGCGGCCTCGGGCTGCTGGTTGAACAGTTCGGCATCGGCGGCGGTGAAGGCGGCGTCGATATTGCCGGGATCGGCGTCGGCCACCGCGATCGCATCGGCCGGCAGCTCGCGGGCACGGCCGAAGAACCGCACCTGGCGCAGCGCTGCCTTGGCCTCCTCGTTGGCGGGTTCGGCGGCCAGAATCGCCTCGTAGGCTGATTCGGCCCCGGCGATATCACCGCGATCGAGCGCCTCTTCGGCGGCGACGAACCGCGGATCCTCGGGCACGGGCGCCTGGCCTTGGTCGTCACCGGCGCCGGGAAGTTTGCCCCGCACCGCGTCGACGACCGCGGCCAGCCACTGCTTGACCTGTTCCTCGGGCTGCGAGCCCTGGAAATCGGCCAGCGGCTGCCCGGCGGCCACCGCGATCACGGTCGGAATGCCCTGTACCCCGAAGGCCTGCGCGATCCGCATATTCGGCTCGGCCTCGATGGTGGCCAGCTCCCAGCTGCCCCCGGCGCTGCCGACCAGCCGCTCGAAGAGCTTGACCAGTTCGACACTTCCTGGGCTGCGCTGCGAATACAGGACGACGACAACCGGCACCTCGAGCGATCGCCGCAGCACCTTGGTCTCGAAATCGGCCTCGGTGACGGCGTGATCGCCCGGGACGTCCGTGGCGGCCGGCTGTTTCAGAGCGGACAGATCCACCGCGCCGGACATGGCAGCGGCAACGGCGGGCGAGGGACGACGTGCAGCAGGTCGAGTCACGACATCCAGTTTGTCACGACGCGGCGGGCGCCGGGGCCGCGGCCGGGCTCAGCTCTCCCAATTGTCCGGTCCGAATCGCCCAGCGCTCGAACCACACCGAGGAGAACGGCACCACCGACGAGACGAGGCCCAGCAGGATCGTCTTACCCGGCCATTCGTATTCGCGCCACGCCAGCAGCAGGCTCACCGCGTACAACACGAAGATGAGCCCGTGCAGCATGCCGAACACCATCACCGGCCAGGTGATGGGTTCGGGCAGCCGCTTGAGCACGGAACCGAGCAGCAACAACGCCCACGACGGCGCTTCCAGGAGTCCGAACAGACGCACCCGCTTGGCCACGGTGCTCACGTCGAAGAATTCGCCCATGGCCACCATTGTGCCCAACGACTACGCAGCGTCGTAGTAGGTGTGGGTGATGCCACAGCGCGAATCGAGGTCAGACGCGGACGATGAGCGCGTCGCCCTGGCCGCCGCCGCCACACAGCGCCGCCGCACCCACACCGCCGCCGCGGCGCTTCAACTCCAGCGCCAGGTGCAGCACGATCCGCGCGCCCGACATGCCCAGCGGGTGACCGATCGCGATCGCACCACCGTTGACGTTGACCTTCTCCGGATCGATCCCGAGCTTGCGGGTCGAGGCGATCCCGACCGCCGCGAAGGCCTCGTTGATCTCCACCAGATCCAGATCCGCCGGCGAGATACCTTCCTTCGCGCACGCCTTCGCGATGGCGTTGGCGGGCTGGTCCTGCAGCGTGGAATCCGGACCGGCCACCACACCCGCGGCCCCGATCTCGGCGATCCAGCTCAACCCCAACTCCTGGGCCTTGGCCTTGCTCATCACGACCACCGCGGCCGCACCATCGGAAATCTGCGAGGCCGAGCCCGCGGTGATGGTGCCGTCCTTGGCGAAGGCCGGGCGCAGCTTGCCCAGCGACTCCACCGTCGTATCCGCGCGCACGCCCTCGTCCTCGCTCACCACGATCGGATCGCCCTTGCGCTGCGGCACCGACACCGGCACCACCTCGTCGGTGAACACACCGTTCTTCCACGCCGCGGCGGCCTTCTGATGCGAGGCGGCGGCGAACGCGTCCTGCTCGGCACGGCCGATCCCGTCACCGGCGTTGCGAGACTCGGTCAGCGCGCCCATCGCCTGGTCGGTGAAGATGTCGTGCAGCCCGTCGTAGGCCATGTGGTCACGCAGGGTCACATCGCCGTATTTGAAGCCCTCACGCGACTTCTCCAGCATGTGCGGGGCCCGGCTCATCGACTCCTGACCACCGGCCACCACGATCTCGTACTCACCGGCGCGAATCAGCTGATCCGCCAACGCGATCGCGTTGATACCCGACAAACACACCTTGTTCAGCGTCAATGCCGGAACATCCATCGGAATACCACCGGCCACCGCGGCCTGACGCGCCGGAATCTGGCCCGCACCCGCGGTCAGCACCTGACCCATGATCACGTAGTCGACCTGCTCGGGCGCGACCCCGCCACGCTCCAGCGCCGCCTTGATGGCGAAACCACCCAGATCCGAACCGGAGAACCCGGACAACCCACCGAGCAGCCGACCGACCGGAGTACGGGCGCCGGAGACGATGACAGAGGTGGTGGCCACGATGAACCTCGCTTCTCACATTCGGGGACGCAGCGGCGTGCCGCCCTCGTACTCGGCGACGGGCCGCTCTCGTACTCAACGGTAACCCTTCCCGTCCCGGCAGCTCCAGGTAGGTGCGCGCTACCTTCGTAGAGTGAGCACTACCGATACGTCCGCTTTCATTCCCGCCGATTACGTCATCGCCGTCGATCACGTCGGCGTCGCCGTGCCCGATCTCGATACCGCCGTGGCGTGGTACTCGGACAATCTCGGCATGGTCGAAACCCACCGTGAGGTCAACGAGGCCCAGGGCGTGCACGAGGCGATGCTGTCGCTGCCCGGTTCCGGCGACGACGCCACTGCTCTGCAGTTGCTGGCGCCGCTGAACGAGGAGTCCACGATCGCCAAGTTCATCGACCGCAACGGTCCCGGATTGCAGCAACTGGCCTACCGCGTGACCGATATCGATGCGGTAGCTACTTTCCTGCGAGGCCGCGGCGTCCGTTTGCTGTACGACGCTCCTCGCGCCGGAACCGCGAACTCGCGGATCAATTTCATCCACCCCAAGGATGCTGGCGGTGTGCTCGTCGAACTGGTCGAACCGGCCGCGAATCCTACTCACTAGTACCGCAATCCGGCCACGGAAACAGTTCATAACGACATTCGCAGTCGACTCACCATGGTGGGTCGACAGGCTGTAGTTTGTGGGGCATGTCGTCCACTGAGCCCGATCGCAATCGCTTCGTCGCGTTGCCTTTCACGGTAGTACGTAAAGGCTACGACCGTGACGAAGTACGCAATTACTTCGACCGTTTCGATGCCGAGCTGAGGGTCACCGCAACAGATCGCGATGCCGCCGCCGCTCAGGCCCGTAACCTGGCCGCCCAGCTGGAGGACGCCCGCGACGAGATCGATGAGCTTCGCAAGGAAGTAGATCGCCTGTCGGTTCCGCCCACCACCGCGGAAGGCATGAGCGACCGAATCTCCCGGATGCTGCGATTGGCATCCGACGAGGCGTCCGAGGTCCGCGCGCAGGCGCAGGCCGAGGCTGCCGAGATGATCTCCATCGCGGAGCAGCAGGCCACCGAGATGCGTGGCAAGTACGAATCCCTGCTGGCCGAGACCAAGGAGAAGCGCGAGGCGCTCGAGGTCGAATTCGAGCAGACGCTGTCGAACGCGCGCGCCGAGTCGGCCAAGATCGTCGAGGCCGCCCAGGCCGATGCCACCCGCATCACCAAGGAGGCCGAGGCCAAGCGCAAGGCCGCCCAGCAGGACTTCGAGGCCACGATGGCCGAGAAGCGGACCAAGCTCACCAAGGCCATGGAGGAGCTGGAGGCATCCAGCCGCTCCGACGCCGCCCAGCGCATCAAAGAGGCCACCGACGAGGCCAACCGCCTGGTCACCTCCGCCACCCAGTCCGCCGATCGCAAGATCGCGCACGCCAAGGAACTGGCCGAGGAGATGCGCGTCCTGCGCGGCCGAGTTCTGGCCCAGCTGCTGGGTATCCGCGGCCAGCTCGATTCGGTCCCGGCCATGTTGGCCGCGGTCAACCGCGAGAGCGAGCTGCTCGACGGTGCACCGGAGCAGCGATCGCTGTCCGGTAAGCAGTCCGGTTCCGGCCGGCAGAAGGCCATCCCCGAGGTCAAGGCGGAAGACGAAGAGTCCGTCGACGAAGAGCGCGAAAGCGCCGAAGTCTCGAGCTGACAACACGCGCCACCCCCTCAGGGCGACAACATTCACCACCCGTTTCGAGGCCGCTCCCGCACCGCGGGGGCGGCCTTCCCTATGCCCGCACCCGGGGCCGGGTTACGACCAGCGCCGCGTGATCGTGCGGGTATGGCGCCCGCGCCAGCAGCCGGAATGCCAATGGCGACGGTCGTTTTCACCGCCGTCGGCCGGCCACGCCACGATATGCGCTGTGCCGGGAGGGATCTCGTGATCACAGCCCGGGCACCGGTAGGTCTTCACCGCACGGGAGCCCGGGATCGTGCGCACCACGAAGGTTTCCGCGCCATCGGGCCCGTCCTCGGTGCGCCCGAAGACGTCACCGATGGGCCGCGGTTCCCGAGGGAGCCGCGACGATGTCGGACGGGGTTTCCGGCGTGGCACGAGCGCCCTCAGAACAACCGGAATTCGGTGCTGTCGGTGCCGCGCAGGGCGTCGTAATCGAGTGTGACGCAGCGGATCCCGCGATCGGTCGCCAGGGTCCGCGCCTGCGGTTTGATCTGCTGTGCCGCGAAGACACCGGTGACCGGCGCCAGCAACGGATCCCGGTTCAGCAATTCCAGATACCGGGTGAGCTGCTCCACCCCGTCGATCTCGCCCCGGCGTTTGATCTCCACCGCCACCGTGGCGCCGGCGGCGTCGCGGCACAGGATGTCCACGGGGCCGATGGCGGTCATGTACTCGCGGCGGATCAGCGTATAACCGTCACCCAGCGTGCCGATGTGTTCGGCGAGCAGCTCCTGGAGATGGGCCTCGACGCCATCCTTCACGAGCCCGGGATCCACGCCGAGTTCGTGCGCGGAGTCGTGTTCGATGTCCTCGACGGTGATCCGGAGCTCCTCACCGGCTTTATTGGTCACCACCCAGAGCTGGGAGCCGTCGGGCATCGTCTCGACATCGGTCTCGCGCTCTTCCATCCAGCAGGGCGGGCTCATCCAGTTCAGCGGCTTGTAGGAACCGCCGTCGGAATGCACCAGCACCGAGCCGTCCGCTTTCATCATCAGCAGCCGACGGGCCATCGGGAGATGTGCGGTGAGCCGACCCACGTAATCGACCTGGCAACGAGCAATCACAAGGCGCACCGGTCGAGTTTAGGCCCTCGCCGAGACCGCTTGCGCGCGGGGCGATCACCCGACGAGCAAGATGTATCCGAGTACGGCCGCGATGACGAGCAGACCCGTCTCGAACCGGTTGAGCCGGTGTGCGCGGGCATGACCGCTGCGCAACAGCAGCCACCCGGTGAGCAGCCCGATCGTCAGGGCGATCAGATGCCCGACATTGGTGAAGGTATGGCCCATGACGACGCCCGCGACGGCGACGGCACCCAGCGAGATGGCCCATGTCGGTCGCCACTTGGCGGGCAGAACCACCATCAGCGAACCGATGACCGCCAGCGCGCCGTAACTGACCCCGACGTCCTCGGCGAGAGAAATACTCGTCGGCAGCCATTTCACGCTCACCGCCACCCACAGGCCGCCGGCGACGAGGAGTGTGGCGCCGATATGGCCGGCGATGAAGATGCGCAGCAGCGATAGGGCGCCGAATCGCCATTCCGCCAGAATGAGCAGACAGACCAGCAGCGGGATGAGCACCGCGCCCGCGGTGCCGTCACCGATGACGAACGCACTGGAGAACAGGGTGCCGAACCGTCCGGCCAGCAGATTGTGCAGATTGGTACTCGCATGCTGGATGACGCGCGTCTGCTGCGTATCGCTGAGTACCGACACCAGCACGGTCACCGCGATGAGCAGGGCGCCGTAGCTGTAGGTCATCGGCAGCTTGAATCGATCCCGCAGCGTGAGGGAACGGCCGGCCTGCGCGGGGCCGGACTCCAGTGCTGACTGTGTGGCCGGCTCCTGGAGTAGAACCATTCGGATCACCTTCCGCTACCAGACCGGTACCGATTGCACCGGGTCGACACCATCCATGATCCCGATCGATCCCCCGAATGGTGTCAGGCTTACTTAGGAAAGTCCTGTGAACCCGGGGATACCCACCCGAACCGATCCCATTCGCCCGAAAATCCGCCGGGCGAGTCGCAAGGCGACTCGGCCGGCGACGCACGCATCGACCCGACCGGGTCCGGAT
>NZ_BDBF01000024.1 GCF_001612845.1 Nocardia elegans NBRC 108235 | reverse complement strand
TTGACCTGAGATTTCACCGCTCATGGCGTGCCCGCCGTAGCAGTAGGCGTGAACCCCAACGCTGCGGCGCGGCGGGCCTCCACCTTCGACAAGTTGCGTGCCGGACCCCACAGGCCGTATTCGACCGCGCGCGACGCACTGCGGGATGCTCGTCAGCACGACACACCGTGACGTGCAGCGCCACCTCACGCAGGCCGAGGACCGGGCCTGCGCAGCGAAATGCGGGAAGCCACTGCGAAATTCGAGTAGCGGTCTACTCGGGTCGGGCGCTCCGTCGGTGCATACGCTGACAGCAACGTAGAAAGTTGAATGTTCGGCGTGGCTGGATCGGATGAAAGTAACGACGTCACCGGCACCGCCCGAACCGGGGTTCGTTGCCGCAGCACATCGCGGCGACGGTCGGCGTGAACGGCGACCCGGGTTTCGTGGCGGCGGTGCGGCTCGGCTTATCGCCGCACAGCGTCGTCGGCGCTACACCACACCGGTACCGCTGTGGGCCGCCCCGGGGGTTCCTCGTTCGGTCGGTCGACACGATGTCCCCGGAGCCAGGTGGTGGACATCGCCGGTCTCGGTGGCATCGCGGTGGCCTATGTTGGGTTTGCGCTGACCCGGCCCGGGAGGTTCCGGGTGATGTTCGATCCGTCGATTCGCCGCGGTCGATGGCGCGATAGCAGGGGGCAAATACCTGAGGCGCGAGTAACGACCACGTCGGCTGGGTGCAGAGACGAGCGCCGATCGTCGACCGAATTCTAAGCTGGTGGCATACGGAAGTGCCGGGCGCTGACCCGGACACCCCGCCGAGGCAGGAGACGCCGATCGCGGTCACCGGCCGCGATCACGTCGGACGACCACACAATCGATGACAGCTCGCGCGGTTGTACGCCACGCATCCACCGACTGGAGACCCTGGTGACAGATAGCCGATCCTCGAACTCGCGACGCACGATCGTCATAACCGGTGCCAGCGACGGCATCGGAGCGGTGACCGCCCGGGCGCTGGCCGCCCCGGATGTCGACCTCGTCATCGTCGGCAGGTCGGCGCAGAAACTCGCCGCCGTGACCGCCGACACCGGTGCGACCGCCTTCACGGCCGATTTCGCCGTTCTCGACGACGTGCGCGGTCTCGCCGAGCAGATCGGTGACCATGTCGGCTCGATCGACGTGCTGCTCAACAACGCGGGCGGTCTCTTCGAGCCGCGACAGCGGACCGTCGACGGGCACGAACCCAATTTCCAGATCAACCATCTGGCCCCGTTTCTGCTGACCAATCTGCTGCACGACAAGCTCGCCGTCAACGGCGCGCTCGTGCTGAACACCGCGAGCGTCGGCAACCTGTTCGGGCACGTCGACATCTCCGACCTCGACTACCGGCGCCGCCGCGCCTTCGGATGGCGCGCCTACGGGACGAGCAAGCTGATGAACATCATGTTCACCCGCGGTATCGCGGAGCGGTGGTCGTCGGACGGAATTGTCTCCGCCGCAGTACATCCCGGGC
Organism: Nocardia elegans NBRC 108235; assembly: GCF_001612845.1. Taxonomy (GTDB): domain Bacteria; phylum Actinomycetota; class Actinomycetes; order Mycobacteriales; family Mycobacteriaceae; genus Nocardia; species Nocardia nova. Next base: position 104,555 of record NZ_BDBF01000024.1, on the reverse strand, counting down.
CCGTGGCGTCGAGTTTCGGCCGCGACTCCCGCGCCGTCGGCCTGCTCTACCGCACCCCCCTGCGCCACGTCGGAACGATCACCCCCGCCCGCGGCGCCGAACCCCTGATCGAACTGGCCGGCCGCGGCGCCGACCCGGAAATCAACGGCGTCTACTTCCATCGGCACCGAGCGCGAGGCCCCGAGTCCCCGCAAGCACACAACCGCCGCCTCATCGACGAACTGTGGACTGCCTCGGCCGATCTCGTCGGCATCGGCTGAGCAAACATCGTCGAGAGTATCGCCGGCCCCGGTATCGAGGACTTGTTCGCCGCCGGGCGTTTTTTTCGGCGTGAACTGCAGGGAGATGTGAGCGTCGTCGGGTGCGTTATGGTCGGGTCCAGGGGACGTCCCGGCTACCTGCGCGGCAGCCGGTCCCCGGGTCCGGTACTTGCCTGCGATGCGGTGTCAGGGAGGAAATGTGGATATCACCCAGTTGATCCTCGATGACCATCACGAGCAGCGGCGGCTGTTCGCGATCCTGGAGCAGATCGATCGCGGGGACACCGGTGCGCTGGGCGCTATCTGGGACCGGCTGGCGGCGTTTCTCGAGCTGCATGCGCAGGCCGAGGAGGAGATCTTCTATCCCGCGCTGCTGCAGGTCGGGATCGCGGCGCGGCGTGCGAGCGGGGCGGAGGACGAGACACTCGATGCCATCCACGACCACAACGAGATCAGGGATGCGGTCGCCGACGTAGGGCGGCACCAGGTGGGCACCGACGAGTGGTATGCGGCTGTCGCGGCGGCGAACCTGGCCAACAGCGACCACATGGCCGAGGAGGAGCGCGAGGGGCTCACCGACTTTCGCCGCCTGGCCGGACTGCAGCGCCGCCATCAGCTCGCCGTGGCCTTCGCCGCGTACGAGGCGCGCAACTACGCGGGCGTCGTGCCCGTCGACAAAGATCCGGCCGGCTACGTCCGCGCGGCGGAGGCGGCGCTGCGCGGCGAGGGGAACGGATCGCTCGGTGTGGGCAGTTTGAAGCGAATTCCGCCCAGCTGAGGGGAGTCGATCAGTCCTCGGCGAATGTTCCGATGCGCGTGGCACTCTGGACAAGTGCCTCTTCCGGCGGATGGCCGCCGGCACGACAACGCCAGGAGGTCGCAGGACATGGTGAGCGTTATCGGTGGTGGGATCGCGGGCAGTTGCCTGGCCGGTGGTCTCGCGCGGCAAGGGCAGCGGGTCGCGCTCTACGAACAACAGCGCCCGGGTCCCGGAGCCGGGGCGTTTCTGTTCATCGACGGGCGCGGACACGAGGCGATGGAAGCGATGGGCGTCGATCGCTCGGCGCTGCACGAGGTGTCGTATCCGCTCGCGGGACTCGACTACGAGGACAGTCGCGGCCGTCGTAGCGAAATGCCCAGCCGCGGACATCGTTTCTGGTTGCGCCGCAACCTCATGGGCGTGCTGTCGGAGTTCGTCGCGGGCTCCGGCGCCGACCTGCGCTACGGCGAGCCGATCACCGACGTGACGGTGGGCGACGACGATCACGCGATCTGGCGGGGCTCCGACGTCGTCACCACCGAGGAGCTGCTGATCGGCGCCGACGGTATCGACTCCGTCGTCCGGGCCGCACTGGAACCCGCCCGCACACCGGTCTACGCCGGTGACGTCGTGCTGTACGGAATGACCGGCACGCCACTGGATCCGCCGCCGCCCACGACCCCCGCGGTTCTCCACTTCTTCGCCGAGGTCGCCGAAGACGGCAGTGCCGGAAGTACTTTCGGCCACATCTGGCGCCCCGAGGACCCCGCAGCCCTGTGGTTCGTGCGGATCCCGCGCGATCCCCTCCCCGGCACTCGCGACGATATCGGGATGCGTCCCGTCGACGAGTGGGCCGAAACCGTCCTGGCCGCAACGCCTTCCAGCCGGGCGCTGGTGTCGGCCTTCCTGTCGCGGACGGAACTCGTGCACGTCAGCAACGCCCGCAACGTCCCGCTGGAAGGCGCACGCGCACCGCAGGATTCGGTGATCCTCATCGGCGACGCCGACCACGCGATCACTCCGGCACCGGGGTGGGTGCCCGCGACGCGCTCGAGGACGCCCGTGCGGTCTTCGACGCGATCGTCGGCACCGCCTCTCCCGCCGAAGCGATGACACAACGCCGCAAGCAGATCGTCACCGACCGCGAAACCGCCCAGCGAGCGAGGCGCCGATGACTGTCACCGCGCCGGCAGGCCCGTGAGCCGGGCGAGCGCGGTATAGCCGTCGTCGGTGCCGGGCCAGTGGGCGCGGACGGCCTCCGGGCCCGCGGCCCGGACGACGCTGCGCAGGACCGCGGTGACGATGATGGCGTCGTCGGCGTAGCCGATGACGGGGATGATGTCGGGGATCAGGTCCAGGGGTGAGGCGAGGTAGGCCAGCACCAGCCAGAGCCGGATCCGCACACCGCGTGGCAGCGAGCGGTCGGCGGCCAGACGGCGAATCAGGCGCAGGGTGTCGGGCAGGATCCGCATCGCTTCCCGCAGCAGGTTGCCGCGTGGCCGGACGATGATCAACGCCGCGATCAGCGCAAACCAGCACACGATGAGCGCGGCGGCGACCGCGATCAGCAGATCCCACCACCACGACACGGTCACGATCGGTATCCCACCATCACGTGTCGTGTCGGTGGGCGGTGGGGTCCCCGGAGGTGGACGCCGACGGGGTCACGGGTCCGATCCAGCGGCGGTGACCTGTAGCCGCTTACGCCCCCGTGAGGGTCTCGACATGGAGACCGATGGTCGGCGAGGTCACCGAATAGTCGGTGGTGCCGGTGAAGTAGGCGCGTGTCCATGCCGTGGTGGTTCGTTCGAGCATATCCCAATTGGCGGGTTGCGGTGTGCCGCAGAGCAATTCGCCCAGTGCGTCGCTGGAGGGGCCTTCGGCGTCGGTGTGTTCGCCGGAGGTGAGGCGGATGCCGACGAACGGCCGGTGCAGGTGTGTTCGGAGGGCGGCGGTGCCGCCGGCGAAGTTGTTGCACAGGCCGGGCGGGCCGGAGATCGTGAGGATCGGCAGGGCGGTGGGGTCCAGATCGGCCAGAGCGGTGTCGGTATTGGTGCCGAGGAACGATTTCACCGGATCCAGCAGGATCAGTCCGCGCAGATCCGGCCAGGTCTGCGGCGCGCTGATGTGCAGGCGGTGGGCGACGTACTCGACTGCCTCGGCCCCGGCCGAATGGCCGATGAACACGAACGGCCGCGGCAGGGCGGGTGCGGTGACGCCGGCGTGCTCGGCGGCGGTGGCGAGGGCGGCGGCCAGCGGGCCGGCGGGATCGGTTGCGGTGGCGAACAATCGGGCCACCTGATCCAGGAACGGCGTATTGTCGCCGAGGTTCTGCAACGTGCAGCCCGAGAGGTTCATGAACGGCAGGCTCGGCGCGAAGACGAGGTTGCCGGCACCGGCCAAGCGAGCGGCGAGTGCGGCGACATTGCCGTCGGCGCGGGCGAACCCGTGCTGCAACCACACCAGTCCGCGCGGTGGGCCGGCGGGCAGATACCAGTCGGCATGCTGCTCGAGGGGCGCCCCGGCGCACGGTAGCGCGATCGTCCCCGGCACACCCGGCGAGTCGGCGGCCGCCGGGGCGAATCCGAGAGCGGCGACGCATGCCGCGGCCATGACGGTGAGGGCCGAAGTTCGACGGGCCATCGCGACTCCCTGTGCCGGGCAGCCGGTTTCGGCGCGGCGAGCCGACCGCGAGGGGATTCCTGAGGACCCCGATGGGTGGACAGCCCCGGGCCGAGACCGCTATGTTTCATTCACCGAAACGGTGTTTCTTCCAAGGAAATAGTACGGCGATTCCCGAGCCGGTGCGAGGGGTAGTTGATGAGATCGGCGCTCTATGTCCCGGGCAACCGTCCGGCACTGTTCGACAAGGCGTTGGCGGGACCCGCCGATGTGGTTCTGCTGGACCTCGAGGACTCCGTCCCGGCAGGGGAGAAGGCCCGCGCACGTGAACTGGTGTCGGCATGGCTGGCCCCGCTCCCGGCGGCGAGCCGCGAACGCATCTGGGTACGGGTGAATCCCGACGACGCCGACGATCTGCGCGCGGTGGCGGCCGCCGGACCCGCCGCGGTCTGCCTGGCGAAAACCGAATCGGCCGACCAGGTCCGCGCGGCGGCGGAACTCCTGAGCGGCTGTGAGCCGGCGCCGGGTGTCGTGGGAATCTGTCCGCTGCTCGAAAGCGCAACCGCGGTGCTCGCCGCCCGAGAGATCGCCACGGCCCCGCGGGTGCTGCGACTGCAGCTGGGTGAGGCTGATCTGTGCGCCGATATGGGGATGGCGCCAGGGCCGGACCGCGCCGAGCTGCTGGCGATTCGCACTCAGCTGGTGTTGGTGAGCGTGGCCGCTGGAATCGAACCGCCGCCGGCTCCCGTCAGCACCGACTTCCGTGATCTCGCCGCACTTCGCGAGAGCACCGAAGCGTTGGCGCGCTTGGGTTTTCGTGGACGGGCCTGTATCCATCCCGCGCAGCTGCCGGTTGTCAACGCGGTCTTCACTCCGTCCGCGGACGAACTGACGCGCGCCCGGGATCTGGTGGCACGCTTCGACGCCGCGGCCGGTGGCGTCGTGCTGGACGCCGACGGCCGAATGGTCGATCTGGCCGTCGTCCGCCGCGCCCGGCGACTGCTGGCGGACGCGGGCGACCGGTCACTGTTCGCGCAGTAGTCGGCCGGCTCCTTCGACGCGATCGTCGATCCCGTGCTCCCGCAACGCATGCCACAGCGTGGCGGCATTGATCGCGATCACCGGTTTGCCGAGTTCGCGTTCGAGTTCGTCGGCCGTGGCCACGAAGGACAGATTCGTGCCCACCTGCACGATCGCCTCCACGTGCGGCCCGTCCAGGCCCGCCGCCACCGTGCGCAGCCGGTCGGGCCGGACCTTGGCGATATCCATGGCGGTCGGGCAGCGCAGGCCGGTGATCGCGGCAACCTCGAAGCCGGCCTCGGTGAAGAACCGGCCCACCTCCCGGTCGGCGACCGGCTGATACGGCGAGAACACCGCGATCCGGCGGCATCCCAGGGCGTGCAGTGCCGCCCGGCACGAACTCGCCCCCGTCGTCACCGGCAGGCCGGTGCGTTCGCGCAGCCGCTGTTCGAAGGCCGCATTGCCCTCGATCCCGCCCCAGAACGTTTCCGCGGACATGCCCATGACCATGCGGTCCGGTTCGGCGGTGAGCACATCGCGCACCGCGGTATCGATGGAGGCGCGGATCTGGCCCAGGAGCGCGCGGAAGTCGTCGTCGTCGCCCATGACCGGGTCGGGAATGTACATCGAACCGGCCCGGTAGCTGATTCCCGGCAGCCCGGCCCGCCAATAGTCGTGTTCGACAACGGTATTCGTACTGGGCACGATGACGCCGAAGACGGCGCGGGTTCCCACGGCATTGGTCATCTCGAGGTCTCCTCGCTCGCTGCGATCGGCCGCCTCAACGACGACCGGAACTGGGTTCCATTGCCCGATCGACCGCGCGGTGTGCACGGTCACGGTCGACGGGGCCGTCCAGCAGCAGGACGTCCACGAGCAGCGGCGCCACGATGGACAGCGCGATCTCCTCGATCACCGCGTGCTCCCGCACTCCGGCCCGGCGCACCGCGGCGCGGAACGGCGCGAGCAGGTCGCTGACGTATCGGTGGCGCAATTCGGCGCATTCGGGGTCCGCGACCGAGGCGGTCACCAGGGCGCGAAGGAATGCCGCAACGGGCTTGTCGCGCAGTCGATCACAGAGCGAGTCGACCTCACCGTGCAGATCCGCGACCGGATCGCCGGTCGGCTCGGGGGAGGGGTGGGGTGCGACGGTGATGAGTGCGGCGAGGAAGTCCTTGGGCGCCGGCCAATGGCGATAGATGGTGGTGCGCGCGACGCCTGTCATGGCGTGCAGCCGCCGGGGTGTCAGGGCGGCCGCGCCCTCGGTGAGGACCAGTTCCAGCGCGGCGGTGAGCACGATCTCCGCGGTTTCGGTGGCCGGTCCGGAAGGACGTCCGGGTCTGTTCACGGTAATAAACGATACATCTTGTTTTGCTTATTGATAAGCACTACATTTCGTATCGGAAAGTCAGCTCCGGGAGGAGGACCCGTGCGTCCACATGTAGAGCTCATCGATGAAAAAGATCTGATCTGGCACCGCGCCGAGTTCCAGCGCGCCACAGGCAGTGCCGAACAACGCAACCTCAGTTACGACGAGGAGGACGGTTCGGCCTCGCTGAAGGTTCGGTTCACCAGCGACTGGTCCCGGCCTGCGGGCGTGCACGTGGCCGACACCGAATGGTTCGTGCTGTCCGGTCGAATAACCGTGGGCGACGACGAACTCGGCCCCGACGGCTACTGGACGGCGCCGGCCGGGGTGTGGACGCCGCCGATCCGGGCGGTGGGCGGCACGGAAATTCTGCTGTTCCGGGAGGGCGGCGGCTGGGGGTTCGACCTGGCGGACGGTGATCGCGACTTCGTGCGTCCCGACCAGGAACTCGTCGTCCTGGATACCGCGTCGATGCCGTGGATCGATGTGAAGGACGGCAGCCCGATGCGGTTCGATCTGGGCGGCACCCCCGTCCCCGGGCTCTACATCAAACTGCTGCACCGCGACGAGAAGACCGGCTTCTACACCCGTCTGATCAAGGCGAAGCCGGGATGGCGAGAGGTGCCGCTGGCGCATCATCCGTGCAGCGAGGAAGCCTATTGCCTCGATGGCGGTTTCGAGTACAACTTCGGCACCATGTGGCCGGGTACCTACTTCTGGCGCCCGCCGTACATCCGGCACGGTGACTTCACCGCCGACGCCGAGCGCGGCTGCACCTGGATCATCCGCTCGGACGCGGATCTGGTGGATTGGTACACCGAGAATGCGAGCGTGTCGATGGCGGGTGATGCCACCAATTGGGGACCGGACTTCCCGGAGACAGCGGCGCCGCGGTTCATCGAACCGGTCCGGTCGAAATCCATCGGCGCGTGGGCGAATCCGAGCTACCAGTAGGCCGCGACCCGTGCCCCTCCATGGCGCCGGAAGGGGCACGGGACCGTCAGTGGTCGCGCAGCAGTGATCCCGCGCCCTCGATCCGATCGGTGAACCCGTTGTCGCGCAACGCCATCCACCAGGTCGCCGCATTGATCGCCAGCACGGGTTTGCCCAGCCAGCGCTCGGCCTCGTCGGCCAACCGCACCATCGACAGGTTGGTTCCGCACTGCACCAGCGCGTCCACGCCGTCACCGTCGACCTCGCGCAGTGCGGACCGCAGCTCGTCCTCGGTGACGTGGGCGATGGAAACCGCTGTGGGGCAGCGCAATCCCTTGATCGCCTTCACCTCGAACCCCAGCTCGCCGAAGAACCGCACCACATTCTCGTCGCCCACCGGCTGATAGGGCGTGACCACACCGATACGGCGCGCTCCGTAGAGCGCCAATGCGCGCCGGCACGCCTCGGCGCCGGTGGCGACCTCGAGACCGGTCACCTCATGGATCTGGCGCACGAAGCGCCGGTTGCCCTCGACGCCGCCCCAGAACGTCTCGGCCGACATTCCCATGACCATGTAATCGGGTTCGCAGGTCAGCACCCGCTCACACGCGGCGACGATTTCGTCGCGAATCTGCTCGAGCAGCCGGCCCATTCCGGCGTCGTCGCTCATATCCTGGTCGCGGATGTGGATGCGGCCGAAATGCGCGGTCACCCCGGGCACACCCAGGCGGGCGAAATCGGGCTCGACCACGGTATTGGTGGACGGGGCGAGGACCCCGAATTTGGCTCGCCAGCCGAGGACGTCGGGCATCGAACCAACTCCTTCTGCAATCGGCTACGCGGCGAACGGGTCGCGGGTGCGAAACGGTGCCGCGGCGAAGCGGCGGATCACCTTGCTCGTGGTCAGCCACTCGACTCGCGCACCGTTGCGGGTGCGAGTGACGGCCCGCTCGGCCAGCCAGGGCGCGACGGTGTCCACCGGATCGGCGAGAATGGCGAAGATCCTGCGGGCCTTGGCCAACTCGTCCGGGTCGGTGTATCCGTGGGTGAGCAGATCGGTGGTGACCATGCCGGGGCTGAGTACTCCGACCGAGACGCCGGGCGGGACCTCCTTCGCCAGCGCCGCGGTGAGGTAGCCGACCGCACGCTTGCTGGCCCCGTAGACGCCGAGTCCGGGTACGGTGCGTCCGTCGCTGCCCAACCCCTCCATATTCCAGATGTGGCCGCCGTGCTCGGACATGCCGGCGACCGCGACCGCGCACCCGTTGAGGACGCCGATCAGGTTGGTGTCGATCACCTTTCGCACTACGGCGTCCGGCAGCTCCCACATCGGTGCGCGGGTCTGGGAGACGCCGGCGTTGTTGATCCAGATGTCCACGGCGCCGAATCGTCGCGCCGCCGCATCCCACAGCCGGCGCAGATCGTCGCGATCGGTGGTGTCGGCGGCCAGCACCACCGCCGCCTCCCCGAGTTCGGCGCGTGCCGAGTCGATCCGCTGCGGGTCGGTGCCGCAGACCGCGACGCGATGGCCGCGGGCCAGCAGCGCCCGGGCCATCCCCAATCCGATACCCCGGGTGCCGCCGGTGATGACCACGTTGCTCATTGTCGCTCCAGAACGCCGTGCATGATCATTGACAGCCGGTTGTGCTCGAACAGCTGATAGGCGACCGCGAGAGTGGACCCGGCGCCCATCCCCGGTTCGGCGTCCATCATGAATTCCCGGCCGATCAGCCGGCGGCCGTCTCGGTGGTGCAGCCGCACGAAATTGGCTCGGCCGCATGCTAATCCGTTACCGAACGCATCGGGGCCCTCGTGGAATGTGCGGGCACCGTCGCGACGGACGACGATATTGATCTCGGATTCGAGCGGTCCCGCGAGCTCGAGTCGATGCGCTGCGGTGAGCAGGTCGCGGGGCGCGACGGTGCGGGTCATGCGAGCGGTGCCGAGGGTGCGCTGCTCCACCGACCACAGTTCCAGATCGCCGGCATAGCGACTGTCGTCCTTGGTGGAAAAGGTGAATGTCACTCCGCCGCAGCGAGTTTCGGTATCCACTCGCTCCTCGGCGAGGCCCGGATCGCGGGTGTAGAGGCCGGTGAACACGCCGACCATCGCCGGGCCCTGATACAGCACCGACGAATACACCTGGGTGTCGTCGATCGTCTGATTCCACGTGTTCAGCGACACCTGCCAGCCGGGACCGTAGTAGTGGGCGTCGACGAATCCGCCGTAGGGCTGTCCGGAGCCGTAGAAGTCGGGCCCGGTGTAGATGCGATCGCCGTCGGAGTCCAGGACGCCGAATTCGAACGGGGCGCCCAGGGCGAACCGCCCGGCCAGCCGCCCGCCGCCGGTGAGCCCGCCGTCCATGTAGTAGGTGGTCGTGCCGTCCTCGAACACCGAGGACCGGCGGATATCCTCGAATCCCAGCCAGACGCCCTCGGCGTCGAACAGCGAGGGCCGCCCTACCCATTCGCCCGCGATGCGCTGCTGCCAGCGGCTCGGCTCGGCGCTGCTCATCCCCGCAACTCCCGGCGCACCTGTTCGGATTGCTCGGCGCCCAGCAGGCGGGTCACCTGATGCCACACCGGATCGACCTCGGGGCTGAACAGGTTGGCGCGGTTCGCGCGATCGCGGGCCGGCAGATCGGCATCCGGGGTCGGAACTCCTCTGTCCAGCAGGGTGAGCCAATGGTGGAGATACGCGTCGACGGTCTCGGTGAGCTGCTCGAATGCCGGTTCGCTCGCGCGGCACACCACCATCCACGGCGACATCAGCGCCCGCTGCCGGGGACCGATGGCGGCCGGTGAGACACCGTCGAGCTGCCAGGCCGCATCCAGCAACGGTGTCAACGGCACATAGGCGGCGTCCAGATAGTCCAGATTCACCGCCAGATCGGCACGCGGAATCAGGTCCAGATGCATGGCGTAGTACTCGCCGCCGTAGACCGCGTCGAGCGTGAAATGCGGCACCGCGGAATCAGCCGCGGTGAACGCGAAGATCATATGGCTGTCCAGGCCGATGGGCGGCACCACCAGATCGACGGTCACCACCTTGTCGATCGGACCGCCGCGCAACACCCGCAGCCTGCCCACCGGTTCGGGTGACATGGGGCTGGTCAGCGCTCTGTCCTCGACGACGGTCGAACCCGTTGCGCTGGAAAGTGTTTCGAGGACCCGCTTACTCAGCGTGGTGGGCAGGCTCATCGCTGATCTCCTCCCTGGCGGGCCTTGTGCACCCAGGCGGCGGCGAGTTCGGGATCGTCCAGGCGCGCCGGCGAGGCGATGACGGTGGCCCTGCGCCGCGGCGAGTCGCCGGTGATCACATCGTCGCCGCCGAGCCACCAGCCGTCCTTGATCAACTGGGCGCGGCGCCGGCGGTAGGCGACCTGCAGGGCATCACTGCGCACATGCAGCTCGTCGGACAAGTCGAACGGAAGCAGTTCCGGGCGTTGGGATTCCACCACCGGCCTGTCCTGCAGCAGGATTTTCTCGATGCGTTTGCGGGCGTTGCCGTCGGCCCAGGCGCCGGTGAAGAAGTTGCGGAAGCCGAGAATCTTGATCAGTGTGCGGTTCTGGGAGAGCGGAATGTTGAAGTCGTAGAGCATCAGATCGCCGATCGGCAGCCGCACATGCAGTTTCACGATATTCGGCAGATACCAGGCATTGGTGACGGTCACGTGCTCCGGCATCGGCTTGCCGCGAAACAGCAGGCCCCACAGCCCCTTCGGTGGTGGTGGGCTCAGCGGGATATCCGCCTCCGCCGACCAGTCCGTCTGCCGTATCCGGAAATCGGGGATCTGTGGCTTGTCCGGGTTGCCGAACGCGGTGCCGTGCACGAAGGGCGTGTGTGAGGCGTCCACCACGTTCTCGAAGGCCCGTTCGTAATTGGCGTCGATGACCATTTCGTACTGCACGGCCCGGAACGCCGGATCCTCCCACTGCGGAATCTCCGGAATCGGGGGGCGCTGCGCCTCGGGCAGATCGCCGAGGAACGCCCAGACCATGCCGTAGCGCTCCACCGCCGGATAGGCGTCGACTCGCGCCTTGCGGGGGATGGCCCGTTCGGGCGCGTTGGCGGGGATGCGGACGCACACGCCGCTGGAGTCGTATTGCCAGCCGTGGTACGGGCAGGTGACGCAGTCCCCGCTCACCGTTCCCAGCGACAGGGCGCCGCCGCGGTGCACGCACAGATCCGACAGGCAGACCGGCGCGCCGGACTCGGTGCGGTAGAGCACGAAGTCCTGGCCGAGGCAGGTCGCCCGGCGTGGTGTGCGCCCGACCTTGTCCGCGAATTCCAGTGCGTACCAGAAGTTCTTGAGCACCGTGATCTCCTCAGCGCCGCTTCAGCAGCAGTCCGTCGTCGAAACCCGACAGTTCGTCGTGGGCGGTCGCCGAATCCTTCAGGTGGGCGTTCAGGAACAGTGTGGTCAGCCGCGCGAACCGGGGCAGGGCATCGGACTCCGCGGGGCCGTCGAGGAATGCGCGGGCCGCGGTCGGATCGGCGTCGGCGATGCCGAAATGGTTCGCGCCGGGCACGATCGCGAGCAGATGATCGCCCTCGGGCAGTGCCTCGGCGAAGGTGCGGGCTACCGGATCCGGACGATCCTCGCCCTCGCCGTAGCGGTCGGCGCTGCTCTTGATCACTCCGTCGTTGCCGCCGACACCCAGCAGCACCGGGCAGTTCACCTGCGCGGGGAGCACCGTACCCGGGTCCCAGCCCAGCATGGTGGCGACCATGGTGTGCGCACCCCACGCGAAAACCGCTCGCACGCAAGGGAAGTATCGCGCCGACTGCAACACCACGGTGCCGCCCGCCGAATGCCCGCCCAGTGCGACGCGCTCCAGATCGAGTGCGCCGCGCAACGGTCCGGTGTCGTTCAGTTCGGTCAGCGCGTCCAGGACCGCCGGAATGGTCGGACAGGTGGGTCTGGTTCCGTAGGTGCCGGGGCGCGCCGCGGCCAGATCGACACCGGGCGTGAGCCCGCGCTGCCCACCGAACAGATCGGCGACGCGATCGAAGGTGACCACCACATAACCGGATTCGGCGATCGCGGTCGCGAATCGGCGATAGCTGTCCTGCCCGACATTGACGCCGGACAGGAAAACCACCACCGGATAGGGTGCGCCGGCCGGATCGGGGGCGAAGACCCCGGTGAGCCGCTCGGCATCGTCGCCGGAGGCGACGGCGGGGTAGTAGAGCTTGAGGTGGGCGGTGTCGAAGGGTGCGTCGCCGTCGGTGCGCGCGGACCACCACAGGGAGCGGATCAGGCTCATGTTCACCCCACCGGCCGCGGCAGCACCCGGTCGCCGCCCCAGAGGGCGCGTACCAGTCGCTGGGTGAGTTCGGGTCCGAACATGCGCTCGCCCATGACGTTCGCGGGATCGCGTTCGGCGATGTTGCGGCGGATCCGCAGATCCCGGGCCACGAGGTCGGCGCGCTCGTCGTCGGGCACCGGTTCGGCGGCGTCCACCCACCTCAGCCATCGGTCGACCTTGACGGTGAGCAGTTCGGCCACGGTGTCGAGATTGGGGCGGGTGGGCGGGAAGGAATAGCAGTAGGCGACCGGTGAGAGGCTGGTGCGGATGAATCCGGTGCGGCTGGTGAACCAGGTGAAGTCGGGATGGTCCGCCTTGAACGCCAGCCACGGCTCCTCGGCCTCGGCGTAGTAGCGGTCGTAATAGTCACCGTCGCCCACCAGATCACCGCGCGGCACCGCATCCACGTAGAACCAGCCCTGCGGCCACAGCAGCAGCGCCGACGCCAGATGCGGTACCCGTACCTGCGGCCCGAGCCACGCGGTGAGGTGCATATTCACGAAACCGGTGCGGGGATCGCCGATCCAGGAATGCACCAGCCAGTCGATCTCGGGTCCGGCGTAGGCGGCGAGGCGGCCGGACGGCCCTGTCGCCGCGTCACCGTAGGAGTCGAGGTCGGCGGTGCTGGGGTCGCGGGTCAGCTCGAACCGGCCGGCGATCTCGGCCTGCAGTCCGGCCAGCAGCTCCTGCCATTCCGAAAATGTCTCGGTGACATCGGTTCTGGGGTTCTCGTCGACCATCTGCTCGACATGTTGCACGGTTTCACTCATGGCAGCTCCGGTTCGGTTGTCGCGGTGGCGGGTTCGCGCAGGAGGGCGGACACGGCGGCAGCGGGACGTCCCGCGACCAGATCGGTGCCCCGGGATACGGCGCGGTTCACGGCTTGGGCCGGTCGGATGTCGGCCTGCACTCGGTCCGCGCCGGGCGGGGCGGAGGTCACCTGCGGGGTGCTGATCACGCCGGTGAACGGCCCGCTCCAGGCCGTCCACAAAGTGAAATCCGGGCTCAGCGCGTAGATCGAACCGGCCAACGCCCCGGTCGAATCCACGGCGGCGGCAACAATATTGAGCCGATTCTCGGCCGCCCTTTCCGGCAGGCCGAGCCGCGTTTCCCAGGGTTCGCCGAGAGCGTGCGGCACCGCCACCACATCGGCGTCCCGGACCGCGGCCAGGCGAAAGGTTTCGGGGAACAGCGCATCGTCACCGACCACGAGAGCCATTCGGCCCCAGGACATGTCGAATATCTCGAGCGCGTCGCCCAGATCCGACAGCCATGGATGGCGTTCGGTGCGGTGCAGCTGGCGCTGATATCCGACCACACCCTCCGCGTTCACCAGCACTCCGACATGGGCGTCGCCGTCGCGCAGGGACAGCACGACATGCGCCGCCGTCCCCCGCAGCGCCGCCGCCACCTCCGGAATCGACACCGTCGCGGGTGCAGGCTCGGCCGACGCCGTGCCGGTCAGCGCCGGCAGCACGATCAATGCGGCGCCGCTGTGGGCGATATCGCCGATGAGGCCGGGATCGGCGAGGGCCGCGGCCGCGGGGATGGTCTGCGCACCGGCAGGTGCGCGCCGGGGCGAGATGTCGAGCAACGGGGCGTAGAGCCGGGGGCGGCGGGCGGCGAGCACATCGGTTCCGTCCGGGCGCCGTTTGTCGTCGGCGAGACCGATATCGATATCCGCCACGATCACCGCCTCACCGCGTGCCGGTGCGCGCGCCACCGTTGTCCCGTCCGGTGCGACGATCTGGCTCTCGCCGGCGCCGTGCAACCGATCCGGCGGCACCCCCAGCCCGGCCGCGATCGAAGGCAGCTCGTCTTCGGGCAGCAACGGGCCGACCTTGTTGGCCGCCACCACCCAGACCTTGTTCTCCGCCGCGCGCACCGGAATGTGCAGGCTCGCCTCGTCGGTGGCGAAGGAATTGAGGCTGTTGAGCAACAGCTGCGCCCCGCGCACCGCGAGCGACCGGGTCACCTCGCAGATGACGCCCTCCATGCAGGCATACAGGCCGATGCGGCCCAGCGGGGTGTCGACGATCTCGGAATCGGAGTCGCCGGGGTCGAGGTGATCGTTCTCCGCGCCCATCAGAATCTGCTTGTCGGACTGTCCGAGCAGTGCGCCGTCGGGCCCGAACAGCAGGCTGGTGCCGGTGGTGCGGCCGTCCTCGCGGGCCAGTGTCACCCCGATCTTGACGTACATCCGATGCCGCGCGGCGCGTTCGGCGATCGCGCCCAGGAATCGATCACCGATCCGGCACGCCATTCGGTGCGCATGGTCGCGGTCGGCGTACCACGATAGGTGGTTACAGAACTCGGGCAGGACCACCAGGTCCGGCGCGTGGGCCGCGGCGTCGTCGATGAGGCGCAGGCAGGTGGCGAGGTTGACCGCGACATCGCTGCCGGCGGCGAGCTGGACGGCGGCCACTCGCGTCATGAGCGCGCACCTCCTTGTCGAACCCGTTTCGTACAACGAAACACTGTTTCCAGTAGTTGCGATTCTGTACCGGTGCCGCGCATCTGTCCAGTGGGCGATGGAGATTTCTGCCGCAATCCTTGCCGGATCGCGAAAATCGGCTGTTTCCACGCCGTTACGTGCTTGTTCTCGCTTGACAGCCATCGTTGCCGACGGTTCAATATGGCAACTGCGAAACCGTGTTTCTTTCTGCGAAACGCGGGCGGAGGTGAGGAATGACGACACCACCGGCGGGAGCGCGGCCCGGGTCCGGAGCCACGCAAGCTGAACTGCTCCCCGCGAGCCGGACCGGAATGTGGCTGCTCGCCCTCGCCGCGGCGGCGACCGGGCCGATGACGGGCATCGAGATCGTCTTGCTGAGCAAACCGCTCGGTGGTGTGGTCGGGCTGCCCGGCGTAGTCGTGGGGTATATCGCCCTGACCGCGGGTGTGCTCGGGGGACTGACGGTGGTGCCGGGTGTGCGGCTCCGGTTCACCGCATCGAGTCGCCGCGCCGGCGCGCTCGCCGTCCTCGGTGGCGTGGGAATACTTGTCGCAGCGCTGTTTTCGTCGGCGCCCGCGTTCCTGTGCGGTGTGCTCGTGGCCGGTGTGGCGGCGGGACCGCTGCTCGTGACCGCTCGGGCCGTCGCGGGTGTCCGAGTCTGCTACGCGGCAGTGACGGTCGCGTCGCTCGCCGGTGCGGTGCTGGCCGGCGCGTGCGGCGGACAACCGGGCATGGCGCTGTTCGTGTCCGGGAGTGTGGTGATCGCGGCCGGATCGCCGATGTCGGTGCGGAACACATCGTTCGGCGGTGTCGCGGGCGGCCTGCGCGTGGCCGGTACCGCGCTGGGCGGATGGACGGGATATGCCGCAGTCGGATTCGCACTGGGGGCGACGGTGCTGCCGGCCCTGCATCTGCTGCTGTTTCGCTGGAATGTGCTCGACGCCGATCACCCTGCGCGCCTGGCCGTCGCGATGGTCCCGGCGGTGCTCGTGGTCGCCGTGCGCGGATACCGGCTCCGTGCGGTGCCGCCGCTGCTGATACTCGCCGCCGGTGGCCCGGTGCTGGTAGCGACGGCACCGGGCGCATGGCAGTCGATGGCCGGTGTCGCGGTCACCGCCACGGCGGCGATCCGTTGCCTCTCGGTGATGGATCACGAGCTGCGACAGCGACTTCCGGGCAGTGAACAGTGGTGGAGTGCCGTGACCGGACTCGTCGTCGCGGTCGGTGGGATCTGTGGCCTGGGCGCCGCCGTCGCCTGCGGCCGGCTGTG
This sequence comes from Nocardia elegans NBRC 108235, assembly GCF_001612845.1. Classification (GTDB taxonomy): domain Bacteria; phylum Actinomycetota; class Actinomycetes; order Mycobacteriales; family Mycobacteriaceae; genus Nocardia; species Nocardia nova. Next base: position 88,554 of record NZ_BDBF01000024.1, on the reverse strand, counting down.
GGGGACCGGCTCCGCGCTGACCTCGGCCGGCGTGCCGGTGCTGCTGGCGGCGCTCGCGATCGCGCGCACGCCGGCGGGCGGCAGCCGAACCGAGACCGTCGACCGCCGCGCCGATGCGGACGCGCGTCCCACCGCCCCACAGTCCAGCGAGATCGCCGTCGAAGGAGGCGCCCGATGAAACGCGCACTACTACGGGGCGGACTGAGCCTCGCGTTCGCTGCCGCGATCGCGGCACACGCCGCGGCCGATACGGTCGCCGCCTTGCACATCGACACCACCACGGACCTGCGGGAGGGGCAGCGAGTCACGGTGGGTGGCAGTGGTTTCCAGCCCGGCCTCGCGGCGGTGGCGGTGGGGCTGTGTAAACAGGGCTATACCAACGGGTTGAACGATTGCGATCTCGACGGCGGCGCCACCTTCGTCAATATCGCCTCCGACGGGACCTTTCCGACGCTCGTGCTCACTCTGCATCCGCAGTTCGAGAACATCGATTGTCTGCGCCAGCAGTGCGTGATCGCGGCCGCGCCGCTGCCCGGTACCGAACCCGCCGGAGTCATCGCCGCCAATTCCGCCGTGACCCCCGTGGTTTTCGCGGGCTCGAGCCTCCCACCGCCCGCGGCTGTGCCGGTGGCAGGCACGGTGGCGGCGGGCTCCACCGACACGCGCGGACCGTCCGCGGTGCTGTGGTCGCTGACGGCGGCACTGCTGGTCGTCGTCGCCGCAATCGCCCTCGCCGACCGGCGGCGGCTCTAGGAAATCCAGGAGGAGCACATGTTTCGAACCAGAAACCTGGTGAGCGCGGTCTTCGCGGGTCTCGCCGCCGTCGCGATGTTCGGTGGGGCGCCCGCTCAGGCTGCCACGATCGCGGTGAGCCAGTCCGGTGGTGTCGCGGTCGGACAGAGCATCAGCGTCTCGGTGAGCGGGCTGGCGCCCGATCTGGCCTCGGTCGCGGTCGGGCAGTGCACGGCGAACATCTCCGGCCCCTCGGACTGCAATCTCGCCGGCTCACTGCTGGGCACAGCCGACGGGCAGGGCAATTGGGAGGCGGGCAGTATCGCCCTGGTCGGCTCGGTCGGTGGCGTGGACTGCACGGCGGAGGCGGGAGCGTGCACGATCGCGGTCACCAGCCTGACCGATCCGACCAATATCCTCGCCTCGATTCCCCTCAGTTTCGGATGAGGTGAAACCATGAGACGCAACATCTTTCGCAGTGCCGTCGGCGCGGCGGCAACTGCCGTCGCGTTGCTGGCGACGGCCCCGCTCGCCGCGGCCGGACCCACCCTGCATCCCTCGCCGACCGGCGATGTCACCGTCGGTGAGGTCGTCACCGTCGCCGTGGACGGGCTGCCACCCAATCTGGCTCAGGTGGCGGTCGGCCAGTGTAAACCGCAGGTGGTCGCGCCCACCGACTGCAATCTCGGCGCCTCGCTGCTCGGCTCCGCCGACGCGCAGGGCGCCTGGCAGCCCGGAATGCGCGGCACCACCATCACACTGACCGCGTCGGTCGGTGCGGTGGACTGCACAGCGGCGCCCGGCGCCTGCACTCTGGCCGTTACCAGCCTTACCGACCCCGGCCATATCCTCGCCTCGGTGCCGCTGACGTTCGGCCATGCGCCCGCGGTTGCCGCGACGACACCGAAAGCCGCCGCAGCGGACAGTGATTCATCGGGTTCGCAGACGACGGCGATTGTCGTCGCGGTCGTGGTGATCGTCGTCGTGGTGCTCGCGGTGGCCGCGTTGCTGGTGCGGCGGCGACGTCGTACCTGAGCCGGGTGAGTGCTCGCCCCTGTGCGGGTGTCCGCGCAGGGGCGAGCACGTATGCGGATCAGTGCGGGTAGGCACGAGCGGACAGCCCCGCACCGCCGGCGCGGAACGCTGCGGGCAGGTGGGTGACGGTGGTCTGCACGTATTCACGTAGTCCCTCGTCGCCGTATTCCCGGCCGTATCCGCTGCGTTTGGTCCCGCCGAACGGGGCGCGCAGTGCCATTCCGGTGCGGTTGTGGGTGTTGACGAAGGTGAAGCCGGCTTCCAGTCGGGCGGCGAAGTCGAAGGCGCGCTCCTCGTCGGCCGACCACACCGACGCTGCCAATCCGAGCGCGGAATCGTTGGCGCGAGCTCGGACTTCGTCCTGGGTGCGGTAGGTGAGCAGCGGTACGGCGGGCCCGAACTGTTCGGTGCACACGAGCGGGGCATCGTCGGGCAGATCCAGGACGATCACGGGGTCGACGAAATAGCCTTCTCCCACCGGACCTGTCGCCAACGGGATCACACGTCCGCGGCTGCCCGCCTCCACGATCAGCCCCCGAAGTCGTTCGGCGGCGGCGCGCGTCACCACCGGGCCCATGGTGACCCCCTCGTCGACCGGATCGCCGACCCGCAGAATCCGCTGGGCCGCAGCGGTATACGCCTCCAGGAACTCCACCGCCCGCTGTTCGGGCACGTAGAGCCGCTTGGCGGCCATGCACACCTGTCCGGAGGTGGCGAAGGAGGCCAGCACCAGGCGCTCGTAATCGTCCGGTGAGAGCGCGAAATCATCGAGGAAGACCGCCGGATCGTTGCCGCCGAGTTCGAGCACCACCGGTGTCAGCGCCTGCCCGGCCGCGGCGGCGATACTGCGCCCAGCGCTCTCGCCGCCGGTGAAGGCGACCTTCCCGACCGCGGGATGGGCGATCAGCTCCCGCACCAGCTCCGGCCCGCCGTGCACCACGGTGGTCTCCGGCAGCGCGCCTGCGACCGCCGATACCGCGAGCGGCGCCAGCGGTGAAGGCTTGAGCAGCACCGTATTTCCGGCGGCCAAAGCGGGGCCGAGTTTCACCACCGCCAGAATGATCGGAGCGTTCCACGGTGTGATCGCGGCGATCACCCCGAACGGGCGCGATGCGATCCGCAACCGTCCTTGTGCATCGTCGATCTCGGTGTCGGCGAGGACCGTCGGGGCCCGACCGCAGAGCCAGCGCAGATACGTGACCGCGAAACCGATTTCGCCCCGGCAATCGGCGATGGGCTTGCCGGACTCCCGGGCGAGCAGGAGCGCCAGCGCCTCCCGGTTCGCCGCGACGTCGTCGGCGGCGGTGCGGAGGCGATCCAGCCGTTCGTTCAACGACCGCCGCGACCAGTCGCGAACCCTCCGTTCCGCTTGCCGCACAAGCGCATCCACCTGCTCCGGTTCGGTGACCGGTACGGATCCGACGATCTCGGCCGGATGAGCCGGATTCTCGCGTTCGATCCTCACGCCGTCGGCTCCAGGCTGTCCATCAGGCAGGCGCGGCGCAGATAGACGCGGGTCGCAGCGCGATCGGCCGCCAATTCTCGTAGACCACGGCGGTATTCGGCATCGTGGGTGCGCAAGCTCGTCCAGTTGGCCCGGCTGGTGCGCTGCACATGGTCGACCGCCACCCTCCGGCGCTGCAGAGCCGCCCGCTCCAGCAGCTCGTCGGGCGCGCCGGCCAGCACGTCGGCGAGAGCGGACGCCATCCGTACCGCGTCGTGAATGCCGCTGTTCATCCCCAGCCCACCGAGCGGATTGTTCACGTGCGCGGCGTCGCCCATCAGCAACACGCGGCCATAGCGGAACCGCGGCGCCACCCGCTCGTGCACGTGATACAGCGAGGCGTGCGCGATCCGCCACGGCCGGCCGAGGTCGGCCACCCGCGCCAAACGTTCGGGCAGACAGCGCAATTCGAGATCGTCGGCGGTATCCGCGGGCGTCGGCAGCAGCACTCGCCAGTGGTCGGGCGTGCGCAGCAGCACCAGCCACTCGTCGGGGTCGAACACGTAGTTGATCGGGGCGATACCCGGCAGCGCCCCGTCGAGTTGTTCGTCGACCGAGGCGACCAGGAACCGCTCCGGATAGGTACTGCCCTCGAACTCGGCGCCGATCCCACGCCGTACCGCCGAATGCGCCCCGTCGGCGCCGATCAGCCAGTCACACCGCACCGGACCGCCCGAGGTGGACACCCGCACGCCCTCGGTTCCCGCCTCGACGCCGTCGACGGTATGCCCGAATCGCACCCGCGCCGAGCCGGGCAGCGCGTCGAGCAGGATCGGGGTGAGTTTGCTCTGTTCACACTGCAGCCGGAACGGGAAATCGGTGTCACCGGCCAGCACCCCGAGATCGAGGGTGGCCACCGGGTCGCCGCCACGCTCGCGGTAGTGAAAGGTGGGCGCTACCAGTCCTTTTCGCAGCAGAGCGTCGACAACGCCGAGGTCGCGCAGCATCTCCAGCGTGGGCGGATGAAAGGTCGACGCGCGCGATTCGTGCGCCAGACCCGGACCCTGCTCGAGGACGGTGACCTCCACACCGCGGCGGGCCAGCACCAGGGCGGCGGTGAGCCCGACCGGACCGGCGCCGGCGATCGCCACCCTACTCATGACGTGTGCAGCGCGAAGCGCCCCTCGACGCCGACGACCCGTGCGCCGGTGAAGAACTGCAGGGTCTCGGACGTCCCCTCTTCGCCGAGTCCCGATATGCCCCAGGCAGGGCGTGGGGTCATCGGATGCAGGCTCATGATCGAGGAGCCGTTCACCTTCACCTCACCCGCTCGGATCCGGCGCGCGACCGCGAGCGCGAATTCGGTGTCCGTCCCGCAGACGTAGCCCTCCAAGCCGTAGGGCACGGCGTTCGCGATGTGCACCGCATCCTCGACTCGGTCGTAGGTGACGACCCCCGCGACCGGACCGAAGATCTCCTCGGGCGAGTCACCGTCCAGAAATGCTGGAGCGCAATAATTTCCAGACTCCGGCACCAGGCCGTACGCGTGGTGTCCGCTGCGGTCCAGCACGGCGCGGATCGCGGCCACATGCCGTGAGTGCACGAGCGGTCCCATGTCGGTGCCGGGATCCAGTGGGGGGCCGATGGACAGCGTCGCGAGCTCCTTACCGATGGCCTCCCTCAATTCGCCGGCGCGGGCGGCGGGCACGATCAGCCGTCCCAGCGCCCGGCACCATTGCCCGTTGAGGGTGGTGAGCAGTTCGGCGGCCATCCGCGCCGTGGTCCGGGTGTCGGCGTCGGGGAGGACGACCAAAGGATTGTTCCCGCCCAATTCCAGCTGGCACGGCCGCAACAGCGGCGCCGACGCGCCCGCCACTGCCCGCCCGCCCGCCACACCACCGGTGAACGACACCGCCTTGATCCGGGCATCGGCGGTGAGCCGGGCGCCGGTGTCCGCATCGCCGTGCACCAGCTGGAACATGCCCGCCGGTACCCGCTCGGCGATCACCTCGGCCAGTATCACAGCACTGTAGGGCGCCGATTCGCTCACCTTCAGGATCACCGGGCAGCCGGCGGCGAGGGCGTTGGCGACCTTGTGCGCGGCCATCGGCGCGGGCGCGTTCCACGGCACCAGGCACAGCGCCGGCCCCAGCGGCAGCCGATGCACTTCCACGCCGTCGCGATCGGCGCGCAGTGCGCCGGCGCGAATCCGGTCGGCGGCCAGGCGGAACGAACCGGCGACGATCGCCCCGAGCGGCCGGGTCTGCCGCAGCGGCACCCCCGTCGCGAAGGCATCCAGTTCGGCGATGCGTTCCAGACATGGTTCGAGGTCGTCGGCGATCGCCTCGAGGGTTTCGGGCTCGATGCGTCCGGCGGCGTGGTCGGACACCGCGAGAGCGCGCTCGAGCCGGTCGGCGGTGGTGGCGACCGCACGGCTCAGTACCTGCCCGGTGGCCGGATCTTCCAGCGTCCCATCGAGTTCCGTGCCGGGGGTTTCCCAGGCGTCGTCGATCAGATCGCGAATCGCGGGCAGGTGCATCGTCATTTCGCGGCCTCCGCCGGCGCGGTGGCGAACAGGTCGTTGGCGCGCGCGTCGGTGACGATCCGCGCCACCTCCAGGAGTCCGCGTTCGGCCGGGAAGGTCATGACCAGCCCCATGGCCAGATCGCGCAGTGCGCGGCCGGCGACACCGTTCATCGACGCCGCCGATGTCCCGCCCGCCTTCAACGCGCCCAGTGCCACCTGGAAGCACGCCTCGGTGACCGCGCCCTTACCCAGCCGCCACTGCGCGAACACCTCCTGCTTCGGCTTGAACGGCACCTCCGCGGTCTCCACCGCGAGCTGATAGCGCAACCACAGGTACGCGGTCTCCAGCTGGCGGGTCATCTCGCCGAACAGCACCTGATGCACCGGTGAGGAGGCGATCGGCTCGCCGGTATCGGCGAAGGTCTTCGTCGTTGTCGCGGTGAGGATTTCGTCGTACACCCGCTGCGCGCATCCGGTGTAGACCGCGGCGATGGCGAGCTGATTGCCGACGAAACTGCCGCGGCTCATGGTCAGCATCTTGGTGAAGGCCCCCGGCACACCGAGCGCTTCGTCGTCGGGGATGAACACGTTGTCGAGCCGGATGCCGTTGTTGGCGGTCGCGCGCATTCCCAGACCGTCCCACGGTGCCCGCACACTCACCCCGTCGGCGGCGCGTGGCACGAAGAAGGTGGCCAGACCCTCCGCGGTATCGTAACCGTCCAGTTTCGCGGAGGTCAGGTAGTAGTCGGCGACGCCGGTCGCGCAGCCGAAAGATTTCTCTCCGTTGAGAATCCAGCCGCCGTCGATCTTGGTCGCGGTCGTCGCGATGGTGATGTTGGCGGCGGAGGTCTTCACCGATTCGGAGGCGAAATTGGCCAGCCACACCCCGTCGGCCATCCGGGTGAGCACCTTCTCGGCGAAGGCGCGCACCACCGGAATCTCCGCGTCGTCGAACAGTCCCGCGTCGATGGCCTCCAACGGCAGCAGCCCGCGCGAGGCGCTGGTGTTGTGGAAGAAGTAGGCCAGTGCCGTGGACGGGCAGGCGGTGCCCATGGCGTAGGTGGCGGCGGCGAGATCGCGCAGTGTGCCGCCGAGGCCGCCGAATTTTTCCGGCACCACCAGCCCCAGCAGGCCGGCGTCGCGGAGCAGCGCGATATGCGAGACCGGGAAGGTGGCGGTGCGGTCGGCCTCCTCGGCCGCCGCGCGCAGCGCCGGTAGCACCGATTCGACGCGGCGGGCGCGGTCACGCTCCGCGGCGGTCATCTGTTCGACGAGTCGTTCTCCGATCATCGGGCAATCCCCTCGTGGTAGCAGCGGTCGTGGTAGATGAGCGGTGCGGCCGGACGTGGGGTGGCCGCATCCTGGACCAGGCCCAGGATGATGGTGTGGTCGCCGGCCGGATAGCACGCCGCGACAACGCAATCCACCCATGCGACCGCGTCGGCGAGCACGGCCGCACCGGTGGCCGCCGTCTGCCAGCGTCCGGTCGCGAAGCGGTCACCCGACGCCGGGGCGGAGAAACGGCGTCCGATCTCCTGGTGATCGCTGCCGAGCATGTTGACCGCGAAGACGCCGCTGTCGTGGATCATCCGGCAGGTGGTGCCCTGCGATACCACACAGATCGAGACGAGCGGCGGATCGAGCGCCACACTGGTGAAGGAACTGGCGGTCATGCCGTGTCGCCCACCGCCGGCGGCGGGGGTGGTGATCACCACGACCCCGCTCGCCCACTGGGCCAGCACCGTACGGAGATACTGCGAATCCATCTCTACTCCGTTTCGGTAGTGGAAACGCTGTAACGCACAAGGTAACGCTATGGACCTGGTCGCGCAAGGGGAACGCATGGGGATGGTGTTTCCCATGGGGAAATCCGCCGCCTAGACTGGCCCGGTGACCGTTACCGAATCCGACAGTCAGAGCCGGTCCATCGCCGCGGTCGAACGCGCTATGGACGTGCTGCTGCTCTTCGGCCGCAGCGGCCGGCCCGATCTCGGTGTCACCGAGATCGCCAACGAACTCGGCATCACCAAGGCGGCTGTCCACCGCATTCTCACCGCGCTGCGCAGCCGCGACCTGATCACGCTGGAGCCGACCACCCGCCGTTACGCGCTCGGGCATGCCGCGATGGCACTGGGGCGGGCGTATCTGGCGCGTACCGATCTGCGGGTGATGGCCGGTCCGGAATTGCGGCGGCTGGCGACGCTGACGGGGGAGACCGCGACCCTGTCGATCCGGCGTGGCGACACGCGCATGTACGTGGACCAGGTGGTGCCGGATCAGGAATTGCGGATGGAAGTGGCGCTGGGACAGCCGTATCCGCTGCATGCCGGCAGCTCCTCGAAGGTGATTCTGGCGCATCTGCGCAAGCAGGAGATCGACGACTATCTCGAACGGCACGAGTTGACCGCGCTCACCGACGCCACGGTGACCTCGCAGCGCAAACTGCGCGCCGAGCTGACCGCGATTCGCAAGCGCGGCTATGCGGTATCGCTGGGGGAGCGGCAGGTCGGGGCGGCCTCGATCGCCGCACCGATTCTCGACCACGACGGCGGGGTGGTCGCGGCCATCAGTGTGTGCGGGCCGCTGTCGCGCTTCGAGCCGCGTATGGACGAATGTGTTCCGTTGCTGCTCAAGGCATCCGGTGCGCTGTCGACCCAACTGGGGTATTCGGGTTAGAGATTCGCGCCCGGCTTGAGGACGCCGAGCGCCGCGGCGGCCAGCACGCTGCCCCAGATCACCCAGACGTAGGGCAGGCAGCCGTTCACGCTGCCGCGCAGGACCGACTCGATGTCCGGGCTCGAACCCTCGGATTGGAGCCGGCCGAAGGCGGGGCCGAAGGGTCGCAACGTCATTCGGATCCCGAGGCCCGCGGCGACGGCGGCGGTGTAGAGCAGGATCTTGCCACCCAGCCATCGGGGATCGGTGGTGACGCCGAACGGATCCTCGGCGACCAGGGTGTAGGCCCCGGCGGTGGCCGCCGCGGCGATCACCGCGATCCGGATGGTGAGATCGGCGCGGTGGACGACGACGATGCGGCCGTGAGTGCGGTGCGCGGTGATCGCCAGCACCAGCCATCCGGTCGCGAACACCCAGACCAGCACCACGAACCACCACGGGAACAGGGCGATTCCGAACAGGGTGGCGCCGTGCGGATCCAGCGCCATGAGGGTGATGCCGCTCGGCAGGAAGAGGATCAGGCAGATCTTCGGCCCCAGATCCAGACCGCTCATGATGGCGAGGGCGGTGGCGCGGGCGGGCGGCGTGCGCTCGGGGTCGATGACGAAACGGCTGGAGTAGAAGACGCCGAGATCACCGCCCAGCCAGAAGACGAACAGCACCAGATGCAACAGGATCCACCAGCCGTGCGGATGCGGGCCCATAGTCTTCCTCACGATCGAGTCGAACAATGATGTGGCAGTGAATGTTCAGCGGCCTGCGCCGAGGACCGACAGCGCGCCCGCGAGGTCGACGACGTCGGCGTACTTGGCATCCAGATCGAGCAGATTGGCCTCGTGCAGGCGCGGATCGCGATCACCGCAGGCATCGGCGACCACCAGCGGGCGGAAGCCGTGCTGCAGGGCATCGGTCGCGCTGGCGCGCACGCAGCCGCTCGTGGTCAGGCCGGTGATCACGACGGTGTCCACGCGCTGCGCGGTCAGGGTCGCCGCCAGCGAGGTGCCGTGGAAGGCGCTCGCATACTGTTTGGTGACGACCACCTCGCCGGGTTCGGGCGCCGGGCTGTCGAGGAATGCGGCGAGCGGATTACCTTCCTCGAAGGCGTCGAGCGCCGGCACTTTCCGGCGGAACAGGCCGCCGTCCGCGCTGCCGGGGCGATAGCGCACGCGGGTGAAGATGACGGGGTGCGCGGCGGCGCGAGCGTGCGTAACCACTCGGTCCGCGGCCGCCACGGCCGCTTCCACGGGGGCGCGCAGCGGCGAGCCGTCGGTCAGGTACGCCGCGCAGATGTCGACGACCAGCACGGCGAGCCGCTCGCCCGCACCCAGGCGTGCGGCGAATCCGTGCCGGAGATAGTCCTCGGCGAGGTCGGACATGGGAAAGCCCTTCAAACGATGCCGTTTTCGGCCAGCCGGCTCAATTCGTCCGAGCCGATGCCGAGCAGCCGCTCGTATATCTCGGCATTGTGCTCACCCAGTTCGGGCCCGGAATGGCGCACGCTGCCCGGGGTTTCGCTCAGCTTCGGGAAGACGTTCTGCATGGGAATCTCGCCCAGTTCGGGATGAGCCAGGCGCACGATCGCTTCGCGGGCGGCGAAGTGCGGGTCGGCGAACATGTCGCGGGCGGTGTAGATGCGCCCGGCGGGCACACCGGCGGCGTGCAGTCGGTCCAGAAGTTTGTTCGCCGGCACCGTGCGGGTCCACTCGCCGATGATGTCGTCGAGTTCGGCCATATTCTCTCCGCGCGTCGAATGCGTGGCGAACCGTTCGGTCGTGGCGAGTTCGGGGCGGCCCATCACCGTCGCCAGCCGTCCGAACACCGTGTCCTGATTGGCCGCGATGAGGACCAGATCGCCGCCGGCGGCGGGGTATACGTTGCTCGGCGCCACATTGGGCAGCACCGGACCGGTGCGTTCGCGTTGGTAGTGGGTGATATCCCATTCGGGCAGAAGCGATTCCATCATCGCCAGCACCGCCTCGTAGATCGCGGAATCCACCAGCTGGCCGCGTCCTGTGCGCTCACGGTGGTGCAGTGCGGCGAGCGTTCCGATGGTCGCGAAGACCGCGGCCAGGGAATCGCCGAGGGAGATGCCGGTTCTGGCGGGCGGATGGCCGGGATCGCCGGTGGTGTAGCGGATTCCGCCCATCGCCTCGCCGATGGAACCGTATCCGGCGCGCGGTGCGTAGGGGCCGGTCTGGCCGTAGCCGGTGACCCGGGTGAGGATCAGGCCGGGATTGCCGGCGCGCAGGGTCTCGAAGTCCAGGCCCCACCGCTCGAGGGTGCCGGGGCGGAAATTCTCGACGACGATATCGGCCTGCGCGATGAGTTCGCGGGCCAGCGCCTGCCCGCGCGCCGTGCGCAGATTGCAGGTCACCGACTTCTTGTTGCGCGCCACCACCGGCCACCACAGCGATCGGCCATAGGGCTTTTCCCGGCCCCACTCCCGCATCGGATCGCCGCGGCCCGGGGCTTCGAGTTTGATCACCTCGGCCCCGAAATCGCCCAGCAGTTGACCGCAGAACGGGCCCGCCAGCAACTGACCCATTTCGACAACCCGCAGGTCGGCCAGCGGACCCGCCGCGGCGTGATGGTCTGGCATCGGGCCAACTCCGTTCTGTCGCAGCGCCCGCGGCCGGAATCCGGCCGCGCGGCTACCTGAGAATGGATACAATGTATCCCGTAGCGAAACGCTCGGCAAGATCGGGAAACGGAGGAGCCGTGGACATCACGCTGGTCGAAGTCGCGCCGCGGGACGGACTGCAGAATGAGCCGGAGCCGATCGCGACGGCCGACAAGATCGAGCTCATTCGCCGGTCGGCCGACGCCGGGCTGCGCCGGATCGAGGCGGTGAGTTTCGTGCATCCCGACCGGGTGCCTCGCATGGCCGATGCCGAAGCGGTACTGGCCGGTGTGCCGCGCGACGGCGAAACATTCTATGCCGGACTGGTTTTCAATGACCGCGGACTGGATCGTGCGCTTGCCGCGGGCGTCGACGAGATCAATGTGGTGGTGGTCGCGACCGATACCTTCAGTCGTCGCAATCAGGGCTGCGACACCGGCGAGGGAATTGCTCGCTGGGCGCGACTGGCCGCCCGCGCCGCGGAGGCCGGCCTGTGGCGCACCGTCACCATCGCCGCTGCCTTCGGCTGCCCGTTCGAGGGGGAGGTGCCGGAGGCGCACGTGCTGGACCTCGTCTCCCGCGTCGCCGAATCTCGCCCCGACGAGATAGCGCTGGCCGACACCATCGGCGTCGGCACCCCGGACCGTGTGCGACGCCTGGTCTCCGGCGTGCGCCGCCGGGCGCCCGCGGTCGCGACTCGCTGCCATTTTCACAACACCCGAAACACCGGCTACGCCAATGCGATAGCCGCTCTCGACGCCGGCGTGCACGTTCTCGACGCCAGCACCGGCGGGATCGGTGGCTGCCCGTTCGCCCCCGCCGCTACCGGCAACATCGCCACCGAAGATCTGCTCTACGCCCTCGACCGCATGGGCGTCACCACCGGTGTTCGCATCGAGCCGGTCATCGAGACGGCGACCTGGCTCGGCGGAGTGCTCGGCGCGCCGGTGCCCGCCCTGCTGGGCCGAGCCGGAGTATTCCCCGGCGCGCCCGTAGCGCCCTGAGCGCGCCCCGCAGCGTTCTCGATCGCGCGCTCGTCCGTCGCCGGGCGACGGCGGTCATCGAGCGACCCGCGCTGCTCCGATTCCGCGCAGGGGTTCCAGTAGCGGGTCGAGGGTCGCGGCTCGGGCGAGGTCGTAGGCGGTCTCGCTGAGACTGTTCGCGGCCGTGGGGGAGAGCACGCGCTCGGTGTTGAGGCGGAACTTGAGGGCCAATTCTTCCGGGGTGAGCGGATTGCCGGGACCTCCGCGGTTGGATTCGACCCGTTCGGTGAGGGTGCGGCCGTCGTGCAGGTGGGCGGTGAGGACCGCGGGGAACTGCGTGGGAAAGATGTCGTCGCTGCGGGGATCGGCAACGCAACGCACGCGGGCGGCCAGGTCGAGGCGGGCGGGGTTGCGGGCGGCGGTGTCGGTGAAATCCTCGTGGAACACCCCGAGCCCACCGCCGCCGGTGAGTGCCGCCGCGACCGTATAGGGTCCGGAAAACGCGGCGTGATAACCGGATTCGGGACGAGACTTCAGCTCCGGCGGATAACCGATGGTGCGCAGTGCCGCGGCGGGTGCGCCCAATTCCAGGTCCGCGATGTCGTCGGGGCGCACACCCCGCGCGCGCAGGCGCAGGGCCGCGTCGATGCCGGCGTGGGTGAAGTGATTGCAGGGATAGGGTTTGAAGCACACCTCGGGGAGCCGCCACCGGTCGCCGAGCTCGTCGACCAGTGCGTCGGGATCGGCCTGATCGCCGCAGAAGGCGTGCAGCAGACCGAATCCGCCTTCGAAGACCGTCGGTGGTCCGGTGAGTCCGGCGCGTGCCAGACCCGCGGCGACCACCGCCGCATGTGCCGCCCATCCGCAGTGCACGCGCTTGACGGTGCCGCCGGTGCGATTGGCCTCCAGCAGACCCGAGCCCATACTCGCCGCGATCGCCATGGCATGGGCGATACCGTCCGCGTCGAGACCCGAGAGCATCGCCGCGGCCGCCGCACCACCGACGGCGCCGCAGATGGCGGTCGCATGCAACCCGCGTTCGAAGAACACCGAATTGCGCAGCGCCGCACTGTATCCGGCCATACCTGCGCGCACCGTGATCTCGATTCCCACCGCCACCGCGTCGAGCAGGGCGGGACCGCTCGCCTCGCGGGATTCGGCGACCGCGAGCGCCGCGGGCACCACCGACGCCGACGGATGCAGCACCGAGGGCAGGTGGGTGTCGTCGAAATCCAGAGCGTGCGCGAGCGTTCCACCCAGCAGCGCGGCGCTGGGCGCGGGATATCCGCCCGCCAGTCCGAGCGCGGTCGCACCGGCACGCCCGCCCCATTCGGTGATCACCGCGCGCACCGCCACCGCGGGCGGGGTGTCCAGTGCCGCAATGCTGTTGCCGAGCACATCCAGCACCCGGCGCGACGTATCGGCGCGCAGTTCGGCTCCGACTCCGCTGTCTCGCGCGGCCGCGGCGAAGTCGGCGAGCCGGGCGAGGATCGTCTGCTCGGTCATCGGCTCACCGCCGCGAGCGGACGCACCGGCGATCCGGTGCCGCCGACGATCCGCAACGGCGCCAGCAGGAAAGCGAATTCCGGAAGCTGCTCGGCGGCAAGCTCTTCCAAGGCCAGATGCTCCATGATGTATATCCCCGACTCCACCAGCAGTACCCGGTGCACCGGCAGCACACTGTGCCCCGCTCCGGGCCGGATGCATTCGTAGGCCGTGGTGTCGCAGCCGGTCGCCACCACCCCCCGGCGCGCCAGCCAGTGTGCCGCCTCGACCCCCACGCCCGGCACGCCGGTGGCCGCACCGAGATAGGCATCGCCTTCGTCGAACAAACGCGACCACCCCGTCCGGATCAACGCGACATCCCCGGGCTCGGGTTCCGATCCGATCGCTTTCGCCGCCCGCCGCAGATCCTCGACCGTGATCTCGTACCCGCCCGGCAGCGTCGGCCCCCCGTGCACGCGAGCGACGTCGAGCAGCACCCCTCGCCGCAGCAGTCCCGGCAGATGCTCGGCCCCGAGCTCGCCGAAGAGGCCGCCCTGCTGTGCCTGTGCGGCATCCACCCCGCCGTGCAGCCGCCCCGCGTGGCTGACGTGGCTGAGCGCATCGATATGCGTGCCGACATGCCCACCGGTGACGATGATCTCGTTGGCGGCCGAACCACCGTCGGAACGCATCATGTCGCCGTGGCGGCGGATGAGAGTCATGCGGAAACCGGGATGATTCGGCGAACACGGCATCCCGGTGAAGAACGGCTGGCCCAGGTCGATCAGTCGAACGCCGCCGGCGACCACCGCCACCAGCGGATCCCGCGCGCTCATCGGATCACCCCCGCTGTGCGCAGCCGGGCCATGTCCAGTTCGCCGACTCCATAGGTGCTCAGGACCTCCTCGGTATGGGCGCCCAGCGGTGGTCCGGTCCACCGGATGCGGCCGGGGGTGTCGGACAGCCGGAACAGGACGTTCTGCATGCGCAGCGCACCGAGTTCCGGATCTTCGAGGGTGATGATCGACTCCAGTGCGCGGAACTGCGGATCGGCGAGGATGTCGGCGGCAGTGTAGATCGGGGCGACCGCGGCCTCGGCCTTCTCGAACGCGCGCACCACCTCGTCCGTGGCCCGGCGGGAAATCCATTCCCCGACAGCGGCATCCAGTTCGTCGGCGTGCGCGGCCCGACCGGTGCCGGTGGCGAACCACGGCTGCTCGATGTATTCGGGCCGTTCGACCACACGCATCACCCGTTCGGCGATCGACCGGGCGCTGGTCGACACCGCGACCCAGCCGCCGTCGGCGGTGCGATAGGTGTTGCGCGGTGCGTTGTTGGTGGAGCGGTTGCCGGTGCGCTGGGCGATCTCGCCGAGTTGATCGTAGGCAAGGATATGGGGGCCGAGCAGGGTGAGAATCGGCTCGATGATGGCCAGATCGATCTGCTGGCCGTGACCGTCGCGATCGCGGGCCCGCAATGCGGACATGATCGCGAAAGCCGTGGCGAGAGCGGCGATCCCATCGGCCAAGCCGAAGGGCGGCAGCGTGGGTGGCCCGTCGGGGTCGCCGGTCATCGCCGCGAAACCGCTCATCGCCTCGGCCAGGGTGCCGAATCCGGGGCGGCGAGCATACGGACCCACCTGCCCGAACCCGGTGACCCGGGCCAGAACGAGGCCCGGATTGTGTTCCCGTAGTGCGGAATAGCCCAATCCCCACCGTTCCAGGGTGCCGGGCCGGAAGTTCTCGATCACCACGTCGGCGTCGGAGGCCATCCGCCGGAACAGCTCCTGGCCCTCGGCCGAGCCGAGATACAGGGTCACCGACTTCTTTCCGCGCCCCAGCATCTTCCACCACAGACCGACACCGTCGCGCTGCGCACCGTGCCCGCGCACCGGATCGCCCTCCGGATGTTCGATCTTGATCACCTCGGCGCCGAAGTCGGCGAGCAGCGTCGCCGCGAGCGGGCCCGCGAACAGTGTCGCCGTGTCCAGGACCCGGATTCCCGACAGTGGTCCCGCCATCGCCGAACTCCTCATCGATCATGTGTTTCTCAGAGCGAAACATATTCAGTCACCGTACCGATTGACTGCCTGCGAATAGTACTGCGATGATCGCTTGGTTGGTAAGTATGTTTCGCAGGACGAAACTGGAGAAGGTTGTGGCGGAGATCGAGCTGCTGATCCGGAATGCCCGCGTGGTCCACCCCGATGGCGACGCCGAGGTGCCCGAGCCCGTGGATATCGCCGTCACCGGAGGAGCGGTCCGGCGCATCGCCCGCGACATCCAGGCCGGGCCGGCGACCGATGTCGTCGATGCCCGTGGGCTCCTGGCCTTTCCGGGGGTGGTCGATGCTCATCAGCACTGGGGCATCTATTCCGACCTGGCCGCGGACACCGAATCCGAGAGCCGGGCGTGTGCCCAGGGCGGGGTTACGACGTCGTTGAGCTATCTGCGCACCGGCCGCTACTACCTCAACCGCGGCGGCCCCTACCGCGACTTCGTTCCCGAGGTGCTCGACCGTATGTCCGGGCGTTCGTATGTGGACTTCGGTGTCCACCTGGCGCCGATGACCCGAGAGCACATCGGCGAAATCCCCGCACTGGTCGAGAATTTCGGTATCACGTCGTTCAAGATCTTCATGTTCTACGGTGGTCACGGCTTGCACGGACGCTCCGGCGACCAATCCGAATTCCTGATGATCGGCCCGGACGAACGCTACGACCTGGCGCATTTCGAATTCGTCATGCGTGGCCTCGCCGAGGCAAGGGAACGCTACGGCGATGTCATCACGCTGTCGCTGCACTGCGAGACCGCCGAAATCATGGCCGCTTACACCGAACTCGTGGAACGCGACGGCACACTCGGCGGGCTGCGCGCCTACAGCGCCTCCCGCCCGCCGCATTCGGAAGGACTGGCCATTACGATGGCCGCCTATCTCGCCCACGAAACCGGTTTCCCCACTGTCAATCTGCTGCATCTGTCGTCGGCGAAAGCGGTGGACGCCGCGCTGCGGATGGCGAAAGCCTTCCCGCACATCGATTTTCGTCGCGAGGTGACCATCGGTCATCTGCTGGCCGATGTCGACAGCGCACACGGAATCGGCGGCAAGGTGAATCCGCCATTACGCGAACGGCGCGACGTCGAGGCGCTGTGGCAGCATCTGCTGGCCGGCGATATCGACTGGGTGGTCAGTGATCACGCCTGCTGCCGCGACGAACAGAAATTCGGCACCGACCGCGCCGACGTCTTCCTGGCCAGATCCGGATTCGGCGGCGCCGAGTACCTCCTGCCCGGCCTGGTGAGTGAGGGAACCAAACGCGGACTCTCCCTGGCCCGGATCGCCGCTCTCACTGCCACCGAACCCGCTCGTCGCTACGGCCTCACACGCAAGGGACGACTCGCACCCGGCTACGACGCCGACATCGCCCTCGTCGACCTCGGCGCCCACTGGACCGTCCACGCCGAATCCTCCGAATCAGCCCAGGAATATACGCCTTTCGAAGGATTCGACATGTCTGCCCGCGTCACCGACGTCTTCCTGCGCGGTCGGCGAATACTGCGCGACGGAGTAGTCTGCGGACCCCCGCGCGGTGAGTACCTCCGTCGCGCAGCGCCCGACGAGCCGCGGTAGCGGATCGATGTCGGTGATGGGGCCGAGGCGGTTCGACCGGCGGGTTCGCAATGTAATGGTCGAGTGATGAGCGTTCGCCATTCACCGATGAATGTCGAACGTAGGCGGCGTCTATTCCGTTATGAGGAAACTGAGCTATGGGATCAGCATGTCCCTGGACGGCTACATCAACGACCGCGACGGCAGCATCGACTGGTCGAATCCGGACGACGAGTTGCACCAGTTTCACAACGACCGGTATCGGGACATCGAGATTTCGCTGCACGGTCGTCGCCTGTACGAGCTGATGGCCGAGTACTGGCCGCATGTGCCCGAGGACGCGCCCCCGATCCAGCGTGAATTCGGCAGGTTGTGGACGGAGAAGCCGAAGGTCGTCTTCTCGCGGACACTGACCGAGGTGCACTGGAACAGCACGCTGGTCAGCGAGAACGCGGTGGAGCAGGTGCGCAGGCTGAAGGCCGAGGGCGACGGCGTCATGGAGGTCGGCGGCGCGAATCTCGCGGCCTCGCTGATTCCGCACGGGCTCGTCGACGAGTACCAAGTGTTCGTCCTGCCCGTGGTGCTCGGCGGCGGCACACCGATGTTTCCCCTGCTGGACAAGCGAATTCCGCTCCGTCTGGCGGAGACGCGGCATTTCGACACGGCGGTGATGCTGCGCTACGTCGTCGACTGAGGACGGTCCGGCTCGAGGTCCGCGAACGTCACCCAGCGGGGCCCAACCGACTGGCGATTTGGTAGACGTTCCCGAACGGGTCGCGAACCATGGCGCGGCGGTCACCGTACGGCGTGTCGAGCGGTGCCTCCAGTGTGACCGCGCCCGCGGTGACCGCACGCTGGTAGGTGGCCTCGACGTCGTCGACGTAGATGTAGAGAAAGGCCGGAAACGGCTCGCGCTCGCCGGATTCCGAGACCATGATCAGCGAATCGCCGACGCGGACCTCGGCCGGCCGGTTCGGCTCCACGTCGCCGGTCGCCCCGAATACGTTCCGCAGAAAGGCTATCGCCGCGGGGTGGTCGGCGACCACCATGCGTGGTGTCACCGAACGAAAGCCCGGCGGGGGAGCAGAAGCCGCAGCCATGACACGAGTCTGGCACGCGATCCTCGACCGGGGTGCCGTGTCGGCGGGAAACGTTCGCCGACCTGCGCTGTGGCTCCCGTGGGGCTCGGTCGCCATTGTGCACGCGCTCGCACTCGGGCACAGTTCGGTGCGGCGGTGCCGGGTCGTCGGCCGCCGGTTGGTGATCGTTCGAGGCTCGGTTAGCGGAAAGCAGGCGATGCGGTGGGTGTGTACGTGGTGACCGGGGCGGCGTCCGGAATGGGGCGCGCCGCGGCGGAGAAATTGCGTGAGCGGGGCCATACGGTGGTCGGTGTCGATCTGAAGGACGCGCAGGTGGTCGCGGATCTGTCGACGCCGGCCGGCCGCCGCACCGCGATCGAGGGTGTGCTCGCGGAGGTGGACGGGCATCTCGACGGCGCGATACTCGCCGCGGGGGTGGGGCCGGCGCCCGGTGCGGACTGGGCGCGGCTGATCTTCGAGGTGAATTACCGCGGCGTCGTCGAACTGCTCGACGGGTGGCGCTCGGCCCTGGCCCGGGCGGACGAGGCGAAAGTCGTTGTGTTCGGCAGCAATTCGACGACCACCACCCCGTTGGTGCCGCGCCGGGCGATTCGTGCGCTGCTGGCGGGCGACACGGACAGGGCGCTGCGGGCGTTGCGGATCTTCGGCCGGAACGCGCCGTCGATCGCCTACGGCACTTCGAAGATCGCGGTGAGCCACTGGGTGCGCCGCCACGCGACGACCGCGCAGTGGGCCGGCGCGGGAATCCGGCTCAACGCGCTGGCACCCGGCGCGGTGCTGACGCCGCTGCTGGAAAAGCAGCTCGCGACTCCGGCCGAGGCGAAGAACATCGAGCGTTTCCCGGTCCCGATCGGCGGCTTCGGCGATCCGGGCGATCTGGCCGAATGGGCGGTGTTCATGCTGTCGCCGGCCGCGCGATTCCTGTGCGGCAGTATCGTTTTCGTCGACGGCGGCAGTGACGCCTACTTCCGTGCCGACGACTGGCCACGCGCTGTCCCGTTGCGCAAGCTGCCCGGTTACCTGTGGCGATTCTTCGGCTCGGGTCCGCGCTGAACGTTGCCGACCGTGTCGGGCGCCTCAGACGGCGGCGAGTTCGTGCCGCAGCACCTCGCTCGCGGCGCGTTCACCCGAGCGAACCGCGCCGTCGACCCAGCCGCACATCACGGCCGAGGTCTCGGTGCCGGCCCAGTGGATACGACCGCACGGTTCGCGCAGCGCGCGGCCGAACTGGGTGAGCACGCCGGTCGGCGTGTGACTGAGCATTCCGCCACCGGAATACCGTTCGGCGCTCCAGTCCTGCTCGACGTAGTCCTCCGGGGAACCGGCCTTCGTCCCGAACCTGCCGGCCAGTTCACGCAGGATGGCCGTTCTGCGGTCTGCGGCGTCGAGGTGGCCGATCCGGCGGGCGGTGGGCCCCTCCGTGATGACGCACAGGATTCCGGGCCGGGCGGTGTCGGTGCAGGCGTCGAGAGTGACGGTGGCCGGCGACCCCGGCGCGGCCGACTGCCCGGACAATCCGTCGTGCCGCCAGAACGGTTCGTCGTAGACGACGGAGGTCTTGATGATCGAGCCGCTCGGCACACGCTGATGCAGCAGTGAGCGATCGACCGGCAGCATCGGCTCGTACCGGATCTGACCGGCGATCGCCAGCGGGACGGCCACGATCGCCCGATGGGCACGCAGCGCCGACCGACCGGCGTGCACGGTCACTCCGGCATCGTCCTGCTCGATGCCGTGCACCGGCTGCGACAGCCGAATCGCCTCACCGAGCTCGGCCGCCATCGCACCGTAGATCGCACCCATGCCGCCCACGGGCCGGGAGTCCTGGGAACCGCCCCTGACGCTGAACATGAAGTTCGGCCCGCCCCCGGACGCCATCTGATACAGCGCGAAGAGCATCGACACCTCCGAGGCGGCCGAGGTGTAGCTGCCCGCGATGGCGGTCTCGAGCAGATCGTGGGCGGCCTTCGACCGGACGGTGCGGTTCAGCCACTGCGCCAAGGTGATTCGATCCCATTTCTCGGCGTTCTTCGCATCCCACGGTGCGTAGAGCGGAATCGACTTGCACAGGTAGGCCAGGGAGGCGAAGCCGGCGCCGAGATTGATCGAGGCCCAGGGACTCATCGTCCACGGGATCGTGCCGGTGTAGCGGTACTGCTTGCCGTCGACGACCATCAAGGCCTGGCCGTCGGTGTACTGGCGGTAGCTTCGCACGCCGAACTCGTTCATCAGGGCGCGGACCCGGTCCTGGCCGGGCCCGAGCCAGGCGCCGCCGCGGTCGATCCAGCAACCGTTCCCGCGCACCTCGGTGAACGTGCGCCCGCCGAGCCGGTCGCGAGCTTCGAGCACCGCTACCGATCGGCCCGCCTGTTTCAGTCGCAGCGCGGCGGTCAACCCTGCGAACCCGCCGCCGATTACGCAACAGTCCACATCCGTCATCGAGAGCCGCCTTCGTGTCGACGTTCACTTCGGTCGGATCGGCACCTCAGGTGGGCAATTTTAGAGCAGATCGGGGAGGTGGCGGACCGTAAACCCCGCACCTACCACCGGCGGCCGGTCGCGACGGGTTTCGGGGAGCCCTCGCGCGGAACGAGCACGACGCGCCGACCCGACATCCGCACTCGCAGGCCGGCGGCGCGGGCGACGACGACACCGATCACCGCCGCCGAGAGAGCGGAGACCGCTCCGCAGGCGAACAGGCCGAACCGGGGCCCGAACTCCTCGGTGAGCCATCCGACGATCGGGCCGCCGATCGGGGTGCCGCCGGTGAAGACCATCATGTACAGCGACATCACCCGTCCGCGCATGGCCGGGTCGGTTTCCAGCTGCACCATCGAGTTGCCCGAGGTGTTGAAGGTGAGTCCGAGCAGGCCCACCACGGCGAGCAGCGCGGTGAACAGCCAATAGTCCGGGGCGAAGGCCGCGACCGCCTCGAGTGCGCCGAAGCCGACGGCGGTGCCGACCAGCATCCGCATCCGTACCCGCCCGCGGCGACCGGCCAGCAGCGCGCCCGCGAGCGAACCCGCTGCCAGCGCGGTGTTGAGCAGCCCGTACTTGCCGGCGTCGACATCGAAGACGTGATAGGCGAAGCCCGACAGCACGGTCGGGAAGTTGTAGCCGAAGGTGCCGATGAAGCCCACCATGACGATCGGCCAGAGCAGTTGCGGATGGGCGCTCACATACCGGAGGCCTTCGCGCAGTTGCCCTTTCCGGCGCGGCAGGCGCGGCACCGGTGTCAGCTCCGCCGGTCGCATGGCCAGCAGACCGGCGATGACGGCGACGAAGGAGCAGGCGTTGATCGCGAAGGCCCAGCCGGATCCGACGGCGGCGATCAGCGCCCCCGCGACCGCCGGCCCGACCAGTCGCGCGGCCTGGAAGTTCGCGGAGTTCAGACTGACGGCGTTGCGCAACCGCTGCCGGCCGACGATCTCCGGGACGAACGACTGACGAGTCGGATTGTCGACCACGGTCACCATGCCCAGCAGCAGCGCCAGCACGTAGACGTGCCACACCTCGACCGTGCCGGTGAGCGTCAGGACCGCGAGGACCGCGGCGAGCAGTCCCATGGTGGCCTGGGTGAGAACCAGAAGTCCGCGCTTGGGGAAGCGATCGGCGATGACGCCGCCGTAGAGACCGAACAGCAGCATCGGCAGAAACTGCATGGCAGTGGTGATGCCGACCGCGAACGCGCTGCCGGTGAGACCGAGCACCAGCCAGTCCTGCGCGATCCGCTGCATCCAGGTACCCGTATTGGAAACCACCTGGCCCGCGAAGTAGTAGCGATAGTTCGGCACGATGAGGGAGGCGAACATCCCACCGGGGCGCTCCGGCGGTGCCGGCGGTGGGGCGGGCGGATCGGGCGGAAGTGAATCGGTGGTGGTCTCGTAGTCGTCGGTGCGAGTCGCGGTCAAGACTGCCTTTCCTGCGGTCAGCTCCTTGTTCGGTGAAGAGCAACGTTCGGTTGCTGCGGATGGGCTCGGAGAGTGGATGCGGCGCGACGCCGGGTGAGCGGGGTGGCGGTCCGCCGATCCACGTTGTTTAGCCTATCTAATCAATTATACTGCGGCGCAGCCGATGATCTCTGTGCGGTTGGCAACAGGAAGACGGTCTCGGCTGGTGGCCCGGGTGATCGTGGCGCCCGAATCACCCGGACCACGCCGATGGTCTGATCAGTGCGCCGAGGATGCCGGGATCTCCGCACCGACGGCATCGGCGCCTGCGCGGGGGTAGCGCCGATGGAGTGCCGCGGTCGCGGACCGATACGCGGCCGGCTTCACCGGAAGCAGCCACTGCCGCAGCCTGGCCACGGGGCCGATGTTCACCCCGATCTCATCCAGGATCTCGTCGACGTGGCGAATCGAGAACGGGATGATGTTGGTGCCGCGGGCTTGTTTGCCCTCGGTGCGTTCGATCATCCAGTTCAGGCGGCGCCGGGCGAATTCCCGTCGGTGTTCGGCCGAGGGCAGGCCGGTGCCGCCACCCGCCAGGTAGTCGACCACCCACATCGCGGACGCCTCGGCGGCGATCGGGCTGACCAGCGACGAGCTGTAACCGACGAAGAACAGATTCGGCACATCCAGTGGCAGGATCTGGCGATACAACAGGAAGTTGCCGTCGCCGTCGGTGAGCCGATCCTGCACCGAGGGACGCAGGAACGGCACGCGCTGAATGAAACCGGTGGCGCAGACCACGATGTCGGCATCCCGCAGCGTGTCGTCGGACAGTGCGATGGTCGGTTTGCCGTCCTTTTCGTGCAGTCGCGTGATGACCGCGCCGCGGTGCAGGGTGATGACGCCGTCGCGGATCTTCTCGTAGAAGTTCTCGGTGGCCAGGCTCACCGCGTGGCGGACCACGCGCTCGAAGGGACCGTCGGGCACCAGTCCCAGCCGGTCGAGCATCAACTGCCGGCGCACGATCGAACCCATGCCACCGAGCAGCGCGTTGCGCAGGAAACGTCCCGGTCCGGTCAGGAATCGGGCGAAACCGCGCTGGTCGATATGGTCGAACAGCGCTTCACTGAACCGGGTGAGCAGGATGTATTTGTAGGTCACCAGCCCGGCGAACCGCCGCGGCACCTTCCACGTCACCTCCCGGGCCACGACCGTGGTCGAGCGAGCGACGTCGCTGAGCGCCTCTGCGATATCGCAGGCGGATTTGCCATAACCCACCACGACGACATCCTTGCCGGCCGCGTCGTCGAGTCGGGTGAAATCCGATGCGGCGCAAACTCTTCCGCCGGCGCGTTCGAAATCCTCCCGGCCCGGATATTCGGGAACGAACGGATCGCAGAAGATGCCGGTTGCCACGACGAGGTGGTCGAAGACCGCCGGTGCCTCCGTCCCGGAGGTGAGGTCCCGGACGATCAGCGTCCAGGTCCCGGTCCGCTCGTCCTGGGCGGCATCGGTCACCTCGGTCCGCAGGCGGATGAGGCGATGCAGATCGAACCGGGTCGCGTAGTCCTCGAGATAGCGCTGCACCTGTGCGCCGCTGGGAAATTGCGGATAGGCGCGCGGCATCGGGAAGTCGGAGAACGCGTAGGTGCCCTTGTTGTTCTGCGTGGTGACGCCCGGATACCGGCGGGTGCGGCTCCACACCCCACCGACGTCGGGGGTGCGGTCGTAGACCGTGACGTCGAATCCGAACTCGGTCAGCAGTTTCGCGGCACACAGTCCGGAGACCCCGGCTCCGATGACAGCGACTTTCACGGAGGGTTCACCTCTCGCGGCCTCGGTTCCGGCATCGCCCGGCGCGCTCACGCGGGCACTCCGGCCGTGCTGCGTGCTTCCTGGAAGAAGGCGGACACCAACTGCTGGAAGCGCTGTGCGTGCTCGATCTGTGTCCAGTGCCCGCAGTGGCCGAACACGTGCAGCTGCGCGTTCGGGATCGTGGCGAACATGTGCTGTGACGCCTCCAGCGGTACCACGCGGTCTTCGCGTCCGTGCAGCAGCAGCACCTCGTGCGGGATGGCCGCGAGTTGTTCGTCGGGCACGATCTGGGCGTCCAGCCAGCGCGCCCGCGGGGGCGGGAAAACCTTCTCGAAGGCTTCCTGCGCGCCGGGCCGGATAGTGGCGCGGTAGCGCAGTTCGGCCAGCTCGTCCGTCACGAGCGACCGGTCGTAGGCCATGATGTCCATGATGTTCTTCATGTTCTGCACCGACGGGGTGTAGCCCCAGAGCTGGTCGAGCTCGTCGGTGAAGCGCATCTTGACTCCGCCCGCGCCCATCAGCGCGATCCGGTTCAGGCGCTCGGGATGCCGGGTG
The DNA here is from genome assembly GCF_001612845.1 of Nocardia elegans NBRC 108235. Taxonomy (GTDB): domain Bacteria; phylum Actinomycetota; class Actinomycetes; order Mycobacteriales; family Mycobacteriaceae; genus Nocardia; species Nocardia nova. The sequence continues at coordinate 64,084 of NZ_BDBF01000024.1, read as the reverse complement.
GCCAAGTGCAGGGCGAGCCCGCCGCCGAAGGAATTTCCGACCACGTGTGCCTTCTCGATACCGAGGCCGTCGAGCAGGGCCGATATCTGATCGATCCAGGTGTCGAAGATGTGGAAGTCGGCCGGTTCGGGAAGTCCGGTATAGCCGAAGCCCACCAGATCCGGGGCAACGACGCGAAAATCTTGGGCCAGCACCGGAATCAGGCCACGCCAGTTCGCCCAGGCGGAGACTCCGGCGCCGGAGCCGTGCAGCAGCAGCACCGGGTCGCCGGTCCCGACGTCGTGGTAGTTGGTATCGAAGGTGCCGGTGCGCATGCTCCGGCCGATTTCGGGATTCTCGGCGGTCATCGTGTACTTCCTCCGGTTGCCTGAGTGGTTCGGTACGTCGGGTGATTCAGTGGGTCGCGGCCAGTGCCGACAGCAGGTCGTCCTGCACGAGAGCGGGAGACGGGAAGGCGCGTTTGCTGTGGCTCAAGCCGGTCACCACCAGCAGCTCGCAGAGTTTGTAGGCCACCACGCCGGGATTGAGGACCGGCACATCCAGCACACGCGACAGGTAGGCATGAGACTGATGCATCGTGGTCGAGCCGAGCACGATCACGTCGGCGCCGTCGTCGTCGATCGCGGCGCGTGCCTCCCGTTCGAGAGCCGCGAAGACGAAATCCTCTTTGCCGGCGAGCAATTCGGCCGTATCGGGCGCGACGCCGATATCGCGGACGGAGGCCATGCGGGCACCGAGCCCTTGCTCGCGGGCCGCCTTGTGGTACAGCTCGTGCCACTGCGGCCACATGGTGATCACCGAGAACTTCTTGCCCAGCAACGAGGCCAGCAGCATGGAGGCCTGGCTCGGTGCGACCACCGGAATGGTGAGCCGGGAGCGCAGCGCCGCCAGCGCCGCATCGCTCATCGAGTTCACGCACACCGCCGCGTATCCCTGTTCCTCGGCGCGGGATCCGGCCTCGAGGACGAAGGCGTCGGCCAAGGTCGTTTCGTAGGCGCTGTCCAGTGTGGTGCCGCCGGCGCGGGCGCTGACGAAGACGTTCTCGAATCCGGGATGCACGATGTCGTCCGGGATCTGGGCGGCGAAGGCGGCCAGCGCCTCCGGCGGTACCGGTACGGGAACGATGTTGAGTACCTTGCGTTCTGGGCTCACAGTCCCACGTCCTCTCGGGTTCGGGTGAGGGTGTCGACGACGGCGTAGGCGACGGCGCGCACCGCGGTCATCACGTCGGAGACCGACGCGACGCCCATGCCGCCCAGGCCTTCGTTCAGTTCGGCGGGTGCGGTCGCGGGCGGCCAGGGATAGCCGATGCGCGCGCAGGGCACGCCCATGCGGCGGATGAGGGTTCCGTCGGTCTGGCCGCCGAGTAGTGGTGTGGATTCGTAGGGACGGCCTTCCACCTCTTCCCAGCCGCGCCGGCAGGACCGGATGATCCAGTTGCCGGGATCGGTCATGCCGCCGGGCAGCGACCCGTACATCTCCCAGTCGAGGTCGATATCGGGCTCGGTCGCGCGAATGTGGGAGATCAACCGGGCGAACTGGTTTCGCACCTCGCCCGGAGTGGTTCGGGGGTTGACCCGGACGTCGAGGTAGATCTCGGTGGTCGCGGAGGGGAATGCCGGCTTGTCCGGGTTTCCGGAACGCAGGGCCGAGATCCACCCCTCGGGAATGGTGGAGCCGGAGGTGTTGCGCGCGGTGTATTCGGGCAGCCAGGCCTCGATATGTTCGACCACGCGCGCGGCCGGCACGATCGACGAGCGGAACCCCGGTGTGCCCCTGCTGATTCCGGCATATCCGAAGGTGCCGCGCACGGACACCTTGAACCAGCACATGCCCGGTTCCTCCGGGTAGACGGCCCACCACGGTTTCAGGACGATGGCGTGATCGGGCATCGCGCCGTGGGTGAGCAGGTGGAACACCCCGCTGCTCATGCCCACGTTGTCGCGGTCGCTCATGGTGACCGGCATTCCGCCGCCGGCGAAGCCGATGGCCAGATCGCCGATCAGGGGCACACCGGCGTCGGCGACGGCGTGGACGACCTCGGTCAGCCCGGCCACCATGCATTTCGGATTCGAGGCGCCGAGCCCGATCACCAGATCACCGTCCACCCGCGCCCGCGGCACCATATCCGGACGCAATCGCGGTCCGACCCACGGCACGTCGGCCTCGGGGTCGATGTGAGTGTCGATCGGCGCGTACAGCAGTAGCCGGCTGCCGCCGCCGGTGCCGCGCATCTCGCCCAGCACATTGCCGGTGTGCTCGCTGACCGGTCGATAGGCGGCGTCGATGCCGACCGCGTGGCGCAGATGGTCGGCCATGAATTCCGAGGCCGCGCGTTCGCGTCCGGTGGGGCTGTGGATGTCGACCAGCGAGACGAGCAGATCGCGGAAGCGGTCGGGGTCGAGTCGGTCGCAGACCGCCTCGTACATCGCGCGCCGGTCGTCGTCCAGCGGTAGGTCCTGGATCGATTCCGCCGCGCCCTCCGCGCTGATGATGGCGTCGTTCATCGCTGTTCCTCCGGTAGCGGGCACCGGGCGGCCAGCCCGATCCGGTCGGTCAGACAGGTCGCGATGCGCACGAGCGAATGGTCGGTGCCGGTGGGGCCGATGAGCTGCACGCCGAGCGGCAGTCCGGTGGCGCCGGTGCCGGCCGGCAAGCCGACCGCGGGCAGCCCGGCGACGCTGGCGAGCTTGTTGAACACCGGGTCGCCGGTGCTGTCCAGGCCGTGGGGCGCCTCCCCGGTCGCGGCGAGGGTCAACAGAACGTCGGCGCGGCGGCGCGCACCGTCGACGAAGCGCCGGGTAGCGCGAAGAATGCTGCGCGCGTGCTGAATTCGGCTCGGCTCCGCGGTGCGGCCGCGGGTGAGGAATTCGGCCAGCCGGGCGCTGATCCCGTCGGTTCCGTCGCGGCCGACGCGGTCGCGGAGCGCCGCGGCGGCCTCCGCGGCCATGATCAGCGTGTGTGCGTCGTCGAGCTCGGCCAGCTCGGGCGGAACAGCGATTTCGGTGACGGTGGTGCCGTGGGCGCGCAGGCCGGCGGCGAACGATTCCAGGCGCTCCAGTGCGTCGGTCCCGGCGCGGTCGTCCCACGGCGGGCGCAGCAGACCGACGGTGAGGTCGCGGGTGGCGGGCAGCACCGCGGTCTGTGCCTGCTCGGTGAGGACCTGGTCGACCGCTCCGAGCCACACCGGATGCCGCGCGAACGCGCCGAGGGTGTCGAAGCTCAGCGCCACCGGCAGCACGCCGTCGAACGACCATCGGCCGTAACTGGGTTTGAGCGTGAAGACGCCGCAGTAGGAGCCGGGACGCAGCACCGATCCGGCGGTCTGGGTGCCCAGGGCGATGGGCACCTGGCCGTCGGCGACCGCTGCCGCCGAGCCGCTCGACGATCCGCCCGGTGTGTGCTCGAGGTTGTGCGGGTTCCGGGTGCGGGCCGGCTCGTAGGTGGCGAACTCGGTGGTGGCGGTCTTGCCGAAGATCAGCGCGCCTGCCGCGCGCAGCCGGCCTACCGCGTCGGCATCGCGGCCGGGGCGATGTCCCGACCAGAGGGGGCTGCCGTAGGCGGTCGGCTGATCGGCGGTGTCGATGATGTCCTTGATGCCCACCGGGATTCCGTGCAGCGGCGAGCGGGGCGTTTCGGCATCGAGTGCGCGGGCCTGCGCGCGAGCCCGGTCCGGATCGAGAAAGGCCCAGGCACGGACGGATTCGTCGCGTTCGGCGACGCGCTCCAGATAGCGTTCCACCGTCGTGATGCTCGAGGTCTCGGTGTGCTCGCCGGTGGTGGCGTCCACGGTCATCTCAGCTCACCTTCTTCCGGACCTCGTGGCCCCAGCGCGCCGGGGCGTCGTAGGTCTGCACGACCCAGTCCTCGTCGACAACGCTTCCGCCCCAGCCGATTTCGATGCCGAAGCCGGACGGCGTGGAGAGGTAGAACGAGGTGACCCCGTCGTTGGTGTGGCGACCGAGCGTCATCTTCAGATCGATGCCCGCGGCGGTGATCCGGTCGTAGGCCCGGCCGACGTCGTCGAGCGTGGCGGTCTCGATCATCAGATGGTTGAGGTCGCCGCCGCGCATCCCGAAGCATTCGTTCATCAACGCCAGGCTGTGGTGGCGTGAATTGCAGTGCAGGAAGGTGGCATCCGCGCCGTCCCAGACGATGTAGTCGGTGAGCCGGAAACCGAGGACGCGGGTGTAGAAGTCCACCGCCGCCGGATAGTCCGAGCACATGTAGACCACATGCCCCAGACCCAGTTCACCGGTGACGAACCCGCTGATCACCCCGCCGGGCCGTACCGGGTGGTGGTCGGTCAGCACGCCGTAGCCGATCTCGGTGGGAAACCCGTCCAGATCGGCGAACCGGATGGCGGCGGCGACATCGAACGCGTCGCCGGCGGCCACCCGCTCGACCTCGATACCTTCGGCCTCGACCGCCTCGGCCAGCGTTTTCAGCTGCTCGGGAGTGTTCACCTCCCAGGTGACCCGCCGGACGCGGTCTTCGGTACCGGGATACAACGCGATGCGGTGGTGGCGGTCGTCGAGGCGGATCAGCAGCGGATCCGCCGATGAGGTGCGGGGCCGGGCATCGAGTTCGAGAAGGTCGACCAGCAGATGCTGCCAGGCGTCGATATCGGCGACCTCGACGGTCAGAGCCCCGAGTCGGGCGATGCTCATGATGATTCACAATCTGTGCGCACCGGCGGCCGGACCGCCGGTGGTGATCAGCTGGGGAGGAATTGCTCGGCGTGGATCCGCTCGGGCGGCAGGCCCAGTTCGCTCAGCCGGACGCGGGCCGCATCGAGCATGGCCGGGGGACCGCACAGGTAGGCGCTGGTGCTCGGGTCGGCGACGTCGGCCGCGGTGAGCACGCTGACCGGATTACCGGTGAGCACGTCGGGATGGTCGAACGGCTCGTCGACCACCACCCGCACCGACAGCCCCGGGGTGAAACTGCGCCGTCCCGCGAGCTCGTCGAGGTGGAACAGATCGGGTCCGCGGGTGCAGCCGAAAACCAGCTCGATGCGGTCGCGATCGCGTGCGGTCTGCAGCGCGTCGAGCATCGACAACATCGGGGCCAGCCCGGTGCCGCCCGCCACCATGAGGATCGGACCGGGTTCGGGACGCAGTCCGAACGACCCCATCGGGCCCTCCATCTCGAGCTCGTCGCCGACGGCGGCGCGCTCACGCAGATAGTGCGACATCGCCCCGGACGGCAGGACGCGCACGGTGAAGGTGAGCCGGCGCTTCTCCCGTTCCCCGGAAGCCATGGAGTACGAGCGCCATTCGCGGGTGCCGGGCACCCGCAGCCGCACGTACTGTCCCGCCCGGAAGGAGAATTTCGCCGACTTCGGCAACCGGATCTGCAGTTCGACCACGGAATCGGCCAGCCAGGTGAGGCCGGCGACCTTGGTGGTGGTCGTGATGATCGGGTTCTCGTCGAGCAGGGCCGCCGGATAGTCGAGGTCGATCTCGGCGTCGGAACGGGCACGCGCCTGGCACAGCAGCCGCATGCCCGCCGCCGATTCGTCCGCGCGCAACGGATAGACGCGGCCTTCGGGCATGACCACGTCTCCGGCCGATATCCGGCCGATACAGGTGCCGCAGGTGCCGATCCCGCATTGATGGGCCAGCCGCACGCCGGCGGCGGTGGCGGCGTCCAGCACGGAAATGCCGTCCGGTACGTGGATCTCCTTCACCGTGTCGGTGTAACGCAAACGGACACAATGGGTTCCGGTGTCCGCGCGGTCGGTGGAGCGGATTTCGCTCGGAGACATGGTCATGCGGTCAGTCCTCGTCCCGATACGGCGATTCGAAGTATCCGCGCAGGTGACGGGCGGCCATCTTGCGCCACGCGATGATGGAATAGTCCATGTCGCAGAGCATTTCGTTGTTCCAGCCGTCGAAGCGGGTGTAATGCTCCTCGGTGGCCTCGCGGGCGAACACGTCGCTGTTGTTGAAGCCTTCGAGCGCGAGCGGCTTGAAGAAATGTTCGAACTTGAAGTCGAATTCGGCCCGTTCCTCGTCGGTGTGGGCGCGGGTCGCCACGACCTCCCAGTACTCGTGGTGGTGGTCGTCGATCGGGACGTAGAACTCGTACTGCACGACGTCGGTGATCGGCCAGTGCTCCACCATCAACACGCCCGGCACCCACAGCGAGGTGCGGAAGTAGTGCTGAACAGTGCCGCGGGCCTTGATGTCGACCTTCGGGTTCTCCAGCACCGGCTGATACAGATCGGGCCGGTCGTAGCGGTTCATCACGCCCTTGGGCCCGTTGGGGATGTCGATCTCCTCGGTGGCGTCGTCGGTGAGAGCATTGACGCCGAGCGGCAGGGCACGGTCGAGGGCCACCAGGATCTGGTTGTCCCAGTGCACCAGCAGATGTCCCGGATCCAGGCCGTTCTCGGCGGCCAGGCGCCAGTTGCCGACCAGCTTGCGGTGGATGCCGCGCACGATGATGTTGTCGTCCATCAGGTGGGCGACGGGAGAGTTGTTGGGGTCGTTGGTGACTCGCATCGGCAGATCGCTCTCGAGCGGCGGCGGGGTGCCGTAGTCCGCGTCGCCGACGAAGACGAAGATCATGCCGTTGACTTCTTCGACCGGATAGGTCCGGATCGCGGCCCGCCCGATCAGCGAATCGTCGGGATTGCCGACGATGGTGGTGAGGCTGCCGTCGTCGACGCTGTAGGTGTAGCCGTGGTACCAGCAGGTCACGGTGCCCTCGGACAGGCACATGGGCTTCGCCGACAGTTTCACGCCGCGGTGGATACACCGATCCGACAGTGCGTAGGCCTTACCCGCCGACCGGCGCAGGGCGATGTCGTGGCCGCCGATGGTGACGCCTTTGACGGTGCCGTCGGCGAGTTCGGTGGAGAACAGTGCGGGATACCAGTGGTTGGCATAGCCCCAGTCGGCCTGGACGTAGGGGGCGTAGTGCCGGGTCACACCGGCCGAGGTGCCGTTGTAGTGGTCAGCGGACATCGAGAAACCTCCATCGAGGTGGGGACCACGCGGTGTGTGCGTGGTTGATCTGTGATGAGGGCGCGGCGGGGAATGCGGCGCGGAATGTGGGCTGGACACCGTGGTGTCCTGAGACACATTACAGAATCTTCGTGGACTATCAATAGACTTTCAACGTAAATTTCATGTTCCACGTTGCGGTCGGCCGTGTTACCCGTGTTGGCTGGTGTCCTATGACCGCCACCGAAGCCGCCGGCGCCGACCGGCCCGCGAATCTGGATCCGGAACGCCGCTGGCATCTGGCCGAGAACACGCACGAAGAGGCGATGACCGCCTTCGAATTCGCCCTGTTGCAGGTCGAGGGCGCGTTCGAGCGGTTCGCCGTGCAGGCGTTACGGATCGCCGGGGATGTGGATCTGGCCTTCAACGAAGTCGTGGCGCTGCATGTCGTGCGCATGCAGGAACGCGCCAAGGACACCGCGACCATCGCGCAGTTGACCAATCGCGAGGATCTGCCCAATCTGCAGTACAACCTGCGGAAGCTGGTCAGCCTGGGGCTGCTCGAGCGCACCAAGTCGGGCACCTCGTCGGTATTCCGGGTGACCGAGGCCGGGCGCGAGATCTCCGATCGCTATGCCGCGCTGCGGCGTGAACTGCTCACGGCCAATCTGGCCGAATTATCCGATGTGACAACGAAAATGCGGCATGCGGTCCGCACGATGCACATCCTGACCGGCCTCTACGCGGCGGCCAGTCGTGATTTGGCCACCATCAATCCGGCGGTCATGTTCCCGGCCGAGGGCGACGAAGCCGAACCCGAACCGGCCGCGAAGCGGCGCCGGCGGCGCGGTGACGGAGCCGGGTGAACGGTGTCCGGTCAGTGCGGGGTGTGATCGCTGAGGAGCGTCTTCTTCTGGATCTTGCCCATCGCATTGCGTGGCAGCGCCTCGACCATGCGAATCTCACGCGGCCGCTTGTGTATCGCCAGTGATCCGGCGACGAAATCGATGAGGGCGTCGTGGTTTCCGGGCTCGCCGACGACATATGCCACGATGCGCTGGCCGAGATCGGCATCGGGGACACCGACCACAGCGGCCTCGCGCACGCCCGGATGTGACAGCAGTGCGTGTTCGACCTCGCCCGCGCCGATCCGGTAGCCGCCGGATTTGATCATGTCGACCGATTCACGACCGACGATGCGGTGGAAGCCGTCCGGATCGATCACGGCGATGTCGCCGGTGTCGAACCATCCGTCGGGCGACATGACCTCGTCGGTCTTGGCCTTGTTGTGGAGGTAACCGTCGAACAGTGTGGGCCCGGCGATTTCGAGGCGGCCCAGAGTTTCGCCGTCGTGGCCGACGGTATCGCCGGAGTCCGAGCGGAGCCGGGTTTTCACTCCGGTCACCGGTAGTCCGACCCAGCCGGGACGGCGCTCACCGTCGTATCGCGTGCTGAGTGTGATGACGGTTTCGGTCATGCCGTATCGCTCGATCGGCGCGCTGCCCGTGAGCGCCCGCAACCCCTCGAACACCGGAACCGGCAGCGGCGCACTCCCCGAGACCAGCAGGCGAGCGGAGGCGAGCGCCCGCGCGGAATCCGGATCGGCGCAGACCCGCGACCAGACCGTCGGCACGCCGAAATACAGCGATCCGCCCGCCGCGGCGTATCGGTCGGGGGTCGGGCGAGTGGTGTGGACCAGCGGCGATCCGGTGCGCAGGGCGCCCAGCACACCGACCACCAGGCCGTGCACGTGGAACAGCGGAAGCCCGTGGACGACAACGTCGTCGGCACTCCACTGCCACGCGTCGCGCAGTCCGTCCAGGCTGGCGGCGATCGCGGCGCGCGACAGCACCACTCCCTTCGGCGCGCCGGTGGTCCCGGAGGTGTAGACGATCAGCGCCGTCGTAGCCGGATCGGGTTCGGGGCCCGTCCAGGATTCGGAGGCGCGCGGGTCGACCGTGACCGCGGGCAGGGAGATATCGGAATCCGTTGCGCCGAGCCATAATTCGGCGCCGGAGTCGGTGAGGATGTGGCGGCGTTCGACCGCGCCGGAATCCGGGGGAACGGGGACCGCGGGCACGCCGGCCAGCAGGCAGCCCACCACGGCGATCACGGTGTCGACGCTGGGGCGGGCGTCGATGGCGACACATCCGGCGCCGGCGAGGCGATGCGCGAGCGCGCCCGCCGCGCCCAACAGCGCATCGGGCCGCAAGGCGGTGTCGCCGATCGTGACGGCGGGGCGGGACTCGGCCGTTGCGGTCTGCAATGCGGTGAGAAGAGGAACTGGCATGAGGGCCACTTTCTCGTGTACGGTCCACATTGTGGACCGATGTGCTACATTATGGACCAGTGACGGTATTAGCTCCAGGCGACTCCGTCAACAACGGGTGTGCCGCCGCGCGTTCGGCGCAAGGGCGCGGTCGTGAACAGCGTGCTGACCGCCCTGCGGGTATTCGAGGAGGTGGCGCGGCTGCAGCCCGCGGGTCTCAGCGACCTCGCCCGGCGGCTGGAGGTCCCGAAAAGTACGGTGCAGCGCTGTCTGAAAACCCTCGAGGAGGCCGGGTGGGTGCGGTCGTCACCGGAAGGACGATGGGAGATCACCGGTCTGGCTTTCCGGGTGGGTAGTGCGGTCGCGGGTCGCGACAATCTGCGTGAGGTGGCGCTGCCGGAGCTGTCCGCGCTGCAGATGTCGACCGGTGAGACAGTGCATCTCGCGGTTCCCGACGGCGACGAACTGGTGCTCATCGAACGTCTCGACAGCTCGCACCAGGTGCGCGCGTTCATGGCACTGGGCACCCGGCTGCCGCTGCACGCCGCCGCGACCGGAAAGGCGTTCCTCGCGACCCTGTCCGACGAACGGATCGCGGCCTACCTGTCCCAAACCCCCGCCAAGACCACCGAACACACCATCACCGACGTGGACGAACTCTGGGAGGAGATCGCTCTCATCCGCCGACGGGGATACGCCACCACGATCGAAGGGCTGCACGACGGTATCTGCGCGGTCGCGGTGGCCCTGCGCGGGCGCTACGGGCCGGCCCGCGCATGCTTCAGCATCTCCGGGCCGTCGTCGCGGCTGACCCCTGCGCTTTTCGAGGATTACGGAGCCCGGGCTCTGGCGACCCGTGCCGCCGTCGAACGGCTGCTCGGCGAGTGAGGTCGCCGGCCGCGGCGCGGGATTTTTACGTTTTCCCTACGCCTCGCGATCACTAAGTTCGGGTTTGCCGGATTTAGGCTGATTAATCGTGGTTTCACCGATCGACGTCGCCAAACGGGTGGTGCTGGGACGACCGTTTCGCAGCGATCGGCTCGGGGAGACGCTGTTGCCGAAGCGGCTGGCATTACCGATTTTCGCCAGTGATCCGCTGTCCTCGGTGGCGTATGCGACTCAGGAGATTCTGCTCATCCTGACGCTGGGCGGGCTCAGCTATCTGTATCTGACACCGTGGGTGGCCGGTGGTGTCGTCGTGCTGCTGGCGGTGGTCGCGTTGTCGTATCGCCAGGTCGTGCGCGCCTATCCGTCGGGCGGTGGATCCTATGAGGTCGTCGCCGAAAACCTCGGGGCGATACCGGGTTTGGTCGTCGCGGCGGCGCTGCTGGTCGATTACGTGATGACGGTGGCGGTATCGGTCGCGGCGGGGGTGGACAACGTCATCTCCGCGGCGCCGGCGCTGAACCCCCATCGGGTGCTGATCGATATCGGGTTCATCGTGGCGCTGACCGCGATGAACCTGCGTGGGGTGCGAGAATCCGGCCGGGCGTTCGCCGTGCCGACCTACGCCTTCGTCGCCGGCGTCATGGTGATGATCTCGATCGGTGTGGTCGAGACGCTGATCGGGCACGCACCGGTCGCCGAGAGCGCGCACTACCAGATCAACGCCGCGCACGCCGGCCTCGGTACGGCCGCGGTGGCATTTCTCGCGCTGCGGGCGTTCTCCTCGGGGTGTACGGCGCTGACGGGGGCCGAGGCGATTTCCAACGGCGTCCCCGCGTTCCGAAAACCGAAGTCGCTCAACGCGGCCCGGACCATGACCGCGATGGGTGTGCTGGCGATCGCCATGTTCACCGGTGTCACCGCGCTGGCGATGATCACCCACACGCGCGTCGCCGAGAACACCTGCGACCTGATCGGCTTTCCGGGCGATTGCCGCACCGACGCCCAGAAGACCGTCATCGCGCAGATCGCGGGGGCGGTCTTCGGCGACAGCAGCCTGGGCTTCTACTACCTGATGGTCACCACCGCGCTGATCCTGATCCTCGCCGCGAACACCGCCTACAACGGGTTCCCGCTGCTGACCTCGATCCTGGCCCAACATCGTTACCTGCCACGCCAATTGCACACGCGCGGAGACCGGCTCGCCTACTCCAACGGCATCGTCCTGCTCGCCGCGGTCGCCGCCGGGTTGATCTACGCCTTCGACGGACAGACCACCAGGTTGATCCAGCTCTACATCGTCGGCGTGTTCACCTCGTTCACGCTGTGCCAAACCGGCATGGTCCGGCATTGGAATCGCGAACTACGCGCGGTGACCGCGCCGGGGCAACGCCGGCGCATCCACCGGGCCCGGGCGATCAACGCGTTCGGTGCCTGCTTCACCGGCGTCGTGCTGGTCGTGGTCATGATCACCAAATTCGGTCACGGCGCCTACCTAGTGGTCATCGCGATGCCACTGCTGGTGCTGATGATGTATTCCATCCACACCCACTACGCGACGGTGCGCGCCGAACTCGACATCGACCCCGACGAGGAGACGACGCTGCCCGGCCGGGTGCATGCGATCGTGCTGGTTTCGGACTGGCACAAGGCAACTCAGCGGGCTGTCCAGTTCGCGCGCGCCACCCGCCCCGACACCCTCACCGCCGTCACGGTCAACGTCGACGACACCGACACCCGGGCGCTGACCCAATCGTGGGAGCGCCACGACGTCAGCATTCCGTTGAAGGTCGTCGAGTCGCCCTACCGCGAAATCACCCGTCCCGTCGTCGAGTACATCAAACGGGTCCGCCGATCGCGGCCCCGGGACGTGGTCAGCGTCTACATCCCCGAGTACGTCGTCGGACACTGGTGGGAGAACCTGCTGCACAACCAGAGCTCGCTCCGGCTCAAAGCACGCCTGCTGTTCGAACCGGGTGTCATGGTCACCAGCGTTCCCTACCAACTGCGCTCCTCGCGAAATCGCAAGCCGCCCACCGTCACACCGAGCCCCGGTCAGGTCCGCCGAGGCATCGTCGCCCCCTGATCGGAGGCTTCCGCCGCGATCATCGATCGGCTCGACCGGCGATGTGGTCGACGTCGATGAGCAGATGTCGTGGCCCCCGGAAGATTGGCTGCGCCGATTCGGTGGCGGATCGACGACCAGCCGCGGTGTCACGACGCGGCGTAGGAAGATCTCCAGTGCGAGATCGACTTCCGATCGCGCGAGCGGGCCGCCCGGGCAGGTGTGGATGCCGCTGCCCCAGCCGAAATGCTCGTTGTCGGGCCGTCGGATGTCGAAGCGGTTCGGATCGGTGAACCGGTTCGGGTCGCGGTTGGCGGCGGCGTAGACCAGATGCACCGCGGGCCGATCGGCGCTGATCTCCGCGAGGGTCGACGTGAACCCCTACCGGGGGACCGTCCCGGAATGCCCGGTGCAGTGCGGGCACCTCAGCAACGATTCGTAGCGGCCGGGCGGATCGGTTATCGCCGGCGGCGGGGTGTTGCCGAGCGGGGTGGCGCAGCACGCATGTGGTCGCGCACCGGCGACAGCAGCTCGGCCAGGGCCTTGGTGTCCGCGCGGGACAGCGGTTCGAAGAGCTGCTGGTTGACGACCTCGGTATGGCCGGGAAGGACCTCGGCGAGCAGTGCCCGGCCGGCATCGGTGATCGTGACCGTGACGCCGCGCTCGTCGTCCGCGGAGGGCGCGCGCGTGACCAGCCCCGCCTTCTCGAGCAGACCGGCCTGATAGGTCAATCCGCTGCGGCTGTAGACGACGCCGTCGGCCAGGTCGGTCATGCGCTCACTGCCGGTGGGGGAGTCGAGACCGAGCCGCGCCAGCAGCTGGAACTGCACGTAGCTCAGATCGCCGGCGTCTCGCAGCTGCTGCTCGACCGCGTGCCGGAGCAGGCCGGCGACCTCCATGAGGGCGAAATACGCGCCCAGCTGCACGGCGTCCAGGGGCCGCGGGGTCTCGGACATGGCACGACTGTACAACTCTTGCTTCGATTTCGAAACTCTTGCTTCGAATTCAAAGCACTGCTACCGTGGCCAATGTGCTTCGAACTCGAAGCACATCACCATCGAGAGTGAGGCACCACGATGAAGGCGGTTCGATTCCACGAGTACGGCGATCCCGAGGTCCTTCGCTACGAGGACGTCGACCGGCCGGTTCCCGGTCCCGGCCAGGTCCGGGTACGCGTCGCGGCGACATCGTTCAACGGCGTCGACGGCAACATCCGCGCGGGATTCATGCAGGGCCCGATGCCCCTGGCGCTGCCGCACATCCCCGGCCTGGACGTCGCCGGAACCGTCGACGCGCTCGGCGAGGGCGTCGACGAGCCGAAGGTCGGTGACCGGGTCGTCGGCTTCCTGCCGTTCACCGACGACGGCGCCGCGGCGGAGTACGTGCTCGCGCCTGCGCAGAGTCTGGCGGCGGCGCCGGCGAGCATCCCGCTCGCAGATGCGGCCGCGCTGCCGCTGGTCGGACTCACCGCGTGGCAGGCGCTGTTCGACCACGCCGAACTGAAGCCCGGGCAACGGATTCTGATCAGTGGCGCCGGGGGAGCCGTGGGTGGTTATGCGGTACAGCTGGCCAAGGCGGCCGGCGCCCATGTGATCGCCACCGGCAGTCCGCGCAGCCGCGAGCGCGTCGAGGCGCGGGGCGCCGACGAGGTCGTCGACCACACCACCGCCGAGGTGACCGCCGCGGTGACCGAGCCGGTCGACGTCCTGCTCAACCTCGCGCCGATCGATCCGGCCGAGTTCGCGGCGCTGGCCGGACTGGTCCGCGACGGCGGCGTCGTGGTCGGCACCACCGTGTGGATGCCCGCCCCGGCCGACGCGGCGCGCGGCGTGCGCGCTGTCGACGTCTACGTCCGCAGCGACGCGCGGCAACTGGCGGAACTCGTTGCGCGCGTGGACCTTCGCACGTTGATCGTCGACGTCGACGAGCGTGTCCCGCTGGCAGAGCTGGCATCGGTGCACACCCGGGCGGCCGCGGGAACGTTGCCGGGCAAGGTCGTCGTCCTCCCGGCCGCGAACTGACGCGCCGGACCGGTGTTCAGAAACTGGACACTTCCCGATGCTCGATTCATCCCACTATGGCTTGCATCACATCAGGTTGTAGCCAGGAGGTTTCGATGACGGTCGTCTCCGAGTTCCCGGTCCGGGCGGACGTTCGGGCGGTACTCAGCGGTCGAAAGCAGCTGCTGATCGACGGCGAATGGACCGATGCCCAGTCGGGTCGGACATTCGCGACGCACAATCCCGCCGACGGCAGTGTGCTGGCGGAGGTGGCCCACGGCGAGGCGGCCGACGTGGACCGCGCCGTCCGCGCCGCCCGCCGTGCCTTCGACAACGGGCCGTGGCAGTGGATGAAACCCAATGAGCGCGAACGGCTGCTGTGGCGGGTCGGCGATCTTCTCTCCGAACGCGCGGAGCAGTTCGGCGAACTCGAGGCGCTGGACAACGGTAAATCCGCGGCGGTCGCCACCGTCGTCGACACCGCGTGGGCGGCCGACGTCTTCCGGTACTACGCGGGCTGGGCGACCAAGATCGTGGGCAGCACGGTCGATGTGTCGATGCCGTTCGCGCCGCCCGGCAGCCGGTTCCACGCGTACACCCTGCGCGAGCCGGTGGGCGTCTGCGGGCTGATCGTGCCGTGGAACTTCCCGCTGTTGATGGCGGCCTGGAAGCTGGCCCCCGCGCTGGCTGCCGGAAATACGGTGGTGCTCAAGCCCGCCGAGCAGACTCCGCTGACCGCGCTGCTGCTGGGAGAGGTGTTCCAGGAGGCCGGATTCCCGCCCGGCGTGGTCAATATCGTGACCGGATTCGGCGATGCCGGCGCCGCCCTGGCCGCGCACGACGGCGTCGACAAGGTCGCCTTCACCGGATCCACGGAGGTCGGCAAGCTGGTCGTCGACGCTGCCAAGGGCAATCTGAAGAAGGTGTCGCTGGAGCTGGGCGGCAAGAGCCCCAACGTGGTGTTCGCCGACGCGGATTTCGAGGCCGCGGTCACCGGCTCGCTCAACGCCTGGCTGTTCAATCACGGCCAGTGCTGTGTCGCGGGGACGCGACTGTATGTGGAGGACAAGATCTTCGGCGATTTCACCGCAGCGGTGGCCGAGGCCGCCTCGCGGGTGAAGATCGGTCCCGGCTTGGACCCGTCCACCGAGCTGGGCCCGCTGGTGTCGCAGGAGCAGTTCGACCGCGTCACCGCCTATCTGCAGGCCGGTCTCGCCGACGGGGCGAAGGCGCTCACCGGCGGGGGCCGCCACGGCGACACCGGATACTTCGTGCAACCGACCGTATTCGTCGACGTGCGGCCCGAATTCAGCATCGTGCGCGAGGAGATCTTCGGCCCGGTCGTGGCGGCGCTGCCGTTCGACGCCGACGAAGGGATCGCGGCCGCCGCGCACCAGGCCAACGATTCGATCTACGGCCTGGCCGCGGGCATCTGGACCCGTGACATCTCCAAGGCCCACCGGGTGGCCCGCGAGCTGAAAGCCGGCTCGGTGTGGATCAACCAGTACAACGGCTTCGACACCGCGATGCCCTTCGGCGGTTACAAGCAGTCCGGCTGGGGCCGTGAACTCGGCCCGGACGGCCTGGACCTGTATTTGCAGACCAAGTCGGTCAACGTCGCCCTCTGATTCCAGCGCAGGAGAACTTTCGTGAAGACAACAGCAGCAGTACTCGTCGAGCCCGGCAAACCCTTCGAACTGATGGAACTCGACCTGGACGGGCCCGGCCCCGGCGAGGTCCTGATCCGCTACACCGCCGCCGGACTGTGTCATTCCGACCTGCATCTCACCGACGGCGATCTGCCGCCGCGCTATCCGATCGTCGGCGGGCACGAGGGCTCGGGAATCATCGAGGAGGTCGGTCCCGGCGTCACCAAGGTCGCTCCCGGCGACCACGTGGTGTGCAGTTTCATTCCGAACTGCGGCACCTGCCGGTACTGTTCGACCGGTCGGCAGAACCTGTGCGATATGGGTGCGACCATCCTGGACGGCTGCATGCCCGACGGGACGTTCCGATTCCATTCCGGCGGAATGGATTTCGGTGCGATGTGCATGCTGGGCACCTTCTCCGAGCGGGCGACGATCTCCCAGCATTCGGTGGTGAAGGTCGACGACTGGCTGCCCCTCGAGACCGCGGTCGTCGTGGGTTGCGGGGTGCCGACGGGGTGGGGCAGCGCCGTCTACTCGGGCAATGTGCGCGCCGGTGACATCACCGTCATCTACGGCATCGGCGGGCTGGGCATCAATTCGGTGCAGGGCGCCGTCCATGCCGGGGCCAAGTACGTCGTGGTGGTCGACCCGGTCGGCTTCAAACGCGAGACGGCGCTGAAAATGGGTGCCACCCATGCCTTTTCGACGTCCGAGGAGGCGGCCGAGAAGGTCGCCGAACTGTCCTGGGGGCAGGGCGCCGACCAGGCGATCATCACCGTCGGCACGGTGACCGAGGAGGTCGTGTCGGCCGCCTTCGCCGTCATCGGCAAGGGTGGGACCGTGGTCGTCACGGGCCTGGCCGATCCGGCCAAGCTCACCGTTCACGTCTCCGGCGCCGAGCTGACGCTGAACGAGAAGACCATCAAGGGCACGCTGTTCGGATCCGCCAACCCGCAGTACGACATCGTGCGGCTGCTGCGGCTCTACGACAGCGGCCAGTTGAAGCTGGACGAGCTGATCACCACGCGATATTCGCTCGAAGATATCAATCAGGGCTATCAAGACCTGCGCGACGGCAAGAATATCCGTGGTGTGGTGATCCACGCCGGATCGTAGGTCCGCCCCGCGGCCGCCGCCACGGGGGCGGCCGCGGTCCCGCCCGGGACCGCGGAAGGCGAACCGCGACCGACGTGGGTATGCACGGCAGACAGGAGGTAGCACCGGATGGCGACATCGCAGTGTGGCGAGGCGACGGCGTCGGCGCCGCGCCGGGAGATCGAGTTGTCGTGGCGGCGCTCGAAGCTGTCCGGCGTACCACCCGAATTCGACGGATTCCCCGATCTGCCCGCGGTGGAGGTCGATCCGCGCAGCCGGCTGCTCGAGGCCGCGCGGCCGGTTCTCGATCAGATGGCGGTCGCCCTCGCCGACACCGCCTACAGCCTGCTGCTGGCGGATCGCGAGTGCCGGCTGGTCTACCGGTGGTTCGGCGATCCGCGCTTCGAACGGGCGCTGGACACGCTGGGCATCCGGAGCGGAACCAGCCTCGCCGAGGACACCTTCGGCACCAATGCGCTGGGTACCGCGCTCGAAACCCGCCGCGGCATCGCCGTCAACGGCTCCGAGCACTACATCGAGCGCTTCAAGGGATTCACCTGCTACGGCCACCCGATCCTGCATCCGGTCACCCGCCGCCTGGTCGGCGCCTTGGACATCACCAGCACCAACACCCACGCCGATCCGCTTCTCGGCCCGTTTCTGCAGCGGGCGGCACAGGATATCGAACAGCGACTGCTGGATCAGGCCAAGGCGTCCGAACGTGCGCTGCTGGCCGCGTTCCAGACCGTTTCCCGGCAGCGGCGCGCCATCGCCGCGGTCGGTGACGACATCGTGCTGACCAACAAGAGCGCGGTGGATCTGCTCGGCCCGTCCGACTACGCGCTGTTGCGTCTGCTGGCGGAGCGGACCGCCGCCCATCCGCGCGTCACCGAGGTCCGGCTCGCGTCCGGTGCGGCGGTGCGCATTCATCTGTCCCAGGCGCCCGGCGCCGGCACCGGCATGCTGTTCCACTTCGAACCCATCGAAGAGGCGGCGACCGTGACGAGGGTGCGCGCGGGCGCCACCGGGCACCGGGCGCTGGAAGGGGCGACGACGGGACCGGTTCTGATCGTCGGCGAACGGGGTTCCGGGCGCAGTAGCGAGGCTCGGCGGATGGCGCGCGGCGAAGACGTCGAATTCCATCAGTGCGCGGACGTCGCGGCGGACGGCGCCCAGCACTGGCTCGACAGGCTGCGGGAGAACTTGTCCGGCCCCGGCGGCGCCGTCTGCGTCGACGGGGTCGATGCCCTGCCGGAGCCGGTGGTCGACCAACTGATCGATGCGATCGACGCCGCACGCGGGCGCAGAGTGTTGCTCACCTCGCTGCCGCTGCGCACTACCCACGGCGCGCATGCCGCGCTGGCGGCCAGGTGTGTGCAGCGGGTAGACGTGGCGCCGCTGCACGAACGCGCCGCCGAACTGCCCGCGATCACGAAAACCCTGCTGCACGAGCTCGATCCGTCCGCCGATGTGCGGCTGCTGCCGAGCGTGATCGAATTGCTCGCCACCCACCCGTGGCCCGGCAACCTGCACGAACTCAAGGCCGTCCTGGCGCATGTGCTGCGGCATCGCCATCGCGGGGACGTGACGGTAGCCGACCTGCCGGATCGTTACCGCGTGTCCTCGCGGGCCCGCCGCCTTTCCGGTCGCGAGCGCGCCGAGCGCGATGCCATCGTCGAGGCGCTACGCCGCAATCAGGGCAACAAGCTCAAGACGGCACACGAACTCGGCATCAGCCGCACGACGCTGTACGCCCGGCTCAAGGCGCTGCGCATCACCGACGGCCGATCGTCGCTCGGCCGTCCCGCGTGCCGATAGCGCGGGACGGCGTTCGGGACCAGCTGCCGCCGAAACCGTTGCGGCACAGCCTGTTCCGGACCAAGTGGGGACCGGGCTACTTGCGTGCGACGGCCGCGTAGGCGGACACCTGCACGTCCATCTTCTTCGCGGGGGCGACACCGTCGGGGCGCCAGCGGTGCGGTACCTCGACACCCGGTTCGATCAGCTCCATGCCGTCGAAGAAGCGCGCGAACTCGTCGCGGCTGCGGACCTGGCACGGCAGACCGCTGCGGCGGTAGATCTCGACCACCGTCGCTATCGCCGTCGGATCGAAGTCCGGGGTGACATGCGTCATCACCAGGTACGAGCCGGGCACGAACCGCTTCATCAGCGTCTCGATGATTCCGTAGGCGCCGTGCTCGTCGGGCACGAAATGCATCAGCGCGTTGAGGCTGACCGCGACCGGCTGGGTCAGGTCCAGCGTCTCGTGCAATCCCGGGGCGTCGAGAATCGCTTCGGGGGTGGTGACGTCGGCGGAGATGTAGTTGGTGCGTCCCTCCGGGGAGCTGATCATCAACGCCCGGGCGTGGACGAGCACGATCGGATCGTTGTCGACGTAGACGACTCGTGAGTCGGGGGCGACCTGCTGGGCCACCTGATGCAGATTCGGCTCGGTGGGGATACCCGTTCCGATATCGAGGAATTGACGAATCCCCGCGTTCGCCAGGAACCGTGTCACACGGTGGATGAACGCCCGGTTCTGCTGCGCGGCCACCCGCACTCCGGGCCAGGTCGCCACGACCTTCTCGGCCGCTTCCGCATCCGCGCTGTAGTGGTCCTGGCCGCCGAGGTAGTAGTCGTACATGCGGGCAGTGTGGGGCTGGTTCTGTCGCAGGTCGACAGGGGAGCCGGATTCCACGTCGCAATCCTTTCCGAGACGAAGCGGCAACGGCGATATGCGGAGTGCCGTGTCGAACGTGTTGCGGGCAACGGGAATCGGCGACCGAGGCCGATTCCCGCACGCGGCGAAAGTCTACCCGGCACTCTCGGCGCGAATCCGGTTCTCGGCGATCTTGTTGCCCGGCCGGTCGACGATCCGGCGCCGGGGACCACCGAGGACAACGGCGCCGGTTGCCGTGGATCGATCCGATTCGGGCCTTCCGGCCCCCCGGCCGGGACCTTCGGCGCTCCCGGTCGGGCACCCCCGCGACGAGGCTGGAATGCGAACCGGCGACGAATACCGACTCTGCGGCGAACAGAGGCTCCACATGACCATCGGCGACAACGTGACGATCGACCGGGCGGGCCTGGATCGGCTCGTCGCCGTCCTCGTCGAGCACGGCTACCGGGTCATCGGCCCGCAGGTCCGCGATGGGGCGATAGTCCTCGACGAGCTCGATTCCGGCGCCCGGCTGCCCGGGGGCTGGGGTGTGCACACCGAGCCGGGGCGATATCGGCTGTTCCGGCGCGACGACGAAGCCGTCTTCTCGCATTCGGCCGGCCCGGGATCGTGGAAACAATTCCTCCAGCCGCCTCATCGCCGGATCGCCCGGTTCGACGCGGATCTGAATTCCGAACCGGTGCAGGATATTCCGACGCCGACCGCATTTCTCGGCGTGCGCGGCTGCGATATGGCCGCGATCGGCGTGCTCGGGCAGGTGCTCGGCGGCGGCGCCCATCCCGACTCGGCGTTCGCGGCGCGGCGCCGGGAGCTGTTCATCATCGGCGTGAACTGCACCGAGCCCGGCGGCGTGTGCTTCTGCGCGTCGATGCACACCGGCCCGGACGTGTCCTCCGGCTACGACCTCGCCCTCACCGAACGCATCGACGACGCCGGGCACCGGTTCCTCGTCGACGTGGGTACCGAGGCGGGTGCGCGCATCGCCGCCGAACTGGTCGGTGAACCGAGTTCGGAGGCGGAGATATCGGCGGCGCGAGCCGAGGTCGCGGCGGCGGCGGACCGGATGGGACGAAGTATGCCTGCCGTCGATATCCGCGACGTGCTCAGCCGCTCCCGCGAATCGTCTCATTGGCAGGACGTCGCGAGCCGCTGCCTCACCTGCGCCAACTGCACCATGGTGTGTCCCACCTGCTTCTGTACCACCACCGAGGACGTCACCGATCTCACCGGCACACATGCCGAGCGCTGGGAGCGCTGGGCCTCGTGCTTCGAACTCGACTTCTCCCATCTGCACGGCGGCAGTGTGCGGCAGTCGGGCGAGAGCAGGTACCGGCAGTGGCTGACCCACAAATTGAGTACCTGGTACGACCAATTCGGCAGTTCCGGCTGCGTCGGGTGCGGCCGCTGCATCGCATGGTGCCCCGCGGGTATCGACTTGACCGTCGAGGTCGCCCGCCTGGCCGAAACGGTCGAAGGAGGCGACGATGACCACCGCTGAGGAACTGTCCGCCTTCGCGCCGCTCGCCACGCTGGACCGCGGCAAACTCGACACGCTCGCGCGAGCCGGGCGAAACGTCGGCTATCCCGCCGGGCAGCGGCTGATCACGGAGGGCCGCCGAGCCGACCGATGCTGGCTCCTCCGATCGGGATGTGTGGCCGTGGACGCGGCGCTTCCCGGCCGCGAATCCTTCGTGGTGCAGACCCTCGGACCCGGTGATCTGCTCGGATGGTCCTGGCTCGTGCCGCCGTACCGCTGGCATTTCGGCGCCGTCACCACCGAGCCCGTGCAGGCGATCGAATTCGATGCGGCCCGCCTGGCCGACATCGCCGATGCCGACCCGAAATTCGGCTACACGCTCACCTTGCTGCTCTTCGAGGCGCTGGTGGACCGGCTGCAGGCCACTCGGGCGAGGTTGCTGAACCTCTACCGCAATCCGGGCGAGGCGGCCACGACCGCCCCGCTGCGCCGGGGGGAGAGCGGAGGTGGGCGGTGAGCAGCGCGCCGGCCGCGGCAGTGATCGCCGACCCGGACACCACGCTCCGTTATCGGGTGGTCGAGCGCATCGCGCAGACCGCCGATACCGCGACCTTGGTCCTCGCCCCGATAGATGATGCGGCACAACGGTTCCGGGCCGGCCAGTTCATGATGCTCTACCGATTCGGCGTGGGCGAGATCGCCATCTCGATCAGCGGAAATCCTTGTGCCGCAGACGATTTTCTCGAGCACACCATCCGCTCGGTCGGTGCGGTGAGCGCCGCGCTGTACGACTCACCGCCCGGTGCCGTGATCGGGGTGCGCGGGCCGTTCGGCACCGGATGGGATCTCGATTCCGCCGTCGGCCGCGATCTGGTTGTCGTCGGCGGCGGAGTCGGCATGGCGCCGCTGCGTCCGATCGTGCTGGAGGCGCTGGCGCGGCGAGCCGAATACGGCCGGATCGTGCTGATCACCGGCGCGCGATCCCCTGGTGAGATCCTCTTCCGGGACGATCAGCGCGCATGGCAGGCCGACGGCCGGCTCGAGCTGTACCGGACCGTCGATCACCCGGCTCCCGGCTGGACCGGAAGGGTCGGCTTCGTCACCGAACCCCTCGGCGCGCTCGTCGTCGATCCCGCACGCACCACCGCGTTCCTGTGCGGGCCGGAACCGATGATGCGGTTCTGCGCGCGGACGCTCATTCGGCGCGGCATGGCACGCGGCGACATCCGGCTGTCGATGGAGCGCAATATGCAGTGCGGCGTGGGCCGATGCGGCCACTGTCAGCTCGGGCCGCTGCTGATCTGCCGGGACGGACCCGTCGTCGACTACGCGGTGGCCGGACCGCTGATGACGGTGCGGGAGTTGTGATGACCGTCCCGACACTCGCGGTATGGAAGTTCACCTCCTGCGACGGCTGCCAGCTCACCCTGCTGGACTGCGAGGACGAGCTGCTGACGCTCGCGGGCCGGATCCGGATCGCGCATTTCACCGAGGCGTCCAGTGCGGTCGAACCCGGGCCCTACGACGTGTCGCTGGTCGAGGGATCGGTCTCGACGCCCGAAGAGGTCGATCGGATCGCCGAAATCCGTTCGCAGTCACGCATTCTCGTCACGATCGGCGCCTGCGCGAGCCACGGCGGCATTCAGGCACTGCGCAACTTCGCCGATATCGGCGACTTCACCTCGATCGTGTACGCGAGCCCGGAGTACATCTCGACGCTGGACACCGTGACCCCGATCGCCGCGCATGTGCGAGTGGACTACGAACTGCGCGGCTGCCCGATCGACCGCCGCCAGCTCCTCGACACCCTCTGCGCCCTGCTGGCCGGACGCGCACCCGATCTGCCCGACACCAGTGTGTGCACCGAATGCAAGCGTCGCGGCAATACCTGCGTCATGGTCGCCGACGGCATACCCTGCCTGGGCCCGGTCACCCAGGCCGGCTGCGGCGCCCTGTGCCCGTCGTATCACCGCGGCTGTTTCGGATGCTTCGGGCCGATGGCCCGCCCCAATATCGGTGCGCTGCTTCCGATCCTGCGCGTCAACGGCATGTCCTACGACGATGTCGATCGGGTGTTCGCCACGTTCGCCGCGGCCGCACCGCCGTTCGCGGAAAGGGGGCGAGATGAGCCACCGCAGTAGGCGATTGACGGTGAATTCGCTGGCTCGGGTGGAGGGCGAAGGAGCTCTGCGGGTCGTCGTCGAGGGCGACAAGGTCACCCGCGCGGAACTGAACATCTACGAGCCGCCACGGTTCTTCGAGGCGTTCCTGCGGGGCAGGGCCTACACCGAGCCGCCCGATCTCACCGCCCGCATCTGCGGAATCTGCCCGGTGGCCTATCAGACCAGCGCGTGTAACGCACTCGAACAACTCTGCGGTATCCGCCTCGACGCGCCGCTGGCGGCGTTGCGGCGGCTGCTGTACTGCGGTGAGTGGATCGCCAGCCACGCCCTGCACATCTACCTGCTGCACCTGCCCGATTTCCTCGGCTATCCCGATGCCGTCGCGCTGGCCGCCGACCACCGGGAACTGGTGGAACACGGTCTGGCGGTGAAGAAGGCGGGAAACAGCCTGCTCGAACTCGTCGGGGGTCGCTCGATCCATCCGATCAACGTCCGGATCGGCGGCTTCTACGCGGTACCGGATCGGGCCCGGTTCGATCCGATCGCCGAACAGCTGCGTCGCGCGCGGGACTACGCCGTCGAAACCGCCGCATTCGCCGCGGGATTCGACTTTCCCGACCTCGAACTCGACCACGACCTGCTCGCCCTCACCTCGCCGGACGGGTACGCCATCGAAGACGGCACCCTGCGCAGCGACACCGGAACCTCTTTCACCGCAGCCGATTTCGGTGCGCACGTCGTCGAAGGGCAGGTGCCGCATTCCACCGCGTTGCACGCCCGGTTGGACGGCCGGCGCTACCTGGCCGGGCCGCTCGCCCGCTACAGCCTCAACTCCGCGCAGCTGTCACCGCTGGCCCGCGAGGTCGCGGCGGCCGCAGGCCTGCGCGCGCGGTGCCGTAACCCCTTCCGCAGCATCCTCGTGCGCGCCGTCGAACTCGTCTACGCCCTCGACGAAGCGCTCCGGCTGATCGACGACTACGAGCGACCCGCGCGACCGGCGGTCCCGGCGCGGCCACGTGCCGGTGTCGGCCACGGCGTCAGCGAGGCTCCCCGCGGAGTGCTCTACCACCGATACGAAACCGACGATGCCGGAATCGTCAGCGCGGCCACCATCATTCCGCCCACCTCGCAGAACCAGGCCGCGATCGAGGACGACCTGCGCCGGGTGGTCGAGGCCAACCTCGGACTGGACGATGCGGCACTCACCCACCTGTGTGAACGCACGATCCGCAACTACGACCCGTGTATCTCCTGCTCGGCGCACTTCCTCGAGCTCGACCTGGTGCGCCGATGACCGGACCGCGGGCCGTGGTGATCGGCGTCGGGAACGACTACCGGCACGACGACGGCATCGGCCCCGCCGTGGCCCGCCGCCTCGAATCGCTGCGCATCCCCGCCGTCAGAGTGGCGCAGTGTGACGGCGAACCCACCGGCCTTCTCGACCTGTGGGCCGGTCTCGAGCTCGCGGTGGTCGTGGACGCGGTCCGCCGCGATCCCCCGGCTCCCGGGCGGGTGTGGCGCACCACGGTCGAGGCCCTGCGCGGGTGCCCTCGCGCCGCCGGCTCGCACGCGCTGGGCGTTGCGGACGCGCTGCCGCTCGCGCGAGTCCTGGGCCGGGCCCCGGCCGAACTCGTCGTCGTCGCGGTCGAGGCACAGTGCCTCGATCCGGGTGTCGGCTTGTCCGGCCCGGTAGCGGCGGCCGTCCCGGACGCCGTCGCGGCCGTGCTGAGCGAACTCGCGCGCCTCGGGCTGCGCCCGGCCGGAGCAGGGCCGCCGGACTGAACGTGCACCGCGTCCGGTGCCGGTGAGGGCTTCGGCACGCGAGGCCCCGAGGAGAAGGTCGGCCCGGCGCCGGCGTGGTAAGCATGTCGGGTGGCAGTGCGTGACAGGAACAACGTGGTCGTCCTCGGCTCGGCGGAGGGGCCGACGCTGCTGCTGGCGCACGGATTCGGCTGTGATCAGAACATGTGGCGCCTGGTCACCCCGATCCTGGCGCGGCGTTTCCGGGTGGTGTTGTTCGATCATGTTGGTTCGGGCCGCTCGGATGTCCGGGCGTGGTCGGCCGACCGGTACGGCGACCTGCAGGCCTACGCCGACGACATCATCGATATCTGTGCCGAGCTGGATCTGCGTGATGTGGTGCTGGTCGGCCATTCCGTGTCGGCGATGATCGCGGTGCTGGCGGCGAATCGGGCGCCGGAACGGTTCGCGAAGCTGGTGCTGGTGACGCCCTCACCGCGGTATATCGACGACGGTGACTACCGCGGCGGATTCAGCCGCGCCGATATCGAGGAATTGCTCGACGCCCTCGAGGCCAACTATCTGGGCTGGTCGGCGTCCATGGCCCCGGTGATCATGGGCAATCCGGACCGGCCGGAACTGGGCGCCGAGCTGACGGAGAGTTTCTGCCGGATGGATCCGGCGATCGCGCGGGTTTTCGCGCGCGCCACCTTTCTGTCCGACAATCGTGCCGACCTGCGGCAGGTGAGCGTGCCGACGCTGATCCTGGAAACAGCGCAGGATCCGATCGCCCCGCGCGAGGTGGGCCGATTCGTTCACGACCGGATCCGGGGCAGTGAACTGGTCACTCTCGACGCCACCGGGCACTGCCCGCAACTGAGCGCCCCCGAACTCACCGCCGCCGCCATCGAAGCGTTCGCGAGCCGGCCCGCGATGAGCCGATGATGATGTGCCGGCAGGGCGAGGCCGACCGTCGCGACAGCGAGCGGTCACCAGATGCCGACCCCGCCTTCTCGGCGATGCTGGAGGACAGCGCCGAGGACCTCTACGACAACGCGCCGTGCGGATACGTGTCCACCCTGATGGACGGCACGATCGCCAAGATCAACAGCACCCTGGTGGGCTGGCTGGGCTACGAGCGGTCCGAGCTGATCGGGCGCCGCGCATTCACCGATCTCCTCGCGGTGGGCGCGCGCATCTACTACGAGACCCATATGGCGCCGATGCTGGCCATGCATGGTCACGTCAACGGCCTGGCTCTCGACCTGCGTTGCGCCGACGGGACGAGGTTGCCGGTGCTGGTGACGTCGGTGGTGAAACGCGGCTCCGACGGCACGGCGCAACTGATCCGCACCACGATCTTCGATGCCCGCGAGCGCCGCGCCTACGAGCAGGAACTCCTGCGCGCTCGCCAGGCCGCCGAGCATGAACGAGAGCGGGCGTTCACCCTGGCCGCGACCCTGCAGCGCAGTCTGCTGCCGTCCGAACTGCCGGCGGTGCCGGGTATGCAGGTCGCCGCCTACTACCATCCCGCATCCACCGACGAGGTCGGCGGCGACTTCTACGACCTGTTCCCGCTGACCCCGGACACCTGGGGATTCTTCCTGGGCGACGTCTGCGGTAAAGGCGCCGACGCCGCGGTGGTGACGTCCTCGGCGCGATACACGATGCGCGCCGCGGCGGTCTACGACCCGGACCCCATGGCCGTGCTGGCACACCTCAACACGGTGTTGTGTCGCGAATTCGACACCGGCACACCGCGTTTCTGCACCGTGGTCTACGGCTCCGTGCGCCCCGCTCCCACCGGCGCGACGCTCACCCTGGCCGCCGGCGGGCATCCGCCACCGGTGCTGATCCGGGCCGAGGGCGCCACCGAATTGCTCGAGACTCCGGGCGGCATGCTGGTCGGGGCACTTCCGGATGCGGTATTCGCCGGGCGCGCTGTACATCTCGCACCCGGCGATACCCTGCTGCTCTACAGCGACGGCCTCACCGAGGCCCGCGTCCGCGGGCGCGAACGCCTCGGTGAGGAACGTCTTCGCGAATTCATCGATGCCCTCGGCCCGGTGTCGGCGCCCGCGCTGATCGCCGCGTTGACCGAGCTGCTGGCGGGATTCGACGGCGTCGACGACGACACCGCCCTGCTCGCACTCGGCATCCCGCCCCTCGCGGCTACCGGCCGCTGAAAACCGGGAACCTGCTGGACTCGCCGTAATCCTGGAACTGCTCCATGTTCCGCAGCGCGCGCATGTCGTCGTCGGCGATCACGAAATCGACCTTGGCGTTGCTTCGCATGTGATCCGGGTTCGCCGTTTTCGGCAGCGGGAGCGTGCCGAGTTGCAGGGTGTAGCGGATGCACAGTTGCGGCACGGTCACTCCGTAGCGGTCCGCCATCGCGGCGAGGTCCTGATTCTCGAGAATTTCCCCGTGCGCGATGGGGGAGTAGGCCTCCACGAGGATGTTCTTGTCCTCGCAGTAGGCGATGAGGTCGGCCGGAGTGTTTCCGACGTGGACGAGCAGTTGATTCACCTGTGGCGCGACGGTGCAGGCCGAGAGGATGTTGTCGAGGTCGTGCTGTTCGAAGTTGGACACGCCGATGGACCGCAGCTTGCCCGCTCGATACGCGTCCTCGAGGGCGCGCCAGGCCTCCCGATTGCCCTCCGCGTAATCCCCGCCCCGGAAATCGGCCCAGGGCTGCGGACTGTGGATCAGCATGAGGTCGATGTGGTCGAGCCCCATCGTTTCGAGCGAACGATCGATGGCGGCGGCCGCGTCGGAGTAGTTCTTGATCTCCGCCGCCAGTTTGCTGGAGACGAACAGATCGTCACGCGCGACGCCACTGGTACGGATCCCTTCCCCGACGCCGCGTTCGTTTCCGTACGCCTGCGCGGTGTCGATATTGCGGTATCCGATGTCGATGGCGTCGGCCACTGCCCGGGCCGCTTCGTGGTCGTCGATGAACCAGGTGCCCAGCCCCAGCTTGGGCACCGGCACACCGTTGGACAGCGTGTACGTCTCGTTCAGAACCATCGATTTCCACTCCTTCGATCGTCGAATAGATTGCGGGAGAGAGTTTTTCGGTCGGTCGCGCGCAGATCCGGCCCGGCAGCAGGGCAGCAAACATTCGCCTACAGCCGTCGACTACCCACTGCGGCCCGGCTGTACCGCCGCCGACATCGGCGGGGTCGACGGCAGTGTCACCTTCATCACGACGGCATCGCGGCTCAGCGATTTCACAGCATGGTCGTGGAACGCTGGCGCGCGTTCGTCCGTCCGAAAGAAAGACCTTCGATGTCGACTCTCAATGGGCTGCCCGCTCATGTCCTTCTGGTCCATTTCGTGGTGGTGCTGGTGCCGCTGACCGCCGTGCTCACCATCGCGTGTGCGCTGTGGCCGGCGGCGCGCCGGCGGTTCGTGTGGCTGAACCTGGCGCTGGCGGTGGTGGTCCTCGTCCTGACGCCGATCACCACCGAGGCCGGTGAATGGCTCGAGCGCCGGGTCGGTGCCAACCCCGATCTGCGTACCCACACCCAGCTCGGCGACACCTTCCTCTACTTCGCCGTCGCGTTGCTCGTCGCGGCGGGCCTGATCGCGGTGGTTCATATGCGTGCGACCCGTGAGCGCGGGCTCTCCCGTCTGGTGGTCGGCGCGGTGGCGGTCGTCGCGATCGCCGCGAGCGTGGCCGCGACCGTGCAGATCTACCGCATCGGCGAATCCGGGGCGGGTTCGGCCTGGCACGGGGTGGCGTCGCGGCCCGCGCACGCGCGCGCTGCGACGCAGGGCGTCACGTCCTCGCGGTGAACCGCCCCGCACATCGCTGCGAACCTGTTCTAATCGGGGTGCGCGGCCGGGAGCCCGGACCGTATCGACGCCGAGCGGAGTGAGATCGTGCCCCTAGCCTTGACCGCGGATCAGGCGGCGCTGGCGCAGGCCGTCAGCGGATTCGCCGACCGCCACCACACCCGCGAATACACCCGCAAGCACACCGATCGCCTCGCTGCCGGCGAACGGCCAACCTTCTGGGCCGACCTGGTCGCACTGGGTCTGCCCGGTGTGCATCTGCCGGACGAGGTGGGCGGACAGGGCGGAACTCCGGACGAGATCGCGGTGGTGCTCGCCGAAGCCGGGCGGGCGCTGCTGCCCGGCCCGCTCCTGCCCTCGGTGATCACCAGCGCCATCGTCGCGTCGGCGGAATCCGTTGCGGCGGTGAGCGATACGTTGCGACGTTTCGCCGAGGGCGGGACCGGTGCGACCGTGGATGCCGGGCACGGGGTGCGGTTCGCCGACGGCAGGGCGAGCGGTACCACCGGCCCGGTCCTGGGCGCCGCCGCGGGCGACGTACTCCTGGTGGCCGCGGCCGACGGCGACCGGACCCGCTGGCTGCTGGTGGAACGTGGCGCCGCCGGCGTGCGGATCGAGCCGTGTGCCGGATCGGACCTCGGCCGCGACCTCGCCGTCGTCCGCCTGCACGATGTCGCCGGAATCGAGCTCACCGGCATCGACACGGGCTACGCCGAGGCGGTCGCCACCGCCTTCATGGCCGCCGAAGCGGCCGGGGTGATCCGCTGGTGTTCGGACACGGCCATCGAATACGTCAAGGCCCGCAAGCAATTCGGCCGCCCCATCGGCTCATTCCAGGCCGTGCAGCACCGCGCCGCGCACCTGCTGATCACCAGCGAGCTCGCCACCGCGGCGGCCTGGGACGCGGTGCGCGGTCTCGCCGACGAACCGGCTCAGCGCACGCACGCCGCGGCCGGCGCCGCGCTCACCACGCTCGGCAACGCCGTGCACGCGGCCGTGGAATGTCTGTGCCTGCACGGCGCGATCGGTTTCACCTGGGAGCACGATCTGCACCTGTACTGGCGGCGGGCGATGTCGCTGGCCGGTCTCGGCGGTTGCGCGGAGAGCTGGGAACGCCGCCTCGGCGAGGTCGCGCTCGGCGGTCCGCGCACATTCGCGGTGCCGCTGCCGGAAGCCGATTCCTCGTTCCGCGAATGGGTTTCGGAGATTCTGGACCGAGCCGCCGCCCTGGACAATCCGAATCCCGGCAAGATCGGTGACCACGACGCCACCAATACCGGCCCCCGGCGGACCCTGCTCGCCGACTCCGGGCTGGTCTCGCCGCCGATGCCGAAACCGTGGGGGATCGAGGCCGGTCCGCTGGAACAGCTGATCCTGCAGGACGAATACGACAAGCACGGAATCGCCCAGCCCTCCATGGGAATCGGCCAGTGGGTGGTGCCGATCGTGCTGCAGCGCGGCACCCCTGAACAGCTCGCCCGGCTGGCCGCGCCCGCCCTGCGCGGCGAGGAGATCTGGTGCCAGCTGATGAGCGAACCGGAGGCGGGTTCGGATGTGGCGTCGCTGAGCCTGCGCGCCACCGAGGACGGCGACGGCTGGCGGCTGAACGGGCAGAAGATCTGGACCACACTGGCGCATCGCTGCGATTGGGGTCTGCTGCTGGCCCGCACCGATCCCGAGGCCGAACGCCACCGCGGCCTGACCATGTTTTTGGTCGATATGCACGGTGCGGGGGTGACCGTCCGGCCGATCACCCAGTCCAGCGGTAACGCCGAATTCAACGAGGTGTTCTTCGACGACGCCTTCGTCCCCGGCGACATGGTCCTCGGCGAGGTCGGACAGGGCTGGGCGCTGACGCTGGAAACCCTTGCCCAGGAACGGCTTTTCATCGGTGGCGTCCGCGACCCCGGGCACAACTCCCGCATCGTCGGCATCATCGAGCGCGGAGAGTACGCGAGCAGTCGCGACAACGCCCTGCGTGTGCTGGGACGGATCAGTGCCCGCGGAGCCGCCATCTCGGCGATGAACCTGCGCGAGACCATCCGCCGCCTCGACGGTCACGCAATCGGCCCGGCCACCAGCATTTCCAAGGCCGCGGCCTCCATGCTGCACACCGACGCCGCGGCCGCCGCGCTCGAACTCGTCGGGCCGGCCGCGGCGCTGAACGAGAAGGACTGCGAAGTCGTCCTCCACGAACTCGACATCCCCAGCTGGGTGATCGGCGGCGGGACCCTGGAGATCCAGCTCAACACCATCGCCACCCTGGTGATGGGCTTGCCGCGGAAATAGCGGGCGTGCTCAGTTGCGGACGAAGGTGATGGGCAGGCCGTCCTTGGGATAGGGCAGGGAGTGGTAGTCCAGGGGGGCGACGTAGGCGGGATCCACCTGCCAGTGGTAGTCGCGCAGCAGGCGATGCATGATCGACTTCACTTCCAGCCCGCCGAAATGCATGCCGATGCATTTGTGCGCGCCCCCGCCGAAGGGCTCCCACGCGAAGCGATGGGATTTGTCCTCGCGGCGTCCGGGGCCGAAGCGGTCGGGATCGAAGGTGTGCGGGTCGGTCCAGTACTGCGGCATCAGATGGGTGAACTGGATTCCGACGACCACATCGGTGTCGGCCGGGATTCGAACCCCTTGGATCACCGTGTCTTTCACCGCGTAGCGGACCAGGACCGGAACCGGGGCGCGCAGTCGCAGCGCCTCGCGCATGACCAGATCGATGGACTCCAGGCGCTCTAGTTCGGCCATCGACGGTGCGGGGCCCAGCGTCGATGCCTCACTGCGGCAACGCTGCTGCCATTCCGGGTGTTGTCCGAGATACTGCAGGATCGTCGAGGTGGTGATGGTGGAGGTGTCGTGGGCGGCCATCATCAAGAAGATCATGTGGTTGACCACGTCGTCGTCGCTGAACCGCGCGCCGTCCTCGTCTTCGATGTGGCACAGCACCGAGAAGATGTCGTCGGTCTGCTCGGCGCGTTTCGCGGGCAGATAGTGCCGCAGAAAATCTTCGAGCACTCGCCGGCCGCGATAGGCCCTGCCCCAGCGGGTGAACGGCACGTTGCCGCGCACGATTCCGGCCGCGGCCTGCACACACGCGATGAACGCCTTGTTGATCCGCTCCATCTGGGCCGGTGAGGTGTCCGCGGCGCCACCCATGAACAGATCGGCGGCGATATCGAGGGTGAGTTGCTTGAGTTTCCAGTAGGCGGGGAAGGATTCGCTCTCGCCCCACTGCGCGACACCCTGTTCGATCGCCGGATGCAGGCGCTCGGTATAGGCCTGCAGGCGGGGGCGGGTGAATGCCTGCTGCATGATTCGCCGATGCCGTTTGTGCTCGTCGAAATCGATGAGCATGAGCCCGCCGTGGAAGAACGGGCCGACGAGCCGCGACCACGCCGGACCGTTGGCCAGCGCCCCGTCCTTGTTCAGCAGTGCCTCGCCGCACGCGTCGGGGCCGAGTAGCAGGGCCGCGGTCCGGCCGAGTGAGTACATCGGGGCGACCGGCCCGTAGTGATCCCATTCGCGCTGGAACAGAGCCAGCGGGTCCTGGGCGTATTGCAGTACTTGCCCGAGTACGGGGTAGCCGCGATCCTCCCGCCGCTGCGTCGGGATGGGCCTGGTCTGCAGTGCGTCGGCCGTCATCGCACACCTCGTCTCTGTGATGTCGCTCACGTCACAGCCTGATTCAGGAAGGACGTCCTGTCAATCTTCGTGCGGAACTCGCTGTGGCATGCTGGGGCCATGGCCGTGCAATCAGGGGTCTATCGCGGAGCGACCGCCGCCGAACGGGCCACCGAACGCCGGTCGCGCCTGCTGGACGCGGGGCTCACGGTGTGGGCCGAGGCGGGGACACGGACGACGATGACCGCGGTCTGTGCCGTGGCCGGACTCAGCGAGCGCTACTTCTACGAGAGTTTCACCGGACTCGACGCCCTGCTCGAGGCCGTGCTCGACGAGATCGCCGTCGACATCGAGGACACCAGCCGCAGCGCCGCCGACGCGGCGGGAACTGATCCGGAAGCCCGCATGCGGGCATCGATCGGCGCGTTCGTGCGGCTGCTGGTCGAGGATCCGCGCAAGGGTCGCGTCGCGATCGTCGAGTCGGTGGCATTTCCGCACTTGCGAAGGCGGCGAACGGAATTGCTCCGGCACCTGGCGCACGAGTCGGCCCTCGAAGTGCGAACGTGGCTCGGCGATTCCGGCCGCAGCCGGGCCGCCGACGAAACCTCCGGTCTGCTGTTCATCGGCGGTATGGCCGAACTGGTCACCGCCTGGCTCGACGGTGCGATCGAGGTGACCGCCGACGAGATCGTCGACGCGGCGTGCCGGGCGCTGCGCGGTCTCTACCGCTGAATGCCGGTAGTGAGGATGGCCGCGAGTTCGCGGTAGGCGTCGGCGTCGTCCAGGCCGGTTTCGGTGCGGACGCCGCCCTGCTGAATGCGGACCATCATGGTGGCGGCGAGGTTGGCGGCGAAAGCGGCGTGTACTTCCCGGAATTCGCCGGCCGCGACTCCGTCGTCGACCAATTCGCGGACTCTTCTCGCCGCGAGACGGGTGTTCTGTTCGTAGACCTCCCGGGCGGGTGTGAAGGCGTCCAGGTCGGTCATGAACTGCTGCGATGCGGCGCCGAGGACGGCTCCGACGGCGGACAGATAGGCGATGATGCGTTCGCGGGCACCGGTGGTGGTCGCGATGCGTTGCTCGACATCGTCGGTGGCGCGCCGGAAGAAGTGCACGGTGGCGGCGCGGACCAGCTGTTCCTTGCTGCCGGCGAGGGTGTAGAGCGTGCTCTTGGAACAGCGCAGCCGCGCGGCGATCTCGTCGAGGGTGAGATGGGCGAAGCCCTCGGTCAGGAAGAGGTCGACGAGTGCGTCGAACAGTTCGGTACGCCGCCGGGTGCCGAAACCGCTGCGAGTCGTCTGCGCCATGCCTGAATAGTACTCAAACGAGTGTTGCAGTACTGTTCGGCGGACAGTACTGTGGCCGATAACAGAGTACTGTCAGGCGTAGCCGAGAGGGAGGATGTCGTGGCTGTCGATCGATTGCTGCCCACCGACGAGGCGCACGAGCTGATCCAGCTCACCCGTGACATCGCGGACAAGGCGCTCGCGCCGATCGTCGATGAGCACGAGCGGTCGGAGTCGTATCCGAGCGGTGTCTTCGCCACGCTCGGCGAGGCGGGATTGCTCAGTCTGCCGTATCCGCAGGAGTGGGGCGGTGGCGGCCAGCCCTACGAGGTGTATCTGCAGGTGCTCGAGGAGATCGCGGCGCGGTGGGCGGCCGTCGCGGTGGCGGTGAGCGTGCACAGCCTCGCGTGCCATCCGCTGATGGCGTTCGGGACCGAGGAACAGCAGCGCCGCTGGTTGCCGGAAATGCTCGGCGGCACCACGATCGGCGCCTACAGCCTGTCCGAACCGCAAGCGGGATCGGATGCCGCCGCGGTGGCGTGCAAGGCCGTGCCCGCAGACGGCGGTTATCGGCTCAACGGCACCAAGGCGTGGATCACCCACGGTGGGATCGCAGACTTCTACAACGTGTTCGCCCGTACCGGTGAAGGTTCGCGCGGGATCTCGTGCTTCCTGGTGCCGAAGGACCTCGAGGGTTTGAGTTTCGGCAAGCCCGAGGAAAAGATGGGCCTGCACGCGGTGCCGACGACGACCGCGCATTACGACGACGCGTACCTGCCCGCGGAGCGGCGGATCGGCGCCGAGGGGCAAGGTCTGCAAATCGCTTTGAGCGCCTTGGATTCCGGGCGTCTAGGGATCGCCGCGGTGGCGACGGGGTTGGCGCAGGCGGCGCTCGACGAGGCCGTCGGCTATGCGAAGGAGCGCAGCACCTTCGGCCGCAAGATCATCGATCATCAGGGCCTGGGGTTCCTGCTCGCCGATATGGCCGCCGCCGTCGACTCGGCCCGGGCCACCTACCTCGACGCCGCGCGCCGTCGCGATGCCGGACTGCCCTACTCGCGGCAGGCCTCGGTCGCCAAGCTCGTCGCCACCGACGCCGCGATGAAGGTGACCACCGACGCGGTGCAGGTCTTCGGAGGCTACGGCTACACCCGCGACTTCCGTGTCGAGCGGTATATGCGGGAAGCCAAGATCACGCAGATCTTCGAGGGCACCAACCAGATTCAGCGTCTGGTCATCAGCCGCTCACTCGCGAAGTAGCCGCCTGCCACGGACTCGGGGCGTTATCGGCCGCTGAAGAACTGCCAGATGACGGTGGCGGCGTCGAATTGCCGGCTGACCTTGCCGACGAGGGCGGCAGGCAGATATTGCGGGCCGCCGGGCCAGGTATGGCCGCCGTTGTCGATCGAATACGCCGCTACCCGAGTGTTGTCGGCACACGCGGCGGTCGCGGTGTGGACGGTGGTTCCGTCGTCGGTGGTATGCGGCAGATCGGCGGTGGTGACTGGGCCGCATCGGTCTTTCGTGCGCCACAGCTGCTGCGTGGCCTCGACCGACAGGACGGGGCTGGTGCCGGGGCCGTGGCGGCCGGAGGTCACCCGCACCACACCGCCGTCGTAGGGGACGATCGGGTCCGCGGTGCCGTGGATTTCGAGCACCGGCAGCGGATGCGTGGGCGCGCAGTCGGCGGCATCGGCGGCGGGCAGCGGTCCGGCGACCGGCGCGATCGCGGCGATCTCGGCCGAGAGCCGGCAGCCGAGATACTCGGTGAACATCGCGCCGTTGGACAGGCCGGTGGCATAGACGCGGGTCGGATCGACGTCGTTGTCGGCGACGAGGCGGTCGATGATCGCGGAGACGAAGGCGACATCGTCGATCCGCTTCGCGCCCGCGGTGGTGTCCGCGCCCCGGCCGTCGTTCCAGCTCTTGTCGGAGCCGACGGGGTAGACGGCGACGAAACCCTCGGTGTCGGCCAGGGCATCGAAACCGGTTGTGGCGGCCATGTTTTCGGCTGTTCCGCCGCCGCCGTGGAAGATGAGGACGGCCGGTCGTCTCCCCGGCCCGGGCGGTGACGGTTCGTGGATCAGATACTGCCGTGGCAGACCGCTCGACTCCACTGTGACCGCCCGATCCCCGGCCGGAGCGGCGTGCAACGGAGCACATCCGCTCACCGCGGCGAGCAGACCGGCTGCCGCGACGACGGCCGGAATCGGTGCGAACGGCTTACCCATCGCACCACCGTAAACCGGATCCGTCGCCGCGTCGGCCGCGCGAAGCTGAGGATCTTCTGAAAGCCGCAGGGGCGGGGGGACGTAACGCGACGTGGGGTGTCCTTCGCGGTCTCCGATGTCGCGACCCACCATCGCGACATCCGCGCACAGGTGCTGGCGCATTCGGTGCTCGGATTCTTCTACAACGCCGCGGTCATCGGTGTCGCGGTCGGCGTGGTGACCAGCCCGACCGCACATGCGTCGAGCTATGGCGCGGGCCAGATCTCACGTAGTCGTGCGGCGGCGACCGCGCTCTGGCGCAGGCCTGCCTCGTAGGCGGGCCGGAGTGCGGCCGGATCGAAGACGTCCGCCCCGGTGGCGGCGATGGCTTGGGCGTCGGGGGACAGGGAAACCGTTGTGGCCGAGGCGAGTTCGTGGTCGGTGTCGGCTCGGGGGTAAAGATGGGCGCCCGGTTCCAGGATCACGATCGTCTCGGCGCCGGCCGCGAGGTCGGCGTTGATCGGGGAGCGCACGCCGCCGTCGGCGTAGCGGCCGCCGTCGATCGGGATCGGCGGGAACACTCCCGGCACCGCCGTGCTCGCCGCGACCGCCTCCGCCACGGACGCCGCATCGGTTCGGGTCCACGCCCGCAGCTCTCCGGACTCGGCATCGACCGAGGTGATGATCAGATCGCGGTTCGGCCAGTGCGGCATCGTCAGCAGGGCTTCCATTCGCGCCACGTGTTCGGCAGCGTCGGCAGGGACGGCCGGGGCGGGTTCCTGCCCCGGCTCGGGCGGGGTGAGCAAGCGGGCGATGTCGCCGCCCTCGGCGAGAACCGCGGCGACGACCGCGCCGGCCGAGGTGCCGACGATGCGGTCCGCTCGCGCGAGGTCGATCCCAGCTTCCCGCAGGCCGACCAGCAGCCCGACTGTCCACACGGTGCCGACCGATCCACCTCCGCCCAGCACGAGCGCGGACCGAAAACCGTTGGGCTGCAGAGCGGAAGTCACGCGTCGAGCCTACCGGCGACCCGCAGGGCGGTGCTCCCACAGCCGGGGCCCGGTGTCGGCACACGGGGCCACGGTGTGACGCGCAGCAGGTGAGCGCGGAGGGCCTCCGGAAGGGCCGGACCGCAACGGGCGGACGTGTCCCGGGACCGCAGAAGGGGGCGGCGCCGAGTGATCGCCGGGGCAGCCGGGACGAGTGGATCTCCTGGTAAGCGGGTTGTGCGGGAAAGTTGCCGGAGTACGCTGAGTGGGTCGGCCTGCGATGAATCGGCGCATCGATGAATCGAGAGAACTCATGCACGAGCTGGCAATCGCGCAGGGGATCGTGAGCGGCGCGTGTGAACACGCTGCCGGGCGGCGGGTGTACCGCGTGACCGTCGCGATCGGGATGCTCTGCGCGGTGGTTCCGGATTCCCTGCACTTCTGTTTCGGCCTCGCGGCCGAAGGGACCCTCGCCGAGGGCGCCGAACTCGTGATCGAGGAAGTTCCGGGCCGGGCGCGCTGCCGCACCTGCGGCGCCGAGTTCGCTCTGCCCGATCCGATCCCGCTGTGCGCGTGCGGCAGCGCCGACGTCGACATCCGCGCCGGGCGGGAGCTGCGAATCCGCTCCATGGAGGTGAGTGACACATGTGCGCAACCTGCGGATGCGGCGGCGACGACACCCAGGTGGTGATCACCGGCCCGCACGAGCACGAACATCCGCACGACGGCGACCACGGCCACGGCCACTCGCACGATGCCGGTCACGACCACGACCACTTGCACGATGCCGGTCACGACCATGACCACTCGCACGACGGCGGTCACGACCATGACCACTCGCACGACGGCGGTCACGGCCACGACCACCCCCACGACGGCAGCCACCCGCACGAGCACGGTCCCCGCCGAGGCGACGGGCACGATCACGATTCCCAGCACGAGGACGGTCGTCCGCCGACCGCGACGGTGACACTGGAACAGAAGGTCCTGGCCAAGAACGACCAACTGGCACAGGAGAATCGGCGCTGGCTGGCCGAGCGGGACATCCTGGCATTGAACCTCACCAGCTCACCGGGCGCGGGCAAGACGACGCTGCTCGAACGCACCATTCGGGAATGCCCGGGCATGCCGATCGCCGTCGTCGAGGGCGATCAGGAGACGCTGCTGGACGCGCGGCGGATCGAGTCCACCGGCTGCCCCGTGGTGCAGATCAACACCGGCGCCGGCTGTCATCTGGACGCGCAGATGACCCGCGGCGCGCTCGACTCGCTGGCCCCGGCGCGCGGCAGCGTGGTCTTGATCGAGAACGTCGGCAATCTGGTGTGCCCGGCGCTGTTCGACCTCGGTGAGCGCGCGAAGGTCGTGATCGTCTCGGTGACCGAGGGGACCGACAAGCCGCTGAAATATCCGCATATGTTCGCCGCGGCCGGGCTCGTGCTGATCAACAAGATCGACCTGCTGCCCTACGTCGACTTCGATCTCGCGACCTGTACGCGCTACATCCACACGATCAACTCCGGGGTGCCGGTCCTCGCGATATCGGCGACCAGCGGAGAGGGCCTCGACGGCTGGTACGGCTGGCTGGCCGGGCAACGCCCGTCCGCGGTCGGCGCACCCATTGAGGTTCATATGTCACGCGACTAACATCTGTGTGGTCTGTATCACAGATTGAGACGGCTTCGAGCCGGATCGGCCAGCCCCCGCCCGGCTCGGGAAGGCGGCATCCATGCCAACCCAGGAAGCAGTTCGGGCCGAAGAGACGCTGATACACGTCCTGTGGATCAACGCGGGCCTCAGTTGTGACGGCGATTCGGTGGCGTTGACTGCCGCCACCCAGCCCAGCGTCGAGGAAATCGCTCTCGGAGCGCTGCCCGGCCTGCCCAAGATCGCCGTACATTGGCCGCTGATCGATTTCGAATGCGGTCCGAACGGGGGAGCCGACGACTTCCTCGAATGGTTCTTCAAGGCCGACCGCGGCGAACTCGAACCCTTCGTTCTGGTGGTCGAAGGCTCGATCCCGAACGAACAATTACACGCCGACGGCTATTGGTGCGGTTTCGGCAACAACCCGGAGACCAACCAGCCGATGACCACCAGTGAATGGCTCGACCGGCTGGCGCCCAAGGCCACCGCGGTGGTGGCGGTCGGCACCTGCGCCACCTACGGCGGTATTCACGCGATGGCCGGTAATCCGACCGGAGCGATGGGAGTTCCGGATTATCTCGGCTGGGATTGGAAGTCCAAGGCCGATATTCCGATCGTCTGCGTGCCGGGTTGCCCGATCCAGCCGGACAACCTGTCCGAAACACTCACCTATCTGCTGTACATGGCCACCGGCCAGGCGCCGATGATTCCGCTCGACGAGGCGCTGCGCCCGAAGTGGTTGTTCGGGGCGACCGTGCACGAGGGATGCGATCGCGCCGGATATTACGAGCAGGGTGATTTCGCCGAGGAGTACGGCTCGCCGAAGTGCATCGTGAAATTGGGGTGCTGGGGCCCGGTCGTGAAATGCAATGTGCCCAAACGCGGCTGGCTCAACGGCGTCGGCGGATGCCCGAACGTCGGCGGTATCTGCATCGGCTGCACCATGCCGGGATTCCCGGACAAATTCATGCCGTTCATGGACGAACCACCCGGCGGGAAACTCTCGTCCTCCGCATCGGGGCTGTACGGATCGGTGATCCGCAGTCTGCGTCACATCACCGGCCGCACGGTCGACAAGGAGCCGCACTGGCGGCACAAGGGGGAGAAACTCGATACGGGCGCGACTCGCACCTGGTAGGAGGATCTCGCGATGACACAGATCATCCCGGAGGCGTCGCACAAGAAAATCGAGCCGGAGTCGCTCGTCGAAATGGCGTGGGACCCGATCACCCGTATCGTCGGCAGCCTCGGTATCTACACGAAGATCGATTTCGAGAATCGCGAAGTGGTCGAATGTCACAGCACGTCGTCCATCTTCCGCGGCTATTCGATATTCATGCGCGGCAAGGATCCGCGCGATGCGCACTTCATCACCAGTCGCATCTGCGGAATCTGCGGTGACAACCACGCCACCTGTTCGTGCTATTGCCAGAACATGGCCTACGGCGTGAAGCCGCCGCATCTGGGCGAGTGGATCGTCAATCTCGGCGAGGCCGCGGAATACATGTTCGACCACAACATCTTCCAGGAGAATCTGGTCGGGGTCGACTTCTGCGAAAAGATGGTGGCCGAGACCAATCCCAGCGTTCTCGACGCCGCTCGCAAGGCCGAGGCGCCGCACGCCGCGATGCACGGCTATCGCACCATCGGCGACATCATGGAAGCGCTCAATCCCTTCACCGGTGAGTTCTACCGCGAGGCGCTGCAGGTGAGCCGGTATACGCGAGAGATGTTCTGTCTCATGGAAGGCCGGCACGTGCATCCCTCGACGCTGTATCCCGGCGGCGTCGGCACGGTCGCCACCGTCCAGCTGATGACCGACTACATGTCGCGGCTGATGCGCTACGTCGAATTCATGAAGAAGGTCGTGCCGATGCACGACGACCTGTTCGACTTCTTCTACACCGCGGTGCCCGGCTACGAGCGGGTCGGGCTGCGGCGCACCCTGCTGGGATGCTGGGGCTCGTTCCAGGATCCGGAGGTCTGCAACTTCGAGTACAAGGATATGGAGGACTGGGGCCGGCGGATGTTCGTGACGCCGGGTGTGGTGGTGGATGGCAAACTCGTCACCACCTCGCTGGTCGACATCAATCTCGGGATCCGAATCCTTTTGGGCAGTTCGTATTACGACGACTGGACCGATCAGGAGATGTTCGTGAAGACCGATCCGCTGGGCAATCCGGTGGACCGGCGCCATCCGTGGAATCAGCACACCAATCCGAAGCCGCAGAAACGCGACCTCGACGACAAGTACAGCTGGGTGATGTCACCGCGCTGGTTCGACGGCAAGGACCATCTGGCCCTCGACACCGGCGGCGGCCCGCTGGCCCGGTTGTGGTCGACGGCGCTGGCCGGGCTGGTCGACATCGGCTATGTGCGCTCGACCGGGCACAGCGTGCAGATCAACCTGCCCAAGACCGCCTTGAAGGGGCCGGTGGAACTCGAATGGAAGATTCCGGAGTACGGGAGCAACACCATCGAGCGCGATCGTGCACGCACGTACTTCCAGGCCTACGCGGCGGCGTGCGCACTGCATTTCGCCGAGCAGGCGCTCGCGGAGATCCGGGCCGGGCGGACCAAGACGTGGGAACACTTCGAGGTGCCCGACGAGGGGATCGGCTGCGGTTTCACCGAGGCCGTGCGCGGGGTGCTGTCGCATCACATGGTGATCCGCGACGGCAAGATCGCGAATTACCACCCCTATCCGCCGACGCCGTGGAACGCCAACCCGCGCGACAGCTTCGGCACGCCGGGACCCTACGAGGACGCGGTGCAGGGACAGCCGATCTTCGAGGAGAACGACCGCGAGCACTTCAAGGGCATCGACATCATGCGCACCGTGCGCAGTTTCGATCCCTGCCTGCCCTGTGGCGTGCACATGTATCTCGGGAAGGGCACGACCCTGGACCTGGTGCATTCACCGGCACAGATATCGACCGCCGGATAGCGGGAGATCCGGTCCCGGCGGCAGGAGGAGGCGATATCCACGCGTCCTGACGGTGAGTCCGCTGCGACGGTCGGCGACGACCGGTGGCGCAGCGCGGGCGATCGCATCGAGACTCTGCTCGATGCCAGTTCCGCGGGCGGTGCGGCGGCTCGGGAACGGGCCGAGGCGCTGGTCGGCGAGGTGGTCGACCTGTACGGCGCCGGCCTGCGGCGAATCCTCGCCGTCCTGGACGACGCCACGGTGCAGCGACTGCTCGACGACGACCTGATCGCCAGTCTGCTGCTGGTGCACGGCCTGCATCCGCACGATGTGGCGACCCGGGTCGCCGGCGCGCTCGACAGTGTGCGGCCGTATCTGGGATCGCACGGCGGCGACGTGCGATTGCTCGAGGTCACCGCGGAGGCGGTGGTGCGGCTGGAGCTGACCGGAAGCTGCCGCAGTTGCCCGTCGTCCTCGGTGACACTGGAACTGGCGGTGGAGGACGCCGTGCGCGCGGCCGCCCCGGAGATCACCGCGATCGAGGTGGTCACCGCCGAGGCGGGCGCCGACGCCGCGGTGATCGCCCCGGAGACGCTGTTCGCGCACGTGCGATCCGGCGGAAACTGGATCGGCGCACCGGAATTGGCGGGACTGGCCGCCGGTGAGGTCGGTGGATTCGCGCTGGCCGGGCTGAGTGTGCTCGCCTGCCGGGTCGGCGACGAGATCTACGTCTACCGCGATCACTGCCCGAATTGCGATCGGACGCTGGCCGGTGCGGTTCTGCACCGCGGGGTCCGCGGCGATCCGGTGCTGCGCTGTCCCGGTTGCCGCGCCCACTTCGACGTCGTGCACGGCGGCGCCCGGCTCGACGGGGCCGGTCATCTCGAGCCGCTGCCGGTGCTGGTGCGTGACGGCGAACTGTCGGTGGCGATTCCGGTGGGGGTGGGCGGATGAATCCGACCGTGCGCGCCCTGCGCCGCCTCGCGGCCGAACGCCCGCCGACTCCGATCGCGGGGGAGCGGTGCGAGATGTGCGCGGAACCAGTCGGCGCGGACCATCCGCACGTCGTCGACACCGAGAGCCGGCGCATGTTGTGCGTCTGCCGGGGCTGCTCTCTGCTGTTCACCGATCAAGGTGCGGCCCTGCGCTACCGGGCGGTCCCGCGGCGATACGTCTCGTTCCCGGATTTCCGGATGAGCCTGCCGGAGTGGGACGGCCTGGAAATCCCTGTGGGCCTTGCCTTCTTCTTCCACAGCTCGTCGGCCGGGCGCACCGTCGCGTTCTATCCGGGACCGGCGGGAGCCACCGAATCCGAACTGCCCCTGGACAATTGGGCGACATTCCTGGAGCGGCATCCGGAATTCGGCGATCTCGCCGACGATGTCGAGGCGCTGCTGATCCAGGTCCCCGACGGCGACGTGCCCGCACGCTGCCTGCTGCTGCCGATCGACGCCTGCTACGAGTTCGTGGGCCGGATCCGCCTGCTGTGGCGCGGTTTCGACGGCGGTGCGGACGTGCGCGACTACATGGCGCGATTCTTCGCCGAGACGACGGCGCGGGCCCGGGCCTTCGATCCTGGGGAGGCGCCGTGAGCCCCGCCTACGCCACCACCTTCGCGGTGCTCGGGTTGAAGCCCGAACCGTACACGGTCACTCCGATCCTGTCCGCGCGGATCGGAATCGCCTCCGTCGGTGCCGAACCCGTCCACGCCATCGCGCTGCGCGCCCAGGTGCGCATCGAACCGAACCGCCGGACCTATACCGATGCCGAGAGCGCGGGACTGCTGGATCTGTTCGGTCCGCGCGACCGCTGGGACCACACCCAGCGCTCGTTCCTGTGGATGCACTGCGCGACCACGGTTCCCGGCTTCACCGGCGGCGCCGAGGTGGATCTGCCGATGCCGTGCACCTACGACCTCGAGGTCGCCGGATCGAAGTATCTGCACGCGCTGCGCGACGGCGACGTGCCGCTGCTGTTCCTGTTCAGCGGGACCGTATTCATCCGTGGCAGCAACGGTTTCGCCGTGCAGCAGATCCCCTGGGACCGAGACGACCGCTACCGGATGCCGGTCTCGGTGTGGCGGGAACTGATGGCGGCCCACTTCCCGGCCACGGGTTGGCTGCGGCTGCACGAGGACACCCTGGCCGCGCTCGCGGCCTACAAGGGCGAGCACGGGCTGCTCGGTTTCGACGAGACGGTCGCGCGGTTGCTCGCGAGCGCGCAGGAGTCGGCGTGAGTACCGCGGGATCGAGCCGAGCACGAGCCCGCGCGGTCGCCGACGCGGTGCTCTACGAGGGCTATCTGCTCTACCCGTACCGGGCCGACGCGCGAAAGAACCGCTGCCGCTGGCAATTCGGCGTCCTCGGTCCGGTCGGCGCGCACGGGTCCGGATTGGGGGAGGAGTCCGAACTCGCCGGGCAGATGCCGATAGCCCCGGACGGCGACCCGGTCCTGCGGTTCACACTGCGGTTCCTGCAGCTGCAACATCGCGCCGCCG
Source organism: Nocardia elegans NBRC 108235 (assembly GCF_001612845.1). Classification (GTDB taxonomy): domain Bacteria; phylum Actinomycetota; class Actinomycetes; order Mycobacteriales; family Mycobacteriaceae; genus Nocardia; species Nocardia nova. The sequence goes on along the minus strand of NZ_BDBF01000024.1, from coordinate 20,174 downwards.
TGGGCACCACCTGGCCCGACTGGGACGAGGCCGTCGAACGGGAGATCACCGTCGGACCGTGCGCTCCGGTCGCCACGACGGTGCCGTTCGAGATTCCGGGAGGTCGCGACACCGAACCCCTCGCCGATCCGGCGACCGGGCGCGCGGACATCGTGCGTACTCGCCGGCCGCTGCGCGGCGAATTCGAGCTCGCCGTCGCGACCGAGGGCGGATATCCGATTCTCACTGTGACCGTGCGCAATACCGGGGAACCGGCTACCGACCGTCGCGACGCCCTGGCTCGCTCGATGCTCGGCGCGCACGTGATCGCCGAGGCCGGCGGCGCGGAATTCGTCTCGCTGCTGGAACCGCCGCCGGACGCCGAGTCCGCCGTGGCGCGGTGCGTCCAGCATCGCTGCTTCCCGGTACTGGCCGGCCCGCCCGGCGACCGCAGCTTGATGCTGATTTCGCCCATCATCCTCTACGACCATCCCGAAATCGCCGAGCAGAGCCAGGAATCGCTCTACGACGCCACCGAGATCGACGAGATCCTCACCCTGCGCGTCATGGCCATGACCGACGAGGAGAAGGCGGCCGCGCGGGCCACCGATCCACGCGCGGCCCGCATCGTCGACAGCTGTGACGCGATGACCGCCGAGCAGATGGCGCGACTACACGGCGTGCTGCGCGACCCGGGCGGGGAGCAGAACCGGCTGGTGCCGGAGATCCCGCCCGGGACGGACTGGTGGGATCCGGTGGCCGACGGTGCGGTGCGGCCCGATTCGGACGCCGTGCCCATCGCCGGGACGCTGGTGCGCAAGGGGAGCATGGTCCGGCTGCATCCGGCCCGGCGCGCCGACATCCACGACATGTTCTTCGACGGCAGGGACGCACGGGTCACCTCGGTGCACGCCGACGTCGACGGGCGCACCCATGTCGGTGTGGTCATCGCCGACGATCCCGGAGCCGATCTGCACGAATGGTACGGGCGCTACCTGTATTTCGATCCCGACGAACTGGAACCGCTGGACGGACCGGGCGAGTAGCGCGGCCGGAGGAAAGGACGGATGTCATGGAGACGGTGGGAATGGTGGCGACGGGAGTCGTCGCGGCGGCGGTCGTCGTCCTGGCGCTGATCGGAATCCGCTCGATTCCGGATATGCGCCGCTATCTGCGAATGCGGCGCATGTGAACAGCCGGGTGCTGGTCGCCGGAATCGGCAACATCTTCCTCGGCGACGACGGATTCGGCCCCGAGGTGGTGCGGCGGATACCGCCGGACCGCGAGGACGGCGTGCGGGTGGTCGACTACGGCATCCGCGGTATGCATCTGGCCTACGACCTGCTCGATCCCTGGGATGCGCTGGTCCTGGTCGACGCGGTCCCGAATCGGGGCGCGGCGGGCCGCATCGAGGTGCTGCGCGCCGAACCGGACCAGGAGGCGCCGGCCGGTCTGGACGCCCACGGGATGGATCCGGCGGCGGTGTTCGCGGGGGTGCGGGCGCTGGGCGGGGTCGTGCCACCCACCGTGGTCGTGGGCTGTCAGGTGCTGTCGACCGATGAGGGGATCGGCCTGTCCGAACCGGTGGCGGCCGCGGTCGACGAGGGCGCCGAGACCGTGGCGCGGCTGGTCGCGCAACTGCGGATGTCGCGAACGGAGGTGTGATCGTGTGCCTCGGAATTCCGGGCCGGGTCGTGGAGATCGTCGACGGCTACGCGGGTCAGCTGGCTCTCGTCGATGTCTCCGGCGCCGAGCGCAAGGTGAATATAGGCCTGCTGGAAGACGATCCGGTGGGACCGGGTGACTGGGTGATCATCCACATGGGCCTCGCGGTCGAGCGCACCGACGAGGCGGGTGCCCGCGAGGCGCTCGCCGGACTGCGACTGCTGAGCCGGGGCGAACCGTGAGTACCGAGGCGGCGCGAGTAGCCGACGCCGGGCGCGCTCGGTGCCGGCTGGTCGTGCGCGGTGTGGTGCAGGGCGTGGGATTCCGGCCCTTCGTCTACAGCACCGCCGCCGAACTCGCGCTGACCGGCAGTGTCGCCAACGACAGCGACGGGGTGATCGTCGACATCGAGGGAACACCCTGGGCACTGGCCGAATTCACCGATCGGGTGCGCCGCCGGCCGCCACCGCTGGCCGTGGTCGACTCCGTGGAGCGCACCGATCTGCCGGTGCGCGGCGGAACCGGATTCCACATCGCCGGCACGACCCGTGGCAGCGGCCGCACCCTTGCCTCGCCCGATGTGGCGATCTGCGCCGACTGTGCGCGGGAGCTGGCCGATCCCGCCGATCGCCGCTACCGGCATCCGTTCATCACCTGTACCAACTGCGGGCCGAGATTCACCATCATCGCGAGTCTGCCCTACGACCGCGAGCGGACGTCGATGGCCGAGTTCGCCATGTGCGAGCGCTGCGCGCGCGAGTATCACGATCCCGGTGATCGCCGCTTCCACGCCCAGCCGATCGCCTGCCCGGAATGCGGGCCCACCCTGCGCTACTCCGGTCCGGGAACCGGTGATCCCGTGGCCGCCGCGCGAAAGACGTTGCGCGAGGGCGGAATCGTGGCGGTCAAGGGGATCGGCGGCTATCACCTCGCCTGCGCCGCCGACGACGAGGATGCGGTGACGCGGCTGCGCGTGCGTAAACGCCGCGGCGCCAAACCCTTCGCCGTCATGGTCGCCGATCCGGCCGCGGCCCGCGCCGTCGCACACGTCGACGCGGCCGCCGCGGCGGTGCTGAGCGGACCCCAGCGCCCGATCGTGCTGCTGCCGCGGCGCGGGCACGTGCTGACGGATGCGGTGGCGCCGGGCCTTCGCGATCTCGGGGTGATGCTGGCCTACACTCCGCTGCACCTGCTGCTGTTCGGACTGCCCGGCGACTCGCCCGGACCATTCGCGCTGGTGATGACCTCGGCCAATCTCGGCGGCGAACCTCTCTGCTACACCGACGAGGACGCCGCGCGGCGGCTGCCGGAACTGGCCGACGCCGTGCTGGACCACGACCGCCGCATCCTCGTGCCCTGCGACGATTCGGTGGTCCGGCTGGTCGACGGCATCGAACTGCCGATCCGCCGCTCCCGGGGGTACGCGCCGCTGCCACTGGCGCTGCCGCAGGAGTCGGCGCCCGTCCTCGCGGTCGGCGCGGATGTGAAGAACACCTGCGCGGTCGCCGAGGGCCGGTACGCATGGTTGAGCCAGCACATCGGCGATATGGACGATCTGGCCACGCTGCGCGCATTCGGCGCCGCCGAACACCATCTGGAGGAACTGACCGGAGTGCACCCGGCGCGGCTGGCGGTCGACGCCCATCCCGGCTACCGCTCCAGCGCCTGGGCGCGACGGGCCGCGGCCGGACGGCCGGTACACACCGTGCAACATCACCACGCCCACATCGCGGCGGTGATGGGGGAGCACGGCCTGCCCGGCTCGTCGACCGTCCTCGGAATGGCTTTCGACGGAACGGGTTTCGGCCCGGACGGGGCGATCTGGGGCGGTGAGGTGCTGGCCGCCGGCTACAAGGGGTTCCGCCGCCTGGCGCATCTGGCCTACGTCGCGCTACCGGGTGGTGACGCCAGCGTGCACCGGCCCTACCGGATGGCGCTGGCCCATCTGCACGCCGCCGGCATCCCGTGGGAGGAATCCCTCGCCTCGGTCGCCGCGTGCCCGCCCGCCGAGCGCCGGGTCCTCGCACACCAACTCGGCACCGGGCTGGGCTGCGTTCCCACTTCGAGTATGGGACGGCTGTTCGACGCGGTGGCGTCGCTGGCGGGCGTGCGCCACGTGGTCGACTACGAGGCCCAAGCCGCCATCGAATTGGAGGCCCGCGCCCGCGACGCGGATCTCGGCCACGGCTACCGATTCGCGCTCGGAGCGGCGGATCCCGACGGCGCCGCGCGAATCGATCCGGCTCCGGTGCTGGCGGCGGTGGTCGCCGACCTCGCGGCGGGAGCCGGTGCGGACCTCGTCGGCGCGCGCTTCCACGTCGCGGTCGCCGAACTCGTGGCCGCCCTGGCGCATCGGTTCGGTGAACCGGGTGTGCCGGTGGCCCTCTCCGGTGGCGTGTTCCAGAACGCGCTGCTGCTCTCACTCTCGCGAAAACGGCTGCGGGACGAGGGTTTTCAGGTCATCACTCATCACAGAGTGCCACCCAACGACGGCGGCCTGGCATTCGGGCAGCTGCTCGTCGCCGGGGCTCGATGAGCGAAAGGAAGGAACCGATCATGTGCCTGGCAGTCCCGGGGAAGGTGCTCGACCTGTACGAGCGCGACGGCACGCTGATGTCGGTTGTCGACTTCGGCGGTGTCCACAAAGACGTATGCCTGCAATACATTCCGGATGCCGCGGTCGGCGACTACGTCGTCGTGCACGTCGGATTCGCCATTCAGCGCCTCGACGAGGAGTCGGCGCTGGCCACTCTCGCCGAATTCGAACACCTCGGTGTGCTGAACGAGGAATTCGGCGACGGATTCGCCATCGCCGCCCGGCAGTCCGGCCTTCCCGATCCCACCTCCGGCGCACCGTCGGAGTCCGCCCGCGACGACGAGGTGAACCGATGAAATACCTGGACGAATTCAGCAATCCCGAACTGGCTCAGCGTCTGCTCGAACGCATCCGCGCCGCGACCTCGCGCCGCTGGTCGATCATGGAAGTCTGTGGCGGGCAGACGCATTCGATCATCCGGCACGGCATCGACCAGCTGCTGCCGGACACCATCGAGATGATTCACGGCCCCGGCTGCCCGGTCTGCGTCACACCGCTGGAGGTGATCGACAAGGCGCTCGAGATCGCCGCACGCCCGGAGGTCATCTTCTGCTCCTTCGGCGACATGCTGCGGGTGCCGGGCAGTTCCAAGGATCTGTTCCGGATCAAGAGCGAGGGCGGCGACGTACGAGTGGTGTATTCGCCGCTCGATGCCCTCACCCTCGCCAAACAGAATCCCGATCGGCAGGTGGTGTTCTTCGGGATCGGATTCGAGACCACCGCCCCGGCCAACGCCATGACGGTGTATCAGGCCCGGCGGCTGGGCATCGAGAACTTCTCGCTGCTGGTCTCGCACGTGCTGGTCCCGCCGGCGATCGCCGCGATCATGGAATCCCCGGATTGCCGGGTCCAAGCATTCCTGGCCGCCGGTCACGTGTGCTCGGTGATGGGTATCGGCGAATACCCGCCGCTGGCGCGGAAGTATCGAGTTCCCATGGTGGTCACGGGATTCGAGCCGCTGGACATTCTCGAGGGTATCCGCCGCACGGTGCTCCAGCTCGAACAGGGACGCTGCGACGTCGAGAACGCTTACCCGCGTGCGGTACCGGCCGAGGGCAATCCGGCCGCGAAGGCCATGCTGCAGGACGTCTTCGAGGTCACCGACCGTGGTTGGCGCGGCATCGGCGTCATTCCGCGCAGCGGGTGGCGGCTCTCGCCGCGCTATCGCGACTTCGACGCCGAATACCGATTCAGCGTGGGCGATATCCACACCGCCGAATCGTCGGTCTGCCGCTCGGGAGAGGTTCTGCAGGGGCTGATCAAGCCGACCGATTGCGCGGCGTTCGGCACCCGCTGCACACCGCGTAATCCGCTGGGCGCCACGATGGTGTCCTCCGAGGGCGCCTGCGCCGCCTACTACCTGTATCGCCGCCTGGATCTGCCGGCGGAGGTGGCTCATGCTTGACCACGCCGGAACCTCCACCCCGGCACCGGTATTCGACGCCGACAGCTGGGTGTGCCCGCTGCCGCTGCGGGATTCGCCGACCATCGTGATGGCGCACGGCGGCGGAGGTGCGATGTCGGGCGAGCTGATCGAGCATCTGTTCCTGCCCGCCTTCGGCGCCGCCGCCGACGCCGCGCTCGGGGATGCGGCGGTGGTCGAGGTCGGGGCCGCCAGGCTGGCCTTCTCCACCGATTCGTTCGTGGTGAAACCGCTCGTCTTTCCCGGCGGCACGATCGGTGAGCTGGCGGTCAACGGCACCGTGAACGATCTGGCCATGGCCGGTGCGCAGCCCCTGGTGCTGTCGACGGCGTTCATCCTGGAAGAGGGCACCGACCTGGCCGATATCGCGCGGGTCGCCGAAGCTATGGGCGCCGCCGCCGTCACCGCCGGGGTGAAGCTGGTGACCGGCGATACGAAAGTGGTCGATTCCGGCCACGGGGACGGCATCTTCGTCAATACCGCGGGCATCGGGCTGGTGCCCGCGGGGGTCGACATCCGCCCTGAGCGCGCCCGGCCCGGCGACGTCGTGCTGGTCAGCGGTGATATCGGCGTGCACGGGGTGGCGGTCATGAGTTGCCGGGAGGGCCTGGAATTCGGCACCACCGTGCGCAGCGACACCGCCGCGCTGAACGGTCTGGTGGCCGCGATTCTCGAGACCGGCGCCGACGTGCACATGCTGCGCGACCCCACCCGCGGCGGGGTCGCGGCGACGCTGAACGAGATCGCGAAAGCGGCGCATGTCGGTGTGCGGCTGGACGAACGCGCACTGCCGATTCCGGACGCGGTCCGCGATGCCTGCGGATTGCTGGGACTGGATCCGCTGTACGTGGCCAACGAGGGGAAGGCGATCGCCTTCGTCGCCGCCGACGACGCGGACCGCGCGCTGGCGGCCATGCGGGCCCATCCGCTGGGCGCGCGGGCCTGTGCGATCGGCGTCTGCGTCGACGAACATCCCGGGATGGTGGTCGCGCGCACCGCCCTCGGCGGTACCCGGGTGGTGGATCTGCCCGCCGGCGAACAGCTTCCGCGGATCTGCTGAGCGTCCGGTGGGGGCGCGAGCGGGAGATACGATGCGGCCGACGATGACGGTATCGCCCCCTCGGGAGTGGGCGCGAGAACAGCGCGCCCGGCGCCGCGGCGTGACCGGTATGGCGGTGACGGTGGTCGCGCTGCACGTCGCGGGCTGGGGGCTACTGGCAGCCCTGGTCATCCCGAACCACTACGCGGTGGGGAACGTGGTGTTCGGTGCCGGCCTGGGTGTGACCGCCTACACGCTGGGGATGCGGCATGCCTTCGACGTCGACCATATCGCCGCGATCGACAACACCACCCGCAAGTTGGTGGGCGAGCGCAGGACCCCGGTGTCGGTCGGATTCTGGTTCTCGCTCGGCCATTCCACCGTCGTCTTCGTCATGGTCGGTGCGCTGGCACTGGGCGCGCGGGTGCTGGCCTCCGGCGTCGAGGACGACGGCTCCGGACTGCGGCGCTGGACCGGTACCTTCGGCAGCGGCGTCTCGGGAACCTTCCTGCTGCTCATCGGTGTGCTGAACCTGGTGTCGCTCATCGGTATCGGGCGGGCACTGCGCGCGGTGCGCCGAGGGGAGGGTGACGAGCGGGACCTGGATTCCCGGCTGTACGCGCGCGGGGCGCTGAACCGGGTGCTGGCGCCGCTGGTGCGCGCGGTGCGCAAGCCGGGGCAGATGTATCCGATCGGTGTCCTGTTCGGGCTGGGATTCGACACGGTGACCGAGGTGAGCCTGCTGGTGCTCGCGGGCGGCGCCGCGGCCGACACCGATCTGCCGTGGTACGCGATCGTGGTGTTGCCGCTGCTGTTCTCAGCCGGTATGACTCTGTTCGACTCGCTGGACGGGGCGTGCATGAACGCGGCCTACGGCTGGGCCTGCGCCGCGCCGGCCCGCAAGATCTACTACAACCTGCTGGTGACCGGGCTGTCGGTCGCGGTGGCCCTGCTGATCGGCGCCCAGGAGATCGTCTCCGTGGTCACCGGCGCATTGGGCATCACCTCCGGCCCGCTGGCCTGGATCGGCGGTCTCGATCTGGGAGCGATGGGTTTCGCCGTGGTGGCGCTGTTCCTCGCGACTTGGCTGCTGGCGCTGATCCTGTGGCGGCGCGGGCAATCCCCGCGTGCGGCCCACGAGGGCCCGACATGAGCGGGCCGCAGATGTTCGCGCGGTACACCTACGCGCCGAACGCGCTGGGCTACTGCGGCCCGGCCGACGCCCCCGCGCTGGCCGGCGGGACCGATGCCGAGATCCGGGCCGTGGCACGGCGCTTCTCCGGAGCCTGGCCGTATCTGCGGGTGCTGTCGTCGATGACCGGGATCGGCGATCCGCTCGACCCGCGACTGGTCGAATCCTATTGGCTCGGTGGGGGAGTCGGCGCCGGCATCGACCGCGCGGAATTCCTGTCGGAGCTGTTGTCGATGATCGGACCGATCGCCGGCGGGTACTGGCGCCATCTGGGCCCGGAGCTGGCGCCGGAAAGTGCGCCCAACCACAACTTCCACGTGTTCGGCATCTATCCGTGGACCCGTCTGCTCGACCGAGGTCCCGCGGACCTGCCGCTGCGCGTGCTCGACAACTGCCGGATCAGCTGGGCGCGGGTCCACGCGCGCGACGCCACCACCGCGACGGTTTCCGTGCGCCGGCTGCGCTGGAGCGATTCGCACTTGTCGCTCTCGGCGGCGATGCCGCGCCGCATCGAGCTGGCCGGTGCGGGCATCGATGCCGCCGATTTCGAGGTGGGCGACCATCTCGCGCTGCACTGGGACCACATCTGCGGCCGGCTCGACCCCACCCGGGTCGACCGGCTCGAGGCAGCGACGGCCTGGCAACTGGCGGCCACCAACCGCCGGCTCGACCCGCACTCCGCGCCACCGGCCGCCGGGCGGTCGCGAGCCTCGTGACCGCGGTGCCGATCACGGCCCCGGGTGCTCGCGCAACATTCGCTGCCGGGTGATCTGGGCATCGACGACCGCGCCGAGCAGAATCGCGAAGTTGGTGAGCCACAACCACATCAGCAGGACGATCGCCGCGGTCAGTGACCCGTACACGCGATTGAGCGAGTCGAAATGCGCGGCGTACAGGGCCAGTCCGGCCGACCCCGCGATCCAGATGCCCACGGCGATCACGCTTCCGGAGGTGAGCCAGCGCAACCGCTGGCCCTCGGTGTTCGGCGCGACCCAATACAGCAGCGCCAGTGCGACACTCACCAGCAGGGCCAGCAGCGGCCACTTCACGATCGACCAGACGAGCAGGCCCGCCGAACCCATGCCGATCCGGTTGCCGGCGTGTTCGGCGAGGCCGGGAGTGATGGCGAAGCCGAGCACGGTGACGACCACGGCGACCACCAGCACCAGACCCAGCGCGAAGCGCAGCGGCAGTGTGCGCCAGAGGGATCGGCTCTCCCGCACACCGTAGAGGGCGTTGGCCGCCCGGATGAACGCCCCCAGATAGGTCGATACGGTCCAGAACGCCGACAACAGGCCCACGACCGCCATCGGACCGGACAGCGACTTGACCGACTGCAGATGATGAATCGACTCGGCGATCAGTGAGGTGCCGCCGCCGGGCCCCAGCCGCCCGGCCGCGCCCGCGAGCGAGTCGGCGGGGGCGGGGCCGGCGATGCTCAGCACCACGATGGCGATCAGCAGGGCGGGAAACAGCGACAACATGCTGTAGTACGTCAATGCCGCCGCCCAATCGGACAATTCATCCGACCACGCCGCCCGCACGGTACGCAGGAGCACCCTGACCTCGGCCCGGCGAAACACCCGGTACCGAAGCGCGGGCTCCGATCCGACCGCCACAGTCGCTACCTCCCAGCAGTTTTCGATCCGCGCACAGTCGGATCGCCGGCGCCTGGTATCGGAATACCACTACCGCATCCCGCCACGCACCGCTGCCCGCGATCGCGGAGAGGGCACGGCCGGCGCTCGCCTATTCCGTGTCGGTGGTGGATGCGGCGGCGACGCGTTCGAGTGCCCGCAGGTCCTTCCCGATGACCTCGTAGCACACGTAGGCGAGGATGAAGCAGATGATGCCGCCGACGCACAGGATGCGGATCGCCCAGATGATGGATTCGATATCCGGCGCCGGCAGGAACGTGATGCCCGTGACACCCACCAGCGGTACGGCGGCGGCCGCGGTGAGGTAGATGCCGGTACGCCGGGCGAGCCGGCGCAGGTGTTCGACGTCGGCGGCGGCGGACCGTCCGTGGGCCAGGAAGAGCGGGTACAGGAACCGCACCACGTACCAGGTGATCGCGAAGTACGGGTAGGTCAGGGCGACCGCACCGCAGACGACCAGGGACAGCAGGAAATGCGTGTAGGTGCCGCGCGGCACGCCGCCGGCGACGAGATTCAGCATCACCGGAAATATCACGCCACCGGCGAACCAGAACACGAAAGCGATGGCCGCCACCCGGTTGCCGAGCCGCAGCGCATCGATGCGAGCGCTCGTGAGAACGGCCTCGGGATAGTCACGCCCATTGTGCAGTCCGATGGACACCTCGATGAGACGGCGCGCGATGTAGAGGATCAGGAGCGTGGCCGCCACGATGGCCAGCGGATACAGCACCTGGGCCACATCGTGGAAGGAGCGCTGGATCTCGGGCGTGAGTTTGCTGACGATCAGCGTCTTGTTGTAGTAGTAGTTGTACCACGCAGCGGCCAGATTGGGCACGGCGATCGCGACCGCGAGAATCGGTATCGGCCACAGCGGCCCGCGCGGGCGGTGGCTGTCCGGCGGCGCGTCGACCAGCTCCCGGGCCCGCGGGTCGAGGCAGAGCTCGAATTGCTGGGCCAGCTCCGCGCCGTTGGCCCAGCGATCGGTGCGCCGCGGCGCCAGGCAGGTCAGCAGCACGCGGCGCAGCGAGGCCGGGCAGTCGGCGGGAAGGTCGTCGAGGAATTGCTGCGCGATCGGGCGGCGCCGCATGTCGAGGAGCTGTTCGACCGAGTCCTGCGAATTTTTCGCCGCGGTCTGCGGAAACGGGCGTCGCCCGGTCAGCAACTCCCAGAGCATGACGCCCAGAGCGTAGATATCGCTGCGCGTGTCGAGGTCGTCCACCGTGCCGGACAGCTGCGGGTGGCTCGCCTCGAGATGTTCGGGAGACATGTAGGCCAGCGATCCGCCGAAGTACGCCACCGGACTGCTGCCCGCGATGTGGTTGCTGAAGCTGATGTTGAAGTCGGCCAGTTTGGGTGCGGCGTCGGCGGAGAGCAGGACGTTGGCCGGTTTGATATCGCGGTGCAGCACACCGCGTCGTTCGGCGTAGTCGAGGGCTTCGGCGAGCCGGCGGCCGAGCCAGGCGAGGGTTTCCGGCCAGGACAGGGCCGCGATCTCGTCGCGCGCGCGGCTGCTCGAGGTGGGGATCTCGCCTTTGTCCGCCAAGGCCTCGTCGACCGCGTCCAGTAGCAGCCGCCCGCTGCGTCGCTCCGGCGCGGTCGCGCGGACCCGCGTCAGCACCGCGGCCAGCGTGCCACCCGGAACGTATTGCATGTAGAGCAGTTTCAGCCCCCGGTCCGGCAGCACCCGCTGGTCGTACACCCGGACGATGGATTCGTGATCCAGCTGAGCCAGGGTCTGGGGTTCGGTGCCGTGGTCCGCGGAGATCTTCACCGCCACCAGTCGCTGCAGCGACCGCTGCCGGGCCAGGAACACCTGGGCGAACGCGCCGCGGCCGAGCTCGAGCAGCAGATCGAAATCGTCGATCCGGTCGCCGGGCTCGAGATCGGCGGCGGGGGACGCGTGCGGGCGCGGCCTGGTCGCGCCGGCGGACTGCTCGGCCGCGGTGGGTTGCGGCGCAGTATCCACCGCCCGATCGGCCGACGGGTCGAAGGCGGCCGTGGCATCGCCTTCCGGTCGAGCGCCCATGTGCTGGTCACTCCGGGATGAGACATCGAGACATGGCGAATTTTATCGCGCTCCGGGCTGGGAATCGGCCGGTCTCGAATGAGGCGGCGGGACGGTTATCCGACAGCGATTTCCGTCTGCCACGAGCGTCCCGATCCCGCGCAGGTCGACCGGCGCGCCGTAGCCGGTCGATTACTTTTCGGTGACGATTGTTATGGCGAATGTCGAGCGGTTATACCGTCGTTACAGCGAGTGAAGAGCTTTTCTGGGCGTTGCAGGCGTTTAGGAGGTTCGAATGGTAGTGCTCGTACAACGCCGGCCGGCACCGGTGGCCGCGGCGGCGAATCTATTGCTCGACAGCGACGCGAATTCGGTGAATTCTTTTCGGCGCAAGCGTTTCCGGTGGCCGTGGCAACTGGCCGACATGTTCGTGTCGGCGGCGGCGCAACTCTATGCCGGTGAGGGCGGAGCGCAGATCTCCGCCGTGCGCACGCTGGCCGAGATCGCGGACGCGTCCGCGGCCACACCGCGCCAGCAATGCGTGGACGTACTCTGCGGTTATCTTCGACTGCCCCGCGTGGCCGGCCGGCTCGGCGGATACGACCGGACGGTTCGGCGGACCATCACGTCCGTCATCGCCGACCACCTCCGCCGCGGCGCGCGCCGAAGCTGGTCGCGCGCAACCTTCGATTTCCGCAATGCGCGAATCGAGGATGCCGATTTCACCGGTGCGGTTTTCGGCGGCTCCGCGAATTTCGAACGCGCGAACCTGTCGGGCAACACTCGATTCGACGGCGCGACATTCTCCGCCGACACTTATTTCCAGGCGGCGACCTTCGATACCGTGTGGTTCCGGGAGGCGGTGTTCACCGATCGCGCCAGATTTTTCGGCGCCCGATTCGAGCGGGCCCGCTTCGACGGAACCACCTTCCGCGGCAGCGCCCAATTTCCACTGGCGATCTTCTCCGGCGACGCCCGATTCCATCGGGCGGCCTTCCGCGGCGGGGCGTATTTCGACAGCGCGCAGTTCCGTGGCCATGCCGACTTCGGCGCGGCAGGCTTCATCGGGCCGGCCCGGTTCGACGGTGCCGCGTTCACCATCGACAGCTCTTTCGAACGCGCCCGATTCCTCGACCCGATGCCCGCGGAGCAGCCATCGGCCGAAGCGGACCCGTCGTTCACCGCACCCGCGCAGCACGGCCCCGCCCACCGGATACCGGTCGCCGCATGCCTGTAGCCGCACCGCGTCGGCCGTGGAAACAATCGGCCCCGCTCAGGCTCCCGATATCGCGGTTGGCTTCCCCGATCCTGGGTAGTAGCTGGGACGACGGTACTCGTACGGGCTGGGAGGTCCGGTGTTTCAGGCGTTGATCGGTGTGGTGTCAGGAGCCGGCCGGACCGGGACGGCTCTCATCGGCGGCTCGGCGCGGCTGCCCGTGCGTGCGGTGGCGGCGGCGCAGACCGCGCTGCGGCTGACCGAGGTGGCCGACGATATCGCCACGCAGCTGCAGCGCGACGTGCGGTCGTTGCTGAACCCTGCGCTGCGCCGGGACGGCAGACGGATCGCCGCCGTCGAGGATCGCGTGCTCGTGGAGGTGCGCGGCCTGCGTTCGGAGCGCAGCGAGCGAGTCGCGGAGGCCGTGCACCGGAAGGTGGGCTCGCTGCCGGGTGTGCGCTGGACGCGGGTGAACGCGGTGACCGGGGATGTGGTGGCCGCGGTTCGCGACGATGATGTGGTGCCCGGACTGCTGGACGCGATCGCCGCGGCAGAGGAGGACGCCGGCGTCGCCGATACCGTCTGGGATCCGACTGCGGAACATCCCGCCGATCTGGAACCCGTTGTGTCGGCGGCGATTTCACTGGCCGGTGATCTGATCTCGGCCGGTGTCACCTTCGTCGGATCGGCCATTCCCGGGCGCAACGGCGTGGAGACGCTGCAGTCGCTGGTCGCGCTGGCGGACTCGCAGCCGCGCATCCGGCGGCTGTTGGAACAGCGTCTCGGCCGGGCCCGCACCGATCTGCTGCTGACCACCGCCAACGCGCTGGCGCAGGCCGCCGGTGACAGCCCCGCGAACGTCCTGGTCGATGCGCTGCACCGAGCGCTGGCCGTCACCGAACACGGTGTGCGCCATGCCCGTTGGCGCTTGTGGGAGGTCGAGCACGGCCACCGACGGGCCCGCGATATCTTGCACGCCCCGCCACAACGGGAGCGTCCGGTCGTACTGCCGCCCGGCCCGGTCGAACGGTGCGCGGACGAGGCGTCGGCCGCCGCGGCCGCCGGAGCCGCCGCCGTCGCCGCCGGCCAGGGCCTGTCCTCGGTCGGCCGCGCCTTGACGATCGCCGCGCCGAAGGCCGCGCGGGCGAGCCGGGAGAGCTTCGCGGCGACGGTGTCGTCACTGCTGGCCGCTTCCGGCGTGCTGACGATGGATTCGTCGGTGTGGCGGCGGCTGGATCGGCTGAGCGCCCTGGTGATCGACGGCGCTGTGCTGTACGGAAGCGGCCGCCTGGTACTCGATGTCGAAACCGCCGCCGACACCGGCGAAACCGGACCGGGAGATGCCGAGAAGTCCGAATGGACCACGGCCCGGGTATGGAACGCCGCTCAGCGACTGTTGTGGTCGAGCCCCGGCGCGGCCGGACCTGCGCCACCGGATACCGGCGACCTTCGGCTGCGACCGGATCCGGACCGCAACCGCACCGACTCGATTCCCGGCTGGTACGACGTCTGCGACGGAACGGACGTGGTGGGACGGGTCCTGATCGGCCGCGAACTCGACCCCCGCGCGCGGACGCTGATGCTCACCGCCCGGGCCTCGGGCCTGAAGGTGGTCGTGCGCGGACAACGCGACGCGGTCGAATTGCGTTCCCTGGCAGACGAATTCGTCGAGCGGTCGCGGCAGGCGGCGGAGTTGGTGCGGCGGTTGCAGTCCGACGGACATGTGGTGGCGCTGGTCGCCACCGATGCCGCCGAGGATCTGAACTGCGCGGATGTGGCCATCGGCGTGAGCCGGATCAGCGCCGGCGAGGTCGAGGCGATGCCGTGGGTGGCGGATGTGGTCTGCGGCGATCTCGATCAGGTGATGCGCGTGCTGCTGACGGTGGCTCCCGCCCGGCAGGTCAGCGAGCGCGGTCGCGTCCTCGCGCTCTCGGCGTGTTCGCTCGCGGGCCTGCTGCTGGCCGCGGGTCGTTCCCGCGACGCGTGGCCGGTGACCGCGGCGCAGGCCAGCGGGCTGATGCAGGGTACGTGGGTGGGCGTGCAGGCCGCGCGCGGACGGCTCCCGGAGTCGGGCGCACCGCTGGTTCCCTGGCACAGTCTCGAACCCGACGAAGTGTTGACGCGGCTGCCGGAACCCGAACGCGACGAGCTACCTCCCGCGCGGTCGTGGACCGCACCGCTGACCCGCATTCCCGCGCACCTGTCTCCGGCCACGCGTTTTCTCGCCACCGTGCGCCGCGAGCTGGCCGATCCGCTCACCCCCATCCTCGGTGTCGGCGCCGCGGCCTCGGCCGTACTGGGCTCACCCGGCGACGCCGCACTGGTGGCCGGCGTGGTGGCGGTCAACGCGGTGGTGTCGGCCTTGCAGCGGCAACGCGCCGAGAACGCGCTGCGCGACCTGATCGCGCACGAGCGCATCACCGGTCGCCGCGTCGATCGCGCCGCGCTCGACCACGATCCCGAGCCGCCCAGCGAATCCGTGCCCGGGACGGCCCTGGCGGTCGGCGACGTGATCGCACTGCGCACCGGCGACGTCGTTCCGGCGGATGCGCGGCTGCTGCGAGCCGAGGACCTGGAGGTCGACGAATCGGCGCTGACCGGGGAATCGGTCACGGTGACCAAGGACAGCCCCGCCACTCCCGGAGCGGAGCTCAACCAGCGGCGCTGCATGGTGTACGAGGCCAGCACGATCGTGAACGGCGCCGCGGTGGCGGTGGTCGTCGCGGTCGGGTGCGATACCGAAACCAACCGCGCCGCCGCCGTCGCCGTGCCGCCTCGCCTGGGCGGAGTGCAGGCGCAGCTGCGTGCGCTCAGCGATCAGGCCCTGCCGCTGACACTCGGCGGCGGTTCCCTGGTCACGGCGCTGGGATGGTTGCGGGGACAGCGTATTCGCTCGGCCATCGCCGACGGAGTCGCGGTCGCGACGGCCGCCGTGCCGGAAGGACTTCCGCTCGTCGCCACGGTGGCGCAGCTGGCCGTCGCCCGGCGCCTGTCGCGTCACGGCCTGCTGGTGCGGGCCAGCCGGACGGTGGAGGCCCTGGGCCGGGTGAACACCATCTGCTTCGACAAGACCGGAACGCTCACCTTCGGCCGCCTGCGGCTGACCACCCTGGCCGACCTCGATCACCAGTGGTCGCCGGAGGACGACGACCCGCGTGCCCGCCTCTTGCTGCGGGCCGCGGCCCACGCCTGCCCCGATCCTGCCGAGGGCCCGATCGTGCACGCCACCGATCAGGCGGTGCTCGACGCCGCCGAGCAGCTCGACTCGGACGAACGCTGGGACACGATCGAGGAACTGCCCTTCGAATCGAATCGCGGATACGCCGCGACGCTGGGTCAGACGCGGCGGCGGCGCTGGCGGCTGATCGTGAAGGGGGCCCCGGAAATCGTGCTCGCCCGCTGCACCGCGATCCGGACCCGGCACGAGGGTGACGATCGCGACGAACCGATGTCCGCCGCCCATCGCCGCGCCGCCGACCGCATGATCAATCGCATGGCCGAGCGCGGGCTGCGGGTGCTGGTCGTCGCCCGGCGGGATCTGTCCGCGGCACCGGGTGATGTGGTGAGCGCGGTCGAGAAACTCACCCTGCTCGGCTTCATCGGGCTCGCCGACACCGCGCGTCCGCAGGCGCGTCCGCTCGTCGGCGCGTTGCAGCGCAACGACATTCGCGTGCGGATGATCACCGGCGACCATCCCGTCACCGCCTCCGCCATCGCCGCCGATCTGGGCATCGACGCCGAGCCGGTGGTGACGGGGAGCGATCTGGCCGACCTCGACGATGCCGCCCAGTCGGATCTCATCGCGCGCAGCAGTGTCTTCGCCCGCGTCAGCCCGCAGCAGAAGGTCCGCATCGTCACCACCTTGCAGCGGCGCGGCGAGGTGGTGGCCATGGCCGGGGACGGCGGCAACGACGCGGCCGCGATCCGCACCGCCGACGTCGGCATCGGACTCACCGCCCAGGGGTCGACCGCCGCGCGCAATGCCGCCGATCTGGTGCTGACCGATCCCGACCCGCTGGTGCTGCTGCACGCGCTGATCGAGGGCCGCGGCATGTGGCGGCGCGTCAGCGATGCGGTCGGCATCCTGGTCGGCGGCAACGCCGGTGAGGTCGCGTTCACGGTCCTCGGCACCGCGCTCGCGGGCCGGGCCCCGCTGGGCACCAGGCAATTTCTGCTGGTCAACATGCTCACCGACATGTTTCCGGCGATGGCCGTCGCACTGTCGACCGAGCGGTCCGGCGACGAGGAGCCGACCGGCAACCAGGAGCGCGCCGATCTGCTCGCCGAACAGCTCGCCTCCCGCCCGCGCACCGATATCGCGGCCGATCTGCGTCGCACGATCGTGATCCGCGGCTCCACCACCGCGGCCGCCTCCACCGTGGCGTGGTCGATCGCCCGCTGGACCGGTACCGAGCGCCGGGCGGCGACCGTCGCCCTGGTCGCGCTGGTGGGCACACAGCTCGGGCAGACCGTTCTGGCCGCGCGCCACAGCCCGCAGGTGTGGCTCACCGCGGCCGGTAGTGCGGCCTTCCTGGGCACGGTCGTCATGACACCCGGACTGTCGACGTATTTCGGTTGCCGTCCCCTCGGGCCGGTGGGCTGGGCCACCGCGCTCACCTCGGCGGCGACCGCGACCGCCGCTGGCGCCCTGCTGCCCTCCCGCCGGCCGACCGAGCCGGACGAGCCCACGGTCGTGCCGGAACCGCAGGAATTCGTCCTCGAGGCCGAAAGTGTTGTGGTGCCGGCGAATTGATATCTTTCAGGCGGTCGCGGCGCTGGTTTCGCCCGCGAGATCCAGTGCGATGTCGACGATGAGATCTTCCTGACCGCCGACCAGTCCGCGCCGGCCGACCTCGAGCAGGATGGTGCGCGCGTCCAATCCGTAGCGCCGCGCCGCGGCCTCGGCGTGGCGCAGGAACGACGAATACACACCGGCGTACCCCAGGGTGAGCGTTTCGCGATCCACCCGCACCGGGCGATCCTGCAACGGCCGCACCAGATCGTCGGCGGCGTCCTGAAGGGCGAACAGATCGCAGTTGTGCTTCCAGCCGTACAGGTCGGCGACGGCGACGAACGGTTCGATCGGGCAGTTGCCCGCCCCCGCGCCGTGCCCGGCCAGCGAGGCGTCCACACGGGTGACGCCTTCCTCTACGGCGACAACGGAATTGGCGACCGAGAGCGAGAGATTCTCGTGCGCGTGGATGCCGATCTCGGTGGCCGGATCGAGGACGCGGCGATAGGCGCGCACGCGGTCGCGGACGCCGTTGAGGGTCAACCGGCCACCGGAGTCTGTGACGTAAACACACTGTGCGCCATAGCTTTCCATCAGCTTGGCCTGTTCGGCGAGCTGCTCGGGTTCGGCCATATGCGACATCATCAAGAACCCGGAGACGTCCATGCCGAGTTCGCGGGCTTTGCCGATGTGCTGGGCCGAGACGTCGGCCTCGGTGCAGTGGGTGGCGACGCGGACCGAGCGGACGCCGAGCCGGTAGGCCTGCTCGAGATGGTCGATGGTGCCGATGCCGGGCAGCAGCAGGGTCGTCAGCCGGGCGTGGGTGAGGTTGGCGGCCGCGGCCTCGATCCACTCCCAGTCGGTATTGCTGCCGGGGCCGTAGTTCAGGCTGCCGCCGGCCAGGCCGTCCCCGTGGGCGACCTCGACGGCGTCGACTCCCGCCGCGTCCAGCGCCGCCACGATCGCGCCGACGTCGTCGGGAGTGATGCGGTGGCGTACGGCGTGCATACCGTCGCGGAGCGTGACGTCTTGGATGAACAGTTGCGTGGTCATCGCGAGGCTCCCTGTTCTGCCGGGGCGGCGATCGTGTCGGCGACCGATTCGGCATAGCGCATCGCCGCGGAGGTCATGATGTCGAGATTTCCCGCGTAGGCGGGCAGATAGTGCGCCGCACCCTCCACTTCCAGGAAGACGCTCACCTGGTGCGTCGGCGCCGGACCGCGGTCGGAGTGCTGCAGGGTGTGCACCGGCTGGTCCGCAGGTATCGGGGTGATCTGGATCTGCTGTTTGAGCCGGTAGCCCGGCACATAGGTGGCGACCCGCGCGATCATCTGCTCGATCGATGCGCGAATCGCCTCCTGCGTAGCGGCGTCCGGTGCCGTGGTCAGACAGAGCACGGTGTCACGCATGATCATCGGCGGTTCGGCCGGATTGAGGATGATGATCGCCTTGCCCCGGCGGGCCCCGCCCACGGTCTCCACCGCGTGCGCGGTGGTCTCGGTGAACTCGTCGATATTGGCCCGCGTCCCCGGGCCGGCGGACTTCGAGGCGATCGACGCGACGATCTCGGCGTAGGCGACCGGTGCGACGCGCGAGACCGCGGCGACGATCGGGATGGTGGCCTGCCCGCCGCAGGTGACCATGTTGACGTCGGTCGCGTGCCGGTGTTCGTCCAGGTTCACCGCCGGGACGACGAACGGTCCCAGCGCGGCCGGAGTGAGATCGACGAGGCGTTTACCGAGCGGCTCGAGGACCGCCGCGTGGGCCGCGTGCGCCTTGGCCGAGGTCGCGTCGAAGATCACCTCGATCTCGTCGAAGTTCGGCAATCGCAACAGCCCCTGCACGCCCTCGGAGGTGGTGGGCACGCCCAGCCGCCGGGCCCGGGCGAGACCGTCGGATTCCGGATCGATGCCGACCATCGCGCCCATTTCCAGCACGGTCGAATGCCGGATGACCTTGATCATCAGATCGGTGCCGATATTGCCCGATCCGATGACGGCCACCTTGACGGCGCCACGTTCGTCGCTCATGGTTGTCACTCCTCGATGAAGACGGCGGTCACCGAGCCGAGCCCGGAGATGTCGGCCGTGACGGTTGCGGGGGCGGTGATCGGGGCCATCGGGCCGAGCGCGCCGGACAGGATCACCTGGCTGGCACGCAGCGGTTCGCCGAATTCGCGGGCGGTGCGCGCCAGCCATGCCAGCGCGCGCAGCGGGTCGCCCAGGCAGGCCGCCCCGGTCCCGGTGGACACCTCGACGCCGTCGATGGACATGGTCATCCGCGCCGATACGGGTTCGAACTCGTCGAGGGTGCGGCGCTGCGATCCGAGGACGAACAGTCCGCTGGAGCCGTTGTCGGCGACGGTATCGCCGAAAGTGATGTCCCAGTCGGCAATTCGGCTGTCGACGATTTCCAGCGCGGCCACGGCGTAGTCGACCGCGGCGCGCACCTGGTCGTCGTCGAGTGGACCGTCGGCGAGGTCGTGAGCGAGCACGAACGCGATCTCGGCTTCGGCCTTCGGTTGCAGCAGACGGCTCGCGGGGATGGGCGTGTCCTGCCGGAAGCGCATGTCGTCGAACAGGACACCGAAATCGGGTTGGTCGACGCCGAGTTGCCGCTGCACCGCCGGTGAGGTCAGCCCGATCTTGCGGCCGACGATCGTGGCGCCC
>NZ_BDBF01000023.1 GCF_001612845.1 Nocardia elegans NBRC 108235 | reverse complement strand
GCGAGCCGTTCGGCGGTCGACTGCGCCTGCACCGCGTAGGCGGCGGTCACGTCGTCGGTCCCGATCAGGTCACGCACGGGGCGGCAAGGGGTGGCGGTTCGCGCCGCGGTGCTGAGCCGGTCTGCCGCGGCGGTCGTCGCCGCGGTGGTTCGGTCGTCGAGTCGTGAGGTCGGCATCCAAGGTCCTGGCGTAGTAGGTGAACGGGGGAGCCTTCACTGTCGCGGCGGAGCACAGGGCCGCACCAGCATTTCGTTCCACTGAGCGGAACGCCGGGTAAGCTCGGCTGGGTGAGTACGGCGGAGTCGGCGAGGATCGGCGCACGGCCGGTCGACGGGTCGACCGTGCTGGGCAAGGTGATGGCCGTCCTCGAATCGTTCTCGATCGATGACGGCGTCCTGAGTCTGGCCGAGATCGGCCGGCGCACCGGGATGCCGAAGGGGACCCTGCACCGGGTCCTCGCGGATATGGTCACCGTCCGGCTGCTGGATCGGACCGAGATCGGCTATCGCCTCGGCGGCCACCTGTTCGAACTCGGAATGCGCGCCTCCGTGGAACGGAGTCTGCTCGAGGTCGCGATCCCGTTCCTCGAGGAACTGAACGCGCGCATCCACGAGACCGTGCATCTGGGCGTCCTCGACGGTACGGACGTGGTGTATCTGACCAAGATCGGCGGTCGGCGCCAGGCGAGTGCGCCGTCGCGGATCGGGGGGCGAATGCCGGTGCACTGCACGGCGATCGGGAAAACGCTGCTCGCTCATGCGGATCGGTCACTGCGCGACCGCGTGCTGAGCGGCCCGCTGCCCGCCCACACTCCCCGCACGATCGTGCTGCCCGGCACGTTGCGCACGCAACTCGACCGGATCGCCGCCGAGGGCGTGGCCTACGAATTCGAGGAATCGGCACCGGGTTTGGTGTGTGTGGCGGCGCCGGTCCGCGAGGCCGACACCGTGGTCGCGGCGATCAGCATCGCCGGCGCGTCGCACCGATTCCACCCGGAAAGTCACGTGGCATCGGTGCGGGCGGCCGCGGACGGCATCGGCGCGACCCTCACCCGCCGCGCACGAATGCTGGCGTCCCCGGGTAGCTGACCGCTCCCGGCGGCAGCTGTGCCGAAGCGGTGTCGGTCAGTCGCCGCGGTTCTTCTGCAGACGTGCGATCTCGTCACCCCAGACCGATTGCGATCCGGCATCGCCGACGCGGTAGGTCTGCACGATCGAGGCGACGGCGACGACCACGGCGAGGACGGCGACGGTCACCGTGATCAGGGTGCGGAGATCGGTGCCGCGGCGTTCGGCGAGGTGAAGCCCGGTCAATGCCACCGCGACGACCAGCAGGGCGATGGCGAAGTAGAGCATCGTCTCGCCGCGTTCGGCGTGTTCGCGCAGGATCTCGTCGGGATTGCGGCGCAGGTTGTACAGCCATTGGCCGGCGTGAATGGTGATCGGCGTCAGGACCATGACGATCACCGCGAGTGTCAGCGTCAGCCACACCAGATGGCCGCGGCGCGCGGCCGGCCACAGCGCGCACACGATTTCCAGGATCGCGGTCAACGGCACCAGGACCACGATGAAATGAACGAACAGCACGTGCGCGGGCAGGTTGTGGATGACGGTCACCGGGGCTCCTCGGTCACTCGCGGTTATCGTGGCGCCGGCGACCGCCCCGAACCCGCCGATGCCACAGTCGAACCGAGCATAGCCATCGGAGCAGCGGATCCGATGGATTACTCGCCACCCGATCGGTGCGCTGCGGCGGGGAGACCCGATCGGTTGCGCGAACGTCCGCGCCGGTTGTCACCGTCGATGTCCGCCGCCGGGCCGGCGCCGGAGTCGGACCGGGAGGTGCGCATCTCCCACCAGTAGGTCGCCGCGACGGTGGCGTACGCGATGGCCACGGCTGCGGCGATGCCGGCGCCACCGGTCAGCGTGAGCATTATCGGCATGAGAACTCCCTCCTCTCCGTGGGGTCGAAGGCGCGGCGGGCGGGACGCATGACGGTGTCCCACCACGACTGCAGGGGGCTGGGGTCGGGCCAGTGCACGACCGCATCCGGCTCGAGGTCGCGAGTGTGGTCGGTAGGCGAGGCAGTCGTAGTCGTCATCGGCGTGGGGAGAGGACTGATCGATGCGGTCGGTGGTGTCGAAGGTCCGGCGATCATCGGCGCGGCGGCGCCGTGGGGATCGGAAGAGGGGCCGGGTGGGCCCGGAAGCCGCAGCCGACCGGGCCCACCCGTGGATAGAAGGGTTCTGGTTCGAGGTTGCGATGGGTGAGTCGACAGGCATCACCTCGCTTTCGTCGATCCCGTTCGGTCTACCGATCAGACCGCGATCGCCTGCCGGTCGCCGGCGACCCGGTCCACGTTGATCTTGCGTGGTTTGGCCTTGTCCGCCACCGGAATTCGCATTCGGAGCACGCCGTCGCGGTAGTCGGCGCGAATGTGATCGGTGTCGAGGCTGTCACCCAGCATCACCTGGCGCCGGAACACCCCGCGGACGCGTTCGGCCGCGATCGTCGACCTGCCCGCGTCCAGTTCCGGGCGCGACGCCCGCACCGTGACCACATTGCGTTCGATATCCACATCCAGCGAATCGGGGTCGACGCCGGGGAGATCGAACTCCACCACGAACTCGTCGCCCTCGCGCCAGGCGTCCATCGGCATCGCTACCGGTCGAGCCTGCGTGCCGAACACCTGCTGCGTCCGACGGTCCAGATCACGAAACGGATCGGTGCGCATCAGCATGGTCGCCACCTCCAGTTCACTCCTTATATCACTCGAAGGAACCTCAGATAACCTCTGTTACCTGACACAGATTTATTTAGCACTCCGGTCAGGAGAGTGCAAGGAGTGGCGAGAGATAAACTGGGTGCCGCACGGAGAAGGGAGCAGGATGGGTGCGGATCGGCGCGAGGGACATCTGCCGGGTTCAGGCCAGGCGGTGTATCCGATATCGGTGGCTGCCGAGCTGACCGGTATCGAAATCCACACCCTGCGCCTCTACGAGCAGCACGGCCTGATCACGCCTGCTCGTAGCGCGGGCGGAACCCGGCGCTACAGCGGCGACGACCTGGCCCGGCTGCAGCGCGTCACCGCTCTCGCTCGCCAGGGCATCCATCTGTCGGCCATCGCGCGAATTCTCGACCTCGAGGACGACAACAGCGCCCTGCGTGCGCACAACACCGCACTGACCGTCGAACGCGACCATCTGCGCGACACGATCACCCGGCAGCAGCCGCCGCCCTGACCGCCGCGCGAATCGCGCTGCGTCAGAACATGTTCGGATAGGTGGTGGTGTCCTTGCCGGGCGGCGGCAGCGGTGCCGTCCAGGAGACCCGGCCGCCGGGGAACACTCGGCAGCAGCCGCCGACGTCGCGGGCCCGCGCGTGCACCGTCGCCACCGTGGCCGCCGGAAGTATGTCGGCCGTGGTGGCACCGGTGGTGTCCAAGGTGTCGATGGTGACGGTGAGCACGTCGGCCACGGTGACGGTGACGACGACCGCCGCGACGTCCGCGTGCGCGACGACAGCGGCGACGGTATCGGCGACCACGGCTTCGACATGGTCGGCCACCACGTCCGGCACCTGCTCCGCCGATCCGGTCAGAGCGACGATGCTGCGCAACTGGGTGTGACCGATGCAACGCTGGACCGCCCGCTCGACGCGCTGGAGCAGGGCGACGCCACGGGGGAGCGGGGCGAGGCCGCTACCGCGACCACCGTGCGCGCGGTGTGGGGTGCTGGATATCGCGCCGGCGCTCGGGTATTCCGGGTCCGCGCATTCGGACCGGAGCATCGCGTCGACCAATTCGAAGGCCTGCGACAACGCATTCCGCACCGCGACGTGGGCGGTTGGATCGTTGTCGTTGCGGCCAGTGGGGGTGGGAGCCATGGATGGCGTGACCTCTTCGTACCGACACACAGCGAACCGACCCTGCGTATAGAGCCGAGAACGTCGTGTGCAGAATGACCGGTATCGGCCACGGCTAAACCGGAAGTCGCCCCTCGCGCGCTGAGGCGTCCGACACAATGCGCTGTCGCTCACATCCCGCTGACCACACTTCCCGCACCTGGTCATGCGTCCGAGTGGTGTCGCGGCTCAACCGATTTCGTACTCGCCCGGGTCCGGTGCGCTGGTCCCTCTCCAGTAGTCGACGAGGCGGAAGGGGTTGAGCCCGGTGACCTCGCCCGCGTCGTTGCGGGAGTAGTTGTGTGCGATATGCGGTGATGCCCAGACCTTGCGCGGCATCTCCTCTCGGGCCTTGGCGGTGTAGGCGTCGAAGGCGTCGGCGCGGACCTCCGGGATAGGTGTTCTCCCACCAGGTTCCGCCGGGGCCCTCGTTCTTCTCGATCACCACGAACGGGAATCCGGCCTCCCGCAACCGGATCGCGGTGAGCAGGCCGGACATACCGCAGCCGATCACGACCACCGGCAGATCCGCGGCTCCGGGCATGGCGCACGGTGTGCGGTGATCGTGAGCAATGCCGGCACGGACAGATCGGTGAGTGCGGCGGCGATGTCGGCGGGCGGCTCCGCGAAGGGACTGCCGCTGTGTCTGTTGCGCATACACAGCAGTAAACACTTTTGAAAAACTGTCTACTATTGTTTTCGGCAGACCGATGACCGATGGGGCCCGGATGCGTCATACAGGTATGGATCGGAAAGTGGAGGCAGCGCGCGAGGGCGACCAGGCCGCGTTCGCGCATCTGGTCGAGCCGTTGCGGCACGAGCTGCAGGTGCATTGCTATCGCATGCTCGGCTCGGTCGAAGATGCCGAGGACGCCGTGCAGGAGACCCTGTTGCGGGCATGGTCGCGGCTGGACTCCTACGCGGGCCGCGCTCCGCTGCGGGCCTGGGTGTACGGGATCGCGACCCATACCTGCCTGGACGCGCTGAGGAGGCGCAAGGCACGGGCGTGGCCGGTCCATCTGGCCGGCCCGGCGGACCCGCATCGCTACGAGCTGGCCTCGGTGGACGTGCCGTGGCTGCAGCCCTATCCCGATCGGTTGCTGGACGTGGGCACCGCCCCGGGGGAGGAACCGGAGGCGGTCGTCACCGCGCGCGAGACGATCGAGCTGGCGTTCCTGACCGCGATCCAGCGGCTGCCCGCGCGCCAGCGCGCCGTCCTGATCCTGCGGGACACGCTGGACTGGTCGGTTGCCGACACCGCCGCCGCACTGGGAGTCAGCCGCGCGGCGGTCAACAGCGCGCTGCAACGGGCCCATGCCACCCTGTCGGAACATCTTCCCGCACAACGGGATCGGTGGCGGCCCGACTCGACCGCATCCGAGCGCCGGGCGCTGGCGAAGCTGATCACCGCGTGGGAGAGCGCCGATCCGGCCGCGCTCGTCGCCCTGCTGCGCGAGGACGCCGCGCTGATCATGCCGCCGGGCACGGTCTGGTTCGCCGGTCGCCGCGACATCGGCGCATTTCTCACCGACCACGTGTTCGGCGAGATGGGCAGCGGCTGGCGGCTCCTGCCGACGGGCGCCAACCGGCAACCGGCGTTCGGACTGTACTGGCGCGAACCGGGGGCGGACGCTTTCGATGCCTTCGCCATCGGGGTGCTGACCGTCGACGGCGATTCGCTGGCCGAGATCGCGCTGTTCCACCAGCCGGAGTTGTTCGCCGCGTTCGCGTTGCCGTCCGCCCTGCCGTCCCAGAACTGATGGACTCTCGGCGCGTGCGGCGCTGGAGCGTGGTTCTGCAGCCGGGGGAGGCACTCGATTACGTCGCC
Source organism: Nocardia elegans NBRC 108235 (assembly GCF_001612845.1). Taxonomy (GTDB): domain Bacteria; phylum Actinomycetota; class Actinomycetes; order Mycobacteriales; family Mycobacteriaceae; genus Nocardia; species Nocardia nova. The sequence continues at coordinate 19,793 of NZ_BDBF01000023.1, read as the reverse complement.
GCCGACTGGGCCGACGCCCTTGTCGTTGTGGCCGGCGGCGAACTGGAGCTGGAATGCCGCAGCGGCCGGCGGGCCCGATTCGCCGCCGGAGCGGTCCTCGCGCCCGCCGCCGTGCCGGTGCGACGGCTGCTCAATCCCGGCCTCGAACCGCTCGTGCTGTCCGCGGTGACGCGCCGACATCACCGATGACGGAACGGGCCGGCACGCGTCACACAGGTGGACACATCGCAGACACCGAACAGGAGCAAACCATGTCCGTCCCAACCACTCTGGCCGGCAAGGCGGTACTCGTCACCGGCGCCGGGCGCGGTCTCGGGCGCGCACTCCTCGACGAGGCACTGCACCGCGGTGCGGACCGGGTGTACGCTGCCGCCCGCCGGCCGGTCGAGCATCCGGACCCGCGGATCACTCCGGTGCGGCTCGACATCACCGATCCCGAGCAGATCCGCGCCGCCGCCGACCTGGTCGGCTCGCTCGACGTCCTGGTGAACAACGCGGGCGTCTCCACGCCGGACGACCTGACCGACGCGGCCGCCATCGAGGCTCATCTGGCGGTCAATCTGTTCGGCACGTATCGGGTAACCGACGCCTTCCTCCCGCGATTGCGCGAATCCCGCGGGGCCGTCGTGAACGTGCTCTCGCTGGCCGCGCTGGCGACCGTGCCGGTCACCCCGGCGTACGCCATCTCCAAGGCCGCCGCCTTCTCGATGACGCAGTCGCTGCGGTTCCTTTCGGCCGCGCACGGTGTCGGCGTGCACGCCGTGCTGCCCGGCCCGGTGGATACCGACATGATCCGCGGATGGGACATTCCCAAAGCCGAGCCCGCGGCGGTGGCCCGCGCCATCCTGTCGGGTCTCGCGGACGGCCGGGAAGAGATCTTCCCCGACCCGATGTCCGCGGCGATCGCGCCCGGGTGGGACGACGGAGTCGTCAAGAGCCTGGAGCGAGCGAACGCCGCTTCCGTGCAGGCAGTGGCGGTGGCGTCATGAACGCGTCCCGCCGCACGATGGTCGTCGGTGGCAGCCGCGGCCTGGGCCGGGGCATCGCCGTCGCGTTCGCGCGTGCCGGTGCGGCCGTCGTGGCCGTGGCGCGCACGGAGTCCGCACTACGGGAACTGGCCGCCGAGACTCCTGGCATCGATATCGAGGTCGCCGACGCGGCCGATCCGACCGTGCCGGGAACACTGCTCGACCGCCACCGTCCGGACACCGTGGTCATCGTGGCGGGTGCCGCCCCGCTCCCGCGGCCGCTGCACCACCACACCTGGGAGACGTTCTCGGCGAACTGGAATACCGACGTGCGCATAGCCTTTCACTGGTTGCGCGAAGCCCTGCTGACTCCGCTGCCGCCCGGCGGTCGCGTGATCGTCGTCAGCAGCGGCGCCGCCGTCAACGGGTCGCCGCTCAGCGGCGGGTACGCCGGCGCCAAGGCGACGCAGCGGTTCATCACCGGCTACGCCCAGGACGAGGCCCGGCGCGCCGGCTCGGACCTCATCTTCACGGCGGTCCTACCGCAGATCACTCCGGCCACGAGCCTCGGCCTGCCCGCGGTGCGCGCCTACGCGGCCCGCGCCGGCCAGAGTGTGCAGGAGTACGTCGATCGACTGGGTGAGCCGCTCACTCCCGAGATCGCCGGGGCGGCTCTGCTCGACCTCGCCTCCGCCGATGAGCCCGCGGCGTCCTATCGGCTCACCGCCGAGGGACTGACGGCACTGCCGTGACCGCACCGCAGACGTTCCACACCCCGACCGAACGAAAGGAGAGAACCGGCATGCGCAAGCTCATCGCAGCGATGAAGATCTCGGTGGACGGGAAATACGAAGGCGCGCAGGGATATGCGGACTGGGTGCACGGCTGGTCCGATGATTACGGCCTGACGCCCCGGATCGACGCCTGTGTGCTCGGCGGCCGGATGTACGACGGATACGAGCCGTATTGGACGGCGATCGGCGACGACCCGGGCAAGCTCCTGCCCGAAACCGGCTCGGCGCCGACTCCGGGCGAGCTCGAATGGGCCGAATTCGCCCGTCGCACACCTCATTACGTCGTCTCGACATCCCGGAATGCGGCCGCGTGGCCGAATACGCGATTTCTGCGCGGCCTCGACGAGGTCGCGGCACTGAAAACGCAACCGGGACAGGACATCTACCTCATGGGTGGCGCCGCCCTCACCGCCGCCGCGCTCGACGCGGGCCTGGTGGACGAGCTGCGACTGATCGTCTACCCGCTCATCGCGGGAAACGGCCCGGCCCTGTTCGCGGGCGCGAGTGTCCGTCATCGGCTCGAACTACGAAAAGTCGAGCAACTGCCCGACGGCCGGTCGAGTTACGTCTACGACGTCGGCTGACCGGCATCGAACGCCGGCCCACTGGCGGGTCTCCGCCCGGCGGCGGGCCGGCGTTCGATGTGGGTGGTGTCGGCACCCCGCGGTCAGGACGCCGCTCGCACCGGCGCCTGCTTCAGTTCGCGCAGCGCCGTGCGCAGCCCCCGGCGCTTTCCGGTCTCGGGGTCGACACCGAAATGCGCACGCATCCCTTCGCGGATCGCGAACCGCAACTCCGACGCGGTCTCCGGAGCATCGTCGGAGGTCGCGGTGAGCAGCGCGTTGGGCAGCGCCAGTTTCGCGATCGTCCGGAACGACTGCAGGTATTGGCGGCCGAGCGAACCGGTGGTGTACGGCAGGTCGTATTTGTCGCACAGTTCCCGGACCCGGACGCCGATCTCCTCGTACCGGTTGCTCGGCAGGTCGGGGAAGAGATGGTGCTCGATCTGGTGGCTGAGGTTACCGCTCATGAAGCGCATGAGCGGCCCGGCGCGAAAGTTGGCCGACCCCAGCATCTGTCGCAGATACCAGCGCGGCTGATCCTCCTCCGCGAGTTCCTCGGTGGTGAATTTCTCCGCGCCGTCGGGGAAGTGGCCGCAGAAGATGACCATGTAGGCCCAGTAGTTGCGGATGAGATTCGCGGTGGCGTCGGCGGTCAGCGTCGTCTTCCAGTTGCGCCCCGACAACGCCGGATAGATCAGATAGTCCTTGGCCGCCTGTTTGCCGACCTTCGTGCCGATGATGCGCAGATCCCGGAACGCCTGCCGCCAGGTCTTGTCCTTGCGACGGATCTTCTCCACCTCGAGGTGGTGCAGCGCGACGCCCCATTCGAACAAGGTCCCCAATGTCAGGTTGTACACCGGATTTCCGATGTTCCACCACTCCCAGCGCTGGTCCCGGGTCACCCGCAGGATTCCGTAGCCCACATCGTCGTCTTTGCCGACGACATTCGTGTACTTGTGATGGACGAAATTGTGCGAATGCTTCCACTGCACGCTGGGGCAGGTGGTGTCCCATTCCCAGGACGAGGAGTGGATCTCCGGATCGTTCATCCAATCCCATTGCCCGTGCATCACATTGTGGCCGAGCTCCATATTCTCGATGATCTTGGCCAGCGCGAGCATCGCGGTGCCCGCCAGCCACGCGACCTTGCGGTTGCTGAACATCAGCGTCACCCGCCCGCCGGCCGCCAGGGCACGCTGGAGGGCGATGGTGCGATGGATGTAGCGGGCGTCCCGTTCGCCGCGGGACTCCTCGATATCGCGGCGGATGGTGTCGAGTTCGGCGCCGAGCGCCTCGATGTCCTCGGGGGTGAGATGGGAGTAGGCGTCGATATCGGTGATGGCCATAAGGGCTCCTACAGATCGAGGGTGCATTCTCCGGACACGCTGCTGATGCATGTCTGGATTCGTTCTCCTTCGCGTCGCTCCGCACCGGTGCGCAGATCGCGCACATATCCCCCCGCCAGCGGTACGACACACGTTTGGCAGATGCCCATGCGGCATCCGAAGGGCATCCCGATGCCCAGCTCTTCTCCTGCTTCGAGAAGTGTGGTGGCGCCGTCGATCTCCGCCTTCTTCCCGGATGCGGCGAAGTAGACCGTGCCGCCCTCACCGCCGTGGTCGGTGCGGGCGATGGTGAACCGCTCGGTGTGCAGGCGGTGGCGCAGTCCGCCGGCCTCGTAGTGCGATTCCATCTCGTCCAGCAGGGCCGGTGGGCCACACGCCCAGCAGTGTCGTTCGCGCCAATCGGGCACCCATTCGTCGAGGCGTGCCGCGTCGAAATTGCCCATCTCCCGGGTGAGTTGGAGGGTCAGGTCGTAGCCGGGGGAGCTGGCGGCGCGGCTCTGCATCTCGTCCAGGAAGATGACGTCGTCGCGGGTGGGCGCCGAATGGATGTGGCAGATGTCGGGCGACCGCTCGTGCGCCTCGAGCGCGCGCAGTATCGCGATCACCGGTGTGATCCCGCTGCCCGCGGTGACGAACAGCAGTTTGTCCGGCACCGGCTCCGGGAGATGAAAATCGCCCTTCGGCGCCGCCAGCCGGATGACGGTGCCCGGTGCGACACCGTCGACCAGATGCGTCGACAGGAACCCGTCGGGATTCGCCTTCACCGTGATCGAGATGGTCTTGTCGTCGGCCCCACCGATCGAGGTCAGCGAATACGAACGCCAATGCCAGCGGCCGCCGATCTGCAGCCCGATGCCGACGTACTGTCCCGGTGTGTACGTGGTCGGAAACCCCCAGCCGGGACGGATGGTGACGGTGGCCGAATCGGCGGTCTCCTTGACGACGTCGACGACCTTGCCGCGCAGTTCGCGGGCGGTCCAGAGCGGATTGACCAGGCGGAGGTAGTCGTCGGGAAGCAGTGGCGTGGTGGCCCGCGCCACCAGCCCGCGCACGATGTTGACTCGCGGCTTCTTCGCGCTGACATCGGCGGCAGGCCGTTTACTCCACTTCAGTAGATCCATGGAAGCCCTCACTTCCGTGTACACCCGTACACTCGAAATGCCTGTGCCTACGTGCGGTGGTATACCACCGTCGCGCGCGGATACACAGGATTCTCGAGGTTCTCCCGAATCGGCCGCCGCTGCCCGGGCGTGCCGCGCGGCGGTCAGGTTCGCTCGCCTGTTGAGTGGACGCCTGTGCGCCGAACGGTCTCGCCGCGCCACGCGCCGAGGCCGGCCAACCGGCCCGGGGTTCGCGCCGGTCGTAGGCTTGCCGCATGGCACACGATCGCGACAGGTCGCACGACATCAAGCCTCGCTCCCGCGATGTCACCGACGGGCTGGAGAAGACCGCCGCTCGCGGCATGCTCCGTGCCGTCGGTATGGGCGACGACGACTGGGCCAAACCGCAGATCGGCGTCGCCTCCAGCTGGAACGAGATCACGCCGTGCAATCTGTCGCTCGATCGCCTGGCGAAGGCGGTCAAGGAGGGTGTGCACGCCGGGGGTGGCTACCCACTGGAATTCGGCACGATCTCGGTCTCCGACGGCATCTCGATGGGCCACGAGGGCATGCACTTCTCCCTGGTCAGTCGCGAGATCATCGCCGATTCCGTCGAGACCGTCATGATGGCCGAACGTCTCGACGGATCGGTCCTGCTCGCCGGCTGCGACAAGAGCCTGCCGGGCATGCTGATGGCCGCCGCGCGCCTGGATCTGGCGAGTGTGTTCCTCTACGCCGGTTCGACGCTGCCGGGCAATGTCGACGGCCGGGACGTCACGATCATCGATGCCTTCGAGGCGGTCGGCGCCTGTATGAAGGGATTGATCAGCCGCGAGGACGTCGACCGGATCGAGCGGGCGATCTGTCCGGGTGAGGGCGCCTGCGGCGGAATGTACACCGCCAACACCATGGCCTCGGCCGCCGAAGCGCTGGGCATGAGCCTGCCCGGCTCGGCCGCCCCGCCCGCGCCCGACCGGCGCCGCGACGAGTACGCCCGCAAGTCCGGTGAGGCCGTGGTCGGATTGCTCCGCAACGGCATCACCGCGCGCGACATCCTGACCCGCGAGGCGTTCGAGAACGCCATCACCGTCGTCATGGCGCTCGGTGGTTCCACCAACGCCGTCCTGCATCTGCTGGCCATCGCCCGTGAGGCCGGAGTCGAGCTGACCCTCGCCGACTTCAACCGGGTCGGTGACAAGGTGCCGCATCTGGGCGATCTCAAGCCGTTCGGTCGCTACGTCATGAACGACGTCGACCGGGTCGGCGGCATCCCGGTCGTGATGAAGGCCCTGCTCGACGCGGGGCTGCTGCACGGCGATGCGCTGACCGTGACCGGCGCGACCATGGCCGAGAATCTGGCGCATATCGAACTGGGGCTCGACGGTGACGTGATCCGCCCGCTCGACCGGCCCATCCACAAGACGGGCGGGCTGACCATTCTGCACGGCACCCTCGCGCCCGAGGGCGCGGTGGTCAAGAGCGCCGGATTCGATTCCGATGTCTTCCGCGGCACCGCCCGGGTCTTCGATGGCGAGCGCGCCGCGATGGACGCACTCGAGGACGGCACGATCGGCGCGGGCGACGTGGTCGTCATTCGTTACGAAGGTCCCAAGGGCGGGCCCGGTATGCGCGAGATGCTCGCCATCACCGGCGCGATCAAGGGCGCCGGCCTGGGCAAGGACGTGCTGCTGCTCACCGACGGCCGGTTCTCCGGCGGCACCACCGGTTTGTGCGTCGGTCACATCGCACCCGAGGCCGTGGACGGCGGGCCGATCGCCTTCGTCGCCGACGGCGACCCGATCGTCCTCGACGTCGCCAACCGCATTCTCGATGTCGAGATCGACGAGGCCGAACTCGCCGCGCGCAGGGCCGGCTGGGAACCGCTTGCGCCGAAGTACACCTCGGGAGTGCTGGCCAAGTACCGCAAGCTGGTCAGCTCCGCCGCCCACGGCGCCGTGACCGGCTGAGCCGCGAGCCGTCACGTAGCGTGGCGCCATGGCAACGTTGGTCAGTTTCCACGCCCATCCCGACGACGAGGCGATCACCTGCGGCGGCGTGATGCGCAAGGCGTACGAGCAGGGTCACCGAGTGGTTCTCGTGGTCGCGACACGCGGCGAGCACGGGGAGGTGCCGGAGGGTTTCCTCGACGACGGCGAACAGTTGTGGCAGCGGCGGGTGCGCGAAACCCACGCCGCCGCAGAAATTCTCGGCGTCGCCCGGGTGGAGTTCCTGGGCTACGTCGACTCGGGGATGATGGGGACGGCCACCAACGACGCGGCCGGTTCGTTCTGGACCGCTCCCGTCGAGGACGCCGCGCGGCGGCTGGCCGCGATCCTCGCCGAGGAGGACGCCGAGGTGCTCACCGTCTACGACGACAACGGCGGATACGGTCATCCCGACCATATCCAGGTTCACCGCGTCGGCATGCGCGCCGCCGAATTGGCCGGTACCCCACGGGTTTTCCAGAGCACCATGAATCGCGACGAGGTCGTGCGCGGGATGACGGAGATGGCCGAGCAGGCGGGGGCGCTGGGGATCGAGCCGCCCGATATCCGCGAGGTCGCCGAATTCGGGAAGCCGGAATCGTTGCTGACCACGGCGGTCGACGTATCCGCCTACCTCGACCACAAGCGCGAGGCCATGCGGGCGCACCGCAGCCAGATCGATGAGCAGTCCTTCTTCCTCGCGATGCCGGACCCGGCGTTCGCGCGAGCGTTCGGCACCGAATGGTTCATTCGCAGCGGCGCGCGGCCGGGAGTCCTCGAGACGGATCTGTTCGCCGCGGGCTGACCGGTCGCGCCCTCCGGCCGGAATGGCGTCGTCCGCGCGGTCCGGATCGGGACTACGGGGCCGACGGTGGGGTTTCGTCGATTACGTCCGGTCCGCGGGGATGGCGATGACGTCGAAGCCCTTGTACTCGGCCGCGGCCACCTCGGCGATGATCTCGCCATAGACGCCGAAGCCGCCGACGAAGGGCATGAATACCCGTGGTTTGCCCGGCACATTCGCGCCGAGATACCACGAATTAGCCCGTGGCATAAGGGTTTTCGCGGCTCTTTCGGCGCATTCGGTGACCCAGGCCGAGACCGCGTCGGGCCGCGCCTCCAGGGCGGCGGCGCCGCGGCGGTCCAGGAAGTCGATCGCATCGCCCACCCAGTCCACGTGCAGTTCCGAATGCAGCACCATATTGGCCAGCACCGAGGGACTACCGGGCCCGGTGAGGTTGAACAGATTCGGGAAGCCGCTGATGCCCAGGCCGAGATAGGTTTTCGGGCCCTCGCGCCACGCCTCGTTCAGGGTTTCGCCGCCGCGGCCGACGATATTCATCTTCGCCACCGATCCGGTCATCGCGTCGAATCCGGTGGCCAGGACCAGGGTGTCGAGCGCGTAGTGCGCGTCGGTGGTGTGCACGCCCGCGGCGTCGATCCGCCGGATCGGTGTCGTGCGCAGATCCACCAGTTCGACGTTGTCGCGGTTGAAGGTCTGATAGTAGTTGGTGTCGGTGCAGATCCGTTTGGCGCCGATCGGATGGTCGCGCGGGATCAGCAGGTCGGCGACGCGCGGATCGTCGATCACCGCGCGCACCTTCTCCTCCCAGAACAGGCGCGCCGGCTCGTTCGCCTCGGCGGTCACCATCTGATCCGGGAATGTCTTGCTGAACAGCACACCGCCCAGCTGCCAACGCTTTTCGTAGGCGTCGCGGCGCTCCTCCTCGGAAACCTCGAGGGTGTTCTTGGGATGCGGCTGGTGTGGTGAACCGCCGCCGCTGGTCATCGACAGCCGCCGCCGTTCCGGATAGCCGGCTTTCTGTTCGCGGCGCGTCTTCTCGTCCAACGGCGTATTGCCCGCGGGCACACTGTAATTGGGCGTCCGCTGAAAGACGTACAGCCGTTGCGCCTGCTCGGCGAGATGCGGAATCGCTTGGATGCCCGAGGATCCGGTACCGATGACGCCGACGCGCTGCCCGGTGAGGTCGACGCCATCGGCGGGCCAGCTGGAGGTGTGCAGCAGCCGGCCGGCGAAGGTCGGCAGGCCGTCGATGTCGGGGGTGTTGGCGTTCGACAGCGGACCGGTGGCCAGCACGACGAACCGCGCCGTCACCTCGGCGCCGCTGTCGACGCGGACCCGCCAGTGCAGCGTGTTCTCGTCGAGCACGATATCGGTTACCCGCGTGCCGAATTCGATATCGCGGCGCAGATCGTAGCGGTCGGCGACGTGTTCGAGATAGGACAGGATCTCGGGCTGGGTGGCGTATTTCTCGCTCCAGTTCCATTCCTGCTGCAGGGCTTCGTCGAACGAGTAGGAGTAGTCGACGCTCTCGACGTCGCAGCGCGCGCCCGGGTAGCGGTTCCAATACCACACGCCGCCCACGTCGTCGCCCGCCTCGAACGCCCGCACGCGCAGGCCTTGCCCGCGCAGCCGGTGAATCGCGTAGAGCCCTGCGATGCCTGCGCCGACGATCACCACATCGACGCCGGTACGGATATTCCCAGTGGACGATGTCGTCTCGGGGGTCACAGTCGGATACCTTTCGCCGGAGACCTGTTTCTCCGCCTTCGACGCTAGGAACGCGCGCGGTTCTCGAGCAGATGTCGTCCCGCTGACCGGCGCTCACGGCGGTACGGTTCCCGATGACCGGGACCCGCGCTGCGCCGGGCATCCGCGTCGGGCCCTCCGGCCGCCGCGGCCGGAGGGCCGGGTTGCGGGCCGGAGCCGAATACCGTTGACAGGGTGAGTTCGCGGTGGTTGAGTAGGTTTTACAGCGTGTAGCCGGTGGGTAGCTTTGCAGACCGTCGAAGTGCCCGGTACAGGCCCGTCGCTTCATTCGCCGAATCAGGTATCGACCATGATCATTCTCGGAATCATTCTCCTCGTCGTCGGTTTTCTGCTGAAGATCCACATCATCTGGATCATCGGAATCGTGGTCCTCGTCATCGGTCTGGTGCTGCTGGCCATGGGGTCGATGGGTCGTGCCGTCGGCGGGCGGCGCCATTACTACTGACGCCGTTACTTCCGACGCTGGTACCGGTGCCGGCCGCACGCCGGAACCCCGAGCGAGTTCGAGGAGTCGAGATGAGTACCACCACGATCGTCGTGATCGTTGTTGTTGTGGTTGTGGCGATCCTGGTCATCGCCGCACTGGCCCGGGTGGCCGTGGCGCGACGTAAGGAACATCGCCGCACGGAAGCCGCGGAGATTCGGGCGAAGGCGACCGAGCGGTCCCACGAGGTCGGCCGCCGACAAGCGCTCGCCGACGAAACCGCGGCCAAAGCCCGGGCAGCGTCCGCCGAGGCCGATATCAAGGCGGCACAGGCGGCCGGTCTGAAGGAACAAGCGGCCGCCCACCACAACGAGGCCGCGACGTCGCGCGACGAACTCACCCAGGAGTTCCACCGTGCCGACAAGGTCGATCCGGACGCGCGAGTCCGCGAGCCGGGGAAGGACGCCGAGCCCGGCCGGACTTCCGGATCCGATGTTCCGAGAAACGACGTTCGGCGAAACGACGCCCCCGAGGGGCGCTGACCCCCGCGGTCGTTACTGCCGGTATCGGCCTGTCATCGCCCCCACAGCGCGCGGTGAGCGCGCGGCCAGAACTCGAATCCGGCGGTGGCCAGACCTCCGAGGCCGATCACCAGCACCGCCGCATCGACGCTGGTCCGCCCCTCCCGTGCCCAATAGACGTCCTCGAGATCCAGCAGCAGCGCCAGTTCGTCGACGATCAGGGCCGAACCGGCGCCATAGGAGGTGGCCACCACCGGATGCCGGCGAGCGCGCTCGGTGCCGCGCAACGCCACCAATCCCACCGCCGCCAGCGTCGCGATCCCGATGTTGTAGTGGTGGAAATGCTTGCCGCCCAGACTCATTCCGCCGCCACTGGGCCCGTGCCCGGCGCGGATCCAGTGTGTGAGGGCACGCGTGGTCCCGAAGGTCGCCGTGAACGCCGCCCATGCCCACACCGCCGACCGCTCCCCGGGCCCCAGTGTTTCCAGCCAGGCTCGCCGCACCTCGCGGCCTCGATGCTGCGCGGTGGCCAGGGCGCTCCTGCCGTCGTCGTCGGTCACCCTCTCATCGTCGTCCGGCGGCACCGTCCCCACTCCGTAATCGGCAAATTTCCGGACAACCACATGGATGCTCGCATCGCCTTCTCCGCGCCGGTAGAAACCCGGCACCGGCGGACTTACGATCGAAGCAGTGCCCGAGCGGGCCGAGCAGGTGGCGAATGGGAGCACCGCATGAACGACCATCCGGAACACACGCCCCGGGTCACCGCCTTCCCGCGCATCGACGACTACGCGTTCATCTCCGATTCCGAGGTCACAGCCCTCATAGCGCCCAGTGGCGCCATCGAATGGATGTGTCTGCCCCGTATGGATTCTCCGAGTGTCTTCGGCGCGATCCTCGATCGTTCCGCCGGGTCGTTCCGCTTCGCTCCCGACGACATCGCGACCCCAGCCGATCGCCGGTACATCCCCGGGACCATGGTCATGGAGACGAGCTGGCGCAGTGGCGAAGGATGGGCAACCGTGCGCGATGTTCTGCTGGTCGGCCCGTGGCGGCACCAGCAACCCGGCCGCAGTGCGCACCGGCGCGCTCCCACCGATTACGACGCCGAACACATCCTGCTGCGCATCGTGCACTGCGAGACGGGACAGATCCAGTTCGTGCTCGACTGCCAGCCTGCCTACGAATACGGGCGCGCCCGGGCCACATGGGAATACCTCGACAGTTACCACCTGGCCCAGGCCGACGCCGACGGTGTGGATCTGCCCTTGCGGCTCACCACGGATCTGCGCCTCGGGATCGAGGGGTCGCGCGCGGTGGCCCGCACTCTGCTCAAGAGCGGCGACACCCGCTACTGTGCGCTGTCGTGGGGGAGCCGGGCGGCTCCCGAAACCGTCGACGAGGCTCGCGAACGGCTGATCGGAACCGTGCATCACTGGCGGCACTGGCTGGCCGGCGGCCGGTTCCCGGATCACCCTTGGAGCGCCCAGCTCACGCGCAGCGCCCTGACTCTCAAGGGCCTGACCTTCGCCCCGACCGGCGCCATCGTCGCCGCACCGACCGCATCGCTGCCGGAAACACCTGGCGGAGAACGCAATTGGGACTACCGCTACACCTGGATCCGGGACTCGGCCTTCGCGCTGTGGGGTCTGTACACCCTGGGCTTCAACTGGGAGGCCAACGACTACTTCTCCCACATCATCAATCTGGCCGAAAACGCCGAGGACATGCAGATCGTCTACGGCATCGGCGGTGAAACCGATCTGCGGGAACGCACCCTGGACAACCTGCGGGGGTACGAGAACGCCGCCCCCGTGCGGGTCGGCAACGACGCGTATCGGCAACGCCAGCACGATGTCTGGGGCGCGGCGCTGGATTCGGTCTACCTCTACGCGCGCCATCAGGATCAGATCGACGCGCGCACCTGGCCGCTGCTGCGCTGGGCGGTCAAGAGCGCGCTCGCGGTGTGGCGCGAACCCGACCACGGTATCTGGGAGGTGCGCGGGAAGCTACAGCACTTCACCTCCAGCAAGGTCATGTGCTGGGTCGCCGCGGACCGCGGCGCGCGCCTGGCCCGTATCCATCAGGATTTCGAACGTGCCGCCCGCTGGCAGCGTTCGGCCGACGAGATTCGCGCCGACGTCTGCGCCAACGCCGTCGACTCGCGGGGTGTGTTCACCCAGTACTACGGCAGCACGGCACTGGACGCCTCGACCCTGCTCATCCCGCTGGTCCGGTTCCTGCCTCCCGACGACGAACGCGTCCGCAAGACGGTGCTCGCCATCGCCGACGAACTCACCAGCGACGGGCTCGTCCTGCGCTACCGCACCGACGAAACCGACGACGGATTCACCGGCGCCGAAGGCACGTTCACTATCTGCTCGTTCTGGCTGGTGTCGGCGCTGTCGGAAATCGGTGAGAAGCACCGTGCCAAACAGTTGTGTGAGAAGCTGCTCGGCTATGCCAGCCCGCTGGGCCTCTACGCCGAGGAGATCGACCCCGTGACCGGACGGCACTGGGGCAATTATCCCCAGGCGTTCACGCACCTGGCGTTGATCAATGCCGTCATGCACGTCGTCCGGGACGAGCAGATCGAGTTGCGCACCGCACTCGGGGGAGAGTCCATCGCTCCCCGCCTCGACGACGGCATGCTCACCGGCGGATACATTCACATCTGAGCACCCCGATCCCGGGCCGTGGCCGGATGCCGACCTGTCGTAGCCGCTCGTCCGGGCGAACGGTCGTGTCGGCCGGTCGTTCTAGGCTGGTGTGGTGCGGCTGGACCACGCCACTCTCGACGCTCGCCTCGCGGCCATCGCGCGGCAGCCGTTCCGGGCGAAGTTCCACCTGCGTGAACCCGAGATGGAGTTCGTCGCGCTGCGCGGCATGGCGGTGTTGCGCGAGCACGCGGCCGATCTCATCGGCGAGCGGCTCGCGCCGGCTTGTCCCGCGAAGGACGGGAAGCAGACTCCCTGGGGCGGTCATCCGGTCTTTCGCGCTCAGCACGCCACCGGCACCTGCTGTCGCAGCTGTCTGCAGCGAACTCACGGCATCGGCAAGGGCCGCGAACTGACCACGCCCGAACGTGAATACGTCGTGGACATCATCTGCCGCTGGGTCGAAAACGAGTGCGCTCAGCGGACGGTGCGGGGACCGGGCGACGAGGACGCGGGCCGCCGCGGCGAGGGGTAGCGCTGCGAACGCGGCCGTCCCCCGCGCGACCCGCCTGCCTCTACCTGTTCACCCGCATCGATGCCGATATCTGGGGGCGCGGGCTGGTCCTGGTCGGCCTGGGCGCAATACTCGCGCTGGTCAACAGCGTGCGCACTCGTCGCGCCCACCCGGAATTGCGCATCGCGCACGCGGCGAAGGCGATCGTGAATCCGCGCCCGGCCGACGCGGCGCGGCCTTCGTGGCACCCGATCGGCAACCGTTGACTTCACGCTGAGCGAATACCTGGTGTTCGCGGCGGGCGGGAGCCACGATCCATGCGTACATGTGAATGTCCGCAGCTACCCGACGAAGGGCGCGATCATGACCGTGACCGACGAGCTTCTGGCCAACAACGCCGAATACGCAGCACAGTTCAGCGGGCCGCTTCCGCTGCCGCCGAGCAAGCACGTCGCCGTGGTGGCGTGCATGGACGCACGGCTGGACGTCTACCGCATCCTCGGCCTCGAGGAGGGCGAGGCGCACGTCATCCGCAATGCGGGTGGGGTGGTGACCGACGACGAGATCCGTTCGCTGGCAATCAGTCAGCGGTTGCTGGGCACCACGGAGATCATCTTGATCCATCACACCGACTGCGGCATGCTGACCTTCACCGACGACGAGTTCAAACGCGGAATCCAGGACGAGGTGGGCATCAAACCCGAATGGGCGGCCGAGGCTTTCGACGATCTGGATGTGGACGTGCGCCAGTCGATTCGGCGTATCGAGGCCAGCCCGTTCGTGACGAAGACGACCTCGCTGCGCGGCTTCGTCTTCGACGTCGGCACCGGCAAACTCCAGGAGGTCATCGCCTGATCCCGAGGCGGTGCGGATAGCCGCCGTCGCGCGGACCGCGGCCGGTGACGATGTGACCGCCGCGGCGCACGCGGCCGGATTCGCCGATAGTGCGCACCTGTCCCGAACCTGCCGTGCCACCTTCGGGCTGCCGCCGTCCGCGCTGAGCCGCAACGTCCGCGTGGACATCGATTCCGCGACCTAGCCGAATCGTTCAATCGCCCCGGCGGCAGTTGCGCGAGGCTGGAACAGTGACCGATACAACCACGGCGAAGAAGACGAAACACTCTGTCCCGCAACGTATTCTGCGCTACAGCTATGTGCCGTTCATGCTGCTCGGCATCGACGGCGCCGCGATCGCCCTGTCGGCCGTCGGTACTGCGGAGGTGTGGCTGCTACCGCTGCTGATGATCGCCGTGGCGTCATCGTTCCTCACCGAGCGGGTCATTCCGTACGAGCGGTCGTGGAATACCGACCACGACGACACTCACCGCGACCACATCCATGCCGTGGTGAACGAAACCATGATTCTGGCCGGTGTGGCGGTGATTCCGCTGGTGGCGGCCGTGGCTCCGGCCCCGGATCTCTGGCCGCGGCACTGGCCGTTCCTCGCCCAGGCTCTGGTGGCGATCGTGGTCGCCGATTTCGGGATCACGACCGTACATCTGGCCAGTCACAAGATCGGCGTGCTGTGGCGATTCCATGCCGTGCACCACAGCGTCACCCGGTTCTACGGACTCAACGGTTTGATGAAACACCCTGTGCACCAGGCGATCGAAACGGCCGCGGGGGTGGCGCCCCTGATTCTGGCCGGCCTGCCGGTTCATGTCGCTGGGGCGCTGGCCGTGGCGGTCGCCGTGCAGCTGCTGCTCCAGCATTCCAATGCCGACTACCGCGTCGGCCCGGTGAAACATGTGCTCGCCCTCAATGCGGGGCACCGTTTCCACCACCTCAAATGGGCCGGTGCCCGCGATGTGAACTTCGGGCTCTTCACGCTGATCTGGGACCACCTCTACCGGACCTACTCTTTCGATCCCGCGCGCCGATTCACCTCCGCCGAGCTCGGTATGGCGGCGAAACCGCACTATCCCACCGCCTATTCGGCGCAGCTGCGCCATCCCTTCACCGCCGACGGAGGGTGCTGAGCACTATTCGGCGGCGTGCCGTGTGCTCCCGGCCTCGGCCCGCTGCCGCACACCCGACACGGCCGGATTCGCCACGCCGACCTCGAGACGAACCCGATCCTGATAGAAGCCGATGTGGTCGCGGATCAACGCCACCTCCGGGTAGGGATCGGTGTACTCCCACGCGATCGGCTCCGCGCTGTCGTGCGGGCGCCAATACCGGGCCCGGCCCTTGAAGGGGCAGCGCGAGGTGAGCTGTTCGTCCAGGGTGAGTAGGTCGAAGCGCACATCGGCGACCGGAATGTAGAACACGATCCCGTGATCCTGTTCGGCCACGAGCAGACTCGCGGTGGTCTCGGCCAGGAGCCGGTCGTCGTGCGAGACGCGGACCAGATTGCGAATGCGCCGCACGTCGATGCGATAGTCGGGCCACTCGGCGAAGCCGGACGCTTGCATGTGTTCCTCCGAACGTGTTGCCCCGGAATACGGATGGTCAGAGTACGGTGCCGGCTCGGGTGCGGACGGCGGTATCGGCCGGCCGGAACGCGCGCACCATCGCGTGCACGCTGTAGGTGGCCGTCAATCGTCCGTCGGCGGCGTGTACCCGTCCTTCGCTCTGGGCGTGGCCGCGTCCGGCGTAGACGACGCGGGTGCCGTACAGCAGCCACTGCGTCACATCCGGTTCGTCGTGAAAGGTGATGGTAGCCATGGTGATTCCGGTCGAGATCGAGGAATGTGCCATCGATTCACCGTAGTCCGGATGCGGCCGCAGCGCCGCGGCCACCGTCCAGTGCGCGCACGACTGCGCCAGCAGCGCCGCGTGCAGGTAGTAGGCATCCGGCGCGTCGCGGTACCGCGTCCACACGAACAGTTCCGGCGGACCCACATGTCCGGGATCGGGACTGTACGCGCCGCCGACCACACGCATGTCCCGGCCGTCGACCTCCGTTCCCGGAATATTCAGCGGCTCCGACTCGTCCGGTGGATCGACGACCGGCATCGGCGCGGCCGAACGGATCAGGTCGGGTGCGCCGGCGTCGAGGAGCACGGTGCCCGCACACCGCAGTGTGTCGTCCTGGCGCACCCGGACCTGCGCCGTGCTGTAGGTGCGGCCCGAGTGCAGGACCTCGACCTCGACGTCCAGCGGCGCGTCGTGGGCGGCGACCCGCGAGAAGATCATCGACGCCGACACCACACGCTGTCGTGGCACCTCCTTGGCGGCCGCCACGATCGCGTCGCCGAGCATCTGGCCGGCCTCGACGACGTTGCGGACGGTCGGACCGTGCGCGGGCGCTACGTAATGTCCTGCGCCACAAGGGCATACGTCCATGAGACGCGACAGCTCGGCCTGGCTCCACGATGGCCCGTCCGGGCCCGCTCCGGCGTGCGGATCGTCGACCATCGGACCCCTCGTGCGTATATGACGTTCTCAGTATCGGAGAGTCATATTACCAAAATCGCGCGTCGCGTCACGAGCTCCGCTGCAACTCGGCCAGCGCATCGGCGAGGTGGGTGGTGATGTCCCAGACGTCGGGAACGGCTTCCGGGCAGGCGACGATGCCGAAGTCGAGGTGACCGTCGTAGGACATCACCGTGATGTTCAGGCTGCCGGACAACTCGGTGAGCACCGAGACCGGATAGCTGGCCAGTACGCGGATTCCGTCGAGATACAGCGGGATCTGTGGTCCGGGCACGTTCGAGACGATCAGGTTGACCAGGGGGAGGTTGGGGGCCGCGGCGCGCAGCAGCGCACGCGTCGGCCGCCCGTGCAGGGCCGGCGTGAGCAATGTGGTCAGTTCGTGCAGCAGGGTCGGGGGCTGCTTGCCGAACCGGTCCTTGGCCACGAGCAGATTGTTGTGCAGCAGTTTCAGCCGGGCGTGTGCATCGTTCTCCCCGATCGGCAGTGGGGACAGCATGAGCGAGAACTGATTTCCCGCGCTGCCGAACTGTTCGGGTGTGCGCACCGAGACCGGAATCGCGGCCAGTAGGGGCCGGTCGATGGGAAGTTCGCGGTCGAGCATCCAGTTGCGCAACGCCGAGGTGCACAGAGCCATCACGACATCGTTGACGGTGCCGTCGATCGATTTCTTGATCGCCTTGACCGCCGCGAGAGGCAGTGAGGTGTAGGCGACGCTGCGGGTCGTGGTGAGCGGCCGGTTGAACGGAACATCGTCGTGCTTGGCGCGGAATGCGTCCCGGGTGCGCAGCAGTGTCGGAACCGCGTCGAGGGCCGCGCGCGTGCGGGCCGACTGGCGGGTCACCGCCTTGGGAGCGCTGCAGGCCAGCATCTCGATGATCGACGGCGTGCGGTCGCGGCGCATGCCGGCCTCGGGTAGCGGTGTGGCCGTGGGGGTTTCGGAGATGTCGAGGATCGCGCCCATGATCTCCGCCGCGGACACGCCGTCGATCACCGCGTGGTGCACCTTCGTGTAGACCGCCTGACGGCCGCCCGACAGTCCGGAGACGAGATGGCATTCCCACAGCGGACGGGATCGGTCGAGCGGCTGGGCGTGGCGGCGGGCGACGTAGTCGGCGAGGTCGGCGTCGGTCGCACCGTCGGGCAATCGCACGTGCCGCACGTGGAAACCGAGATCGACGGCGGCGCAATCTTCCCAGTACGGCTCGTCGAGGCCCAGCGGCACGGTGCGTACCCGGCGGCGCAGCGGCGCCACGAGGTGCAGCCGGGCGGCGAACAGCCGCCGCAGTGTGCCGGCATCCAGCGGGCCGCGCGTCCCGCGGCCCGAATCGAGCAGCATGACGGCGCCGATATGCATAGGCGCCGCTGCGGTTTCGCTGTCCAGCAGATGCAGATCCAGGGCGCTCAACTGCCGCGGCGGTCCGATTTCCGCCGCGGCCGGGATCGTCGTCGACGCCGGCGCGGCCACGCGCTGCGCACCGCTGGTCAACGACTCGCCGGGGGTGCGCAGGTGGACGGTGGTTTCCCGTGCGTGGGTCTCCCGTGCGTGCGAGACAGTGCTGGACGAGCCGGTCATCGTTACCTCCCGGGAGACGGTCCGGGGAAGTTCAGCGGCAGCACAGGTGCACCGAATCGAGCCCGGACAGCTGGGTGGCGCCTCGGTGAGGCGCGCAGACGGAGTTCGCGCGGCACTGGTCGAACGACGAGTCGTCTCGATATCCGAAACGTGGCTGCGAGTCTAGGGCCGATCGTGGCCGGCTGGGCTTCGCGGAGAATTCGTGCCCGTAAATTGTGTGCAAACACCCGATGCGCGCCGGTCCGCGCCATCCGGCTCCTGCGGCGCTGCCCGGCAGCGCCGGCGAACGTCTCGGCCCGGTTCCGCGTTCGGCAGAACATGTGCCCCGCGACTTGTACGATGTGGTAATGCGTTCGCGGAGCGTGCATTTCGTGGGAAGCTTCCCCGCCACGACTACGGATGAGGCGATGCGGGCGATGGCCGACAGTGCCGGTCCGCTGTTACACACCCTGCCCACCGGCGAGACCCGCCGCTACGAATACTACGTCCGGCCGATCCTGGAAGACCTGGTCGCTCAGGGCGCGCTCGAGGTCACCCGGGCGGGGGAGTGGCGGACTCGGCGCGACCGACCTCGGCACCGCCTGCCGCAGAGCCGCACGCCGACCGGGGACGGGATGGACCTCGGATATGCCGGGGAAGCCGCCGAGGCGCTGCCGATCTTCTCCGCCGTGCGTGCCGAACTCGGCCGGCCCGAACTCGCGTTGCAGATCGGCATGCCGACCGACCTCACTCTGGCGTTCGTCGCCTTGGGGCCCAAGGGTATTCGATCCGGGCGCGCGCCGTTCACCGAAGCCACGGCACGCGAGATCGCCACCATCGCGCGGAGAGGCGGCGACGAAGTCGTGATCCAGCTGGAGGCCACCGCGGAGCTGGTGGCGATGGCGCTGACCCAGCCCGCGCATCGCATGGTGGAACGCGTGCTGGGCTCGGGCCGCGGCATCGCCGCACTCGCCGCCGCGGCCCCGCAGGGCACCCGCATCGGCGTGCACCTGTGCCTGGGCAGCCTGCACAACAAGGGTGCGCCGCTGCGCACCGCACGGCCCTTCGTCGAGCTGGCCAATTCCGTTGCGCGGCACTGGCCTGCCGGACGCACCCTGGAATACGTTCATGTCCCGTTCGCCGCGGGCGACCGACCGCCGGCGGCCGGGGCCCGGTTCTACGCGCCCCTCGCCGATCTGTCCCTGCCCGCGGGCACCCGCTTCTACGCGGGCGTCGTCCACGACGTACCCACCGCGGACGAGCAGCGAAAGACGCTGCACACCATCGAGAATGCGCTCGGCCGCCGCGTCGACGGCGTCGCCTGCGCATGCGGTCTGGGCCGTCGCCCCCGCGCCGTCGCGGACGCGCTCATGGCGCGCGCCGTGACGTTGGCGGGTTCGTGACCGGGCGGACCGGGGT
>NZ_BDBF01000022.1 GCF_001612845.1 Nocardia elegans NBRC 108235 | reverse complement strand
TTTTCCGCATTTCCTGTGGCGGTTTGCACGAAAAGTTCAGGGTACGTCCGGCCTCACCTCGTCCGGCGCGCCCGCACATCGGCGGACGGCTGTCCGAACCACACTGCGCGGGAACCGATTCCACTTCCCCCGCGTCGGAGTATCCGGGGGCGCCGAATGCCGAGACCGGTGGCGGCCGATCCCGATCGGCATCGGATTCAGTCGCAAGGACGGACATATGACTGCTCGGCGTTCGGATATCGCCACATACATCGTGGTGGCGTACGCACTGGCGTGGGTGCTCGCGTCGATTCCCTGGATCGACGGGAAGGGGCTGGAATCGGTCCCGTGGCTGAACGATGGCGCGGCCCTCATGATGTTCGCCCCGACAGTGGCCGTTCTCGTCGCACGGTCGAGGATGCGGCAGCCTGTGCTCGCGCGACCCGCCGCACCGGGCGTCCCGGCGGCTCCCGGCTTCGCCGCCGACGTCGGGCTCGGACTCGGTCCGGCACCCGCCCGCACCGCCCGATTGATGGTCGCCGCCTGGCTCGGCACGCAGATGGTCGCGTGGATCGCCTACGAGATCAGCGCGGCGCTGGGCTGGTTCCATTTCGATCTGGGCACGATCGACACCTCGATGCTGGTCGCGATGCTGTTCGAGACACTGACGACGTCCGTCATCGCGACGCTGCCGAACGCGCTCGGCGAGGAGATCGGCTGGCGCGGTTGGCTGTTGCCACAATTGATCTCCCGCTACGGCACCCCGATGGCGCTGATCGCGACCGGGGTCGTCTGGGCCCTCTGGCACGCCCCGCTCACACTGCTCGGTTACGGCTTCACCGATATCGGCGCCTGGTCGGCATTGGCCTACATCCCGTTCGCCGTCTGCTTCGGCGCCGTCCTCGGCTGGCTGCGGCTGCGGTCGGCCAGCGTGTGGCCCGCCGCGGTCGCGCACGCGTCGTGGAACAGCGGAGCGTTGATCTTCGGCGCCCTGCAGTCGGCCGACTCAAGCGAGCACGCACACACGCTACTGGGCGGTTCCGGCATTCCCGGCTGGATCCTGTGGGCGGCCGTCGCGGCCGCATTGTTCGCCTTCGCGCCGGTAGCGAAAACCCCCGCACCTGCACTGCAAACTTCGGTGCAGACGTAGCGCCGCTACTGTGGTTAGCTTTGAGGCCATGAGTACCACGCTCGCTGCTCTGCCGGAAGAATATCTGCCCCGCGACACCGCGGATGTCGTTCGCACAGTGCGGGATTCACGACCGCAACCGCTGACCGTGCGCGGCGGCGACCACAGCAGCGAGCAGCTCGACGACGAACCGGCCCCGCCCGACCGTCGCATCGTGATGTCGCTGCGCCGGATGAACCGGGTGCAGGCGGTGGACGCCGATGCGCGGCTGGTGCGCGTGCAGGCCGGCGCACGATTGTCCGATATCGATCGCACCCTGGCCGCACACGGTCTGGGTTTGCCGATCGTCGGCGACCACCGCGAGATCACCGCCGGCGGTTTCGCCGCCGTCGGCGGGCTCAGCGCGGCCTCGCACCGCTACGGCATGTTCAGCGACAACGTGGTCGCCCTCGAATACGTGGACCCCGAGGGCAGGTTCGGCACCTGCGGGCGCACCCATCATGCCGAGCGATTCCACCGCATCCTCGGCGGGGCCGGGCGCACCGGCATCATCACGGCGCTGACGCTGCAAGCCATCGAGGTCGACAAGGACCACACCTGGCTCACCTCCGACGCGCACCGCTTCCTCGACTTCGACACCTTCGTCGAACACTCGCACGCCGAGATCACCCGCCCCGGCGATGCCCTGCTGCAGGTCGGCCGCTGGGTAGACACCGCGCCGCTGCGCGTCTCGCGTCCGGTCGGCACCGGGAACATCCAGCTCGGCACGGTCCGCTTCGGCCAGTGGTCGAGTCTGCACCCCACCACCGCCACCCCCTCGCTGCGGGCCCGCCGCGAACTGGGTGCGCGGGCGCGAAAGTCGTTGGGCGCCATCGCCTCGGCCGCGGGTGGCCGCGCCGGTATGCCGGTGCGCAACGCCGCCGCCGGTGCGCTGATGTTCGCCCCCAAGGTCCTCACGCTGCGCGACGCCGAATATCTCGCCGACACCGTGATCAGCTCCTCCGAGCGCGGCCCTGCCTACCGGGTGGCGGTCTTCGCGCCCCTGAGCAGCTACAGCACCGTCTTCCACCGCCTGCACGACCTGTTCGCCGAGCATCGCGAACGCAGCGGCGCCATCACGGTCATCTCCGCCATGACCTACGGCGTGCGGTCCCCGTATCTGCACGAATCCGCCGGCGAGGACCACGGCTTCATCACCTTCACCTGCCGCCTGCGCCCCACCGGCACCTATTCCGGCCGCTCCGGCGCCCCGGAACTGTTGCGCGACATCACCTCCGGCATCGACGACATCTGCCGCTCCGAACGCGCCCGCCGCTACCACACCCCCGACTGACCTCACTGCGGAGACCGAACGCCCCGGCAGACATGTCGGGGCGTTCGGCTTTTCCGGAGATATTCCTTTTCGGCGATATCTCGGAAAAGCCCCATCAACGACGAAGCGCCCCGGCCGAAGCCGGGGCGCTCGAGCGTCGGATACTCAGTGCTTCTCGGGTCCCACGTGGTACTCGAACACCAGACCGGCGACCGAGGCCAGGATGCAGAGCACGCCCAGGCCGATCAGCCAGTACTGGAAGAACGCGAAGCCGAGCGCGGTGACCGAGGCGGAACCGGCCAGCAGGATGGGCCAGAAGCTGCCGGGCGAGAAGAAGCCCAGGTCGCCGGCACCGTCGACGATTTCGGCCTCTTCGTAGTCCTCGGGGCGCAGGTCCAACCGGCGCGCCACGAAGCGGAAGTAGGTGCCGACGATCAGCGTCAGTCCGGCGGTCAGCACGATGGCGGTGGTACCCGCCCACTCGACGCCGGTGCGGGACTGGCCGGTGAAGAATCCGTAGACGACCGCCACGATGATGAAGAACACCGTGAGCAGCTCGAAGATGCGTGCTTCGACCTTCATGTCTGTTCAGTACCCTTCTTACTTGCTCTCGGCCTGGCTGGCTTCACGCGCGGTGCGACGGGTGTCGAACGGGTGCGTGGTGGTCGCGACCGGCGACTCGCCGATGCTCGACAGGGCCTCGGCATTGGTCTTACCCGCTTCGCGGGCGGCGATGTACTTGTCGAACTTGTCCGGCGTCACGGCACGCACTTCGAAGTTCATCATCGAGTGGAAAGTACCGCACATCTCCGCGCAGCGGCCGACGAAAGCACCCTCGTGCTCGATCTTGGTGATCTGGAAGGTGTTGTCGGAGTGGTTTTCCTTCGGGTTCGGCATCACGTCGCGCTTGAACAGGAACTCCGGCACCCAGAAGGAGTGGATGACGTCGGCGGCGGCCAGCTGGAATTCCACGACCTTGTTGGTCGGCAGCACCAGCACCGGGATCTCGTTGGACGAGCCGATGGTCTCGACCTTGTCGTAGTGCAGGTAGGAGATGTCGTTGGCGGGCAGGCCGTGGAGCGGACCCGGCTGCGGGTGGCCGTCGGCGGTGCGCTCCTTGTACTCGGCCTGGATCTGCTCGTTCAGCGCCTGACGGGTCTGGTCGACACCCTCGTAGACCTGGCCGTTCTGACCGACGACCTTCTGGTAACCGAACTTCCAGTTCCACTGGAACGCGGTCACGTCGACGACCACATCCGGGTTCGAGGTCTTCTCGTGCACGTAGTTCTGCACGACCACGGTGAAGTAGAACAGCACCGCGATGATCACGAACGGAATCGCCGTGTAGGTCAGCTCCAGCGGCACGTTGTACCCGGTCTGCCGCGGGAACTCCGGGGAGGTCTTCTTCTTGCGGTGGAAGGTCACGGTCCAGAAGGTCAGACCCCAGACCAG
Organism: Nocardia elegans NBRC 108235; assembly: GCF_001612845.1. Taxonomy (GTDB): domain Bacteria; phylum Actinomycetota; class Actinomycetes; order Mycobacteriales; family Mycobacteriaceae; genus Nocardia; species Nocardia nova. Next base: position 128,729 of record NZ_BDBF01000022.1, on the reverse strand, counting down.
CACACCCATCGCCAGGGCGGCGACGACCGACCACGTCCACAGTTCCCGCATCCGGGTCGCCTGCGGGGTCACACCCGAGGGCCAGCCGAACCGAAGCACGGGATTGTCGATCGAGCAGCCCGAGACGAGCATCACGGTGATCCCCATGGACACCGCCAGCCCGGCCCGCCGAAGGATGCGGCCCCGCCGTACCCGGGCGGGTCGTGCCCCTATCGCTTCGCTCGCCTTGTGCGCCACGCTCAACGCCTTCCTGGTCGTCCATCCGACACGGCGCCACCCGGATGCCGGGCGGCGCGTTTTCAGCACGTTCGGGAGCCTTTCGCGAGCCGCACCGAACGCACGGCCGACCACGAGAGTTCCCGAGTACTACGCAGCGTAGACCAAACCGCCTCCCGCGTTGTGCCGGGGTCGCTTTCGACACCGCCACCGGGTGCGATCCCCGGCCGATCGGTTGCGCCGCGCCCGCGCGTGGGCGCGAAATCCCAGGCGAGCGCGACCGCCGCCCAGCGAGGCGACGAGCCGGGCCGCGGTGCGGCATACTCGGGGACTGGTTTCGAATGTTCTCCGCGTACCCGATCCGGAAACGAGGTTCTCGACGCAGTGTGTGGACTGCTGGGATTTCTGACCGCCGATGTGGCCACCGACTCCGTCGTACAGCAGGTGTACGACGCCTTGCAGTGCGGGCGCCATCGCGGCCCGGACGAGCGCGGCACCTGGCACGACGAACACATCATCCTGGGCTTCAACCGCCTCTCGATCATCGACATCGAGCATTCGCATCAGCCGCTGCGCTGGGGTCCGCCGGAGAATCCGCAGCGTTATGCGCTGGCGTTCAACGGTGAGATCTACAACTACCTGGAGTTGCGCGCGCAGCTGAGCGACGAATTCGGGGCGCGGTTCGCCACCGAGGGCGACGGTGAGGCGATCGTCGCGGCCTATCACCACTGGGGCACCGCGGCATTCTCCAAGCTGCGCGGCATGTTCGCCTTCGCCATCTGGGACACCGAAACCCAGGAGCTGGTGCTGGCCCGCGACCCGTTCGGCATCAAGCCGCTGTTCCTGGCCACCGGTCCGGGCGGCACCGCCTATGCCAGCGAGAAGAAGAGCCTGCTGGAGCTGCTGCCCGCGCTGAATCTGTCGGACGCGCTGGATCCGCGCGCGCTCGAGCACTACACGGTGCTGCAGTACGTGCCGGAGCCGGAGTCGCTGCACGCGAACATCCGCCGCCTGGAATCGGGCTGCTACGCCACGCTGCGGCCCGGCGCCACGCCGGAAGTGACCCGCTACTTCGAGCCGAACTTCCGCGTGCGCCCGTTCGCGGCCGGCTCGGAGGAGGCCCGTTACCGCGAGATCGCGGCGGTGCTCGAGGATTCCGTCGCCAAGCACATGCGCGCGGACGTGACCGTCGGCGCCTTCCTGTCCGGCGGCATCGACTCCACCGCGATCGCGGCACTGGCGATTCGGCACAACCCGAATCTGCTCACCTTCACCTCGGCGTTCGAGCGGGAGGGGTATTCGGAGGCCGACGTGGCGGCCGAGACCGCGGAGGCGATCGGCGCGAAGCATTTCATCCGCACCGTGAGCCCCGAGGAGTTCGCCGGCGCGATCCCCGAGATCGTCTGGTACCTCGACGATCCGGTGGCCGATCCGGCGTTGGTGCCGCTGTATTTCGTGGCGCAGGAGGCCCGCAAGCACGTCAAGGTGGTGCTCTCCGGTGAGGGTTCCGACGAGCTGTTCGGCGGCTACACGATCTATCGGGAACCGTTGTCGCTCAAGCCCTTCGAGTACCTGCCGAAGGGTGTGCGGCGGCTGGCCGGCAAGCTCTCGGACCGGATTCCGGACGGGACGCGCGGCAAGAGCCTGCTGCATCGCGGTTCGCTGCCGCTCGAGCAGCGCTATTACGGCAACGCCCGCAGCTTCAACGACGCCCAGTTGCGGTCGGTGCTGCGCGAGTTCCGTCCGGAATGGACACACCAGGATGTGACGGCCCCGATCTACGCGCGCTCACGCGGCTGGGATCCGGTGGCGCGCATGCAGCATCTGGACCTGTTCACCTGGTTGCGCGGCGACATCCTGGTCAAGGCCGACAAGATGACCATGGCCAACTCGCTGGAGCTGCGGGTGCCGTTCCTGGACCCCGAGGTGTTCGCGGTCGCCGAACAGATCCCGTATCAGCAGAAGATCACCAAGGAGACCACCAAGTACGCGCTGCGTCGCGCGCTCGAGACGATCGTCCCGCCGCATGTGCTGCACCGGCCGAAGCTGGGCTTCCCGGTGCCGCTGCGGCACTGGCTGCGCGGCCCGGAGCTCTACAACTGGGCCGCCACCCAGATCGCGGAATCGCAGACCGACCATCTGCTGGACAAGTCCGCGATCAAGGCGATGCTCGAGGCACACCGCGCCGGCAACGGCGACCACAGCCGTCGCCTGTGGACTCTGCTGGTGTTCATGATCTGGCACGGCATCTTCGTCGAGAACCGGATCAAGCCCGATATTCAGGAGCCCACCTACCCCGTGCGGCTCTAGCCATTACCGCGAGGCGGCGTCGCACCGCGGCCGATCACGGCCCGGCGGTGCGGCGCTCGCCCCGATCGGAGCGATTCCTTTCCCACGCGTGCATAGACGTCACGTCATCTTTTCGACACTCTTGAACGTGCCGTTAAATAGCGGTACATTGAATAGCGTCAAGCAAGTTGAGCGGCTCGGCTCGAGCCGTGGACGGATATGACCGAGAAACGTACATAAGGAATTCCGATGGTTCGAAACGAACTGCCCTCGAAGATCCGCACCCGCATGTCACGCACGGTGATCGCGGTCGCCATCGCGGCGGCCCCGATCGTGGCGGCCGCTGCCCCCGCTCTCGCCGAACCGGTGGCGGTCCCGGCCCAGTCCCAGGAAGTCCAGGCACCCGGAACCGATATCCAGTTCGTCCACGGCTGGGGTCATCACGGTTGGGGCCATCACGGCGGCTGGGGAATGCCCGGCTGGGGTGTGCCGGGCGGAGGCTACGGCGGCTTCTATCCCGGGTGGTACAGCCCGTGGACCGGTGGTTACGGGTATGGCTACGGCTACGGCTATTCGCCGTTCTCGAGCGGCAGCGCCGCCTGAGCCGGTATCACACGGCTCGATCGCAACCGGCACGCGGCCTACCCTCATAGGCATGTGCCGAAACATCACCGCGCTGCGCGGCTTGGACCCCGCGGCGACACCCGAGGAAATCGACGCGGCCGCGCTGCAGTACGTCCGCAAGGTGGGTGGTCTGAGCAGTATCTCCGAGGCCACCCGCCCCGCGGTCGAGGAGGCCGTCGCCGAGATCGCGGCGGCGACCACCCGGCTGCTGGCGGCGCTGCCCGAGCGCAAGGTCCCGCCGAAGTCGGTTCCGCCGCTGCGGCGCCCGGAGGTACAAGCACGCATCGCCGCTCGCGCCTGAGCAGGGCGGCGGACCGGTTCTCGATGGCGTTCGGCTCGTGATTCACCCGGCGTTCGCCGTGGCGTGGGGTTTTCTGAACCCGCGCACGGTTGGCTGGAGGGATGGACGAGCGGGATGCGTCGGAGCCGGTATCGGAGCAGGCGGGTAGCGCCGGGGCGGGGGCAGGGCCTGGTGCGACGCCGGGCGGCGGTACGCACGGAAATGACACCGCTGGGCCGGAAGCCGCTGCTCGAGTAGGAGGACCGGAGGGCGTCGGCGCTCGCCCCGACCGATCGCGCGGGGTGAGCCGGCGGTGGCTGTTCGGCGCGTCGGGGGCGGCGGCGATCGCCGGGCTGGCCGTGGGCGCGGGGACGACGGCGGCATTGCACGGCGACGGGTCGTCGACCGGAAGCGGCGGGCGATTCTGGCCGCTGTCGCCGGAATTGGCGATCGAGCCGGCCCGGGTGGCCGCACCACCGGTCACGGGCTTGCACCTGCAGTTCGGCGCCGACGCCGCGCGCGAGGCCGTGGTCAGCTGGCAGAGTTCGGGCTCGGTGCGCAATCCGGTGGTGCGATTCGGCACGGCGACAACGGGTTTCGGCGCGACCGCCCAGGCGCAGACCCGGATCTACCGGGACGCCGCCTCGGGCACGGAGGTGTATGCCCATCACGCGGTGCTGACCGGGCTCACGCCGGACACCGACTACATCTACGCGGCCGGACACGACGGCGCCACACCGGAATTGGGCACGCACCGCACCGCACCGGCGGGCCGGGCCGCGTTCCGCTTCACCAGTTTCGGCGATCAGGGCACCCCGACGCTCGGCAAACTGGACAACGGCCGCTACGTCAACGACAACCTCGGCTCCCCCGTCGCCGGAGATGTCACCGCGGGGATCGAACACCTCGCCCCGCTGTTCAATCTCGTCAACGGCGACCTGTGCTACGCCAATCTCGCCACCGACCGGATCCGTACCTGGAACGACTGGTGGGCCAACAATTCTCGCTCCGCTCGCCACCGCCCGTGGATGCCGGCGCCCGGCAATCACGAGAACGAACGCGGCAACGGTCCGATCGGTTACGAGGCGTTCCAAACGTATTTCACCGTGCCCGACAGCGGGGCCGAGGATCTCGCGCGCGGGCTCTGGTACGCCTTCACGGTCGGCGCGGTCCGGGTGATCGCGGTGGCCAACGACGACATCTGCCTGCAGGACGGCGGCAACTCCTACGTGCACGGCTACTCGGGCGGCGCCCAGAAGCGCTGGCTCGACCAGGAACTGGCCGCCGCTCGAGCCGACCGCGCCATCGACTGGATCGTCGTGTTCATGCACCAGACCGCGATCTCCTCGGCCGACAAGGCCAACGGCGCCGATCTGGGGATCCGCCAGGAGTGGCTGCCGCTGTTCGACCGCTACCAGGTCGATCTGGTGCTGTGCGGTCACGAACACCATTACGAGCGTTCACATCCCGTCCGCGGCGTCCTCGGCAGCGACACCCTCACCCCGAAACCGGTCCCCGAAGCTGTCACGCCCGCCACCGCGACCGCACCCGAGATCATCGACACCTCCAAGGGCACAGTGCATCTCGTGATCGGCGGCGGCGGAACCTCCGCCCCCTCGAACGGGCTGTTCTTCCCCGGACAGCAGTGCCGGGTGATCACCGGTGTCGGCGCCGTCGACCCTGGCACCGGTAAGAAGGCGCCGATCTACGTGATGGAACAAGCACCCTGGTCCGCCTTCAAAGACCCCGAACACCCTTACGGATTCTGCGCTTTCGACGTGAACCCCGGCTCCCCCGGCGGCCACACCACCATGACGGCCACCTACTACGCTGTCACCGGCACGCTGAAACCGGTGGACTCCTTCATCCTCACCCGCCCCCGCTCCGACAGCTGACCCCCAGCACGATGATCGCGCGGCGATCGCATCGCCCTCGGCCACGACGGCCGCTCGCCACCGTGAATCGTCCATGCACGCAACCTATCCGCCGGGTCACGACGGCGCATCGCTCACGATCTCCGGCAACCGGTCCGCACCCCAGCTGCGGTGGATGTAGCCGACGACCCGATCCAGCTCCGGACGCGCCACCGCGGCCGGTTCGCCGCGTTCGAGCGGGTCGAAGTGGAAGATGTAGAGCCGCGAGGCGAACTGCTCGAACGGCAGCGATCCCTCACCGAACCGTTCCCCGTGCCCGGCCGTGCCGACGACCACGCCGTCGCCCCAGTCCTGGCCGCTGTCGTTGTTCGGGTTGTAGAAGTAGACCCGCATGGTGTCCTGCGGATCGAGGCTGACCCGTAGGATGGTGATCGCGTGCCAGCCGACGAACCGGGCGGCGCTGTCGGTCACCGCGATGCCGGCCGGCTGCGGGTGGATCAGCGGCTGATTGCCGTTGTAGAAGGGGTGGTAGCTGGCGTAGAAGTGCCGCAGGAATTCGTCGACGTCGATCAGCCGCCCGGTCTCCACGTCGACATTGATGCGGAATCCGCGCCCGGACCACCAGCCGTGGAATTCGGGATTGATCCACCGATGCGGATCGCCCTCGCGCCCGGCGCAGCGCCGCCCCATTTCGGCGTAGATCCGATCGAGATGCGGGACGACCAGCAGCGATACCGGGTCCAGGTCCATCGGCAGCGAGGTCGCGACCCCGGCACCGGCCTCCTTCGAGGAGATCGGCTGTCCCTCGAAATGCATGACGATCTCGTCGTCGCGGGCCGCCCACGCCACGGTCTGCAACAGATAGTCGGGATCGTTGTAGGCCCACATCGACAGGGCGCGCGCCGACTGGCAGGTCGGGTTGTCGCCCTGGCCCACGCCGAGCGGCAGGCCCAGAATCGACAGCATCCCGGACAGCAACCGCGCCCGTGCGTCCGGCACCGGCCCGAACACCTCGTGCAGCCGCTCCCGCGAGCGCGGCGATACCTGCAGCGCGAGTTGCCGCCACAGCGCGGGCGCGACCGGCGGTTGATACAGAATCCCCCGCTCCAGCAGCAGCGCGAGCCCGTAGATGCCCTGCGCGGTCTCGACGTGCACGGCCTCCTCGATCAGGTTGCGCACGAGTTCGTGGTAGCACAGCAGGCTGTCGCGCCCGGTGCTGGACAAGCCCAGCGCCTCACCGAGCAGATATTCCCCCTTGGTCAGCAGGAACCGCAGCAGGACCGCATGATACGGCGACACCAGCCCGGTGTCGTGCATCGAGCGCGCGAAACCCGTTGCCTCGTACTGCAATGCGCTGTCGTCCATACCGTCCAGGCGCGTGCGGTAGACCTCGACACCCGGATCCTCCCGGCAGGCGTCGGTGGTGCCGTAGAGGCTGCTGATCAGCCGGTCCGCACCCAGCCCGGTGGCGCCGAGATCGATATCGGGATTGCTGCGGGCGACGGCGATCTGCGTGATCATCCGCTTCACCTGCTCGACCTGGATGGGTCGCTGGCGCAGAATCCGCCAGATCTCGTCGACGAGATGCTCGAGCACCTTCTCGTAGCCGATCTCCTCCACCAGGTGATGCAGCAGCTCCCGCGAGACCCGCGCCATCCTCCCCTGCTGTTCGCGTTCGGCCTCGCTGGGCGGGGTGAACAGCAGGCTCAGGTTCACCGCCAGCACCTGCGACAGATGCCCCAGCGCCTGCTCCGCGCTCACCGACGGATGCGTGAACTCGCCCTTGGCCACCGCCAGCAGGCGCAGATCGCTCACCGTCTCCAGCACTACCGTGTCGGCGTTGGCGCTGCGCAACGAGCCCACACTCAGCGCCGGAATGAGGATCTCCGGTTTCGCCCAGTCGGTACCCAGGAACAGCCCGGCCGCCTCGAGACCGCTCGCCCGCGCCCGCACCGCCGCGCAGCCGCCGGGCAGCAGCAGCACCCGCCGCAGCGCACCCAGCACCCTGGACAGCTTCACCTGCTTACCGAAATCGCTGGTGGCGCCCAGAATTCGCGTGGCTTCGTCCAGCGTGGCGAGACGTCTGTCCAGAGTGTCGTCGTCGCTGCCGAGTGGAGTCAATCAGGATCCTCCCGTGATCCATTCCTGCCGAGAAGGATTCATACGTAGAAGTCGAGTTCTTCCTGTCGCTTCAGCAGGTCCCGCAGAGCGTACGGGTCTTCGCCGAAGAAGTACAGCAGACCCCAGTGATTGCCGAATGCGGTTCGCTTGGTGACCTTTTCCGACAGCGGGGCGGTGAGTTCGTGGGTTTCGAAATACTCGTGATCCTCCGTCTCCTCCGGGATCGACAACCGGCTGACCACCCGCCGCCGCGGGTAGACGCCGAACGAACCGGCATGTCCTTTCGCATCCACCACTTCGCGAGGGAAGAACTCCACGATCTCCTCCTCGGTGGTCTTCGGATCGAATGCGAGTACCAGCGCGTGATAGGCGTTGAATCCGTATGCGCGCTCGAGTAATTCGAAAACCTTGAACCCGGGCGGGCGATAGGCGACCTCGCCGAAGTACATCTCACCGTCGCTGGTGACGAAATACTCCGGATGGACGAACCCGAATTCGATATCGAAGGTCTTGATCAACTTTTCGACCTGCCGGGTGATCTCCGGCCGGTACTTTTCCAGTTCCGGGGTCGCGGGGACGAAGACGGAGTAGCCGAGCCGTACGTATTCGGAGATGTTGAGGAATCGGATCTTGCCGTCGTGGATCCACGCCTCGACCGCGAATTCCCAACCGTCCAAATGGGATTCCATCAGGACCGGGAACTCGTCGTCGGGGATGGCGTCGATCTCGTCGGGGGTGCGGATCACCCGGTGACCGAGGCAGCCGGCCTTGTCGAAGGCCTTGACATGGATCGGATCGTTCGGATCGCCGTCGAGTTTGAGCAGGGTCTGGTTGACGCGCTTGAGGAACCGGATGACGTCGTCACGCTCGTGTGCCTCCTCGAAGATGCCCACCCGGATACCGCCCAGTTGCGCGCGACGCTTCATCAGCGATTTGTCGCGCAGCAGCATGGCCTGGCCGAGCAGCCGCGGATTGTCCAGTAGCACCGAGTTGATCGCACCCGCCCATTCCACGGTCTCCTCGAAGATCGGGATGGCGACGTCGACGCCCATCTCCTTCAGGGTCTCCGCGATTTCCATCGACCGGTCGTTGAGTCGCTCGAAATTCCAGCAGAGGTAGGGTATTTCGTTCTCGGTGCAGTATTCCTCTGCCCACTCCGGGGCTACGACCACATAACGCCGATCGAATCGGTCCACCGCTTCGACCGCGTTCAGACTCCAACCCAGCAGGGCGACATAGCCTTTGTCCGGGTTCCTGCGCTTCGATTCACGGGATGTAATCGACAAACCTGCTCCCCTCTTCGACCTCGGTGCACCGTTCGTCGATCGCGAGGTCGTCTTATCGCGCGGTGGTCCTGCGCTCGATACCGGGGGCTGCGAATTCGGCGGGCTCCGGTATCGCCGCGCGTGCGCTCGGCATCGTCGACGGGCGGCAACAACGGCGATCCGCTCTATCACCGTCATTGCTCACGGATACCCCGGTGTTTCATTCCCAAACAGGGGCAACGCCGTTGCGTTATTGACACACAATCATTTTCGCTGGTGGGGTCCTTCAGGGTGGATGAAACGGTACGGCCGATCGGGCGGTCCGACGGACTCAGGACAGTGACAGCACCGCGGCGGTGACCGCGACGGTCACCTCGACGGCGGCGCCGAGCACATCACCGTTGAGCCCGCCGAAACGCCGCACACAATGCCATACCAGTAGAGCCGCACCCGCCAGAGCCACGGCGACCGCGACCGGCCCGAGCCAGGACGCGGGCGCGGCGAAGACGCCGGCGACGAGCGCGGCGAGAGTCCAGACCGCCGGTGTCACCGCCGACTGCGTGCGCGCCACCAGCGCACCGAATCCGGCGCCGGGAGCGGAAGCGTATCCGCGGCAGGCGAGGACGACCGCAACCCGTCCGACGGCCACCGCGAGCCCGACCGCGAACCAGCGGCCGTGCTCGGCGAGGGCGGCGAACGACAGCGCCTGAACCCCGATGGCGAAGATCAACGCGGCCACCCCGAAGGGCCCCGCCCCGCCGCTCTTCATGATCTCCCGGGCACGCTCCGGCGGCCCGTAACTGCCGAGCCCGTCCGCGGTATCGGCCAGCCCGTCCAGATGCATTCCGCGGGTCGCCAGTCCCAGCGCACCGACGGTGATCAGCCCGGCCAGCGCGAAACCCGTTCCGGCCCGGATCAGTACCCACAGCAACCCGGCGGCGCCGGCCCCCAGCATCGCCCCGACCACCGGTGCGGCCGCGATCGCTCCCGCCGCCGCCTTGCGGTCGACCGTCTCGGGTCCGCGCACCGGCAGCACCGTCAACCACGAGAGCGCGAGACGAGCCGCCGCGATCACGGCCGGAGCCCCGATGCGGCGATGCCGCAGGACGCGTATCTCGATGCCGCGTGCGGTGCCGCCGACCGACCACTCCACCCTGCGCGCGGGTGTTCGACGAAATACCCGATCCGACCGGTCTTCCGCGGCGCACTCAGGGGGCCGGCCGTGCGGGCCGGCACACCGCTGCCGCGGCGCCCGGGACGGGATCCACGGGCCGAGGGCCGCAGTTCCGCGCGCGCGCAGACGCCTCGGACACCGGCCGGCCGGCGACCCGGCCGCACCCTGCGGGCCGGGCGATCCGGTCCGCGCCCCTCGTTCAGGACACGACTTCCGGTGCGGCCGAATCGGATTCGGCGGTGCTCACCCCCGCCTCACCGAAGGTCGACATCTCCGAGAGCGCGGCGACGGCCGCGCGCAGCAGCGGCAGCGCGCTCACCGCACCGGAGCCTTCACCGAGCCGCATGTTCAGCTCGACCAGCGGCTCCAGATCGAGCTTGGCGAGGGCCGGCGGGTGCGCCGGCTCGGTGGACCGATGCCCCGCCACCCACCAGCGCTTCGCACCGGGGGCGAGCATTTCGGCGATGAGCGCCGCGGCGGTGACCACCACACCGTCGAGAATCACCGGCGTGCGCCGTGCGGCGGCTCGAGCGAGATAGCCGGCCATAGCGGCGAAATCCGCGCCACCGGCGATCCGCAGCAGCGCGAACGGGTCCTGGCGATGCGGGCGCGCACGCCACATGGCGTCGCGGATCGCGGAGGCCTTGCGCATCCATCCGGCATCGTCGACGCCGGTGCCGCGGCCGATCGCCACCACCGGCTCGGTGTCGGTGAGCGTGGCGATGAGAACCGTTGCCGGCGTGGTGTTTCCGATCCCCATATCGCCGGCGATCAGCAGGTCGGCCCCGCTGTCGATCTCCTCGTCGGCGATCGCGCGGCCCGCCGCCAGCGCGGCGTACAGCTCGGCTTCGGTGAGGGCGTCCTCGCGGTCGATGGCTCCGCTGGAGCGGCGAATCTTGTGTGCCGAGACCGATGGATCGGTGTCGGCGTCCACCGCGATGTCCACCACCCGCACGGTCGCGTCGGCGAGGCGCGCCAGCGCGTTCACCGCCGCCCCACCGGCCAGGAAGTTGGCGACCATTTGCGCGGTCACCTCGCTCGGATACGCCGACACACCGTGTCGCGCCACTCCGTGGTCGCCCGCGAACACCACGACCCGGGCACGCCGGAACTGATGCGGCGGGCACTGCCCCTGGCACGCCGCCACCCAATTGCCCAGCGTCTCCAACCGCCCGAGCGCCCCCGCCGGTTTGGTCAACTGCAACTGCCGCTGCTCGGCCTCGGCCCGCACCCGTGCGTCGGGCGCGGCGACCGGACCGAATGCCGGTGTGGTGCCGTCGAATTCGGCGAGGCCACGCGGGGTCGAACCCACCACCGAGCCGGCAGCGGTAGCTCCGGCTTCCGAGGCCGGCGTAGCGCCGCCGTCCGCATCGTGACCGGATGACAACGCTTTCTCCGCCGCAGCGGAGTCGGCGAAACCGGACCCGTGGACCGGACGCTCCCGGCCCGCGGAACCAGCGCTGTCGGAAGCCGGAACTCGCTGCGCCGCAACATCTCCCAGCCCGGCGGCCGCGACCGCGGCGGAGGCCGCCGCGATCCCGCTTCCGGCCGGAGTACCGGCCCCCTTCAGGACGACCGGCACTCCGGCGACGACCAGCACGACCTCGTCGCACACCGCCGCGAGCCGCTGATTCAGCGTCCCGATCTCGTCCTGGAACAGTCGTCCCGACGCGGTCGCCGGAACCACACCCAGTCCCACCTCCGGGCTCACGATCAGCAAGCGGTCCGCATAGCCGGTCACCGCCGCGACCAGCGCGTCGATATCGGGGCCGACGGTGCCGCGCGGCGATTCCCAGGCCGCGCGCGCGTCGATGCGGGCGGTCAACCAGGTGCCGAGGTCGTCGATCAGCGTCACCGGCGCCGAGTCACCGAGCACGGCGATCGGATCGCCCTCCACCACATGCCAGGTGCCGGGGCGCCGAACGCGATGGGCGGCAATACGATCGGCGAAGTCGGCGTCGGCGGGATCGGGAACCGCGGTCGCGACGTAGCGCACCGGTCCGCTGCAGCCGGCCACCTCCTCGGCATAGGCGGATTTCCCCGAGCGCGCCCCACCGAGCACCAGCGTCCGCAGCCCTCGGCCGCCCGCAGCATCGTTCACCACGTCAGCACGGTACCAATCGGCCCGTACCCCGGCCGCCGCACACCCGAGGCGCTGCTTCTCCGAGCCCGATGCCCCCGCAACGGCCGAGTTCGATCCGTCCGGCGCCGCTGTTCAGCACACTCGCGGCGGCCCTCCACCGGAAGTACACAGCAACCGCCCCGCCGACCGGACATACGGCTGCCCGCGCGGAGAACGATCGTGCGGTCCGGCGCCGGATACCCGAAACTCAGACCGCGTCGCCGGGCGACACCCGCGGCTTCGGGGCGCGCATGCGGCGGATCTGGGAGGCGCGGACGAAGGCGTACCAGCCCAGCGACCAGCTCGAGGTGGTGTCGTCGGGGTAGCGCTCCTGCACCCGCTTGTTGATCAGGCGGCCGATCACGAAGCCCTCGGCGACCATGAACAGCATCATCACGATCATCGCGAGGGTGACGTAGGCCTGCACCTGCGGGGTGAGGAACATGGTCAGGATCAGCACCAGCGCCAGCGGCATGAACAGTCCGACCAGATTGCGGCGGGCGTCGACCAGGTCGCGGACGTAGGCACGAACCGGGCCGCGGTCGCGCGGCAGCAGATATTTGTCCTCACCGGCGAGCATCCGGGCGCGGCGATCGGCGGCAGCGGCCCGGCGTTCGGCCGAGGCGACCTTGCGTTCCTCGCGGTTGCCGCGGGTGGCCTTGCGCCTGGCCCGGGCCTCCTTGGCGGTCAGCGGCGCGGGCGCGACCGGCCCGCGGCGCCTGCCCTCGACATCGCGGCGTCTGGGCGTCGGGCGCCCCTTGCCGGCGGTCGGTGCGGGCCGCTGCGCTGCCGTGGCCGTGTCGTCGTCGGTCGCGGCCGACGTGTCGTCGACGTGGTCGTCGGTGGTGCTGGCATCGCCACGGCGCAGGAACTTCACGCCGACCAGGCTATTGGATGGCGTACCGGCCTGGAAATACGGTCTCCGCTGAGCCTGTGTGATCGGTCATACCGCCCATACCGGCAAACCGGCTCCGACCGGCCGGTCTGTACCCCGCGACACGCCCCCCGGGTGTGGTGATTCGCACGTCCGAGCGCCGTCCACCCGGCAATTCCGGGGCCGACGGGCCCATGTCGGCGCGCGCAGTGGCAAGATTGGAATAGCCACCCGCGACGTGGCGTTGACAGCTACCGAGCCGTGCGCTGTTCACGGAAACAACGTTCACGGGTAACGAGGGTCTGCGAGGAGACTTCATGACTGTGCAGAACGAGACCACCACCCACGGTGTGATCCTGACCGACGCCGCCGCGTCCAAGGCGAAGGCGCTGCTGGACCAGGAGGGCCGCGACGATCTGGCGCTGCGCATCGCGGTGCAGCCGGGCGGTTGCGCGGGTCTGCGGTACCAGCTGTTCTTCGACGATCGCACCCTCGACGGCGACCTGACCGCCGAGTTCGGTGGGGTCAAGCTGGCCGTCGACCGGATGAGCGCCCCGTATGTCCAGGGTGCGTCCATCGACTTCGTCGACACGATCGAGAAGCAGGGCTTCACGATCGACAACCCGAACGCCACCGGCTCCTGCGCCTGCGGCGACAGCTTCAACTGACGATCTGCTCCCGGCGCGGAATCTCTGCGGAGGTTCCGCGCCGTGTCGTGCACACGGTACGGTAAGGCTGATTCCGCCCTCGACAGACAAGGACCGGGCTTCGTGACCATCGCTGTGTCCGCTTCCATCGCGACCGACCATTTGATGCGTTTTCCGGGGAAATTCTCCGACGTCCTGCTTGCCGATCAGTTGCAGCACGTGTCGTTGAGTTTTCTGGTCGACGATCTGGTGATTCGCCGAGGCGGTGTCGGCGGCAACATCGCGTACGCGATGGGTCTGCTGAACGGGAACCCGCTGCTGGTCGGCGCGGTCGGCCCCGACTTCGGTGAGTACCGCGACTGGCTCGAGCGCCACGGCGTGGACTGCTCGGCGGTGCGGATCTCCGAAACCGCGCACACCGCGCGCTTCGTCTGCACGACCGACGAGAGCATGGCCCAGATCGCGTCGTTCTATCCCGGCGCGATGAGCGAGGCCCGCGACATCTCGATCGCCGAGGTGGCCGAAAACCGTTCGCTGGACCTGGTTTTGGTGGGCGCCAACGATCCCGACGCGATGCTGCGCCACACCGAGGAGTGCCGCAAGCTCGGTATCCCCTTCGCCGCGGACCCCTCGCAGCAGCTGGCCCGCCTCGACGGCGACCAGGCGCTCGCCCTGATCGACGGCGCCACATACCTTTTCACCAACGAGTACGAGTGGGGCCTGCTGCTGCAGAAGACCGGCCTGTCCCCCGAGGAGATCGGCCGCCGGGTCGGCATTCGCGTCACCACCCTCGGCGCCAAGGGCGCCCTGATCGTCGACGGTGATGGTGTCGAGGTGAATGTCGAAGTAGTGCCGGAACTTTCGCAGGTCGACCCCACCGGCGTCGGCGACGCGTTCCGGGCCGGCTTCCTCACCGGGCACACCGCCGGACTCAGCCTGCAGCGCTCGGCCCAGCTGGGTTCGCTGACCGCGGTGCTGGTGCTGGAAACCGTGGGTACCCAGGAGTGGTCGCTCGACCGCGACGACGCGCTGCGACGGTTGCGCGGCGCGTACGGCCCGGAGGCCGCGGACGAACTCGGCGCGCTGCTGAGCTGAGCGCCGGCCCCGAGAGACCGGGCCATCGGGCGGCCCGCGGCCGTGACGATTCACAACATTGCGTCCGGATGCGCGGAGTTCGCCGGCGAACAATAGGGTGTGCGTATGGGATCCGATCGTTTATATTTTCGTCAACTGCTGGCGGGCCGGGACTGGGCCGTCGGCGATCCGATTGCCACGCAGATGCGGAATTTCTCGTATGTGATCGGTGATCGCGAGTCCGGCGAATGTGTGGTGGTGGATCCCGCGTACGCGGCGGGTGATCTGGTCGATATCGCCGAGGCCGACGGCCTGCGGCTGACCGGTGTGCTGGCAACCCATCATCATCCCGACCACGTGGGCGGCACGATGATGGGTTTCACCCTGCGCGGGGTGAAGGAACTGCTCGAGCGGGTGCAGGTTCCGGTGCACGTGAACCACGAGGAACTGTCCTGGGTCGCCAATGTCACCGGTATCGCCCCGAGCGAGCTGACCGGACACGACCACGGCGACACCCTCGCCGTCGGTGGCGTCGAGATCGAATTCCTGCACACCCCCGGCCACACGCCGGGCAGCCAGTGCTTCCTGTTCGAGGACCGGCTCGTCGCCGGTGACACCCTGTTCGTGGACGGCTGCGGCCGCACCGACTTCCCCGGCGGCGATTCCGACGCCATGTTCCGCAGCCTGCGCCACCTGGCCGAGCTGTCCGGCGACCCGGTCGTCTACCCCGGCCACTGGTACTCGGAAGAACCCAGCGCGGCCCTGTCTTCGGTGCGGGAGAACAACTACGTCATGCGCCCGACCACCCTCGAACAGTGGCATATGCTGATGCCCGGCTGAGCGACCGCCACCACCCTCCGAGCCCTTTCGCCTTGTGCGAGAGGGCTTTTCGCATTTTCTGGGCGGATTCACCACCCCGGCGAACTTTTGCCGACGCGGCGTTGATATCTTACCGACGCACCGTCAGGAAGATGGTGCTGTCGCGCCGCCGGTCCGACCGGCGGCAGCCGTAAGGAGTGTTGTCATGTTCCTGGCACTGCGCGAACTGTGGTACGCGCGAGTGAGATTCGGCCTGATGGGCGGCGTGGTCGCGCTCATCTCGATCCTGACCGTGATGCTGTCCGGGCTGTCGTCCGGGCTCGTCGACGACGGTGTCTCCGGCCTGCGCGCCCTGCCGGTCGACGCCTTCGCCTTCGCGCACGGCACGAAGACCGATTCGGCATTCACCCGCAGCACGATCGACACCGCACAGGTAGCGGCGTGGCGATCCCAGCCGGGCGTGGCCGATGCGGCCCCCTTCGGCAATACGCTGGTCAACGCCAAGACCAGCGGTGGCGTCGCGGTCGACTTCGCGCTGTTCGGCGTCGAACCGCAGTCGTTCCTGGCACCGGCGGCGGCGCAGGGCACAGGACTGGATCGGCCGGACGGCATCGTCGTGAGCGCGACCGCCCTCGACAAGGGTGCGCGACTCGGCGACACCGTCGTCATCGATCGGCTCGGCACGACGTTGACGATCGTCGGTGTCACCGCGGGCAAACAGACCTTCGGCCACGTCGATGTCGCCTACGTGCCGCTGCACACCTGGCAGCAGATCCATGCCGGGGCGAAACCGGGTGAGCAGGTGCGAGAGCAGTCCTACCGGGAGGCCAGTGCCGTGGCGCTGCGCGCGCAGCCGGGTGCGAAACTCGACCTGACCGCCGGCGACGCGGCCGCGGACACGACCGCCATGACCCGCACCGCCTCCTACGACGCTTCCCCCGGATATACGGCGGAGATGGCGACCATGACGATGATCAAGGCGTTCCTCTACGCGATCTCGGCACTGGTGGTCGGCGCGTTCTTCCTGGTGTGGACCATCCAGCGCACGGGCGAGTTGGCGGTGTTGCGGGCCATCGGCGCGCCGACGCGGTTCCTGCTCGTCGACGGACTCACCCAGGCCGTGGTGGTGCTGGTCGGCGCGACCGCCATCGGAGTGCTGATCGCCGTCGGCGGCAGCAGTTTCATCCACGGCATGCCGTTCACGCTCGAACCGGCAGCCGTCGCCACCGGAGCCGGCCTGCTGGTGTTGCTCGGCGTGCTGGGCGCGGCCGCCGCCATCGTGCGCGTCACCAGAATCGATCCCCTCACGGCCTTGGGAGCCAACCGATGAGCATCTTCACCACACGCAAAGGCGCTGCGACACAAGAGGATGCGCGTGCGGGCGACCTTCCCGCCTCGAAGACGGGACTCGAACTCGACGGCGTAACCCTCACCCTCGGTGACGGCGCCGATACGGTGACCGCGCTGGACGACGTGCACCTGTCGGTCAACCCCGGGGAATTCGTCGCGATCATGGGACCCTCCGGCTCCGGTAAATCGAGTCTGCTCGCCGTGGCGGGCGGTCTCACCACTCCGGATACCGGACGGGTTCGCATCGGCGGCACCGATCTGACCGCCCTGGGCCCGCGCGAGCGCACCCGATTCCGGCTGCACCACATCGGTTTCGTCTTCCAATCGGGCAACCTGCTGCCCGCGCTCACGGCCGCCGATCAACTGCGGCTGGTCGCCCGCCTCACCGGCACCCGCCGCGATCCGCGAGAGTTGCTCGGCGCGGTCGGCATGGGCGAGAAGGCGAATCGGCGACCGGAGCAGCTGTCCGGCGGTGAACGCCAGCGCGTCGGCATCGCCCGGGCGCTGATCGGCTCGCCACGAGTCCTGCTGGTCGACGAGCCCACCGCCGCCCTGGATCGCGCCCGCAGCGCGGAGGTGGTGGAACTGCTGGCCCGCGAAACCCGCGCGGCGGCGGTCGCCACCGTCATGGTCACCCACGACCACGACATCCTCGACCGCTGTGACCGCGTATTGAACATGGTCGACGGCCGCCTCACCCCCGAACGCTGAGGGTCGTGGCACACCGCGACCGAGTGTGACCGCGACAGGATGTGATAGCACTGTCGCACAGGGTCGGATGCGGCCCGGCCGGGTGAAACACCGTCCCGGCTGCGGCGAGAAGGAGGTTTCGTGCCGAGGATTCAGGCGGCGACGGTCGCGGAACACCGGCAGGCGCAGCGGCGTGCCCTCCTCGACGCCGCGCGCGCGATCCTCTCCGAACAGACCGGTGCGGCGCCCACCCTCGCCGAGGTGGCTGCCCGCGCCGGTCTGGCCCGGCCCAGCGTCTATCAGTATTTCGGCTCACGAGACGAACTGTTCGAGGCGGTACTGGCCGATGCGCTACCCCGCTGGAGCGCACGGATCACCGAGCGCATGGCCGCGGCCGACGACCCCGGCATCAAGGTCCTGACCTATGCGCTGGTCAATCTCGAACTCGTCGACGAGGGCGAACACGCGGTGGTACAAGGGCTTTCGACCCATATCGCACCCGATGCGCTCGCCGCCCAGGGCCGCGCCATCCACGACGAACTCCGCACGCCGCTGATCGCCGCGCTGACCGAACTCGGCGCACCCGATCCGGCGACCACCGCCGAACTGATCAACGCCGTCGTCCTCACCGCCTCGCGCATGGTCGAAAACCACGCCCCCGTCGACACCGTGGCGACGCGCGTCCGAGAGCTACTGACTCCGTATCTCCGTCACGCGGCGGCCGGCACGCACACCCCCGACGGCACGTAGCTCACCTCGGCCCGGCGGCACGGCCACGCCCCGGGACCGCATGCTCGCTCCGCCACTGCGCCCTCTGCCCTCCCCTCTCCCCGTGCAGTCCGGCCCGGCGGGACCTCACTGCACCGGTTTATCCGCGACCACCCGAAAGCCCAGATTCCCCGTCGAGGAGACCGGCTCGCTGCCCTGTCGCGCGGAGACGCGATAGCGGCGGCAGTAGGACAGGTGGCACAGATACGATCCGCCCCGCATCACCCGGTCGCGGCCGAGATCGGGTCCGGTGGGATTCGCTTCGGGACTGTGCCGATAGTAGTCCGGCGAAAAAAAGTCCGAACACCACTCCCACACATTCCCAGTGGGGTTGTAGAGCCCGAAACCGTTGGGCGCGTACGCATTCACGGGCATCGTGCCGAGATGCGCGCCGGGGGCCGTGCGGGGGAATTCGCCGGTGAAGACATTCATGTGCCGCTCCCCGTCCGGCTCGAAGTCCTCGCCCCAGGGAAAGGGGCCGGTGGATCCGGCGCGGGCGGCGTACTCCCATTCGGCCTCGGTGGGCAGCCGCGTGCCCGACCACGTGCAGAAGGCCCCGGCATCCTCCCAGGAGACGTGGACGACGGGATGGTCGGCCAGGGTGCCGACATCCGAGTCGGGCCCGAACGGATGAGCCCAGTCCGCGCCCTCCACCTGCCGCCACCACGGGGCATTGACCACCGCGCGGGTGGGCGGCATATCCGGCGGCAGCAAGCCGGCGAAGACGAACGACCAGCCGTATTTCTCGGCGTCGGTGCGGTAGCCGGTGTCTGCGACGAATGCGGCGAAGTCGGCATTGGTCACCGCGTACCGGCCGATGGCGAAGGCGTCGACCGTGACCCGGTGGCACGGCCCCTCGCCGTCGCCGGGATAGGCCCAGCGGCTCTCGTCTCCCATGGTGAAGGTGCCGCCGGGAAGGGCGACCAGCGCGGCTTCGAACTCCGCGCGTCGATCCGCCTCGCCCGGCCGACCGGCATCGGCATCGTGACCGGTCGAATCGGCGCTCTTTCCCGCTGCCGGTGCGCAGCAGGCGTGGTGGGTGCCGGAGTCGGTGCGGTATGGCATGACTTCCTCTCCCTCACTGTCCGAAGGGACAACACCGGCGGCGGTAGCCGATCGTTCGCTGACCCGACGGTACAGCGCCGTTGGCCCCGTCGTGGGCAGTATTCGGCAACTGTTCGGACGGCTGTGGAGGAGGTATCGAATTCACCCTCGGCGGATGAGGCGCACCGCCGCGACCGTATCGCACAGGCGGCACGGCGATCGCCGGCGCGTGACCGGCCGCCCATGGCTGGGCGCGCCGATTCCGGTGCGCGGCTACGGCGCGTCCCGAAAGACCCGGCGCCGCAGTCCGTTTGCCGGGTCAGGCGAGGGTGCGCAACCAGCCGTGATTGTCGGCGAACGTGCCGCGCTGAATCCCGGTCAGCGTGTCGCGCAGCGCCATCGTGACCTCGCCGGGCTCACCGCCGCCGATCTCGAATTCGCCCTCGGCGGACTGCACCCAGCCGACCGGGGTGATGACCGCGGCGGTACCGCACGCGAAAACCTCGGTGATCTCGCCGGATTCGGCGCCGTTGCGCCATTCCTCGACCGACACCTTGCGTTCCTCGACCGGATAACCGGAGTCGGCGGCGAGGGTCAGCAGACTGTCGCGGGTGATGCCCGGCAGCAGCGACCCCGACAGCTCCGGGGTGACCAACCGGGCCTCGGAACCGGAACCGTAGACGAAGAACAGGTTGTTGGTGCCCATTTCCTCGACGTACTTGCGCTCGCAGGCGTCGAGCCACACGACCTGGTCGCAGCCCTTGTCGGTGGCCTGCTGCTGCGCCAGCAGCGAGGACGCGTAGTTGCCGGCGACCTTGGCCTCACCGGTACCGCCGGGGGCGGCGCGCACGTATTCGGTGGACAGCCACACCCGCACCGGCTTCACGCCACGCGGAAAATACGCTCCCGCAGGCGATCCCAGCAGCAGATACTTGTAGCCGGACGCGGGCTTCACGCCGAGTCCCGCCTCGGTGGCGAACATGAACGGCCGCAGATACAGCGACTCCTCACCACCGGCCGCGGGCACCCAGTCCGCGTCGATCTCGAGTAGCTGGCGCACCGATTCGATGAACAACTCCTCCGGCAGCTCTGCCATCGCCAGTCGTCGCGCCGACCGCTGGAACCGCGCCGCGTTGGCATCGATGCGGAAGGTGGCGATACTGCCGTCGGCCTGCCGATACGCCTTGAGACCCTCGAAGATGGCCTGACCGTAGTGGAACACCATCGTCGCCGGATCCATCGACAGCGGCCCGTACGGTTCGACCCGCGCATTGGTCCACTGCCCGTCGAGATAGTCGATCGACACCATGTGGTCGGTGAAGTAGCGACCGAACCCGGGCGCCGCCAGAATCTCCGTGCGCCGATCCGCCGGAACTGGGGCGGGATGCGGGGTACGAGTGAACTGTGCAGCGACTGTCATGACCTCGATACTAGAACTGCGGTCGTCGACGCCGATGCTCGGACCTGCGTGGAGACCGGCCGAGCAGCGATCGAGAATCCCGACAATCGGGGCATAATCCCCAGTCGAGGGCGTCCGATGCGAGGTATTCGTCCCGCAACGGCCCCTCCGGAGAGAGCCGCGTCCCAATCGCGCAGCACACTCACGGCCACCGGACCCTCCACTCCGGAAACGTCATGATTTCCGCCACACGCAGAGGGTCCGCGACCGCCGTTCAGGAGGTGTGCGGCGTCACGAACGGCGGGCGCACCACTTCGGCGCGCAACCGGCGGCCGCGCACATCGACCTCGACCTCGTCGCCCGGCTCCAGTCCGGCCTCGGTATCCAGCAGTGCCAAGGCGATGCCGACCTTGAGGCTCGGCGAGAAGGTGCCCGAGGTGGTCTCACCGACGGCCTCCTCACCTCGAAGCACCGTCTGACCCTGACGCAGCACACCGCGATCGAGCGCCTTGAGCCCCAGCAGGACTCGCCGTGGGCCCGCCGACTTCTCCTGTGTCAGAGCCGCTTTGCCCCAGAACTCCGGCTTCTTCCAGCCGACCGCCCAGCCCGCGCGGGCCTGCACCGGCGAAATCTCCGGCGACAGCTCGTGGCCGTGCAGCGGATAGCCCATCTCGGTGCGCAGCGTGTCGCGCGCACCCAGTCCGGCCGGCTGCCCGCCCGCCGCGTCGACCCGGGCCACCAGCGCGCGGAAAACCGCCTCCGCGTCGGCCCAGCGCGGCAGCAGTTCATAGCCGTGTTCACCGGTGTATCCGGTGCGGCAGACGCGCACCGGACGGCCGTCCCACTCGGCATCGGCGAATGCCATGTACTCCATATCGGTCGGAAGGCCCAGCGCGGCAAGCACTTCCGCCGATTTCGGGCCCTGCACCGCGAAGACCGCGTACTCGCGGTGCTCGTCGGTGATCGTGATGCCCTCCGGCGCGGCCTTGCGCAACTCCGCCACCACCGCGGCGGTATTGGCCGCATTCGGCACCAGGAAGATCTCGTCGTCGGAGACGTAGTAGGCGATCAGATCGTCGATCACCCCGCCCTGCTCGGTGCAGCACAGCGTGTACTGCGCCTTCCCGGGCCCGACGCGGCCGAGATCGTTGGTCAGCGCCGCGTTCACGAACGCCGCCGCCCCCGCGCCGCGCACGGTCGCCTTACCGAGGTGGCTCACATCGAAAACACCGACGGTGGTCCGCACGGAGGTGTGCTCGGCGACGGTCCCCGCGTACTGCACCGGCATCTCCCACCCCCCGAACGGGGCGAAGGTCGCGCCCAGCTCCGCGTGGACGGCGTGGATAGGGCCCTGCTGCAGCGTCTCGTCGGTCACCCGGCGAGCTTATCGAGCGCCGGCGGCTCGCGGTCCGCGCCCGGGCGGCTGTGTCGGGTCGGTCACTGTGCGGCGCGGGGTGGCGGCGGGTCAGCCGTGCTCGTGCGTGTCGAACTCGGCGAGCGGGTCCGCCTCGAGCAGTGCGTCCCCGTGCTCCTCCACCCACGCGCCGAGTGCTCGCATCGGGCCCTCGACGAGGCTCAGCCCGAGCGGCGTCAACGCGTATTCGACCCGCGGTGGCGCTTGTGCGTAGCGGTGACGCTCGATCAGGCCGTGGCCGAGCAGCCGGCGCAGGGCCTCGGTGAGCGCCTTGTCGCTGATGCCGCCGATCTCGGCCCGCAATTCGCTGCGCCGGCGCGCTCCGCCGAGCAGTCCGACCAGCACCACCGGATCCCAGGTGTGTGCGAAAAGGTCTGTGGCCGCGCGCAATCGGCAATCGGCGACCAGTTCGCCCGCATGCTCGTCGTAACCGCTCATCCCGTGATGATCACCCATCCGTCGCGCACCGATCGGTGCGTATCGGCCGTCCTACCGTAGCGCCGGATCGACAACTCGAAGGAGCACACGATGCGAATCACGATTCTCGGCACCGGCACCTTGGCCGAGGCACTGGGCCGCCGATGGGCCCGCGCCGGACACGAGATCACGGTGGCCGGGCGTTCGATGGACAAGGCCGAGGCGCTCGCGCGGCGGCTCGGTGCCGATGTGCGGGCCGTGCCGCTGACGGAGATCGGGGCCGGCGGAAAGGTGGTCGCGCACGCTCCGGCGGCGGCTTACCCAGCGACAGTCACGGGCGGCGCAGACGCTGGAGGAGGGGCGGGCGCGAGAAGAACTGCGGACGCGGTATTGCTGGCGGTGGCCTACACCGGAGTCGAGGAGGTTCTGCGCGCGGTGGGCGCGCCCGGTGGTGCGCTGTCGGGTCTCACCGTCATCGATGCGACCAATGCGATCGACCATGGGGTCGGCGTGCTGCGCCTGCCGTCCGGCACCTCGCATGCGCAGCGCGTGGCCGAACTCGCGCCGGGAGCCCACGTGGTCAAGGCGTTCCACCTGTTCCCCAGCGAACAGTGGGCCGCACCCGAAGCCGACGCGACCGCCGATACCGGATCGACTCACCGACCGCCCTCGGTCACGATCTGCGGCGACGCCCCGGCCGCCCTGCGCACCACCGAACACCTGGTACGCGACGTCGGCGCCGTACCGGTGGTGCTGGGCGGTCTGGACCGCGCACGTCAGCTGGAGGAGGCCGCCGGTTTCGTCATCGCGCTGGCCTTCTCCGGCGTGGACCCCAGCCGGGCGGTGCCGGCCATGCCCACCCCGTAGTTCGATAGTCGCGGCCCGCGTGCTCGTCATCGCAGCGAGAGAAACCTCGCAACCCGGCCGCGGCGGAGGTGAGATCGGAGCAACCGCCTTTCTACACAGGGCAACCCGTCGGCGACACACAACTAACGGAGGTGAAACACGCCGCTGATTTCCTGTTTTCATGCGAATCTCGTCACTTTTCTCGAAATCGTCCGCAGCCCCGTCCGCGCCCGCCCCGTCGATCTACGAGCAGATCGGCGGGCACGAAGCATTGGAAACCGTCGTCGAGGACTTCTATGTCCGCGTCCTCGCCGACGAGGATCTCGCCGGCTTCTTCACCGGCACCAACATGTCGAGGCTGAAGGGGCGCCAGGTGGAATTCTTCGCCGCAGCCCTCGGCGGCCCCGAACCGTACACCGGCGCCCCGATGAAGCAGGTCCACCAGGGCCGCGGCATCACCATGCACCACTTCAACCTCGTCGCCGGCCACCTCACCGACGCCCTGACGGACGCCGGCGTTCCGGAGCCGACCGTCGGCGAAATCATCGGCGCCATCGCACCTTTGGCGCCGGAGATCGCCTCCGACGCACCCGTGTCGTGAGCTGCGCTCGCGGGTGACCGCACCGGGTCGGCCGCCGCCCGCTCCTGCCCCGCGCACAGGATCGACGGCGGCCGAGCGACATCCCGACCGGGCCGTCTCCGGCAGACGACCCGACCGGGCAAAACGAAACACATTGCCGGCGACCGTTCATCCGGCCTCGAAGGAGTCGTCGCCGGACGGGGAAACGATCCGGAACAACAGGGCGGCCGCCTCGAACAACGCCCACGAGCGCGTGTCGATTTCGGCCTCCCGCGCCGCGAGTGCGGCCGACACGTCACCACCTCGAAAAGCCCGTAGGGCAGACAGCAGATCGCGCAGCGCCGGTATGCGATATCCGGCGAGCCGGAGCTGATGGGCGATCCGCGCATCGCGCACATCGTCCGGCGCGTACAGCCGCGCACCGCGCGCCCCGGCCCGGCCGGGCACGACCAGTCCTTCCGCATCCCAGTGCCGCAATGTCGACGGCCGCACACCGAGCGCGCCCGCCAGTTCGGACACCGTCATCGAGTCGGCGGATGTCGCATCCCCGATCGGTTCGTCCGCGATCGCCGCGGCCGCTCGCTTCGCCAGCCGCAGTTCCCGGCGCTGTGCGTCGAGGCGCGCGTGCGCGGCATCCAGCAGCGCGGGCAATGGTTGCCCGGAATGCGTCGCGCGCAGAACATCTCTCGCCTCGGCGGGCCCGACGGCCACCGCCAGCAGCCGATACGCGTGGGCCGACAGCACATGCACCCGACGGTAGCTGCGATACCCGGACGGACCGCGCTCGACCGAAGGCAGCACACCGTCGCGTTCGAGGTTGCGAATCTGCTGAACGGAACAGCCGGCCCGCCGCGCCACATCCACGGTTCGCAGACCAGTGGATGTGCGACTTGTCATCACGCGACCTGCCATTCCGATGGAAGAAGTCTCCACAAGCACTTCAATGAAACGCTAGAGCAATGGAGATCAACGAGATCATCGAATTCGTCGAAAACCTCGGCGGCGTCGTGACGCTGAGTCCCCGGCCCGGCGACGGCACCCCCGAAATCAGCTGGGGCGATACCTTCTTCTATTACGCCCCCGACGGCGTGGTACCCCGCACCCAGCCCTTCGCCACCATCGTCACCAAGGATTATCCGGACGACGGATCATCGCGCCTGGACCGCCCGAACATGTTCCGCCTCAACATCTTCGCGGGCAAAGAGGCCTTCATCGAACGAACCGGCCACACGCCGCGCGACCAGGCCGCGATCCCGGCCGACCCGAGCCTCGCCGACACCCTGTTCCCCCACCCCCTCTACGGGACACAGGCCTGGCTCGCCGTCGTGAACCCGGGCCCGCGAACCGCCACCGCCGTCGCCGACCTCCTGCGCTGCGCCCACCGCATCGCCCGCAGCCGATACGAGCGCCGAGAATCACACGCGGACAACTAAGGTCGTCGTCCGGCCGTGACCTACCGTCCCAACCACGCCAACGCGGCCACGACCAGTGCTTCCGTCCCGGTTCGCAGCGTCGGCTCGATCACCGGCGCGAAATTCGGCGAGTGGTTGACCGGGATATCCTGCATGACGCGGCCGGCCTGCAGTGCGGCCTGGAACTCCTCCGGGTCGGTTCCGCCCACGCCCCAGTAGGTGTACGGCACGCCGAGGGCGTTCGGGATATCGCTGAAATCCTCACTGGCGCTGGCCATCGGCATTTCCGTGGCGTGGTCGCCGAAGTAGGCGGCGAAGGCCTCGGCCACGCGGGCGGTGGCGCCGGGCTCGTTGTCGGTCAACGGAAATCGGTCGAACAGTTCGAATTCCGGGTCGCGTGGCGAGCCCGAGGCTTGGCACTCCGCGGTGACTATCCGGCGGATCGCGTCGAGGATCGTGGTGCGGGTGGTCTCGTTGTAGGTGCGCACATTCAGTTGCAGCACAGCGTGATCGGAGATCACATTGCTCTTGGTACCCGCGTTGATGCTGCCGACGGTCAGCACCGCCGTCTCGGTCGGCGCCACCTCGCGCGAGACGACCATCTGCAGCCGGAGCACGATCATCGATGCCAGCACGACCGGGTCGATGGTGGCTTGCGGCATCGACCCGTGCCCGCCTCGCCCGTACACCGTGATGCGCATACTGTCGGCCGCGGCCATGGTCGGCCCGCTGCGAGTGGCGACGGAACCGGCCGGCGTGGGCAGCACATGCTGGCCGAGCGCGACATCCAGTCGCGGTAGTACCTTCGCCAGTCCGTCGTCGACCATCCCGCGCGCCCCGTCGCCGACCTCTTCGGCCGGCTGGAACAGCGCCACCAGCGTCCCGTGCCAGTGGCCGGTCTGCTCGGCCATCAGCTGCGCGGCGCCCAGCAGGCAGGTGACGTGCACGTCGTGGCCGCACGCGTGCATCACCGGCACCTCGTTGCCGTCCTTGTCGACAGCGGAAACCGTACTGGCATAGGGCAATCCGGTCGCCTCACGCACCGGCAGCGCGTCGATGTCGGCGCGCAGCAGCACCCCCGGCCCGTCACCGTTGCGCAGAATTCCGACGACTCCCGTTCCACCGATCCCTTCGTGCACGTCGTAACCCAGCGACCGCAACTTCTCCGCGATCAGTCCGGCCGTGCGATGTTCTCGATGCGACAGCTCCGGATGGGCGTGCAAGTCGCGGTAGAACTCCTCCTGCCACCCACGGATGTCGTCCAGACCCGCCAGTACCGAGCTATCCCGCGTGGTCGAGGTCATCACCTCTCCTTTCGCCGACCGTAACGCAATCGTTCGGGCCAACTCACCTGCTCGGGAAGCATCCATCCACGCCACCGCGCCAGCAGGCACAATCCCGCGCCGACCACCGTCGCCGCGATCGAACCCGCCGTCGCGTGGCCGGAATACCAGATGATCACCAGTGTCGCACTGGCCAGCAGCGCACCGGTGGCATACAGCGTGTTACCCCCGAAAATCGTCGGCACCCGGCCCACCGCGATATCGCGTACCACCCCACCCCCGACCGCTGTCGTCGTTCCCAGCAACACCGCCGGCAGCCACCCGAGCCCGACTTCGAGCGTCTTCTGCGCACCGACCGCCGCCCAGCAGCCCAGCGCCAGGGCATCCACCCAGGGAAACAGCCGGTCCCACAATCGGCCCTCGAACCGGAACATGAAGGCGATCGACGCCCCGAACAGGGCGGTCAGCAGGTAGGCGTAGTCGACCAGCGCCACCGGCGTCCCCCGCTGCAGCAGCGTGTCCCGGATGATGCCGCCACCCAGCCCCGAAGCGGTAGCGAGCACGGCGAATCCGATCGGGTCGAACCGGAACGTGCGCGCCACCGCCCCGCCGAGCATCGCGTTGGCGAACACACCGGTCAGATCGAGGGCGCGCAGCAATTCGGGGACGGTATCCGACACTGCCGCCATCGACCCCGTTCCTTCCGCGATATCCGCCGCACCCGCTATCGGCACGGTACCCGCCGGTCAGCGAATCGACCGGGAACCGGCGGCCCTCGTGGTGCCCGGCCGGCCGCGCGCACCCACTCGACACCGCCCTGAATCCTTCCCGCCCTCGATCGCTCTCATAACCGTGCGGGCAACCGGGCCCGCGTAACCGAAGGAGTCGACATGGTTGTCGCCGTCATCGCCGTGGTGGTCGCGGCCGTATTACTGTGCAGCTGCATGCTGGTTCTGCGGCGGAGGCGTACCCGTGGCTGAGTGCACGAGATCGGCCTGGCCGGAGGAACATCTGGTCGCGGCGGCCCGCGACGGCGACGAGTCCGCCGTCGCCGCCCTGGTTTCCGGTTCCTATCCGCACGTCCAGCGCTTCGCCCATTCCTTGTGCGCGAGCAGTCAGGACGCCGAGGACGCCGCGCAGGAGGCGATGCTGGTCCTGTTCCGAAAAATCGGCACGCTGCGAGCGGCGGGTGCGCTGGCTTCGTGGATGTTTCGCATCGTGCGCAACGAGTGCTTGCGGCGGCTAGGCACAGCCGTGCACCGGGAACCGGACGCGGAGATCGCGGCGGCCTCGGCGGAGGACGATGTGCTGGCTCGGCTGGAAATCGAGCGAATCGCCGCGGCGATCGCGGCGCTGCCCGCCGATCAGCGCCGAGTCCTGATCATGCGCGACGTCCAAGGCCTGCCGGGCGGCATGGTGGCCCGCACGCTCGGATTGAGCACGGCGGCAATGAAATCCAGACTGCACCGAGCCCGGGCTACTGTTCGCGCACAACTCGGGATGCCGGATCGGGGGCTGCGGCCGTGAAGGACGATGCCGGACACCAGAACACGTTCGCCAGCCGCTCGGTCCCGGTCCACCTGGGACGCGGGCTGTTGGGTTTCGGCCTGATCGCCGCGTCGATCGCGCTGATCCCCGCCGCGGGACCGGCCGCCCTGCTCCTGCTGCCCGCCGGTGTGGTCGCGCTGCGCGGCTGCCCCACCTGCTGGCTGATCGGCCTGGCGCAGACGGTGTCGCGCGGCAGAATCGAGCGACAGTGTGCGCAAGGACGGTGCCGAGCCCGCTTGTAACCAACAGATTGCCCGTTCGAAAAATATTCATTTGAATGTTGTCAAACGGAATCAGCTCTCCTACCTTGAGTTTTGCTGCTGATCGGATGACGTAGGACAGTGCAGTCGACAGAGTTCCGAAGTGTCGCAGCGTTCGTTGCAAGGAGATCTGACGATGAACACTTCCCCGACACCGCCGGCCTCCGGCGTTCCACCGACGCGGTGGAACCGCTTCCAGACGTGGGCCGCCAAGGACAACATCGAGGACTATTCGCTGCGTTACGCCCCGCGCACCTTCCGCCGCTGGACGCCGATGGCGTGCGGGGTCGCCGCCCTCGGCGGAATCGCCTATCTCGCCGACTATTCCATCGGCGCGTCCATCGCGGTCAGCCACGGCAGCGCCAGCGCGATCGTCGCGATTCTGGTCGCGGCGGCCACGATCTTCCTCACGGGCATCCCGATCGCGTACTACGCCGCGAAATACAACGTGGACATGGACCTGCTGACCCGCGGCGCGGGTTTCGGCTACTTCGGATCCACGCTCACCAGCCTCATCTACGCCAGCTTCTGTTTCATCTTCTTCGCGCTCGAGGGCGCCATCATGGCGCAGGCGATGAAGCTGACCTTCCACATACCCTTGCCGATCGGGTACATCCTGGGCTCGGTCCTCATCATTCCCCTTGTGCTGTACGGGATGTCGGCGCTGGCGAAGTTCCAGGTGTGGACCCAGCCGCTGTGGCTGGTGCTGTTCGTGGCGCCGATCGCGATGATTCTGATCGCCGATCCACACGGGGCCGACGGCTTCCTGTCCTGGACCGGCGACGGCGGCAGCCAACGGGTCGGCGCGATCGCCGTCGGTGCGGGAGCCGGCGTCGCGTTGTCGCTGATCGCGCAGATCGGTGAACAGGTGGACTACCTGCGGTTCATGCCGGAGAAGTCGGAGACCCCGCCGCTGAAATGGTGGTCGGCGGTGCTGCTGGCAGGCCCGGGATGGGTGATTCTCGGTGCGGCCAAACAGATTTCGGGCGCCTTCCTGGCCTTCTACGTGGTCGGCCAGGTCGGGTTCACCCGCGCGACCGAACCGATCGAGCAGTTCCTGGGCGGTTACGGTGCGGTCCTGCACAACCACGGCGTCGCGCTGGGCGTCGCGACGGTGATGGTGCTGCTGTCGCAGGTGAAGATCAACGTCACCAACGCCTATTCGGGTTCGCTGTCGTGGTCGAACTTCTTCAGCCGGGCCCTGCACATCCATCCGGGCCGGGTGGTGTGGCTGGCGCTGCACATCGCGATCGCGCTGACACTGATGCTGTGCAATATGTTCTCGCTGCTCAACACCATCCTCGGCTTCTACTCGAATGTGGCGATCGCCTGGATCGGCGCTATCGTCGCGGATCTGGTGATCAACAAGGGACTGCTGAAGATCAGCCCGCCGTACGTGGAGTTCAAGCGGGCCTATCTGTACGCGATCAATCCGGTGGGCTTCGTCTCGATGCTGGTGGCCTCGGCGGTCTCGATCGCCGCGTTCTTCGGCGCGTTCGGCGAGTTCTGCCAGGCCTGGTCGCCGTACCTCGCGCTGGCGGTCGCGATGGTGCTCGCCCCGGTCATCGCGGTCGCCACGAAGGGCAAATACTATCTGGCACGCAAGAATCCGCTGCGCGAGGAGATCGAGCGGGAACCGCTGTGGGCCGGGCAGACGTTGCTCGACATCGTCGACGGCAAGCGCTACGAACTCCCCGACATGGTGCACGACTGCCCCTTCCACGGCGGCACGGTGTCGTCGCTGACCTGCACGCTCACCAAGGGCTGCCACGAGCAGTGCCAGTCGGCCACCCATCAGGATCCGGTATCCACCTCCGCCGACCTCGGCTTGCGGCAATCCACACCGGCGCTGTAATCCCCGCAGCGACAGCGGAACAGGGAAGGTTCGCGTGCGGTCGGAAAAGCCGGGGATCGAGGCTGTCGAGCCTCGATCCCCGGCGCCCGGATCACCGGCCTCGCGGTGTCAGGTCCGCCACCAGCCCGAAGTCGAGCGCATCCACGTCGGCGAGATACACCGGCTGCGTCGTGTGCGCACCGCGAACCCGCACCTCGCCGCGCGGGCCCTGATAGCTGACCCCGGCCGCGGCACGCTCGATGGCGCCCACGTCGAGGCTGCCCGCCCGTTCGGCCAGCGCGGCCAGCAGAAGCATTCCCTCGTAACAGGATTCGCCGATGTTGGTCAACGTCGGCGCCTCCGCGCCGAACAGCCGCTCATATCGCGCGCCGAACTCCATCGACGGCGCCGACGCGACGCCCTCGAGATATCCGCAGGCCGTGAACAGGCCGTGCGTACCCGCCGCACCGCTGGCGTACAGCACATCCTCGCCGATCATCATGGCGAGCCGGATGCGGTCGCGATCCAGGCCGGCACGGGCGTAGGCGCGATTGAACGCCGCGGCGTCGGCGCCGACCATGAGCATGAGCACCCCCTCGGCGGACGAGGTCCGGATCGTCTCGAGAACACCACGAAACTCCCGCCCACCGAGTGGCACGAATGCCGAGCCGACCACCTCGATTCCGAGTACGGACGCGAAATCCTTCGTCACGCGCGCGGTCTCGCGCGGCCAGACGTAGTCGTTGCCGACGATGCACCAGCGCCGGACGCCGGATTCGGCGCGCAACCATCGCAGTGCGGGGAACAACTGCCGATCGGGCGTCTCCCCGACCATGTACACCCCGGCCGCATCCTCCCCACCCTCGTAGAACGTCGTATAGATATAGGGAACCCGGCCCGCCGTATGCGGGGTGATCGCGCGCCGGGCATCCGACAGATGCCAGCCGACCACCGCGTCGACCGCACCGGAACTCACCAAGCGCCGCACGCGAGCGGCCAGCACCGGCAGCGGAGCACCGGCGTCGACGGCATGCAGCCGCACCGGCCGGTCCAGAATCCCGCCCGCGGCATCGAGATCGGCGGCGGCGAGGGCGGCGCACGCTTCACACGACGGCCCGAACATGCCCGCCGGACCGCTGAGTGGCACCACGAGGGCGATGTCCACGGTCGGCCGGCGGGCACGTGCCCATTGCCCGTACGGCATCGCAACCACCACCGTATATTTTCATCTGAAAATTACCCATACGGCGCTGTATACTCGTCCTCAATGGACGGTAGCAGCGCAGGGGACGCACTGGAAGAATTCGCGCGCCTGTTACGACGCGCATCACAGCAGCTCGACGAGGCGATCACGGCACGGCTCGGTGAGCCGACCGTCGCCCGCTGGCACGTGCTGGCGGCGCTGTACGGCGGGTCCGGCCTGTCGATGTCGGAGCTGTCCGAACTCACCCCGTTGACCGGCGCCAGCCTCACCCGGCTGATCGACGCGATGGTGTCGGACAATCTGGTGCAACGCAAGGTGGATCCGCTCGATCGGCGCCGCGTGCTCGTATCCCGCACGCGCCGTGGGACTCTCGTTTATCAGAAGATGCGGCGGAGTCTCGAGAACACCGCCCTCGAGACGATCCCCGGCGCCCGGCCACAGCTGATCGGCGAGCTCACGACTTTGCTGGAGTTCCTGCGGGCCGAGCACCCCGAGACACCGATCGGGGCGTCCCGGCCCACCGGTTGATCGGCCCCGCCTGTCGTTCACCGGCCGTCAGCGCGCGGCATGCGGCACGCCGGGGCCGGGGTCGACGGTGACCGGCCCGGAAGCCGTGGGGGTGACCGGGAAATCGAAGATCGCGGTCGGGATGTACACCGTCGCACAGGCATTCGGGATGTCGACCACTCCGGAGAACCGGCCCTCGATCGGCGCGGCCCCGAGGATCAGATACGCCTGCTCGCGGCTGTAGCCGAACGAGCTGAGATAGTCGATCGCGTGCAGACAGGCACGCTGGAACGCCAATTGCGAATCCAGATACCGCTGCTCACCATCGAGCGTCACCGACGTGCCGGAGAAGGCCAGGTATTCGGAATAGACCGGTCCCTCGTTGCCGGGCAGGAAGATCGCGTTCTCGGTGACGCCGTAGCGGCTCATCCCGTCCTTGATCAGGTCCACCCGCAGATCGATGTAACCGCCCATCTCGATCGCCCCGCAGAAGGTGATCTCACCGTCGCCCTGGGAGAAGTGCAGGTCGCCCACCGACAGGTTCGCACCCTCGACGAATACCGGATAGAACACCCGGCTGCCCCGGGTGAAATTCTTGATGTCCTGGTTGCCGCCGTTCTCGCGCGGCGGGGCGGTGCGCGCGGCCTCGGCGGCGACCCGGTCGAAGTCGGCGCCGGTCAGCGAACCGAGCACGGCATCGCGCGGCAATGGCGGCAGCGCCAGGGGCGGCACCCGCTCGGGGTCGGTGGCGATCAGCGCGGCCTCGCGAGCATTCCACGACGAGAGCAATGCCGCCGACGGCGCGCTGCCCATCAGGCCGGGATGCTGAATGCCGGTGAAGCTGACGCCCGGGATGTGCCGGGAGGTGGCCGTGTGGCCGCTGAAATCCCAGATCGCCTTGTAGGCATCGGGAAACTGCTCGGTGAGGAAGCCGCCGCCGTTGTCGGTGGCGAAGATCCCGGTGTATCCCCAGCCCTGCCCGGCCAGCGGCCCGGAGTCCTCCTGCGGAATGGGCCCGATGTCGAGGATGTCGACGATCAGCAGGTCGCCCGGCTGTGCCCCCTCGATCGCGAACGGACCGGACAGGCAGTGCACCGTACTGAGCGGGGCGTCGAGGATGTCGGCGGCGGAGTCGTCGTTGACGATGGCGCCGTCGAACCATTCGCGGACGTGGACGCGGAATTCGTCGCCCGGCCTGACGGTCGCGACCGCCGGGATGTCGGGGTGCCACCGGTTGTGGCCGACCAGCGTTTGCTCGGTGAACTTCTTGCTGGAGTCGAGGGGAAAGATCAGCTCGGGCATGGCGGTTCTGCTTTCGGTCAGGGACGCGGCAGGCGACGATGGCGGGGGTCGGCGGTCGTCGGGCGAGAGGTCCGGCGCTGCGGTACGGCGCCGACGACGGCCGGCTCGGACGCGGTGCGCGCGGTCGCGTCGAGCATCCGGACGGCGGCCGAACGCCGCACCAACCCACCCCCGGGGCGCCGCACCGCGGCCTGCGCACACCGCGGGCACGCCACGCTCGCGGGCACCTCGGCCATGCGGTAGGACCGGTCGAACAGCCCGCATCCGCGACAGCTGAACTGATACAGCGGCATGGACCCACCTCCCATTGCTTTCAGATGAAATATTTTCTGGACAGAATCTACGGTTCCGGGTGTTACCGGATCATTGGTCGTGCGTGAACTTCTCGTTTCGATGACGACGCGCGATGGCGAGCCGCCGGCACGCGCCCTTCCCCACCCCTGGCCGGTCCCGCCGGATTGACAGCTGTCCACACGCGGATTCAAGATCGACCGACCTCTGTAGATGTACTCGCGAGGGGCGCAAAAGCTGTTGTGCCCCTTGGCGACTCTTTCGAGTATGGGTTCTGGTGAATGGTTGAGGTAGTAACAGCGCGGCCGGAAACCTCCGGCGGGCAGCGGGAGAACCTGCGGCGGCGACGCGGGCGATCATGGTGGGGCGCGGCGGCCGCGGTGACGAGCGGCGTGCTGTTACTGGTGTGGCAGGCGGCGCAGTACGGCATCTGGCTGGTCGACGACGCCGGAATCACGTTCGCGTATGCGCGCAGTGTCGCCGAGGGTGCCGGGCCGGTACTGCAACCCGGCGCGCAACCGGTCGAGGGATTCTCCGATCCCACCTGGCTCGCGGTGCTGGTGCTGGGCAAATGGTGCGGCTTGTTCGACTCCGGCGCCCTGTTCGGCATCCCGGACTTCGTCTTCTACCCCAAGGCGATCGCGGCACTGTGCTGCGCCGGAATCCTCCTCTGCTGCTACGTCGCCGCCCGGCGGGTGTCGCGATGGCCCGCGGTGGTGACGTTCGTGACCGGCGCCGTGCTCGCCGCGATTCCGTCCTTCGTGATCTGGTGTTTCTCCGGCCTGGAGAACTCGCTGTTCGCGCTGGCGGTATGCGCTCTCGCCGTCCGCCTGTTCCTGGCGGTGCTGGACGAGCGGCTGTGGACACCCGCGGTGGCCGTGACGGCCGGTGCGATAGCGGCGTTCGCGGCGCTGACCCGTCCCGACGGCCTGATCTACCTCGCGGCGTACCCCCTGGTCTCGGTGATCCTGGTTCGCCGTGCCACCTGGCCCGTCGCACTTCGTCATGTGCTGTATTCCGGTGCGGCGTTCGCGATTCCGTTCGGGGCGTATCTGGCGTGGCGGGTCAGCGAGTTCGGCCGGCTCGTCGCGAATACGGCGGTCGCCAAGAATCAGGCGATGCCGACCGTGCACGACCTCACCAGGGCAGGCGATCTGGTGCAGTACGCGGGCGCGCCCGCCGTGGTCGCGGCCGTCGGCGTGGCCGGGCTCGCCCTGGCCGGCCCGAGCAGAATCCGTAACGGCCTTCTCGCCCTGCTGGTTCCGCTGACGCTGGCGATCACCGGCTACTGCGTGCTGCAACCGGATTGGATGGGGCAGTTCCGATTCGCCACTCCGGTGTGGGCGCTCGCCGCGCTCGTCGTCGTGCTCTCGGCGACCGAGGTTCTGACCCGGCTGCGCACCCGGGGCCGGGCCCTCGTCGCGCTGACGCTGGTCGCCGCCATGATCCCCTCCGGTGTCGCCCTGGCGGACGCCGCCGACTCGTACCGTGCCGATTCCGATATCCCGTTGTGCTGGATAGCCTTTCGCTTCGGCCGCTACTTCAACGGGTACGCCGACATCCTCGACCTGCAGCAGGGCACATTGCTCGCCCCCGACATGGGCGGAAGCGCGCTGACCTCTCGACTGCGGCTGATCGATATGGCAGGACTCGCCGATGCCCGGATCGCGGACATCTACGCGGGCAAGGCCGACATCGGATTGGCCGACTACGTATTCGAGGATCTGAAGCCGACTTTCGTCCACACTCACGGCGTCTGGATGCAGAACGGATTGACCGTCGATCCGCGTATGGACCGCGACTACTACCGGATTCAGCAGTCTCAGAACCTCGCCAGTCCGGACGAGGACTGGGTTCGCAAGGATGTGGTGCGCGGCGACAAGCAACTCGGGCAACTGCGCCGGTACTCGGCCGAGGTCCTTCCGCACCTGTTGTCGGACTACCAGAAGACCGGTGACTGCGGAACGGTGCTACGACCGGGTCAGACGGTCGAGCGCAGGCGGGAGGGGAACGCTCCCTAGAGCGGACGCCGTTTCCGGCCCCGAATCCGGCAAACCGTTACGGTTGTCCCGTGACCGGCACGTGGACCGCACTCAACCCGACGAGTGGGTCTGCGCTGCTGGCCAACTTCGGGGCGCTGGCCGTACTGGCCGGAACCTTCGCCGAGTCGGGGCTACTGGTGGTCGGGTTCTTCCTTCCGGGCGACACCTTGATCTTCCCCGCCGGCATCCTGTGCGCGGGCGGGACCCATTCCGGCCCCCACCTCATCCTGTGGCAGGTATTGCTCTGCGCCGCAGTGGGTTCGATCGCCGGCGCGCAGGCCGGATACGTCTTCGGCAAACACGGCGGCCGCGCCGTCCTGCACCGCACATCGAACTCCGGAGTGCACACCGTGGTGGCCCGCGGCGAACGCTGGCTCGACCGGTACGGCGCGCGCCGGGCGATCGTGATCGGCCGCTTCGTGCCGATGGTCCGGACGGTCATCAGCCCGGTGGCCGGGGTGCTCGACGTGCCCACGCGCACGTTCACGCTGTGGCAGATCGTCGGCGCGATCGTATGGTCGCAGAGTTTGGTCCTGCTGGGTTACTGGCTCGGGGCGTCGGTGCCGAACGTCGACAAGTATCTGCTGCCCGCGGTCGCGGTCATCGTCGTGGTGTCGCTGTTGCCGCTGCTCGGGCAGCTGCGCAAACGCTCGTAGCCGAGGTCACTCCGGCGTAGCGCCCCGGCGCGGGCGCGGCCCGATCTGATCGAGCAGATCGTTGACCTCGTCGCCGAACCCGTTGCCGACCGGCTTCGGCGTCTTGTTGGGGAACCGGCGCGTAACGTGTTCCTCGGCCGCGGATCCCGGCAATACGTAGACGGTTTCCGCTTTGTTCTGCAACGGGCGCACCACCTCGTCGAGATGCGTTTTCCGGTCGTCGAGGAAGGCGCCGATCACATCTTCGCCGGCCGGGCATACGGCCATGCAGTAGCCGGCCTTGTAGTTGGGTTTGAACGACAGGCTCTGCCACATCGAGAACGATTCACCCCTGGTCACCCGCTCGCGGTAGTCGTCGCGGTCGGCGCTGTCGGCGACGGTTTCGGCCCAGTCGGTGAAGCCGCCCATGAACTCGCGATAGTTGTGGGTGTAGCAGGCCTGGAAATCGAAACCACCGTCGTTGGTGATCGCGCCGACCGGGCACGCGGAGACGCACAACTTGCATTCGAGGCACGGATTGAAGTCCAGCGCCGGACTCGGCTCATCGACCACCGCGTCGGTCACCACGGTGCCGAGCAGGATGAAATTGCCGAACTTCGGATGAATGACGTTGCGGTGAATCCCCATGACTCCCAGGCCCGCCGCCTCGGCCACCACCTTGTGCGCGAGCACCCATACCCGCCCCGGAAACTGTTCGACCTCCATCGGATATCCGGGCGCCGGATAGACCGCGCGGTAGCCGGCCTCCTCGAGGGCCCGGGTGATGCGCCGCGACACCACGTTCGTCTCGTCGTCTGCATGGTTGAACTCGGCGTTGGCGAGGCTGCGCATCGGACTGCGCAGATTGTCGCGGTTCATCCGGAGACAGAAGGCCACGAAGGTGCGGGCCGAGGGCAGGATGCCGCGCGCGTGCTCGCGTTCCTCCGCCACCCTCGGTTCGTCGACGGACACGAAGCCCACATCGTCGGCTCCGGCAGCGAGGCAGATCTCCCGCAGCCGCTCAGCGCTCAGCACCGGATCCGGCGCCTTTCTCGCCTGTGCGGCAAGGTTTTTCACGGTCGGATGCTCCGCGTAGCGCCCTGCCTCGGTCGGCTCCCGGTCAGTTGACGACATCACGCCCTCCTATCTCCACGAGACGTATGGCCTCGAAGAGATAGACGAATCCGGTGACCGGAATTCATCGCCGGTCTCCGCTGCGGCCGCAGACGTTATCGAACCGCAACCGGGGATGTGATGTCGAAGAGCACTGCGAAGCAACGGCTTTCGGATCTCAGCCGAATTGACGCCGGACCGCGGCGACGAGCCACTCCTCGTAGCGTTCCATACTCCATCCGCCCTGCAGGACGAGCTGCTGATGACTTTCGGGCGACCAGAGGAAGGACAGCTCGTCGGCCGCGGTCTCGGAATCGAGGTCGGCCCGGGCGATTCCGCGTTCGAGCAACATGCCGACCACGGTGCGGTAGTCCTGCTTGCGGCGCGTCAGCAGTCCGGCCAGCGCCTCGGCGACGGCGGCATCGGCGTTGGCGGCGCTCAGGAACTCCGTCCACAGCACACTGGTGCGAGCGTTCGCCGCGGCAACGAAGCTCGCGGCCGCCCGCAGAAAGGCGTCGTGGTCGGCGATGGCGTTGACCTCGACCGCGGCATCGCTGTCGGAGACGGGTGCCTCCCCCTCCTCGCCCGCGAACGCCTGCTCGAAGGCGCCCAGCAGCAGATTGCGCTTGGGGCCGTTGGCCTTCACGGTTTCGGTCGAGACTCCGGCGCGCGAGCCGACATCGGCCAGCGACGTGCCGCTGTAGCCGCGCTCCACGAAGCAGGCCGCCGCGGCGTCGAGCACACGGCGGCGGGTCGCCGCGGCCTGTTCACTGCGCAGGGCGGATCGGTAGGTCCGGGTGGCGGTCTTGTCACTCATCTCAATTCCTAATTGACTACCCCGGCGAGGTAGTGAATACTTCATCGGTGTCACCAATCTTACTTCGCTTCACCCGTCGGAAGACCTGCCCATGATCTCCGTTCTCCTGACCGCCACACCCGTGCGCAGCCACGTCACGCCCCTGCTGTCCATCGCGGAGGCGCTCGTCGCAGCCGGCGACCGGGTGCGGTTCCTCACCGGTACCCGCTTCCGCGACGACGTCCTCGCCACCGGCGCCGATTTCCTGCCGCTCCCGCCGGAGGCCGACTACGACGATCGCGATATCGATGCCGCCTTCCCCGGCCGTCGCGGACTGTCGGGCCCCGCGGGCATTCGATACGACATGATCGAGATCTTCCTCCGCCCGGTCCCCGCCCAGTTGCGGGCGGTCCGGGAGGCCATCGCCGCCGAGTCCACGGATGCCGTTCTGGCCGAGTCGATGTTCGCCGCCGCCGCGGTCCTGAGCGGTATTCCGCGCGCGGAACGACCACTGCTGGTCAACCTCGGGATCCTGCCCCTCGCGCTGAAGGATCCGGATGTCGCACCCTTCGGTCTCGGGATCGCGCCGATGCGCGGGCCGCTGGGACGTCTGCGCAACGCGGTCCTCACCCTCGGCGCCGAGAAGGTCGTGTTCGCTCCCGTGCAGCGCTTCGCGAACGAGATCGCGCGCGCCGAGACCGGGCGTGCCCTCCCGCGGTTCTTCCTCGACTGGCCGGCCGGAGCCGACCACCTCGTGCAGTTCACCGTCCCCGAATTCGAATATCCACGCCGCGGCCTGCCCGACACCGTGCATTTCGTCGGTCCGGTGGCGCGGTCGCGGCCATCGGCGATCCCGGTGCCGGAGTGGTGGGACGATCTCGCGGGCCGCCGCGTCGTGCACGTGACACAGGGCACGGTCGCCACCGGTGAATGGACTCTGATCGAGCCCACGGTGCGCGCACTCGCCGGCGACGACGTCATCGTCGTCGTCAGCACCGGCGGACGTCCGGTCGACACGCTGCCGGACAACCTGCCCGCCAATGTGCGTGTCGCGGAATTCCTTCCCTACGACCGATTGCTGCCGCAGACCGACGTCTTCGTCACCAACGGCGGCTACGGCGGCGTGCACTATGCGCTCGAACACGGAGTGCCGATCGTGGTCGCCGGCCGCACCGAGGACAAGACCGAGGTCAGCGCGCGAGTGGCGTGGTCCGGAGTGGGCATCGACCTGCGCTGCGACAACCCTGCGCCGGACAAGGTCGCCGCCGCGGTCCGCACCGTGCTGACCGACCAGCGTTATCGCCTGCGCGCCGAGGCGATCGGCGACGCGATCCGCCGATCCCCCGGTCCCGAGGCCGTGCACGAGATCATCGCCGAGGCAGTGCGATCCGCCACTCAGCAGCGGACCTAGAGCTACCGACGCTCGGCCCGTCCGGGTGATCGGTGCTGGGCCGTGATCAGGCCCCACGCCTGATCGGGTCAGTCGACGCCCAGCTGTCCGGTGTCGGTGCATCGCAAAACAGTTCGCGCGCCTTCCACTCCTGCCGAACCGGCGCCTGCCCTCCCATCCCGGGCACCCCAGCTTCTCGGCACCTCGCCCACTGTCCCAGCCGAGTTCTCCCACTTCCGGAGTTCTGTCGAGCCGACCAGCGTCCGGTGTTGAACGATCCGTTCGCCGAGGACCACGCCGGCCGATGATCTGCGCCCACCGGCCCCTGCGACAACCGCTCATCGCAAGGCGCCTCGCGCCGCCTCTCGCGGTCGATTCCGCTGGGCCACATCCTCTTTCACTCCCACCCGATCTGCACTTCCAGCAGGCCGGACGATCCGTCATACCCGTACAGCCATTGCGACAAGGAGAAATCATGACTCTGCCGCACGAAACCCACGCGACGAACAGACCCGGTGTTCTCGACGATCGAAACCTCGAGTTGCCGAACATCTTCGGCGATCTCGACGACCTGGCGACGGCACTGACCGGCGCCCTCATTCGACCAGCTGACGCCGGCTGGGATCAGGCCCGCGCCGCCTGGCAACTGCTGGCCGATCAACGACCGATCGCCGTGGTGGCCGCGGCGACCACCGACGACGTGGCACTCACCGTCCGCGCCGCCGCCGCACTCGGACTGCGCGTCGCACCGCAATCCACCGGTCACAACGCCACTCCGCTGGGTGACCTCGCACGCACGATCCTGCTGCGCACCGGAGCACTCGACCGGGTCGAGATCGACGCCGATGGCCGTATCGCGCATGTCGAGGCCGGGGTTTGCTGCGCCGACCTCACGGCTGCCGCGGCAGCGGCCGGACTCGTACCCATCGGCGGTTTCTCGGCCGACGTCGGCGTGGTCGGCCTCGTGCTGGGCGGTGGCCTGGGCTGGTTCGCCCGCTCGCACGGACCCTCCCGCGCCTCGGTTCTCGAGCTCGAACTCGTCACCGCAGACGGCGTGATCCGCCGCGTCCGAGCAGGCGACGACCTGTTCGAATCGGTCCTCGCCGGCGCCGATATCGCCGTGATCACCGCCCTCACCCTGCGCCTGCACGCCATCGGTGATGTGGTCGCCGGCGCCCTGTTCTGGCCGGTCGAATCGACCCGCGACATCTTCCACGCCTGGACGGCATGGATCGCGACCGCACCGGAGACGGTGACCTCCGTGGCACGCGTCCTCCGCTTCCCCGATACACCCGAGGTGCCACCGATGTTCGCCGGACGGACTTTCGCGATCATCGAGGCCGTGATGCAAGCCGACGCGGCGACGGCACACGACCTGCTCGCTCCGCTGCGTGAATTATCGCCTCTCATCGACACTTTCGACGTGGTCGCCCCGTCGGCGCTCGCCGGACTGCATATGGATCCCCCGACTCCCGTCCCGGCCCTCGGCTGCAGCGCGCTCCTCCGCACACTTCCCGCAGATATGGTGGACGCCGTCGTCACCGCGGTCATCGACGGCCCCGCCGACACCCTCCCCTCGGTCGAGCTGCGCCACCTCGGCGGCGCCCTCGACCGCACCGAGGCGAGCCCCACCCTCGGATCCGCAGCACTGTTGTTCGCTGTCGCCGTGGTCCCCGCCCCGGCTGCGGCCGAAGCGGCCACGACCGGCTTCCGAGCATTGACGTCCGCCGTCGCCCCCGCGCGCCTCGACCGTGACATCAGCAGTTTCACCGAAAGCGCAGCGGCGCCGGATCGCCTGTTCGGCGCCGACCTGCCGCGGCTGGTCGCCGCGAAGGATCGCTGGGATCCGGCGGACCTGATCCACGCCAACCATTCCGTGCGAAATCAGTTCGGGGACTGAGATACTGGCGTCAGAGGTTCCGCCGGCCCGGCTGCCGGAGGGGTGCAGCCGGGAAGCGGGCAGACGGCTAAGTGTTGCCGGGCTCGTCGAGCGGATAGGTGAACGCCGGAACGCCGTGCGGCATCGCACGGGCGAGTATCACCGGCTCGTTCGCACCGATCCGGACGGTGAGCCGGAACCCGTTGCGGTCGTCGGAGTTGTTCTGGGGTTCGAAAGCGACCCAGGCGAATCCGGCGTCGGCCCGCGAGGCCGCGGCCAGCCGGTCCAGCTCGGCGGTCACCGCCTGCCATTCGTCCTTGCGCACGTATTGGCGCATCACCGAATGCCAGACGACGGTCAGCGTGCCGGGCTCCACTTCGATGCCGGCGAGAAAGTCGCGGGCGCCGGTCACGGCGATATCGACGGGGATCTTCTCCGCCAGTCGCAACGCGCCGTCGAGGCGGGCCGCACGGGCCTGCTGATCCGGCCAGACATACGCGCGCAACGCGAGTGCGTCGCGCGGCGACAGCGGATCCAGCGGAGTCGGATCGCAGCCGCGCCGCTCGACGACCGTGAGACGCGGATGGCGTCGCACGGCCCCGGCCAGCCACTGCGGGACCGGTCCTCGCCACGCGTCCGCGATCGTGACCGGTGAATCCTCCGGCCCCCAGCCGATATCGCCGCTGTCCCACCGGAAGTGATCGGCGCGCAGGTTGAGGCCGCCGCTGGCGCCCAATTCGAACAACCGGATCGGCAGCGGAGTCACATCGACCGCCGCGAGCAACCCGGCCAGCAAAGGAACGGCCCGGCCGACCTCGTTGGTCTGCGGCGGACGAGTCAGCCAGTCCCGGATCCACCCGGCCCGCTCCGCCACGACCTGCCGGAACGGCGCCCACGCGCCGGCGGGATCGTGGGCCCGCACCGACGCGCCCGAACTGGGATAGAAGGGCGCGAGATCGGCTGCGGCGCCGGACAATACCAGTGCGTGCACGCCGGCCAGCAAGCGCAGCGGCACCGCGGAATCGAAGTCGATGGTCTCGTAGCCCGCCAGAACCGCGGCGCAGGGTCCACGATCGTCGATATCGCGCGCGATATCGCGCAGCAGGGAGCCGTACAGCGGTGAACCGAGCTTGTCGCAAGCCTTGGCCTGCAGCTCGAATTGCGATACCAGGTGCATGAGTGAACTGTGCGCCCCTGCACCACCGTAATCAATATTGATTATGGTCAACCCATGGAGTGGATAGACACCGCCGACGCCACCGAACGGCTCGGGGTGAAGCCCGCGACCCTCTACGCGTATGTCAGCCGTGGCGTACTGAAACGCCGCTACGATCCGGTCCGGCGGCGCAGCCTGTTCGATCCGGCCGAGATCGAGGAGCTGGCCCGGCGAGGCAAACCGCGCCGCAAGCCTGCGCCGACCGAGATCGACATCGCCTCCCTCATCACCACGCTCGGCGTCGACCGGCCGTATTTCCGCGGTCGCGACGCCGTCGACCTGGCCGCCTCGCACACCTTCGAGACCGTCGCCGAATGGTTGTGGGACGGCGACCTCACCGACAGCGGCCCCTGGGAATTCTCCGACAAGGCGGTGGCGGCAGCCCGCGCCACCCAGGCCGGCCTGCCCGAGTGCCTGCTGCCGATCGATCGGCTGCAACTCATCGTCACCACCTTGGCCGTCGGCGACCCCCTGCGTTTCCACCGCGACCGCGCGACCGTCGTCACCATCGCGCGCGCCATGATCGCCGGCATGATCGAGGCCCTTCCCCAGCTGTCCGTCCCGGTCGGACGGTCCGCCGCCGCGATGCTGTGGTCACGACTGTCCGCCACCGCGCCTGCCGACGACGGCCGACTGCACATACTCTGCGCCGCAATGGTTCTGCTGGCCGATCACGAGCTGGCGTCCTCCACGTTCGCGGCCCGGATCGCGGCCTCGGCGCATGCCGACCCCTACGCCGTGGTCGGCTGCGGCCTGGGAGTTCTCGGCGGTCCGATGCACGGAGGCGCCTCGCTGGCGGTGGAGCGGATGCTCGCCGAGATCACCGATCCCGGCGCCGTACCCAAGGCGCTGGACGAGCGTCTGCGCCGCGGTGAACGTATTCCCGGCGCCGGCCACGCGGTCTACCGATCCGGCGACGCGCGTGGCACCTACCTGGTGGATGCGATCCGCACGATCGCACCGGATCACCCGGCTCTCCTTGTGGCCGAGGCGATTTCGGCGGAGCTGCGGCACCGTCGCTTGCCCGCGATCAACAGCGATTTCGGACTCGGCGTTCTCGCCACGGTGTTCGACATGATTCCCGGCGCGGGCGAAATCGTCTTCGCCGTCGCGCGAACAGCCGGCTGGCTGGCCCACGCGATGGAAGAGTACGAATCCGGGACGCTCATCCGTCCCCGCGCCGTCCCGCGACACCGATGACATCACGAACCGGGGATCGGACAGCCGTAACCGCTAAGATTCGATGACACCCCGAAGCGGCGCAAGACATACAGGGAGGGCAGCGATGCGAGAGGTCTTGGTCGCCGAGGTCCGGTCGGATTCACAGCCTCGGCGCAATCAGAAGGCGCGATCGAGTGACAACTTCTCGTTCGCGACCGTGCCGCCGGAAGCGGAAGAACTGCTCTGGCGGACAGGCCCCGGCACCGAAGTGATCAAGTTCAGTGTGATGGTCGACGTCCGAGCCAACTACGACCAGCGCGTACTCTCCAACATCGTCTCCGGCGGCAGAACCCGCATGCCGATGGAGCGGAAGTCGTTGTCTCGCCGCGGTTTCTACATCGCCGATCCTTACGGGGCGACGCAGGAATTCCTCGTGCAGGTGTATGCCCTGATCCCCGACTGAGTCGTCGACGCCGTCACCCCTGTTCCGCTAACCTCGGCAACCGTGCCGACCTCCTTTCCCCCGATCGACCCGTACGCCGACGGCCTGCTCGAGGTCGACCAGGGCAATCAGGTGTACTGGTGCACCAGCGGCAACCCCACGGGGCGGCCGGTGCTGGTCGTGCACGGCGGGCCGGGCAGCGGCAGCACTCCGGGACCGCGAAAGTCGTTCGACCCGAACATCTTCCGGATCGTGCAGTTCGATCAGCGCGGGTGCGGCCGAAGCCTTCCGAGCGCCGCCGACCCGGACACCGACATGGCCGTGAACACCACCGAGCACCTGATGGCGGATATGGAGCGGCTGCGTACCCATCTCGGCATCGACCGCTGGCTGATGTACGGCGGCTCCTGGGGTTCGAC
Organism: Nocardia elegans NBRC 108235; assembly: GCF_001612845.1. Taxonomy (GTDB): domain Bacteria; phylum Actinomycetota; class Actinomycetes; order Mycobacteriales; family Mycobacteriaceae; genus Nocardia; species Nocardia nova. Next base: position 84,108 of record NZ_BDBF01000022.1, on the reverse strand, counting down.
GCTCATCCTCGCCTACGCCGAGCGGTATCCGGAGCGGGTCACCGGGATCGTGCTGGTCGGCGTCACCACGACCCGCCGCCGCGAAATCGATTGGCTGTACCGGGGTGTCGCACCGCTGCTGCCCGCCGATTGGGAACGATTCCGGGCCGGCGTGCCCGGCGACGGCGACCTGGTCGAGGGCTACCGGCAACTCCTGGAACACTCGGACCCGGCCGTGCGACGCGAGGCCGCGATCGAGTGGTGCCGCTGGGAGGACGCGGTGATCGCACACGAATCACTCGGCCGCCCAGGGCAATACAGCGCGAAGCCGGACACCGCGATGCTCACCTTCGTCCGCATCTGCACGCACTACTTCGCGCACGCGGCGTGGCTCGGCGAAGGTGTGCTGCTCCGCGAGGCCGGGCGGTTGGCGGGGATCCCCGGCGACCTGATCCACGGCCGCCTCGACCTCAGCGCGCCGCTCGAAACCGCCTGGGAACTCGCGAAGGTCTGGCCGGACGCTCGCCTGCACGTCATCGACGACTCCGGCCACACCGGTAGTCCTGCCATGAGCGATGCGATCGCCCGGGCCATCGCCCGCTTCGCGCAACCCGACGGCGGGTAGGTTCGCCTATCGCTCTCCGAGCCGCAGCGTTTGCCGCACCTTCTCGGCGCGCTGTACCTCCCTGCCGTACAGCAAGCCGTAGGTGAAAGCGTTCTCCCCCGCCAGGTGCGCCTGGACGCCGAGGGTGCGTACCTCGGCGCGGGCGACGACCGCGTCCTGGTGGACGCCGAGGGATTTCTGCAGCTTCTTCATGCGGCGGGCCAGCTTCTTCTTGCCGGTCGCCTCGGACGCGTAGCGGGTACGTTTCGCCGCCTTCCGCACCTCGTGCAGGCCGCGATCGGTACCGAGCCGGCCGATGTTGTCGAAGGCGCGGTCGACACGGCGGCGTGTCTTGCACAGCGCCGTGGCCTTCGTGCGCTTCAGCGGCAGTCGGTGGCTGGTTTCGACGCAGTCCAGCAGCGCGAAATACCGTTCGCTGTTCAGTGCCTCGAGCACGTCGGCGCGGGCCGCCGACCGGCGCGGCACGAAAGACTCGGTCAGCCGCCGGCGGACCTCGCCGATCACCAGTTCGTCCGGTAAGGCCCTGACTTCCGCGACGAGGTGGTCGTGCAGAACCTCGAGGTCCCGCATGTCTCCGAGCACCCCGGAGAGCCACTTCAGCTCGTTGCGCAGCTCTCGCGATCCCTTGAAGGCCTGCAGGATGCTGCGCAGTCGGCGTCCGGCCACGCGCATCTGGTGTATCGAGTCGGGGGCGCGGCGCCGGATCAGGACGTCCTGCTCGAGCATCTTGTCCGCCTGCTCGCGCATATAGCCCTGCACGCCCGGCTCGGGCGGGCGCCGCTCGGTACGGACACCGAGGACGCGCAGCGCCTTCGGCGGCGCGTCCGATGGCTTGCCCAATCTCTTCTCGACGCTGTCGAACACATCCGGACCACCGCCGGCCAACTCGACCTCGATCTCCTCCCACGACATCACCGAGGACGACTCACCGAGCGTCTGACCGGACACGCTGTCCGCGACGACCTCGGCCGCGACTCGGCCCGTCTCGTCCAACAGCCGCCATTTCCGCCGCTTCGTCCGGATATGCGCGACCGGCGCGAGCGGTTGCCCCCTGGTGATGCCCGTCAGCATGTCGGTCAGTTCCTCTGGCGCCGATTTGCCCCCGCGCCCCAGCGGAACCTGAATTTCCTCGCGGGTGTCCTCCCCCAGCGGCAGCTTCAGATGCCACCCCGCGTCGTCCCCACCGGTCCGGCGCCGAAGCGTAATTCCCCTGTGCGCCAACCGCAGATCCGCAGTGTCATGGTAAACAGCGTCGAGCACCTGCTCGTCGGTCAGCGGGTCGAGAGTCATACCGGGCACATCATCGAGCGGCACCCCACCCGTGATCGGCAACTGGTACTTCCGTTCCCTTTCGTTCACGTGCGTGGCCATATGTTCCGGCTACCACGAATGAGCGATTTCAGTCGCGTTCCAGCGAAGGTAACGAGTTATGCGTCCTCGTTGCCCTCGCGCAGGGAACGGATCATGCTGCGGAGGATCCGCAACGCGGTCGCCTGCTCACTCTCGGTCAGGCCGGCCAGCATTCTGACTTCGACGGACCGGACCGCCGCGCTCGCCTTCTCGAGGCTCCCTCGTCCGCGAGGCGTGAGGCGCGTGGGTAGCACCTTTCCGACCGGCGCTTCCGCGGGCCTGGTCACGTAGCCGTCTCGTTCCAGGGCTTGGAGCAGCACGTTCATCGACTGCCGTGTCACGAACGCACCCCGCGCCAGCTCGGAGTTCGACAAGCCGGGTCGTTGAGCCAGCAGCTCGAGGCAGGAGTAGTGGGTGACGCTCATCCCGAGCGGCCGCAATACCTCCTCCATGGCGACGCGAAGAACGCTCGAAGCCTCTTTCAGCAGGTAGCCGAGTGACGTCTCGAGGTCGACGCCGGCACCGTCTTGACTCATGTCAGTATTCTGACATAGCGTTGCCCGTGTCAGAAAACTGACACGACTTAAGGAGCATCCTCATGTCCGTCACCGGCCCCGACTTCATCTCACTTCAAACCCGCGACCTCGCCGCTTCACAGGCGTTCTACGAGCAGTACCTCGGCCTCGTCCGCTCGCCGACCGGCCCGCCGCACGCCGTCGTCTTCGAGACGAAGCCCATCGCCTTCGCGCTCCGCGACATCGTCCCCGGCACCGATCTCGCATCCGCGGCCCAGCCCGGCATCGGCACCGCGATCTGGCTCCACGCCACAGACGTCCAAACCATCCACGACGCCCTGGTCGCCGACGGCCGCGCCATCGTCTCCGCACCGATCGACGGCCCCTTCGGCCGAACGTTCACCTTCGCCGACCCCGACGGCTACCACATCACCCTCCACGACCGCGCTTGACAGTTCTGTCGGCGAACGATCGCGGTTGCGCCGGGTTCCCGAGGCCCTCACCGAGCTCGTCACGATGGGCCGGGCCCAGAGCATCCGGCGTTATGCGGGAGATTTGTTCATGACCGTGAAGGCGAGATTGAGCAGACCCACCGGCACGAAAATGCCCGCCCACCATTTCAGTGATTTCAGGCATGCGCCTTTGAGCCACGTCTCGCTGCGCCCGTAGACTCCCGCACTCGTTGCCGCCCAGGCCAATACGAATCCCAAGGTCGCCACATACTGGAGGACTGTCTGAGCGGTGTCTCGGAGCAAGATCGCGGTGATCGTGAAAACGATGGCGACGCAGAAGGCGATCGTCGCGAACTGGGTCGCTCGGACAACCTGGTTCAGCCCTTTCGCGATATCGGTCCGCCGTTCCGTCGCGATTGGTTCGTAGGGTGTGCGATCGGACTCCGTATCGTTTGCGGGCGACGCCGGATTTCTCAAGCGGGCTTCCTTCACCCGCCGCAGCCCCGCCTCGACCTTGTCCGGCAGCAACCGCACCACAGCCAAAGGCGGTCTGGCGTAACCTCTCTCGTACAGCAAGGTGGCATTGGCCGGGCGCAGCCTCAGCGCTCCCACGCCGATCTCCGGCCTGTCCACGATCTTGTTGCCCCTGGTGAGCGTCTGCCAGCGTTGCAGTTTCACCACCTCGTGCCCGTACCGATATGTGACACGGCGATTGTGGTGGCGACAGCGCATCCACTCGCCGGGCACCCAATTGCGACACGGTCGCCCCTTGCTCGTGCGCGGATAGGCGCATTGAACCGGCCACACCGAACCACGCAGAAACCAGAGCAGCACAGACACGACAGCCACGTAGACCGGAAACAACCCGCCGATCCACAGCGGCCACGGTATCGGCGACACCGAGTCGAGTTGCCTGGAAATCCACTGCAAGGTCGATGGAAGCAGAGACAGATAGTCGTTCACCAGCCACCCCCGTCATTCACATGTTTTGTCACGCAACGACTTCGACGATTATTCCGCAGTCGGGTCGGCGTCGTGGGGCATTCGGGACCCGGCGAGGTCACGGCATCGGCAACCGGTGCGGCGCTCTCGGATTCCTGTTCACCGAACGTCGAGCGCCCCGCCTGCCTTTGCGGCAGAGTGGTTTCCAGGGCGAAGCACCGATCTGGGAGGGCACCGATGACAACTCCGTCGCTCACCTCCGAGTATGCGAACCTGGATGCTCTTCGGATCCGCATCCGGACGCACCGGCTCTATTCCGAGGTCGGCGACGACGTGAACGCCTCGGTGTTCGATGCATTGCGACTCGCGGGATCCGAGCATCTGATCGATATCGGTTGCGGTACAGGAGAATTCATTACACTCGTCGCCGAGCGCGGGCATGCCGGGCGGTTGTGCGGTCTCGATGCCTCGCCGTCGGCCGCGGCTGCGGCGGCCCGGGTGCCGGGCGCGGCCGGTGTCCGCGCGACGGCAGAGCAGATACCGGCTCCCGACGGAGCGTGGGATTGCCTGACGGCCAGGCACATGCTCTACCACCTCGACGACCCGGTCGCCGCTCTCCGGGAGTTCCGGCGAATAGTCCGTCCCGGCGGCACGGTATGTGTCGTCGTCAACCATGCGGGAGCGTGCGCACGGACCCGCGACCTCGTCACGGCCGTCGCCGGCCGCTACGGATTCCGAGAGCCGCCGGGCATGATGAACCACACCGTCAACTCCGACACCGTGCCCGCCATGATGCGGGATGTCTTCGGCAATGCCGAAGTGCGATCGTTCGACAACGCACTGGTCATCCCGGAACCCGAACCCGCGATTCGGTTCGCGGAATCGCTGTTCGCGTTCTGTGGCGTCGCACCGGCCGCGCCCGAATACTCCGAGATCCGTGCCGAGGTGGAATCCGAATTGCGCGGCTGGTTCGCGGCCAACCCGGGCCGGCCGTGGCGAGATCCGAAGGGGTACACGGTAACCACGGCGAGCCGGGCATACGCGGGTCCAGGGTATGCGCGCCCGCGGCTCCGCCGGCTCCATCGGGGCCGCCACCCGTATGGCGGTCATGAGGTAGCCGCCGTGGGTGCCGTTCCGCCTTGTCATCGCCGCGCTTCTCGATCGGCGGGACAGTGACCGACGTGCTGTTCCGGCCTTCGTCGCCGGGGCGATTCGGCCGCTCGCCGGTCCGGGACGGCCAGTCGCGCAGCGGACCGCTCAGCCTTCGGTGATTCGGCCGCCGACATGGACGGTGTGGCCGTAACCGCCTTCGGGCTGCTGGGCCAGCAGCGGCGGAACCTGGCGAGAAACCGCCGCGACCGGCTCGGAACGGGTGGTGACGTCGTGTGCGTCCTTATCGCGCCACAGCTGCGTCAGCCAGATCGTGTCCGGGTCGTCGAATGCGATGTTGATGCTGTAGTGGAGCAGGCCGCTGTCGTCTCCGCCGACGCGAAATCCGGCGAGGAGCACAGCGATCAGTTCGTCACGCCGCCCGGGCAGAGCCTTCATCCGCCCATAGACGCTGAACATATTCCCACTGGACATACATGTCGCCTTTCGTCCGCCCGCCCTGCGTCGAGGCTACTCCGCGGTGACAATCGGCACTTTTCACCAAATCACCGATACAGCGGTTGGTTTCGCGACGCCGGAGGGGCGGATCTACGTCCGGAGCTCCTCGACCCATGCCGCCGATCCTCCCGCGATTCATCGCTCGACGACGCCTTGCTCCCTCCGGAAAACGCCGAGCGCGGCACTCCGGACGCCCGAACCGGCGCCAGGAACTGCTCGTCCATCCGCCGCGACAGCGGCGAGCCGGCCGTCACCCGCACCGGCGACCAGCGACGGCTCCATCATGCGCGTCATGGCCCACATTCAGAGTTTGACGACGATCTTGCCGGTGTGGGTGCTGGATTCCATCAGACGGTGGGCGTCGCGAATGCTGTCGAGACCGTCGAAGACCGCGCCCACGTGCGGCCGGAAAACACCATCGCGGATGCCGGAGGCAATCCAGTGGTTGATCCGGCGGCGACCGTCGGCGGTGACCGACAGCTCCATGTTCGCGTATCCGAGAATTCGCAGCGGCCAGTTCATGGGCATCGCCATCGGGCGCTGGTCGAGCCAGCCGTAGACGACGACCGTGCCGTTATGCGCTGCGGCCGTGCTCAATTCGGCCAGGCCCGGCCCGCCGACGGCGTCGAAGATCACCTGCGCGCCGACGCCGTCGGTGATGCGTCGGGTCTCGGCCACGACGTCGGTATCGCCCGAGGCGATGACGTGCGCCGCTCCGTTGTCGAGGAGGTATCGGCTCTTCTCGCCGGTGCGGGTGACCGCGATGGGGATGGCGCCGATGCGGGCAGCGGTTTGCAGCGCGGCGATACCGACACCGCTCGACGCCGCGGTGATCAGTACGTGGTCACCGGGCCGCAGCCCACCGGTTTCGATCAGTCCACCGTATGCGGTGGAGTAGGTCAGCCAGGTGGCCGCGCCGGTCACCGCGTCGAGGCCCTCCGGGCGCGGGACCACGGACTCCACCGGCAGCACGACCCGCTCGGCGTAGACCCCCGCCGAGCTCATCTCGATGTTCGGGCCAGTCGAAACCTTGTCCCCCACAGCGAATTCGGCGACGTCGGCGCCCACCGCCTCGATCACCCCGGAGGATTCGTAGCCGAGCCGGGATCCCGGAAGCGTCGGCAGGTAGTAGTAGGTGCCGGCCCGGAACAATGCCTCCGCCCGGTTGAGTCCGAGCGCTTCGATGCGGATGAGTACCTCCCTCGGTCCAGGGGCCGGCAGGTCGAGATTCTCGATGGTCAATACCTCGGGGTCACCGAGTTCGTGGAAGACGACGGTGCGTGCGGTAATCGCGTCGGTTGTCATGCCATCGACGGTATGTACCGCCGGGAAGATGATCTATGCGTGAAAGTCTTGCGCAAATGTCCGTTCGTCTCGCTGCCCCGTTCGCGGCTACCATGCGGATATGGGCTTGGACGTACTCAGCGATGCCGTCGCGACGATGCGAACCGGCCGCCCGCACTCCTCGCGCCAGCGCAAGTCGGCTCCGTGGGGGATGCGCTTCCTCGCATCCGACGGCACGGGATTCCATGTCGTGTTGCAAGGCTCGGCATGGTTGATCGTCGAGAATCGCGAACCCACTCCGCTCGGCCCCGGCGATATCGTCTTCCTGCCACACGGCCGCGGCCACGCCCTGGCCAGCGATCCGTCCGTACCGCTGCGCGTGGTGAACCCGCTGCCCGACGGATCGTGGCCACCACCCGCGACGGAACCCCACCAACCCGAGGCGCCCCGTACGTTATTGCTCTGCGGCGCATATCAACTCGACCGTCGACGCGCTCACCCCCTGCTCACCGACCTCCCCGATGTCGTCCATCTGCGCCCACGAGTCGGCGCGCACCGCTCCCTGCGCGCGGCGGTCGAACTACTCGGCACCGAACTCGAGGAGTCCCAGCCCGGTTCGGACGCGATCATCACGTCCCTGCTCGACACCCTGCTGCTCTACATCCTGCGCGCCTGGTGGTTGGACACCGAGGACGACGGGACCCCGCGTAACGGCTGGGCCGCCGCATTGGCCGATCGCCCCGTCGCCACCGCCCTGCGCGCCATCCATACCAGCCCCGAAAAGCCTTGGACCGTAGAGGAACTAGGCGCCCTCGGCGGGCTGTCACGCGCCGCCTTCTCCCGCCGCTTCACCGCCACGGTCGGCCGTTCCCCACTCGCATATCTCACCTGGTGGCGCATGACTCTCGCCGGCCGCTTGCTCCGCTCCGACGACACCCCGTTGCACACTGTGGCCCAGCGAGTCGGCTACACCTCCGAATTCGCCTTCGCCAAGGCATTCAAGCGCGAGTACAGCACTCCCCCGGGACGTTATCGCGCTGCGTCACATCATCTTCCGCGCTGAAAGCCGCACCTTAACACGCATCGCTAGTCGAAGCTGTCGTCCTCGGGAAGTTGCTGCGCTGCGGAGCGGCGCCGAACGAGCTTTGCGATCGTTCCGGCGACAGCCGCTCCGACCGCACCGCCGACCACCGCGCCTAACAGGCTCTGCGGCAACGAATCCGATGGCAGGGTGCGCCACAGGAAGACGATCACCCACGCGGCGATCAGCGGATACGTCGTGGCATACGCGATCCGTTTGCGCCGCGGCGGGAAGCCTTTCAGCACGGTCTGCATATCGATGCCGCGCCGCGCGCAATAGCGTAGGAGCAGAAGTGATGTGAGACTGGGCAGCACGAAGATCAGCAGCGATACCCACTTGGCATCCAACGCTGCGGCGACGATGGCGATGGCGTAACAGCCGTAGATCGTGGCGCACAGCGCGATGGTCGAGCCTCGGTAGAACTCCTCGCGGGCGCGCTCGTCGCCCCAGGCCGGCTCGTCGGGCGCTAGGAAGATGTCTTCGAATGCAGTGGTTTTGGCCATGTCCCCTCCAGATCCTCGGTCCAGAAAATGTCTTCCACCGTCGTTCCCAGCGCACGGGCGATCCGCAGTGCGAGATAAACACTCGGCGCGTAGTCGCCTTGTTCGATCGAGATCACGGTCTGCCGGCTGACGCCGACGGTCGTCGCCAATTGCGCCTGGGTCATCCGGCACTCGCGCCGTCGCTTGCGTACCGGATGCTCCTGTTGATCGCCGACCACGACACAAATGTTAAGGATGTTTGACATCCGATGTCAAGGAAACTTGTCTTTTCGGCCTCGACCGTTCACGGTCCGCACGACCGCGACGCCGGCTCGGACACCGTCCGATTCGGTGGGACGTGGCCCGGTTGATCGATCCGCTCTACGACCTGGATCCGGAATTGGCCCAGCCCGCGCTGCGGATCGCTCAGGCAGTGCCCGACCGCAGCCCTCGGTTGCACGCCGACAACGGGAGCGGTCGAGTCGGGGACGCCGCCGATCCGGCCGCCTCAGGCGAGCGACTGATCCAATGGCGTCGCGTGGACGAAGTCGACGACAACTGCGGCGAGTTCTTCGCCCTTGTCCTCCTGGAGGAAATGCCCGGCCGAGGTGATGGTCACCGGCGAATGCGCCGCGGCGCCAGGGATTTTCGACGACAGCACCTTGTCCCCGCCGCGCGTGATCGGATCCGAGTCCGAGAAGGCACACAGGAACGGCCGCTCGAACGTCTCCAGGACTGCCCACGCGGCGCGGTTCGCGGGGGCGGCAGGATCCTCAGGACTGGTCGGAACCAGGAGCGGGAACTGGCGCGCGCCCTGCTTGTAGGTGTCGTCGGGGAAGGGGGCGTCGTAGGCGGCGATCACCTCGGGAGAGAGGTCGGTCAGGCACGCGCCGTTGACGATCTTCCCCGCTCGGAAGTCGGGTGTGTCCTGGCTGAAGCGCTGCCAGGCGAGGAACGCGTCGCCGGGATGGCGGTCACCGGTCGGCAGGAATGTATTCGCGGCGACCACGCGAGCGAACCGATCGGGATGCTCACCGACCAGACGTAGCCCGATCAATCCACCCCAGTCCTGGCATACGAGCGTGATCCGGTCGAGGCCGATGGCTTCGATCGCCGCCCAGGTCCAGTCGACGTGTGCTTGATAGGTGTAGTCCGCACGGTCCGCCGGCTTGTCGCTGCGGCCGAAGCCGACGAGCTCGATCGCGATCGCCCGCAGCCCGGCCGCCACCAGCACCGGGATCATCCGCCGATACAGGTACGACCACGACGGTTCGCCGTGCAGCAGCAGCACGACCTGACCGTCGGGCGGGCCCTCGTCCAGGTAGTGCATCCGCAGCGCGGTCCCGTCACCCGCGGGCACCTCGACGTAATGCGGTTCGAACGGAAAGTCGGGCAGCCCCGTGAAGCGTTCGTCGGGCGTTCTCAATATCCGCATGGCCCAATCCCTTTCGTCGAAACTAGCCGCCGTTGCTGTACACCCGAGTCGGTTCCACCAGGACCACCGCACGGCGCTCCGCCGCCATCACGCGGTCGTACTCGTCCCAGTCGTCGTGCTCACCGCCGGCGGCCGTGAACACATCACGCAGAAGCCGTCGCAATCCCTCGGCGTCGATCCACGGCTGCGGATCGTCGGGACCCACGATCTGAGCGCGCCCCTCCACTGTCGCCCATGCCCAGCCTTGCCGGAAAGTGGCACTCACCTGTGGGCGGGCACGAAGATTCACAAGCTTGACCTTGCCGTACGTAACGAAACCAAGAACCGGCTCCCCCGTCGAAGGATGAGCCAGCAGCCCGACGTTGACCAGCGTGGATTGGATGGTCTCGTCGGATCTGAGAGTGGAGACGACGGCGAGCCCCTTCTCGGCGCGACCGAGCTCCACCGCCTGTTCCAGTGTGGTCATCACATCTCCCCTGGTTGGGTGCTCCGATCCTCGCACGGCCCATTGTGCGCCCGCTGAATAGCGCGAATGATGGCGACTTCACGAAGTGGGGCTGCGACTCGCCTCGCGCGATGTCGACTGGGCGTCGGGGCCGAATTTTTCGTGCAAACCTCGACGAGAATGCGAGAAAACGGGCTGTTGCAGAATGCGAGCGGGTTTCCGCCATGACTTGGGTCACAGGTCCAGCTGGGCGGCAGAGGCAATATCGCGTCCCGAGGAAGGTCGTTTGGTCACCTGATGTGACGTCACTATCGAGCCTTCGGCACATTCTGCAACAGCCCGAAAACTGCAAAATTCGGCGCGGTTGGCACGATCAGTACACACCCCCGCACGCCGGTCGATGCCGGATGCTGTGGATTAAGGGCACGACCACTTCTCCGTGCGCGGCACGGCATCGCTGACGTAGCGCGGTGCCGCGGGGTGTGACGGGGTGTAGCGCGGTGCCGCGAGGTGTAGCGCGGTGACGCCGCGTCTGGCGCGGTGCCGCACGGTCTGGCGCGGTGCCGCGGGGCGTGACGCGGTGACGCCGCGTCTGGCGGTGACGGGCGCGTGGCGCGGTGCCACCAGCTGCGCGGGCGATGCTGGGGGCGCCTGATGCAGCGCCGCCAGGCGCGATGCTGTGGGTGCGTAATGCGGTCACGCGAGGGTCGGGCGCGATGAGAGATGGGCGTTCGAATCGAGCCGTCCTAGCGTCCCGCTGCCGGCTCCTCGATTGATTCATCCTGCGCCTGGTGCGAACCTCCGGTGCGCAACGGCACACCGACGTCATGCAGGTGCCTCAGCGCCTCGCGGTACGAGGCGACCAGCCCGGTCTCGTGATACGGCACGCCGATCTCGGCACAGTAGTCGCGGACGATGACCTGGGCATGCCGCAGATTCGGAGTCGGCATGCTCGGGAACAAGTGGTGCTCGATCTGATAGTTCAGCCCACCGAGAGCGATATCGGTCAGCACGCCGCCGCGCACATTGCGCGAGGTCAACACCTGCCGGCGCAAGTAGTCGGGCCGGTTGTCGCCCGTGAAGGTCGGCATGCCCTTGTGATTCGGGGCGAAGATGCACCCCATGTAGAGACCGAACAGCGCTTGGTGCACAGCGAGAAACGCGAAAGCCTTGTCGGCGGGCAGAATTGCGAACAGCGCGATCAGATAGGCAGCAAAGTGGCCGAAGAGCAGCGCCCCCTCCACTACGCGATGCTTGACCGCCCGGCTCCGGAGCGCACGCACTCCGGCCACATGCAGATTCAGCCCCTCCAACATCAGCAGCGGGAAGAACAGAAACGCCTGCACCCGCCCGATCAGCCGAGGCAGTCCGCGACTGGCCCGCGCCTGCCGTTGCGACCAGACCAGAATGTCCGGCGCGACATCGGGATCAAGGTCTTCATGATTCGGATTGGCGTGATGCCGGGTGTGCTTGTCCTGCCACCACCCGTACGCCAGTCCGATCCCGGCATTACCGACGACCCGACCCATGATCTCGGTCGGGCGACGGAGCCGGAACACCTGGCGGTGGGCGACGTCATGCATGACGAGCGCGACCTGAGCGAAGGTCACGGCCATGAACGCCGCGACCAGAAGCGTCCACCACGAGTCGCCGACGAGCACGAGGGCCACCCAGCCGGCTACGAACGCAATCCCGACGAGGCCGAGCCGGATGGCGTAGTAGACGGGACGTCGATTCATCAAGCCCGCCTCGGAGATTCGACGTAACAGGCGGGCGTAATCACCGTCGGCGCCGGTACGCCGCGATGATCTCGGGGAGGGCAGGGGGACCAAAGCCGGTGTCGTCATGGTTCTTCCTGGGAGCTGAGGCGCGGACGACACCCCGCCCGCTCTGGATGCCGACCGATGTCGATCGGGATCCGGCGCATCGCGCGTGGGGCGGGGTGACGTGTCGATACACCGAAGCTATCGGCCGACTTCTCGTTTCCTCTCATCCCCAGGTATGGCATGGCATCGGACCGTGGGGTGATATCGAGCGTCACCGCAGGCAGGCATTCCAGCCGAAGCCTCGAACAGAGCGACTTACCGGTGCGCGCAACGACCCACACTCGAAGGCGGCACAGTACCTTGTGCGGCCATTTGCGGACACCGCCGCCGACCTGGCCCACAGCGAGCCATAGCCCGATCGGCGCTGGGACCTCCGCCACGCGGCGAGTGGCGGCGGAAGTGGGGTACGACCGCGTATGTTTCGCCGTTCGCACGGCGTCCGGCACGTCGCTGCTCGTCGGAGAGCGCGTCACCCGGGCCGAGCCAGGCGAGCCTCAGGAAACCGTTATGACCGTTGGTAGCTGGCGATGACGCCCCAGAACAAAGGGCGGTCGATGATGCTGAAGTCCCAGTCGTCGACCAAGGCATGCAGATTGTCGACGATGCCCTCGATGTCGAAGTCGGCTGCCCGAGCGGTCCCCGTCGATTCGACGAGGCCGATCACATATTTGACGGCGGTTCCCATTGCGCCCGTATTCCCGGCATTCGGACTGCCAAACAGGGTTCGCGCCACAATCACGCCGGCGCCCGGAGAGCGTGCGTCTCTTGTCTTTTCGGCCGCCTCGCTGACGGGCCGGCTAGCGTGAGACGAGGGCTGCCCGTGCGGGTGCCGCCGTGGGGCATGCCAGCAACCGAATCATTCACGGCAGCTTCGACAGGCAGGTGCTCCCGGCCCAGGGCAGTTGGGCCGGGAGCAGATACCCAGTCCCGCATGCACCGTGGCGAGGGCAGTGAAACCGGGTCGTGCGGGCGGGTAACCGCTCATCTCGGCGATATGCATTGAGAAGTCATGACATTGCTTGCGGATATTCCTGCCGGTCAGTCGAGCACCGCGGTCGCCTCGACCTCCACCCGCACATCCGGCTCGAAAAGGTAGTCGACACCGATCAGCGACGCCGGAGGCATCGGAATCGGCAGTCCGATCTCCGCGGCGACCGCCTCCACGCCGGCCATGAAGTCGTCGATCTGCTCCGGACTCCACCTGGTGACGTAGAACGTCAGGCGCAGCACATCCGCGAAAGACGCACCCGCACCGGCCAATCCGCGAGCAGTGTTGCGCAGCGCCTGGGCTACCTGGCCGGCGAGATCGCCCGGCACAACCGGAGTGCCGTCCGGGAAATGTGCGACCTGCCCGCTGACGTGCACCTGGCGCGATCCGGTGCCTACAGCCACGTGATGGTAGGGGGTCGGCTGCAACATCCCCTCGGGCGTGAAGTGCTTGACAGTCATGCTCTGGACCTTTCGTTTTCGAAGTATCGCTAAGATACTTAGTTGACGAAGGACACTTCAACGAAACCAGGTTTCAGCATGGATACCAACGGTGAAATCCGCATCGAGACAGCGCACCGTGACCTACTCGATCAAGTGCTCGACAAGTGGTCGCTCAGCGTCCTCAACGAACTCTGCGAACGCCCGTGCCGCTTCAACGAACTACGCCGCGCCATTCCCGCGGTCACCCAGAAGTCGCTCACCGCGACCTTGCGCAGACTCGAGCGCAACGGCGTGATCGAACGCGTAGTCGTCACCACCCGCCCCGTCGCGATCGAATACCGAATCACCCCCCTCGGCAAAACCCTGCGCCACCCTGTCGATGTACTGTTGGCGTGGGCAGCCGACCATATGCCGGCCATCGAATCCGCGCGCGAGACCTACGACACGCGTGAGGAGACCACGGTATTGGGTTCATGACACCCACCGCCGTCGGCCGTCGCGACAAGATGTGGGAGAGCAGTCACCCACCGCTCCGAAACCTCCATCAGCGGCGAGCACCCCGCCCGGTTCGGCAACCACAAGCTCAAACGCGCGTTCGTCCTGGCCGCGTTCGCCGCGCTGCACGACTCCGCCAGCAGGACTTACTAGGACCGGAAACGCGCCGAGGGCAAGAAACGCAACGCCGCCCTCATCTGCCGGCCAGACGCCGCTGCGACGTCATCTACACCATGGTCCGCGACGAGCAGCCCCACCAACCCACCCGACGCCGGCAGTTCGGCAGCCTGACGAACTCTTGGAAGATCACAGCATGACCGAGTTCGACCTCACCGCCTTCACGGCCGCCATCCAGGACCGCAGCCAGAGCTGGGAGTCCGAAGGCACCAACTGGGAACTCACCCTCGGCCCGACCCGTGACAAGTCCGCAGCCTGGGTTACCTGCGGAAACACCCACACGGCCGCTCAACTTACCGTCTGGACCAGTGGCGAGGCCGAACTCGACGTCGCCAGCCTCATCACCGGAGCCGGCACCAGCACCCACTACGAGTTCGCCGACCGACAAGACCTCGAGGCATGCCTCGACGACCTCACCGAACACCTCAACACCCCACCCCACCCCTGACGAATCCCATAGGGGCACCCCTCGATGGAACCGAAAACAAGGCCATACGGCCCGGCACCGCTATCGATCGGAAGGTTCATGTCCAGCACCGATGGAGCACCGCGCGGCGGGAGACCGAAATGGATGGTGTCGTGCGGCCCGGGCGCCAGGTGAGCGGTATCGGCTTCCATATCGATCCGTCTCGATGTCCAACATCCGTACTTACCGAAAAATGTTGGCGCGGAATAGCTTCGAAGCTCATCTAAACTATGGCATACCGGGAACAAGCCCGGTGAGCGACGCGATCGCATCAGGGGCCCGTGGCTTGGCCGAGCCGGGTCGGGTCCGCCCCGGCGAGGCCCGGGCCGAAATGGTCCCGGAATTCCTCGCCGGCGCAGGTTGTCCGCTCCTGGTCGAAAGTCCGTGCGGCGCGAAACCCTCTCTGCCCCTGTGACGGAGGAGGATTCGGCTACTCGACGATGGGTTCGGCCGCGGGGGGACCGGGTGGAGGCAAGGGGAGCGCAGAAGCCAGACCTCCCGGGCTCGGGCGATTCGGGTTTCGGGGCGGCGAAACCAGCTGCGGCAGCGGCAGACCCGGTGATCGAGTGCCCCCGCCCGATGGCTTGGGTGGGCAGGATTCCACGGTGGATTGCGTCCCGTTGCAGGTGTTGGCGGGCACCGCCGCGTCGGCGCGGGCAATGGGAACCGAGCACGCGGAGATCGCCAGCGCGACCGTAATCGAGTAGAAGTACCTGACACGCATCGGCGTCACAGCCATATCGGGTCGCCGTACACGGCGACGTAGGTGTCGGCGTCGGCAGTCGAAGTGGACACGGCCGCGTACGAGCGCAAGCTCACCGGCCCCATACACGCGTCGACTTTGATCTGCACCTGATCAACGGTGATCGAGGCATGCGCGCCGGTGAGCTGCTTCGTTCCCAGTGGCACGGTGGTGATCGTGCCCGGCTTCGGTGAGAAGGACACGCTGGGAATCGCCAGCGCGCTTCCACCGGCGTTCACACCGCCCACCGAAATGCCCACGTTGGGTCCGATCGCCGCAGACAGCCCGACGGTCATCCCGTTGGATACATCGACCTGGCAACCGATCTGATACCCCACAGTCACACTCCCCGAGTCGACCGGCACCCGACCATGTCCGGTGATGTCCGCGATCGCCTTCAGCCCGACGAATCCCTCACGGGTGAACGGTGATTCGGCCAGGTTCGGAACACGATCCAGATTCTCCGCGACCTTGCTGACTCGCACTTGCCAACCGTCGTCGGTGACGACCTCGCGCGATGTGTCCGCCACCGGGTCCGCGGACGCGGTCCCGAACGTGCCGGCAACGAGCGTCGCTGCCACCAGGCATGGAAATGCGACGGCAAAGCTTCTCATTCGAACATGTTCCTGTCTCGAGTTTTCAGCTGGCGCCGGGTCGTGGCCCGGCAAATGTGTGTATTCGGGGATTGCTGGGTCGTGTCGCGCACATCACAACGTAGTGCCGCGTGCTCATTGCGGCCACCGGGCGGCCATCTGGGCTGGGAAGGCGGGGCGCACAGGCACGACGGTCGGTGTTTGCGCGGAGGCGTCAGGTTGGAAGGCCTCAGCCTTCACCAGGTCGTTGACGGGATACACGATGGTCTGTAGTCATAGTTCGCTCCTCGATTCGCAGTGCCGTTCCGGTCGTTCGCTTCCTTCACCCATCCGACGACCGAAATCGGGAGAGTGTGACAAACGGACGAGATTCTTCTGGCGCAGCGTTTGTTGGGTCGGTCCGGACACGAAGTGGTGCTGGGTCATTCGATCGGGCTTGCGCTGCTCGTCGTACCGGACCGGCTCTCGCCGCCGGAACAGCTTCGTTCGTGCTGAACGACATGTTGGCCGTCCTGTTCAGCGAGATCGCCCCGATAGTGGACAAATCTCCGCCGCAGCAAGGCAATTGGCCAGCCGTACGCGTCGCAGCGGCGGCCGCCGGTGCCTCGGCCGCAGTTGGCGCCCAAGCCGTCGCCGAAACCTTCTTCGGCTGAGCCAAGGCCGCCGAGCTTGCGCGTAGGCGGTCGTGCGGGCTGGTCTGGGTGGTCGGCTACGCGTCGCGGGTGGTCTTCGACTTCACTGTTGTGCCCCCAACGGGGAAGCCTCGAGTGCACAACCACGTTCGAGAACGCCGAGGAGGGACTGGGTCGGTCAGGTGTCGAGGAACTCGAGATGAGCGAAGCGGGTATTCGCCTCGCGCTCATCGATTAAAACCCTGCGTCACACGGTGTTTCCGTCCGCTGCCGTGATGCTCACGGGCGTGGAGGAGGTTGGGTGATGTCTTCGGGTCGGGCCCGGCGATCGTATCTCTGGAGGATCCGCTACCGGGTAGGAGAGTTGCCGAGTAGCGGGAATTTTCCTCCGCCCGACAGTCCGGTTTCCCGGGTGGATGCGACAGCCTGGGACCCGATCGTTACTGTGTCCAGGCTTGGTGGCCGCCTTTCGCGCTCTCGGTTCCACCCTGACATCTGGACGAGGGAGGTTTCTGTGACAGATCCGCAGGGATCGGCCGCTGCGTTCACAGCGGTGCCGACCGAGGTGCAAGACGCCGGGAAGTTCGTGCAGTTGACCGCCGAGGCGCTCGTCAACGGCATCCGCAGCGCCGACAGCGAAGTCGTCGGCCTGATGTCCACGTGGAAAGGCGCGGCCGCTGACGCCTATCTGACCGGCTGGGACGAAGCGAAAACCGGTGCGCTGGAAGTCCTCGACGCGTTGGCTGTCATGGCCGAACTACTCGGTGTGGTCGCGGTGTCCTACGCATCCGTCGACGACCGCACTGCCAGCGGCCTCGCCGCGCTGAATATGGGCACGAGCACCGCGACTCAGCCGGGGGGACCGACCGGCCCGTTGCTCAATATGTGAATGAAGTGGGACAGCACTCATGACTACACCCACACCGGGTGACGGCTACCGCGTCGATCTGGATCACCTCGACGCCGTCACCGCCGCCATCGCGGGCCTGCAGGGCTTTGTCGCCGACAGCCTGGCCGGTTTGGACGCACGCGTCGCGGCCGCGCATCAAAGCTGGACCGGCGCAGGCGCCGACAAACACCGTGCCGCACACCAGGAGTGGATGAAAGCCGCCGAAGAGGTCCACGACGGTATCGAGAAGATGCGCGCCGCCGCCGCGGCCGCGCACGGCCACTACAGCAACGCCGTAGCGGCCAACCTCAAACTCCTGGGGCGCTGAGGGTGACCACACCTCTCGCCGTGCAGCCCAGCGTCTACTACGACGCCGCCGCCGCACTGCACACCGCCGCGGAAAACCTGTTCAACGCCGTCGACGGCAAATGGGACGCCCTGGCCGACTGCCAGCACATGTCCGGCACCTACGACGAAGCCACCAAGTGGGCCCAAAGCTACGACCAGCACGCCTACGAGGCGATGAACACCGCCGTGCACGCCGCCGAAGCGCTCGACGGCTACGCCGCGGTGCTGCGCGAAATGGGTTACAACCACGCCCTCGCCGACTACAACTCCACCATCGGCGAGCGCGGCGCACCACCGGAACGACCCGCCGCCCCGACCCCCGCGGTCTACCTCTGCCGAGTGCCGCTGCCCTCGGCCGGTGGGCCGAGCAACGGCCTCGAAGACGGTGGGGTCAAGCTCGCCGAGAAGATCGGCATCACCGTCCCCAACGGCGACACCGGCAAACTGGGCAACATCGCCACCGCCTGGTCCCAGTTGGCAGCAGCCGAAGCGGTGGCGAATCTGCCTACCGAAATCGACCGGGTCACCGGCATATTCGCCGCGATCCAATCCCCGGAAACCCAGTTCATCACCGATGATCTCGCCCAGCTCAAAACCGGTGTCACCGCGGTCACCGGAGCATTCGGAGCGCTCGCCGGTGCGTGCACCGAACACCACGACGCGCTGGCCAAGCTACGTGAAGACCTCAAGCATCAACTCGAAGACCTTGGCAAAGAACTGCTCAAAGAGGTCGCGATCACCGCGGCCATCGGCGTCGCGACCTCGTTCGTCACCTTCGGTATCGGCGCCGCGATCGCGTCGGCGAAAGTAGCCGAGATCGCCGCCCGCTTCGCCGCCCCGATCCGCGCGATCATCGACGCCTGGAAAGCCGGCCACAAACTGGAGAAAGGCATCAAGGTCGAACAAGACCTGGCAAAAAGCTCGAAAGAACTGGAGAACCTGGCCAAACTCAGCGAAGACATCAAAAAGCCGCCCACCATCGAAAAGCCCCCGGCGCCGGCGCGAGTGGACCCGGCGGGCTGGACCGGGAAGGATTCCGACGCATTGCTGGACTACAGCACCTCTGGGGGACGCGAACTGAACGCCGCCATCCGCAACGGTCGCGTCGAGGGCAGCGACGCACTGCAGTTCCGCGTCGACAATGTCAACGAAGCCTTGTCGAAACTGCCCGACCATCGCGGCGTCGTGTCGCGGCGCGTCGACTCCAGCGAGATGCCGCCGGAGGTGCTGGCCAAATACCAGCCCAACACCACCATCACCGAGGACGCGTTCACCTCGACCTCCGCCGCCGAGAACGGCACACCGTTCGCAGGAGACGTCGAGTTCCAAATCTTCTCGAAGACCGGCAAAGACATATCCCAGTACGCAAACCCGACAGTGGCCCACGAACAGGAAGTGCTGTTCCGCAGCGGCACCAAGTTCGATGTCACCGAACGGTTCACCGACCCCGCCAGCGGACGCACCGTCATCCGCATGATCGAGCACTAGATAAGGAGCCCCATGAGCACCACCGACGACAACCCCGACCGCGTGCACATCGGCGGAAAAACGTTCGAACGCACCACCGAGACCAATACCACCCCCGAAGAGATGGACGAGATCAACGCCGCGTTTGCTGCCTTCGAACAGCGTCGCAAGGAGATCCCCGAAGACCAGAAATTCCACCTGTCCGACCGCTACGGCGGATACGACTTCGAGGGCACCGAATACGAGGACTACGTCAACGAGCAACGGCGCAAACGCCACGAGGGGGGCCAGGACTAAGCGGCACACACATTCGGTCCCAACGTCATACGGCAGCCCCACACCGACAGGTAGACCCCGGCGGCGAACGGCCCGGTCGACGAACGTTGCCGGGCTGCGGTAGCTGTCATTGAGCGTCGCTCCAGCGCGGAAACCGTCGCGTCACCCTCTTCTCGGGCCGGTCGTGGTCACCCGACATCCAGTTGCCACCTTCCCCCATGCATCGAGGAGAACTCCGACCCAACGACCGTCCTCATCGATCAAGCAGTGCTCTTCGGCATCACCGCGACAGATCGCTTCGACGAGCCTCAGTGCGGGCACCGGCTGAGTGGTGTCCTCGGCGACGTAGTCGGTGACGATGTTGAAACACCATCCGGTTTCTATCCGGGCAGCTTCGTCGTCGAACCGGGTGACCGCGATCCTCCCCGCCTTATCGCGCGGCGGTATCGCGCGTGCCGTGAGAAGCACCAGCGACTCGTGGAGAAATGCATCAGCGTCGTACTTCACCGCCAAATCGCATAGCGCCACCACGAATTCATCCCAGCCACCCTGTTCGCTCATCCTTGGTCGCTCCTTGTCAGCCGCAGGGGTTGGTGACCGTACCCGAGTACTGCCAAGCCATCGACCCGGAGGGCGTCCGCCGTATACGCCGCGACCGCCGGCGGCCGTCCGGTAATTGGACTGGATCAGTGAGCGTTCCGCACTCCACCCGGCCCGTTCTAACGTTGCCGTCACTGGTCGCCCCCGATCTCGGCCGGCAGTTCTCCGCTAGCCCATCGCGCATAGGTGTATTCGGGTTCGACGGTGATCACATCGGCGACTTCTACCAGCTTCGCGGGGACTACACCGCCCTCGAAGTGGTCGACGCTCGGGACGAACACAGCCTCGACGCCGAGCCGTTCGGCAATGTTGCGGACCCGAACCCCGACGTCGTCGACCTCGGTCGTGAAGGTGATGATCTTGCGCAGGTTGTAGCCGAGTCGTTTTGCCAGCGAACGGATCTGGATCTCATCCCACGGTTGACGCACGCCGGAGACATCCCGACGCAGGTAGCCAATGGCATCAATGCGCATGGTTCCTCGCTTTCGAATGCGTAGCAGTTGGTTGGTCGCCCTTGGCAGCAGTTCCGAGCAGTGAATGCGGAAAGCGGGATCGGCCGCCGCAGGGCAACGAAACGACGCGAGCGGCGATCAATCCACTTCATCCAGCGCCGACAGTGCCGCGCTCGCCGCGAGCCTGGCCAGGCAGTCAGGGAAGCAGTCGCGATGCACCTCCCACAGCCGACGGGCACAGTCGCGTTCGAGTTGAGTCGGTTCGAAGGTGCAGTCATTCAGCGGAAGTGATTGCACCGCAATAGGCCCCACTTCTCCGCGGCGCCACAGTCGCGCGGGAGAAACGGTAACGAGATCGAAACCGGCCGTGATACGTTCCGCTCGATTGTCGATGTGGTCGAGATCGGGAACGAGGATGGCTGACACATCCATCCCTGCCGCGATCGCCAAGACGTACCCGACAGAGTCCGCCGTGACACCTGGAGGCCGGAGGGTTAATAGCCACCGGTAGCCGAGAGAGGCTGCGTAACATTGTATTTCGAGAGCATGTGTCGCAATATCAGCACCGGAGATATCGGGCCGCACCATACCGATTGCCAGTGGGCGAGAGGCTGAAGGCTCCACCGGGATATTCGGAAGATCGCTCCCCGGGGGACCAGCGCTCTGATCTGCCATCTCTTCCTCCCCTAGATATGTCTGCCGCCCAGTCAGTTACGGGCAGAAGGTGAAAACCTGCAGCAGCGACAAGCCCGATCGCGCGGGCAGCAGAGATACCGGCGAATGTTTGACCAGCCCCGCGCGAACTCCATTGCGACTTCGCTTGTAACAGTTGAAAGCCGAGCTCTAGAGCCCGCCGGGTAAGCGCCGGTGCCCGGTATGCACTTGTTCGACGAGATCCTCGTAGCCGATCGCCAACTCCGCCAGCCGCTCCCAAACGTTTCCCAGATCTGCCACAGGCCCTCCGGCCAAGGCGGCGAAGGCATGGGCAGTGAACTGAGCAAGGCGGTCGACTATCGCGCCGACAGTTTCGGTATGGACGTAAGCGGCAGCGATCGCCGGCGGCAGCGACGCCGCCGCCCAGTCATCGATCCCCTTTACCAAATTCGCACGAGCCCGGTCGATTTCGACAACTACATCCGATCCCGCACTCAGCCGACGCTCGTGCAGCTCTGCGAGATCATGCGCCAGGCGCAACACGAGGTGATCGCCGTAGTCGATCCCGCGACACGCCTGCAGTACACGGTTCTTCCCCGGAAGGCGTGTGCTCACCACATCGACCTCCGACCTGCCACAAAGCTGTCCATGAGCGAACCTTCGACTCGTAGAAGACCTTCGAGGCGACCTCCTGGCTGACGAGCCCGTTGGGATCTCACCGCTGCTGTGGTCGCCCGCTCAGCTCAACACGAGGTCGCCAAAACTGGAATATTCCTGTGCGAAGTTTCGCGGATATATTTGCGAGCTTCCTGGAGAGACGTCAAACTGATTCCCAAACGAACGACAGGAGCTGGTGTGACACCCTCGCGGAGTGAAATGATGACTACAGGTTCCACCCTCCCGCGCCGCATCCTCGCCCGCCTGCTGAGAGACGCACGGACGGACGCGGGCATCGCGGTCGATACCGCACGGAAGGCAATCGGCGTCTCAGGACAAACGTTCTGGCGCATGGAAACCGGGCAACCGACGCGGATCAATCCGCTGTTCATCCGTCACCTGGCCGAGCTGTACAAGGTGAGCGAGGAGACCACGGATGTCCTTCTCGCTCTGACCGAAGAGTCACAGGGAAAGGGCTGGTGGCACGCATACAGTGATGAGCTTCCCAAGCATTTCGACTTCTACGTGGGTCTCGAAGACGCGGCGAAACGGTTCAGTTCATACAGCACTCTGTTGCTGCCGGGCCTCCTTCAAACAGCCGACTACCGGCGAGAGGTGATCTGGACCGAGTTTCCTTCCATGCCGACGGATGAAGTTGAGCGCCGCATCGAACTCAGCCAACGACGGCAACAGCGATTGCGAGACAAAACGAATCCGTTGACAGTTTGTGCCCTCATCGACGAGTGCGCCCTACGACGCCTGATCGGCTCTCGTGAGGTGATGGCGGCCCAGCTCCACCACCTCGTCGAGATCGGGAGCCTGCCGAACGTGTCTGTGCGGGTCGTGCCGATGCAGGTCGGCAGGCATAGCGGAACGATTGCCGGCCCCTTCGTACTGCTCGAGTTCCCGAGGCATCCCACGGCGAAGCTGACCGAGCCACCGGTCGTATACATCCAAGGATTCACCGGAGCGCTCTATCTGGAAAAACCGGATGAGGTACGGCAGTACCGAAACGCCTATGCTGAGATCCAGCGAGCCGCGCTGGATGACGGAGATAGCCAAAACCTCATCCGCATGCTGATGAAGGAGTTACGGGAGTGAGCACCGAGCCGTCGAATCCGCAGTGGTTCAAGAGCAGCTACAGCTCTGGAAGCCAAGAGTGCGTGGAGGTGGCTTTCCTGGGAGCAGATTCGGTCGGCGTTCGCGACTCCAAGTGTCCTGGCGGCCCGGAGCTGGTGTTCAGCGCAGCGGAGTGGGATTCGTTCACGGTCGCCGTCAGGGCCGGCCATCTCTGACGGCGCCTATCACTCCGCGCTGGACCCAGCGTCCAGCAGGAGTCCGCTGCGTCGAGCAGCGAAGGAGTACAAGCAGCGCGACGCACTATTCAGGTTGCGCGACCTCGCGCTGATTCTGTCGATCCTGCTCACTGATTCTGTCGACCGAGGACTTGATCGTGTCGCGGATCAGGGTCAGGACTTCAATGTGCTCAGAGAACGCCTCGTGAAAGTTGCCTTCCCCACCAACTGCCTTGGCCCCTAGCATTTTTGCCAGCTCATCCGCGGCGGGGAAGTCACCAAGGCCGGTGACATGCGACATTTGCCGGGTCATATCGCGGCACTCGCGGTAGACCTGCAGCTGGTCTTCGCAGGCCTTCAGACAGTCCGATGCCACTGATGGATCCAGATTCAGCCGCCCCGCTTTCGACTCCTCGGCGAGGAACTTCCACAGAGTCACATCATTGCTATCGGCCATCGACTCCCCCTTTCGCGCCTACTTCGGCAGTAGCGGCACGATCGCGCCGGCGACCTGCACCAGGTGGTCACACGGCACCGACTGGTCATCCATCTCCTGCTTCTCAACCTCGATACTGAACGATCCTTGCGCGGAAGCAAACACCACACCACACTCGTCGCTGCTCTTGCTGTATCGAAAGCCCTCCCTGCCACTGACGGTTAGCGGCGTAAACGCCGATTCCGACTCCTTCTTTCGGAAGTCGTCGACGCCGTAACGCTGCGACCACACATCAACGGAGTAGGTCCACGGATTGTCGTGGCCGCCACAGAGTTTGAACCCATCGGGCGGTGTCACGCTCCCGCCGACCATGTCGCTCAACGTCGCCGGATCGACTCCAACGCGGTGCCACACGTCACTAGAGATCCCCGTGCAGGGATTCCATAGCGCGGACGCCTGGGGTGCGGTCGTGCTTGCGGTCGGCGAACCGTCAGTCGTGGAAGTACATCCAGCGCTGAGGAGCGCCGCTCCCATCGCCAGAACTGCCGCTGTCCGTCGCACTTGTGCCCTCCCACTGGCCGGAATACCGGTACGAACTATACGACGCGACGGCCACACACCACGCCCTCACAGCCAGGTTGCTCCTCACGGGGAGTCGATCGAATCGAAGGCGAAGACGGATAGCGAAGAACAGCTCTGATGCGCCCGACCTCGACCAGCGATAACACTATGCGACTGACCGACGACACCATGAATGTGTTGTTACCGTCGTATAGCGACATGAATGGCCGCTGCTTTCGCGATCTCGTCGAGAGCCTGATCCGGTGAGCGGACCCATCAACAACAGCGGTGATGAGCCTCCGCAGCTTGAAGAACCGGCCAATGATCTGGTGGAGGACGGCCAACCTGACTACCTGAAGAAGTCCGCCGACTCCGCGCGCATGGGCAAAGCGGCCGAGTACCTTGTCGCTGCTATTTGCATCCTGGCCACCCGCGGTCAACTGAACGTGTCCACCTCCATCGTCGACGACGAAGGTGTCGACCTGGTATTCCACTTGCGCGGTCAAGCTGCCACCCTGGCCGTACAGGTCAAGGCGCGCATGTCGGACGGTTCGGCTGCCGCTCAAGGCAGATTTCAAGCGTTGGTTCGTCAAGCAACGTTCCGACCTCGGCGCAACCTGGATCTGCTTTTCATCCTGGTGGACATCAAGCACGGCACGATCAGCGCCGCTTGGCTCGTGCCGAGTCACGAGTTCGAACTGCTGACGGGGACACCGACCTCACGGGGCATGCTGCGGTTCGCTGCGTCGGCCAGCCCGAATAGTCAGGACAAGTGGTCGAGCTATCGGTTGGCGGCGGCTGACCTGCCGTGGCGGATTGTGGAACGTGTACAGGAGCTGGATTTGTGAGAATCGCTTTTCGGGTTCTCCGCGTTTGAGTCTGAATGCGCTCACCTAGAGCGCATATCGCTTGTCAGTCCTCCGCCAAATCCTTCAAGGTTGTGGCGACCTCAGCGGCCAGCTCATTCTCCGGACCTTTGATCAAACAAATATCGTCGTACAAGGGCTGCAACACGTCGCGCGCGTCGGCGAAGTCCCCTGCGCCGGCCAGAAGTTCCCCATATTGGGCGCGTAGTCGTAGCGCCGCTTCCGACCCGTCACTGGTCAACTCGATCGCCTCTTTAACGAGCTGCTCCATATCGGCCAGCCCTTCTTCGATGTCCCCCAAAGCCATTTGGCATCGGGCGGCGGAAGCTCGGCAATCCCAGGCACTTTCGCTGAACCTGCCTTCCACGCGTCTGTATGCGGCGGCGAGGGAGTCGAATTCGCGGCGAGCGGCACGATGGTCGCCACTGAGTTCGATGGCGATGGCGACCAAGCTGCGGAGGTTGAGAACCTTAGCGTTGTCGGGCCCGTGTACCTCCCCCGCGCTGGCGATCACCGAACTGAGCGCATCCGCGGCCTGAGCGAAGCGTTGTTCTTCCCATAGCTCGTAGTAGCGGCGCTCAGCGTCCTGATTCGAGGTCGAGTCGCGTGTTCCAGCCGGCCGGGCAGAACATGGGCCAGTCGCTCGAGTTCTGGATGCAGACGCGAGCCGTGGGCGGCAGCGGTTGCCAGGGTGACGAAATCTCTGCGGTTCACCCAGTCCACCTCCTCGCAGGCCAGGCTACCGGGCGCGGGGTCGGCGGTGTTCACATGAAACCCGAGCAGTTGCGCGGGAACCGCGAAGACGGTCGAGATACGCGCGGCCAGTTTGGCACTGGTCAACCGCCGCGCTCCGGCTTCCACCTCCGACACCCGAGCCTGACTCAGCCCGACCAGCGCCGCAAGCTGGGTCTGGGACATGCCGGTGCAGTCGCGAATCGCAGCGAAGACGACTCCGAAGTTGTATTCCGACAACGCAGTTCGCATTGCCAGGCCGGTAAAGAAACCAACTGGCAAGGGTCGACGGAAGCCCGACGCTCGGGCGCACCCCGCGCACAAGCCGGCGGCATTCTCGATCGGAGCTCCATTTCCGCAGGAGCGGCACTGCTGTCGTTCTCCTATGATTCGGCACTTTCCGTTGGGCCGGAGGCTCTTTCACTTCACCGTAACCGTGGGTGCGGGCCGGTGGAGCCAAAGGCACTGTGCACGGTCGCGAACGAGCAATCCCCACTGGGGATATCCCGCACGGGGATTGGTGCCACAGGACGAGCATCGCGAGGCTGAATGCGACGTCCGAGGGCGGGACTTCCGCCCAGGAACAATCACCTTCGGAAGGGCTGCGAAGTGACAGAAGAGAAGCGGTCGCATGGAGTAGTTGCTTTGCTGCACAGCGACAACAACCCGGCCACGAACGAATCGTCGATAGTCCAGCAGCACCGCCAGGACCTACCAAAACTCCCCATCAGGCGCACGCACAACCGGTCGATGGCGGCCACCCTGCGACTCTGGCACACCCGCAACCGGGACCTCCTCGAGCGCGTCGCCGCCGGCCTCCGCCACCTCGATTCGCCGACGGGCTGCAAGAGCACCGAACCCATCCGCGGGCGAGCACACGCCATCCACGTGATGGCCGATCACGCCAAGCACGGCTGCCCCCGATTCCGCCTCGCAGCACAGTACATCGAGGCCTCACAGTGACCACCGCTCGATCCCGAATTGTGAAGGGACAAGCGCTTTGACGAACTCGGACAAGCCGACACGAACGCCCGACTCCCACACCGGTCCGTTGACAGCACCGGGACCATTCGGGCTACCCGTCACCGATCACCACCGTGTCCCGGCCATGACCGTCACGCTCGCCCATGCGGTGATGCAGCGCCACATCGACTGCCCCATCAACGTCTGTCCGATCAAGCAGCAAGCCAAAGCCCACCTCGTCACCGCACAGCGCATGGTCCCGGCCGACCGGCCGCACATGGGCTACTGACCGAAACCGCGGAGGAATACATGCTCGACGAACTGCCACGGCGAAAACCCGGCCGCACTCAGATCCCATGCCCCGTTACCAATTCCTTCGGCCACCCACCCCGAACATCACCGCACTGACGCGATTCGCCGACGCCCTGCGCGAGTGGCGGCCCCACCCCGATAGCCGACAGCCGCGATGATCGATCACCGCCACATCACCCCGGAGACCGCGCGCCTGTGCCCCCTGAGGGCACGCGCCCGCCGCGCCGGGTACCAACTGATCGCCGAGCCCAAGCAGATCAACCGATGGGTTCTGGTCGACATCGACGACGGCGAGCGCCTATTCGAATCCGCGTCCCTGGCCGAAGTCGAACGGTGCTTGAGCGAATAATGCTCGACGCCACCCGGACCCACCGGGTCACGCCGCAGAGGACCGCCGTTGACCTGGGCGTCATGCCTCACGGCGTAACAAGACCTCCGGTGGACGGACAGTCGGCCGACACTTAGCATGACGCCATGAGTGAGAGTGGGGGGAACGTTCCAGCTCGTGGCCAGACGTTCTCGGTCGTTCCGGACCAGGTGCGCGATGTCGGAATCTACATCTACGGATTGGCCGATACCCTTTCCGGCGCTTTGGATTCCGTCGCCAAAGATGTCGCCGAGCTGTTGAACGGCAGCTGGACAGGGGACTACGCCGACGAATTCTCCGAAGGATGGGACGAAGTCCACGACGGCGCCCGACAGATCTTCGCAGCACTGACCACAATGGCCGAGAAACTCGGCGTCACCGCCGACACCTTCGCCACCGTCGACCAGGCCAGCGCCGACGCGCTCGGCGTCCCGAAACTGAACTGGTCATAGCATGGGGTCGCAGTTCTCCGTCGATCTGGACCACCTCGACCAGACCGTCTCCCGCCTGTCCGGGCTCGCCGGCTTCATCGCCGATCACCTCACCGAAATCGAACAACGCGTCACCACCCTGCAAGGCACAGGCTGGGAAGGCGTGGCCGCTCGCGCCTACGACGACGCACACCGCGAATGGTTGAGCGCAGCAAAAGAAATCGTCGACGGCGTCCGCGAGATGTGCGACTCCGCGAGACAGGCGCATACCGGCTACACCCGCGCCCTGGAACTCAACCGGCGCATGCTGCAGAGCGGGCAGTAAATGAATATCGACTGGCAGACCTACTACGAAGCCGCCAAGAAATGCCAGGACCTCGCAACAGAGCTACGCAAAGCAGATAAACCCGTCCATGATGCCGTCAAAGGCGACTGCAAGGGAATGGCCGGCGACGCGAACGGCTGCAAACAATGGGGCCAGTCCTACGACCAAGCCGCCCACCACACCCTGCAAGCCTCCGCGAGCCTCGCCAACGCCCTCACCAACTACGGTGCCGTGCTCTACGCCCAGGGTTTCCACTGGGGCAACTCCAACAAATCCAACCCGCCGCGGCCCGACACTCGCCAAGTCGGCGACTACACCGTCGACCTGCCCACCTCGGTCCCCATCGACGGCGGCCGCGGATTCGACGACCACGGCGGCGTGAAAGCATTCTTCGACAAACTTGTCCTCGAGGTCGCCGACAAATTCGGCAAACTCCCGAATGCCGACGCCGCCAAACTCGACAAAGCACGCTCCACCTGGCACACCTTCGCCACCCACCAGACCCTCACCAACGCCGCAGCCGACATCGCCACCATCTCCGCCATGTTCGACGGCATGGACGATGCCACCAACCGTCAACTCATCCAAGACCACTTCACCACCCTCAAAACCGGCGCCGGCAACGTCGCCACCGGCGCCCAGAACATCGCTACAGCCGCCGGCCAGTACCACGACGCCACCGTCTCCTTCGGCCACGACACCGCCAACAAAATCAACTGGCTCGAAGCAGGCGTCGCCGCAGCCGCCGTCGCCGGCGTCGCCCTCGCCATCTTCACCGTCGGCATGAGCGTCGAAGCCGCCGCCGAGGGCATCGCCACTGCCGTCACCGCAACCATCGGAGCGATCCAAGAAGCTTTCGCCTCCAGTGCCCTCGTCGAAATCCTCGGCGTCACCACCCTCGCTATCGGCGCCGTCGCCGCCGTCAAAGCCTTCGAAGCCGTCCCCGTCAACGACCTCGAAAAAGACGCCGCCAAACTCGCCGCCATCATCGCCATGAAGGTCTTCATCGACGACCACGGCGACGGATCCGGGCCCGGAATCGAGGATCCGACCCGAGAGATCGCCAAGAATATCGCTGAACACGCGAATGGCCGAGGACAACAAGGAACCGGCGATCATTATGTCAAGGGCGTGGCGCCCGAGAATCTTGCCGATTATGTCGAAAAGGTGCTGAACAATGAACTCCCGAACGAGGAGACACGATATCTCTCCAACGGTCGGATCGCCTACTGGGATCCAGCGACTGGAGCAGTTGTCATCGAAAACGGCAATGGCGGATCGGTCTATACTCCAAAAGATGGGCACGACTATTTCGAACACGAACTCAGGTAACCAGCACCAGTACACGGAGGCCATATGAGGGACCAGAACTCCGAGCGGACGTTCTCCCTGGGTGCGACGGAATTCAGCGTTGCGCGACAACTGACGTACGAACTTTCGAACGTCGCACAGGACGAGCTCAAAGAAATCGGATGGACTGCCGATACGAAGCAGTTCCTCAAACATCTCATGTATTCGGTCCCTCGCGAGTTGGAAGAACCGAAACAAGTACAGTTGACGGTCTGCGAGACCGACAATCACACAGCAACGGAGCTGAATGCGAAACGGCAGTCAGCAGAGCGGATCGATCCCGAAGCGCAGATCATCAGAACCATTCCTGAAAGCATCGTGAATATTTGGATCGAATCGCTCCGAATAGCGTGGCAGCACCTAGGTCCTCTGGAGGGCAGATACCGAACCGGCTACAACGAGCGAGAAATAGAAAATGCCCTTGCCGCCGTCGAAATAATGGCCCACTGATTCGAAACCATCCAATGGTTTCGACAACCCGTTCGATACGGCCGAACTGCTCGGCGAAACGATCTCTGGCCTGCAGGTCGGTACGTCGCCGACTTCTCCGAATCCGACATCAACGGTCACACCGCGAGGACAGGACTCACCAGAGCTGCTCTGGAACCAGAACTGTCCAGACCTGCCCCGGAGCGAAGGGGATGACCGCACCGGTGGGCGTTGTATACGTTGTGCCCGCCTCCGGGGAGGGCCGGGACCACACGGCCGGGAACTCTCGACCGTCGCGAAGTACGCGTGCCTGACCGCTACCGGTCGTCTGCGCCCGGGGTGAGACGCTGCCCGCGACGTCGCTGATGGCCGAGTTCTGCACCGGCACGCTCTGCAGTACGACCGTACTCGCCGTGAGCCGTCCGGTATCGGCATCGGTGTAGGCATCACCATCCATGGAGACCACCCACCCCTGGTCGCCGGGTGACCAGTCGAAACCGATCACAGCGCCCGGATACCGCGCTTCCTCATGTTGCGTGGGCCGGCCGCCGGGAGGCGCAGGACCGAAGTGCAGTTGCGAAGCCTCCGGCCAGCCGCCGCCTTCGGGCAACTGATCGGGGCGGACGAACATGTTGTGCGGAGCGTCGCGACTGTAGTCGCGGAAGTACGCCGCGGGTTGCTGATCAGCCGAGGCGTTCTGGAGCGAGGAGCGCTCGATGGCGGGAATCAGCTCGGGTGCGGAACCAGAGGATGCCAACGTCGGGTTACCGAACTGGGCCAACAGCGTCAGATCCGTTTCCCGCGCGCTTCGGACAGGTCCGATCACCGGGGGTTTGTCGGTCGAGAAAACCGCGGCCAACCGGCTCAAACCACCCTCGACCGGCTCGACGTAAACCACATCGGCGGCTCCGAGCCCCACCGGTGGCCGGGCCTGCGGACTGTTGTCCACCTTCACGACCAACACGGGGGCCCCCACCCGGGAGGGTGTTTCCGGGCCGCCTACCCCGGAGGATGTGTCCGAGCCCCCTACCCGGGATGTGTCCGAGCCGGGTGCAGCACGCTCGGGCCGGGTGCCGCTGACGCACCCGATTACAGCGCACATCCCCAATGCCGTCAGGAACGCCGCAATCCACATCCACCATCGCTGTCGCATGAGGCAAACCTCTAGCTACCAACGTACGCTGCGCTCGACCAAGGCAGAAGTGAGGTGCTGGGCAAAGGTAATCTCACGATCATGGTGGACACCCCCTTCGGTCGAGTCATCACGGCGATGGTGACCCCGATGCACGCCGACGGCTCGATCGACTACGACGGCCTGCAGAACCTCGCCGTATACCTCGCCGACCACGGCCATGACGGATTGCTGGTCAACGGGACCACAGGCGAGTCTGCGACCACCACCGACGAGGAGGACTACGCCTGCGTGCGGGCGGTGGTCGAGGCCGTAGGCGACCGCGTCCAGGTGATGGCCGGCTGCGGCACCAACGACACCGAGCATTCCACTCGTGCGGCGCGCGAAATGGTCGCCTGCGGGGCGGATTCTCTCCTCGTCGTCACGCCGTATTACAACAAGCCGCCGCAGGACTGCATCCTCGAACACTTCCGTCTGGTCGCCGAGGCCGGCGGCGGTGTGCCCGTCATGCTGTACGACATCCCGGGCCGGACCGGGACGGCGCTGAGCACCGACACCATCCTCCGCGCGGCCGACATTCCCGCCGTGCGCGCCGTCAAGGACGCCAAGGGTGATTTCTTCGAGGCCAGCAGGCTCATGTCGCAGACCGACCTGCTCTGGTATTCCGGCGATGACGTCGTCAACCTGCCACACCTCGCTCAAGGCGCCACCGGCGTCGTGTCGGTGGTCGGTCACGTCGCCGGCGATCACTACGCGGAGATGATCGCCGCCGTCGACCGCGGCGACCTGTCTCGGGCACGCGAGATCCATCGGAGTCTCATCCCCGCCGTCGATGCGATCATGCACGTCTCACAGGGCGCCATTCAGGCCAAAGCCGCGATGAAAATGCTCGGCGTGATCTCCTCCGATGCACTGCGCATGCCATACCGGCAGGGGCCGCCGGAGCATCAGCAACGCCTGCGTGCCGGACTCGAGGAATCCGGTCTGTTGTAGACAGGCACGTGAAGTCTCTGTGCAGCAACCTAAATCGAAGCAGCTAACCCGGCCGAAGCCGAATGGTAAGAACCACCCCTCTCTCCGCGAGCGACCCGTACCTGTCGGCCCAGGACCACGAAGAACATCCGGATACGTCAGTCATCGAAGTCGAGCCGAATCTCCCACCGGTCGTCCAACTCCGACCGAAGCCGCTCGCCTAAGCGGCGCCCTTCGTCCCAGAAGTGCTGCTCGGCAGCCGGCGAGTCGAACGTCGGATTAGCAGGATCGTTGACCAAATCGTAGGTCGCGTCCCAACGGGCCGCCCAGTCGCCGAGCGCGCGCACCAGGGCCGATGAAAGCCCCAGCGAACGCGGAGACACGTTGTCGTACATACCATTTCGATACACCCAAGTGGGGTGGCATTGGATCTCCGGTCGAATTATGAGATCTGGCATCCATATCCTTCCACCATGACCGCAATCTCGTCTTTCACCTTTTCGCGTTCGCGAATCCACGCCGCCAGGAACCGCGTCAAGAGCGGAATCCCCCCGCTGTAATACTGCGCCGAACGGCCCCGATGTAGGAGGTAGTTGATTAGCTGCTTGTTCACGCGTCGGTCGTCACCCTCGACCATGATGGACGGACGGGCCGCTGACCGCTTAGCATCGCCGTGTGACTGATAGTGGGGGGAATATTCCGACTCCTGGCAAGGGGTTTTCGGTTGTCCCGGAACAGCTGCGTGATGTCGGGATCTACATCTATAGCTTGGCCGACACCTTGTCCGGAGCTCTGAATTCCGCGGCCGAGGAAGTCTCCGAACTGCTCAACGGCAGCTGGACCGGCGACTACGCCGACGAATTCTCCGAGGGCTGGACCGAGGTCCACAACGGCGGGCGGCAGATATTCGCGGCACTGACCACCATGGCGGAGAAGCTCGGAGTCACCGCCGAAACACTCCAGTCGGTGGACGCGAACAATGCTGCGGCGCTGGATATCCCGAAGCTGAACTGGACGTAGTCCGATGGCTTCACAGTTCTCGGTCGACCTCGAACACCTCGACCAGATCGTGTCCCGGCTGTCCGGTCCGGCCGGCTTCATCGCCGACCATCTCACCGATATCGAACACCGGGTCGCAGCCCTCCAAGGCACCTGCTGGGAGGGTGTGGCCGCCCGCGCCTATGACGACGCTACCGCGAATGGGTTAGTGGCGCAAAAGAACTCGTCGAAGGCGTCAAGGATATGAGCGACGCGGCCAGACAAGCCCACAAGGCGAATAAGGAGGATGAGTTGGGGATTACGATAAGCATACGAAACATGAACCACAACGAGATGGAGTCGTTCTCCGGCGCTGCCGCCGACACGCTCTCGGATATAGTCTTGGATTCACCCACCGGTCCGATGATGCGCGGAATTCATAAATACGCCGACACCATGTTCAATTCATACCAGTTGAAATTCTTTCTGGAGGAGCTGGACTCCGCGAATCCGCGGAGCGACTCGGAGCGAGAACTGTTCTCCATCCTGCGGCGAGCATCGGAATCGGCGATCCGGCAGCAAGGTTATTTGTGGTTCAGTGGTGACTGACAGGCACCGATCCTTGCGGTGATCTGGCGGGGGTATTAGCAAAACACTATCCAGCACCGTGCGGCGGGCTCTGCAGGAGGAGATTCCGTGGCGAACTCGGATAACAAAAGCGACCACCAGTCGAAGTCATTGAATGTATCATTCGATTGAATACCCCACGTCGGCTAATACTCCAGCATCGCTTCGTGATGTTGTTGGGCGGCATGAGGTTTCGCGCTGGTTGAGGAGGGCATGGTTGCCGGACGGCTGGGCCGCAGGAGTTGTTCGCGCGGGTCGCGGGGCGGTTTCATCGGACGGAGCCTCGGTTGCGGGCGCGAGCGTTGGTGCGGGGCCTGTCGGCGCCGCTGGTGGGGAAGAACGGCTGGACCTTGGCTGAAGCCGCGGATGATCTGACGCCGAATGGGATGCAGCGGCTCTTGAACAAGCGGTGTGGGACTCGACGAAGTCCGCGATGAGTGCGCGCCTATGCCGTCGAGCACCTGGCGATGCGGACGGTGTGCTGGTTGTCGACGAGAAAAGGATTCCTGAGGAGGGAGTGAAATCCGCTGGGGCGCAACGACAGTACTCAGGAACGGCTGGCCGGGTGGAGAACTGTCAGCTCGGCGTGTTCTGCACGTACACGACCGCCAAGGGCCGCACCCTGATCGACAGGGAGTTGTATCCGCCGAAGGCGTGGACCGCCGATCGGGACCGGTGCCGGGAGAACGGGGTGCCCGAAGACGTCGACTTCGGGCACAAAACATGTTCTGGCACAAGGATGCTGGCCCGTGCGCTGGACTCTGGCGCCCTCGCCCGTTCGGTCAACGCCGACGAGGCCTCCGGTGGTGCTTCGAAGTTCCGCAGGTGCCTGGAACGCCGGCGGAACCGTTCCGGCGTTGCGTGCGTCTTCTTCTTCGAGCGACCATGACGTCCGCTCGCCTGCCGACATCCCGTCGTCAGGCTGTCGGCAGACGAGGAGGTGTCCGATGGCCGGGCTGTTGCAAGTTGATATCGAGGCGCTGGGCAAAGCGGTTCAGCTGCTGCGCAATTCGGAGCAGGTGCTGAACGATGCCATGAAGGCGATGGCCCACAACGGCCATACCGATATCGGTACGAAATCCCTCGATGACGCCGCTGACAGCTTTCAACGCAGGTGGCATTTCGGAATCCAGCGCATCG
The DNA here is from genome assembly GCF_001612845.1 of Nocardia elegans NBRC 108235. Lineage (GTDB taxonomy): Bacteria > Actinomycetota > Actinomycetes > Mycobacteriales > Mycobacteriaceae > Nocardia > Nocardia nova. The sequence continues at coordinate 49,289 of NZ_BDBF01000022.1, read as the reverse complement.
GCGAGGCTGCCACCACAACCGCGGATGGCATATCTCGGTGCCACGACACATATCAGCAGGTTGATACGCAATTTGCCCAGCTGATCGCACAGACGACCACCCCCGCGCCACCCCAGGCGGCCGCACCGGAGACAACGGCGTGAAGGCGGCCGCGAACCCGTATCCGAACTTGGGATTCAACCCCGTCCCCGGTGCAGCCGACCACGTGGCCGGATTACGGGGCCAGATCAACTCGGCGTACGAGGGCGTGAAGGAGACCAACGGCCTGCTCACACGCCTGCGCAACAGTAACGACACTGTCTGGGTCGGAGATGGCGGCGACGCCTTTCGCGCATCTTTCGATGCCACACTCGCGCAGGACCTCGGCTACGCACAGAATTCGCTCGAGCGCGCAGTTGGTCTGCTCGACGAATGGCACACCGGCCTGGTGGCTTACCAGGAAACCGCGAAGGGCCTGGAGACCGAGGCGGCCGCAGCTCGCAGCGAACACTCCAAGGCCCAGACCGCTCTCCAGCAGGCGCAGGCCAATCCCGATCTGGGACTGGCCAATACGAGCTTTACCGACCAGAACCAGTTGGCTGATGCCCAACGCCGGTTGAACGCGGCGACTGCGCGGGTTCGGTCCGCCAGTGCCGCAGTAGGCGATGCGCAAGCGACCATCGACGCCATCATCAAACGGGCACACGATCTGGAAGCCGAGCACGACGGGCTCGCGAAACGGATCGCCGCCGAATTGGACGCGGCCGCCGAGGATTTCGCGCCGAGTCCGCCCGACAAGAGTATCTGGGACACGATCACCGACGCGGTGAAAAACGTCGGCAAGTGGATCGATGACCACCGGAAAGGCCTACACGAAGCTCTCTCCATGATTTCGGCCGTCTCCGGCCTGCTGGCAATCGTCACGCCGCCACCGATCGATGCGATCGCACTGGGAGTCTCACTCGCGGCCGGCGCCGGCGCCCTGGCCCTGGACGCGACCGACGCCGACATGCGCGACGCTCTGTTGCACGGCAGCTGGGAGGAGAAGCTGAAGGCTGCGGGAACCATCGGAGGCGATGCGATGAGCCTCATCCCGGGTGCGGGGGCACTGGGAAAGGCCGGAAAGGTCGCGCTTCTCGGCGATGCGGCAGGGGACGTCGGCCGGTTCGAGGGGATGGCGCGCGCTTGGTCCGAATCAGCGCACGCACCTGGCTGGCTCAATCAGAAGACGATCGACGGCAATTGGTTCGGACTCGCGGACAAGATCAACGACTCCGGCGTGGCAACGGGCGTCCACAAAGTACTGCAATTCACCAATGCGGAAGGGGCGCACAGCATCCCCGATCCTGCGGTCGCGTTGAAGGTCTTGAAGGGGGTCAAGACCTCGGTGTCCGATATCGGACACTGGGGCTACAATCAATGGCGAGAGGACTGACAAGTGCAGGAGCCGATCGGCTCGGCCGCCGAATACGAACTCGCCGTCGAGATTCCTCCTGGATATTTCGAACTCCCCCTGCACAACATCGATCATCAGCTCGATGCCGCTCTTCCATTTGTCGAGAAGTTCAGCGACGGGATGCCGGCGGAGGCCGTCGCCGACGTCATGGGCACTTTGAAGTTCCTCCTCAATGCGCTGGTCGCCGGCAATACTCGCTATTGTGGACTCGGACAGCATGTCTCGGAGAAGGGGGAACGTGTCGCCTCGTGGCTCGTGATTTCGGTGATGAAGTACGGCAAACCGCGGAATCCTCGACTTCCTCTGGCCGATATCGCGACCGCGAAGAAGTTGGAGGATGGATCCCTCATCGTGGAGCCGGTCGACATCGAAGGCCGTCCCATCCTGTTCACAGAGTCCATCCGGACAGAACCGCAACCTGAAATCACCGGTCTGACAACAGAATCTGGTTCCGCGGCAGTCTTCCAGCTCGAGGCCTTCATCCCTTCCGAGGATGGGACCACCGTTGCCGCCATCGAGTTCTCGACCGTCTCAGTGTCCGAAGGTCCGCACTTCCGGGAAATGTTCTTCCTGCTCGCGGCGTCGGCAAAGCTCGATAAGACGCCAAGCCGGCCCTCCAAGCTGAACATGTGAAACGAAGGTTGATCGCCGATGGAAAGTCCCACCGATCAGGTGTCCATGCAACAATCGAGTCCGGCCATCGAGTGGCCCGCTACCCGCGCCGCCCTGCGAAGGAACTGGTTCTTCCGCTGGCCACTGCTACTCATCGGCATCGCGTGTGGCGGCCTGTGTCTCCTGCTCATCAACGAGTTCGACCGGCCGGGGATCCACGGCGCGGAAAGAATCGGCCGACTGCTCATCTCACCCACCGCCGTCATATTCACGATATGCACGATCTTGGGCGGCACCTTTGTCTGGATCGGACACCGGCGCCGAAGGTCGGTTAAACGCCACGCCTGGACAAGATGGAAGATCCAATACATCAGGGCAGGACGAAATGAATGGGTGATGTTACTCGATCCCCACCGAACCCCTGTCTCGGCCCTCATCCTCAGCACCTGGCCGAAAGACCTCGGAAAGTTGGTCGACCACAACACGCCGGAGATTTGGTTCGCTGGCGATCCGAAAAGGTATGGAGTGATTTCCCGGCCCGGCGGCGAGGATCTGCGCTACGCCTATTACTCCAAGGCAAGGCAACCACCGCGGTTCACATTCACCGATCGCGCCGAGGGACCGCGGAGCGGACCAGAACACTCTTCGACAGCCGGTAACGCTGGTTACCAACTGAGCCGCGAAAATGGCACAGTCGTCATGCAGTCGCCAACCGCGAAACCCACACCACCGCGCATCAGATACGGCAGCCTGCACGATTCCGGCTATCCGTCTCCTCGCAAGCTGCGGCGAACGTGCGCGTTCATCGTCGACGTCGCGCTACATCTGCTGTCCGGTATCGCGATAGCGCTGCTGGTCGCGCCCGGGTTCTCTCCGGAAGCGTTGCGCACCCACGATATTCAGCAGATCGATTTCAACCCGCTCATCGCCTTGGGCTGCTGGCTGGCGGCATCGTTCGTCGACCGCGTCGCTATCCAGTCGATCGTCCACACCACCATCGGTAAGGCGATCTTCGGGCTTGTCGCCATACAGCCCGATACCAACCGATATCCGACCTTCGGCCGGCTCCTGGCCACCTGGCTGTTCCACCTCTATCTCCCGCTGGCCATCCTCGGCGACGGCATCGGCCCTGACGATGACGAAAACTACTTCATGACGGCCGTCCGGTGGCGGGATGTGCGGGAACGCAACCGTGTGGCCGGCCCGCGCCCCGGCCAGCCATAGCGGCCGCGGTACCGGGCTACCGCGGAGGACACTTGGGCAGGACTGTCGGCCACGACTGCCGAGACTTCGACATCGTTCGATTCACGCAACACAGAAAGAGCCGAAGCGGAATTGCGGGAACAGTCCTCGCTGTACGTAGCGGCGAGCCGGGCGCGGGATGAGTTTAAAATTCACCGCTGCCTTCCGGGCGATATTCATTCGTGTTCTCCCGAGCGATATCCGAGCAAGCAGAACCCGGGACATTGTGCGCACTGTGTAGTCAGTGGATCATTCACTACCTCTCGCCCCCGTCATGACCATGTTCACCAGGCGCTCGATATATGCGGCGTCGGGTCCCGGCGGTCCAATCACCTTGTGCGAGAACAAGACGTGACTCAACGCGGCCCCGGTCAGCATCTCCAGCAACGTGGTGATGTTGGTGGTGGCGGGCAAGTCGCCGCGGTCGATGGCGCGCCGCACTATGTCGCGGGTCGCCGTGAATCGGCTGGCGCTGATGGTCCGGGTGAGCGGTTCGAGTAGCTCGGGAAACACCCGGGCGTCGAGTGCGACCCGCAGAGCGATCAACCCAGCCTGAGATTGATAGCCGGTAAGTAATTGGTGTGTCAGCTCTTTCAGATCCCCCCGTGTCGTGCCTGTATCGATCGGGTCGTGCAGCGGCGAGACCTGCTCGAGTGCTGCGATGAGCAGTTGGATCTTGGTCGGCCACCGGCGGTAGATCGCCGCGCGGCCGACCCCGGCCGTCTTGGCGACTGCGTCGATGGTGAAGCCTGACCAGCCGGTTTCCCAGTAGACGGTCTGCACTGCGGCGAACACCCGAGCCTCGATGCCCGGGTCTCGCGGACGGCCACGTGCGGGCGCGGTGTCCTGCGGTCGCCTCGGGGAACTCACGGTCTCGATTGTGCCGGACGATCACGGTCCCGAATCCTTGACTTTCGGACACTGAGTGTCTGTAATTACTTCACGCAGCCGCCCTATGTGTCCTGGGTCACTACCGAGGAGCTGTTGTGGGGGTCGACGGGATGGAGCAATACGCAATGGGACGCAGTGTCCGGACCTGTTCGGCAGCGCTGATAACGGCGCTTGGGATGTTGTTCACCGGAGTCGGCACGCCGCACGGCTCGGCAAGCCCCGCCGATGTGCCCGCGCCGTCCGGTTCGTGGGGGGCGTTCTACGATCCGCCTGCGGTCTTGCCCGGTGAAGCGGCAGGCGATGTGATCCGCGAACAGCCCTTCACCCCGGTTCTGTCGGCCCCCTCGCCGACGGGCACTTTCCCCGGCTCGGCGCGGCGCATCATGTATCGCAGCGTCGACGACGCCGGTCGCGCGATCGCTGTGACCGGCACATATTTCGAGCCCAGCACTCGGTGGCCGGGCACGGGGCCGCGGCCTTTGGTGTCGCTGGCCTCGGGAACGATCGGCGAGGGGCGCCAGTGCGCGCCGTCGATCGCGATGCAGTCGGTGCTGAACTACCGCCCACCGTTCGACATGTCGATCGCCTACGAACAGCTGGCCGTCGATTATCTACTGGCACAAGGGATCGCGGTCGTCTTCACCGATTACGTGGGCCTCGGAACGCCGGGACCCCACCCCTACGGCAACCGCACCGCCTCGGCGCGTGCGGTAATCGACGCGGCACGTGCGGCGCAGCGCCTGCCGGGAACCTCATTGAGTTCGCGAGGGCCGGTTGGGTTCTGGGGCTATTCCCAAGGCGGCCACGCCGCCGCGGCCGCCGCGGAGCTCCAGCCGACCTACGCACCGGAGTTGAACATGAAGGGCACCTACGCCGGCGCCCCGCCGGTCAAACTCGACGACACCCTGGCCCGAGCCGAAGGAAGCACCCTGATCGGAGCCGTCGGCTATTTCCTCAACGGCGCCTTGCGCACCAACCCGGAGATCCAACCCGTGCTCGACCGTGTCCTCAACGATCAGGGCCGGGCCATGATGCGCAACACGGCCAACCAGTGCGTCGCGGAAACCTTGCTGAGCTACTCGTTCCAGCACACCTCGCAATGGACCACCACCGGCGAATCGCTGGGCGCGGCGGTCGTCGGCGACCCGGTCGGGCGACGCATCGTCGAAGAACAGGCGGTCGGAAACCTCACCCCCGCCTCACCAGTCCTGCTCGCCGCCAACGTCAATGACGACGCGGTCCCCTACAGTCGCGTGCACGACCTCGCGCAAACCTGGTGTTCGCGCGGGGTTCCGGTCACCCTCGATACCATCGAGCTGCCACCGCTCGTCCCGGGAACCGCTGTCGGCCATGGGATTCCCGAGTTCGCCAACGTCCCGACAGCCGCCGCGTGGATGATCGACCGTTTCAACGACGCACCTGCGCCGCACTGCGCCTGATGCGGGGTGTCTCTGAACCCTGCTATATCGCGACCCGATGTACGCCGGACGAGTACGATTCCTGGCCCCATGCGCCCGCGACGGGAATTGCGCGTCGATCACAAACCCGGCGCGGCCGACAGGGAACCGATAACGTTCAGCGAGTCGGGCTTTCGTGGCCGGACATTGCGCACAGACGCTCGGCCAACGCGAAGAACACGCCGAAGTTGCGGATTCGGCTGACGGCGACTGTCGGCGGGATCAAACCGCCTCCGGCGACATCGACGACGACTACGCCCTTCTGAACCGAAACTCGCCGGATCAAGCTCCAGGGTATGGGCTTTCCTCGGTAGCCCAGCTCGGTCCGTGTCATCCACACGTCACCGAACTCCACTCGACTTCCTGCCTCGAGCGCGGCCCAGGTCGAAGGCGCCTGGGCCTCGAAGACACCGTCCTGAATCGCACGGCTCCAATCCTGGGGGTTCGCCAGGATGCCGTCCATCCGGAATTCCGAACCATCGAGATCGACGAGGTCGTAGCGATATGCGGTTCGCACCACGCGCATCTCACCGACGCGGTGATAATCAGTCGTTGCGTGCAACAGCGAGGTCCGGTCGTACCGAACGACACGCAGCCCACTTGCCTGCGTGTAGATCAGACCTCGGGTGTAGAGATCGAGTCGGACGCCACGATTCTTGTCGTAGTACGGCCGACTCTTGATTACGTTTCCCACCAGAGCCAACGCGAACCCTACGGCGAAGATCGCGGTGAGAAACCACCAATTGCCGTTTACCGCAATGCCGATCACGGTCGCCACGACGAGGACTGGGGTAGCGATACCGAGGAACTGCATGTTCTTACGGTGTTCCGGATGCATGGCCGCATGAGCGGAACGATGTGCGCCGAGATCCGCTTGCGCTGCGGCTCGTTCGATCTGTGCCAGCAATTGCGGATCTTCGCGATCCCGGACAGCCGTATCGGACACCTCGCCCCCTCGATAGATGTATTGCGCTCGGCTGCAAGGCTATCCGATGGGCGACGTGTCCTCGCGGCAGGCGGGGGTCACGGATCTCGGCCTCAGCTGACTCCGTCGATGGGAGCCGCAGCACCTCACCCGCGGCACGTCGTTCCGTCTTGGCAGCGGACCCGATCATCGTTCCACGACCCGAGGTCCCACGAGCGAATTGGCGGTGACCTGGCCATTTCCCGACTTTGCTCACACATCATCGCGATGGACGGCCGGTCGACGGAACGTTAGCATCGCTCTATGAGCGATAGCGGGGGAACGTTTCAGCACCTGGCCAGGGATTTTCGGTTGTCCCGGAACGGGTGCGCGACGTCGGGACATACATCTACGGGCTGGCCGACACCTTGTCCCAAGCCTTGGATTCCGCGGCCAAGGACGTCGCCGAACTACTGAACCGCAGTTGGACCGGCGACTACGCCGACGAGTTCTCCGAAGGTTGGACGGATGTGCACGACGGCGGGCGCCAGATATTCGAGGCATTGGCGACGATGGCGGAGAACTATGAGGAGGTCGTGACAGAGATCAACAACGGTGGAGCTGTTCAGTTTTCCGAGACCGAACGTGCGGAGCTGATCAATCACGCGGTCACGCTTGCGTCGGGCGAGCGGCGTGATGCGATCCGTTCAGCCGATTCCTGGGCCGCGCATATCAAGAAAATCGACAACGACAGGTCATTGCCTTGGTCCGATCGCAGCGTCTGGAACGAATACGACTTCTGCGCAGCCTTGACCATACGCGACTACCTGGACACAGCGATCGACGTCCTGTCCCCACCGCTGGCCGACAAGGTCACGAGATACGCATCCGCGACCGATAACCGATACCGGTCTATCACGGTCGAGGATTCAGGAAAGCGTATGTCCGCGGTTGCCAAGGTTGATCCGAGCACGCGTAAATGGTGGTGGTTTCGCGTGCCGGACTCCGGCCCCATTCTGGAAGACCTTGCTCGCTGGGATCGCTTCGAGAACTCGCAATAGATGGATCGAACCCGCGCAGCTGGGACGGTAGCGGGTGGTTCCGGGACAATTGCCACATGCGGTTTCGCACGTCCGCGCCCCGGTCACCGCTCGGCCGTACCTGCCGCACAAAGCCAGCGGATCCACTCCGACTGGAGGATTGATGGGAGCCGATGAGGCACCTCGGGCCATCGTTGAGCACGAGGATCGTTGGCTGTTCAAGCCTCTACGCGGAAGAACCGTCACCAGGATAGAGTGGAAAACGGACCACCTCGAACTCGTCTTGGACGACAACCATTTCCGCGTGTTGGTCGGTTACGACACCGAACTGTCCGCTCGGTCCCTCGCCAAGGACTCCCCCGACAGACATCGAATCGATCATTGGAACCGCGCTGAGGTTGAGGAATTCCTAGGGGCGAGGATTGTTTCGGCCGTGTTCTTCAAGACCGGAGCGGTTCGCCTGGGGTTCAAGAATGGGTGGATTGTGTTCGTCGACGGCGACCGGCAAGATTTCGCTCCTGAGGTCCAGTTCGAAGATCGAACCGTGTGGAATACCGCGGGAATCGCGGACCGCTCCATCTTCGAAATTCAGCCACTGGATGCGTGGACGGGACAGCCTGTCACTCCACCTCATTGGCCAGGACGGCCGGAGCACCTGAAAGACAACCCCGAATCGGACGATATCAACGATTGATTACCAGGAGTCCCCGCTGGGCCGGTGAGCGTTGACCAGCTTGATCTTGTTGGCACGCAACAGGTTCCGCCGCCCACCTCAGCGTCATGGTAGCGAATGGTTCTGGAACAGTTGCCACATACGGTTACGCACATCCGCGCCGCGGTCGCCGCTCGGCCAATCATGGCTGCCTGCTTTGTATTTGCGCCAGACGACGTTGGCGCCCTGCTCGCAGGAATACCGGTAGCCTTCCGCTACTTCGGGGCCGGATTCGGTGGCGGCGTCGTTGCTACAGCCGATGGTCCCGCGCCACTGGAGGTGCGCGGCGTAGACCGGAGCCTGGGTGAAATCGTTGTCGGCGGTGAAGAATCCGAAGGACAGTTTGCGGATCGGGACGCCGTCCTCGCAGCCGCCCAGGCAACTGACTTCTTCCGGGACTGATGCACCGGCGGCTACCAGGGCGTACAGCAGCCCGCTGGGTTGCGGCTCATCCCCCACAGCGCTTCAAACTCGCAAGCAGCCGGTCCGCCTATCTGCGCAAAGCCCCCCATCCACTCCGAAACATGATCACTTCACACTATGGTGGCTCGAACGCTGAAACCTGATGCAGTTGTTCGAGAGGAACACCATGAAACGGCTTGCCGTCCTCGCCGTCGCAGTCGCCGCCTTCGGTATCGCTCCCGCGGGCATCGCCGGCGCAGAAACCGGAATCCCCTTGGAGTACAGCAACACTGACCAGATCACCGCGACCTCACCCGTCGTCCTGCAAACCGGCTCGACCGTGATCGATCTCCTCGCGTATATCGGCGCAGGCTGCATCGGCAGCTGGAGCCCGGCTCCGCCCGCGCACTGCCTCTGATTACGGATTCCGATGATTCGGATCGACGGCTCATCACCACCTCGAGCCCGGCCCGCGGAACCACATCAGCGGTCCGCCGGCCACCCGCCGATCGACGCCGGTTCGACAGCATCACGCGCCCGACCGCACCGACCTCGCTCCCACCCGCGACACTCTGAGACAATAGGGACGTGAGCACCACCATCAGCCACAGAAGTGGACATCGACTCGGCGACCTGACCGGCGCCGCGACCGGGACAGCGGCGCTCGTCGTCCGGTAATTCGATGTCTGACCAGGAAGTACCGGGATCGCGATCCGCACCGAAGGACACCGGAGCGGGCGCGCCCAAGGTTGTCCAGCTGCCCCGGCGTCCCCGGCGGGTGGCGCAGGACGCTGCCCAACCCGCCCGCAAGACGTGGCGTTCGGAGGGCAGCCGCGTCAACGATCCGCCGCCGACCAGACCCGTCATGCGATCGGAATTGCAGCGGGAGACCGGGGCATGGCCGGTGAATCCCGCTGCGGCGTGGCACGGACCCGCGGTGGGCGATTCGAGCCCTGCGGCGGATGACGCCTGCCCCGGCGACCAGGATGCGAGCGTCGTCGATCTGGACGAACTTCGGCGGAAACGAGCTGGTGAAGCTGCCCCCGCCGCCGGCATCCGGCGGATCGCCAAACCGCGCCGGATCGGCAAAGGTGCGGCGGATGGCTCCGGCGGCGAGGCCAACAGCCGCGAGAATTCTCCGTCGACCGAGGGGTATACCGGCCGACACCGCAAATAGCCCGGCGGCGCGCGGTTCGTCCAGCCGAGGTCGCCACCTCACCAAATTTGTTCCATTTGCCCGTTTTTGGCGTTTTGACTACCCTCAGACCACCATCGAAGGTACGGGGGGACGGTCATGGATCTGCATCAACTTCGGTATGCCAATCCGGGCAGCTGGCAGGCCGCGGCGGACGATCTGCTGGCGGCGGCCAAGGACTGCGAGGAGGCCGTCGCCGAGATCCATGCCAACGGATCGCGGCGGCTAGAGGAATCCTGGACCGACTATCTGGGTGAACTCGTGCGCGGGCGGATCTCCGATGTCACGGGAAAGCTGGAGGAGATCGGCGTCCTGCTGCGAGGTGCCGTCACCACGCTGGACACGTTGGAAGATGCGGCTCGAATCGCGCAGGCACAGGCGAGTTCGGCGATCACAGCGGGAACCGTTGCGGGCCTGGAGCTCGACGGCGACGTTCTGGTCGTCCCTGCCGGGCATCACGATCCGGAGACCGCGGCGGATGACTGCCGGCGGTACAACGCGCTGCTCGAGGATGCGATCGATGCGGCGGATCGTGCCGACCAGGAAGTCGCCGGCGCGCTGCGCAAACTGAATATCAACGTCGACACCAGCTCGCTCGACGATGCGCTGAAACAGCAGTCAGCGGCGGTGGCCGACGCGCTCGACGCCATTCGCGAGACCCTGCCGCAGGGCCAGCCCCCAGATGTGGTGAAGGCATGGTGGGACTCGCTGGCCGTCGATCGGCGCAAGCAACTCATGTTGGCGGTGCCGGTGGAACTTCACGACCTCACGGGAATTCCCGACGGCGTGAAGAATGAGCTCGAGGGCTCCAACGGCTACAACGCTGTGAAGGCGGTGCAGTTCGCTCGCGACCACGCGAACGATACCTCGATCGACAAATTCCAGAACAATTGCGCGAACTTCGTTTCCACCACCCTCGCCTCGGCCGGCCTCGACTACAAAGGCACCCTGACCACCGATTCGGACGGCTGGAACCGCAGCCGCGCCGCGGGAATCAACTTCGACCCGCCGGGGCCCGGTTCCCTGCAGGGACTGAGCCACAGCGATACCTGGTTCAATGCCGAGAAGCAGAAGAACTTCTTCCTGAACAATGGGGCGGAGGAGGTCGGGACCGCCGGCGCGAAACCCGGTGATCTCGTCTACTGGGAGCACACGCAGAACGTCGGCGACTACAAGCCGGGCGAAGCGCACCACACGGCGGTGGTCACCGCGGTGCTTCCCAACGGCGACATCCTCTACTCCCAGCACACCACCAACGGGAAGGACTTCAGCCTGACCGACCGGATCGGATTCTCGAATCAGGACGGCGGCACACAGAACGTCCGGATCATTCGGCCGAAGGAGACCTGGTAGTTGAAACGCCCCGCGATCGTGTCCGCCGCGATCTTCCTCGCCTGCTTCGCATCTGCCGTTCTCCTACTGGTGGTGGCCGATCACAGACTCGCGGAGCGGACGGACGCTCTTCTCGAATCGCATTGTGCGCGAAGCATTCCCGTTCCGACGGCTGCCACCGCCTCGAGCTGGGCCGGGACGGTCCTCTTGATCTGTGCCGCCGCAGCAGCAGTGGTGTTCATCGTCGCCGCTGCGCGATTCTCCTCGACCCCGGGGAAGGTCCTCGCGATTGTCGTCGCGGCGTCGGCGGTGATCATCAGCGTCGGTTACGCCTTGGTCGTGGGATCCGCACTGCTGCAATCGAATACCGACGAACCGATCTCGCCTCGCTACCATCCGTGCGAAGCGTTCTTCTGACAGGGCTTCACCATGACAGACGTCTGCATCGACCCCGCCACCGCGCAACAGGCCGGGGTGGACATCTCCACCAACAGCAATGAATCCCGAACCCGGCTCGAACAACAATTCGATGAGATCGAACCGGCACGGCAAGCGAACGAAGGCTGGCAGAGCGGACCGGCGCTCGTCGATTTCGCGTCGGCGCGGAAACAGGACATTCTGTCCAGCCTGGCGGAACTCGAGAGCATCGGAAAGAGGATCGTCGAGGTCGTCAGCGCGCGAACCAGCGTCGACGAACGGTATGCGACCAGTCTCGGTCGAATCGGGAAGGCCGTGGACTCCATGTCCGAATAGCAGTGGTCGCGCGATCCTCGACCTGCTCGGCTCTCACCCCGGCATTGCCGGCTTGTTGTTCAAATTCAGCGGTTCGGTCCGCGGGAATGTCACCGGCAGGGCCGTCAAGGCCCGGTGGAACGGGCCCGGTCGCCAGCTCGGCGCATCCGTTGCGAGCTCGATTTCGGGGAGGGCGTCGAGGAGTTGGTCGATCGCTTCCTGGGCGATCAGATACGCGATCGACTGCGCGGGGCAGGCGTGTGGGCCGATGCCCCAGGCCAGGTGGGAGCGGTTGCCCGTCATATCGTCGCTGCGAATCACGGGGTCGTTGTTGCAGGCGGCCATGCTGATGACAACCGGCTGATTGGCGGGTAGCCAGACGTCGTCGATCAGCATCGGCTGGCGCGGGTAGGTGATCAGGAGGTTCGCCAGCGGCGGGTCGTTGAACAACACCTCGTCGACCGCGTCGCGGGAGGAGAGATTGCCGCCGAGCACACTGCCGCCGAAACGGTTGTCGGTGAGGACCAGCAGCAACGTGTTGGCGATGAGGTTCAGCTCGAATTCTATTCCGGTGCCGTAGATCTGGGAGACGTGGTGGGAGACCTCGGTGTCGTCGAGGGCGGCCGGGTGTTGTTGCAGGACCGAGGTGATGTCGTTGCTCGGGGTGGCTCGTTTGAGGCGCACCAGACTCATCAGCGCCTCGCCGAGGATGCGGTTGCCCTGTTCGGCGTCGACGCCTTCGAGCAGTTTGGCCGTACCGGCCGCGACCTGCGCGCCGATCTCGGGCGGGCAACCGAGCATCACGTTCACGAGTTCGAACGCGAGGGGGTAGATGTACTGGGTGATCAGTTCCGCCTTGCCGTCCTGGCAGAAGCTGTTGATCAGGGGAAGCGTGGCCTTCTCGACCGCCGCGCGCAGCGAGTGCAGGTCGACGGCGTCGATACCGGCGGTGATGGCCTCACGGTAGCGGTGGAAATCGGCACCGGAACTTCTGCTGGCCATGGGGCGCCATTCCAGCAGCGGGAGAATCGGGCAATCCGAGGGCACGGTCTGCTGCCACACGCGTGGATCTGCGGGAAAGTGTTCGGGGTCGTTGAGAATTCGTACCGCGGTGCGGTAGCCGATCACCAGCGTCGCGGGCACACCCGGCGCCAGTTCGACGGGCGCGAGCGAGCCGTATCTGCTGCGCATTTCGCGGTAGACGCGGTGCGGGTCGTCGGAGAAATCCGGGGTGAACAAGGGGACTCGCGGGCCGTCGGAACTCGTCGGAGAGCCGTGGGCGACGGGACACATCGTCGGGCGGGTCGGGAACTGCGACGTAGTCATCAACCACTCCAGTTGTCGTATCGCACGCTGCGTCGAACTGCATGACGCGATGTCGCGCGCGTCGAAGGCTGCGGTAGTCGTACCGGACGACCCTGGCCGGGACGACCATCGGCAGCACGATGATCATTCGTGGTAAAGCGTTGGTGCTCAGACGCCGAGGGCGCCCAGCGAATCGTTGTCGTCGATGGCCGTGGTGATGCGCCGTAACAGGGTCAGGCAGGTTTCGTTCGACTGCATCTTGGGCTGATAACTCGCACGCCCGATGGTGAAAGCCCATGCGGCGTAGGCGAACAGCGACTGCTGCCGGTAGAGCAACCAGGCGTCCTCGAAGGCCGGGGGCTTACCGCCGGCCTCTCCCAGTTCGTCCAGGTAGGCCGCCAGCAGGTCCCTGTCCCATAGTCGGCGGTCTTCCGGCTCGCATCCGGAATTGACGGTGTAGGCGAAATCGTGTGCCCATCCGCCCCGCATCACGACCTGCCAGTCCACGAAACCCATGCGGCCGGCGCTCGTGCGGTAGGTCTGTCCGATGTGGGGATCGCCGTGCAGCAGCGTCGGCGGAACCTCTTCGGTCGCGATGGTGACCGCCCGCTCGACACCGGCCCACAGCCGCTCGCTGCTGCCGTGCAGGGCGGGCGGAACGACCTCCTCCGCGCGGCGAAGTCCCACTTCGCACCGCTTCTTCATATCGATCGCGGACAGATACACGTCGAGCATGTACGCCGGGGTGTTGAGGACGTCGATCGCCTCGGATTCCCAGAAGGTGCCGTGCAGGCGGGCGAGATTGCGGACCAGATCCTCGGCTTGCTCGCGGGTGATCGAGGCGGTGGGCTCGCTGAAGACGGCGCCGCGGGTCGCGGCGATGTCCTCCATCAGGGCGATCGACCGCCACGAGGCCGGGTCGGACGCGCCCCAGTATCCGATCGGCGCCTCGATGTCGACGGCGGGGCGGAAGTCGCGGAAGAACCGGGTTTCCCCGTCGATCATCTTTCCGCCGCCCAGCAGGATCCGCTGGCTGAAACTGGTGGTGGTCTTGGCGAACAAGCGCGTCGGCAACTGTGCCTGGGTCCCCACATCGTTGTATTCGACCCGGATCGCCACCCTCGTCGAGGTGCCGCTGCTGCCGTTGGACGTCTCGAAGCCCGACACCTCGGCCCCGGGAACATCGCGGCACAGCACCGCGGTCAGCCATTCGGGGGTGATTTTGTCACCGGAGATCGGCACGTCGGCGAGGGAGCGCAATCTGGGTCCGTGAATCTTCTCGCCCAGCATCCGGGTCCCGACGGTGACAGAACGACCGAGCAACCAGAGCTTGTGATTCACGCACGTATCTCGATTCCACTGTAAGACAACGATTATCCGAGCGATCCGGCGCCTCCACCGATCGCGGCGCCAGAGGCACAGTACCTTACATCAGCCGAAAGCGTTGTAAGACAATGAATTACCGAAGCCGTCATTACTCATCAGTACATACGGACGAGTCGGGTTTGAGATGCGGCTCTTCTCCAGCGACGGAGCGCACGCCAGAAAGCGATCATGCGGAGCCGGAGTTGCCGGCGCCGACCTGATCGGATTCGGATTTCCGGTCGCCTGCCGCCCCGAGCAGAGCCGCGAAGACGAGGGGCGCGAGTGTCTGATAACCGATCCAGAGTTCGCCGGCCGTTCCGCCCCCCTGCGATGCCAGCAGCAGCGCGACGAGGGTGACAACCGTCCAGCCGGTGTCGTAGCCGATCATGAGCCGCATATATGTGCTCATCGGGCGGCTGCGCAGGTATGCGAATTCACTGGCGCCTGCGATGAGCAGGGCTGCGGCGCAGGCGATCATGAGCCGGGTGGCGACACCGAGTCGATGACTCAGCGATTCGGCGCCGATGATGTAGGCGGCGGCGAGCACTATTTTGACGGTACCGTCGGCAACGACTCCCAGGGCTTGCCCGGTGACGGGCGTAAACGACGTGCGGATCATTGGTTCCTCTCCGAATACGGCACCGGCGACGACATTCGGCCTCAGGAGACCGGCTCGACGCGAAAGACGGCGCAGCGGCTCGCCGCGTCCGCGAAGCTGTCCGGCGAGCCGGATTCGACCAGGCCATTCCTGACGAAAGCTTGTGCGCCCCTGGGATTTTGAACAGGAAACGCACGCAGCACCGGTTGGCGCCGCGGTTCGGGCACTTCGATCAGATTCACGATCCGGGATTTCCGGCCGCGAGCGAGCACACCGCGTCCTGCCGCGCGGGCATTCTCGACCCATTCGGCGTTCGGATAGGCCTGCACGAGGTACCGGTCGCCGTCGAGCTGTATCGGGTCGACGGGCGTGGTCCGGGGAATTCCCGTCGAACGACCCGCAACGGTGAGCAGGTGGATGGGGCCGAACGGCAGGCCGATGCGATGAGCGGTGATGACGATGCGATTGCGGAAGTCGCGCCGCGAGGGCGACCGACGCGGATTGCCCTTCCGGCCGATGCCGTCGTCGGCCGCGGTGAATCCGACCACCGCGACGATCACCAGAACGAATGCGGCTACGGCGCAACCGGTTCGGGTGAAATGGAACAGTTCCCAGCGTCGCAGGATATCGGCGTAATTCGCCGGCGGAGTGCCCACCGCCCACCGTTTGATCTGCTGGTTGATCGGCACGTTCCCGAATCGCGTCACCAGGAAGGAGAGCAATACCAGCACCGTGGCGCTCGCGGCGATCCGACGCTGCCCTCCCCGCGATCGCACCGCGAGCACCAAGGTACCGAGCACCGCCAGCGCCATCAGCGATTGCATGACCGGGCCGTTGACTCGCATGAGCGCGACATGGAACGTGAACCGGACCTCGAGGGGCACTTCACGAAACGCGTACAGCACATTGACGGCGCCGTAGCCGAACGCTCCGGCCAGCAGACCGGGGAACAGGAGTGCGGCTCCCCGGACAAGTTTCGACAGCATCGAGACTCCCATCCGAATATCGCAACATCGAGTTGCGATATCGTCAGCATGCCCGCCCGTCCGCGATATCGCAACTAGGAGTTGCAATGAGTTCGTCCGCGCCTCTGGGACGTGGACCGAAGGTCCGCGCCGCCGTGCTGGCCGCCGCCGTCGACGAGCTGAGCGAACGCGGATACGCCGCGTTCACGATCGACAACGTCGCCCAGCGCACCGGAGTGCACAAGACCACCGTCTACCGACGGTGGCCCGACCGCGACAGCCTGATCGCCGAGGCGCTGGCCGAGAGTGTCGCGGCGGAAATTCCCATTCCCGACACCGGTTCGGTCGACGAGGATCTCCGCGCACTGGCGCGCAGCCTCGTCGCCTGGGCCGACAGCGCCTCCGGGCGAGCCATTCTGGCCGTGCTGGTGTCCACCGCCGCGGGCCTGCCCGCACCCCCGAACTCCGCACGCCACGTCTTTCGCGATCGGATTCGGCACACGCTGCCGGTGGTGACGCGCGCGATCGCTCGCGGGGAGCTACCCGAAGGCACCGATCCGGCGGAGATGATCAAAACGCTGGTGGCGCCGATCTATTTCCGCGTCCTGATCACCGGAGAGCGGGTGGACGACGGCACCGCGGACGCTGCCGCGAAGGTGGCTCTGACGGCCGCGCGTGCCGGGCTGTTCACGTGAACGGGCGAGTGGTCTCGCCGCTCACTCGTCGGTGGTCCCCGGCATCGTCTTGTCGCGCGCGGATGTCGTGATGCCCCATGCGGCGAGCCGCAGATGGCGCTCGCCGTTGTGCCAGTGCGTGATCGAGGCGTTCGGCACCGGCGGCATATCAGCCGGTGGCGTCGCGCCCACACCGGCCAGGACGTGTGCGGCGGTGACGACGATCGCGTCGTGGGCGACGATCAGAATCCGCTCGGCCGTGGTTCGGTCGAGTTCGGTGAGCAGATCGCGCATCCGCAGTGCGACATCGGCCGGCGATTCCCCACCCGGCGGCCGATAGAACCAGTCGCCGAGGCGGGCGCGGCGCTCGAACTCCTGCGGCGCTCGGCGTCGAATGGCTTGCGGCGGAAAGAGTTCGAAGATTCCCATCTCGCGGTCACGGCAGCGTTCGTCGATCACGGTGGGTATGGCGCCTGCGCCTTCGGCAGTGCGTGCCATGGCCGCCCAGGTCTGTTGCGCGCGCAGATACGGTGAGCACACCACCAGCTGCGGCGCTCGCTCCGGGTCCAGCCCGGCCAGCCACCGTCCGAGCTCGGCGGCTTGCTCGTACCCCGTGGGCGAGAGCTCGACATCGGAGTCGTTGCCGGGGAATGGCTCGTCGGCGCCGGCGCTGAACGCGGCATTGGCTCGGCTTTCGCCGTGACGGATGATCCAGAGGTCGCGCAGGCGATACCGCGGCGGAATCCCAGCCGAGCGGTCTTCCGGAGCCGCACTCGTCGGGTCCGGACCCCTTGCCGTCATCCGATCCTCCCTGTTTCGGTCCCCTACTTCGACCAGAATGCGCGTGCTCGGCGCGCCGAGTTCGATGGTTCTACACGAGCCGTTTCAGCGGGTTGCTCCGATCGAGAAGACGATCTCGATCAAACGGGTGAAGCGGGCGGTCAGGTCGGCGGCCGATTCCTCGGGATGTGCTCGCGCCCAAGCCATTACCGCGTCTACCGCGGCGGTCCAGATGCCGGCGAGTGCTTCGATATCGCGTTCGTCGGTGTCGCCCAGGGCGTCGAGGAACCGGCGTACGCCCGAGTCGGCGTGTGCGGCGATCCGGGTGCGGTAGCCGTGCACCAGGTCCGCCACCGCACCGGTCGGCGGTGCGGTCGGGTCGTGGATGATCCGCCAGGCGGTGCGGTCGGGGCCGAGGGTGTCGAAGAGGCCGCGCAAGGCGTTGCCGGGCATCGCGAAAGGGGCTGTGGCGGGATCCATTTCGTCGTCGAGGCGCTCCAGGAGCGGGTCGGCCAGCACGGTCAGGCACTCCGCGTAGAGCTGTTCCTTCGAGGTGAAGTGCTGATAGACCAGGGCCTTGGAGATGCCCGCGCGCCCGGCGATGGACACCATCGAGACCGCGGCGAATCCGCGTTCGGCGAACTCCCGCATGGCGGCGATCAGGATCTCCTCGCGGCGGTCCTGCGCGGGCATACCCTTGGTTCCGAGTCCGGCGGCCGTTGACATGCGCCCGAACTTACCCTACGGTCACTTTCAATGAAGTGACCGTAGGGTCATATAATCGTTCCGGAGAGTGCCTGCGATGACCCTGTGGGAACAGATCAACCAGCCGGTGACCTACGCGGTTCCGTTCTTCGTGCTCGCGATGGTCCTGGAGATCGCCGCCCTGCGCGGTCACGCCGAGGACCGCGCCGGCTACGACGTGACCGACGCGCGGACCAGCCTGACCATGGGCTTCGTCTCACTCTTCGTCAGCGGTGCCGCGAAATTCGCCGCACTCATCGGCTATGCCGTGCTGTATGTGCACGCCCCCTGGCACGTCGATCCGCGCAACCCGCTGTCGTGGCTGGCAGTCATGCTCGCGGTGGATCTGCTCTGGTACGCCTATCACCGCCTCGCGCATCGAGTCCGGGTGGTCTGGGCGGCGCATCAGGTGCACCACAACAGCCGGTACTTCAACTACGCGACCGCGCTGCGCCAGAAGTGGAATCCGTGGTTCGAACTAATGGCCTGGGTTCCGCTGCCGCTCCTGGGCGTGCCGCCGTGGATGATCTTCACGGCCTGGTCGTTCAACCTCATCTACCAGTTCTGGGTCCACACCGAGACCATCGGAAAACTCCCCCGCTGGTTCGAATTCGTCTTCAACACCCCGTCCCATCACCGCGTGCACCATGCCAGCGATCGGGAGTATCTGGACCGTAATTACGGCGGCATCCTGATTTTGTGGGACCGCATGTTCGGCACCTTCCGCGCGGAGACCTTCCGCCCCACCTACGGACTCACGAAGAACATCGACAGCTCGAACGTCCTCACGCTCCAGTACTACGAATTCGGCGCCTTGTGGCGGGATCTGCGCTCCACCAAGCGGATTCGCGAATGGGCCGGGTATTTGTTCGGGCCGCCCGGGTGGGAGCCCGGAGCCGCACGCACGCGCGAGATCGGCGATCGGATTCCCGAAGCCTGACCGCGTCGGTATCGAATTCCGGGCGACAACCGTCTCCCCGAGCCCGGCCGGCGGCCGCGCTGATGACGCTCCTGTTACACATCGGCTCGTGCCACGCCGGCCGAATGTTAACGGCGGGAGAGAAATCCCAGCACGTTGATTACACGGCACGGCATCCGCCTTCCGGAATCCCACGTATCCGGATGCCATTCGCAGCGAGACATGTTGCCGGACAACGGATTACCAGCACTCGACCATAATCGTCGATGGTGAACACCCGGCAACGTCGTATTACTCCGGATGTGACCATCACGAAACACCTGGGGCGTGAACTGAACCCATCGGTGAATCACCTCGATTCCTCACCGGTCCTCGTCACTTCCCCAGGAGACAAGCATGTCCGCACCCACCGAAACCACCTCCGAGATCGACAAGGCGATCGAGGAGAACATCGCGAAATCGCTGTCCGAGATTCCGCATCCGGCGCTGCCGAAAGGCACCAATATCTATGGCGCTACCAAAATCTTTCCCGACTATCAGGCCGAGGCCGGGGAAACATACTTCACTCTGGTGCACGGGATCGCGCACGAGTCGTCGGTGAGTTTCGTGGCCGTCCTGCAAGCGACTCGGGCGCTGCGCAAGGGGTTCGAGTCGGCGATCTACTTCTATGGGCCGGGTGCGATCAACTGCATCGCCAACCGCGGATTCCCGACCACCGGGGACAGCGGTTTTCCGGGTGAGCAGAACATCAACGACGCGCTGTCGACCTTCATCAAGGAGGGCGGCAAGGTATTCGCCTGCCGCTTCGGTCTGGCTCTGCACGGCGCGCGTGAGGAGGATTTGATCGAAGGTGTCATTCCCGCACATCCGCTGGATGTGCAGGATGCGCTGATCTACTACGCACGCAAGGGCGCGATCATCAACTCCACCTATCAGGTGTAGGCGGCCGGCATGACCGAGGTATCCACGCGAGTAGACCTGGCGCTACTCGGTATTCGCGTCGACGTGCCGGTGCAGCGCCGTTCCGGAGCCGGGCCCAGCGACGACGGTCATGTGTCGTTCGGGGGTGCCGGCGCTGCCATTCCCCTCCGATCCGACAGCCCCTACACGCTGAGCGGGGATCGTCTGCTGCGCGACGGCACCGATCTCGGCCTCACCGTCGAGCCGGTGCGGCGGCCCAGGTTCTACGACCTGCGCACCGCCGAGGGCATCGACTACGAGCAGATCGCGAGGCTGCACGGCACGGAGGTGCTGGCGACGACGGTGGTCCAGACGTGCATTCGATACGACGAGGACCAACGTTGCCGATTCTGCGCGATCGAGGCGTCGCTGGCGGCGGGCACGACCGTCGCGGTCAAGCGGCCCGAGCACCTTGCCGAGGTCGCGGCCGCCGCGGTCCGGCTCGACGGGGTGCGGCAGATGGTGATGACCACCGGCACCACCGCCGGAAAAGACCGTGGCGCACGGCATCTCGCACGCTGTGTGCGGGCGGTGAAGCGGGCCGTGCCGCAGCTGCCGATTCAGGTGCAGTGTGAGCCGCCCGGGGATCTGCCGGTCCTCGCGGAGCTGCGGGCGGCGGGGGCGGACTCCATCGGCATTCATGTCGAATCGCTCGACGATCGGGTCCGTGCGCGCTGGATGCCGGGCAAATCGACCGTGCCGCTCGCGGATTACCGGGCGGCGTGGACCGAGGCGGTGCGGGTGTTCGGGCGCAACCAGGTGTCGACCTATCTCCTGGTAGGGCTCGGCGAGGATCCCGACGAACTGGTCGGTGGGGCACGGGAATTGATCGCGATGGGTGTGTATCCCTTCGTCGTTCCCTTCCGGCCGCTCGCCGGAACCCTCGCCGTCGACGTCGACGACGCGAGCGCACCGTCACCGGCGCTGCTCGAGGACGTAACGCGCAGGGTCGCAGCCGAACTGCGGCGCGCTGGGATGCGCGGCGCCGATCAGGCGGCCGGGTGCGCGGCATGCGGCGCGTGCAGTGTGCTGCGCACCGCGGGAGGCTGAGATGACGACGATCGACACGCCGCGCTGGTGGCTCGACGGATCTGTGGCATCCAGCAGGCCGTCCCCCGATTACTGTGTGCTGTCCGGGCATCCGAACCCGAAGGAACCGCCCGGCGGCTTCCTGATTCGTCCGGCGGATTCCCGGCAGCTGGCGGCCTATCGAACGCTGCGGCGCGAGAGCTTCGTGGTCGAACAGAGCCTGTTCCAGGGTAGCGATGCCGACGATATCGACGATCATCCGCGCACCGTCGTGCTGGTCGCACTGGCGTCGGACGGCACTGTGCTGGGTGGCGTGCGCCTGGCGCCCGCCACCGCCGAGGATCTCGGCTGGTGGACCGGCAGCCGGCTGGTCGTGGACTGTGGCCGCCGCACGCGCGGGGTGGGCAATGCCCTCGTGCGCGCGGCCTGCGCCTATGCGGAGAGCAACAACGTGCTGCGCTTCGAGGCGACGGTGCAGCACCGATACGCCGCGCTGTTCACCCACCTCGGCTGGATCCGGCTGGGAGACACCATGTTCGGCGGCGCACCGCACGTTCGCGTGCGCTGGCCCATCGACCGCATCGACCGGCTCACGCGCTCGACCAAGGCGATGCTGGGCCCACTGCTGACAACCCTCGGGAATGGTTCGATGACCCTGGGCGGCAGAGATTTCCGCGGCGATGACGGTGCGCCCGTGCCGGGCAGCGATCTCGTCGCCGCATGTGACGCCATCATCGCCTCGATGGTCGAACGCGATCCGGAATGGGCGGGCTGGTGCGCGGCCCTGGTGAATCTCAACGATCTGTCCGCGATGGGCGCCGAACCCGTGGGGTTGCTCGACGCGGTCGCGGCACCCACCCGTTCGTTGCTCACCCGGATCCTGCGTGGCCTGGCGCGAGCCGCCGATACGTGGGGTGTGCCCGTATTGGGCGGGCATACCCAGATCGGCCCGGCCGCACTGTCGGTGACCGCATTGGGCCGCACCGCCCGGCCCGTTCCCGGCGGCGGGGGCCGGGCAGGCCACGAACTTCGGCTCACCGCGGATCTCGGTGGGCGCTGGCGCGCCGGATATACGGGGCGGCAATGGGATTCGTCTTCCTACCGCACCGGGGACGAACTGCGGGCGCTGGGCCGGTTCGTCGCCGACACCGCGCCGGCGGCCGCGAAGGATGTCAGCATGGCCGGGATCGCCGGTACGGCGGGCATGCTGGCCGAAGCATCGGGTGTCGGCGCGGAGCTGGATGTGGTCCGGATGCCGCGTCCGGCGCACACCGCACCGGCCGAATGGATCACCTGCTTCCCCGGCTTCGCCATGCTCACCGCCGACCGCCCCGGATCCGCGATCGGCCCCACCGGACCCGCGACCTCCGCGGTATGCGGCGTCCTCACCTCCGAACCCGGCGTGCGTTTGCGCTGGCCGGACGGAACCACCACCACAGCGGTGCCCGGCACCGTGACCGGATTGGGTATCTCATGACCGAATTGACCATCTCCGTGGCGGCCGCCGAATTCGGCCGCGATATGGAAGCCTGCTACGACACCATCTCCGCACTGATCGAGCAGGCTCGTGCTCGCGGTAGCCGACTGCTGGTCCTGCCCGAGGCATGTCTCGGCGGCTATCTGCCCAGCCTGGGCGGCGGCGCCGAGAACGACGAGGCTCGGCAACGCCGGTTGCGCAGCCTGCCGCCCGCGCTCGCCCTGGACGGGCCCGAGTTGGCGCGGATCGCCGCCATGGCGGGTGATCTCGTCGTCACCCTCGGCTTCTGCGAGGCCGACGGCGAGCTGCGCTACAACGCCGCGGTGACCCTGTCCGGCGACGGCATCCTCGGCTCCTACCGCAAAGTGCATCAGCCGCTGGGCGAAAACCTCTGCTACGCCGCCGGTTCGGAGTATCACGCCTTCGACACGCCGATCGGGCGGATGGGGATGCAAATCTGCTACGACAAGGCCTTCCCGGAGGCCGCGCGGGCGTTGGCGTTGGACGGCGCGGAGATCATCACCTCGCTGTCGGCGTGGCCGACCGCCCGCACCGCCACCGCCGAACGGCTCGAGGACGACCGCTGGACCCAGCGCTTCGACATCTTCGACCGCGCCCGGGCCGTCGAGAACCAGGTGGTGTGGATCGCTTCCAACCAGGCCGGCACCTTCGGCTCACTGCGGTTCGTGTGCAGCGCCAAGATCGTCGGGCCGGGCGGCGACATACTCGCCACCACCGGCACCGCGCCGGGGCTGGCGACCGCCACGGTCGATGTCGGCCGGGTACTCGGGCTGGCCCGCGGCGGCGGCATGTACAACCTGCGGGACCGGCGGCCGGAAGTCTACGACAGCGTGGTCGCGCGCCACGGCGTCGTCGGTCAGCCGTCGCTGCCGGAGGAATTGGCAGCCGCACATGCCTGAAATGACCCCGCCGTCCGTACCCGCCGCGACTTCCGGAGGAAAACCGTGACTCCGCAACCCTTTTCGATCGAACACCACGAGGTGGTGGTGATCGGCGCCGGGCAGGCCGGACTGTCGATCAGCTGGTATCTGACCGCGCGCGGGATCGATCATCTCGTGCTCGAACGCGACACGATCGCGCACGAATGGCGCGACACCCGCTGGGACAATTTCACGCTCGTCACTCCCAATTGGCAGTGCGTGCTGCCCGGATACAGTTACAACGGCCCGCAGCCGCACGGTTTCATGACGCGTGACGAGGTCTATGCCTGGGTGCGCGGTTACGCCGACACCTTCGACCCGCCGGTGCGCGAAGGGGTGGCCGTCACCGCGGTGACCGTGGCCGCGGGCGGCGGGTTCGATATCGAAACGACCGGTGGGCCGGTGCATTCCGATCAGGTCGTGGTCGCCGTCGGCGGATATCACATCCCGACCGTGCCGCGCTTCGCCGAGCGGCTGCCCGGCTCGATCCGGCAGGTGCACTCCGCCGAATACCGCAGCGCCGCAGATCTTCCCGAGGGAGCCGTTCTCGTCGTCGGCACCGGACAGTCCGGCGCCCAGATCGCGGAGGACCTGCACCTGGCCGGTCGCGAAGTCCATCTGGCGGTGGGCAGCGCGCCCAGAGTGGCCCGCTTCTACCGCGGCCGCGACTGTGTGGCATGGCTGCAGGATATGGGCCACTACGACATCCCCATCGAGGATCAGCCCGGCGGCCTGGGCAAGCGCGAGAACACCAACCACTACGTGACCGGCCGCGACGGCGGGCGCGATATCGACCTGCGCCGCTTCGCACTCGAGGGGATGCGCCTCTACGGGCGGATGATCGATATCTCGGGCGGCACAGCATGTTTCGACCCGTCGCTGGAGTCCTCGCTCGACGCCGCGGATGCCGTTGCCGAGAGCATCAAGGATTCCATCGACGACTACATCGATCGGGAGGGTATCGACGCACCCACCGAACCGCGCTACCGTCCGGTGTGGCGGCCCGAGCACGAAGTGACCGAAATCGACCTGACCGCAAGCGGAATCACGTCGGTGGTGTGGTCGGTCGGCTTCCGGACCGACTACCGCTGGCTGCGTGTCGGGGTATTCGACGGCGAGGGCCATCCCTGCCACAACCGCGGCGTCACCTCCATCGAGGGCCTGTACTTCCTCGGCCTGCCCTGGCTGCACACGTGGGGGTCGGGCCGGTTCGCCGCCGTCGCCCGCGATGCCGAATATCTCGCGGATCGGATCACTGTCACCGCCCGCGCGACCGCCGCCGCCTGAACCGGATTCTCATGGCCGTCACCCGGATCGCCGCCGTCGCCGCTCATTTCGGCACCGGCATCGCCCGCGCCCTCGACAAGATCACCGGCATCGTCGACCGGCTCGCCGCCGACGGCGTCGACCTGCTCGTGCTGCCCGACGCGACGCTCGGCGGCTATATCGGCGACCTCCGCAACCCGGATCCCGCCACCGGGCCGGAGGCCATCGATCCCGAGGGTCCGGAGATCCGCCTGCTGTGCCGGCTGGCCGGGGCCATGACCATCTGCGTCGGCTATGCCGAACACTGTGACGGCACCCGCTACAACGCGGCGGTCTGCCTGACCGGCGACGGCGTACTCGGCCGCCACCGCAAGGTCCACCAGCCCGCCGGTGAACACCTGGCCTATTCGGCCGGGGATCGCTTCTGCGCCTTCGACACCCCGGTCGGCCGCCTCGGCATGTTGATCGACTACGACAAGACCTTCCCCGAATCCGCGCGCACCCTGGCCCTCGACGGTGCGCGCACGATCGCGGCGCTGTCCGCGTGGCCGGCCAGTGTCACCGACCGCGCCTCCCGGATGCCCAACGACCGCCAATCGCGTCTGTTCGATCTCTACGACCAGGCTCGCGCGGCCGAGAACCAGGTCGTGCTCGCGTCCTCCAATCAGACCGGCATCACCGGATCGCTGCGGTTCCTCGGCCAGGCCAAGGTGGTGGGCCCAGGTGGCGACATCCTGGCCAAGACCTGGTCCAAGGGCGGCCTCGCGGTGGCCGATATCGACGTCGACGCGGAGGTGGAGCGGGCGCGCCGGGTGCTGCGGCATCTCGCGGAACGCCGCGTCGACGCCTACCACAACCTGATGACCGGTAAAGGCGGCTACTGATGCGCATCGCGCTGCTCACGTACTCGACCAAGCCGAGAGGCGGGGTGGTCCACACACTGAATCTCGCCGAGGCGCTCGCGCGTCTCGGTGCGGAGGTCACGGTGTGGACGTTGGGCCGGGGCGGCGACGCGGGATTCTTCCGCCCGGTGGATCCCGCGGTGACCGTACGTGTGGTGCCCTTCGAGGCCATCGACGGCGAAGCGGTCGGGACACGAATCCTGCGTTCCATCAGCGTTTTACGCTCCGCGTTCATTCCCGTGGACTACGACATCGTCCATGCCCAGGACTGCATCAGCGCGAACGCGGTCGGCCGGTGCGTTCGCACCATCCACCACCTCGACACCTTCACCACACCCGAATTGGCCCGCTGCCACGACCGTGCCATCACCGAGCCCTATGCGCATATCTGCGTCTCCGCCGCGGTCGCCGCGGAAGTTCACGCGGGCTGGAATCTGCGCCCCGCCGTCATCCCCAACGGCGTCGAATACGACCGATTCGCTTCCGCCGCAGGCGATTCGGTCACCGCATCGACCGCCCGTCGCACCTGGCAGCGATGCCTCGGTCCCTACATCCTGGCCCTGGGTGGCATCGAACCTCGCAAGGGCAGTATCGACCTGCTGGAGGCTTTCGCGCTGCTCCGCCATGATCACACCCAGCTGCGCCTCGTCTTCGCGGGCGGTGAAACCCTCTTCGACTACCGCGAGTACCGGGCTCGATTCGACGCGCGCGCAACCGAACTGGGCATCCGGCCGGTCATCCTCGGCACGGTAGCCCACGACGCGCTGCCCGCACTCGTCGCCGGAGCCGCGCTGGTTCCGTTCGTCTCCACCAAGGAGGGGTTCGGACTGGCGGCCATGGAGGCTCTGGCCGCAGGGGTTGCAGTGGTCGCGCGCGAGCTTCCGGTACTTCGGGAGGTCTTCGGCGACGCGATCTCCTACGCCACCGATCCGACCGGAATGGCGGCAACGATGGCACAGAACCTGCGGCGCGACACGGCGCGCATCGACCGCGGCAGGGCACTCGCACGCCGATACGATTGGGAGACAGCGGCTCTCGCGCACATGGAGTTCTACCGGGCCCATCTCCGAAGTCCGCGGTTCCGGGCGGATTCCGTTGCCATCGCGCCCGAGCCGACCGCGGAACCCTTCGCCCGGCAGGGTTGATCGGATAAGGGTGTCGCTCGGGCGGAATCAGCCCAGCGCTGCGCTCGCCGCCCGCAATTCGTCCAACGCCGAGAGAACATGCCGCGCCAGTTCGTCCGAGGCGTCCCGCTCCCCGTCGGTCCATTCGGCGAACCCGCGTTTGAAGGCGAGAACTCCCAGCTCACTGGCGAGGGCCGCGGTCGGGTCCGGTACACCGCGCGCGATGAGCGCCTCGGTCATCGCGGCGGCCAGCCCGACGCTCTTGAGGGCGTCGCGCTCCTGCAGTTCGGCGCTGGCGGCGACGGCCGCCTTCAGGCGGGGCGCGAGCTCGCGGTTCATGGGACCCATTGCCGCCGAGGCGCGTTCGAGGCCGTCGGCGACCGCCTCGAGGGGCGTGGCGCGTTCGGGCGCTTCGGCGATGCCCTCGGCCAGTAGCCGGCTCAGCGTCTCCTGGCCGGCCACGAGCAGTTCACGCTTATCCGGGAAGTGCCGGAAGAAGGTGCTTTTCGTGACGCCCGCGCGTTCGGCGATCTGCGCGACCGTCGTCGCGTCGTATCCCTGCTCGGTGAACAGGTCGACCGCGGCGACGACAAGGCGTTCTCGTGCGCCCGGTTCCCATCGACCCATGGGTTCATCATAAGTGATGGGACAAGAGTCCCGTCAGCGTGGTAGCGTGACGGGACAAAGGTCCCATCACTGGAGGAGTTATCCATGCGCGTCTTCGTCACCGGCGGCACCGGGCTGATCGGTTCCGCGGTGGTCGCCGAGTTGCTCGGCAGCGGCCACACCGTGCTCGCACTCACCCGCTCCGACGCGTCCGCTGCCGCCGCCGAGGCCGCCGGCGCCGAACCACTGCGCGGCGGCCTCGCCGACCTCGACGTCCTGCGGGCCGGTGCCGCTCAGGCCGACGGAGTGATCCACCTGGCATTCGGCAACGACTTCAGCAGCGCCGATGCCCTCGCCGTCACCGTCGCCGAGGAACGCGCGGCCCTGGCGACCATGGGCGAGGAACTCGTCGGCAGCGACCGCCCCTTCGTCACGGTCTCCGGGACGCCCAGCGTGGCGGGCCGGGCATCCACCGAGACCGATCCCGTGTCGACCGACGGGCCCGTGGGTGGCCGCGGGCGGGCGGTCACGGCCGTTCTGGATTTGGCCGCGCGCGGGGTCCGGAGCACGGCCGTGCGGATGCCGCGCACGGTGCACAACCGGGGCACCGGCGGATTCGCCGGCCTGCTGACCAACATCGCCCGGCGGACCGGGGTCTCCGGCTACCCGGGCGACGGCACCCAGCGCTGGCCGGCCGTCCACGCACTCGACGCGGCAGTCCTTTTCCGCCTCGCCCTGGAACGGGCGGAACCCGGTACTGCCTGGCACGCCGTCGCCGACGAGGGCGACCGAGTGCGAGACATCGCGGAGGTCATCGGGCGGCAGCTGAACCTGCCCGTCGAGTCGGTTCCCGCGGACACCTACGGCCCGCTCGGCCCGATCTTCGCCGCCGACCAGCCCTCGTCCAGCACACACACCCGCGAGGTGCTCGGCTGGGAGCCGACGCACCCCGGCCTGCTGGAGGACCTGACGAATATCCGCCATTGATCGGTTGCGGGCGCGGCGACGGTGTCGGTTACCGTGCCAGGGTGAACGCCCGCATGCGCCCGCTCGGTGTGGTCGTGATGGGGGTTTCCGGCACCGGGAAATCGACGGTCGGTCGTCTCCTGGCCGACCGGCTCGGTATTCCGTTCGCGGATGCGGACGACCTCCACTCCGCCGCCGATATCGCGAAGATGTCCGCCGGGATTCCGCTCACGGATGAGGATCGCGCGCCCTGGCTCGCGGCGGTCGGGGGGTGGTTGCGCGAGCGGATGGCCGAGGAGACCGGCGGTGTGATCGCGTGCTCGGCGCTGCGGCGGCGGTATCGCGATATCTTGCGGGCCGCCGCGACCGAGGTGATTTTCGTGCATTTGATCGCCGATCGCGGCGAATTGGTGGCTCGGATGTCTCGCCGCCGGGGCCATTACATGCCTGTGTCCCTTGTCGATTCGCAATTGCGCACGCTCGAGCCGCTGGACGCCGACGAACGCGGAGCCGTTCTTCACACCGATCGGGCTCCGGAGGTCCTTGCGGACAAGGCCGCCGCGCTGGTGCGGTCGATGTCTCGGTGATCGGGAGGTTTGCCCTGGCCCACTGCCGGGAGATCTAGCTTCGACCCGTGCCGCGCAACCAGACCTTTCCGCATCTGCTCGCTCCCGGAACCATCGGGCCGATGACCGTCCCCAACCGCGTCGTTCTGCCCGCGATGGATATGAACCTCTGCGAAGACGGAGAGATCGAGCAAGGCGATATCGATCATTTCGTCGCTCGGGCGGCCGGTGGGACGGGGCTGATCATCACCGGGTGCTGTGCTGTCGCCTACCCGGTGGGCTGTGCGAGCACCAAGGAACCCGGGCTGTCCGAGGACCGGTTCATTCCTGGGCTCCGGGCGCTCGCGGACGCCGTCCACGCCGCGGGCAGCAAGTTGTGTGTGCAGATGACCCACCACGGCAAGATCGCCCGGATCGATACCGTGCAGGGGCGCCCGCTGCTGGTTCCGTCGGCGCCGAGCGGCTCCGCGGATCTGTCGGCGCTGGCCGACAACACCCCGGAAGAACTGCAGAAGCTGGCCGCCGTCACGGGCGGTAAGCAGGCCACCTATCGCGAGGCCACGCAGGACGATATCGACTGGGTGGTGCGTTGTTTCGCGGAGGCCGCGCGACGGGTGCGAGCGGCCGGTGGCGACGCGGTCGAAATTCATTGCGCGCACGGGTACATACTCGGTGGCTTCCTGAGCCGGGCGGACAACAAGCGGACCGATGAATACGGTGGCTCGCCGGCGAACCGGGCGCGCCTGGCGGTCGAGGTGATTCGCGCGGTCAAGGCCGAGGTCGGCGATTCGCTGGCGATTCTGGTGCGGATCGCGGGCCGTGAATTCGGTGAAGACGATGCGCTGACCATCGAGGAGGCGAAGCAGGCTTCGGCGCTGTTCGAGGCGGCCGGTGCCGACGCGATTCATGTCACGGGCTGGGGACGTAACCCGTTCTCCAATTTCACCGATGGGCCGCTACCCGACCACGTGGGCGCCTATACGGAATTGGCGGGCGAGGTGAAGAAGGCCGTCTCGATTCCGGTGATCGCGGTCGGCCGGGTGCTGCCGGAGATCGGCGACAAGATCATCGCCGAGGGGAAGGCGGATTTCGCGGCGATGGGGCGGCAATTGCTCGCCGATCCGGACTTGGTGAACAAGCTGCGTGCCGGGACACCGCAGAACGTCCGACCTTGCATCAATTGCTATGTGTGCGTGCAGGAGAACTTCTGGGACGACACCCCGTTGTGTGCGGTGAACCCCGCACTCGGCAACGAGAAACTCCTTCCGCTGGTTCGTAGCACGACCGCGAAACATGTCGTCGTGGTCGGAGCCGGTCCCGGCGGGCTCGAGACCGCCCGCCTCGCCGCCGAACGCGGACACCGAGTCACGGTGCTGGACAAGGCCGATCGCCTCGGCGGCACCCTCTGGTTCTCCAGCCTCACCACGCCCGACAACGAACGGCTGCTGAACTGGCTGAAGGTTCAGGTCGAGCGACTCGGCATCGACATCCGTCTGAAGACCGAGGCGACCGTGCCGTCGATCACGGCGCTGAACCCCGACGTGGTCGTGGTGGCCACCGGGGCGGTGCGGGATCGCCCGGCAGTTCCCGGCGGCGATCTGCCGCACGTGCACACCGGTGACACGTTGCGCGCCTTGATGACCGGTGTCGGCGACGTTTCGCAGGTGCCACCGTTGCTGCGCACCGTCGCGAAGCTGGGCAAGATTTCGGGGGTGACGAAGAGTCCCGCCGCGATCCGGTCGGTGACGCGCCGCTTCCTGCCGATGGGCAAGAATGTGGTGGTTATCGGGGGTTCGCTCGTCGGACTGGAACTTTCGGAGTTCCTGGCCGAACGCGGGCGCGCCGTGACGCTCCTCGAGGAAGGTCGACAGCTCGGTGTGCCGATGGCGATGCCGCGGCGGTGGACGGCCGTTCGGCACGCGGGCGAGGTGGGCGTCACCATCCACCGGCACGCGACAGTGCAGCGGATCACCGAGCAGCACGTCGAGTTTCGCGTCGGCGAGCAGATATCGACCGCGCCGGCGGACGTAGTTGTGGTCGCCTCCGGAGTCTCGGCGCAAGCACCCCTGGCCGATGCGCTGGCCGGGATGGTTCCCGAAGTGCATGTCGTGGGTGACGCCGGTTCCGTCGATTACATCGAGGGCGCGATCCACTCGGCATGGAAGGTCGCGGCCGCGCTGTAATTCAGAGGCGCAGGAGTTTCCTTATCCCCCAACGCATTCCGCGTCCCAGCGCCACCAGGAAGACTGCGACCACAGCCGAACCGAAGGCGCAGCGCAGCCAGTACGCCGCGCCGACCGGGGCCTCCCCCATGGCCGCGTGCAGGCCGTTCTGCCACGCGGCGGCGCGCACGACGACCGCTGTCACCACGAAGCCGCAGATCAGCAGGATCGGGACGCGGTGGCGGCCGAAGCGTTCGTCGATGTCGATCCGCCAACGGCTCAGCGTCCAGCGCAGCAGACCGGACACTCCGATGGCCAGCGCCACCGGCACACCGGTCAGGATGGCCTGGGATACGGAGGTGCGTGGCAGCACGGCCGGAAGCAGCGACATCACGACGGCGAGGGTGACGGCGACGACCGTATCGATGCGCGGACGCACGTGGAGAGACCGGTGCCGGCGGGTCTTCGTCGTCGAGTTCGCCCGCGGGGTTGTGCTCTGCATTGTCACGGCGGTCACCCGGCGGCACCGGCTTCCGCGACGGCAGCGGCGGCCGGGAGCCGAGCCGGGCGCAGGCGCCGCCACGCCACGATGCCGACGATCGCCGCCGAGACCGCTCCCACCGCGGCGGGACCACCGAGATGGAGCAGCTGATCGCTGAGCCGTTCGCCCGACAGCTGGGTGCCGAACAGGAACTCCGGATCCGGCGTCGCGTAGTTCTGCCGCCGGGAATTCAGATCGACCCCCGTGGTGGCGACCGTGGCCAGGACGTCGCAGCGGGCGCGGGCGGCGGCGTCGGCGCGCGTATCGCAGGCGGCGTGCATGCGGCGCTGCAGGGTGGCGTCGATGGCCTGGCGTGCCCACGGCTGCAGCGGTTGCTGCCGCTGTTCGGCGTAGCGCAGCATGTCGTATCCCAGGTCGTGCGCCTTGCACGCCTCGGTGAACTCGGCGGGAAGCTGGATCGGCGACGAGCAGTCACCGTCGGGATCGACCAGAATCCCGTCCTCGACCACCGGCCGATAGCCCGCCTCGGCCGCGAAATCAGCGGGCAGGGCCACCGACCACGGGTGGTCGCCGACCAGATCGGCCACGGCGGCCCGAGCCGGCAGATTCTCCACGCCCGGCTTCGCCACCGCCGCCGAGGCGGGCATGGCGGGCGCGAAGGCCAGCGGGACCATGGCGGTCATCGCCGCCAGCAGCACCGAGACGACCACCTGGCGAACCTTGCCCAGGCGTCGTGGCCGGCGATCTCGGGCGGGTGCGGTGGACGTCGATTCCGGCAGGGCGCACGGCCCGGCCGAACCCGGTGATGCGTCGGTCATGGATGCCGAAGGTAACCGATTCAGCTGAGAAAGACCGACTCGTGGGCGTCAATCCCGCATCAGCCCGATCCAGATGTGGTCCCGTGCGCGGGTCAGCGCCACCATGGTCTGCCGTGCCGCCAGCTCCGCCCGGTCGCGCTCGCTGCCGCGCAACCGGTCGACGGGCGCTGTCGGCGCGTCGGTGAGGTGGAACACCGCGGCGAAGTCCATCCCCTTGGCGCGATGGACGGTTCCCACCTTCACCGCATCGTGCTGGGTACCGTCGTAGTGTTCGAGGGAGACGGACGGAATCTTCTTGCGGCGCAGTGCTGCTCGGATTCTCTCGGCCTGGCGGTTGGTGTCGGTGATCACGGCGATGTCGGAGTGCGGATATCCGGAATCGGTCAGGGCGGCGACCACCTTCTCCTCGGCGCGCGACCGCGAGAAGGTCTCCGCGCGGGCCGTACCACCCGCCAACACGACCTCGCTGTCACGCAGGACGAATCCGGGGGCGCCGTCCAGGTCGTCGACCGTATTCGTCGCGTCGACCCGCTTGGCGTAGTCGTGCACGGCGGCGCGATTGCGGTAGTTGGTGCGCAGCACCGCGCCGCGGCCGACGATCGGGATGCCGGCATCGGAGAGGCGCCAGCCGCCGGGATAGACCTGTTGCTGACCGTCGCCGACCAGCAGCAGCGGTGAGGTCGAGGTGCCGCCGGCGATCTGGTGGACGAGCTTGAGTTCCATCAGGGTGAAGTCCTGAACCTCGTCGACCACCACCAGGTCGTAGGGTGCGTCCAGCGGCGCCGCGCGCAGTTCGTCGATCGCCAGATCGATCACATCGTTGAAATCCACCGTCGCGAGGTCCCGCAGCGCTGCCTGATACGGCAGGTAGAGGTGCGTCCAGACGAGCTCGCGTTGCGGCTTGTCCAGACGCAAGCGGTTTCGGCCCACCCGGTCGATTTTCAGGTACAGATCGCGGTCGATGCCCTGGCCCTTGATGACCCGATGCAGTTCGTCCTTCCAATAGCTCGGATTCGGTTCGATGGGTTCGAGGTGGCGGCGGGCGTTGCGCCAGGCGTGATAGAACGCGTTGTCGCCGCTGCCCAGGCGGCAGCCGATATCACGACTGCGGAGAAAATGAGTGGTCCAGGAGTGGAGCCCGGTGAATTCCACCCGCTCACCCGCATGCGGGGCGAGGCGCCGGAATCCCGATTCGTGATAGGTCGGCAGCGTCCGCACGAAACTGGTGAAGAGCTGCCGCCCGGCGCCTTCCTTGGACAGCCGCGCCATGCGGTGCAGGGCGACGACGGTCTTTCCGGTTCCGGCGGGACCGCTGAATCTCGCGGGCCCGTTGTAGTTGCGGTAGACGAGGTCGAGTTGGGCCGGATCGAGGAATGTCATCCATTCGCTGAACGGTCGCTTCAACGCCCGCGATCGTTCTTCTTCCCGCAGCGTCGTCGTGTCGAAAAGTCCTTCGGCGGGCGAGGTTTCGGGCCCGGCGCCGCTGTCGGCGGACAGCAGCGCGAACCAGGTGTTGCGTTCGGCCACAGTCATCGCGATCTGCCGGGCGCTGCGGCTGGACAGGCTCGCTTCGGCGAACAGCCGCGCGGCGATGGTCGTCGGGTCGACCGCGACGTAGCGGGCCTCGGCCGGAGTGTCGGCCGCCTCGTCCATCAGCAGCAATACCTCGATCATATGCGGCACGTACCGGGTGCGGCCGGCGGTGAGATTCGCGAACGTCTCCTCCGCACGCCAGCGGATCCGGCGTAGTTCCGCGGCGGCCGGCACCACGTCGGTGAGGACCAGAGCGAAGACGCCGCCCGGGCCGACGGCGTAGGCGTCGACGCGATCCGAACGGCTGTTCTCGCGTTCCACGAGCACATGCCAGCCGTTGCGCATCAGCGGCACCGACAGGAATCGCCGCCACACCGGCGTGAGGACGGTCAGTTCGCCGAGCTGTTGCGCCACCCGCTGACGCCGCCGCTCGAAGTTGATATCGGGCATCTCGGACCCCCTTGCCGGCGTAGCCGGGCGGGTCCTTCGGTGGAGCCGCCACACCCCTGGCTACCAAAACCTCTGTCTATCAAGGTATTACATTGCACAAGGGAGCGCAGAGGATATGGTGCCGAGAGTGTGGGTGGGAGCGGTTACGCCGGCTGATCTCGTTCGGCGGCATCGAGATCCGGCGCCCACGCGACGCCGTTGATGTGACTGCCACCATCGACGAACAAGGTGTTCCCGGTGAGATGACGCGATCCGTCGGAGGCGAGGAAGACCACCACGGGCGCGATGTCGTCGTACGGATCTCCGCTGCGTCCCATCGGGTTCGCCGCATCCGCCATCGCTTCCATCTCGGGATGTTCCCCCAGGACGCGCTGGAAGCTGCGGCTCTTGGCGGCCGGGCAGACCGCGTTCACCGTGACGCCGGTGGGAGCCCATTCGCGGGCGGCGGCACCCGTCACCAGGGCGACCTTGCCGGCGAGTTGGCCGCTCATCGCGCCACCCCTTCGATTCCGGCGGTCAGCAGATCGCGGGCCGCGGGATCGCCGTCGACCGTGCGGGTGGTGCGGGCGGTGATCTGCCAGCGGCCGTCGATCCGGCGCAGGGTGAAGTGGTTGGCGCCGGTGCGGGCCACGACATTGCGGCCGTTGTGCTGGACCACGAGGATCGATTCGCAGACCGCGACCGCGTCGTCACCGTCGACGGTGGCCACCGCCGGACCGTGGAAATGCAGGCAGCCACGCCCGATCAGGCCCTGATGAGCCTCGGAACCGACCATGGCGGCGACATCGGCGCGACCGCGCATCTGCCAGTCCTCGACGTCGTAGGTGCCGTCGGCGGACCACAGGTCGGCGGCGGCGACGTTGCCCGCGTCGACCAGCGGGCCGTACGAGGCGATCAACCGCTCGATCGCGCGTTCGTCCTCGACGCGGGCGAGACGGCGGTGCAGTTCGGCCAATTCGGTCACGGCGAAATCCTTCCGATGGGCACGCGGCCGGACATCGCTGCGACGTCGGCGGTCCGGTCCACTCGCATCGAGTAATAGCGCGGACCACGAAGAGGTGGTGGCCCCGTTCCGCCCATCGGGACCGGATCCGGACCGGCTGATCGGTTCCGGTGGCACGGATCACCACGATTCGGACGCCCTGATCCGACCGGACCGCACCGATGTAGCCTGTCCAGCCGGTGGCGATGGCGACCTCGGGCCCGTCACGCCGCTTCCCGCATCACCCTCTTCACGTCTCGGAGGTCTGCCATGACGACGTTGTCCTCGCCGCGTTCGGACGGTCCGGCGGCATCGCCGAACCGCTACGAACGCTTCGTCGCGTTGGGCGACAGCCAAACCGAGGGGCTGTGGGACGGTGACGACGGCAGCGGCTTGCGCGGCTGGGCCGATCGGCTGGCCGAGCGCCTGGTTCAGGACAATCCGGAGATCCGGTACGCGAATCTGGCGGTGCGTGGTCGCCGCCTCGCCGAGATCCGCGACGAACAGCTCGACGCCGCTCTGGCGATGGAACCGGATCTGGTCGGCATCTGCGCGGGCATGAACGACGTCACGGCGCCCGGCACCGATCTAGTGGCCGCACTGGACCTGATGGAGGAGCTGTACGCGAAGCTGACCGCCTGCGGCGCAACGGTTGTGACGACGACCTTCCCGGACGTGCGCCGGATCGTGCCACTGGCCGCCCGCTACATCGGACCCCGCGTCGACCTGATCAACGATCGAATTCGGTTGTGTGCGAGCCGGTACGGACTGCGCCTGGTGGATCTGTTCGGGGCTCCCTCGATGGCCGATCTGCGCATGTGGAGCCCGGACCGGCTGCACGGCTCCGAACTGGGCCACGAACGGTTCGCACTGGCCGCCGCGGAGGCGCTCGGGCTCGACGGCGCCGACCACAGCTGGGCCCATCCGCCGGACGGCTCCGAGCGGTTCCGCGCGGCCGGCGAACTCGCCTGGGTCGCAGCGACATTGCGCCCGTGGGTCTGGCGGCGGCTGCGCGGCGTGTCGACCGGTGACGGCCGACCGGCGAAACGCCCGGAACTGCTTCCGGTCACGCCCGGCGGAATGCCCTGAGAAGCGGGACAATTCGCCGCAGCCGAGTTTGTCCGCTTCGCCGGAAACCGAATTTTTCCTCGGGTCGGATCACCCGCAGCCCTCGTCGATGCGGTAAACAATTCGGGTGGACAGTGACGGTCGACAGGACCGACGCGGGCTGAAACTCCTCACCGACCGCAGCGGCGAGCCGGGCGGATTCGTCGCGTCGGCATTCGAGCCGATCCGGCTGACCCAGGCGCGGCGCTGGGCCGAACTGTCCGTCGCCGAACTCGCGGCCGCGGCCGGTCTGTCCGCCGCGGTCGTCGAACAGTACGAGATCGGCGCCGTGCAGCCCGATCCGGACGTTCCGGCCGACCTGGCCCGGGTCTTGAAGGTCCCCGTCGAGTACTTCGCCACCGGGCGCCCGATGTGCCGGATCGACGCCGCGGACGTGCATTTCGACGATCCCGGTTCCGCGTCGGCGTCGGATCGCGCGAAGGCGGTGGTGTTCGCGGAGTACATCTGGGAATTGGCGTACACGCTGGGCTGCCGGATGCGGTTTCCGGCGCTCGACCTGCCCGCCCTCGAGCAGGGACTATCACCCGCCGACGCCGCGCGCCTGCTTCGCGACCACTGGGGAATCGCTCCGGGCCCGCTGGCACATCTCGGCGCGACCCTCGAGTCGCGCGGCATCGTGGTGGCTCTGGCGCCGGCGACGAGCGCGGCCATGGCCCGGGTCGGCACCTACGCCACGCACACCTGGGGCCGCTCGCTGATCGTGGTGGCCGCACGGCATACGCAATGCGTGTACGGCTACCGGTTCGCCTGTGCGCGCGCACTCGGTCATCTGCTGCTGCACCCCTGCCCGCTGCCCGGAGATCGAACTCAGGCGCTGGAGGCCGACCGGTTCGCCGCCGAACTGCTCGTTCCCGCCGAGGAGATGGACCGGCTGTGCCCGTCGCCGATTCACTTCCCCAGCCCGGCGGCGCTCGCGCGCCAGTGGGGTGTGCCGACCGAGGTGATCAGGCGGATCGTGCGGGACCGGACGCCTCGGATGCGCAGCATCGAAGCGACCCGGACCCTGCACCACGACCGCGAGCCGGTCGCCGAATATCCCGGCGAGGGCCCCGGCCTGCTCGCGGAGGCCGTGGTGCGCGCGCACAACGCGGGGTTCGGGCGCACCGAACTCACCGACGAATTGCGATGGAACTCATGGCTTCTCGCGGAAGTCCTCGGCGAGGCGCAGATCGGTCCGCACCTGTCGGTCGTGCACTAACGGCTCAGCCCCGCACTTCCCGCATCACCTTCGCGAACCCCTCCATCGCCGGCTCCAGCACGGTGACATAGGAAAAGCCGTACCTTTCCCGGCGTTCGCGCATCTGATCGGCCATCTCGGCGGGCGTGCCGATCAGCAGGGTCGGCGCGTCCAGCACCTCTTCGACGCTCAAATGATGCATCTGCGCGGCGATCTCGGTGGCGGCGGCCTTGCGGTCGGTCGTTTCGACGACCTGCTGGACGAGGATGTTGAATTCCGGATCGCGGTCGTACTCGGTGACGAAACGCCGTGCCGCGGCGACGCGTTCGTCGACCGTCTCGGCACTGGACAGCCGCATCGAGCCGTCGGTGGCGCCGGGGACGGGTTCGCCGCCGGTGAAGGCGATGATGTCGGCGTGGCGGGCGGCCAGCCGCAGCATGCGGTTACCGCTGCCGCCCAGCAGGATGGTGGGACGCGGCTCGGGCAGCAGCCGCCGGAGTTCGGTCAGGGTCTTCTCGAGGTGGTCGACCCGGGTGCGGGGGGTGCCGAATTCGATGCCGGCTTCCTCGAATTCGTCCCGCACGTAACCGGTTCCGAGACCGAGTTCGAGCCGGCCGCCGGTGAGCTGGGCGGTGCTCACCACGTCGCGGGCCAGCAGGACCGGGTTCCAGAACGCGGCGTTCAGGACGAAGGTGCCCACCCGCGGGCGTTCGGCTGCCTGCGCGGCGGCCAGCACCGACGGGAAGGGCGCCGGAAGTTCCAGGTGATCGGGGACCAGCAGAACGTCGTAGCCGAGGGATTCGGCCCGCCGGCATTTCGCGGCCCACTCGTCGGCGGACCCGGGGCTGAGGAAATTGACTCCGAAGCGGAATTCGCGCACCCCACGACTCTATAGGCGGCTACTCGGCCATCGCATGGTCGCGTTCGACCACGCTGGTCGGCACCTTCGGCAGCGCGTTCGGATGCTCGGTGCGCAGCCAGGCCAGCAGTTCCTCGCGGACCGCGCAGCGCAGCGTCCACACGTCGTCGGCGTTGCGGGCCGACATGGAGGCGCGGACCTGGATGCCGAAGGGGGTGCTGTCGGTGACCAGCAGATTCCAGCTGCGCCCGTCCCAATCGTCACGGGTGCGCAGATAGTCGCGCAGATGTTCGCGTAGTTCGGCGACCGGCGTGCTGGTGTCCAGATAGAGGAAGACCGTGCCGGTGATCTGCGGGCCGCCCTTGGACCAGTTCTCGTACGGTTTCGAATTGAAGTACGAGACCGGCATGGTGAGGCGGCGGTCGTCCCAGATGCGGACCGTGAGGAACGACAGCGTGATCTCCTCCACCGTGCCCCACTCCCCCTCGACCACGACGGTGTCGCCGATCTTCACCGAATCACCGAACGCGATCTGCAGGCCCGCCACGAGATTGCCCAGCGTCGACTGCGCGGCGACACCGGCGATCACGCCGATGATGCCTGCCGAGGCCAGCAGCGAGGTGCCGAGGGTCCGCAGATTCGGGAACAACAGCAGGATCGCGACCGCAGCGGTGGTGATCGCCAGCACCGTGGTGATGATGCGCCGGACCAAGGTCAGCTGCGTATGCAGCCGCCGCACCTTGGCGATGTCGTGGGTGCGGTGCGCGTACTTGTCCAGCGTGTTCTCGGCGACCGCGTCGACGGCGCGCATCACCACCCAGGCGGCGGAAAGAATCGCCACCGCGGCGAGGATGTTCAGCACGACGGCGTCGTGGCGCAGG
Organism: Nocardia elegans NBRC 108235; assembly: GCF_001612845.1. Classification (GTDB taxonomy): domain Bacteria; phylum Actinomycetota; class Actinomycetes; order Mycobacteriales; family Mycobacteriaceae; genus Nocardia; species Nocardia nova. The sequence continues at coordinate 9,656 of NZ_BDBF01000022.1, read as the reverse complement.
TGGATCTCTGCCAGCGGATAGGTGAAATGCAGGGCGATCGTCGCCAGGAACACCTGCAACGGCAGGTGGACGCGACGCAGTAGACCGGGCAGTCGGTTAGCGGGATGCTTCTGCGCGGCGTGATTCAACAGGCGGTCGACCACCGCGCCGAGTGCGATGGTGACCGCGAGCGTCGCGGCGAAGACCACCAGCGGTCGAAGTACCTCCTCCAAGGCTTCCAACTCCTTGCGATGGCTGTATCTCGGGCTTGCTGTCTCTCGGGTTTCCAGCCACGCTACCGAGCGAAACCGGAGGTCGCCGCGGCTCACAGCTGTGCGAAATCCGACACTTTCGCGACCTGCGCCGACGCGGTGAATGGTGTTTCACCGCAAGGCTTCCGGGTATTTTCCTCGCTCATCCGGGGCGCATCCGGGGACTGATCCACACCGTATACGCCGGGTGATACGCGCCGGGTCCGTCGCGGGGCGTAGCCGTGGATACGCCCGCGGGCGCAGGCACGATTCGCCGAACCGTCCTACGCTGGGTGCATCGTGATTTCGTTCTCCCGGTGAGGCGGTTGCCATGACCGATTTCGACCCCGCGGTGTTCGGGTCGCCGAGCGTCCGCGTCGGCACGGCCGAACGTGAACAGGCCGCGGCCGCGCTCGGCGACCATTTCGCGGCCGGGCGCCTCGAACTCGACGAATACGACGAGCGCGTGAGCCGCGCCTATGCCGCGAAAACGGCCGCCGACCTGATCGTCCTGTTCGCCGACCTGCCGCGTCCGCAACCGGCCCCGCCGGCCCGCCCGCAGCGCGAGCAGCGCCGGCCACGACCGATGTTCCCGGTTCTGCTGCTGGCCGCCGTGGTGGTCGGTGTGGTGATCGTCGCCACCACACATATGATTCCGTTCTTCGTCTTCCCGGCGCTGTTCTTCCTGTTCATCCACCACCGCCGCGGATACGGCCCGCCCGGATACGGCCCCCGGCGGCACTACCGTGTGTGAAAGCACGGCACGGAGCCGGTTCGCGCGGACATGCGCAAGATCGGTCAAGCGCGAGATAACCCGCGCCGACCACACTGAACGGTGTGACGACCGGACGTGACCGATTACGGGAACTGCTCGATTCCGTTCTCGATGAGAACAACACCACGCTGAGCGCGATGGCGCAGGGGGCCTTCGTCTCGCCCTATCACTTCTCCCGGCAATTCTCGCGCGGCACCGGCGAGTCACCGGTGGCGATGCGGCGGCGGGTGCTGCTGGAACGCGCCGCCTGGCAGTTGAGTGGTGGCGCGGCGGTGACGGACGTGGCCTTCGCCGCCGGATACGACTCGGTCGAGGGGTTCAGCCGGGCCTACAGCCGCGCCTACGGACATCCGCCCAGCGCGACGCCGGCCGCATCCCGCACCCGTTGGCTTCCCGCGGTGAACGGGATCCATTTCCACCCGCCGATGTCGCTGTGGGTGGAGGGCGAACCGAAAGGCAGACACGATATGGATCCGACGTCGCTGCTGCTGCACCACGACGTGGAGGACACGCGCGAACTCCTCGACAGGGCGAAAAGCCTGGACGACGAACGGTACCGGCGGCAGCGTTCGACGGCGGCGGTGCTGTCGTGGGATGGACCGGACGCGTCCATCGCGACCGTCCTCGCGACCCTGGTGTGGACCAAACAGGTGTGGCTGGCCTCGATCGAAGGCACTGATCAACCCGACCGCGGCTCCGACGACCTCCCCGAGTTGACGCGGCGATTCGAGCAGGTGGTGCCGCGATGGCTGGATACCGTCCGCGACATCGACCGCCGTGGCGGCTGGGACGACACCCTGATCGACGCCCTGTGCGAGCCGCCGGAGAGTTTCGTCCTCGGCTCCGTGATCGCCCACGTTCTGACCTATTCGGCCTACCGGCGACTGCTGGTGCGCCAATGGCTCGACAGCGAATTTCCTGATCAGACAACAGAACACGACAACGGCGACCCGATCATGTGGTTGCGCAAGAGAGGATGACCATGCCCCGCACCGTCTACTACACCGCCACCACCCTGGACGGATTCATCGCCACACCGGACCATCGGCTGGACTGGCTGGTGACCCGGCAGGTCGACAACAACGGACCGATGGGTTACGACACGTTCATCACCGATATCGGCGCGATCGCCATGGGCGCCAACACCTACCGGTGGATCCTCGACAACCATCCCGATATGGAATGGCCCTACACGATGCCCGCGTGGGTCCTCACCCACCGCGACTTCGATCCGCGCACCGACGGGGCCGACGTGCGGTACACCCAGCAACCGGTCACCGTCGTGCACAAGGAGATGACCGAGGCCGCGGCGGGCAAGAGCATCTGGATCGTCGGCGGCGGCGAGCTGGCGGGGCAGTTCGCCGACCACGGTTTGCTGGACGAGGTGTGTGTATCGATCGCGCCGATCACGCTCGGGGCGGGACAGCCGCTGCTGCCCCGCCGAGTCGAGTTGAAGCTCACCGAACTGGCCCAGAACGGCGAATTCGCCTGCGCCCGTTACACTCTCGTCCGCTAGCCGCGACCGCGCGCGAGGCCGTTCCGGGTCAGGCGCCGGGCGGCGGGGGCAAGGGACGGCCGTCGGGGCCGGTCGGCGGCGGGCACGGCTGACCGTCGGCGCCGGTGGGCGGGGGCAGCGGCTTGCCGTCCACACCCCGCGGCGGCGGCAGCGGGCGACCGTCCGGGCCGATCGGCGGCGGCGGGCAGCCGTTCTGCGCGGCCGACGGTTCGACGGCCTGATGCTGTACCGGTGCGAGCGGAGCCGCCGCCTGCGCGGCCGTCAGGCCGAAGCCCGCGATCGCGGCGGAGGCGAGAAGTGCGGCAGTAGTGCGAATCATGCCGATTCCTTGTCTCGAAAGGTGTTGTCCGTCATGGGTTTGGACGCTCCCGAGACGCGGCGGTTCCACCAGACCGGAGATGTGAGTCAGATCACAGTCGGGCGGCGGTGAGGACCATGGTGGCGTACGGCATCGTGAAGCCGCCGCCCATCGCGTCGATGGCCGCGCCGACGCCGGCGAGCACCTGATCCACCACCTCTGCCGGAGCTCGCGTCAGCGTGCCCTGGGTGGGCATCTGGTCCAGCCACTCGTCGCGGGTGTAGCGACGCTCCCAATCGAAGCGCCACCGCCGCACCTCGTCGAATCCGCCGGCATCGCGAATCCCGTTGGCGGAGTTGACGAGTATCGGCTCGTAGGGATCCGCTGCCCGGTCGGGGTGGGTCGGCGGACGGAACGGCGAATCCGGGAGCAGCCGGCGGTAGACCTCGGCGAAGGCCTCGGCCACGGCCGGCGGCAACTCGAAGACGTGCCAGAACAACGCCAGCAGACCGGCGGGGCGTAATGCCTGCGCCGCCGTGCGCGCACCCTCGATCGGATCGATCCAATGCCACGCGGTCCCGGACACCACGGCATCGAAGACGCGCCCGGCCGGATCCCACTCCTCGAACCGGGCCACCTCCACGTCCAGACCGTCACGGCGCGCGAAGTCGGCCATCCGGGCGTCGGGTTCGACACCCAGCACGGTGCAGCCCGCGGCGCGGAACTGCCGCGCTTCGATGCCGGTTCCGCAGCCGGCGTTCAGGTAGCTCCGGCCCGGGCTCGCCGCGACGATGCGGTCGATCATGGCTTGCGGATAGGGCGGGCGGGTGCGGTCGTAGCGGGCGGGATCGATGCCGAAGGATTCGCCGGTCGACCGGCGCTGGTCGGGCGTGATCGCCGGTGCGGGCGGTTCGGTGGAGGACATGCGCCCACGCTAGGACGAGTCGACGCGATCGTCAACCATCAGTTGACTAAAATAAGATTGTCAATGCATGGTTGACGAGAATTTACGGGTCATTGCTCGTGGCCTGCGCTCCTCACCGCCCCCACGCGAGGGTTATTCGCGTCGTCGCCAGAAAGTCCGCGGTCAGTTCGCGCAGGGCCAGGAACTGCCCGCCCGTCCCGTATTTCCTGCGCAGACTGCCGAAGTCGGTGAACGCGGCCGCGGCGGCGATCTGATTGGAGTCGGGGATGCGGGTCGGGAACAGCCGCGGCAGCGTGCGATTGGCCTGCAGGATCTCCAGGGTGGTGCGGTGGACCGCGGAGGAACGCCGGTACTTGGTGACCACGACCCCGAGTTCCTCCAGGGGGTCGCCCCAGCGCGCGGCGAGGTGGCGCAGATGCGCCTGCACCGGCGGAATTCCGTAGGTGGACATGATGTCCGGGATGGTGGGGATCATGTACCCGTCGGACAGCCGCAGACCGTTCTGGGTGATCGGGCCGAGATTCGGCGGGCAGTCGACGAGGACGTAGTCGTAGTCCTCGAGCACCCCCGACAGCGCCCGGGCCAGCACCGCGGTGGGCTCGCCGTGGCGCAGTGCGGGCATCTCGTCCTGCAGCGCAATCAGTTTCGGCGAGGCGGGCAGCAGATCGACGGTGGTGACGGCGTGCATGGGCGACACCTCGTGCTGGATCAGCGCGCGCACATCGGGCGCGGGCCGCCCGGCCAGAGCGGCGGCGAAGATCGCGGCCAGGGTCTGGCCCGCGGAATCCAGTTCCACCGAGCGGTTTTCGCCGACCATCATCGCGGTGAGATTGGCCTGCGGATCCAGATCGATCAGCAGGACCCGCTTGTCGAATTCGGCGGACAGGATTTCGGCCAGCGCGGCGGTGGTGGTGGTCTTGCCCACGCCGCCCTTCAAGTTGAAGGTCGCCACCACGTACGGGCGCGAGCGGCCCGGCGTGCGCTCGCCCTCCCAGATCCGTTGCGGCCGTTCCAGCCGCAGCACCCGGCCGGCCCGGGTACGGCCCAGCCAATCGAAACCGTCCTCGTCGCCCGCCGCCGCGTTCGCCGGCTGTGCCGCATCGAGCGGACCCACGACCTCGACCGATTCCGTGCGCTGTCCGGATAATGTCTCGCTTCGTAACTCCACCAGCCCGAGAGCCTCCATTCGCACAACCGTCGGCACGGTGCGCTACACCTTAATGATCGACACGCGCTGCGGCACTGCGCGACACCGACCCGCGAGGCGGATATTCGACGACTTTTCCTGCGATATTGCACGTTCGGCGCGGTGGGCGGCGAAGATACCAGAGTGCGAACGAAATTCTCCTCCGAACTCGCGGCGCTCACCGAAGAGCTCGCTCATATGGCTCGGTTGGCACACGAGGCGGCCGAACGCGCCGCGGTGGCGATCGAGAACGCCGATCTGACCGCTGCCTACGAGGTGTTCGCGCTGGAGGAGAGAATCCAGGCCGAGCACGCCAAATGCGAGGACCGGTCGGTGATTCTGCTCGCCCTGGAGGCGCCGGTCGCGCGGGATCTGCGCAATGTGGTGACCGCCATCCAGATCGCGGAGGATCTGTCCGGCATCGCGGGCGGGCTCAGCCGGGTGGCCGACGGTGTGGTGCGGAAATTCCCGGAACCCGTGGCGCCCGAGGACATCACGCATCAACTCTCGGCGATGGCCGCGGCGTTGGTCGACCTCACCGCCGCGGCCATCGCGGTGATCTCGGCCCAGCAGGTGGAACCGGATACCACGCTGATTCCGCCGGATCCGGCGATCGAACAGCTCCAGCAGCGACTGCTGCGGGCGGTCGCCGACGACGGCTGGCATCACGGCAATGCGATGGCGGTCGAAACGGCCCTGCTGGCGCACCATTTCGAGCGCTGCGCCGCACACTGCGTGCGGATCGGGCGGCTGATCCGGTTCTTCCACACCGGCGTACCGCTGTCGGCGCAGACCGACGAGGAGTGAGCCGAACTCGCACCCGGGCGGGAGCGCGTCGGCTCGAGGCAGTCCCCGGCAATTCCCAACTCAGCCTGCGGAGGTTCTCAGCGAGAGATACACCGGCACGACCGCATTCACCAGCCAGACTCCATTGCCGGTGCGGTAGAACGACTGCCCGTCGCGATGCATCCGCCCGGCCGCGACGTCGAAGACCACCGGGCGCCCATGCCTACCGCCCACCGCGCGTGCGGTTTCCACATCCGCCGACAGGTGGACCGCATGCCGGCGCATCGGACGCAGCCCCTCGGCCATGATCACATCGACCAGATGCTCGGCCGTGCCGTGGAAGAGGATCGGCGGCGGTTCGACCGCGGTATAGCCGAGTTCGACCGGAATGGAATGCCCTTGCCGGGCGCGGATCGATGTGCCGCTCTCGTCGAATTCGTAGCGCTGCTTGTTGTTTCGGGCGACCACCGCGTCCAGGTCGGCACGAGTGATCGTCGTTCCGGCAGCGTTCGCCTGCCGCAGCAGGACGTCCACCGGCACCCAGCCGGCCGCGTCCGGGTCCAGGCCGATTCCCCGCGGATCGTGCCGCAGCCATTTCGACAGGCGCTTCGACAAGCGCACCAGTTCTCGATCGTTCATAGTTCATCACCACAATGGCATGCCACCGCGAACCGGCACCAGCGAATTCCGTCGGGCGGGCTCCCGTCGTGCTCGGTGGCGGCCTCCGTGGTCACGCGCACCACCGTCTCCGACCGCGTCGCTCCCCCCATGGTGCTCCGAGCCCACCCAGTAACCTGGGCGCATGACAGCTGTTGCAGATCGTTCACTCGGCCCGGAACTGGCACGTACCGAGAGCATCGGCCCCGACACCGATGTCCTCGTGGTCGGACTTCTGTCCACCGACGACGGGCCCGTGATCGCCGCGGCCGACGTGTTCGACGGGGTGCTCGATGCCGGCACCCGGGAGCAGTTGCTGGCCTCGCTGCTGGCCGTCGGCGCGAAGGGGAAGGCCGAGGAGCTGACCCGGATCCCGGCACCGGACGGGCTCGGCGCGACCAGTGTGCTCGCGGTCGGACTCGGCGGACAGGACGCGCTGGATGCCGAGCAGATCCGCAAATCCGCCGGTGTGGCCGCCCGCTCGCTCGCCGGCACCGCCACGGCCGTCACCACGCTGTCCGGACTGGATCTGGGCGCCGCCGCCGAGGGCTTCTACCTCGGTGCCTACACCTTCACCACGTTCAAGTCCGACAAGTCCGCGCCCAAGCCGGCCGAACAACCGCTGCAGCGGGTCGAATTCCTGGTTCCCACAGCCGATTCCGGCGAGGAGGAACTGTTCCGCGCCCAGGCCGTCGCCGAGGCGGTCGCGACCGCGCGCGATTTCGTCAACACTCCCCCGAACGCGCTCTTTCCGGCCGAATTCGCCGAGCGCGCAGCGGAATTGGCGCGGGCGGCCGGACTCGAGGTGGAGATCCTCGACGAGAAGCAGTTGGAGGCTGGCGGTTACGGCGGCATCGTCGGCGTCGGCAAGGGCTCCTCGCGCCCGCCGCGGCTGATCCGCATCACCTACTCCGGCGGGGACACGAAGGTCGCCCTGATCGGTAAGGGCATCACCTTCGACACCGGCGGCATCTCGATCAAGCCGGCGGCCAATATGGAGAATATGACCTCCGATATGGGTGGCGCCGCGGCGGTCATCGCGACCACCCTGGTGGCGGCGCGGCTCGGGCTCCCGATCACGGTCACCGCGACGGTGCCGATGGCCGAGAACATGCCCTCCGCAACCGCGCAGCGTCCGGGTGATGTGCTCACCCAGTACGGCGGCACCACGATCGAGGTCATCAACACCGACGCCGAGGGCCGGCTGATCCTGGCCGACGCGATCGTGCGGGCGGGCGAGGACGATCCGGACTACCTGATCGACGTCGCGACGCTGACCGGCGCCCAGATGGTCGCACTCGGCACCCGCACCCCCGGCGTGATGGGCACCGAGGAGTTCCGCGACCGGGTCGCGCGGCTGTCGCAGGAGGTCGGCGAGAACGGCTGGCCGATGCCGCTGCCCAGCGAATTGCGCGCCGACCTGAATTCGAAGGTCGCCGATATGGCCAACGTGTCCCCGCACCGCTGGGGCGGCATGCTGGTCGCCGGAACCTATCTGAAGGAATTCGTGCCCGAGGGTGTGCAGTGGGCGCATCTGGATGTGGCGGGTCCGGCCTACAACACCGGCGGGCCGTTCGGCTACATCGGCAAGGGCGGCACCGGCGTTCCCGTGCGCACGCTGGTCGCCGTGTTGACCGATATCGCGGGCGAATAAGCGGCACAACAGCATTCGAAAACCCCGGCGGCACGCTCGGACGTGGCCGGCCGGGGTCTCGGTCGGCGTGTGACCATCGCCCCGGGTAACCGCCGCCTGGAGTGATCGGCATCGTCGGCGCGTGCCCGCCGCCCTTGCGACGGGGCGCCGCTCCCTGCTGGATCGACTTGCGGATATCTGTCCGCGGACGCTTACTCCGCGGACAGATCCCGCAGATCGGCCTCCAGCGCGCGCTTACGCTCGATGCGTTTGCGGGCGTCGTAGTCGCGCATGCGCTGCGGGTAACCGGTGCGGCCCACGTCGTAGACGGGAATCCCCAGGCGGCTCGACAATTGGCGCGCGCCGCGCTCGCCCACGACCCGGCGCGTCCATTCCCCATCGGCGGCGATAAGTATCGCTGTGACATCGGTCACTGTCGTCTTGGGTTCGATATACGCCTCGACGCCCACGTGGGTGCGCACCCAGTCGGCCAGATACCGGATATCGGAGGCGTCGGCGCCTCTACCCGCGCGGCCGCCGCGGAAACGATCGAGCAACCCCACGGCCGCCTACCTCCTGTTCGCATGTCGAGTGCGTGCGCTCCCGATCCATCGATAGTGCCAGCTGTCGGGCATTTCGGGCGGATGCCCAGGTCCGCCGCGGGCACCGTGTCCCGACCCGGCGGTTTCGCGCGGGGTGTCGAATCAGACACGCCGGGCCGGACGATCGACATCGAGGCAGCTCTCCGCAGCGGCACGGATGCTGTGATGTCGCCATGGGCCCGCCGACCGCCTGCCCTGTGGTACGTATCGCAACGGCGAGTGCAAGGATGGAGAACCGGAACAAGAACCGCACGGATCTCCGGTGCCACAGGAATGTTCGGTGGCAGTCGGGTGCTCGCCGCGACCGCGGCGCGCCCCCGCCGAGAGACGAACTGTTGTGAACCCGTCGAGCAGTTAGAGGAGTCAACGGACATGGCCTTCTCCGTCCAGATGCCAGCTCTTGGTGAGAGCGTCACCGAGGGCACTGTGACCAGGTGGCTGAAGCAGGAAGGAGACACGGTCGAGGTCGACGAGCCCCTGCTCGAAGTGTCCACCGACAAGGTCGACACCGAAATCCCGTCCCCCGCAGCGGGTGTACTCACCAAGATCGTGGCCCAGGAAGACGACGTCGTCGAGGTCGGCGGCGAACTGGGCGTGATCGGCGATGCCGGTGAGGAATCCGCGCCGGCGCCCGCCCCGGCCCAGGAAGCACCTGCGCAGCAGGCACCGGCTGAATCCGCGCCCGCGCAGGAAGCGCCCGCCCAGCAGGCCCCCGCGCAGGAGGCTCCCGCGCAGCAGCCCGCGCCCGCCGCACAGTCCGGCGGCGCCGCCGACGGCACCCCGGTGAAGATGCCGGAACTCGGCGAATCCGTCACCGAGGGCACCGTCACCCGCTGGCTCAAGCAGGTCGGTGACCAGGTCGAGGTCGACGAGCCGCTGCTCGAGGTCTCCACCGACAAGGTCGACACCGAAATCCCGTCGCCGGTGGCCGGCACGCTGCTCGAGATCAGCGCGAACGAGGACGACGTGGTGTCGGTCGGCGGCCAGCTCGGCGTGATCGGCAGCGGTTCGCCCGCCGCCGCGCAGTCCGCACCCGCCCCGGCTCCAG